>NZ_AP024094.1:1200000-2400000 GCF_015140455.1 Jeongeupia sp. HS-3 | reverse complement strand
TGCAGGCTGCCACGCTTGAGTTCAAGCGGTGCCTGCTGCGCTTCCTGGTATTGCTGATCGGTGATGAAGCGCAATTCGTGCATTCTGCGCAACACATATTGCTGGCGTAGCGTGGCTCGTTTTGGATTCACAACCGGGTTGAAGGCCGATGGCGCCTTGGGCAAGCCGGCCAGCATGGCGTACTGGGCCACGCTCAAGGATTTCAGGTCTTTGCCGAAATAGGTTTGAGCGGCAGTGGTAAAGCCGTAAGCGCGTTGTCCGAGATAAATCTGATTGATGTAAAGCTCGAGGATCTGATCTTTGGAGAGATTGTGCTCGATCTTGAATGAAAGTAAGGCTTCGTTGAATTTACGGGTGAAAGTTTTCTCGTTGGACAGGTAGAAGTTGCGCGCGACCTGCATGGTGATCGTGCTGGCACCTGACTGGGAGTGTCCGGAGAGGATATTGCCGAGCATGGCCCTGGCCACGCCGATATAGTCAATGCCGCCGTGCTGATAAAATCGCTCGTCCTCGGCCGCGAGCAGTGCCTGTTTCATTAATTGGGGCACTTGGTCGATTGGTGTGAATGCACGGCGTTCTTCACCGAATTCGCCAATGAGTACCCGATCTGATGTATAAACCCGCAGCGGGATTTTGGGCTGGTAGTCGGTGAGTGCATTGAGCGCCGGCAAGCGCGGGTAAGTGATCACCACCGCGAAAAACACAAGGCCGGCCGTCACCAGAATCAGGCCGATTAAGGCACCGGTGACGATCATCAAAATTCGTTTTGTCATTGTCGTTTAATCAAGAATTGACATGAGTTAATTTACGCTAAAGCATGATTGTTGCAAAAATAAATCGGCTTCTCACGGTAACTTTACAGCCCGAAGAACCCGCTGTTAGCATCAAAAAGTAGAATTGAAAAAAATTACGCCAATTTCCTATTTTCTAAGGAAAAATACGTGTTGAATCTCGACTTTCTCAAGCCGAAGGCGCCGCCGCTGATCGGGGTGGACATCAGCTCGTCGGCCGTGAAGATGGTCGAACTGGGTATGGTCGGACGCAACTTCAGCCTGGAACGGTACGTCATCGAGCCGTTGCCGAAAGATGCCGTCAGTGACGGCAACATTGCCAATATGGACGTGGTCAGCGAAGCCGTACGCCGTGCGTGGCGCCATCTGGATTCCCGTATCAAAAACGTGGCGATCGCCTTGCCGGCCGCCGCGGTGATCAGCAAAAAAATCCTGGTTCCGGCCGGGCTTTCCGAGCGCGAGCTTGAAACCCAGGTCGAAATGGAAGCGAATCAGTATATTCCGTTCTCGCTGGACGAGGTTAACCTCGACTTCCAGTTGCTCGGACAGTCTGCTGCCGTGCCGGAAGAAGAAGAGGTGCTGATCGCCGCCGCCAAGAAGGAAAAGGTCGATGAGCGCGTTGCCGTGATCGAGGCTTCTGGGCTCAAGGCGGTGGTGGTCGATGTTGAATCGTATGCGACCCAGGCCGCGTTCGAGTTGATGCGCCCGCAGCTGCCCGGTCATGGTGATAACCAGATCGTCGCGGTGGTCGACATCGGCGCGACCGCGATGCACATGAACATCTTCAAGGACGGCCAGTCGATCTACAGTCGCGATCAGGCCTATGCCGGCAACCAGTTGACGCAGGAAATCCAGCGCAAGTTCGGCATGTCGTCCGAAGAGGCCGAGCAGGCGAAGAAAACCGGTGGCCTGCCCGAGAACTACGAGCCGGAAGTGCTGCAGCCCTTCATCGATACGCTGGCACTGGAAATCTCCCGTTCCTTGCAGTTCTTCTATACGTCCAGCAATTACAACTCGGTTGACCACATCCTGCTCGCCGGCGGGTGCAGCGCGATTCACGGGCTTGATGAGGCCGTGTCGACCCGTGCGCAGGTACCTAGCACGATGCGGGCAAATCCCTTTTTTGGTATGGCGACCGGCAAGATTCGCGGCAAGCAGATTCAGCTTGATGCGCCCTCCTTGCTGATCGCATGTGGTTTGGCGATGCGGAGGTTTGACCCGTCATGATCCGGATTAACCTGCTTCCCCACCGCGAGCAACGCCGGGTGGCGCGTCAGCGCCGCTACATCGGCATGCTGGGCACCAGTTTTATCGCCGCCGTTGGTGTCGTGATTGCCGGCTATATGTTTTACAACGCCCGCATCGACACGCAGGACGAGCGCAACCGCTTCATGGCCGAAGAAAATGCCAAGCTTGAGCGCGAGATTGCCGAAATCGAGAAGCTCAAGGCCGAACGGCAGGCGCTGCTTGACCGTAAAACGGTGGTCGAGCGCTTGCAGTCGAACCGCTCGGAAACGGTTCATGTGATGGATCAGCTCGCGCGGCAGACGCCCGAGGGGATTTATCTCAAGGACGTGAAGCAGAACGGCGACACGCTGGTCCTGCTTGGCTACGCGCAATCGAACGCGCGCGTGTCGACCTTGATGCGCAACCTGAACGATTCGGAAGTGTTCGAGCAGCCGCTGCTGATTGAAGTGAAATCGGCTCAGGTCGCCAACCAGCGTCTTTCCGAGTTCACCCTCAATATCAAGATCACCCGCAGCGGCGGGGACGAGCGGGCGGCCTCCACGCCGGCTGCTGTGCCGCGCGCTTAAGGGGGCAGCCATGACGCTAGACGAAATACGCAATCTGGATCCAAAGAATATCGGCGATTGGCCGATGGGTGCACAGATCGGTCTGCTCGCCATTGTTTTTGCCGTGGTGGTTGGCGCTGGCTACGGCTACGTCTGGAGTGACCAGATGCAGGCACTCGACGAAGGCCGGGCCAAGGAAGAGCAGCTGAAAATCGAGTTTCTCGACAAAAAGAAAAAGGCCATCAATCTTGAGGCCTATCGGCAGCAGCTGGTAGAAATCCAGCTGTCCTTCGGCGCCTTGCTCAAGCAGTTGCCGAACAAGTCGGAAATGGAAACCCTGCTGACCGAGGTCAACCAGGCTGGTGTGGGTCGGGGTTTGCAGTTCGAGTTGTTCAAGCCGGGAACCGAGATCAAGACGGCTGAATTTGCCGAATTACCCATCGATATCCGCATTGTGGGTAGCTATCACGATCTGTCTGCATTCGTGAGCGACGTGGCGCAGCTGTCGCGGATTGTGACGCTGAGCAATATCCAGCTGAGCAATGGCAAGGATGGGGACACCCTGGTCATGCAGGCGGTAGCCAAAACCTACCGTTCGCTGGATGACGCCGAATTGCAGTCGATTCGTCAGGCGGAAGCCGACGCGAAGAAGAAAAAGCGCTAGGCACAGGGGCACACATGAAAAGAACGATCGTGCTGATGCTGGCAGCCTTGGGCTTGACCGGCTGCTTCGGAGAAGAGAACAGCGATCTCAAGGAGTGGATGAAGGAGCAGTCGGACGGATTGCGCGGCAAGGTCGAACCTCTGCCCGAGGTCAAACCGTACAAGCCTTTCACTTACGATGCCTTTACGCTGGTTGATCCCTTCCGTCCCGCAAAGATGGAAGTCGCCAAGCGCTCGAACAATTCGGGCCTGGCGCCGAACATGAACCGGCCGCGAGAAGTGCTGGAGAACTACGATCTGGAAAAGCTGCGCATGGTGGGCACGCTGCAACAGGGCAAGGTGATTCAGGCACTGATACGCGGGCCGGACGGTAATCTGTACCGAGTCAAACCCGGGAGCTATATGGGGCAGAACTTCGGGATGGTGACGGGAATTTCCGAGACGGAGGTCAAACTCAAGGAAATCGTCGAGGATAGCGGGGGAGATTGGGTTGAGCGGGAAACCGCCCTGGCCCTGGATGACGCGGAGCAGAAAAAATGAAGAAATACATGATGCTGCAGCGGGTGTGGGCGGTGTGCTGCGCGTTCGCGGCAACGGTTGCGTTCGCGGCCGATAACAACATCACCAATGTCGAGGTGAGTAGCCTGTCCGCAGAAAAGCAGGTGATCAAGCTGACATTCAGTGGCCCGGCGCCGACACCGACCAGTTTTTCGGTCAACACGCCGCCACGCATTGCGCTGGACTTTGCCAATACCGGCAACCAGTTCGATAAGAGTTCGATTCAGGTCAACGGTAGTGCGCTGCGACTGATCAATATCGCCGAGGGCAACGGCCGCACGCGTTTGGTGCTCAATCTGCAAAAGCAGGCGTCGTATCAAACCCAAGCCAACGGCAACACGCTGCTGGTGACGGTCGATGGCGCGCAAGGTGGTGTGGTCGCCAAGCAGAAAGTGACCCAATTCGCACCGACCAAGGCCAGCGGGGGCGCTGACAGCATCCAGAATGTCGATTTCCGTCGCGGCAACACCGGTGAAGGCAAGATCGTCATCGACCTGTCGAGTCCGAATGTCGGTATCGATATCCGCCAGCAGGGTCAAACGCTGATCGTCGAGTTCAACAAGGCCGCGCTGCCCAAAAACCTTGAACGCAGCATGGACGTGGCCGATTTCGGTACGCCGGTACAGAAGGTCGATACCTATAGCCAGGGCAATCAGACCAAGATGGTCATTCAGCCCAAGGGAGTGTGGGAGTACTCGGCTTACCAGACCGAGAACCGCTTCATCATCGAAGTGCGTGACTCAAGCGCCGACAAGAAACTCGCCAATCTCAAGCCCAATTACAAGGGCGAAAAACTGTCGCTGAATTTCCAGAGCGTCGAAATTCGTACCGTACTGCAGGTGATCGCCGAGTTTACCGGCCTGAACATCATTACCAGCGATACCGTCAGCGGCAACCTGACCTTGCGACTGAAGGACGTGCCGTGGGATCAGGCGCTGGAGATCATTCTGCAAGCCAAGGGGCTGGATCAGCGTCGTAGTGGCAATGTGCTGTGGATCGCGCCGCGTGATGAACTCGCCGCGAAGGAAAAGCAGGAGCTGGAGTCGAAGAAACAGATCTCCGAGCTGGAACCGACCCGCACCGAGTATTTCACGCTGAAGTATCACAAGGCCGAGGCGTTCGAGAAAATCCTCAAGGATGACAAGCAGAAGATCCTCTCGCCACGCGGTAGTGCGGTCATCGATCCTCGTACCAATACCCTGATCATTCAGGATATTCCGGCCAAGCTGGAGCAGATTCGCGAGATGCTTGGCAAGATCGACATTGCGGTGCGTCAGGTGATGATCGAGGCGCGGATTGTCGAGGCCACCGATGGTTTTAGCCGCAACTTGGGGGTGAAATTCCACGGTGTCGGCTGGAAGGGCGATGTGGTTGGTGGTGGCGCACTGACGACCAAGGAAGTCAAGGGTTCCGATGGTGCGGTTGTCCCGGCGATCGCCGGCAATGTGCCATCGGTCAATCTGCCGGCCGCCGCAATCAACGGTTTCAGTGCAGGCTCGATCGCGATGCTGATTGCCGGTAATGATGGTTTGCTCGGTCTGGAACTGTCGGCGCTGGAAGCGGACGGCAAGGGCAAGATCGTATCGAGCCCGCGCCTGGTGACTGCGGATCAGGTCGAGGCGGTGATCGAAGATGGCCAAGAGATCCCGTACACCGAAACCGCTCCGAACGGTGCCACCTCGGTGTCGTTCAAGAAGGCAACGCTGTCGCTGAGAGTGACGCCGCAGATTACCCCGGATGGCAATGTGATCATGGACGTCAAGGTCAACAAGGATAGCCGCGGTCGGGATACGCTGGCCGGCCCGTCCATCGACACCAAGCAAGTGCAGACCAAGGTGTTGGTGGAGAACGGTGGCACGGTCGTGATCGGCGGTATCTATATCCAGGAAACCGGCAAGGATGTGCACAAGGTGCCGTTCCTTGGCGATATCCCGGGCTTGGGCTATCTGTTCAGAAATACCGCGACCCGTGACGAGAAGCGCGAACTGCTGATTTTCATCACGCCGAAGATCCTCGATTCGAATCTGTCGTTGCGTTAAGGTGGGTTCCCCCGCCGCGGCCATGGGCTTGCGGCGGGGGTTTCGGATACAATGCTTGGCATGAAACTGCCAGGCAATTTTTATTTGGTCGGCCTGATGGGGGCCGGTAAGACGACTGTCGGCCGGGCCTTGGCGCGCGCGACCGACAAGACGTTTTACGACTCCGATCACGAGATCATCGCCCGCAGCGGCGCGCGGATCCCGGTGATCTTTGAGGTCGAAGGCGAAGATGGATTTCGCAAGCGTGAAGCGGCGGCGATCGCCGAGCTGACCGCCTTGCACGGCGTCGTGCTCGCCACCGGTGGCGGTGCGGTGCTCAATCCGGACAACCGCGACTGCCTGCGCCGCAACGGCTTCGTGATCTACCTGCGTGCCAGCGTCGACGATCTGTTCGCGCGCACCTCGCACGACAAGAATCGCCCGCTCTTGCAGACAGCCAATCCGAAGCAGAAGCTGCAGGAGCTGTTCGAGGCGCGGGATCCGATCTATTGCGAGCTCGCCGACCTCGTCATCGACACCAGCAGCCAGACCGTGCAATCGCTGACGCAGCGCCTGCTGCGCGAACTGGAAAAAAAGCTCAATGCGTAACGTCAAAGTCGAAATCGCCCATGCGCCGTACGACATCCTGATCGGCCGCGATGTGCTCGCCGATGTGTCGGCCATCGTCGCCCAGCTGCCGCAAAAGCGCGTGGCCATCGTCAGCAATGAAACGGTCGCGCCGCTGTATTTACCGCGCCTGCAGGCCGCGCTTGAAGCCGCCGATGTGCAGGTGCACACCATCGTGCTGCCGGATGGCGAGCGCTTCAAGACCTGGGAAACGTTGAACCTGATTTTCGACGGCTTGCTCTCGGCACGTTGCGAACGCAAGACGACGCTGATCGCGCTCGGTGGCGGCGTGATCGGCGATATGACCGGTTTTGCCGCGGCGGTCTACCAGCGCGGCGTGCCGTTTATCCAGATTCCGACCACGCTGCTGGCGCAGGTCGACTCCTCGGTTGGCGGCAAGACGGCGATCAACCATCCGCTGGGCAAGAACATGATTGGCGCTTTTTATCAGCCCAAGCTGGTGCTGGCCGATCTGGCGACGCTCGATACGCTGCCGGCGCGCGAGTTCTCTGCTGGCATGGCCGAGGTGATCAAGTACGGTTTGATCGACGATCTGGCGTTCTTCGAGTGGCTTGAGGCCAATATCGACGCAGTGATGGCGCGTGATGTCGATGCGCTTGAATACCTGATTGAGCGTTGCTGCCAGAACAAGGCGCGTATCGTCGCAGCCGATGAAAAAGAGCACGGCCAGCGCGCGCTGCTGAATCTCGGCCACACCTTCGGCCACGCGATCGAAGCCGGCCTCGGCTACGGTGCCTGGTTGCACGGCGAAGCGGTTGCCGCCGGCATGGTGCTGGCGGCATTGGCGTCGCGCGAACTGGGGCAGATTTCCGAAGCCGAGCTGGCACGGATCAAGGCCTTGATCGAAAAATCCGGCCTGCCGGTGGTGTCGCCCAAGCTGGGCGAGGATCGTTATCTTGAGTTGATGGCGCAGGACAAGAAGGTCGACGCCGGCAAGATCAAGTTCATCCTGCTGGAGAAGCTTGGCCAGTCGTATATCGGCGAGCTGGAGGTGGCGACGGTGAAGGCGGCACTGGCTGCCGGTTGCGCCGCGTAGGCGGCCCTGGATGTGAAAAGCCCCGCTTGGCGGGGCTTTTTCATTTCTGGTCGTCCAGCGCGTCGATGTATTCGGCCAGCGTTGCCGTCAGCGGCTGGCGCATCGCCACGACGGTCGGCGCCAGGCCGGCTTCGACGCCGGCGCTCAGTGGCGTCACCACTTGTTCGTAGATATCCAGCAGCGTAATCCGCTCGACCGCGACCGCGATCAGCCATTCGCCTTCACGGCTCGCCTCGACCCAGTTGCGTAGCGACATCCGCTCCAGCAGGGCCTGGGTTGCATCGAGCCCGAGGCCGACGCGGCGACGCAGCGTATCGATGTGCAGCACCTCGCCGTTGCCGTGTGCCTGCGCCAGCGTCAGCAGTATCCGCACGGCCTGCTCGAAGCGGGTGCCATGGTGACGGCCCCAGCGCCAGCCGTCGCCGTGCCAGTACGACAGCGATGCCGACAGCACCGCACCGCCGAGCACGATCACCCAGCACAGATACAGCCACAGCAGGAAGATCGGGAATGCCGCGAAGGCGCCGTACAGCAGTTTGTAGGCGCCGAACTGCTGGATGTAGAGCCCGAACAGCTTCTTCATCAGTTCCAGCAACACCGTGGTCACCGCTGCCGCGGTGAGTGCGTGTGTACGCGGCACATAGCAGTTGGGCACCGCGACATACAGCAGCGCCAGCGAGGCGAAACTCAGTGCGACCGGGGCGATCGCGAACAGCGACGTCGTGCCTAGCCCATGCGATAGCCAAGAGGTCAGCGACAGGCTGACGCCGAGCACCAGCGGCCCCAGCGTCAGCGCCGCCCAGTAGATCAGCGTGCGCGACAGCAGCCGGCGCGGTTTTTGTACGCCCCAGATTTCGTTGAGGGTTTTCTCGATCGTGAACACTAGCAGCAAGGCGGTGATCGCCAGCGCGACCATACCCAGTGCCGTGAGCTTTTCGGCATTGTCGGAAAACTGCCGCATATAGGTGCCGACGATGCGTCCGCCGGTGTCCGGCACCAGATTGGAGAGGATGAAGGCGCGGAAACGCCCGCTGTAGGCGCTGAACATCGGGAAGGCCGAGAACAGCGTCAGCGCGATGGTGAACAGCGGCACGATCGCCAGCATGGTGGTGTAGGCGAGGCTGCCGGCGGTCTGCATGCAGCGGTCGGCGACGAGACGTTGGGCGACGAAACGGGCAAAGCCCGACAGCCGTCGCCAGTCGGCAAGTTCGCTCAGACGCGGAAAAGGTCGGCGCATCGATCAAGGCCAAGGTTTCAATCGTTTTATAATACCGCACCCCTCAATCCGGAGCCGCCATGCGCGACGTTCTCGTCCTTTATTACTCCACCCACGGTGCGACGCGCCAACTGGCGCAGCTGATTGCCCGCGGCATCGAATCGGTCCCCGGCGCGCAGGCGCGTCTGCGTACGGTGCCGCGTATTTCAACCGTGTGCGAAGCGGTCGAAGCGACGATTCCGGACAGCGGCGCACCCTACGTCGAATTGGCCGATCTGACCGAATGCATAGCCGTGGCGCTGGGTAGCCCGACGCGTTTCGGCAATATGGCGGCACCGCTCAAGTATTTTCTCGATGGCACGGTCAACGACTGGCTGAGTGGCACGCTCGCCGGTAAACCCGCCTGCGTGTTCACCAGCACCGGCTCGATGCACGGTGGCAATGAGACGACCTTGCTGAGCATGATGCTGCCGCTGCTGCACCACGGCATGGTCATCGTCGGCACGCCATATACCGAACCGTTACTGTCGACGACGACGTCGGGCGGCACGCCGTACGGCCCCAGCCATATCGCCGGGCCGGAAAGCCGCCTGCCGATCAGCGAGGCCGAAAAGCAGCTGGCGATTCTGCAAGGACGCCGATTGGCCGAAATTGCGCTGAAACTGGCGGTGCCGCGATGAGCCCGCACGATCGCCGCGCGATGGCGCAATGGTGCGCCGTTGGTAGTGTGGTGGCGCTGATTGCGCTGTGTCTGGCCTGGGAGTTGGTCTTGGCGCCGCTGCGACCCGGTGGCTCGACCCTGGCGCTGAAAGCCCTGCCGCTGCTGTTGCCGCTGCGTGGGCTGATCCACGGCCGGCGCTACACCTATCAGTGGACGTCGATGTTCATCCTGCTGTGGTGGGCCGAGGGGCTGATGCGGGTGTGGAGTGATGCCGGTTTGTCGCGCTGGCTGGCGGGCGGGGAGGTGTTGCTGGCAACGGTGTGCTTCGTTGCGGTGTCGTGCTACGCCAAGTGGACTCGCCCGAGCGTGCTGGCGGCCGAAAACGACTAAGGAAATCCTGCTGGCTGCGTTGTGCTTGCTTGCCGTACTTGTTTGTACTGTCTGCGCTTCGCACGCCTTGCCAGCATCGCTTCGCTGGATTTTCTTAACCGTTTGGGGGAAAAGAAGCGGCCGGGCGCCTCGTCGCAACAGCAAGCTTGTGGCTTGTGCTGGCGGGCGGATCGGCTGCCATGATGGGCAGCCGCCGGGCTCGCCTTGTGGGCAAGCCGGTTTCCGGCGCAATGTTTGGCCTGTTTCTTATTGCATGTCCGGATCGGTGGCGTCGTCCATAGCCGTCCCAGCATGGGGGCGACACCGGTTCGGAATGATCGTTACACCGGCTGCGGGTGAGTCCGCTCGTTCTTGCTCGCCAGCTTGTTGACCGCCGAGATATAGGCCTTGGCGCTGGCGACGAGGATGTCGGTATCGGCACCCTGGCCGTTGACGATGCGGCCATCGCGGCTCAGGCGCACGGTGACTTCGCCCTGGCTGTCGGTGCCCTGGGTGATCGCGTTGACCGAGTACAGTTGCAGCTCGGCGCCGGTTGCGACCAGCGATTCGATCGCCTTGAACACCGCATCGACCGGGCCGTCGCCCTGGGCATCGGCGTGACGTTCCTGGCCGGCCTCGGTCATCACCAGATTCGCCAGCGGAATTTCGCCGGTTTCCGACACCACTTTCAGCGACGTCAGCCGGTAGGTTTCCTGCTCGATCGAGATCAGCTCGTCCGACACCAGTGCGTGCAGGTCTTCGTCGAAGATTTCGCGCTTCTTGTCGGCGAGCGCCTTGAAGCGCGCGAAGGCGGCGTTCAGCGCTTCCTCGCTGTCGAGCACGATGCCGAGCTCGGACAACTTGGTCTTGAAGGCGTTGCGGCCCGACAGTTTTCCCAGGGTCAGCTTGTTGGCGGCCCAGCCGACCGATTCGGCGCTCATGATTTCGTAGGTTTCGCGGTGCTTGAGCACGCCGTCCTGATGGATGCCCGATTCGTGCGAGAACGCATTGGCGCCGACGATGGCCTTGTTCGGCTGCACCGGATAGCCGGTGACGGTCGAGACCAGCTTGCTGGTCGGGACGATCTGCGTCGCGTCGACGCGAGTTTCGACGCCGAAGATATCGTGGCGGGTTTTCACCGCCATGACGATTTCCTCGAGGCTGGCGTTGCCGGCGCGTTCGCCGAGGCCGTTGATGGTGCACTCGACCTGACGCGCGCCGCCCATTACCGCAGCGAGCGAGTTGGCGACGGCCATGCCGAGGTCGTCGTGGCAATGCGCCGACCAGATCACGCTGTCGCCACCGGGTGTCTTGGCGATCAGCTCGCGGAAAAAGCGTTCGGTCAGTTGCGGTACGGCGTAGCCAACGGTGTCGGGCACGTTGATGGTCTTGGCGCCGGCCTTGATCACTTCACCGAAAATGCGCGCGAGGAAGTCGATATCGCTGCGGAGCGCATCTTCGGCCGAGAATTCGATGTCGGCGGTGTATTCGCCGGCGATCTTCACCGCCTTCACCGCTGCGGCGACGACTTCGTCCGGGCTCATCCGCAGCTTCTTCTCCATATGGATCGGGCTGGTGGCGATAAAGGTGTGAATGCGGCCCTTGGCGGCGGGGCGGATGGCTTCACCGGCGGCCCGCACGTCACGCTCGTTGGCGCGGGCCAGTGAACAGACCGTCGATTCTTTCACCGCTTCGGCGATGGCGTGGATTGCAGCAGCATCACCGGGACTGGCGGCGGCAAACCCCGCTTCGATGATGTCGACACCGAGTTTTTCCAGCTGGCGGGCGACGCGAATTTTCTCTTCACGCGTCATCGACGCACCGGGTGACTGTTCGCCGTCACGCAAGGTTGTGTCGAAAATGTACAAACGTTCGCCCATGACCGGCTCTCCCCAAGTGATCGATGCCGGCTGCGTACCGGCCAGATAAGACTGAATGTTGAATTGATGTCCGCGGCTGGCCGCGAGCTGTGCGAGTTTGTTGAGTTGAGACAGCGGCAGCGTGCCGCGTTCGCGCCATTTGTAGATGGCTGCGCGCGAGACGGGCTCATCGGGGAAGGCAATATTGAGTGCCTCCGCCAGCGGCCCCGGCCCGCCGAACTCGGCGATTAGACGTTCGATGTCCAATTGCACGCTGTTTCTCCTCATGTCTGAGTGGCTAGATTACGAATTGTCGGACGTTGAGTCAAACTGTTTTGTCGATATCGTGCGTCGTTGCGAAAAAAAGCGCCCGATTGGGCGCTTTTTAGTTCGATGTTAGACGTTGTGTCTAATCAGGCGGCTTCCTGCCGCTTGTTGCGGCGCAGACATTGCCACAACCAGTACACATAGCCAGAGAGGCCATAGCCGGCGAAGAACAGGAACAGCGCCAGCGCCGGCTTGGCCGCCAGCACGATCAACACCAAGACCAGGATCAGCATGGCGTAGAACGGTACCGTTTTACGAACGTTGAATTCCTTGAAGCTCCAGAAGCGCACGTTCACGACCATCGACAGACCGGCGAACAGTGTCGTTGCGATCGCGACATAGGGCAGCAGGTGGATGACCGGGGCGATTTCCTCGGCGAACTCGTGCACGTTCCACACGAGTCCGGCGATGATGCCGGCGGCGGCAGGACTGGCCAGCCCCTGGAACCAGCGCTTGTCGACAATGCCGATGTTGACGTTGAAGCGCGCCAGACGCAGTGCCGCGCAGGCACAGTAGACAAAGGCGACGATCCAGCCGAGCTTGCCGTAGTCCTTGAGCATCCACGCGTAGGTGACCAGCGCCGGCGCGACGCCAAAGCTGACCATATCCGACAGGCTATCGAGCTGCGCGCCGAACTCCGACTGCGTATGCGTCATCCGCGCAACCCGGCCATCGAGCCCGTCAAGGATCATGGCGACGAAAATAGCCACCGCCGCGTGTTCAAAGCGGTTATTCATCCCCTGAACGATGGCGTAGAAACCGGCAAAGAGCGCACCCAAGGTAAACAGGTTGGGCAACAGATAAATGCTCTGCCGGCGCAGATTCATCGGGCTTTTGGCATTCGGGGTCATGGTTCTCTCTGGTCGTGGCAGGGGCATATCAGCTGCCGGTGAATGTTTTACCAGGCAGAGTTTAATACGCCAGGCGCTGCTCGGGGCAAACCGCCGGCAGCGCGCAGGCGTGATGAGCGCGCGGCGCTTGCGTTACAATCGCCGGTTTGATGAGATGCGGAGCGCTTTGTGCCCGAACGCCTGAAAATCCTGTTGCAGTACGCGCTGCCCAAGCTGGCGCTCACGGTCTTTGCCGGATGGGTCGCCACGCCGGCACGCGGCAAGGTCACGACATGGATCATTCGCCGCTTCGTGGCCAGATATGGCGTGAATATGCACGAGGCCGCCGATTCGGATATCGCCAGCTACGCCAGCTTCAACGATTTCTTTACCCGTGCACTCAAGCCGGGCGCCCGTCCGCTGGCCGCGTCAGCATTGGTCTGTCCGGTCGACGGCGCCATCAGCCAGTGCGGTGCGATCGAGCAGGAGCAGATCTTCCAGGCCAAGGGCCACAGCTACTCGACCACGGCGCTGGTGGGCGGCGATGCCGCGCTGGCACATCGGTTCGACAATGGCAGCTTCGCCACCATCTATCTCAGCCCCAAGGATTACCACCGCATCCACATGCCGTGCGACGGGCGTCTGCTGCAGATGATTTATGTGCCCGGCGAGCTGTTTTCGGTCAACCCGGCGACGGCGCGCAATGTGCCGGGCCTGTTTGCCCGCAACGAGCGCGTGGTCTGCGTGTTCGAGGGTGAGCAAGGGCCGTTTGTGCTGGTGCTGGTCGGCGCGACCATCGTTGGCAGCATGGCCACCGCCTGGCACGGCATGGTCAACCCGCCGCGCGAGCAGGCCGTTCGTCGCTGGGACTACCGCGACCAGCAGATCATGTTGAAGAAAGGCGAGGAAATGGGGCGCTTCCTGCTGGGCTCGACCGTCGTGCTGCTGTTTCCACAGCCGGGTGTGCAGTTTTCCAGCGCCTGGAGGCCGGCCAAATCCGTTCGCTTGGGCGAGGCAATGGCGGGTTGATCGGCCGATTGCCGTTCACGCGCAGCGCGATGGCCCCGCCCCGGCGGGGCTTTTTCATGGGCTGAACTCAGGCTTGAGACACTTTTCCACGCTGCCAGGCGTTTCATTTCGGCGGCCGTGGTGCGGCACGGCGCGCCCTGCCTCAATACCTGTAGCTGCGACTGCCGTGCCCAGCACGTGCACGGCCCAAGGCTAGGCTGGGCATGGTTTTTCGAGCCTATTGTGTCTCAAACCTGATGCAAACGCGCTGACGTGGCCATATAAAAAAAACTAAATTCCCTTTTTATTCATCGTCTTATGTGCACCTGGCACGCCGCCTGCATTACTCCTGGCAAGCAAGTCAGGAGTCGAGATCATGTGGTCATCCCGTTTCAGCTACAGCAGTCCGGTTCTGGCAGTGGCGATCTTCGCCGCAAGCCAAGCGGCTTTGGCCGTCGAAGGGGGAATCCTGATCAGTCGCGACGTTGCACCGCGCATTGCCTACCGCCCGGATAGCCCGAAGTCACCGAACCCGGTCGAAGTCAGCGCTTCGCCGGCTCGTCAAACCACCGACGCGACCCGCGATGTTGCCGGTTGGAGCCAAGCCGACGAGGCGCTGATGGGCAAGCTGCATGCAGGACAGACCGGTGGACAAAGTTTTGGCGGCGCAACCGCTGCCTGGAGCAGCCCGGCCGCAGCCGGTGGTGCAGGGCGAATGGCTGGTGCAGGTGGTGCGAGTGGTGTCGGCCGGACGATCAGTGGCGCGACCGCGGGCATTGCCGGCCAGCTTGGCCAGGCGCTGGCTCCGTTGACGGCACGTTAGGAGAACAACATGAACGCAACGTGGCCCCTGCTGTATGTGTCCTTGCTGCCGCTGGCTGCAGCAGCCGATGTCGCCGTGATCACCAATACGGGCGCTAACGGACAAGGCGTGCTGTCGATCAACCAGGCCGCCGGCAATGTCAACGCCGCTGCCAATCTGCGCAGTCTGACAATGAACTCGGACGGTGCCGCGATGGCACAGGCGGTCGGCACGGTGGTAAACGTGGCGGTGCAAGCGGGAGGGGGCGGCAATGTGCCGCAGGCCCGGATCGAAGGCACTTCGTTCAGTGGATTCAATGGTGTGCTGGGCATCAACCAGCAAGCCGGTCAACAAAATGCAGTCGGCAATACGCTGGCGATCGCGGTGGGAACCACCGCGCAGGCAAGTGCCGGCCTGATCGTGGTACGCGGCGCCGACGATGCCTTGCTGTCCGGGCAGGGCGGGCAAGCGGCGCTGGAGCAACTCGCGGCGCCGGGATTGCCGCAAACGAGTATCGACCCGGCTGCCTTTCGGGGTGGTCGTGGGGTGGTGCAAGTCAACCAGGTTGCGGGTAACGGCAATGTCGCCGGCAACGCGCTGGCCGTGCAGTTCTCGCGTCCGCCTGGTTAACAACCGGCTTGTTACAACAGGCCAAACTCGTAGTTCCTTCGTGTGCAGTACTTTTATCGAGCTCTGAGGAGATGCAAGATGAAAACCCTGAAACTGACCGCTGTTGCGCTGGCTCTTGCTGCTGTTTCGACCACTGCTCTGGCTAGCCGCCCGCTGCCCCCCAAAGAACATCCGAAAAAACCGCCGGTCGTTTCGACCAAGACGTCGACAATTACCGACAAAACCGAATCGGACACCAAGTCGACCCATACTTATGTCGGCAGTACCAAGGCAACCGCCGAAACCTCGGTGAAGGTTGAGGTCAGCGGTGATGCCAAGAACATCAAGGGCGATCATGCCGCTGCTGCGACGGTCGACGCAGTGCAAAAAAGCATCGACAACACGGTCTTCATTTTGGACCCGTCGAACTCCGAGCTGAACTATTCCGGCAACGACTTCCAGGGCAATCTCGGTGCCAACTCGGCCGCCGGTATCGGCAACCAGCAGAACAATTCGTTGGCCATTGCGTCGACCGAGGCTGGCAAGTCCGGCGGGGGCCGTGGAGAGCGTGGCAAGCCGCATTATGGCTCGAGTAAGGGCATCGCCACCGCAGCTGTGACCTACGAGCAGAACAGCGAGCTGAACGACGTGACCATTTTCGACTACACGTGGTGGAACGGCGTGGATGTGAAGTCCGAGCTGAACCACAGCTTCAACGGTTTCCAGGGCAATGGTGGCGGCAACTCGGCGGCCGGGGTCGGCAACCAGCAGGGCAACTACACGGCGATCGCCTCGGTTGATAACGGTGTTCTGGCCGTTGCGACGACCGGCGGCCTGCAGCTGAGCGATCACAACAAGGTCAAGGTAGCGTTTATCTCCAACAAAGCCGAGCTGAACAACTCCGCCAACTGCTTCACGGGCAGCGCGGGCCTGAACTCGGCGGCCGGCATCGGCAACCAGCAAGTCAATACCCTGGCGATTGCCTCGGCGCGCTAAGCGCCCCGGCATAAGGGACAACGCGGAAGGGGCAACCCTTTCGCGTCCTCATATCATGAAAGCCTTTCTCTTCTCCCTGTTGTTGGCCAACGCGGTGCCGCTGTGTGCCGCCGAAATGCCGGTTCCCGGCTTCACCGGTGCGACGCGGCCCCAGCTCAAGGCCGTCAGCCTGCGCGAGGCGCGGTTCCGCAACGTCGTCGAGCAGAAGACCGATTTCAGTTGTGGTGCGGCTGCGCTCGCAACCATGTTGAGTTACGCCTATGGCCTGGATGCGCCGGAGGAGGTGGTACTGCAGGGCATGATGCAAGGTGCCGACTCGCAGGCGGTGCAGCGTCTGGGCTTCTCGATGCTTGACATGAAACGCTACGTCGAGGCGCTGGGGTTTCGCAGCAAGGGTTACCAGATGAGTGCGGCAGCGTTGCCGAATCTGAAGGTTCCGGTGATCACGTTGCTGGATACGAATGGCTATAAGCATTTCGTGGTGTTGCGCAAGGCCACGGCGGACCGGGTTTTCGTCGCCGACCCGTCGGTCGGTAACCGGGAAATGCGTATGGACGAGTTTTTGCCGCAATGGAGCGGTGTATTGCTGGCGGTGGTCGGCCAGGGCTACCGGGTGGATAACCCACTGGTACGTATTACGCCCCGGCTTTCGGCGAGGTCTGCGGTCGACGCGGCGCAGCCGGTCCCGGTCGCCGAGCTGATCGAGTTCGGCTTTCGCCACAGCGATTTTTTCTAGCCCGTGTCTGACAGGAGCGAGCGATGGACAAGCGATTTTACGTTGGCGCGTTGGCGCTGGTGTGCTGTACGCCGCTGTACGCCGTCGAGCGCATCGACGCCATGCCGCAGTTCTCCACCCTCGATGATGCGGCGATGGCAAACCTGCGCGGACGCTATCTGAACGCCGGTGAGGTGCTGCACTTTGGCGTGCAACTGGCGACGGTCTGGACGCGGCCTGATGGTAGCAGGGTCGGCGGCGCGGTAGCGCTGGCGGTGGAGCCGGGGCGTGGCGCGACGCTGACACGCTACAATCTGGCCGGTGCCACGACCCAGGGCGTTTCGACCGCTGCTGGCGCGACACCGGTCGACGTGACCGGTGTCGCCCAGGTCAACCAGATCGCCGGGGCGGGGAATCACGCGAACAACCGGACCGTGATCGATCTCGTCGAAGGGCGACCCGCTGCGGGGCTGCCGGCCGGTGACGGCTGGCAGCAGGTGAGCGTCGTCCCGACCAACACCAGCGGCACACTGGCGTTGACCGTCAACGGCGGCGCAGCCGGCTTGAGTACCCAGTCCGTCGGCGGCGGCAAGCTGTCGCAGCTGACGGTGATCCGTGGCAACGGTATCCAGGTCGACAACGCCATGCGCATCACGGTCGGCCTGCGCCCAAGTGCCTCCGGGCAGGGCACGATTGCCGCATCGATTCCTGCGCTGACCCAGGGGCTTTCACGCTAAGCGGCTTGCGGCCCGCTCAGCTCTCGTCGCTGGCGGTATCGTGCCGGTTTTCATGATCGAGCTCGGCGCGTTCATCGGCCGAGAGAACGAGGCCCAGGTGCTTCTGCATCAAGCGGTAGAACGTTGCGCGTGACACGCCCAGTTCCTGCGCCGCCTTGACGTTGCTGCCGTTGTGCAGCGCCAGTGCCAGCCGGACTGCGTCACGCTCCGCTTCCTTGCGGGCATTTTCCAGCGTCCGGCCCTCGAACGATGCGTTCGGATTCAGGCCCATGTCCTGCGGCTTGATATGCCGGCCGCTGGCCATCACCAGTCCCTGGCAGATGCGGTTGGTCAGTTCGCGGACGTTGCCGGGCCAGGAATAGGCGACCATCGCCCTGGCCGTTTCCGTTGCGAGACGCTTGCGCGGCACGCCCAGGCGGCCGGCGTGATATTCCAGTAGGTAGTGCGCGATCGGCAGGATGTCGCTGTGGCGTTCGCGCAGCGGCGGCAGGTGCAGGCGACAGACGTTGAGCCGGTAAAACAGGTCTTCCCGGAATCGGCCCAGCGCAATGGCCTTGGGCAGGTCGACGTGGGTGGCCGAAACCACGCGGGCGCTGACGGAAATCGGCGTGTTACCGCCGACGCGGTCGATGATGCCTTCTTGCAGAAAGCGCAGCAGGTTGACCTGGGTGTCGAAGGTCATGTCGCCGATTTCGTCGAGAAACAGCGTTCCCTTGTTGGCGGCTTCGATACGGCCGATGCGTCTTTCCGATGCACCGGTAAAGGCACCGCGCTCGTGACCAAACAGTTCGGACTGCACCAGGTTGGCCGGCAGGCTGCCGCAGTTGACCGCAATGAAAGGCGCATCGGCACGTGAGGACTGCTGGTGCAGCGCCCGGGCGATCAACTCCTTGCCGGTGCCCGATTCGCCGCTGATCAGTACGTTGACGTCGGTAGGGGCGATCTTGCGGATATCGCGACGAATGCGCTGAATGCTCGGATGCTCGCCGATGATTTCGCCCTGGTATTCGTTCTCGCTGGTTTGCTGGGAGCGATGCAGCGTGGCCATGCCGTGTGCCCGGCCCAGTGTGACAATCAGCACACCGGGATTGACAGGCAGGCTGTGGTAGTCGTAGCAGAATTCGTCGATGAAGCGCGCGACATGCGGGCTGCTGATCAGCCGCTGCTCAACCAGCAAAATCCAGGCGAGATCATGCTTGGCGAATTGCGGCGCCAGCTTCGGTAATCTGGGTAGCAGTTGTTCGTCGGCGTAGATCAGCCCGACCGTGGCATTGCCGACGTGGCGGACGCTGGCCAGCCGCTGTGCATCGGGGAAATGCATGACCTGCCAGCCAGAGGCACTCAGCACCGAGTGCCATGGTTCTTTCAGATTGCCGCCGACCTGGAATAGAAATTTATCCGCAATGCTCATGCTGCTTCTCCAAGGGGCTGCTTTTATGTATTCAGTTTTTTTTATTGTCGAACCGGGATCTAGAAGTTGTATGGCATCTTGATCGATACGGTGTAATTGGCTGCCTCCGGCGTCAGTCCGATGGCCAGGTTGGGTATAACCGACATATCTTTGCTGACTGCGTAGGTCATACCCACGTTAAAGGTGGCGACGTTGGCATCGCTGCCGATGACATCGCTCCAGGTTGTACCTTCCGCGCGGATGCGGCTCTTGCGAACCAGCTGCTGCGAATATGACAGGCCCAGGCTGAGTTTCTCGTTCAGCGCGAAGGCGGTGCCGGCGCCGAATTGCAGGCTGCTGCCTTGCTGCACTTCGCCCGCCTGCGTTGTTTCGACATTGGCGCTGATGTCGTCGAAGCTACGCTTGAAGTAATAGCTGTAACCGACGTTGGCAAAGATCACCGCCGGATCGACGGTTTTGACTACTGCCAGTCCGCCGGTCAGGCCCCACATGCCGCTACCGGTGGGTAGTTCCGATGGCACCATCAGGTTGCCATTGCTGCCGGGGACCTCGGCCAGTTTGATGCCATAAGGTTCTTTGCCGGTCGGCGCGCGCAGGCTCAGGCTGGCGGTGGTATCCGGCCAGTCGATCGTTTCCTGTATCAGCTTGTAGGCTATGCCGACGTTGACATCACCGAGCTGTGGCGAACGGGTGACTTCGGCTTCGGACACGCTGGTGGCGGCGCCGCCGGCGCCACCGGAGAAATACTGGGCATTGCGGTAGACGAAGGGAGTGCTGATGTCGAACTGCCAGCGCGGGCTCGGTGAGTAACGGGCGGTCAGATCCAGTGTGAGCGTGTCCTGCTTGGTTCGGTCGAGATTGATATTGCCTAGAAAGATCGAGTCCAGCGCCAGAAAGCCGCTGAGCTTGAGCTCGCGCGTGTCGTAGTGGCTGTAAGTCAGCCCCGCCTCAAGCGAATAGCGGCTCGACGAATTGAAACCACTGGCCGCTTGATAGATGTCCTCGACGCTCTTGGGCGCATCGCCGGCCGTTTTATCGGCGGGAACCGGGGGTAGCGGCGGTAGCAGCTGGCGTGGTGGCGCCACGGCGGCAACGACGCTACCTTGTTGTGGCTGGCCCGGCGCATTACCCGTTTTGTTCCAGGTGCCGGGGCTGGTCTGTTTGGCGAGCGGGGGGGCGGTGCCAACCAGTTTGTTGTTCAAATCGCCGACCATTTTTTGCAAAGCCTGGATCTGATCTTCCAGCGCCGCCAGTTTGGCCGCTTGCTGCTGGTTCGCTTGTCTGAGCTGCTCAATCTGGGAATTGGGCTTGGCTTTGGGAGGGATTGCGAAGGCGAGCTGGCATGAGATGGCCATGACCGTGAGGGGCACGGCGCAGATGCGTTTGTCCATATGAATTCCTGAGGGGATGATCAATTGACAGGGACACGTCTGCATCTGGTGCACGCTCATGATTGGCGGCGCCTTGTGAGCGCTGCCAACGAATGGCATGGCGACGTTCTAATTAGTGTGAATGTCATTTGCCCCTTTCTAATTTCTATACCAAATCTTGCCTTGTTGGCAAGTTTGAATGGCATTCAGATTGAAGGGTAAGCTGGGAATATCGCTCTGGGCGATGGGATTGCACGTCATCAGTCTAGTCGAGCATCCCGCGGATTTACCGGGTATTGCAGCATGAGTCGCCAGGTGCATGGGCGAAGGGGCGGGCAAAGCCGGCTGTCAGCTTGTTGCCAAAAATGCTTCAGATGCTTCGGCACTCATCGCATCACCGCCGATAAGGGCGGTCGTAATCTGCAGCACTACTGGCGTAGTCGAGTTCATCTCGTGCGGCATGCGGAGCGGGCAAAAAAAACGGCCAGCAAAGGCTGGCCGTTTCGGGTGATGCACGGTGTCGAATTAGTTCTTCGACTGGTCGACGATCTTGTTTGCCTGAATCCACGGCATCATCTCACGCAGCTTGGCACCAACGACTTCGATGCCGTGCGCGGCGTTGTTACGACGGGCAGCGGTCATCGAGGCGTAGTTGGTCTGGCCTTCCAGAATGAACTGCTTGGCGTATTCGCCAGTCTGGATGTTCTTCAGTGCCTGACGCATCGCCTTGCGGGATTCTTCGTTGATCACCTTCGGGCCGGTCACGTATTCACCGTATTCGGCATTGTTGGAGATCGAGTAGTTCATGTTGGCGATGCCGCCTTCGAACATCAGGTCGACGATCAGCTTCAGCTCGTGCAGGCATTCGAAGTAGGCCATTTCCGGCTCGTAGCCGGCTTCAACTAGGGTCTCGAAGCCCATCTTCACCAGTTCAACGGCGCCACCGCACAGCACGGCCTGTTCGCCGAACAGGTCGGTTTCGGTCTCGTCCTTGAAGGTGGTTTCGATGATACCGGTACGGCCGCCGCCGACGCCGCTGGCGTACGACAGCGCGGTTTGCTTGGCCTTGCCCGATGCATCCTGGAAGATGGCGATCAGGTCAGGTACGCCGCCGCCACGGACGAATTCGGAACGCACGGTGTGGCCCGGTGCCTTCGGTGCGATCATGATCACGTCCAGATCCTTGCGCGGCACGACCTGGTTGTAGTGGATCGCGAAGCCGTGAGCGAACGCCAGCGTCGCGCCCTGCTTGATGTTCGGCTCGATCTCGTCCAGGTACAGCTTGGATTGGAATTCGTCCGGGGTCAGGATCATCACCACGTCGGCGTTGGCGACGGCGGTCTTCACGTCGGAAACCTTCAGGCCGTGAGCTTCGGCTTTCTTAACGGTCGCCGAGCCTGCGCGCAGACCCACGGTCACGTCAACGCCGGAGTCCTTCAGGTTGCAGGCGTGGGCATGGCCTTGCGAGCCGTAGCCGATGATGGCGACCTTCTTGCCGCGGATGATCGAGATATCACAATCTTTGTCGTAGGAAACTTTCATTGTTTCATTCCTTTTTGAATGGCGGGGCGGCGCTCGCCCCAAGTTCAGCGTATTGAAATCGGTGGTGCGTCAGACTTTGAGGATGCGTTCACCGCGGCCGATGCCCGAGGCGCCGGTACGCACGGTTTCAAGGATCACCGCCGGGTCGATCGCCTTGATAAAGGCGTCGAGTTTATTGCCGTCGCCGGTCAGCTCGATGGTGTAGCTTTTCTCGGTCACATCGATGATATGGCCGCGGAAAATTTCCGCCATCCGCTTCATCTCATCGCGTTCCTTGCCGGTGGCGCGGACCTTGATCAGCATCAGCTCGCGCTCGATGTGCTCGGCTTCGTTCAGGTCGATGACCTTGACCACTTCGATCAGCTTGTTGAGCTGCTTGGTGATCTGCTCGATCACGTCATCGGAACCGTGGGTGACGATCGTCATGCGTGAGAGCGTCGCGTCTTCGGTGGTTTGCACCGTCAGCGAATCGATGTTGTAGCCGCGTGCCGAAAACAGCCCGGTGACGCGCGACAGCGCGCCGGCTTCGTTTTCGATCAGGACGGAAAGAATATGTCGCATGTTCATTCCTCCTCAGGCCAGGTTGCCGTAGTCACGGTTGTTGTCGAACGGCACCTGCTGCATGCCGCGCATATGCGGCGGCAGGTCCATCTGGTTCAGGCCGCGCCCGTTCTGGATCATCGGGAACACGTTCTCGGTCTGGTCGGTGCGGAAATCGATAAACACCAGGCGTTCCTTCAGCGACGGGCCGAAGGCTTCCTTCAGCACCGGCTCGACGTCGGCCGGATTCTCGACCTTGAAGCCGACGTGGCCATAGGCCTCGGCGACTTTGACGAAATCGGGCAAGGCATCCATATACGACTCGGAATAACGGGTGCCGTAGAAGAACTCCTGCCACTGGCGAACCATGCCCAGATAGCGGTTGTTCAGGCTCAGCACCTTCACCGGCGTGTGGTATTGCTTGCAGGTCGACAGTTCCTGGATGTTCATCTGGATCGAGCCTTCACCGGTGACGCAGGCGACCTGCGCGTTCGGGTTGGCCAACTGCGCGCCCATTGCGGCCGGCAGGCCAAAGCCCATGGTGCCGAGGCCGCCCGAGTTGATCCACTGCTTGGGACGACGGAACTTGTAATACTGCGCGGCCCACATCTGATGCTGGCCGACGTCGGAGGTGACGATGGCTTCGCCATTGGTAACCTGCCACAGCGCCTCAATCACCGATTGTGGCTTGATGACCTCGGTCGATGGCGTGTACAGCAGCGAGTTCGGCTTGCGCCATTCGTCGATCTGTTTCCACCAGTTGGCCAGCGCATCGGCGTTCGGCTTGAGGCCGGTTTCCTTCAGCACGGCGATCAGATCGGTCAGCACATGCTTGACGTCGCCGACGATGGGCACGTCGACCTTGACGCGCTTGGCGATCGAGCTTGGATCGACGTCGATGTGGACGATTTTTTTCGGGTTCGACAGGAACTGGCTCGGAATCGAAATCACCCGGTCGTCGAAGCGCGCGCCGACGGCGATCAGTACATCGCAGTACTGCATCGCCAGGTTGGCTTCGTACGTGCCGTGCATGCCGAGCATACCGACGAAGTTCGGATCGGTGCCGTCCAGCGCGCCCAGCCCCATCAGGGTGTTGGTGCATGGCACATTCAGGTGCTTGACCAGCTCGGTGACGAGGTCACCGGCGCCGCCCTGAACCGCGCCACCGCCGACATAGATGAACGGACGCTTGGCCTCGGCGAGCAGTTGCGCGGCTTTCTTGATCTGGCCCGGATGACCCTTGGTCGGCGGGTTGTAGCTGCGGATAGCCACCGATTTCGGGTACTCGAACACGCACTTGGCCATGGTCACATCCTTGGGGATGTCGATGACCACCGGGCCCGGGCGACCGGTCGAGGCGATGTAAAACGCCTTCTTGAAGGTGGCGGCGAGGTCGCGCACATCCTTCACCAGGAAGTTGTGTTTCACGATCGGCCGCGAACAGCCGACCATATCGACTTCCTGGAACGCATCCGAACCGATCACCGGCGTGCCGACCTGACCCGACAGCACGACCATCGGAATCGAGTCCATATAGGCGGTCGCGATACCGGTAAGGGCATTGGTGGCGCCGGGGCCGGAGGTGACCAGCGCTACGCCGATCTTGTCGCTCGAGCGCGAATACGCATCGGCGGCATGCACCGCGGCTTGCTCGTGCCGAACCAGCACGTGCTTGAAGTGTTCTTGCTTGAAGATCGCGTCGTAGATTTCCAGAACCGCGCCGCCTGGGTAGCCGAAGACGAATTCAACGCCTTCTTCCTGCAGACAGCGGGTGACGATCTCTGCACCTGAGATTTCCATGGGATCACCCTCACAACTAAATGTTTTAGATAGCCTACTGCCATCCAGGTTGAACTTGTCGACACGCTTAGTCTGAGTAATCGGGTGAATCGCCAGCGGGCGTGCGGGCGGTTCGGAGTGTCGCGCGGTAATGCGGCGCTCCTGTTGATTCTCGACAATCGGCCATGCCGCAAATCCGAATTTTCTACCGGGCGGGCCGCCTTCGATCGAGCTTGTGGCCCGAGTTGGGGACGACTGCGGTGTGTTGCGCGGGCGGTGCCTTTCGGTGCATCGGCTGCCACTTCGGCGGCCGACACTGATCTGGATTGGGTGAACGTGTGACGTTAGCGGATCAGGTTTGGCTTGGCAAGTTTTTCTGGCTTCGTCAACTGTGCTTTGCTAGCATCTGCCGCTTGTTTCAAGCCGGCAACATCGCGTGCTATTTGGCGTCGCAGGCCGAGCTCACGGCCTTTCAGGCCGAGGTCGCAAAATGTGCGTCAGAACTGGCGATCGTCGCGATCCAGAATGCGGATGTTGCACTCCATCCGGTGCAAAAAAGCTGGCTGCGCTGCGCGCGCCAACCGCTGGCGGAGTTGGCGTTCCTCATCCCGGGGCATCTGGTAAAACGCGATCCGCGATCAATACCGGCACGCATCATCCGCAACGGGTGGAGCGTGTTGTAAACCAAGGACAGGTTCCATGAACCAGGCAACGCCCAAGATAACGGCCGAAGCGACTCTGTATGCAGGATGGTGGCGACGCTGTTTGTCCTGGGTTTATGAGCTGTTTTTGCTGGTGCCGGTTTTATTGCTGATTCAGGTTGTTTATCAGTTTGGCTATCAGTCGCTCAGCGGCGCATCGGTCGCCGTGATCTCGACTTCGCCCTGGTTGCGGATGCTCAACTTCACCGTACTGATTGGCACGTCGTTTGCCTATTTTGGCCTGTGCTGGTGCCGTGGCGGGCAAACGCTGGCGATGAAAACCTGGCGACTTCAGCTAGAGACGAGCGATGGCGTGCGCCCGTCATGGCGGCAGTTGTTGATCCGGTTTGTGGCGGCATCGTTGTGCTATCTGCCATGCGTGCCCTTGTGGGTTCTCGCCTGGCATGATCGTGCTTGGCTGTCGTGGGCCTGGCTGGGCACCGCTTGGCTGGTGTCACCCTGGTTGTGGGCCGCCTGGTTTGATCGGCGTGGCCAACTGCTGCACGACCGTTTGGCCGGAACCCGCATCGTGCGCACGATCCCTCTGCGCGCCAAACCATCGGCACCTTCGCGCTGATTTTTCGCTTGTTGCCTGCATTGCCGGCCACCTTCACGCCCTCCCTTTGCATGCAGAAAACCGGCCATTGGTCGGGCGTTATCAGCATGGGTGACATGGATTCGCTGCCATTATTGCGTGCCAGCTCAGTGCCGAGGTGAGGTGAAGCGCCACGGTGTCTCAAGAGTGGCACATCTGCTAATGGTGCTCTGAGAACCGCGCCAGACAAGGCGTCTAGAGCAGATCAAGGCACGATTCAAAGGTGATGGTTAGCGTTTGTGTTTCAGAAGTGAAACACACTCTTGCTGTGGTTTGCTTGGTTGGTCTTGTGTTTTTTCTTTTAAATTCAATTGCTTGCGATTTTCGTCTGATCTGGCATGGCTGTTGCTCAGCATAGCCTGCGTCTCGTTGTTGGGGCGTGGTCATCCCGCAAGGGATCATTGCTTTGAGGAGATTTGTGATGAACAAGCTCGCAATTATCACTGGGTTTGCAATGGCATTCGGTACTTCGGCTGCTTTTGCTGTTCTTGATGACGGAACCGTGCAGGTTCCAATTGCACATAGCGCCGCCGCAGATGACGGTAGCGTCGCCATTTCAAACGATTCGCATGATCGCACCAAGACCACGACGATTACGAAGACCGACGTGGATACCAATAGCAACAACAAGACCAAGACCACTACGACGAGTGATAGCCACAACAAGACCAAAACCTACACCTACACCAAGCTGGACTTCGATTCAAATGCTGATGCGGACGACCATAGTAATGCGGCCAACAACGGTAGTACTGCCGCTTCGTGGAAGGACATTGGCAATACCACTTCTTCCTACAACACCAAGAATTCTTACAACACGACCACAACGGTAACTCACACCAACACGAACAAGATCCATGCCGATCAGAACGCTGGTGCTTTTGCCGTGCCGATCACCCCGGGGTTGGGCGTTGGCGATAGTGGTAATGGTGGTGCTGGCGGTGGTGCCGGTGCCGGTTCAAATGCCGGTGCTGGTGCGCTTGGTTTGGGACTATTGGGCCTTGGGCTGGGGCTGGCTGATGCTGATTCCGGTGCCGGTGCTGCTGGCGGCAATGGTGGCAATTCCGGCTTGGGTGCGGGCTTTGGCTTGGCCGTGCTGGTTTCGGGCGCATCGAATCTCACCGGCAACACCATTAACGGTGTGGGTGTCATGCAAAGCAATGCAGGGTTCGGTTCGGTGCAGCAAGGCCAGAACAACGTGCAGATCAACGCCAGTATCACGCCTTAAGTGGAGCAAT
Organism: Jeongeupia sp. HS-3; assembly: GCF_015140455.1. Lineage (NCBI taxonomy): Bacteria > Pseudomonadati > Pseudomonadota > Betaproteobacteria > Neisseriales > Chitinibacteraceae > Jeongeupia > Jeongeupia sacculi. Next base: position 2,373,188 of record NZ_AP024094.1, on the reverse strand, counting down.
GCCGGGGCCGTATTCAGGCCCCGGTTTTTTGGTCCGGATGGCTCGCAATCCGCGCATGCGGGATATGGCGGGCGTAATCTACTTGCTCAGTGGGTGTGAAAATGGCCAGAGTTGTCGCCCGGATCCTTATCGGTATGGTTGCTGCTTTTTCTGTCCCGGCTTTTGCCGGGGATACTCTCAATATCAGCAGCGCCGTTGACACCAATACGCTGACTTCCAACCAGTTGGGTAGTGTTGGCACATCGGTTACGTCGGTCGACCTCGTCGGCGCGCCCGCAGTCGTGCCCGCGTTGAGTTCCGGCAATACCAGCATCAGCAATGTAAACATCAATGGCTTCGGGGTGGTATCCGCCAATAGCGGCAACAACGCCCTGATTCAGCAATCGATCAATGTAGGTGCCAACGTGCAGTCTGCCCGATAAGGGACTGCGCATTTGTTTCCTGGGGCAAGGACGTACTGTGGCGCTGACTGGCTGCGGTAGATGAGCAGAGTGGCTGGTTCTTTCGAGGCCAAATCGTGCTGGGGGTTGTGATGAACACGGTGATTCGAGGCTTGATCGTTGTGGTGATGACCTATGGGGTTTCGAGTGGGCTGTATGCCGCTCCGCTCGAAGTATCTGGCGCCGAGAAAAATAACGCCGATATGCTGGTTTTGCCGGCACGATCTGAAATCGTGGATTTGGCACCGATTACCGGACAAATCGGCGTAGAAAGCTTAAGGGTGCAGAGTGCTGCCAATACGGCAACCCAGACGGGTTCAGTAGTCAGCGCGCTGACGGATGTCACATCTGGAATGAACATGATTGGCGCCGGTGCGCTGGCTGGGATGAACGGGATTGGCACCGTTATCCAGAACAGCGGCAACTCGGTCAGTATTCAGAATGCCACCATTCTGAATGTATCGGTACAGTAGCTGCGTACACGGCGCGGGAGGAGTGCGATGTTGGCTTGGCAGATAAAGGCGGTATGGGTGATATCGGCTGCTTTGTCCGTGGCGCCTGGCTTTGCCGCACCCATGTCGGTAGTGGTGGGGCAGCTGGATGGTTTCCGGGTGAATGTGGCCACCTTCAAGGAGAAGGCTTTTCGTAACACCATACGGCAAAAGTATGATTTCAGTTGTGGGTCGGCCGCATTGGCAACACTGTTGAAATACCATTACCAATGGCCGGTTGATGAGAGCCAGACCTTCAAGGGCATGTATGAGCATGGCAACCAGGCATCGATACAAAATACCGGTTTTTCCATGCGGGATATGAAAGCCTATGTCGAGGCAGAGGGCTTCGAGGCGAACGGGTATAAATTATCCCTTGAAGAACTCGAGAAGCTGGGCGTTCCTGCCATTGTCGTTTTGAACCTGGATGGCTATCGCCATTTTGTGGTTGTTAAGGGCTTTGCCAACGGCTTTGTGCTGGTGGGGGATCCGGCGGTTGGCGTTAAGTCCTATTCGCGCGAAAAATTCGAGACGATGTGGGGGCATATTGCATTTCTGATTCTGAATTACAAAAGCGTCGGGCAAGCGCACTTCAACACGCAGGCCGATTGGGGGAGTGTGACTAAAGGCCCTTTGGCTGCAGGTGTTTTCAATCCGAATCTGGCAAACTTCAGCGTCACCTTGCCAGGGCCGAATGACTTCCGGTTTTAAGCCCCGCGGTAAGCCTGTTTGTGGCTGTTTGTGGCTGTGTGTGGCGAAGAATCAACCGCGAGCGAATGGGGTGAATGATGACCGTCGGAAACACCCAGGTTTACGCAATGATGTGCTGTGCTGTGGTTCTTGGCCTCCAAGCCGGGTCAGCGCAAGCGGATTCGGTCGCGGCCTCCGATCGCCTGGAGGGGGCTGATGTACCAGCTCATGCGGCCATGGCAACGAATGCGCCGGCAGCCCGGCCAGCGGATGGTGCAAATGACCGCATCATTGTTGCAGAGGCGTCTGTCGTCAGTGCCGATACACTGGCCGGCATACAGGGGGGGGCCGATATGGGCCGGTCACTGGCCGTCAATTTCGCCATTGAGCGAGTGATCACCCTGGATGGGAAAATCGAGGCTTCAGCCAGTTTTAAGTGGAGTAATCAGTCATCCTTGCCATCCATCTCTATTTCAACGCCACAGCTGCGGGCAGGCACCGCAGGTTTGAGTGCCGCAGGCGCGACCAATATTTTGCTGCTGGGAGCGGCAAATAATATCCTGCCGACCGCGATTATCCAGAACTCGGCAAACGATAGGAATATCGGCGTGAGCACGGTGCTGAGTGTTTCTGCCAATTCATTTTCGACGGTGCTGAGCAATCGGGTACTCAGTGCGATCAATCAGGGTTTGACCCGAGGCGCTCGCTAAGTTGATGGATGGATCGGCGATGTAAAAAACCGGCGCTTGCTTTTGGGCAACCGCCGGTTTTTTTGTGTGTTGCAGGTAAAGAACGATCCGTATCAGAAACTAACTGGCACCCGAACCGTCATTTGCACCGCCGGGGCATCATCGGTGGTACCGATGCCGAGGGCAAGGTTAACGGTGGTGCTGCTATTCAGGCGGTAAGATAGCCCCAGTTGCAGGATGCCAACCTGCACAAAGGTGGATCCTGAGGGAATTTCGCCATTGATCTTGGTTTTGGTGATGATGCTGTGGTCATAGCTCAGACTGAAAGAACTGCGCTCGTTAATGCCGAAGCCCATGCCAATGGCCAGTTGAACCACGTCACCCGGGTCCACTTTGCCGATAAATTCCTCTTTAACTGCAAACTGATTCGGGAGCAGCGTGTCATCTGCGGCTACGCGGTAGGAAATGGTTTTATTGACGTCTCGCTGGATATTCCACATATAACTGAGACTGCCAAAAAACACGGCCGGATCGGACGGGATAATGGCAGACAGGGTGCCTTGCAGGCCCCAGAAGCCGGATCCGGTCGGCAGTTCTGTGGCCAGACCTGTTTTGGCATCATAAGGAACGTCAAACGTTCCTTCGCCTGTGTCTGATTTGGCACGTATTGCGGCCACGTAATAAGGGCTGCCATTCGGAGGTTGGTTAAGCTGGTAACGCATGGCCACTTCAACGTCGCCCACGCCTGAGCCCGATGAGTTGAATACGGTTGGATCAATCGATCCATTCAGAAAAGGGCGATCCAGCGATTCATCACGGGAATACACATAGGGAATCCGGGTTTCAATTTCCAGTCTTTCCGTTAGGCCATAGCGTACCGCCAATGCCGCGGTCAAGCTGGAGCGGTTTTCTTCCCGGATATCGATCAGGCCTACCGTGACCGCAGGAATCACCGAATAGCCGACCAATGCAACCCGGCTGCCATCCGAATAGGAGTACTGCAGCGAGGGATCCAGAACGAGGCCCCCCTTGGGGGTCAGTACGCCTGGCGCCAGAATATCGGCGGCTTCTTTAAGCGTCATGACGGGTTGCTGTGCGGGCTTTGCTTCCGCTTGTGCTTGCGGTGTGGGCGCAGGTGAGTCATTCGCCGGTTTTTCCGCATCGGAAGCCTGTGCCGCTTGAAGCGGCGTCGTTTGTACCGCGGCCGATTCGGCTTGCGAGTCAGGAGAGCCGGCGTCACTGCTCGCATAAGCTGCGGGTACCGCGGCTATTCCCAAAATAATGATCGTACTGGCGATTTTGTTTGGTTTTCGACTCACAACGTCTCTCCTGTTCTCGGCATTCAAGCAAATGACTGACTGGCGGTGATGTAGGTACGAGTGGTTGATTACCGGGGGAGGGTGCCGCCGCGGCCGATCATTGTTTGAGTTCGAGCTTGTTCATCAAGCGGTATAAGGTCGAGCGCGACAAACCGAGGTGTCTCGCAGTCTCGGTGACGTTCTGCTTGTTGAGTTGTAGTGCGTGTTCGATCAAATCGCGCTCTATCTTGTCGCGTGCGTGTTCCAGCGAGGCTTCTGCGACATTGGTATCGGGCGGTGTCAGTAGCAGGTCTTCCGGCGTAATCAGCCGGTTTTCGCTCATCACCATGGCACGGCGTATGCGATTGATCAGTTCCCGAACGTTGCCCGGCCAGGTGTAGCGCGACATCGCCTGTTTGCCGCGCTGGCTGAACCCTTGAACGTGGCTATTTTTTTCGCTGCTGAAAACCTCGAAACACCAATCGGCGAGGGGGTCGATGTCATCAAGGCGCTCACGCAGTGGCGGCACGGTAATGCGCAACACGTTGAGCCGGTAGAACAAGTCTTCGCGGAAGCTGCGTGCTTCAACGGCCAGCTCCAGATCGACGTGGGTGGCTGCAATCACCCGTACATCCACCTTGATCGGCGTATGGCCGCCGACACGCTCGATGCTGTGTTCCTGTAAAAAGCGCAGCAGCATGACCTGCGATTCAAACGGCAGGTCGCCGATTTCATCGAGAAAAACGGTGCCCTCATGCGCTGATTCAATCAGACCGATCTTGCGTTGATTGGCACCGGTGAACGCGCCTTTTTCATAGCCGAATAGTTCGGATTGAATCAGGTTCACCGGAATGGCGCCGCAATTGACCGCGATATACGGCTGTTCGGCCCGGGGAGAGTGACGATGAATCGCGCGTGCAACCAATTCCTTGCCTGTCCCGCTCTCGCCCTGAATCAGTACCGGTGCATCGCTAGCGCTGACCTTGTGCAGGCTGCGATACAGCCGCTGCATGGGTTCGGATGCGCCGATCATGCCGAATTGACCGGGGTGGGGCTGGCTGCCATGGCGCAGGCGCATTTGCGCTCGACCCCACGCGTGCCCGAGGGTGACCTCCAGCCGGGGCAGATCGACCGGCAGGGTGTGATAGTCGTAGCAACTGCAGGAAATGAAATGACCGACCGCCGTTGAGGCTAGCAGCTCGGGGTCGGCGGCGACGATCCATTCGATTTGTGGATTGCGGTGAATGAGCGCTTCCAGCTCGTCCAGATATTGATCGGAGAAATGGCTCAGGTGGATCAGGCCGACGTGGGGTTTTTCTTCATCGATCAGTTGCTGAACAGTGCCAGGATGGGCGGCAACGATCCAGTACCAGCCGGGAATGGCACTGGGCAGAAACGCCGGATTCGAGCGGTCCGGCTCACTGCCGTACAACAGCAGGGCGCGCGAGTTCACCGAGTTCTCCTCCTTACCCTGCCATGCCTACGCAGTAGGTAAGTTTCATGCCGCCACGTGCTGATCGGAGCATGCTGCTCGGTCAGGGGGCCGTATGAGCCAGTGGCATCGATCAAGTCTGAATCTGCGCGGCAACGTCAGATTTTTTGCGCACTGGCTGTTCCCCAGAATGGGTGAGCACCCCTGCAAAATCAAGAAGAGAGGCCGGATGATGGCGGGTTTGGCAGGGCTGAACGACAAGCGGCAGAGGGCGAATGAGCACTCTGCCGCATGTCTGCCCGTTTGCCGATTTCCGCTATATGTTCGCCTTGAAAAGGCGTAAGGAAGGCGTGTGATCGGGCACGTCTTGGTGTGACTTGATTTAGGACTGACGCTGACTCGAAGACCGCCGCGCCCACATGCCTAGCCCCAACAAGACGACGACCCAGATCAGCAAAATCGGCCCGTTTTTCCAGCGACCGTAAGGGGTGAGACCGATGTGATTGGTGGCCGTGCCTTCAAGCACGCCGCGTACGCGCTGTGGGAGTCGCTGGGTGACGCGGCCATGTGCATCGATGATGGCGGTGACGCCGGTATTGGTTGAGCGCAGCATGTAGCGACCGGTTTCCAGCGCTCGTGCTTGCGACATCTGCAACTGCTGCTCGGCCGCCCAGGAGCCATCGAACCAGGCGAGATTGCTGAAATTGACCAGCATGGTTGCTTCGGGCAGTGCCTGAGCGATTTCACTGCCGAAGACGTCTTCGTAGCAGATGTTCGCTGCCAGCCGGGTGGCGCCGATGCTGAATGGCGTCTGTTTGTCCGCGCCGCGCGAAAAGCCCGACAAGGGCATATCGAGGAAGCGGTACATCCAGCCGAACAGCCACGGCACCGGGACGAACTCGCCAAACGGCACCAGGTGGTGCTTTTTGTAGACCGGCTGACTCGGATCGGTCAGCACCATCGCGCCGTTGTAGTACTCGTCGGCCGCTTTGCCCAGCAAGGGTACGCCGAGCACTAGCGCACGGTTTCCCACCGCTTCGCGCAGCGTATCCAGATACCAAGGCGGTACGTCGGAGAGGAAGGATGGAATCGCCGTTTCCGGCAGCACCACGATGTCACCCTTGGCGGCTTGGGTCTGTTGCAGGTTGACGCGCAGATTGTCGACGTAATGCGCCATATCCCACTTCATGTCTTGCGAGATATTGCTCTGCGCCAGGCTCACGCTCACCGGCTTGCCGACCGGCGTGGTCCAGTTCAGCTGCAACAGCCCCCAGCCGGCCAGCCAGAGCGCGGCGATGCCGGCCCAGCTGCGCGCATCGCGATAGCGTGCCAAAGCCAGTGCGATGCCGACGATCAACAGCCAGCCGACGCCGACACTGCCGATGATCGGTGCATAGCCAGCCAGCGGCCAGACGGGGATCTGTGAGCTGCCGATCTCGACCCAGGGGAAGCCGGTGAACAGCGTGCCACGCAGCCATTCGCCGACGCAGAAGAGCGTCGGCAACAATAACGGCAATCGTAGCGACTCGGGGCAGGGTAGTTTGCGACCTAGCCAGGCGGCCAGCGCCGGGAACAATGCCATATAGGCCGAGAGCAGCAGCGTGCAGCCGGCCGCCATCCAGCTGGGCATGCCGCCAAAAGTATGCAGGCTGATGTAGATCCAGTAGATGTTGGCGACAAAATAGCCCAAGCCCCAGACATAGCCGGCCAGTGCCGCGCTACGTGCGCTTGGCGCGCGGGCGGCGGCCCAGAGCCAGCCGGCCAGCGCTACCGGCATCAGTGGGCCGAGATAGAGCGGCGCGAATGAAAACACACTGGCCGCCCCAAGGGCGGCCAGCAATGCCAGACCGGCAAGTCTGCGAATGACCATTAGTGGCTATCTTCTTCTGGCTGGGCCGCGCGTTTTTCGATCAATACCGAATGGATGCGGCGGCTGTCGGCGCGGACGATCTGGAAACGGAAGCCGTCGAACTCGACCGCCTCGCCGCGCTTGGGCACATGGCCGAAGTGCTGGGTGACCAGACCGGCGACGGTATCGAACTCGGCGTCGGAGAAGCTGCTGCCGATTTCTTCATTCAGGTCGTCGATCTCGGTCAGGCCCTTGACGCGCCAGTAACCGCGCCGATCGACGACGATATTGTCTTCGGTCTCGTCGTAATCGTATTCATCCTCGATATCGCCGACGATCTGCTCCATCACGTCTTCAATCGTCACCAGACCCGCGACGCCGCCGTACTCGTCGACGACGATGGCCATATGGTTGCGATTGTTGCGGAAGTCTTTCAGCAGCACATTCAGCCGCTTGGCCTCGGGGATGAACACCGCCGGGCGCAGCATGTCGCGGACGTCGAAATCCTCGTCGCCAGCGTAGTAACGCAGCAAGTCCTTGGCCAGCAGAATGCCGAGAACATGATCCTTATTGCCGTCGATGACCGGGAATCGGGAGTGCGCGGTGTCGATCACGAAGGGGATGAAGGCGGCGGGCGGCTGGCTGATGTCGATCACATCCATCTGGCTGCGCGGCACCATGACGTCGCGCACCTGCATGTCGCCGACGTTGAGCACGCCCTCGATCATGCCGAGCGCATCGGCGTCGAGCAGGTGACGCTCGAAGGCCGAGTGGAGAATATCTACGAGTTCGCCGCGGTTTTCAGGTTCGCGCAGCAGGAAATGCGTCAGTCGTTCCAACCATGATTGTTTGGGACTGGGGGACGCGGGGTCGTCCATTTTTGGTGCTACTCCGTGTCGGTGCGATACGGGTCATCATACCCGAGCGCTGTGACGATTTGCGTCTCCAGCGCCTCCATTTCGTCGGCTTCGGCGTCGTCGATATGATCGTAGCCCTGCAGGTGCAGGGTGCCGTGCACGATCAGATGGCAGTAGTGCGCGGCGAGCGTTTTGTTCTGTTCCTGCGCTTCACGGGCCACCACCGGCGCGCACAGCACCAGATCGCCGAGCAAGGGCAGGCCTTCAATCGCCGGCATATCGTCGTCAAAGGTGAAGGTCAGCACATTGGTGGCGTAATCCTTGCCGCGGTAGTCGCGGTTCAATTGCTGGCCTTCGTCGCTATCGACGACGCGCACGGTGATCTCGGCATTTTTCACGCCGGGGCGCAGCGCCGCTTCCATCCAGGTTTTGAGTTGCGCTTTGCCCGGAATGCCGGTGGCGTCGGTGGCGATTTGTACGGCCAGCTTCAAGCGGCGGCTCATTGTTTGTTCTCCGGCGTGCGGCGGCTGCGCTGGGCAGCCTCGTCCGCGGCGGTACGCTCGCGCGTGGCGCGCTCGTAGGCATCGACGATTTTCTGCACCAGCGGGTGACGCACCACGTCGGCGCTGGTGAAGTGATGAATGCCGATGCCGCGCACGCCCTGCAACACCTCTTGCGCATCGATGAGGCCGGATTTCTGATGCTTGGGCAGATCCGTCTGGGTCGGGTCGCCGGTGATCACGGCCTTGGAGCCAAAACCAATCCGGGTCAGGAACATCTTCATTTGTTCGGGCGAGCTGTTCTGGGCTTCATCGAGAATGATGAACGAGTGATTCAGCGTGCGGCCGCGCATAAAGGCCAGTGGCGCGATTTCGATCACGCCTTTTTCAAATAGCCGCGTGACCTTTTCAAAGCCCATCAGGTCGTACAGCGCGTCGTACAAGGGGCGCAAATACGGGTCGACCTTCTGTACCAGATCGCCGGGCAGGAAGCCGAGCTTCTCGCCGGCTTCGACCGCCGGGCGCACCAGTACCAGCCGCTTGACCGTATCGCGCTCCAGCGCGTCGACAGCGCTGGCAACGGCCAGATAGGTCTTGCCGGTACCGGCCGGGCCGATGCCGAAGGTGATGTCGTGTTCCTGGATCGCCTTCAGATAGACGTTCTGCCCCGGCGTGCGGCCCTTGAGGTCGGCGCGGCGGGTTTTCAGTTGCGGCGCATCCGGATCGATCGGGAAATCGGCCGGCGTGCGGCTCAGTTCGATCAGGCCAAGCTGGATGGTGTCGATATCCAGCGGTGCGGTCGCCTGCAGGTAGAAGGTTTCCAGCGCATCCAGCGCCGTGCGCACCTGCGGTGCTTCGCCGGAGACGCGGAAATGCGCATCGCGACGGGCGATGTTGACGTCGAGCGCGGTTTCGATCTGCTTGAGATTTTCGTCGAGCGCGCCGCACAGATTGGCAAGGCGGGCGTTATCGATGGGCTGGAAGGAAATCTTGTCGGTATGCAAAACGGGTTCCTGAATCAATGCGGCGCTATTTGAGCGTCAGGACGAGAAAGCCGGCGTGGATGCCAACGAGGCCGAAAATCACCGCTGTGCGGATGGCCAAAGCCAGATCGCCGCTGACTCGCGCCAGGCCGGTCTTGGCCGCAACGTTGCCGGCAAACAGCTCTGGGCCGGCGGCGTGGCCGACCCGGCGCGGCAGATCAGTGCAGGCGGCGGTTGCTGAGGCGGTGTGGCACGACCGGCACGCGCGCCAGCCAGAACGCATGCAGTACCGGCACGATATCGGTCAGTGCGGCGGCGAGTTCGTGCTCGAATTCGGCGAGGTTTTCACCGTCGCTGCTCATTGCCTCGCGCGCTTCGTCATCGGCGCAATCAAAAATCGGCGCCAGCAACTGGGCGATTTCATCGTCGTCCATGGCCGGTTGCCATGCTTCGGGCGCCATCGCTGTGCCGAGCGTAAAGCCGTAGCACCATTGCTGAGCAATGTCGGTACCGCTTTCTTCATCGACGTAAACCAGCGGCGTATATGCCGGTGGTTCGCTACTGATTTCGTCGTCAAGCTGGTTGTAGAGACGCAGGATCAAATCTTCGATGCGAATCTTGAGCGCGGGCGTGGCGAATTGTGGCTGCTGGCCGTTTTCACCCCAGACCTGTGCTAACCATGCTGCGGGCTCTGGCTTGACCGGGCCGATGTGGATGGCGGTCAAAAAGCCATGCAGCATCGATAGATCCATGCACTCCTCGCCGGTAGCATCGGATTCAAGGAAGGCGGCAAGCTCGTCGAGCTCAGCATCAGACAAGGGCGGTTCGGGTTTGTATTTCATGCGGGGTGTGGGCTCGCTAAGGGGTGGAGTCCGAGGTCGTGCTCGGACGGTCGATCAGCAATTTTTCGCACAATTTGGAACAAAAGGTAGAACCGCTGCGCGATCAGACCGTACACGATCAGCTCGGCCAATTGTTCGAGCGCGCCGTTCATCGCCGCCAGCCATGCTCGGACAACAGCCGTGGATGGGCCGACAGCAGCAAGACCAGCTTGAGTGATACCACGGCAAAACCGACGAAGCCGATCGACATCAGTATAAAAAGTGGCGATTGGGTCGCGCTTGAGAAAATGAGTCGCGCGTCGCCGGGCAAGCATAACGATACTCCAGCCGGAGGGCTGTCTGCAGCATAGCTTGCACCGGCGCTGACATCGATCAGATCACGCGTGCTCGTGGGTGACGATTTCGCCCTTGAGGCTGTGCGAGAACGACTGGGTGACGCGTACTTCGGCAAACTGGCCGATCAGCCGTGGCTGGCCGACGAAGTTGACGATGCGGTTGTTGTCGGTGCGCCCGGCCAGCTCGTTCGGGTCTTTCTTGGAAATGCCTTCGACCAGCACGCGCTGCACGGTGCCGACCATGCTCTGGTTCACTTCCTGCGCCAGCTCTTCGATCCGCGCCTGCAGCCGCATCAGCCGTTTGGTTTTCACGTCCTGCGGCACATCGTCCGGCAGATCGGCGGCCGGTGTACCGGGGCGCATGCTGTAGATGAAACTGAAGCTGGCGTCGAAGCGCACGTCTTCGATCAGCTTCATCGTGCGTTCAAAATCGTCGTCGGTTTCGCCGGGGAAGCCGATGATGAAATCGCTCGACAGACAGATATCCGGGCGCGCTTCGCGCAGCTTGCGAATCAGGCTTTTGTATTCAAGCGTGGTGTAGCCGCGTTTCATGTTCACCAGCGTGCGATCGGAGCCGGCCTGTACCGGCAGATGCAGGTGCGACACCAGTTTCGGCAGCGTACGGTAGCAATCGACGATGCGCTGGGTCATCTCGCGCGGGTGGCTGGTGGTATAGCGCAGCCGCTCGATGCCGGGGATTTCGTGCACGTACTCGAGCAAGGTGGCGAAATCGGCGATCTCCTCCTCCTCGCCATCCAGCATCCGTCCGCGATAGGCGTTGACGTTCTGCCCCAGCAGGGTGATTTCCTTGACGCCTTGCTGTGCCAGCCCGGCGACTTCGGCCAGCACGTCCTCGAACGGCCGGCTGACTTCCTGGCCGCGCGTGTACGGCACGATGCAGAACGAACAGAACTTGGAACAGCCTTCCATGATCGAGACAAAGGCCGTCGCGCCCTCGACCCGTGCAGGTGGCAAGTGATCGAACTTTTCGATTTCCGGAAAGCTGATGTCGACCTGGCTCGCACCGCTGGCGCGCTTCTTGGCGATCAGCTCCGGTAGCCGGTGCAGCGTTTGCGGGCCGAACACGACGTCGACGTAAGGCGCGCGCTTGATGATTTCCTCGCCTTCCTGCGACGCGACACAGCCGCCGACGCCGATGACGAGGTTGGGGTTCTTCAGCTTCAGTTCCTTGACGCGGCCGAGATCGGAGAACACCTTTTCCTGCGCTTTTTCGCGCACGCTACAGGTGTTGAAGAGGATGACGTCGGCGTCTTCAGGCGTATCGGTTTTGATCAGCCCGTCGGTGGCATTGAGGAGGTCGACCATTTTGTCCGAGTCGTACTCGTTCATCTGGCAGCCGAAGGTCTTGATGAATACTTTCTTGCTCATTCTTGCAACTTATTGGAGTAACTGCGGTTCCGAAGCGGTCACGAAGGCGGGCTTCGCGAAACGCTGCTTGAGATTGGCGTATTCCTCGTCGCCGAGGAACCAGATTCGCCAGGCGAAACCGGTATTGCGCTCGATCTGATACCAGATCTTGGCCGATTTTGGCGCTTGCAATACCTGTTGGGGAGTCAGTAGCGCACCCGTCGCGTTGTAGATGCGCAGACCGGGGGCGGCGTGATACACCTCGCCATCAATTTTGACGCTGCGCATCGGGCTGTAGGCGTCCAGTTCGCCAAGCTGGCCTGCCGGGGGCAGCATGCGCTGGGCAAAGGCCGAACCGGCGACGGCGACAAGCAGCAAGGCAGCGAAGCGCATGGGGGTGACCGACGAGGTGATAAGCCGGCTATGGTATCAAGCAAGTGCTTGATCTCAAAGCAGGTAGCCGCCGTTTTCGGGTGAAAACGGCGGCCAGCCGACAGCCGTTGATCCGGCACTAACGGTGCTCGACGACCCGGACCTTGCAGGTGAACACCGATTCGTCGTCGGTGTAATGCGCGTCGATGAAGCCGAGCGTGTAGTCCAGATCGGTCAGGTCGTCTTCGAGCGAAGCCGCATCCTGCGACGAGGTCAGTTCAAGCTCGATCGTGACCTGAACCTTGAGTCGGTGGCGTGGCTGATGCTCGGGGAAAGACCGCACATCGCTCATCGCTGGCTCCGTCTGGATGCCTGGCCGGGATTACTTGAATACGCCAACCAGCTTGAGTATCCAGATCAGCACGACCGCGCCGATGATTCCGAATGCCAGCCCCGCGAGCGAAAAGCCACCGGCCGCCTGAGCCGATCCAATTCCGAGCAAGTCGCCGAACACCCAGCGACCAAGTGCCGAGCCGATGATACCGACGGCGATGTTGGCAATTGCGCCCTGTTGCGAATCGGTTCCCATGACCTTGCTGGCCAACCAGCCGATGAGCGCGCCGACGATGATTGCAATGATCCAGCCCAGCATGATTTTTTCCCTGTAGTTGCTTGTGGTGCTTTCAGGGTAGACCGGGGTTAGGTGGTAACCAAATAAAAAGCAACGTGAACAGGGGAGAAAAGTACTCCAGGCGGCGCGCGAGCAGCGAGCGGACAAAGAAAAAGCCGTCAGTGAATGCTGACGGCTTTTAACTTTACAACTGGTGGTATGGCGGGACTCGGAAATATCGCTGTATGCCGCATATTTGCTTGATATCGTTGCTGTGAAAATGAAATCGTATCCCTAAACGTATACCTAAAACTCTTCGCTGCCCCCCTTTGGCGGTGGATTTTGCAGCGTGGGGCAGCCCACCAGATGACACGCCCGACACCGCTACGGGACAGGGGCGATTTGAAAAATGTAGATAGATGTAGTTGCCCCCGGTTTTTGCCGGCCCGACTACAAAACCGGCCGCCACGCCGCCGGTATCGGTGGCACCCACTGGAAAAGCGTTTTTGATTGTCTACGGCTATCAGGTGAACGGTTCACCGGTGCACCAGTTCACTAACCCCAATGGGGCGTAGCTGGCGCGGTAACGGGGTCCGAATTACCCGCACACTAGAACCCCAGGAAGGACCCGCTGCCCATCGCCCGGTTTCGCCCACGTGCGGCCACGATGGTTTCCCCCGACGCCATGCTGGCAGGCGAATGCCGCCCCACCTCACCGACAGGGCGAAACGATCAAGGGGGCGGATAACTGAAACGTTATCCACCCCCATCGATCGGCGCACCATACCCCCTGTTTAGACCCCCCCCTACTAATTTTGGGGTTCCATAAATGTTCACCTAGGCACACGGTCTCGGTGTTGGGGTCGCCAGACTTTCAGCCCCCCTACCCCTTGCCATATCGTTGCCGTTGCCCCGTGGTACAACTTGGCCCCAGCCCGGCCGGCAGGGATGGCAGCGAAGCCGGCGTGCGTTGGCGTTTCGATGCGCAGGATGTAATGACCGGGGTAAGCCAATTGCCAGAAGTCGAAACGATCGGTCACGGGTAGGGCATGGGTGCGGGCCAGGTGCAGTAGCGCATCCATGAAGCCCGAACCTTGCTCGGACAGTTGCCGCAGGATGAACGATCGTTCCGACCCGGTGCACTCGTAATGGTCGGCGACCTGCCCGGCGATCTCTCGCCACAACGACCACTCGACAGCCGTCAAATCAGCAGCGCGAAGGGGCTCTTGCGGGCTGGCCCGTAGCGCGTTTTCCTCGGGGGTAGGCGTTTTTGTGGTGTCAGAAGTGTCAGAGGTGTCAGGGCCTTGATCTATAAGGGTTTTTCCTCTGACACGTACCGTGTCATCAGGTGTCAGAGGTGTCAGAAAATCACCCTCCGTCACGCCGGGCAGAACCGGGCTTAGGTCGTTGATCCAATTGAGAAAACCAGCGTTATCAGGCATCATCATCGCCCCCGAGTTGCCACAGCGCAGGCGTCACAACATAGACCCGTGGCGACCCCATGCCGGGTATGCCTTGCGTGCGTGATGCCTTGCCATCCTTGCCCGGCAGCAGCGCGCCCAGATCGAGCAAGAGGCGATTCGCACGCTTCAAATCCACCCCCTTGAGGATCTCGGTTGCCCATGAATTCGGCAGCACGTAATAGGTGGTTTCGCTGCGCTGGCTGCCACTGGCCGTGCCATCGCTGCAAATGATTTCCGTCTTGCGGAAGCCGCAGCGAGCGAGCGTCTTGGGGCCGTGCTCATCGATCACCGCATCCTCTCGATCCCAGCGGGTAAACCGCGCCTCGCCGTGCTGCTCGAAGAACAGCCGCACTTGCCGCAGGATTTGCCGATCCTCTTCGTTGCCCGATCCGCCGCGATGCTTGAGCCAATCAACGTACAGCGCGCCCATGGCTTGCCATGCCATTTGTGCCGGCCAGCCAGTCAGCCCCGCAGCGCTTGCGGTTTCGCCCGCGAACGCGACCAAGCCGAAGTAGTTGGCGGCATGGCGCGCTTGGCCCGATGCGCCGGCAGGCACGAAGGCAGCAGCGAAGGCGGTGAGGGCTTTTTCCAGTTGCCGGCGCAGATCGTCCGCATTCACGCTGGCGAGCGTTTCCAGCCAGGCCAGACCGACGACGCCGTGTTGCTGGTCGGCGGTCTTGGCAATGGCCTCACACAGCGCCGGATGATCGGCAAAGCTGTGCAGTTCATCAAAGGCACCGTGGCGGCGTTCGGCACTCACATGCAGCAGCCGGGCCAACTGGCCGGCGTTGACCGGGACGCCGTGCATTTTCAGGTAATCGGCGACCGAGTGCTCGCCGTTCGAGAGCACAAAGCAGCGCCAGCGCGTCATCGCCCGCAAACCGCCATCAGCCCGCCCCCGGCTTTTGCCTTGGCCCTGACTGAGCATGTACACCACGGCCGCCACGTCAGATGCCTTGGCGCGGCCGATCTCATCCAGAATCAGCGGCAGATCGTTATGCGCTTCGAGCTGGGCTTCCGCCCCGGTGGCGGTGGTTTGCCACGATTTCTCGTAACGACTGGGTGATGCGCCGGGGGCGATGGTGGTAATGGTCATTGCGCGCCCCCGTGTTCAGTGGTGCGGCTGGCGATGAACGCCGCCACGTCGGCGCGACGGTAGAACACTTTGCCGTTGCGCTTGATATACGCCGGGCCGCTGCCACGGCAACGCCAGGTCGCAAGGGTGGACGTGGTGACGCCGATCGCATCGGCGGCGGCGGTGGGGGTGAATAAATCGGGTTGCATGGTTAAGGCTTCTCCAAACGAAAAAACCCGCCACAAGGGCGGGTTTGGACGCAAAAAAGCCGGCGCGCAAATGCGGGCCGGCGGTTTGGTGACAGTAGAAAACAAAAAAGCCCGCTTGCGGCGGGCTGGGTTCGGTTACTTCATGGGGGCTTCAAATCTTCAGGGCGAACAAAAACGCCCTTACTCGGGTGGACACACGGGTTTAGCGGCGCATTTCCCGGTAACGCCCATTCGTTAAGAATGGTTGGTAAGGCTTTCGCGCAGGGGGCGTCTTGACGCAATTTCTCACTGTGCAGGACGGATGATGAAAGTTTTCACGCCAATTTGCAATCCCCGCAAAGCCACGTTGAGCCGATGGGCACTGCTAAAGATTGGCTAGGCTTAGCGCAGACAACAAAAAACCCGGCTGCCTAAGCTCCGGGTTTGTTTTGGCGCAGTAACTCACTGTGCAGAACGGAGGCTAAAAGATAACACGTCAATTTGCAATCCCCGCAAAGCCACGTTGAGCCGATGGGCACTGCCAAAGATTGGCTAGGGTAGCGTAGACAACAAACAACCCCGCATGCGAAAGCACCGGGGTTGTTTGGACGCAGCTACACAGGCTGATGAGCGGAGGCTAAAAGATAACACGTCAATTTGCAATCCCCGCAAAGCCACGTTGAGCCGATGGCACTGCCAAAGATTGGCTAGGGTAGCGTAGACAACAAACAACCCCGCGTGCAAAAGCACCGGGGTTGTTTGGACGCAGCTACACAGGCTGATGAACGGAGACTAAAAGATTTCAAGCCAACATGCAATCCAGATCAAGCCGCAGAAGGCCAGCGAGTGGAATGCCAAGAGTTTCGGCCGCTGGAGCCGGCGGTGGGACGCTGGGATGCAATGCCAAGAGTTTCGGGCGCTGGAGCCGGCGGTGGGACGGCCAGATGCAATGCCAAGAGTTTCGAGCGCTGGAGCCGGCGGTGGGACGCTGGGATGCAATGCCAAGAGTTTCGGCCGCTGGAGCTGGCGGCGGGCTGCCAGATGCAATGCCAAGAGTTTCAGGCGCTGGAGCTGGCGGTGGGACGGCCAGATGCAATGCCAAGAGTTTCAGGCGCTGGAGCCGGCGGTGGGACGGCCAGATGCAATGCCAAGAGTTTCAGGCGCTGGAGCTGGCGGTGGGACGGCCAGATGGAATGCCAAGAGTTTCGGCCGCTGGAGCCGGCGGTGGGACGGCCAGATGCAATGCCAAGAGTTTCAGGCGCTGGAGCTGGCGGTGGGACGGCCAGATGGAATGCCAAGAGTTTCGGCCGCTGGAGCCGGCGGTGGGACGGCCAGATGCAATGCCAAGAGTTTCAGGCGCTGGAGCTGGCGGTGGGACGGCCAGATGGAATGCCAAGAGTTTCGGCCGCTGGAGCCGGCGGTGGGACGCCGAGATGCAATGGCAAGAGTTTCAGCCGCTGGAGCCGGCGGGAGAACGCCGAGATGCAAATTGGTATTAAAGCTTCGTCGAAAATCGCGCTGCTCGGGCGGGCAGGGGAAAGGCCATTCGCGGCCGATTTTTGCTGCCTTGCGGGGGCGACCGCCAAGCGGCAAAACCAAGAGTCAAGCATTCGCGCGGGTTTGCGCGGTAACGGCATCACTGCGTTCTGACACCTCTGACACCAGATGACACATTCGGTGTCAGATAAAAACCCTTGTAAATCAACGTTCTGACACCTCTGACACTTCTGACACCACAAAAATGCCGGGGGCGATGGCGGCAAAAGTGCGAAAAATCCGAACTGGTATTAAATCCGCCGGGTCGCCGCGAGTCTGTTTCCGTGCTGGCATGGTCTTACTTTATTTTTAGATACGCCTATATCCCGTAGAGGTGTCACGGGTGTCATCTTGCCGACCGATCAGGCGGCCTTGCCCTTGTGCAGTGGTACGACGTTGCCGCCGTGCTCGGCGAAATCGTGAGGCGCGATGTACTCGCCGCCGTTGGCGTCGAGATAGTCCGCCCACCATTGCAGCATCCGTTGCCGCTCTTCGAGGTACTGGGCCTTGTGCATGTAGGCGGCCCGCACCTTGTCCTGATCGTCGTGGCCGACGTGGCGCTCAATGGCGTCGCGGCTCCATAGGCCCGATTCGTTCAAGCTGCTGATGACCATCGTTCGGAATCCATGCAGGCAAATATCGGCCTTGGTGTCGTAACCGATGGTGCGCAGTAGCCGGTTCACGGTGCCGCTGCTGATGGGCTTGCCATGAATGCGCCCAGCGAAGACAAACTCTTCCTTGCTCGATAGCGCCCGCACGTCGTGCAGCAGCGCCAGCGTTTGCCGGGTCAGGTAGACGAGGCGTTCACGGCGCATTTTCTCGCCGCGCCCGGAGTAGGCGACGCCTTCAATCTCGTCACGTTCGGGTGGGATTGTCCAGATGCCGCGCGTCAAATCAAACTCGCCCCAGCGGGCAAACATGAATTCGGATTCACGCGCCGCCGTCAGCATGGCGAAGCGTGCGGCGTGGCGCGACATGATCGGGCCGGCGCTCGATTCAATACGTCGCAGCAGCTCCGGCAGGCGTTCCAGTGGCAAGGCGGGGCGGTGGGTTGTCTTGGGCGTGGCGATCGCGCCGCGCAGGTCTTGGCCGGGGTTGTGGCTGATGCGGCCAGTCTGTACCGCGTGGCGCATGATCGCGGCGACGTACTGGGTCACATCCTCAGCCAGGCTTAACGTTCCCTTTGCCTCGATGGCGCGCAGCGGGTGCAGCAGGGTTGCCGTTTTCAGCGTGTCGATCGGGTAGCGGCCCAGCGTGGGGAACAGATTGGTTTCCAGTCTGCGCAGTACGCGGGCCGCGTGATGCTCGCCCCACTTGCCGGCGCGTAGCACCTTGGCGTGCCATTCGCGGGCGACGGCTTCAAAACTGTTTTCGGCAGCCTCGGCGGCGGCCAGCTTGGCTTGCTGCTTGTGCAGGATGGGGTCTATCCCGCTGGCGAGCTGCGCACGGGCTTCGTCACGCTTGGCGCGTGCGTCGGACAGCGAGAGTGCCGGGTAGTCGCCGAAAGCGGTCAGGCCCGGCTTGCCGCTGGGCTTGGTGAACTTGAAGCGCCATGACTTGCTGCCCGTGGCCTTCACCAGCAGGAACAGGCCACCGCCATCGAACAGCGAAAAATCTTTCTCTCGCGGCTTGGCGTTGCGGCAATCGGTATCGGTCAGGGGCTTGGTGGTGCGGGCCATTGGTATACGCCAGAAATCGTATACCTAAGCGTATACCTAAAACTTCTGGCTGCCAATGGCGCGGGCTGGACGCGCTGGGAACAAAAAACCCCCGGAAGCTAGGCTTTTCGGGGGTTTGATGTACTTCCTAGGAAGCCCTAGGAAGGTTGACTGGTGGCTATGGCGGGACTCGAACCTGCGACCCCAGCATTATGAGTGCTGTGCTCTAACCGACTGAGCTACATAGCCAAGAGGACGGCATATTGTCGGGAATCTGCTTTGCTGTCAAGCATTACAGCTTGTGTGAATCATCCCGGCCGCCAAAACCGGGCAGCAGGGCGGTTAGTTCGAGAGCCTTGCTGAAGGCAATGGCCTTGAAAAGATCGCCCATTTCGGCCGGGCTGGTAAGCTTTTGTACTGCGGCGACCTGGGCCAGATAAGCCGGGTGATCGGTGCCGAGCGCGGCCAGTTTAGCCAGCAGGCCGGCGTCGAGCAGGTATTGCGCCTGCGGGGCATAGCCTTCCAGTGCGAGGCCGGCGGCGTCGGCGGCACGGTAGACGGCGGAGAAATCGACGTGGCAGGTCAGATCGGTCAGGCCCGGCCAGAAGAACGGGTCGTGCACCGTGTGGTGGCGATAGTGGCCGATCAGCGTGCCCATGTGGCGCTCGGGGTGATAATACTCGGCGTGGGCAAAGCCGTAGTCGAGCCACAGCACCGCACCGGCGCTGAGCATGGCGGCGCTGCTGCCGATGAACGCGTGCATCTCCGGCTGGATTTCGGTGGTATAGCCCACGGGTAGATCAAGTGCGCTGGCGAGTGTATGCAGCGGGCCAGCGGTGAGCGGCCGGTCCTGCCAGCCGAAGCCGTGGCCCTGCCAGATCACGCCGCGCTCAAACAGTGTGCCAGCATCATCGTGATGCACGAGCGCGCAGGGCATGGCGTCGAGGACTTCATTGCCGATGATGAAACCGCTGAAGGACTCGGGCAGCACATCCAGCCAGGTCACCCGATCAAGCAGGTGTGGTGCGCTAGCCGCGATGGTGGTGCGCTGGCGCTCACGTAGTTCACCCGAGAGATCAACGATGCAATACCGCGTCGGCAATCGTTCGAGGTGTTCGAGCTCAAGCAGGATTTGCACGGCGAGTTTGCCGGTGCCGGCGCCGAATTCGAGTACGTCACCCGGTGTGCCTTGGGCGTCAAGCGCGGCGAGTGCCACGGCGGCGGTTTCGGCGACACAGGCGCCGAACAGCGGCGAGAGTTCGGGTGACGTGACAAAATCACCGTCGGCACCGAACTTGGTTGCGCCGCCCGAGTAGTAACCGAGACCCGGGCTGTACAGCGCCAGGCGCATGTAATCGGCAAACGGTAGCCAGCCGCCGGCATCGACGATGGCGTTGCGGATGCGCTCGACCAGGGCCGCGCTGGCGGCGGCGGCGTCCGCGCCGGGCGCGGGCAGTTGCGGTGTATTCATGACGACAGCAGAATTCCGGCAGGACAAACGATCATTGTAATTGGTTGCGGCAAGGCTGCATGTGCCGCACATGCGAAGGGGAGGCGATGAGTCACGACAAGGTGGTCCTGGTGACCGGTGCGGCCAGGCGCGTTGGCGCCGGGCTGGTGCGCTATTTGCACGCGCAAGGCTGGCGGGTGGTGATCCACCATCGCAGCAGCGCTGAGGCCGCGGCGGTGCTGGCGGGTGAACTGAACGCGCGGCGTGCCGCTTCGGCCGTCGTGGTGCAGCTCGATCTGCTCGATTGCGCCCGTTTGCCCGAGCTCGTCGATGCGGCGCTCACGGCGTTTGGCCGGCTGGATGCGCTGATCAACAACGCCTCGTCGTTTTACCCGACGCCGGTCGGCGAATTCACCGAGGCGGCCTGGGCCGATCTGCTGGGCTCGAACCTGAAAGCGCCGTTGTTTCTGGCGCAAGCCGCCGTGCCAGCACTGGCTGAAACCGGCGGTTGCATTATCAGCATTGCCGATATCCATGCCGATCGGCCGTATCCGGGGCTGATGCTGTACACGGTCGCGAAGGCCGGGCTGGTGGCCATGACGCGCGGTCTGGCGCGCGAGCTGGCGCCCAGGGTGCGCGTCAATGCGGTCGCGCCGGGGGCGAATCTGTGGCCCGACGGTATCGAGGTGTTCGACGCCGCCGAGCGCGAGCGCATTCTGGCGACGATTCCGCTGGCACGCGCCGGCACGCCCGATGATCTGGCGCAGGCGATCGCTTTTTTGCTTGATGCGAGCTACCTGACCGGGGTGATTCTGCCGGTCGATGGCGGGCGCAGCGTGGTGTTGTGAATTGCGGTAAAATCGTCGCCAATTCAATCATCTACGACGGGGCGCAGCGCGCCCCGTCGGCATTCATCCATGACCCAGCACACCGCAAATGAAACCGGCGCCGTGGCCGATACCGACAAGAAAGCCCAGCTCAATCTCAACAAGCTGACCAAGTGGTTGCGTCACGCCGCTGGTGACGCGATCAACGATTTCAACATGATCGAACCCGGCGACAAGATCATGGTGTGCCTGTCCGGCGGCAAGGACAGCTACACCATGCTCGACATCCTGCTGGGGCTGCAGAAATCGGCACCGATCGATTTTTCGATTGTCGCGGTCAACCTCGACCAGAAGCAGCCGGGCTTCCCCGAGCACGTGCTGCCCGACTATCTGCAAAGCATCGGTGTCGACTACCGCATCATCGAGGAAGACACCTACAGCATCGTCAAGAAGCTGGTGCCCGAGGGCAAGACCACCTGTAGCCTGTGTTCGCGCCTGCGTCGCGGCATCCTCTACCGCGTGGCCGACGAGCTGGGGGCGACCAAGATCGCACTGGGCCATCATCGTGAGGACATCCTCGAAACGCTGTTCCTGAACATGTTCTACGGCGGCAAGCTCAAGGCGATGCCGCCCAAGCTGGTATCGGATGATGGCAAGCACGTGGTGATCCGGCCGCTGGCGTATTGCCGCGAGAAGGACATCGTCAAGTATTCGCAGGCCAGGGGCTTTCCGATCATTCCGTGCAATCTCTGCGGCAGCCAGCCGAACCTGCAACGCGGCGTGGTCGGCGAGATGATTGCCGATTGGGACAAGCGTTTTCCGGGGCGGATCGAGAGCATGTTCCGCGCCTTGCGCAATGTGGTGCCCAGCCATCTGGCCGACCCCAAGCTGTACAACTTCGTCGGCGCCAAGGCCGACGGCATTGCGCGTGCCGACGGCGACAAGGCTTTCGACCGCGATACCTTCAGCGAGCCGAACACGATCAATATCCTCGCCAACAAACCGGCCGACATTGGCGGTTGCGGGGGCGACTGATGCTGTTCCGTTCCAAGCGTTTTTCCAGCCGGCCCGATGATGAGCTGCTGGTGGATATCTCCGAAGAGTTCGGGATCCGCAAACTGCATTTCGGTCATGACGACACCCAGAGCGCGATGCGCATCTCCGACCCGATCGAACTGGTGCTGGCGTATTCGCGCTGCGTGTTCGCTGCGCTGCTGTTCGTACCGTCACCCAAGCGGATGCTGTTGATCGGCCTCGGCGGCGGTTCGGTGGCGAAATGGGCCTACGCCAAGCTGCCCGAGACGCGGATCACCTGTGTCGAACTGCATGCGCAGGTGATCAATGTGGCGCGGTCGATGTTTTCGCTGCCGATGGATGACGAGCGGCTTGAGGTGATTGCCGGCGACGGCGCCGCCCACCTCGTCGGCATGGACGACGACAGCAGCGATTTCATCGTCATGGATGCGTATTCGGCCACCGGCATCGCGCCGCCCTTGGCAACGACCGAGTTCTTTGCCGCTTGTCGCGACAAGTTGAGCGACGACGGCGTGCTCGCGGTCAATCTGTGGGGTTCGGACAAGCGTTTCCAGCAGTATTGCGAGCGGCTCTCCGGCGTATTCGACGGCCATCTGCTGCTGCTGCCGGCCCGGCAGAAGGGCAATGTGATTGCGTTTGCGTTCAAGAAGGGCCAGGGCGAGCCGCGCTGGGCGGCGCTGTCGCAGCGCGCCACCGAGCTTGAAGCGGCCTACGGGCTGGAGTTCTCCGAGTTTGTCGCCGATCTGGCGCGCCTCAATCCGCATAACGACCGCAAGCTTTTCGTCTGAGCACACGGCCGCGTTCGCCGCAGGCTTTGCATTGCCGGTATCGGCCGGGCGCAAAGTTTGCTTGCCGGACGACGGCCCGTGGCGACGAGGGCGTTCCCAAGGAACGCCGGATGTGGAAAAATCGGTGCTAACAGAAGTTTAAAAGGTAAGACTATGCTCGACCGTGACGGCTATCGCCCGAACGTCGGCATCATCATCATCAACCGTCAAAACGAGGTGTTCTGGGGCAAGCGCGTGCGCGAGCATTCCTGGCAGTTCCCGCAGGGCGGCATCAAGCAGGGTGAATCCCCGGAAGAGGCCATGTTCCGCGAACTGATGGAGGAAACGGGGCTCGCCCCCGAGCATGTGCAGATCCTCGGCCGTACCCGTGACTGGTTGAAGTACGATGTGCCGACCCACTGGGTTCGACGCGAATGGCGTGGAACCTACAAGGGCCAGAAGCAGATCTGGTTCCTGCTGCGGCTGGTGGGCCGCGATACCGATGTGTGCCTGCGTCGCACCACGCATCCGGAGTTCGATGCCTGGCGCTGGAGCGACTACTGGTCGCCGCTGGAGGCCGTGATCGATTTCAAGCGTGGCGTGTATGAAGCCGCCTTGTCCGAATTGGTGCGCTTTATCGGCGCCGAATCGGCTCGCCGGATTTCGCACTGACAATGGGCGTGAATCACATCCGGCTAACGCCGCGGACCGCATGAGCGGCCGCGGCGTTTTTCCGTCCGAGGCGCACTGGCGCTCGCTGGCGTTATTCAACGTCTTCCGTTTGCTGGCCGCGCTGGGCTTGTTCGCCAGCATTGGCTGGCGTGCGCGCTTCGCGCAGGCCGATACCGGCAGCTACGATGCCTTCGTGGTGCTGGCGATCGCCGAGGTCGTGCTGTCGGTGCTTTTCGCCTTCGGTATTTATCGGCGCAAGCCGGCATTTCAGACTCAGCTGTCGATTCAGGCGGTGACCGATATCGTCTTTCTGGTGGCGCTGATGCACCTGATGGGCGGGATCAAAAGCGGTCTGGGGATTCTGCTGCTGCCTTATCTGGCCGCTGCCGGGCTGATTTCTCGCGGCCGGATGACGCTGTTTCATGCCGCCGTTGCCAGTCTGGCGCTGCTGGGCGAACAGATGTGGCAATCGCTGTCCGGACAGGGCGGTAGCGACGATTTCTTGGTGCCGGCCTTGCTGTGCATGGCCTGTTTCGCCTTTGCGTGGCTGGCGCACCGATTGGCCGGTTTTGCCCGCGAGAGCGAGGCACTGGCAGAGCAGCGCGGCATCGATCTGGAAAACCTCGGTCAGCTGAATGCGCGCATCCTGCAGGACGTCTCGGATGGCGTCATCGTCGTTGACCAGCATGATCAATTACGCCAGTTCAACGCTCAGGCGCAGCGCTTGATCGATGCGCCGCTGATCGCCGGCCAGCCGCTCAACGCCTTGCCGGTGCTGGCGCGCTCGCTGGGCGCGTGGCGGCGCGATCCCGGCCAGCCGGCGACGCTGCTGCAACTTGAAGGTGCCTATAAAACCCTGCGCCCGCGCTTCGTGCCGCTCGGTCCCGATCCGGACGGCAGCGTGCTCGTTTACCTTGAAGACATGGACAGGCTGCGACGCGAGGCGCAGCAGCTCAAGCTCGCCGCACTTGGCCGGCTGACCGCCAATCTGGCGCACGAAATCCGCAATCCGCTCGGTGCCATCAGCCATGCTGGCCAGTTGCTGAGGGAAGAGGCCGGTGATGATCCGCTGATGCAGAAGCTGACCCGTATCATCGGCGACAACGCCCACCGGCTGGAGCGGATGGTCAAGGACGTGCTTGAGCTGAACCGTCGCGACCGGATCGAGATGCGCCCGGTGGCACTGGCGCCTTGGCTGTCGGCGTTTATCGACGAGTTCTGTCAGGTGGAGCGGATTACCATGCCCATCGCGTGCGATTGTCCCGATGAGGCCGTCGTGCCGTTCGACCCGGGCCATCTGCATCAGGTACTGTGGAATCTGCTGCGCAACGGCTGGCGCTATTGCAGCAAGGCGCCCGGCAGTCTGAGCCTGCGCATCATGCTGCTCGACGGGCACTGGCAGCTTGACGTCGACAACGATGGCCCGCCGGTCGCGCGCGACGCGCTGACGCAATTGTTCGAACCGTTTTTCACCACCGAGTCCAAGGGCACCGGGCTGGGTCTGTATATTGCACGCGAGATCTGCGCTGCCAACGCCGCGCGGCTTGAATATGTGCAGCTGCCGCCGCCTTCGGGCGTGCGCTTTCGGATTGTATTCGGAATGAACGATGGCCAGGAAACCCCGTAACAACCGCCGCGTCCTCGTCGTGGACGACGAAGCCGATCTCGCCGATCTGCTTGAGCTGACGCTGGTGAAGCTTGGCCTCGATGTCGACAAGGCCAACAACGTCGCCTCGGCGCGAGGGCTGCTCGACACGCGTAACTACGACCTTGTGCTGACCGACATGCGCATGCCCGATGGTGAGGGACTCGATCTGCTGCGCCATGTGCAGAGCGCGCGGCTCGATGTGCCGATCGCGGTGATCACTGCCTACGGTAGTACCGACAACGCCGTTGCGGCGCTCAAGGCCGGGGCGTTTGATTATCTGGCCAAGCCGGTCTCGCTGGATCAGTTGCGCACCCTGGTCAAATCCGCCTTGCGGCTCGATGATGACGCCGAGCCGCTGCCGCAAGACGGCGACCGCCCCTTGCTGGGCGATTCCGCCGCGATCCGCCAGGTACACGAGCTGGTGGGCAAACTCGCCAGGAGTCAGGCGCCGGTCTACGTCACCGGCGAATCCGGTAGCGGCAAGGAGCGTGCGGCGCGGCTGATCCACGCCCAGTCGGCGCGTACCGACAAGGCGTTTATCGCGGTGAACTGCGGCGCGATTCCGGAGAACCTGGTCGAGAGCGAATTCTTCGGCTATCGCAAGGGCGCGTTCACCGGCGCCGATAGCGACCGGGACGGATTTTTCCAGGCGGCCAACGGCGGCACGCTGTTCCTCGACGAGGTCGCCGATCTGCCGCTGGCGATGCAGGTCAAGCTGCTGCGGGTGATTCAGGAGCGCAAGGTACGCAAAGTGGGTAGCACCATCGAGGAAGCCGTCGACGTGCGGCTGATCTCGGCCACCCACCAGAATCTGGCCGATTGCGTCGAGGCGGGTCGCTTCCGGCTCGATCTGTATTACCGGCTCAATGTGATCGAGCTGAAAATGCCACCGCTGCGCGAGATGGCCGACGATATTGTCTTGCTGGCCCGGCACATCCTGGCGCGGCTGGCGGCAAACAACGGCGTTGATGCACCGCTGTTCGCTGCGGAATCGCTGGCGGCGCTGTCGCGCTATCACTTCCCCGGCAATGTGCGCGAGCTGGAGAACATGCTCGAGCGCGCGCTGGCGCTGTCCGATGGCGCGACGATCACGCCGTACGATCTGCAGCTTGACCGTGAAGATGTCGAACTCGTCGATGCCGATGGCGGTGGCCTGCAGGATTATCTGGATCGGCTGGAGAAACAGGCCATTCTGGAAACGATAGAAAAAACCAACGGCAACCGTACCCAGGCGGCCAAGTTGCTCGGGGTGACCTTCCGCAGCCTGCGCTACCGGATGGACAGACTCGGCCTCGCCGGCAAGGTCGAGGCATGAGCTGGCAGATCGACGAAGCCGGCTGGTGCGACACGGCGATCGCGGTGCCTAGCCCCAATTGCGACGCACGCCCCGACGGCGCCGAGATCAATCTGCTGGTGGTGCACAACATCAGCCTGCCGGCCGGTCAGTTTGGCGGGGATCACGTGCTGCGGCTGTTTACCAACCGGATCGATCCGCAGGCCGCGCCCGGTTACGACGAGTTGGCCCGGCTGCGGGTGTCGGCGCATTTCTTCATCCGCCGCGATGGCACGGTGCTGCAATTCGTGCCGACGACGGCGCGGGCCTGGCATGCCGGGGTGTCGTCATGGCGTGATCGTCCCGGTTGCAACGACGTATCGATCGGCGTCGAGCTCGAAGGCAGCGATCTGCACGTTTTCGAGAACATCCAGTACGACGCGCTGATCCTGCTGGCTGCTGCATTGCGCATGCGCCATCCTGTGAAGGAGGTCGTCGGGCATTGTGATATCGCGCCGCTGCGTAAAACCGATCCGGGTCCTTATTTCGACTGGACTCGAATCCATGCAGCTTTGCCACAGCTCAAGGTCGCGCCGCTTGCCGCATAACGTACCGGGGCTATAATCGGCGGCCAATTCGTAGGGGTAGTTTCAATGAGCAGTACATCGCAGGGCAATGAGCAGTCAAAAACGAACGGACTGATGCTGGCTGCGCTCGGCGTGGTGTACGGCGATATCGGCACCAGCCCGCTCTACACCTTGCGGGAGGGGCTGAACGGCCACATCCCGCTGGCGATCAACCCGGAAAATGTCCTCGGCATGCTGTCGATGATTTTCTGGGGGTTGATGCTGGTTGTCTCGCTCAAATACGTGATCATCATCCTGCGCGCCGACAACCGTGGCGAAGGCGGGATTCTGGCGCTGCTGGCGCTGGCGCTGCGGCAATTGAAAACGGGTAGCCGCAAGGCCAAGGTGCTGACCGCACTGGGGATTTTCGGCGCGGCGCTGTTCTACGGCGACAGCATGATTACCCCGGCCGTTTCGGTACTCTCTGCGCTGGAAGGCATCGGTATCGTCTCGCACACCTTCGAGCCCTACATCATCCCGATCACCATCGGTGTGCTGGTCGGCCTGTTCGCGATGCAACGCCACGGCACCGCCTCGGTCGGCAAGCTGTTCGGCCCGGTGATGCTGCTGTGGTTCACGGTGCTCGGCGCCCTCGGTGCCTGGCATGTGTTCCTGAACCCGACGGTATTGCATGCGCTGAACCCGTATTACGCCTTCCAGTTCATTGTGGATAACCCCAGGCAGGCCTTCTTCCTGCTTGGCGCGGTCGTGCTGGCGCTGACCGGGGCCGAGGCGCTTTACGCCGACATGGGCCATTTCGGCCGTCCCGCCATCAGCCGCGCCTGGTTCTCCTTTGTGCTGCCAGCGCTGACGCTCAATTATTTTGGTCAGGGCGCCTTGCTGCTCTCCGACCCGAGCACGATCAAGAACCCCTTCTTCCTGCTGGCCCCGAGCTGGGGTCTGGTGCCGCTGGTGGTGCTGGCGACCTTTGCCACGGTGATCGCCTCACAGGCGGTGATTTCGGGGGCGTATTCGATGACCAACCAGGCGGTGCACCTTGGCTTCTGCCCGCGTATGGACATCCTGCATACCTCGGAAACCGAGAAGGGCCAGATTTACATGCCCGGGATCAACTGGTTCTTGCTGGTTGCGGTGATCCTGCTGGTACTGGGCTTCCGCTCCTCCGGCAGTCTGGCTTCGGCCTACGGCTTTGCGGTGACCTGCACGATGCTGATCACCACGATGCTGGCCTTTGCTGTCGTGGGGCATATCTTCGGCGGTTGGCGCAAATGGCTGGCCATCGCTTCGCTGCTGGTGCTGCTGGTCGTCGATACGCTGCTGTTCTCGGCCAATGCGGTGAAAGTCTTCGAAGGCGGCTGGTTCCCGCTGATGGTTGGTCTTGCTGCATTCACGCTGATGATGACCTGGAAGCGCGGGCGCAAGCTGCTGTACGAGCGCCTGCTTGCCGGCGAGCTGCCGCTTGAGGGCTTTGTCGAAAGCCTCGAAGCGTCGCCGCCGACCCGGGTCGAAGGTGTCGCGGTATTCATGACCGCCAGCGCCGATTCGGTGCCGCATGCGCTGTTGCACAACCTCAAGCACAACAAGGTATTGCATGACCAGGTGGTGTTCCTGACGGTCAGAACCGCCGACATCCCCTTCGTGGCCAAGCGCGAACGCGTGGTCGTGCGCCGGCTCGGCGAGCACTTCTTCCAGATCATCGCCACCTACGGCTTCAAGGAAGACCAGAGCGTGCCGGAGGTGCTGGCGCAGGTTGAAACGCTGCAGGCCGAACTGCGTTTTGACCCGATGCAAACCTCGTTCTTCCTGTCGCGCGAAACCATCGTCGAAGCGAAGTACCCGGCGATGAGTTTCTGGCGTCGCAAGATCTTCTCGCTGATGAACCGCAACGCCACACGGGCGACGCAGTTCTTCAAGATCCCGCCGAACCGCGTGGTTGAGATGGGGACGCAAGTCGAGCTTTGATCGACGTTCCAGAGTAAAGAAACGGCGACCTGAGGGTCGCCGTTGTCGTTTCAGCGTTGGCGCGACCAGCGCTCGGCCAGCGCCGCGAGGTCGGGTATTTGCCAGTCGGCCCAGGCGCAACGGCGGCTACCCTTGCGGATCAGCACCGTGGCCATGCCGAGCCGGCGTGCCGGTTTGAGATTGGCGGCGGTGTCTTCAACCAGCACGCAGCGATGTGGATCAAGTCGCCAGCGACGCAACAGCATGTGGTAGCCATGCGGCTGCGGCTTGGGGGCGTAGCCGGCCGATTCGATCGCGAACACACCGTCGAAGCTGCGGTCTATGCCCAGCGCGGCCAGCATCGTTTCGGCGTAATCCTGCGGGCCGTTGGTGAACAGGTATTTGCGTCCGGGCAGCCGGGCCAGCGTGCGCTTGAGCCTGGGCATCGGGTGCAACTGATCGGTGAGCATATCAAGCGGATGGCTGTGCGCAAGGAATTGCCGCGGATCGACGTGTGGATGGTGGCGAATCAAGCCGAGCAGCGTGGCGCCGTAACGATGCCAGTAGGCGACGCGCAGCTTTGATGCATCGGCCTCGGTGAGCGTCAGCGCGTCGGCGATAAAGCCGGTCATCGCCGTGTCTATGGTCGGAAAGGCGTGGCGGCTGGCGTCATGCAGGGTGTTGTCGAGGTCGAACAGCCAGATCGGCGAGCAGGGTAGCGGCATGGGGGGGCGCCCGGCTGCCGCCGGGACAAATCAACGGTGGATGTAATAAACCAGTTGGTCGATGGTGAACTGCTGGTCGGCAATGGTTTCGCGCACCAGATCGCCGATCGACAGTACGCCGAGCACCTTGTCGTTTTCAATCACCGGCAAATGGCGGATGCGTTTTTCGGTGATCAGTGCCATGCATTCATCGACGGTCGACGAGGGCGGTACACAGATCAACTTGCGGGTCATGATTTCGGACACCGGCGTCGCGGCCGAGGTCTTGCCCATCAGCACGACCTTGCGGGCGTAATCGCGTTCGGAAAACATGCCGACGAGGCTGTCGCCCTCCATCACCAGTAGTGCGCCGATGTTCATTTCGGCGAGCAATTGCAGTGCCTGGTAGACGGTGGCTTGGGGTTCGATCGACAGCGTGCCGGAAATTTTTTTCTCGGCAAGGATATGGCGGGCGGTTTTCAAGGGTGGCTCCTGGATGTCGAGTCAGCCGCGGCGGGTGCGGTTCCTTCCAATCTAGTCACCGCCCGTCCACTTGCAAGCCTGCGGCAGCGTATCGTTGCGTCCACGCCCCGTTTTTATCCGGGGCATGGACGCATCAGTCGGCGCGAATCATGGTGCCGACGCCCTGGCTCGTCAGCACTTCCAGCAGCAGCGCGTGCTTTACCCGGCCATCGATAATGTGCACCGAATTCACGCCCTTCTTGGCCGCATCGAGTGCCGAGGCGATTTTCGGCAGCATGCCGCCGGAGATCGTGCCATCGGCAAACAGCGCATCGATTTTCTTGGCGGTGAGCCCGGTCAGCAACTGGCCCTGCTTGTCGAGTACGCCGGGCGTATTGGTCATCAGGATCAGCTTTTCGGCTTTCAGCGTTTCGGCGAGCTTGCCGGCGACCAGATCGGCGTTGATGTTGTAGCTCTCGCCGCCAGCACCGACGCCGATCGGCGCGATCACCGGAATGAAGTCGGCCGCATCCAGATGCGCCACGATGGTCGCGTCGATGCTGTCGATCTCGCCGACCTGGCCGATATCGACGGTTTCCGCGCCGGCTTCATCCTTCAGGTACAGCTTGTGCGCCTTGATGAAATGGCCGTCCTGGCCGGTCAGGCCGACGGCCTTGCCGCCGTGCTTGTTGATCAGCGAGACGATTTCCTTGTTCACGTGGCCACCGAGCACCATCTCGACCACGTCCATGGTCTCGGCATCGGTCACGCGCATGCCCTGGATGAACTCGCCCTTCTTGCCGATACGGTCAAGCAGGTCGTTGATCTGCGGGCCGCCGCCGTGGACGACGACCGGGTTCATGCCCACCAGTTTCAGCAGCACGACATCGGAAGCGAAGCCTTCCTTGAGCTCTTCGTCGATCATGGCGTTGCCGCCGTACTTGATGACGATGGTCTTGTCGAAAAAAGCCTGGATGTAAGGGAGGGCTTCCGAGAGGATCTCGGCCTTTTCCAGCGGGGAAATCGTGGGCATGACGGCTCCTGACTGCGCGGTAATGCTGGCGATTTTAGCAAAGATGCACCCGCGGTTTCGCGCCATCTGTGCAACAAGGTGTACCGCTTGTTTTGACCGGCATGCCGTTGGCAAGAATAATTAAATGAATATTCATTTAGTTGCTGTGACATGAACCTCTGCCCCAAGCGCTGGTCGCGACGCAAGGAAGCGCGTCCGCGTGAAATCCTCGAGGCCGCGCTCGAACTCTTTGCCGAAAAGGGCTACGCCGCGACGCGGATCGACGAGATCGCCAAGCTCGCCGGCGTCACCCGCGGTACGCCGTATCTGTACTTCGCCGGCAAGGAAGACATCTTCAAGGCGCTGATCAACGAGCTGCTGTTGCCCGCGCTCGACGAGGCCGAGGCCATGCTCGACGGCTTTGCGGGCAGCGCATCCGAGCGTTTGCGCCGCGTCGTGCATGTCTGGTGGCAAGGGATGGGCGAAACGCGGCTGTCGGCGCTGCCCAAGCTGATGATCGCCGAAGCCGGCAATTTCCCCGAGGTCGTGCAGCTCTACAACGACCAGTTCATCGTTCGCGGTCAGGTGATTTTCCGCCGCGAAATCGAAGCCGGCATCGCCAGCGGCGAGTTCACGCCGATCGACGTCGACTACGCACTGCACGTGCTGGTGGCGCCGGTGATCATGGCGATGCTGTGGCGCTACA
Source organism: Jeongeupia sp. HS-3 (assembly GCF_015140455.1). Classification (NCBI taxonomy): domain Bacteria; kingdom Pseudomonadati; phylum Pseudomonadota; class Betaproteobacteria; order Neisseriales; family Chitinibacteraceae; genus Jeongeupia; species Jeongeupia sacculi. The sequence continues at coordinate 2,341,428 of NZ_AP024094.1, read as the reverse complement.
TGCCGCAAGGTTGTGGCTTCGACAAGCTCGACCCCATCCGTTATCTCGACACCTTGCTCGACCTGATGCTGCGCGGCCTGCTGCAGCGCCCCGAATCCCTTTCCGAGGCTTCCGACCATGCATGACCGATTTGCCCTCGTACCGCGCCGGCTCAAGCTGGCCGCCGTACTGACCCTGATGGCGCTGCTGGGCGCCTGCAAGGACGACGCCAAGCTGCAGGAGGAAGTCCGTCCGGTGCGCGTGATGACCGCCGGTGCCGACGCGCAGCTGCCCGGTGCCGAGCTCAACGGCACGGTGCGTGCCCATGTCGAAACGCCGCTGGGGTTCCGCATTGGCGGCAAGCTGATCGAGCGGCGTGTCGAGATCGGCGCGGTGGTGAAAAAAGGCCAGGTGATCGCGCGTATCGATCCGCAGGATGCGGCGCTGAACGCCACTGCCGCCGATGCACAGGCGGCGTTGGCGCGGGCGCAACTGGCCAAGGTGAAAATGGACTACGAGCGCAGCAAGGCCTTGCTGGCGCAGAAGTTCGTCAGTCAGGCCGAGGTCGATACCCGCAAGGCCAGCTTCGACGCGGCGACCGAGTCGCTGAAACAGGCCGAGGCGCAAAGGCAGCTGGCGAACAACCAGGCCGCCTACGCGACGCTGCTGGCCGATGCCGATGGCGCGATCACCAAGGTCAGCGCCGAGCCGGGTCAGGTTGTTGCCGCCGGCACGCCGATCGTCACCTTGGCGCGCGACGGCGTCCCCGAAGTGGCGCTCGATGTGCCGGAAAACCTGCACGGCAAGGTCAAACTCGGTGACAAGGTGCTGATCCGGCTGTGGGCGATGCAGGGCCGCGAGTTCAAGGGCCATGTCAGCGAGATTTCCGCCGCCGCCGATCCGGCTTCGCGCACCTATGCGGCGCGGGTGGTGTTCGACGAGGTGGTGCCGCAACTGGGGCTGGGCATGACCGCCAGCGTGCGGCTGGCGGCACCCGATGCGGTGATGCCGAGCGGGCAGATCCGCCTGCCGCTGACGGCGCTGTTCGGTGAAACCGGCAAGCAGCAGGTCTGGCGGCTTGATGCGAAGGCCAACCGCGTGCATGCCTTGCCGGTCAAGGTGCTGACGATCACCGATACCGCGGTGCTGGTTTCGGGCGTCAAGCCCGGTGAAATCATCGTCACCGCCGGCGTGCACCTGTTGCGTGAAGGCCAGCCGGTGACGCGTCTCGCGGCGACGAAGGAGTCCGGCGCATGAACGAGCAGGATTTCGACCCGGCCACGCACGCCGGGCGCTTCAATTTGTCGGCGTGGGCGCTCAAGCACCAGTCATTCGTGTTGTACCTGATGGTGATGTTGTCGCTGGCCGGTGCGCTCGCGTACACCAAGCTGGGGCAGAAGGAAGACCCCGAGTTCACTTTCAAGGCGATGGTCGTGCGCGGTTTCTGGCCCGGCGCAGCGGCCGGCGAGGTCGAAAAGCAACTGACCGATCCACTGGAAAAAGCGCTGCAGGGCATAGGCGCGGTTGATTACACCAAGAGCTATTCGCGTGCCGGCGAGACGCTGATCATCGTCAGCCTGCGCGAGTCGATCCGCGGCAAGGCGGTCGACGATGCGTGGTACCAGGTGAGGAAGCGCGTCGGCGATATCCAGCGCACGCTGCCGCAAGGCGTGGTCGGGCCGTTCTTCAACGACGAATTCGGCGAGACCTACGGCAATCTGTACGCGTTCACCAGCGACGGCTTTTCGATGCCGGAACTGAAGAATTACGTCGAGGACGTGCGTACCGAACTGCTGCGGATCAAGGACGTCAACAAGGTGACGCTGGTCGGCGAGCAGGACCAGAAAATCTACGTCGAGTATTCGGCGGCCAAGCTGGCGGCGCTCGGCGTGTCGCCGTTTCAGATCAACCAGGTGCTGGCGGCGACCAACGCGCTGACCCCGGCCGGCGTGGTTGAAGGGCGCGAGGAGCGGGTGTTCGTGCGCGTGACCGGCAATTACGACGCGGTCACGCGGGTTCGCGATACCGTCGTCGATGCCGGCGGCAAGCGCTTCCGGCTCGGCGACATCGCCAACGTCTACCGCGCGACCATCGATCCGCCGACGCTGAAGATGCGCTATCAGGGCCAGCCGGCGATCGGCCTCGGTGTGTCGATGCGCCACGGCGGCGATGTGATGCGCATGGGCGAGCAGATCGACTCGGTGCTCGCCAAGGCGCGCGCCAGCCTGCCGGTCGGGGTCGAGTTCCACGCGGTGTCGGACCAGCCGGCGGTGGTCAAGGGCGCGGTGAAGATCTTTATGAGTTCGCTCGGCGAGGCCGTGCTGATCGTGCTGGCGGTGAGCTTCCTCAGTCTCGGCTGGCGCACCGGCATCGTCGTCGCGCTGTCGATCCCGCTGGTGCTGGCGCTGACTTTTCTGGGCATGTTCGCCGCCGGGATCGACCTGCAGCGGATTTCGCTCGGCGCGCTGGTGATCGCGCTCGGCCTGCTGGTCGACGACGCGATCATCGCGGTCGAGATGATGGCGCTCAAGCTCGAACAAGGCTGGGACCGCTTCCGCGCGGCGACCTTCGCCTACACCAGCACGGCGATGCCGATGCTGACCGGCACGCTGATCACCGCCGCCGGCTTCCTGCCGGTGGGGCTGGCCAAATCGAACGCCGGCGAATACACCTTCTCGATTTTTGCCGTCGTCGGCATCGCGCTGGTGCTGTCGTGGATCGTCGCGGTGATTTTCACGCCCTATCTCGGTTACAAATTGCTGCCCGAAGTCGCCAAGCATGAGGAGCACGACGTCTATCAGGGCAAGTTTTATCGTCGCTTTCGCGCGCTGGTCACCTGGTGCATCACCTGGCGGAAAACGACGATCGCCGCCACCGCGCTGGCCTTTGTCGCTGCGATCGTGGTGTTCGCAACGCTGATCCCGAAGCAGTTCTTCCCGGCGTCGAGCCGGCCCGAGCTGATGGTCGATCTGTGGCTGCCGTATGCGGCGTCTTACCAGGCGACCGAGATGGAAGCGAAGAAGCTCGAAGCGATCTTGATGAAGGACCCCGACGTCGAAAGCGTCACCACCTACGTCGGCGTCGGCTCGCCGCGTTATTACCTGCCGCTCGACGAGCAGATGCCCAACCTCAACTTCGCCCAGCTGACGGTGATGACCAAGGGCGAGAAGGTGCGCGAAAACGTGTTCAAGCGGATACGCACGCTGTTCGCCAGCGATTTCGCCCAGGTGCGCGGTCGGGTGGTGCGACTGGAAAACGGCCCGCCGGTGGGTTACCCGCTGCAGTTCCGCGTTTCCGGCGAGGATGTGGCCGAGCTGCGGCGCATCGGCGAGCAGGTCGCCGGCGCGATGCGCGGCAATCCGCATACCCGTGAGGTGCACTTCGATTGGGGCGAGCAGGTCAAGGTGCTGCGCATTCGCGCCGATCAGGACAAGTTGCGCGAAGCCGGGCTCTCCACGCAGCAGCTGGCGCAGTATCTGCAGCTGGCGGTCTCGGGCGTCACCGCGACGCAGTATCGCGAGGGCAACGAGCTGATCGACGTCGTCGCCCGGCTGGTGCCGAACGAGCGCACCTCGCTGACGGCGATCCGCGATCTGCCGGTCAAGCTCGCATCGGGCCGCAGCGTGCCGCTGTCGCAGCTTGGCGATGTGGTGCTCGAGGCCGAGGAAAGCCTGATCTGGCGCCGCAACCGCGTGGCGACCTTGTCGGTGCGTGCCGACGTCGCCGGGGCGCAGGCTCCCGATATCGCCAAGGCCTTGCAGCCAAAAATCGCCGACATCGAGGCCAGGCTACCGGCGGGTTACCACATCGAGGTCGGCGGCACGCTCGAAGCCTCGAAGATCGGCGAGGATTCGATCTCGGCGGTCATGCCGCTGATGCTGATCGTGGTGATGACCCTGCTGATGATCCAGCTGCAAAGCATCCAGCGCATGATCATGGTGCTGTTGACCGCGCCGCTGGGCTTGATCGGCGTGGCGATCGCGCTGCTGTTGTTTCGGGCGCCGTTCGGTTTCGTCGCCACCTTGGGCGTGATCGCGCTCTCTGGCATGATCATGCGCAATTCGGTGATCCTGATGGACCAGATCGAACAGGACATCCGTCACGGCCATCCGCCGTGGACCGCGATCATCGAGTCGGCGGTGCGGCGTTTCCGCCCCATCATGCTGACCGCGGCGGCGGCGATCCTGGCGATGATTCCGCTGACGCGCGATACCTTCTGGGGGCCGATGGCGATCGCCATCATGGGCGGGCTGTTCGTCGCGACGGTACTGACGTTGCTGTTCCTGCCGGCGCTGTACGCGGCCTGGTTCCGGATCAAACCGCTCGATAGCGCGGCGGCATAATAATGAGAACGACAATGAAACGATCATGGATAGTCCTGGTGCTGGCAAGCGCGATGCCGTTTGCCGGTGCGACCGACCTGATGGACGCCTGGCGCGCCGCGCGCGGCTACGACGCGGCGTTCGCCGCATCGCGCGCAGGCCTGACCGCCGGGCGCGAGAAAACCAATCAGGGCAATGCGCTGCTGCTGCCGCAGGTGAACTTGTCGGGCAATGCCGGCGCCGCGGCGAGCGACTACCGTGCCGGGCAGGCGACCTTGCTGAACCCGAACTACGACGCCAACGGCGGCCAGTACGGGCTCAAGGTCACCGCGGCGCAACCGATCTACCGCGCCGACGCGTTTGTCGGCAGCGATCAGCTGAAGAAACAGGCCGATCAGGCCGAGGTGCAGTTCCGCGCCGCCGAACAGGATCTGATCCTGCGCGTCGCCAAGGCCTACTTCGAGGTGATCGCCGCCGAAGAGGCGGTGCGGTTTTCCGGCGCGCAGAAACTCGCGGTTGCGCAGCAATTGGCGCAGGCAAAAAAATCATTCGAGGTCGGCACCGCAACGATCACCGATACCAATGACGCACAGGCGCGCTATGACGCGATCATCGCCACCGAAATCAATGCGCAGAACGATCTGGAGGTGAAGCGCAACGCCTTCAACCAATTGACCAATCTTGATCCGACGGTGCTGGCGAAGATTTCGACCTCGTTGAAGCCATCGCCACCGCAACCGAATGCAATGAGCGAGTGGCTGACGCTGGCCGATAGCGGCAGTCTGGCCATTGCCGGACAAAAACTCGGTCTTGATATCGCCACGCGACAGATCGACCGCTACCGGCTGGAAACATCGCCGACGCTGGACCTGGTTGCCAGCTACGGTTCCGACTGGAACGGCGATGGCTTGTCGCGCAGCGGCGGTACCGATCGCAGCACCAACGGGCTGATTGGTTTGCAGTTATCTATTCCGCTCTATACCGGTGGCAATCGCAGCTCCAAATACCGTGAAGCGATCGCGCTGGAAGATCAGCAGCGGCAGACGCTGGAAGCCACGCGGCGTGATGCCGCGCAATCAACCAAACAGGCCTTCCTTGGTGTACAAAGCGGCGCCGCGCAGGTCAGGGCGCTGGAGCAGGCCGAAATCTCGGCACGCTCATCGCTGGAGTCGACCAAATTGGGTCGTGATGTTGGCGTGCGTACCACGGTTGATGTGCTCAACGCAGAACAGAACTATTACCAAACCCGCTTTAATCTGGTGGTGACGCGTTACCAGTATTTATACGCCCGCTTGCAGCTGGCGGCGGCGGTGGGGGGGCTGAACGAGGGGCAATTGCAGGATATCAACCGCTGGCTTGATTCGAATCCGGCCTTGAGGAATGGATTGTCAGGAACTCAATAAGCATATTCTTATTGATGAAATAATCGGAATTGGATTCACGGTTTGCTTGTAATGACTGAAATGGCTGTGCATAATTGATCAGGAAATATGACGCATCGTCATTACACCCATCAACTAAGGAGCGACTGATGGAACTGTCCGGCTTCAGCCTGCCGCAGCTGTATGAACTGCATAAGAAGATCGCCGCAGAAATCGAAAACCGCAAGGTGACCGATAAGCACGATCTGCTCGTTGAAATCCAGAACCTGGCCGCCGCCAAGGGCTTTTCGCTGACCGAAGTGCTCGGCCTTGAAGCCGGCAAGAAACTCGGCAAGAAAGTGACCGTTGCTGGCAAGCCGCAGTTCGCCAATCCGAACGATCCGAGCCAAACCTGGTCGGGCCGCGGTCGCAAGCCGCAATGGGCAATCGACTGGATTGCCACCGGCAAGTCGCTCGACGATCTGCGCGTTTGATTCGCCCTTGGGCGCAAATGCAGGATTGATACAAAAAAGGCAGCCATCGGGTTGCCTTTTTTCATGCCTGCCGCGTTCGAGCCAGACCGGCAGAACCGGTACAATCGGCGTTTTGCCTAGGCTGTCCGATCATGGCGCACCCGCTGACCGAGTATCTCAACCCCGAACAGGCCGCCGCCGTCGAGCTGCCGATGGCGCACGCGCTGATCCTCGCCGGCGCCGGCAGTGGCAAGACCCGGGTGCTGACGACGCGAATCGCTTGGCTGATTTCCACCGGTCAGCTCAGTTCATCCGGTGTGCTGGCGGTGACGTTTACCAATAAAGCCGCCAAGGAAATGCTGGCGCGGCTGACGGCGATGTTGTCGCTCAACCCGCGCGGTTTGTGGATTGGCACGTTCCATGGCCTGTGCAACCGGATGCTGCGGCTGCATCATCGCGACGCCGGCTTGCCGGCGACGTTTGCGATCCTCGATTCGACCGATCAGCTCGCCGCGATCAAGCGGGTACTCAAGGCGCTGGCAATTGACGACGAACGCTACCCGCCAAAAACCATCCAGCAATATATCAATGGCCAGAAGGAAAACGGCTCGCGCGCTGCCGTGGTCGAAGCTTGGGATGACTATTCGAAAACGCAAAAGGCGATCTACACCGAGTATGAGCTGCAATGCCGGCGCGAAGGTGTGGTCGATTTTGCCGAGTTGCTGCTGGCGTGCTACGAGTTGCTTGAGCGCAATGCGTCCTTGCGTGAGCACTACCGGTCGCGCTTCCGGCAAATCCTGGTCGACGAGTTCCAGGATACCAACCGGCTGCAATATGCCTGGCTGAAACTCTTGGCCGGTGCCGAGAATGCCATTTTTGCCGTCGGCGACGATGACCAATCGATCTATGCCTTCCGCGGTGCCAATGTCGGCAATATGTTTGATTTTCAGCGTGATTTCGCCGTCAAGCATGTGATCCGCCTTGAGCAGAATTACCGTTCGCACGGCAATATCCTTGATGCCGCCAACGCGGTGATTGCCAACAATAGCGAACGTCTTGGCAAGACATTGTGGACATCGGAAGCCGGCGGAGAGCCGCTCCGGGTATTTGAAGCGGCAACCGATTTCGAAGAAGCCGACTTTCTCGTTGACGAGATCGGTCAGCTGACGCGCGATGGTGTCGATGCCAATGAAATTGCCATTCTTTATCGCGCCAACGCCCAATCGCGGGCGATCGAACATGCGCTGGTCCAGGCGGGCGTTCCCTATCGTGTTTATGGCGGCTTGCGCTTTTACGAGCGGCAGGAAATCAAGCACGCGCTGGCTTATCTGCGGCTGATTGCCAATGCCGATGACGATAACGCGCTGCTGCGGATTATCAATTTTCCAACCCGTGGCATCGGCAACCGGACGATAGAAACGCTGCAGGAAACCGCACGCATCACCGGTACCAGCCTGTGGCTGGCGGCGTGCTCGGGCGGTGCCGGCCGTAGCGCGGCGGCGGTCGGGCGCTTTGTGCAGATGGTCGACGGCATGCGTCGTGATGGTGAAGGCTTGGCGCTGCCCGAGCTGGTGTCGCTGGTGATCGAACAATCGGGGCTGGGCGAGCATTACCGTAACGACAAGGATGGCGAGGAGCGCCTGTCCAACCTTGGCGAGCTGGTCAGTGCGGCGGCGGCCTTTGTCTCCGAGGATGAAAACGACATCGCCGCCTTCCTCGCCAACGCCAGCCTTGAAAGCGGCGAGCGCGAAGCCGGCGCCGGCGAGGCGGCGGTGCAGCTGATGACGGTGCACTCGGCCAAGGGACTGGAATTTCATTCGGTGTTCGTCGCCGGGATCGAGGAAGGGCTGTTTCCGCACGACAACAGTGCCAACGACCCGAAGGGGCTGGAGGAGGAGCGGCGGCTGATGTATGTGGCGATTACCCGCGCGCGTCGTCGCCTCTACCTGACGCTGGCGCAGAGCCGGATGTTGCACGGCCAGACGCGTTATGCCGTGGCCAGCCGCTTCCTCAACGAGATTCCGCAAGGGCTGTTGCGCTTCCTGAATCGCGGCTATGCGCCGCAGGCGGCCGTGGCCGCTGCGCCACGCCGGAACGCGACGCCCGAACACGGCCTGGCGATCGGCATGAACGTCAAACATCCCAAGTTCGGTATCGGCGTGGTCGTCGACCACGAGGGCGGCGCGGCCGGCAATGTGCAGGTCAATTTCCGCGAGCACGGCGTCAAGTGGCTGGCGGTTGCCTATGCCAAACTTGAACCACTGACCGACTGAGACGACGCGTATGAGCAATGGAACCCGCGCCCTGGTGATCGAGCCGGCATCCGAAGTCCGCTCGATGCTCGCGCGCGGGCTGCTCGAAGCCGGCGTGGGCGAGGTCGAATTCGCCGGTCGCACCGGTGACGCATTCGGCAAGATCAAGCAAACCTCGTACGACATCGTGCTGTGCGAATACGATCTCGGCCAGGATTTCGATGGGCTGCATTTTTTCGAAGCCTGCCAGACGCATCAACTGCTGAAGCCATCCTGTGTATTCATGATCGTCAGCGGCGAGCGCCGGCTGGCACAGGTGATGAGCGCCGCCGAACTGACGCCGGATGCCTATCTGCTCAAGCCGTTTTCCAGTAGCGATCTGGTCGACCGCCTGGCGCGGGCGATGGCACGCAAGCGTCAGCTCAGGGCCATCGACGATGCCAGCCGCGCCGGCGATTATCTGGCCGCCATCGCCGCCTGCAATACCGAGCTTGCCACGGCGGCGGCGAGCGATCGTCCCGATCTGTTGCGCCACAAGGGCCGCTTGCTCGGGCTGCTGGGGGAGCATGCGCTGGCCCGCGACTTCTATCGCGAGCAACTTGCCGACGGCGACTGGCCGTGGGCACAGCTCGGGCTGGCGCGCTCGCTGTTTGCGCTGAAACAGTTCGACGAGGCGCGCTTGCTGTTCGAGCGGATCAAGCTCGAACACGAGCTGGTCATGGATGCCTATGACGGCTTGGCGCGCACGCTGGCCGCACAGGGCGAGCCGGCCGCGGCGCAGCTGGTGCTCGATGACGCTGTCGCCCGTTCGCCGCTGGTGGCCAAGCGCCAGCGCGCGCGGGGCCGTCTGGCGCAGCGCAATGGCGCGCTGGATGTGGCCCAAGCTGCGCTGGTGCAGGCGGTGCAGCTCAATCGCGGCTCTTTCTGGCGCGATCCGGCGCTGTATGCCGAGCTGGCAAGGGTGCAACTGGCGCAGGGCGATATCGGCGCGGCGCGGCGGACCGCGGCGCAGCTGATGCACGATTTTCGTGGCGACGGCGTGGCGCAGTCGATCGCCGAGTTGATCGAAGGCGCAACGTTTATCAGCAGTGGCGACAAGGACAAGGCGCGCAAACTGATCGGCGGCGCCGCCACCCGGCTGGCGGCGCGTGATGATGCGCCGGCTGGCGCGCTGCTCGAAGCGGCGCAGGCGTGCATCGCACTGGGCGATGGTGGCGATGCCGAAAAGCTGGTGCGGCGCGCGTTGAGCAGTCGCCATGACGATGTCGAGATCGTTGCCAGCGTCGAGGCCTTGTACGCCGACCTGGGGCAGCCGGAGGCCGGGGCCCGGCTGGTTCAGGAGGCTACGCGGGATATTCTCGAGCTCAATAACGAAGCGGTGCGGGCGGCGCAGGAAGGCGATTATCGCGGTGCCGCCGAGCGCTTCATTGCTGCGCTCGACCAGCTTCCGGGTAATGTCGGCGTGCTGCTCAATGCCGCCAATTCGCTGCTGACCTGTGTGAACCGGATGGGCTGGGACGCCAGTTATATGCAGATTGCCCAGACCTGCGTGCAGCGCGCCTTGCGGATCGAGCCGGGCAACGGCCGGGCGCGGCAGATGCAGGATGTGTGGCTGCGCACCCAGCGCCGTTTCGGTATCGATGCGGCGCACAAGGACGCCGGCGAGCACTAGCCGCCATCGACTGGCGGTGCCAACCTTGCCGCTACAGTTCGACCTGGCCGTGGCCCACAATCCAGACATGGCCGCCGACGTTGATCGCGCGATCGGCACCAATGTGCAGGTGCAGTACCGACAGACGCGTATTGGGGCGGTGGATGGTATGACCCTGTTCGACCTTGATCCGACAGGGCAGCGCGCATCCGGTCGCAAGCAACCAGCCGCCAAGATTGGCCACAGCGCTGCCGGCGCCGAAATCCTCGTAAATGCTGAACGAATCGCTGCTGAAAAAACGCAGCATCGCGATATCGCCGTCGCGGTGCCACACGGCCATTTGGGCGATGTGCTGGCCGTTGCCGGCCAGTTGCGCCAGCAAGGCCGGATGCGGTGCCGCCTGTAGCACTGCCTGGCGCGAGCGTACCGGAACGAGCAGTTGCTCCAGTCCGGTATCAACCACCAAGGGGGTGCCGGCGATCTCGCGCGCATCGATGCCGAGTGCCGTCGCCAGCTCCATCGTCCCCGCGGTTGGCGGATGGGTGCGTTCGGCCCACGCCCGGAACCAGCAAGTGTCGTCGTCATGTGACAACTGTATCGGCCCGTAACGGCCGGGCAGGCTTTCCGGGTATCGCCCGGTCTCCTGCTTGAGCGCCGTGGCGGCGGCGAGCAGCGATAACCCCGAGAAAGGCAGGGTGAATTGGGGCGTTGCGATGTGGATGGCATCGGCGTTGCGGGTGACGAAAACGACCTCGGGCAGGTTCAGCTGGTAGGCCAGTTGCCGCATCGTGGTTTCGTCCGGCAAGGCATCTACAACGAAGGCGGCCAGCGGGGCGCCGGAGCCGCGGCGCTCGGCAAAACCGTTAATCAGGAAAAACGAGTATTGCAAGATCGGCGCTCCGGTAGGGCAAAGCTGGGCTTAAGGGCTTCTGTTGTGGCGACTTGTTGCTACAATGGGGCTCATTTTGCCAATAAACCGCTGCTGCCGAATTCGCCCATGTCTGTACTAGAACCGATTGCCGAGAAAGACCTGCCGCTTGCGCGTGATCTGGACCTTCTGTCCCGCGTGCTGGCCGATACCATCCGTGAACAAACCGGTGCCGATGCCGCCGATCAGATCCATGCGATCCGGGAGCTGGCACTTAAATACGTGCAAGGGCACGATCCGGCGGCCGGTCTGGCGCTGGCGCGAGCATTGTCGACACTGGATCTGCCCGCTGCCATGGCGCTGGTTCGTGGCTTCAGTTCTTTCTCGCACCTTTCAAATATAGCAGAGGATCTGCACCATAATCGCCGTCGTCGTGCGCATAAGGTGCTGGGGTCGGCGCCGCAACGCGGCAGCATTGCCGCGGCGATCGAAAGCCTCGGTGCGCGCGGCGTCAAGCCGGCCGAGATTCTCTCGCTGCTGAACGAAACGCTGATCGTGCCGGTGCTGACGGCGCATCCGACCGAGGTGAAGCGCAAGACCATTCTCGATTGCCACCGCGCCGTCGGCGAACTCTTGGCCGAGCGCGATCGCAGCCAAATGACGCCGGAAGAGCTGCAAGCCAATCAGGAGGCGCTCGAGCGCGTACTGATCACGCTGTGGCAAACCCGCGAAATCCGTACCGTCAAACTGCGCGTACAGGATGAAATCGAAAACGGCACCACCTATTTCCGCAATTCCTTCCTGCACGAAGTGCCGCGGCTGATGCTTGATCTGGAAGACAAGCTCGCCGCCTTGTGCGGCAAGAAGGTCGAACTGCCGAACTTCCTGCAGGTCGGCAGCTGGATCGGCGGCGATCGCGACGGCAACCCTTTCGTGACCGCCGAAGTGATGCGTTACGCGGTGTCGCGCCAATCCGGCGTGGCGCTCGATTATTACTATCAGCAGTGCCAGAAGCTTGAAGGCGAGCTGTCGATGTCGACCCGGCTGGTGCAGGTCGATCAGACGCTGCAAACGCTGGCGGAAAAGGCCACCCCCGAAGAGCGTGCGCACAAGGGTGAAGAGCCGTACCGTCTGGCCGTGGCCTATATCAGTGCACGGATTTTCGCCACCGCGGTCAAGATCGGCACCTTCCATCACACGCTGCACGATGTTGCCCGCGCCGAGCCGTACAAGAGTGCGCAAGAACTCGCAGCCGATCTGGCGGTGATCGCCAATTCGCTCAAGGCGCACGGCGCCGCCAAGCTCGGCCAGGGCCGTTTGCGCCGGCTGCAGCGCGCGATCAGCGTGTTCGGTTTCCACCTGGCTCCGGTGGATATGCGCCAGAACTCGGCGATCCACGACAAGGTGATCGCCGAGCTGTTTGAAAAATCCGGCCTTGAGGATTATCTCAAGCTCGACGAAGCCAGCCGCCGTGTGGTGCTGCTGCGCGAACTCGCCAGCCCGCGTCCGCTGATCTGCCCGTATATCGACTACACCGCCGATACGCAGAAAGAAATCGACATCTATCGTGCCGCAGCGGAAATCCAGTCGCTGTATGGCGAAGCGGTGCTGCCGAACTACATCATTTCCAATTGCGAATCGGTGTCGGACATCCTCGAAGTGGCGGTGCTGCTGAACGAAGTCGGTCTGGTACAACTGGCGCCGACCACGGTCGCCAAGATCAACATCATCCCGCTGTTCGAAACGATCCCCGATCTGCGTATCTGCGGCGAGATCATGACCGAACTGTTCGCGATTCCGCAGTGGCGCCAGATGCTCGGCTGCCGTGGCGGCGTGCAGGAAGTGATGCTCGGTTATTCGGATTCGAACAAGGACGGCGGCTATCTGACGTCGAATTGGGAGCTGTACAAGGCCGAACAAACGCTGGTCAAGGTGTTCGACGCCGCCGGCTTCAAGATGCGGCTGTTCCACGGCCGTGGCGGTACGGTTGGCCGCGGTGGCGGCCCGGCCTACGATGCCATTCTGGCGCAGCCGGCCGGTTCGGTTGCGGGCCAGATCCGCATCACCGAGCAGGGCGAGGTGATTGCCGCCAAGTACGCCGACCGTGAAGTCGGTCGCCGCAACCTGGAGATCCTCGTTGCCGCAACGCTGGAAGCCAGCCTGCCCAAGCACAACGGCGAGCCGACCGATGATCCGGCTTCGCTGGCGCTGATGGATGATCTGTCGGCGCACGCCTATCGCGCTTACCGCGACCTGGTGTTCGCGACGCCGGACTTCGTCACCTATTTCCGCGAAGCGACGCCGATCAATGAAATCCCGAGCCTGAACATCGGCTCGCGTCCGGCTGCACGCAAGGCCACCAATTCGATTGGCGATCTGCGGGCGATTCCATGGGTGTTCTCGTGGTCGCAGTGCCGCTTGATGCTGCCGGGCTGGTATGGCTTCGGCACCGCGGTGACCGAATACCTCGACGCTGCTGGTGACGATGGCCTTGAAACCTTGCGCCGCCTCTATCGCGACTGGCCGTTCTTCACCTCGACGATTTCCAATATGGAAATGGTGTTGGCCAAATCGGATATCGCGATTGCCGCGCGCTATTCGGAGCTCGTCAACGATCAGGATCTGGCCCGCCGCATCTTTGGCCGTATCAAGGCCGAGTGGCAACGCGCGGTCGACGTGGTGAAGGCGATTACCGAGCACGAAGAACTGCTCGCCGATAACCCGATGCTGTCGCGCAGTCTGGATAACCGTCTGCCTTACCTTGATCCGCTCAACCATCTGCAAGTCGAGCTGCTCAAGCGTTTGCGCGGCGGGGACGAGAGCGAAGAGGTGCAGCATGCGGTGCACCTGACGATCAACGGCATTGCCGCCGGCCTGCGTAACAGCGGCTGATTCCCGTCGCCTCAGACGAAACCGCCATGTCACGGCTTGCGCTCTCCACCGCATTGCTGTGCCTGGCGGTTTTTTCATGCCCGCCGGCGATCGCCGCCAAGGGCGGCAGCCTGCCGTCGCATTTCGGTGATCGGCTCGAAGCGGCGCTATCGTGCCGGGGCGAGTGGTCGACCGATTACTGGCAAGGCTATTTGCGCAAGCATCTGGGCAAGCCCTTGCGCAACTGGGGTGGTGCCGACTGGTTCGACGCGCGCAATGCCGATCTTGCCGGTGTTGCGGCCCAGGAAGTCTTCATCAATCCACCGCAGAGCGGCACGCTGATCGTCGGTGCGCTGATCGCCCAGCCGATCGACGCGGTGCGCGCCCGGCTGGAGGAGCGTCTCGGCATGCGTTTTCAGTCGCTGCCCGGGCCATATCCCCGCTATCTCTCCGCTACCGGCAGCGTGCTGGTCGGCGTCGCCAATCGCCAAACCAAGTGGTATTGCGCGCGTTGGGACTTGGGCAATCGCGCCTGATTCCGCAGTGATCAGCTTGATGTCATAACCATTGATCACTCATCTGTAATACCACTTCCCACCGTTTATCCGTCAGATAGCACCGCTCGTATTGCATGAGATTTGTACGCGCTTTTTTTATTCTTACACGCTTTGTTTTTATATGTACGGAGCAAGAAAGCAGTTGGCGATGATTGCGTGAGGGGTGCTGTTGCTGGCGTGACGTAGGTGGTCGGTAAAGCGCAACAGTGTTTGTAGTTTTGTTAAAGAAGACTACGTGGATGCTAGTGAGAAACTTACATCATCATTTGATTATGTTGCACCGCACTGTCGGATTATGTGTCGATTATCGACGTTAATTGCCAATTGCTGCGTGTAATGCTGCTATGCAGCATTGGCTTATGACGTTGCACTGGTAGTTGGCGACTACATCCCGGAAATGACGTCTATCCGCCCGATAAACGGCCCCCGGCTGATGTATTGACATCGGAAGGGCGCTATCCGCTAATGAACCCTGTCGCAAACGACTACGCCCTAAGGTGAGCGTTTGCAGCTTGGTGGTGGGGTTGATGCTGTCATTAAACTGACACTTAAGCGTTGGCCAGCATGACCAGTCGATGCGCGTGAATAACGCCAAAATACAAGAGGATGGAGACGCTTTATGTCGCAATTCAATCGTTTTGCCCTTGCCGCCATTCCGGCTGCGCTGATCGCCGCTCACGCCTACGCCGCTCCGGCTTGGCAGGAAGGCCAGACCTACACCGCCGGTACTGTCGTGTCGTACAGCGGCAGCGATTACCAGGCGTTGGTGACGCATACCGCCTACGTGGGCGCCAACTGGAACCCGGCCGCGAGCCCGACGCTGTGGACGTTGACCAGCACCGGTACGCCTACTCCGACGCCAGCTCCTACCCCAGCTCCGACTCCGACTGCCACCCCGACGCCCGCACCTACGCCAGCGCCGACCCCTGCACCTACGCCGAGCGGCTGCACCGCCTGGGCGAACACTGCCGTCTACACCGCGGGCCAGTGCGTGAGCCACAACGGCGCGACCTACAAGGCCAAGTGGTGGACGCAGAACAACGTCCCGGGTACTGAACAGTACGGCCCGTGGGAACTGCAAGGCACAACAGCACCGACCCCGGCTCCGACCCCAGCTCCGACCCCAGCTCCGACCCCGGCTCCGACCCCGGCTCCGACCCCGGCTCCGACCCCGGCTCCGACCCCGGCTCCGACCCCGGCTCCGACCCCGGCTCCGACGCCGGCTCCGACCCCGGCTCCGACCCCGGCTCCGACCCCGAGCGCCGGCAAGCAAGTGGGTACCTACTTTGCTGAATGGTCGATCTACGGTCGCAAATTCTTCCTGAAGAACGTTCAGGACAGCGGCCAGGCAGCCAAGCTGACCTTCCTGAACTACTCGTTCGCCAACGTCTACAAGCAAGGCGACGGCACCTACAAGTGCGATGCCAGCATCACCCGCGCCGAGAATGGCAACGGCGACGGCGGCGACGCGTGGGCGTCGTACACCAAGGGCTTTGCCGCCAACGAATCGGTCGACGGCGTGGGCGATGCCTGGGGCGCCGATGGCGTGGGCGCACTGAAAGGTAACTTCAATCAGTTGAAGAAGCTGAAGGCCAAGAACCCGCAACTGAAGGCGCTGATTTCGCTCGGCGGCTGGAGCTGGTCCAAGTGGTTCTCGGCGGCTTCGGCCACCGATGCCGGCCGCAAGGCACTGGTGTCGTCGTGCATCGACCAGTACATCAAGGGCAACCTGAAGTACGACTCGGGCTCGAACGCGGGTGGTCCGGGCACCGGTGCCGGTGTGTTCGATGGTATCGACATCGACTGGGAATACCCGGGCGTGCAGGGCATCGGTTATAACACCGTGTCCGCTGACGATACGAAGAACTTCAACTTGCTGCTGAAGGAGTTCCGCGAGCAACTTGATGCCTACGGCGCAACGAACGGCAAGAAGTACCTGCTGACCGTGGCGATTGGCGGTGGTGCCGACAAGATCGCGACGACCGAACCGGGCGAATACACCAAGTATCTCGACTGGGTCAACATCATGACCTACGACTACAACGGCGCTTGGGCTGCCAAGGGTCCGACCGACTTCCATTCGCACCTGTACGCAGATCCGAACAGCCCGAATTACATTGATCCGAAGACCGGCAAGCCGGGCCTGGGCGCGACCTACAACACCGACAGCGCCGTTACCGCGTTGCTGGCTGCAGGCGCACCGGCCGCCAAGCTGCACATCGGCGTTCCGTTCTACGGCCGCGGCTGGACCGGTGTCACCAACGCCAACAACGGTCTGTACCAGGCGGCAACCGGTGCGGCAGCGGGCACTTACGAAGCGGGTTACGAGGACTACAAGGTGCTGAAGAACGCCGCCGGCACCTTGCATGTCCACCCGGTGACCAAGCAGTCGTACAAGTTCGACGGCAAGACCTTCTGGTCGTACGACACCCCGGCCGATATCCAGACCAAGATCGACTACGCCAAGTCCAAGGGCATGGGCGGCATCTTCAGCTGGGAAGTTGACGGTGACACCACCGACGGCGAGCTGGTCTCGGCCATGGCCAAGATCCGCAACTAAGCGGCAAACATGATCCGGCTCGAATGAGTGCGTGATCCCTGGGCCCTCCCGGTTTATGGGGGGGCCTTTTTACGGGCGCCGCTCGGCGGCCCGCTAGAAAACCAAGTATGGATGGAGACTGTCGATGTCTTATTTCAACCGTTTTGCCTTGGCTGCCATCCCGGCGGCGCTGATTGCCGCTCATGCTTATGCCGCTCCGGCATGGCAAGAAGGCCAGACCTATGCCGTTGGTACCGTTGTGTCGTATAGCGGCAGCGATTACCAGTCGCTGGTGACACATACCGCCTACGTTGGCGCCAACTGGAACCCGGCGGCGAGCCCGACGCTGTGGAAACTGGTCAGCGCCGGTACGCCGACGCCAGCCCCCACGCCAGCCCCCACGCCGGCTCCGACGCCAGCACCGACTCCCGCACCGACCCCCGCGCCGACGCCAGCAGGCTGCACCGCGGCCGCATGGTCGTCGACGACCGCGTACAACGGCGGGGCAACCGTCAGCTACAACGGTCGCACCTATTCGGCCAAGTGGTGGACGCAGGGCGACGTGCCGTCGAGCAGCGTGGGTGACGGCAAGCCGTGGAATGATCTGGGCGTGTGTGGCCCGGTGGCGCCGACGCCAGCCCCGACTCCGGCGCCGACCCCAGCTCCAACCCCGGCTCCGACGCCAGCTCCGACCCCAGCTCCGACCCCAGCGCCGACCCCAGCGCCGACCCCAGCGCCGACCCCAGCTCCGACCCCAGCTCCGACCCCAGCTCCGACCCCAGCGCCGACCCCAGCGCCGACCCCAGCGCCGACCCCAGCGCCGACCCCAGCGCCAACCCCGGCGCCAACCCCGGCGCCAACCCCGACTCCGTCGGGTGATCTGCCCAAGCATGCGCTGATCGGCTATTGGCACAACTTCACCAATCCGAGCGGCCCGACGATCCGGATCAAGGATGTGACGGACGACTGGGACGTGATCATGCTGTCGTTCGGCGACGATGCCGGTAACGGCGCGGTGGCGTTCAACCTCGACCCGAACGCCGGCACCGAGGCCGAGTTCATCGCCGACATCGCCGCCAAGCGCGCCAAGGGCAAGAAGGTCGTGCTGTCGCTCGGCGGCCAGGAAGGCCGGATGACGCTGAACACGCGCGAGAACGTGACCAACTTCGTCAACAGCCTGCACGGCATCATCACCAAGTACGGTCTCGACGGTATCGACCTCGACCTCGAAAGCGGTGCCGGCGTCGTGCTCGGCACACCGATCATCAACAACCTGATCACCGCGATGAAGGAACTGAAGGCCAAGGTCGGCCCGACCTTCTACCTGTCGATGGCACCGGAGCATCCGTACGTGCAGGGCGGTTACGTTGCCTATTCGGGCATCTGGGGCGCCTACCTGCCGATCATCGATGGCCTGCGTGACGATCTGAACATGATCCACGTCCAGTACTACAACAACGGCGGTCTGTGGACGCCTTATGGTCAGCTCAATGAAGGCACGGTCGACGGTCTCGTCGGTGGTTCGCTGATGCTGATCGAAGGCTTCAAGACCGTCGGTGGCGCGGGCTGGGAATTCAAGGGCTTGCGTCCGGATCAGGTCGCCTTCGGCGTACCGAGCGGCCGTAGCTCGGCCAACACCGGTTTCGTCACCGTCGACGTCATCAACAAGACCATGAACTGCCTGACCAAGCTGGTCGATTGCGGCACGGTGAAGCCCAAGCAGGCTTATCCGACCGCGCGTGGCGTGATGACCTGGTCGATCAACTGGGACAAGCACGACGGCTACAACTTCTCGGCGCCGGTCAAAGCGCACCTGAAGACGCTGCCGTAATCACGCCTAAGGCGTTGATGGCTGCATCCAGCCGGGACGGTTCGCCGTCCCGGTTTTTTATTGACCTGCGTCGCCCGCACATTGGCGTGATCGCCGATAATTGCCGCTTTACCGCACGATTCTGCCGCCATGATCGAATCCGACGTCGACCTCAGTGCCCGCAACACGCTCAGACTCACCGCCCGTGCCAGCCGCTACGTGGCCGTGCACGATCCAGCCGAACTGTCCGGGCTGTGCGCCGATCCCGAACTGGCGGCGTTGCCGTGGCATGTGCTGGGTGGCGGTAGCAATCTGGTGCTGCCCGACGTGGTCGACGGTTTGACGCTGCAGGTCGAGATCAAGGGCAGGCGGCTGGTCGGCGAGGACGAACACGCGGTCTACGTCGCCGCCGGTGGTGGCGAGCCCTGGCACGATTTCGTCATGTGGACGCTGGCGCAGGGCTGGGGCGGGCTGGAAAACCTGGCGCTGATCCCCGGTTGTGTTGGCGCAGCGCCGGTGCAGAACATCGGTGCCTATGGCGTCGAGGTCAAGGACACGCTGTTCGAGCTGAGCGCGTATCGGCTCGATGGCGGTGCCAAGCGCGTCTTCAGCAGCGCCGACTGTCGCTTCGCCTACCGCGATAGCGTTTTCAAGCAGGAGGAGGCGGGGCGCTGGTTGATCGCCGAAGTGGTGTTCCGCTTGCCCAAGCGTCCCGATCTGCATACCAACTACGGCGACATCGACGCCGAACTGGTCAACGCCGGTTTGCCGCGCACCCCTGCCGGCGTGGCGCAGGCGGTGATCAACGTGCGCCAGCGCAAGTTGCCCGATCCGGCGGTGATCGGCAACGCCGGCAGCTTCTTCAAGAATCCGGTCGTGCCGGCCGCACAGCGCGACGCGCTGGTGGCGCAGCATCCGCAGCTGGTGTCCTACCTGATGCCCGGTGAGCATTACAAGCTCGCCGCTGGCTGGCTGATCGAGCAGGCCGGCTGGAAAGGGCGGCGGCTCGGCCCGGTGGGCATGTACGAGAAGCAGGCGCTGGTGCTGGTCAACCACGGTGGCGCGCAGCGTGCCGATGTTGCCGCGCTGACCGCCGCGGTGCAGGCCGACGTGATGGCCCGGTTCGGCGTGCAGATCGAGCCCGAACCGGTCTGGTGGTAAGCGCGGCTAACAAAATCCTGCTGGCTGCGTTGTGCTCACTTGCCGTACTACTCGTACCGTCTGCGTTTCGCACGTCAGCACCGCTTCACTGAATTCTGATAACCGCTCCAAGCGATCAGCGCGGTGGCGTGACCGAGCGCAGCGCACCGCTGTCATACCAGTATTCGGCCGAGCGAACGCGGGCCGAGCGCGAATCCAGCGTGCATTGATAGCGCAAATCGCGCTCGTCGTTGCGATTGCGCGCTTCACCGCTACCGAATACGCGCAGCTCGTTGCCTTGACGCTCCAGCTGCGGCTGGCCGCGAAAGCGCAACTTGCCGTCGCCGTAGTTGCGGCGAGCGAATTCGTTCTGCACGGCATCCTGGCAACGGCGGACGGCGTCGCCCTGGCCGTATTGCCCGTCATTTCCCGAGCCGCGCTCATCACGCCAGCGGACGACGATGGTGTACGACGCGTCGCCAGCGCGTGAGTCGTAGATTTCTATCTGCGCCGGACGATGGCCACGCGGCGCCGTGGTGCGAACGATCTCGCCGCGACCATTGCGCAGGTCGACGCGGAAATCACGTGGATTGTCCGGGAGCGGCCCGGAGCAGCGCACCGGGCCGAGCGGATGGTGACGGCCGTTGAGCGTGCGAACCCGGATGTCGTTGCCGCGCATTTCCAGTAGGACGCGATCATCGACGCGCTGGCGGATTTCGCAGTAGCCCTCGCCACCGCCATGGCCGCCGCTGCTCCAGATGCGGGTGCTGCTTTCACTCTCGGCGGCAGCAAGCTGACTGGCGAAGAGCCCGGCCAGCGCGACAGGCATAAGCCATCTTGTCATGGGGCGATCCTTTCTTCGTTTGCTTTGCAGCAGCTTAGGGCGGGCATCGCGGCACGACAAGAGAGCATGCTCACAGCGGCGAGGCGAGCGCCGCGAGCAGCTTGCCGTGTACGCCACCAAAGCCGCCGTTGCTCATCACCAGGACTTGATCGCCCGGCTTGGCCATTGTCGTGACCGCAGCCACCAGCGCATCCAGATCGGTGAAGGTCTGCGCCTTGCTGCCCAGCGGCGCCAGTGCCTCGGCCGGATCCCAGCCAAGGTTGGCGTTGTAGCAAAACACTGCATCGGCCTTGGCCAGGGAGACCGGTAGCGCGGCCTTCATGGTGCCGAGCTTCATCGTGTTCGAGCGTGGCTCCAGCACCGCCAGAATCCGGGCATCGCCCACCTTGTGGCGCAGCCCGGCCAGCGTGGTCGTGATCGCGGTCGGATGATGGGCGAAGTCATCATAGACGGTGACGCCACCGGCTTGGCCTTTGACTTCCATCCGGCGTTTGACATTGGCAAAGCGCCCGAGCGCGGCGATCGCCATCGCCGGTGTCACGCCGACGTGGCGGGCCGCAGCGATGGCCGCCAGCGCGTTCAATGCGTTGTGCTCGCCCATCAACGTCCAGACCAGTCGACCCTGTGATTCGCCGTTCAGCAAGACGTCGAAGCCATCGTCGTAAACCGCGCCGATGGCCCAGCCGGATTCGACACCGAAACGCTCGACCGGCGTCCAGCAGCCGCGCTCGAGCACGCGATCAAGGCTGGCTTCTCGACCGTTGACGATCAGCCGGCCGTTGCCGGGGACGGTACGCACCAGATGATGGAATTGCGTTTCGATCGCCGCCAGATCGGCGAAGATGTCCGCATGATCGAACTCGAGGTTGTTGAGGATGGCCGTGCGCGGCCGGTAATGGACGAACTTGCTGCGCTTGTCGAAAAACGCAGTGTCATATTCATCTGCTTCAATAACGAAAAACGGTGAGGTACTCGCCGCGTCCTGCGCCGGCTTGCCGGGCAGTCGCGCCGAGATGCCGAAGTTTTCCGGCACGCCGCCGACGAGGAAGCCGGGGGCGAGGCCTGCGTCTTCGAGAATCCACGCCAGCATGCCGCTGGTGGTGGTTTTGCCGTGGGTGCCGGCAACGGCGAGTACCCATTTGTCCGCAAGGATGTGATCGCGCAGCCATTCGGGGCCGCTGGTGTAGGGGAGGCCGGTGTCGAGGATGGCTTCCATCAGCGGATTGCCGCGTTTGACGACGTTACCGACCACGTAAAGATCGGCGCCGAGTTTGAGTTGTTCTGCGTCCCAGCCTTCGATCAGCTCGATGCCGAGCGCGGAAAGTTGATCGGACATCGGCGGATAGACGCCGGCATCGCAGCCGGTGACGGTATGGCCGGCCGCGCGTGCCAGTGCGGCGACGCCACCCATGAAAGTGCCGCAAATGCCCAGAATATGAATATGCATAAAACCCCTTATGGCCCTTGACGGATGGCGCGCATTGCCTTAGATCGCGTACAATTCCATACGCCTAACTTAACAAAAAAAGCTAAAAAGAACATGAGCATAACCTCGCCGGAAAGCCCGGTCGAAGTCGCCCGAATTGCGCTGAAACGTCTGTCCGAACGCGGCTTGCCGCCGACACCGGACAACTATGCGCAATTCTACAACGCCATCGTCACGATCAAGTCGCCGGATGCCAAGGCGCCGGAAGATTTGCAGCAGGCCTGGCAGGTGCTGTGCCAGGTCGACGAGGTGGTGGGCGAAGCCAGCGAGGCCATGCAACAGCTGATCGATACACTGGGCGATGAACAGGGGGCGATGATCGCCAGTCTGGGCCGGCTGCGGCATGTGCGTGAAGCTCATGCCGAGCAGCGCGCCAGTGTCGAGGAAACACATACGACGCTGACGCATCTGCTCGACAGCGTGATTACCTCCACGCACTCGATCCACTCGACCGTCTCGGCGTCGCACAGCGATCTGCAGACCATTCGCGAATCGGTGCGGCATATCGAGCAGGATCTGGCATTCAACCGGCGCATGCTCGAACAGGATGCGCTGACCGGTACATTCAATCGGCAGGGGCTCGATCACCACCTCGCGCGCGAGGTCAAGCTGGCGCAGCGGCAGGGCGGCAAGCTGACCGCGGTGATTTTCGATCTCGACGACTTCAAGCAGATCAACGATGTGCACGGCCATCTGATTGGCGACCAAGTGCTGGTGCACATGGCCAATCTGACCCGGGTGGTGCTGCGCGAAAGTGATCTGCTGGTTCGTTACGGCGGCGAGGAGTTTCTGCTGCTGTTGGTCGATACCGACGTCAACGGCGCGAGCTATGTGATTGACCGGCTGCGCACGGTCGCCAACCGTACGCCATTCGTGCATAAAGGTCAGCGCGTCGATGTGAGCTTCTCGACCGGGATCGCCCAGCTGCGGGCCGATGAAAACGGCCGGGCCTTGCTGCTTCGCGCCGACGAGGCGCTATACCGCGCGAAGACCGGCGGAAAAAGCCGTACCGAGCTTGCGCCGGCCTGAGCGACGGCAAGATCCCGTGCGCCGTGGATGCTGTGGATGTTGCGACGTCGCGAAACAGAAGGCGAAAAACCGGCGATGAGAACGGCCATGCGGCGAGTGGCCTCATCCCCGGAATATGGCTAGGCCGGCTGTGTCGCCTTGTTTTCCCGTCTGGCGATGTGGCGGGGGTGCCGCGCCGGACTGCATCAATTGCGCCAGAATGCCGGCGTGAACAGCACCAGTACTGAAAATACCTCCAGCCGGCCAAGCAGCATCGCCAGTGAGCAGATCCACAACTGGGCATCGCCGAGCACGCCGTAGTTCGACGCCGGGCCAACGACGCCTAGGCCGGGTCCGGCGTTGTTGATGCAGGCGAGGATGGCCGAGAAACTGGAGACGAAATCGAGGCCGGTCGCCAGCAGCGCGAAGGTGAGTACGACGATGCTCATGAAATACAGAAATATAAAGCCGAGCACGGCGAAAATGACATGACCCGGAATCGCCATCCGGTTGACCCGGAGCGGCCGTACCGCGTTCGGATGCAGCAGCGTGGTGAATTGCCGCCCGGCCTCACGCACCAGCACGATGGTGCGGATCATCTTAATCCCGCCACCGGTCGATCCCGACGACGCGGCGATGCACGACAACAGCAACATCCACAGCGGAACGAAAATCGGCCACTGGCCGAAATCGGTGCTGGCAAAACCGCTGTCGGTCGCGATCGACACCAGGTTGAAGGCCACATGCCGGAAGCTGGTCAGATAGTCGCCATAGGTGTTTTGCCAAACCAGATAGCCGGCCAGAAGCACGATGCTGCCGACAATCAGCAGCAGCATTGCCTTGAATTCGGAATCGCGCCAATAGCCTTTGAGGCTGCGCCCGGTGAGCGCGATGTAGTGGGTGGCGAAATTGGTTGCCGCCAGCAGCATGAAGACGATCAGGATGGCCTCGATCACTGGCGAATTGAAGTAGCCGACGCTGGCGTCGTGAGTCGAAAAGCCACCGAGGCACAGTGCGGCAAAGGCGTGGCAGACGGCATCAAGCCATGACATCCCGCCGATGTAGCGCAGCATCAGCGCACAGGCCAGCGTGAGGCCGGCGTAGATCAGCCACAGGTTGCGCGCGGTTTCGCGGATGCGCGGCGTCAGTTTGGCGTCCTTGATCGGCCCGGGGGTTTCGGCCTTGAACAGCTGCATGCCGCCAACGCCGAGCATGGGCAGAATTGCCACCGCCAGCACGATGATGCCCATGCCGCCGAGCCAGTTGAGCAGGTGGCGCCACAGATTGATCGATTCGGGCAGGTGATCGAGCCCGGAGAGCGCAGTGGCGCCGGTCGTCGTCAGCGCCGACAGCGTCTCGAAATAGGCGGCCGAAAAGCGGATGTCCGGCATGTGGAACAGTAGCGGCACGGTCGCGACCGCCGGCAGCAGCGTCCATAGGCCGACGACAAGGACGAAACCGTCGCGCACCTTGAGTTCGCGGCGAAAACGTCGGGTCAGCACGATGGTGATCACGCTCAGTGTCGACAGCCCGGCCAGCGCATTGATGAAATGCCACAGCGCCGAATCGCCGTAGTAGAGCGAGACGCCGATCGGCACCAGCATGGTGAACGAGAAAATCAGTGCCACCCGCGCCAGAACGCTGACGACCGGCAGGATGCGCAGTGCGGCGGAAACGCCGGCCGGCAGCGCCATCAGGGCCGGGCCGCGTGAGTTATGGCGCATCAGAAGAATCCCAGCTTCACGGCAAACAGTTTCTCGACTTCGCCTATGCCGCGTTTCTTGTCGACGAAAACGATCACATGGTCTTCGGCTTCGATCACGGTATCGTGGTGCGCCATCATGACCTCGTCACCGCGGATCAGTGCGGCGATATAGAGGCCGGCGGGCAGGTTCAGCTCTTCGATGCGCCGGCCGACGACGCGCGACGTCGCGCGCTTGCCGTGGGCAATGATTTCCAGCGCCTCGGCCGCGCCGCGCCGCAGGCTGTGCACCGCGGCGATGTCGCCACGACGCACCCGTGCCAGCAGCGAGCCGATCGTCGCCTGTGCCGGTGACAGCGCCACGTCGATGCGGCTGCCTTGCAGCAGGCCGACATAGCGCGAGCGGTTGATGATGGCGATGACCTTGCGCGCGCCCATCTGCTTGGCCAGCAGGCCCGACATGATGTTGTCTTCATCGTCGCTGGTCAGTGCCAGATACAGGTCGGTCCGGTCGATCTGTTCGGCGTCGAACAGCGTTTCATCGGTGGCGTCGCCGGCCAGCACCAGCGTGTTCGGCAGCGCTTCGGCCAGCCAGTGGGCGCGATCGCGGTTCGATTCGATCAACTTGACCTGGTAGTTGTCCTGCAGCGCCTGTGCGAGCCGGAAGCCGACATTGCCGCCGCCAGCGATCATGATGCGGCGGATCTTGCGCTCTTCGCCATGCAGTTCGCGAATCACCGCGCGCATGTGCTTGCTGGCGGCGAGCACGAACACCTCGTCGCCGACTTCGAGCACGCTGTCGCCATCGGGCCGGATGTAGCGATTGCGGCGGTAGATGCCGACGACGCGACTGTCGACATTCGGTAGCAGCTTGCACAGCGTCGAAAGCGCCTTGCCGTTCATGTGGGCATCGGCTTCGACCCGGACGACAACCATTTGCGCCTTGCCGTCGGCAAAATCGAGCACCTGCAGCGCCTCGGGGGTTTCCACGAGACTGACAAGATAGTCGGTAACGATCTGTGCCGGCGTGATGACGTGATCAATGGCGAAATTGCTGGCATCGAACAGTTCGGGGCGCGAAAGGATGTCGGGGTTGCGTACCCGGCCCAGCCGGGTGGGAACGTTGAAGAGTTCGTGGGCGATCTTGCACGCAACCATGTTGACTTCATCGCTCGGCGTCACCGCCAGCAAGAGGTCGGCATCGCGGGCGCCGGCGGCCTCGAGCACCGCGGGGCTGGCCGCATTACCGACCACCGCGCGCAGGTCGAGCCGGTCTTGCAGCGCTTTCAGGCTGGCGGCGTTGTCGTCGACCAAGGTGACATGGTAGTGCTCCTGCACCAGCTGTTCGGCGACCGATGCACCGACACGGCCGGCGCCAAGAATGAGGATGTTCGACACGGTTCTTCCTGGATCTGGACCTGAAATGCTGAACGCAGCCGTTGGCCGGCTGCGTTCAGTTTAGTGCGCGTACTGCCCGATCACCGTGCTCAGCTTTCGCTGGCGGGACGGTTCTTTTTCGGCATCTGGATGCCCAGCGACTTGAGCTTGCGATACAGGTGCGTGCGCTCCAGACCGATCTTCTCGGCGACGCGGCTCATATTGCCGCCGGAGAGCTCGATGTGGCGTTCGAGATAGTATTTCTCGAACTGATCGCGTGCCTCGCGCAGCGGCAAGGCCAAGTCGAGCATCGGCAGTGGCGGTGGCGCGGCTTGCGGCAGGGCGACAATGCTTTCGCCGCCGGGCGCGAACTGCGACAGGATGCGCGACACCGGGGTCAGGTCGATTTCACCGTCGCGGCTGGTGAGCGCCAGGCTCTTGACCACGTTGGCGAGCTCATCCAGGTTGCCGGGCCATTCCTGCTGCGCCAGCAACTGCAATGCGGCCTGGCTGAAGCGGCGTGGGCCGAGCTTGTTGGTCACCACGGCTTCGGCCAGTAGCGTTTCGGCCAGCTTGGCGATGTCCTCGCGGTGATCCTTGAGGCGCGGTACCGGTACGATCAATTGTGATAATGCATTCAGCAGTTCGGGGTCGAGCTGGCCGGCGAGCTGGTCAAGTGGCTTGCTCGATGCCGATACCAGACGCACTTTCTGCTTATCGAGTTTGCTCAGCAGCGTGCGCAAACCGGTTTGGGCACGACGATCCAGGTAGGCGATATCACGCAGGAACAAGGTCCCGGCTGCGGCCTTGTTGATCAGCTCAAGTGGCGCGACCGCAATGTCTTCGTTCGACAGCGGTGCGATGAAAGGCTGATTGGGCGTCGCGAGGTAGCGGGCACAGATCTCGAAACCAACACCGGGGGCGCCAACGAGCAGGACCGGCGATGCTTGGCCACGCGCGGTATCCAGCACGCGATTGAGCTCGCGCACCACTTCGGCTTCACCGAGCCTGCTCAATGTCGGCAAGGGCTTGATGGCTTCAACGGGTTGCGACAGTGCGCGCTTGACCGTGGCGAGCAGCTTGGCCAAACCGATGGGCTTTTCAAGGAAATCGAGCGCACCGATCCGGGTCGCTTCAACCGCGGTATCGATGGTGGCATGGCCTGACATCATCACGACCGGCATGGTGAGCTGGCCGTTACGTGCCCATTCCTTCAACAGCGTGACGCCATCGGTATCCGGCATCCAGATATCGAGCAGCACCAAACGCGGTTGCGCCTGGTTGCGGAGCTTGCGCGCGGCCTCGGCGTTTTCCGCCACGGCAACGCTATAACCTTCGTCCTGCAAAATCTCGGACAAGAGTTCGCGAATGCCGACTTCGTCGTCGACGACCAAAATATCCTGACTACCCACTTGTTTCCTCCGTGAGCGGCAGTTCGATCTTTACGAACGCGCCGCCGCTGTCGCGGTTTCCGGCCGTGATCCGGCCATGATGCTCTTCGATGAGCTTCTTAACGATGGCCAATCCGAGTCCCGTGCCCTTTTGCTTGGTGGTCACGTAGGGCTCGAAAATTCGCGGCAACAAATCGCCGGGAAAGCCTGAACCGCTGTCTTCTACTATTAGCCGAACAAATTTATCGGCTTTTTCCGTTTTGACGCAAATCTGTCGGGTTTCACTGGCTTCGATCGCATCCTGCGCGTTTTGCAGCAGATTGTGGATGACTTGGCGCAATTGCGTTGCATCGCCCATGACGATCATTGGTTCGTGCGCATTATCGATGCGCGTCACCGGTGCAGCCTCGTACAGTACCAGTACTTCGGTCAGGAGCTGTTGCAAATCCAGCGTTTTTTTCTTGCCGGTCGGTTTGCGGGCGTAGTCGCGGAAGGCGTCGACCATCTGTTTAAGTGCCGCAACCTGCTTGACGATGGTCTGAGTGTTCTTTGACAGAAACTCTGATCCGGCCTGATCCAGCTTGTCAGTAAGCTTGAATTCCATCCGTTCGGCAGCGAGCTGGATCGGTGTCAGCGGGTTCTTGATCTCATGCGCCAGCCGGCGGGCGACTTCGCCCCAGGCTGCATCGCGTTGCGCCGACAAAAGCTCGGTAACGTCATCGAACACCACCAGATAGCCGCTATCCTCGTCACCCAGCATCAGATGGGTGCCGCGCACGTTCAGTACCCGCTTTTGCTCGGCGATCTCGACCTGGCGTTGCCAGTGTTCCTCGTCGCTGGCAAAACCACGGGCGACTTCATCGCAAAATACCGCCAGTGCAGGGTAGCAGTCGGGCCAGCTTGGTAGCGGTGCACGGCCAAGCTGCTGTAAATCAAGACCCAGAATGCGCAGCGCGCTCTGGTTGTTCGAGGCCAGTTGCCAATCGCGATCAAACGACAGCACGCCGGCCGAGAGCGAGCCGAGAATGCCTTCCAGATAGACCTTGCCGGTGGCTTGAGCGGCCTCCTGCCGTTCCAGCGAGGTGCGCGCCTCGGCCAGCTGGCGCGTCATCCGGTTGAACGAATGGGTGAGGATGCCCAGTTCGTCGCGACTGATCACCGGTTGTCGCCGGCTCAGGTCGCCCGAGGCGACCGCGCGCGTTGCCTCGGCCAGTACCGACAGCGGCGCCGAGAGTTTGTCGGACAGGTACATCGCCAGCGCCAGCGCGCCGAGCAGCGCCATCAACAGCGCCAGCGTCAGGGTCAGGCTGAAAATCAGCTTTAGCCCCTGCCGGGCTTGCGAGAGCTGCTTGTAGTCGGCGCGCACCGTTTCCACCAGCTCGGCATCGTCGGCCAGCTGTTTGGGCACCGGTTGCATCAACTGCAGGATGCGCGTTCGCTCGCCAAAGCCGGCGCCGTGCATGGCCACCAGCGTGCGCATCATCAAGCCCTGATCGGCGGTCGATTCGATCTGCCTGACCGGTTCGCGCAAGGCGCGTTTGAGTAGCGAGCGTTCGGGCAAATTGGGGAAGATGCCGGCGTTTTCGTTGCCGATATGGGCGAGCGTATTGCCCTGCTCGTCAAACAGCGAGATTTCCTGGGTACCGACCTGCTCGCGCAAGCGGGTCAGCCTGGAGAGCAGTTCCGATCCGGTCTCGTCATGGATGTCCAGCGAGATCACCCGCGCCTTGCGCACCAGGTCGGTCAGTTGATAGTCGATGGCGTTATGGCCGAGATTGAGTCCACGATCGAGGGCATTGTCGACGCGGACGTTGAACCAGTTTTCAACCGATCGGTTGAGGAATTGCACCGACAGCGTGTACACCAGCGTGCCCGGCAGAATGGCGACCAGCGAGAACGACAGCACCAGCCGCATCGTCAGCCGGGAGCCGAAAACCTTGGCGCGTACGCGCTTGATCAGTTGCCATAGCCGCGCGCCAACGACGATGAGCAGTCCGCCCAGAAGCAGGCCGTTCAGCGTCAGCAGTTCGGTGTAGTACTGGGAGAATGCCGAGGTGTTTCCCGAGGCGGTCGCGAGCAGGAAGATCAGGATCGTCGCGATCGAGGCGAGGATCAGCAGCGGCCCTTTCATTCGTGCGCGGCCTCGTTGCGGCTCGGGGAAATATCGACCCAGGCCGATTCGAACTTCCAGTCATCCTGGCCGAGCGTCGAGAGCTGGAAGGGCTTGGGCATTTGCGACATATCCAGTCGCAGCCGGACCTTGCCGGCAAAGTCGCTCTTGTCTTCGGCGATGGATGTGCCGACCAGTACGCCCCAGTCGCGGACGACGCCCAGTGCCTTGAGGGCTTCGTCGAGCGTCTGGAAGCTGCGGTAGAAACTGCCCAGATGCAGTCGGTACTGGCGCGATATGGCGTGATAGGAAAGGCGATAGCCGAGTTCGGCCGTTGGTGAAAACCAGTCGGCCATCTGCCGATAGAAGGCGTAACCGCGTGGCCGGGTCAGCTGGAATTCGTAAACAAAGGGTAATGAAGCGCCGTTGGCGAGCGCGTTTTCCAGCGTTGGATTCAGCGATACCGTAAACCGCGCCGAGACTTCGACGCGGTTGCTGCCATAACTCGCTCCCGCCGATTGCAGGCGGATGCCGCTGTTCTCGCCGAGGGCGGCGCCCACGGTGAGCCACAGCAGCAGCGCGAGAATGACATTAAGGACGTTTGCGGAAAATCGCGTAGAAGAAGCCATCGTGTTCGGGAGTTGGCAACAATTGGCCATCAGCAGGGAGGCCATCGCTCAGTGGCAGTCGCTCGGCGTCCGGATGACGAGCTGCGAAGGCATCGGCCTGTACGCTGTTCTCGGCCGGGAAAATCGAGCAAGTAGCATAGAGCAGTTTGCCGCCAGCGGCCACGAGCGGCCAGAGCGCATCGAGCATCTGTTGCTGCTGTTGCGAAAAAGTAACAAAGTCGGTTTCGCGACGCAGCCACTTGATGTCCGGGTGGCGCCGGGCGACGCCGGTGGCCGAGCACGGCACGTCGGCAAGGATGCGGTCGAAGGGCTGACCGTCCCACCAGATCTTGGGTACGGCGGCATCGCCGGCCTTGAGCGTGGCTTTCAGGCCCAGGCGCTTGAGGTTGTCGTCGACACGCGAGAGTCGCTGGCCGTCGACGTCGATCGCGGTCAGTTGCAGGTCGGCGAGTTCGAGCAGGTGGCCGGTTTTGCCGCCGGGGGCAGCGCAGGCATCGAGCACGCGCATGCCGTCGTGCACGTCCAGCAGCCGAGCGGCATGTTGCGCGCCCCAGTCCTGTACCGAGACGCGGCCGTCGAAGAAGCCGGGCAGTTTATCGATGCCGACCGGGTGGTGGATCAGGATGGCGGTGTCATCGAGCGCTTTGGCTTCGATGCCGGCCGCGGCGAGTTCGGCCAGATAGGCGGCGACATCGCCGAGGCGGCGATTCACCCGCAAGGTCAGCGGCGGATGGCGGTTGGCATTGTCGAGCACGCTTTGCCAGCGATCCGGATACGCCTTGCGCATCGCGGCGATCCACCAGCGCGGGTGCGACCACAGCCCTTGTTCGTGGCGTTTGGCGTCGTTGGCCAGCTCGTCCCGACGACGCAGGAAGTTGCGCAGGATCGCGTTGACCAGCCCCTTGCCCTGGCCGGTGCCGGTGTGCGAGGCGACTTTGACCGCGTGATCAACCACCGTGTACGGCGCGGCGCGGGTGAAGTGCAGCTGGTAGATGCCGACGAGCATCAGCGCACGCAATTCGGTTTCGTGCACCGGCTTGCTCAGGAGTGAATCGAGCATGGCATTGAGCAGGCCGAGCTGGCGTAGCGAGCCGTAACAGACGTCCTGAATCGCACCGCGTTGCTGTGGTCGCAGCTCAGGATCGGCGCGCCAGACTTCGTTCAGTGCCTCGGTCAGCGTTTTGCCGCCAAGCACCGCGGCAATCGCACGGGTGGCGTATTTCTGGGTAGCAAACATAAGGGTTCCGCTGAATCCTGAATCTGAATCAATAGGGGAGCTGGCCGCGCGCCATGGCCGTGAGGCGGGCGACGCGATCGGCTGTTTGCGGGTGGGTGCGGAACAAATTGTCGATGCCGCCGCCGGTGAGCGGATTCATGATCATCATCTGCGCGGTTTCCGGATGCGCTTCGGCGGTGTGCATCGGAATGCCGCGGGCGTAGGCCTCGATTTTCTGTAGCGCGTCCGCCAGCGCTTGCGGGTCGCCGGAAATGCGCGCGCCACCGGCATCGGCGGCGAATTCGCGCGAGCGCGAGATCGCCATCTGGATCACGCTGGCGGCCAGCGGGGCGAGAATGGCCAGCAGGATGCCGACGATGGGATTCATCGAGCGGCCGTTTTCGTCCCGACCGCCGAAGAACATTGCGAAGTTCGCCAGCGCCGAAATTGCCCCGGCCATGGTCGCCGAAATCGTCGAGATCAGGATGTCTCGGTGCTGCACGTGCGCCAGTTCGTGCGCCATCACGCCGCGCAACTCGCGATAAGACAGTACCCGCATGATCCCGGTGGTGGCGGCGACGGCCGCGTTCTCCGGGTTGCGGCCGGTGGCGAAGGCATTGGGCTGGTCTTCGTCAATCACGTAGACCTTGGGCATCGGCAGGCCGGCACGCTGCGCGAGCTCCTGCACCATGCCGTACAGCTCTGGCGCGGTGCGGGCGTCGACTTGGTGTGCGTTGTACATGCGCAGCACCATCTTGTCGGAATTCCAGTAGGCAAACACATTCATCCCGCCGCCGAGCAGTAGCGCGATCAGCATGCCGCTCTGGCCGCCGATGAGGCCGCCAATAAACACAAACAGCGCCATAAAGGCAGCCATCAGGATGGTCGTCTTGAGCCAGTTGTTCATGTTGTCGAATCTCGCAAAGGTAAGGGGCGTGATGAAGGATCGCACGGCGATGGCCGTACAGTCCGGGCAGCAATGTGATTGCGGCGAAGCAGGAAAATTCAATCGCCGAGGCGAATTCCTGCCATCAGCGAGCGGCCGGCGAGGAAAGCCGTCGCGTCGAGCCGTTTGCCGCCGGCCATCTGCAAGGTTGTCAGCATCAATGCGCCCTGGCCGCAGGCAACGACAATACCGTGACGATCAAGCGCCAGTAGCGTGCCCGGTTCACCGTGACCATCGACGGAATGCGCTGCCCAGATTTTCAGCGCGGCGCCGTCGAGCGTCGTTTGTGCCGATGGAAAGGGGTTGAAGGCGCGGATCATCCGGTCGAGTTCGACCGCCGGCCGTTGCCAGTCGATCTGCGACTCTTCCTTCTTGAGCTTCTCGGCGTAGGTGACGCCATCGACGGGCTGCGCTTGCCGTGCCGCCTGCAGGGCGGGCAGATCGGCGAGTGCGGCGACAATGGCATTGGCGCCTTGCTGCGCGAGCTTGTCGTGCAGGGTATGGGCATTGTCGCTGGCGCTGATTGGCGTGACATGCACACTGAGCATGTCGCCGGTATCGAGACCCGCATCCATCTGCATGATGGTGATGCCCGTTTGTGCATCGCCGGCGAGGATGGCGCGCTGGATCGGCGCCGCGCCGCGCCAGCGTGGCAGCAAGGAAGCGTGGATATTGAGGCAGCCCAGGCTTGGCAAGTCGAGCACCACTTGCGGCAGGATCAAGCCGTAGGCGGCGACGATCATCACGTCGCAATCGATCTCGGCCAGCGGCGCTTGCTGCTCGGGTGTGCGCAGTTTCTCGGGCTGGTAAACGGGCAGACCGTGTTCAAGCGCGACCTGTTTTACCGGCGATGGCGTCAGCTTCATGCCGCGCCCGGCGGGGCGGTCGGGCTGGGTCAGCACCAGCGCGATGTCGTGCCCGGCCGTGAGTAGCGCTTTGAGCGCATCGGCGGCGAAGTCGGGTGTTCCGGCAAATACAAGTTTCATTCGAGGCCGTTTACAGCGTTTTGCGCTGGTTTTTTTTCAGTTTTTGCAAAATGCGGTTGAACTTGAGTCGGGAGAGCTTTTCGATGAAAACCTTGCCGTTCAAGTGGTCGAGTTCGTGTTGGATGCATACCGCGAGCAGCTCATCGGCGGCGAATTCGAATGTCTCGCCATTGACGCGCTGGGCGCGCACCTTGATTCGCTCGGCACGATCGACTTCCTCGTAAATGCCCGGCACCGACAGGCAGCCTTCTTCGTAGGTGATCTGGCCATCCATCTCGATGATTTCCGGGTTAATCAACACCAGAAGTTCATCTTTGGATTCGGACAGATCAATCACGACGACGCGCTGATGTACGTTCACCTGGGTCGCGGCGAGGCCGATACCCGGTGCCTGGTACATCGTTTCAGCCATGTCGGCGACAAACTGTTGCAAATGTTCGTCAAAAACCGTCACCGGCTTTGCAACGGTATGCAGGCGTTCATCCGGGTAGTGCAGAATATTCAGAATGGCCATGATTGCTTGCAGCTGAAAAAGTTTGTATGCAAAATCAAAATGGGTTTGGCTTTCAGGGCTATCTCGCCCGGCATTACAAATCGCTTAATTAATAAGATCCCGAATTGGGGTCAAATCTGAAAAGAGATGAACGCCACCATGCGTAAAACGATTATATCGCTTCTTTTGGCCTTGGGCGTCGGTGTTGGTTCCGTTCAGGCCGATACCCTTGCCCTGCAGAGCAACGCGCCGGAGCGTTATGTCGTGGTCAAGGGCGATACCTTGTGGGGCATCTCCGGGCATTTCCTCAAGCAGCCGTGGCGTTGGCCCGAGATCTGGCAGATGAACAAGGACGAGATCAAGAACCCGCACTGGATCTATCCGGGTGATGTGGTTGTGCTGGATCGTTCGGGTGATACGCCGCGATTGAAGCTGCTCAAGAGCAACAAGGTCAGCAACCGTGGGGTCGTCAAACTGGCGCCGCGCGTGCGTTCGAGCGGCTTTGAAGACGGTGCCGCAGCACCGAGCATTCCGTACGCGGCGATCGAGCCCTTCCTCAACAAGCCGCTGGTGATCGATCCGGACAGCTTCAAGGCCTCGCCGCGTATCGCTGCCGGCCCGGATTCGCGAGTGATGTTTGCCACTGGCGACCGCATTTACGCGGTCGATCTGCAGGGCGAGCCCGGCGACACCTGGCAAGCCTATCGTCCGGGCAAGCCGTTGACCGATCCGGATGATCCGGATGGCAAGCGCGTGATCGGCTATCAGGTAGATTATCTGGGCGATGTCCGCATGGAAAAGGAAGGGGATGTCGCAACCTTGCGCGTGGTCAGCGCCAAGGAAGAGATCGGGGTTGGCAGCCGGCTGATCCGTGCCGCTGATGCGCCGTTCATCAATTACGTACCGCATGCGCCACAGCAAGCCTTAGAAGGCCGCGTGGTTTCGGCCTACGGCGGTATCGTCGAAGCAGGGCAGTACACCACCGTCGTGATTAATCGCGGCAGCGATGCGGGGGTGGATATTGGTACCGTACTGAGTACCTATAAGCGCGGTCGTGCGATTGTGAAAGAACAACAGGCCGAGCCCAGCCGCGTCACGCCACCGGAAAAAAGCAGCAATGTGTTCGTGTACCGCGTGTTCCCGCAGTTCAGTTACGGTCTGCTGCTGGACAGCACGCTGCCGGTGAACGTCGGTGACGACGTCAAATCGCCGAACTGAGCTGTTTTAATCGATGTGACGGCCGCGCAATGCGCGGCCGTTTGCTTTGCCGGAGATCGTTGTGGCCGATTCAGACCTTGTCGACTGGTTACGCTTTGCCACGGTGCCCGGCGTCGGTCCGCGCCGGCAGCTTGGCTTGTTGCGGGCCTTTGGTTCGCCGGCGGCAGTGCTCGCGGCAGATGAAGCCCGATTGAGCGAGCATCTGCCCGCCAGTGCGCTGCTGGCGTGGCAGGCCGCGACGGCCGAACCGATGCCGGTGATGGTCGAGGCCACGCTGACATGGCTGGCGCAGCCCGGTAGCCGCGTGCTGGTGCTGGGGGATGCCGATTATCCCCAGCGGCTGCTCGATTTGCCCGATCCGCCGGTACTGCTTTATCTGAAGGGCAAAGCCGAGCTGTTGAGCCGGTCGATGCTCGGTATCGTCGGCAGTCGCGGCGCCACGCCGCAAGGGCTCGTCAATGCCGAGGCCTTTGCCGAAACGATGGCCGGCGCCGGTTTGACCATCGTCAGCGGCCTGGCCGCCGGCATCGATGCGGCGGCGCATCGTGGCGGGTTGAGCGGGCCCGGTAGTACGGTTGCAATCGTTGGCACAGGGCTGGACCGCGTCTACCCGGCGGGCAATCGCGCCCTCGCGCACCGGATTGCCGAGGAGGGGCTGATCATTTCCGAGTTTGCGCTCGGTTCCCCGCCGAAGGCAGAGCACTTTCCGCGTCGTAACCGGCTGATTGCGGCACTGTCGCAAGGCATTCTCGTGGTTGAAGCGGCGATGGGGAGCGGCTCGCTGATTACCGCCAAGCAGGCGGTCGAACTCGGTCGCGAAGTGTTCGCCATCCCCGGTTCGATTCATTCGCCGCAAGCGCGCGGTTGCCACCGCTTGATCAAGGACGGTGCCAAACTGGTCGAATCGGCCGATGACGTGCTTGATGAACTTGATTGGCAGACTCGCCTCGCTGCACCTGCAAAGCGGGTGCAGCCGGCTGTTGCGGAGCAGGCCGAAGATGCTGCCGTTATGCTCGCACTGGGGCACGACCCGACCGATATTGATACGCTGGTGGTACGAAGCGGCTTGACGGTCGAGCAGCTGTGCGCGATTCTGCTCGGCTTGGAATTAGCCGGCCACGTCGCGCCGTTGCCGGGTGGCCGCTACCAGCGGCTGGCTTGAATACGGCGACGTTGGCCCCAGATGGATTGCATGCTCGACGTTCTCGCTTACCTGTTTCAACAATACTATGACGCCGATGGCGAGCCGGACATGCCCCAGCTCGCGCGGCGATTGTCCGGCGCCGGCTTTGGCGACGACGAAATTCGCGAGGCGCTTGTCTGGCTGGCGGAACTGCCGCAAGTCGATGCATTCGCCTATGCTGCCTTATCCATTGATGGCCCGCGCATGTTGCACCCGACTGAAAGCAACAAGCTGGCCGAAGAAGCGATTATTTATTGGCACTCGCTTGAAGCATCCCGGGTATTGTCACCGGAAGAGCGCGAGCTGGTGCTTGATCGCGTGTTGCGCGATGAGGCTGGCGAAGTCGAGGCCGATCGGCTCAAACTGATCGTCCTGATGGTCGTCTGGCGCAAACGTGATGAGCTGTCTAATCTCCTGATCGAGGAGATACTCTTCGGTCGCGACGGCGCCACGCTGCACTAAGCTTGCTTGCGTCCCTGTCGTACCGGGTCTAATATCCGCCACTTTTTTGAGCATCGGTTGCCATGCCTGCCAATCTGTTGATCGTCGAATCGCCTTCGAAGGCGAAGACGCTGCAAAAGTATCTCGGCAAGGATTTCCAGATCCTCGCCTCCTACGGTCACGTGCGCGGTCTGGTGCGCAAGGATGGCTCGGTCGACACCGAACACGACTTCAAAATGAAGTATCAGGTGATCGACAAAAACAAGAAGCATGTCGACGCGATCTGTGCGGCGGTGAAAGAGGCGGATAACGTCTACCTCGCATCCGACCCGGACCGCGAAGGCGAAGCAATCTCCTGGCACATCATGGAGATCATCAAGAGCAAAAAGCTCGATGATCCCGCCAAGACGTTCAAGCGCGTGGTCTTTCACGAAATCACCGAATCGGCGGTGTTGCAGGCGATCGAGCATCCGCGCGACATCGACAGCAACCTCGTCAATGCCCAGCAGGCGCGCAGCGCGCTCGATTACCTTGTCGGTTTCAACCTGTCGCCACTGTTGTGGCGCAAGGTGCGTTCGGGCCTTTCCGCCGGTCGGGTACAGAGCCCGGCACTGCGGCTGATTTGCGAGCGCGAGATCGAAATCCGTGCGTTTACCTCGCA
The DNA here is from genome assembly GCF_015140455.1 of Jeongeupia sp. HS-3. Taxonomy (NCBI): domain Bacteria; kingdom Pseudomonadati; phylum Pseudomonadota; class Betaproteobacteria; order Neisseriales; family Chitinibacteraceae; genus Jeongeupia; species Jeongeupia sacculi. The sequence continues at coordinate 2,303,914 of NZ_AP024094.1, read as the reverse complement.
GGAATACTGGACCGTTCATCTGGACAGCCACAAGGGTCGCAGCAAGTTCGGCGCCCGTTTGTCGCAGTGGCAGGGCAAGAAGCTTGAACAGTTCGATATTCCCGACGAAACGACGCAGGCCGACATCCTCAAGGCGCTTGATGGTGCCGAGGCGCGCGTCGCCAAGGTCGAGAAGAAAAAGAAATCCCGCAGCCCGGCCGCGCCGTTCACCACATCGACGCTGCAACAGGAAGGTGTGCGCAAGCTTGGCATGACCACCGACCGCGTCATGCGGACCGCGCAGCAGCTGTACGAAGGTATCAATCTGGGCGGCGAAACCGTCGGTCTGATTACCTATATGCGTACCGATGCGGTGGCGCTGTCGAACGATGCACTGACCGAGATTCGCGACTATATCGGCACCCATTTCGACAAGGACTACCTGCCGGGCGCGCCGGTAGTCTACAAGAACAAATCCAAGAATGCCCAAGAGGCGCACGAAGCGGTGCGCCCGACGTCGATCGAGCGTTCGCCCGATTCGGTCAAGGCCTTCCTGAGCGCCGACCAGTTCAAGCTGTACCAGATGATCTGGAAGCGTACGCTGGCGTGCCAGATGACGCCGGCCAAGTTCGATACCGTTGGCATCGACATCGAAGTCGGTCCGCAGGCGGTGTTCCGTGCTTCCGGCCAGACGCTGGTATTTCCGGGCTTCATCGCCGTTTACCAGGAAGACCAGGACGACGTTGAGGACGAGGACGAAGCGCGTTTGCCGGCGCTGGAAGAGGGCGAAGCCCTGCCGGTCGACAAATTGTCCGGCGAGCAGCATTTCACCCAGCCGCCGCCGCGTTATTCCGAAGCATCGCTGGTGAAAGCGCTGGAAGAATTCGGCATCGGCCGTCCGTCGACCTACGCCTCGATCATCAAGACGCTGAAAGATCGCGAATATGTCGATCTGGATAAAAAACGCTTTATCCCGACCGACACCGGCGAGGTGGTCAACAAGTTCCTGACCGATCACTTCACCCAGTACGTCGATTACAACTTCACCGCCAAACTCGAAGACCAGCTGGATGAAATTTCCAACGGTTCGCGCGAGTGGGTGCCGGTGCTCGACGAATTCTGGACGCGCTTCCACAGCCAGGTTGAAGAAAAGCAAAGCCTGTCGCGCAAGGAAGTCACCCAGGAAGAGCTGGAAGAAGATTGTCCCAAGTGCGGCAACAAGCTGGCGATTCGCTTGGGCAAGCGCGGTCGCTTCATCGGCTGCACCACGTATCCGGAGTGCGATTACACCCGCAATCTGAACGATGACGCCGATGCGGCGCCAGTCGAACCCGAGGTGGTTCCCGATCGTACCTGCCCGAAGTGCGATAGTCCGCTGCATATCAAGGTCGGTCGTTACGGCAAGTTCATCGGCTGTTCCGCCTACCCGAAGTGCAAGCATATCGAGCCGCTCGAGCCGCCGAGGGATACCGGGGTCGAGTGTCCGCAGTGCCACAAGGGCACGCTGAAAGAGAAGAAGAGCCGCTATGGCAAGCTGTTCTACTCGTGCAGCACCTACCCGGATTGCACCTATGCAACGTGGGACCCACCGATTGCCGAGGCCTGCCCGCAGTGCCAGTGGCCGGTGCTGACGATCAAGACGACCAAGCGTCGCGGGGTCGAGAAAAAGTGTCCGCAGAAGGAATGCGGGTGGTCCGAAGTGATCGAGCCACCAGCACCGAAGGAATGACGTACAAAAATACCCGGCCAAGGCCGGGTATTTTGTGCGCGTGGAACAGTCCTCATGCCCCATTCAGAATGGCCGTCCGTCGCTGAGCCCAGCGCGCCGGCATCCGGTGCCTTCGTTCGCCAGCAGGCTTATTTCGACGCGTTTGATCGCGTGGTTGCCCAATTTTCCGGCTTTGAAGCGCCCGATCCCGCGGTACTGGCTGAAGTACTGGCCGATGCCAGTCATGCCGATCTCGTCTGCCTGTTTCGCTGTGAAGAGCTGAGCGCCAAACTTGATGCCGCCTGGGTGATGCCAGAGTCCCGCCTCAGCGCTACAAACTTGCGCCACCTGTCGCTGGCCGATTACCCCTTGCTGGCCGATACCTTGGCTGTCGGGATGTTGCTGCAGCGCTCGCTGCTTGAGCTGCCGCTCGCGGAGCAAATGCTGCTCGCCGGCATCGGTGCGCGCAGAATCGTCACCTTGCCGCTGCTCGACCGTGGCGAGCCCTTTGGCTTGCTGGCTTTTTTCGATGAGCACGATGGCAATGTCCGCAGTGCTGACGAGCTACGTTTGCTGACGATGCTGGGCAGGCAACTGGCGCAAGGCTTGGTGCGATTCGAGGTCGATGCGGCTTTGCGTTCCGAGCGCGACCGGCTTGCGGCGCTGGTCGGTGCGACCGACGATATGGTATTCGAGCTGTCGGCACAGGGCCGGATCGTGAGGGCGTGGTCCAGCCATCCGGTGCTGCTGCATGCGGCTGCGCTGGAAGGGCGCAGTCTGGCGCAGGCTTTGCCGCCGCCGCTGGCCGGGGCGCTCGCGGCCAAGCTGCCGGCGGTGCAGGCAGGTGAAACGGCGACGGTGGAATGCCGGCTTGAAGGCAGCCATGGACTGATCTGGCTTGAGGGCAGCATGCGCCCGGTGGGGCAGGGCGGTATGGTGGTGCTGTTGCGCGATGTCAGCGCGAGCAAGCGCAGTGCATTGCAACAGCAAGCGCTAGGGGACACCTTGCAGTTGCTCGACGAGGCGGTGATCGATTTGTCCGCCGATGGGCGGCTGGTTCGTGCCAGCGCCGCATGGGCACGCTTGCGTGGTTTGGCGCTACGCGACCTGGATGGCGATCTGGGCAGCGCCTTAATGCACTGGGTGCATGATCACGATATGAGCCTGGTGCAAACGGCGCTGGCGCGCCTGCCCTCTGGCTCGGTAACGCAGCGTTTTCGTCTGTATCAGGAAAGCGGTGAGCTGATCTGGGTGGAGGTGCGCTTTTTGCTACTACCTCCCGCCGCCGATCGCACCGCGACGATACGTGGCGTGCTGCGTGACGTGACTGAAGTGCGCCTGAACGAGCAGCACATCAGCCAGATGGCGCTGTTTGACGACCTTACCCGCTTGCCGAACCGGCTGATGCTCGACCATGCGCTGGCGCAGGCGATTGAGCGGGCGCGCCGCGAACACAGCAAGGTGGCGCTGGGCTTTATTGATCTCGACCATTTCAAGCAGATCAACGATGCATTCGGCCACCGCGTCGGTGATCAGTTACTCAGCAGTCTCGCCAGCCGGCTCTCGGCAGTGCTGCGCGAGCAGGACGTGCTCGCACGCTGGGGCGGCGATGAATTTGTCGTGCTGATGCCGGATCTGCGCGATCCATCACAAATTCGTACCATGGCCGAGCGTTTGCTCGAGGCGGCCCGAGAGGCGGTGCTGCTGGATGGCCTCGAAGCGCATCCGTCGGTGAGTGTCGGCTTTGCTGTGTTTCCCGATAACGCCGAATCGGGCGAAGAATTGCTGTCGGCGGCCGATCACACCATGTACCACGCCAAGCATGCGGGTCGGAACAATGTGTGTTTCTACAGCGACATCCTGCATTTGAAGGCGCTGGGGCGGGAGCATGTGGCGCTGCAGTCGCGGCTGTCGGCGGCGATCCGGCACGCACGATTGAGCGTGTTTTATCAGCCGGTGGTGTCGGCGCAGCACGGGGAAATCATCGCGGTTGAAGCGCTGGCACGCTGGCACGATGACACGAACGGCTGGATCAGCCCCGAGCTGTTCGTACCGATGGCCGAAAAGGTCGGGCTGATCCAGGAGTTGTCCGAACTGGTGATGCAGCAGGCATTTCCGCAGTTGCGGGCCTGGCGCGATGCCGGGCTGACGCAGAAACTGATGTTGAATATCTCGCGCAGCCAGTTGTTCTCGCCGGTATTCGTATCGCTGCTGGTCGAGCGCTTGATGGCAAACCGCTTGCGCCCCAGTGACGTGATCATCGAAATTACCGAATCGGCGGCGCTGAACGATTACGCGCGCCAACTTAAGCACCTGCGGCAGTTGAATAGTGCCGGTTTCCAGATTGCGATCGACGATTTCGGCACGGGCTATTCATCACTGGCGCAATTGCACGAAATGCAGGCGCAATTGTTGAAGGTCGACGTGTCGTTTACCAAGCGGCTGCATACCGAAGCGGGCCGGCGGGTGATGCAAGCCATCGTCCAGTTTGGCCGCGGTCTGGGGCTTGATATCGTGGTCGAAGGCGTTGAAAACCTCGAGGCGGCGCGCTACCTGCAAGGGCTGGGCGTCGATTATCTACAGGGCTTTCATTTCAGCGCGCCGGTGCCAGCGGGGGTCGCCGAACTATGGATGCGGCTGGGGCTGGCCAACAAGGTCTGAAAAAAACCGGGCGATGCCCGGTTTTTTTATGTTGCATCGGTTTAGCCGGCCATCGAGCCTGGGCCGGCCTCTTGGTGCAGCCGCTGGATCTGGGCTTGGCCATTGACCGCCTGCCGCTGTGCCGGCGCACTGGTATGAGAACCCCAGGCCGGATGCAGCTGGATGTTCTGATGCATCGGCATTGCCTCGGCACTGGCGAATTGGGCAAGGGCAAGCAGGCTGCCAACAAAGGCGAATTTGAACGACTTTTGCATGATGAATACTCCTGTGGGACCCCGGTCGTAACGATCGCTGAGTCAGTGAGTTCATCATATGACGATCAATTTTGTTTGTTAATGCAATAATTAACAAATGTATCAATTGGCTGGGGCAACAAAAAAGGCCGCGAAACGCGGCCTTGTCGATGCGGTGTCGTCTCAGTGCTGCAGAATTTTCGACAGGAAGGTTTGCGCACGCTCGCTGCGTGGGCTGCCGAAGAAATCGTCCTTGTTGGCATCTTCGACGATGAGGCCTTGATCCATGAAAATGACCCGATTGGCCACTTTGCGTGCGAAGCCCATTTCGTGGGTGACGCACATCATGGTCATGCCTTCGTGGGCGAGCTGCACCATTACGTCGAGCACTTCGTTGATCATTTCCGGATCAAGCGCCGAGGTTGGCTCGTCGAACAACATGGCGATCGGATCCATCGCCAGCGCTCGGGCAATCGCCACGCGCTGCTGCTGACCACCGGAGAGCTGACCGGGGAACTTGGTCGCCTGCGCCGACAGGCCGACGCGATCGAGCAGCGCCAGCCCCTTCTTCTTGGCCTCGGCTTCCGTACGACCGAGCACCTTGATCTGCGCCAGTACCAGATTGTCGGTGATCGACAAGTGTGGAAACAGCTCGAAGTTCTGAAACACCATGCCAATGCGCGAGCGCAGCTTTGGCAGGTCGGTCTTGGGCGAGCCGATGGAGATGCCGTCGACGATGATGTCGCCGGACTGAAAGGGCTCAAGGCCGTTCACGCATTTGATCAGCGTGGACTTGCCCGAGCCGGACGGCCCGCAGACGACAACAACTTCACCCTTGCTGACTTCGGTAGTGCAATCGGTCAGAACCTGGAAGTCGCCATACCACTTGCTGACATTCTTGAGCGAGATCATACGGTCAACCTTTTTTGCAGACGCTTCACCAGTGTAGAGGCGCCAAAACTGATAATGAAATAGACCAGACCGGCAAAAACCAGGAACTGGGGTAATTCGCCGACGATATCACCGGCGGAGCGGGAGCTGTTCAGGAAATCCATCAGGCCGACGGCGTAAACCAGCGAGGTATCCTGGAACAGGATGATCGATTGCTGCAGCAGTAGCGGGGTCATCTTACGGAAGGCCTGCGGCAGGATGACCAAGCGCATGGTCTGGCTATAAGTCATGCCGAGCGCATAGGAGGCGTTAACCTGGCCACGCGGAATGGACTGAATCCCGGCACGGACGATTTCGCAGTAATACGCCGCTTCGAACATCATGAAGGCGACCAGACACGAGTAGAACGCACCGATCGGTTTATTGGTGCCGGTCAGCCAGCCAATGATGAAGGGCACCACGAAGTAGAACCAGGTGATGACCAGCAGCAGCGGAATCGAGCGGAAATAATTGACGTAGAAACCGGCGAGGCTGGATAGCAGCCTGTTGTGCGACAAGCGGGCCAGTGCCAGCAGCGTGCCGAGCGCAACGCCACCGATAATGGCGAGCACCAGCAACTTCAGCGTCAGCATCATGCCCGAGACCAAGCCGGGCATCGCGGTGATAAGTGAAGTGAAATCCATCTTACTTGCCTCCCAGCGCGATCAGTCCCGGCACGCGCACGCGCTTTTCAACCCAGCGCATGAACAGCATCAGGCCCATATTGAGCACGAAGTAGATGATGGTCGCCAGTGTGAATGCCTCAAACAAATTGGCCGTAAATTCAGCCGTTTGCTTGGTCTGCGCGAGCAGCTCCATCAGGCCGATCAAGGATGCCACCGACGAGTTCTTGAAAATGTTCAGGAATTCGCTGGTCAATGGCGGAATGATGATCCGGAATGCTTGCGGCAACAGCACTTGCTTGTAGATTTGCGGGGTACGCAGGCCAAGCGCCATCGCGGCATTGATCTGGCCTTTTGGCAGCGCCTGAATACCGGTACGCACCTGCTCGCAAACGCGGGCGGCGGTGAAGAGCCCGAGACAGAGAACAACGCTGATAAAGGCGCTGGTGGCCGGATTCAAATCCTGTTTGAACCAGTTCTCCAGGCCTTCGGGCAATAAATCGGGAACGATGAAATACCAGATAAACAGCTGTACCAGCAGTGGCACATTACGGAAAACTTCGACGTAAACCGTCGCGATGGTCGGTAGTAACTTGCCCGGCAGCGTGCGCATCACGCCGAGTACGGTACCAAGCAGTAGCGCAATCGCCCAGCCGGCCAGTGCCAGCGCGATCGTCCAGCCCAGACCGGTGATGAACCAGTCCAGATAGATCTCGCTGCCGATGCCGGTAGAGTGGAAAAATACGCCCCAGTCCCAGTTGTAATTCATCTTGGGCTTCCCCCTGTTAAACAAGAAGCCGGCCGCAATCCGGCGGCCTGCCCGATTGCGTCGGGCAGGTGCTGCAAGGCTACGACCGGCTTCGTTTCTTTACGACTGATTACATTTGCTCGGCGGACTTGTCGGTCGGCTTGGCGATCAGCTCTTTCAATTCGTCGCTCATCGGGAAGTTCAGGTTCAGACCCTTGGGTGGGACCGGGCTCTGGAACCAGCGCTTGTAGATCGTGTTGATTTCGCCCGACTTGAACGTGCTGGCCAGTGCGCCATCGACCACCTTCTTGAATTGCGGATCATCCTTGCGCAACATGCAGCCGTAGATTTCGTACGACTGCGGCTTGCCGACGATGCTCCAGTCGTTCGGCGCCTTGGCCTTGGCCATTTCACCGGCCAGGAGGGCGTCGTCCATCATGAAGGCAACCGCACGACCCGATTCCAGCATCAGGAAGGATTCACCATGATCCTTGGCGCTGATGATGTTCATGTTCAGTTTTTTCTCGTCGTTCATCTTCTTGATGAGCCGCTCGGACGTGGTGCCGGCGGTCGTGACGACGTTCTTGCCGGCAAGGTCGGCGAACTCTTTGATGCCCGAGGTCTTCTTCACCAGCAAACGTGTGCCGATTTCAAAGATGCCCAGCGAGAAAGCAGCCTGCTTTTGGCGCTCGAGATTGTTGGTGGTCGAGCCGCACTCGACATCAACCGTGCCGTTTTGCACCAGCGGAATTCGGGTCTGCGAGGTGACGAGATTGTAACGAACCACGAGGCTCGGCATCTTCAGCTCTTTTTTCACCGCCTCGACAATCTTCGCCGAGAGGTCCATCGAGTAGCCGACCGGCTTCTGGCTGGCATCAAGATAGGAGAACGGGATCGACGAGTCGCGATGACCGATCACGATGGTGCCGCTTTCCTTGATCTTCTTCATCGTGCCACTCAGCTCTTCGGCTTGGGCGGTAACGGTGAAGAGGGCGGATACGGCCATACACAACGGCAGCAGTTTCTTCATGTGGGCAATCTCCATAGCGTGTTTTTTCACACCATTCGAGTATAGGTGCCACGCCGGAATGCTGCGCTTGGTGAAAACCCTAGCTTACAAGCTGGTGTCGGCATAAACGCAACACCATGGAAAAACCGCCCGTAGGCGGCTTTTCGTGGCGCTTAGCCGTGCATCGGCGAAAGTACCTGTCTGAGGAACTGTTTGGCCCGGTCGGTCTTGGGCGCGGTGAAGAAGGCTTCGGGTGTGGTGTCTTCAACAATTTCGCCTTCGGCGAGGAAAACCACCCGATCGGCCACTTCGCGGGCAAAGCCCATTTCGTGAGTGACAACCATCATCGTCATGCCCGACTCGGCCAGCTTCTGCATGACGTTGAGTACTTCGCCGATCATTTCCGGATCGAGTGCCGAGGTCGGCTCATCGAACAGCATCACCTTGGGCTGCATCGCCAGGCCGCGGGCAATCGCGACGCGCTGTTGCTGGCCGCCGGACAAATTGGCCGGGTAAGCGTCTTTCTTGTTGTCGAGTCCGACCCGGATCAGCAACTCCATGGCCAGCTTTTCAGCGGCCTCTCGGCTCATTTTCTTGACCTGCATCGGCGCGAGCGTGATGTTGTCGAGGACCGAGAGATGCGGATAGAGGTTGAAGTGCTGGAACACAAAACCAACTTCGGCACGCAGCGTGTTGATATTGGTTTTCGGGTCGTTGACGACGACGCCGGCGACATTGATTTCACCGTCGTCGATCGGTTCGAGCTGGTTGATGGTGCGGATCAGCGTCGATTTGCCCGAGCCCGATGGCCCGCAAACGACCACAACCTCGCCTTGTTTGACCTCGAGGTTGATGTTCTTGAGCACGTGGTGGTCGCGACCGTACCACTTGTTGACGCTGGAGAAGCGGATCATGGGAAGACTGTCTGTCATGGTTTCAAGCGGTCAATTGTGAATGCGGTGAGCAACGACGATCAAGGGAAATGCCGGTAGTACGCCGATCAGCGGGCGGCGAGTGCATTGGTGAGGTCGATGTACTGGCCAACACTGATGTTCTCTGGTCGCCAGCCGGCATCGATCCCCACTGCGGCGAGCGTGGCATCGTCGGCAATGCCCTTGAGGTTGTTGCGGATGGTCTTGCGGCGTTGGCCAAAGGCGGTCGCGACCAATGTCTCCAGCGCCGCGAGATCAACCGCCGGCCAGGGGTTGACCGCCCAGGGCATCATCCGCACCACGCTTGAATCGACCTTGGGCGGCGGATAGAAGGCGGTTGGCGGTACATCGAGTACCTTGTCCATGTTGAAGCGCACTTGCAGCATCACCGAGAGCCGGCCGTAGTCGGTCGTGCTCGGCTCGGCCACCATGCGGTCGACCACTTCCTTTTGCAGCATGAAGTGCATATCGCTGATCGCATCGCCAAAGCTGGCCAGATGGAACAGCAGTGGTGTCGAGATGTTGTAGGGCAGGTTGCCGGCGAGGCGGATCTGGCCGGTCGGATTGATCTCGGCGGCGAGCGCGGCGAAATCGAATTTCAGCGCATCGGCGTTATGGATAACCAGTTGCTCGGGCGAGAAACGCCCGGCGAGATGGCTGACGATATCGCGGTCGATTTCGACCACATGCAGTTTGCCGGCACGCTGCATCAGCGGCTCGGTCAGCGCGGCGAGGCCGGGGCCGATCTCGACCAGCACATCGCCGGGGCGCGGATTGATCGCGGCGATGATGCCCTGAATGACGCCCTGATCTTGCAGGAAGTTTTGGCCGAAGCGCTTGCGGGGAATGTGTGACATGAAAAAACCTTGTGCGCGACTGATTTAGCCGCGGTTGCGTGCGAGCTCGGCCGCGAGGTCGATCGCCGCGCGAAGGCTGCCCGGATCGGCGCGGCCGGTACCGGCGAGGTCGAGCGCGGTGCCGTGGTCGACCGAGGTGCGAATGATGGGCAGGCCGAGGGTGATATTGATGCCTTCGCCAAAGCTGGCGTATTTGAGCACCGGCAAGCCTTGATCGTGGTACATCGCCAACACCGCATCGCCCTGTTCGAGCTGCTTGCGATTGAATAGCGTGTCGGCCGGCAGGGGGCCGATCAGCGCCATGCCCTCGAGGCGTAATGCGTCGAGCGCCGGGATGATGATATCCAGCTCCTCACGGCCGAGGTGACCCGATTCGCCAGCGTGCGGGTTGAGTCCGGCGACGAGAATGCGCGGGTTGGCAAGACCGAACTTGCTTTTGAGGTTGGTGTGCAGAATCCGGATCGTCCGGCTCAGTGACTCGGCGGTGATTGCCGCGGCGACTTCGCTGAGCGGCAAGTGCGTGGTTGCCAGCGCCACGCGCAGCCCGCCGCCGGCCAGCATCATCACCACCTGTTCGGTACCGGTACGTTCGGCCAGATATTCGGTATGACCGTAAAAGAACTTGCCGCCAATGCCGTCGTTGATCACGCCCTTGTGCAAGGGCGCGGTGACAATGGCGTCGAATTCGCCGCCAAGTGCGCCGTCGATGGCGGTATCAAGCAAATCAAGCACATAGCGGGCGTTGGCCGGATTCAGGGCGCCAGCGCTGCACGGTGTTGCGAGCGGCAGGTGCAGCAGTGACACCGGCGCATCCAGTCCCGGCGCGTAATCGGGCCAATCTGCATCAATGCCGATGGCTGCTGCGCGCTCGGTCAGCAATTGCCGGTCGCCCAGTAGTACCAGTTGATGCTCGCCCGCCTGCCCGGTGATTGCCGCAGCAAGTTCCGGGCCGATGCCGGCGGGCTCGCCGGTCGTCAGCGCCAGTACCGGGGGGCGCGACAACATCATTCGTCCTTGAGACGGATGTCGACGTAAGCGCGATCGCGTTGCTGGCGCAACCAGTCTTCATACTGCTCTTCGGCCTTGCGCTGCTTCAGTTCCATGCGAACGCGAAAGCGCTCGCGCTCCTGCGTGACATCCTGCTGGCGCCGCTCGAGCACCTGAATCAGGTGATAGCCGAACTGGCTGCGGACGGGCTGGCTGACTTGATTCGGCTGCAATGCGGCCATTGCCTGCTCGAACTCGGGCACGGTTTCGCCCGGGTTGACCCAGCCCAGGTCGCCGCCTCTGCTGGCGCTGGTATCGTCCGAATAGGCGCGGGCGATGTCTTCAAACTTGCCATCGCCATTGACGATACGGTCGCGCAACTGCACCAGTTTCTGGCGTGCATCGTTGTCGGAAACGAGCTCGTTGGTCTTGATCAGGATGTGGCGTGCATGCGTCTGGGTGACGACTTCCTTGGCGTTCTGCTCGCGCTTGTCCAGTAGCTTCATCAGGTGAAAGCCGGCCGGGCTGCGGATGATGTCGGTGGTGTTGCCAGGCGGCATTTTATCGAGCAGATCGATAAAAGCCTGCGGCAGGCTGCCGGCCGGGCGCCAGCCAAGCTGGCCGCCGCTGGTGGCATCGGGCGCGGTCGAGAACTTGGCGGCAACCGCCGAGAAATCGGCGCCGGACGAGATTTCCTGCTTGGCGCTCTGTGCGCGCAGCCGGCGTTGCTGGATCTGATCCGGCGTGGCGTTTTCCGGTATCGAGATCAGAATGTGCTGCAACTGGTATTCGACCTTGGTCTTGCCGGCGTTGAGCTTGATGTAATCATCCACCTCGCTGTCGGTGACGATGACCTTGGCGTCGATCTCGCGCTCTTTCAGCCGGCTGATCACCATCTCGCGACGGATGTCCTCGCGGAAGTTTTTCCAGGTGACGCCCTGTTTTTCCAGCGTGGCGCGAAACTGCGGCAGGCTCATCTTGTTCTGTTCGGCGATGCGGTTCATGGCGCGATCGAGCATTGCGTCATCGGCCTTCATGCCCATGGCGCTGGCGTACTGCTGCTGAATCAGGTCAATGATCATCCGTTCCAGCACCTGCTGCTTGAGCACATCGGCAGGTGGCGGCTGGATCTTCTGGTTCGCCAGGTTCTGCTTGATCGAGACGATCCGGTCGCTGAGCTCGTCCTGGGTGATGACGCCTCGGTTCACGACGGCGATGACGCGGTCTACGGTTTCGATTGCCGCGTGCGCAAACGGAGCCAGCAGCGCCGAAAGCATCACGGTCATGACGGTTAGAGTGCGGAGCTTCATATTGGAGTTCACTTCAAAGTATCGAAAGTACTGGAATAACCCGGGATCGAGTCGCGCAGCGTCCCGATAGGGTTGCTGCCAAGGCCAAGGCCGCCCAGCTCGAGAACGGCAAAGTAAGTGGTGTTGTACTGGCCATCACCGGCGATATAGCGTTGTGCCGCCAGCCGCAATGCCCAGCAGCCGGCGTTGTATTCGACGCCGGCGAGGGCTTCGAAGGTCTGGTCGTCGTGGATCGAGTAAGTGTAGCGACCTACACCATACCAGCCGCGGCCGAGCGGCCATTGGCCGGACAAATCGACCTGTTCGATGATGCCGTCGGTGGTGTACGAGCCGGCGGCGTCGGTCGAAATGGGGGCGTTGGTATTGCGGGTGTAGCGCAGGTTGATGACGCGGGCGGTATCGGGCGCCCATTGCAGCGACATGTCGGCGCGGCTGGTCTTGCCGTTGACGCCGTCATATTGCAGCGTGTAGTCATACTTGAACTGCTTCCACAACTGCCCGCCGACCGAAAGTAGCAAGTCGGTTTTCTTGCTGTCGGATGGTGGCGTGTTGTCGAGCGTCACTTGCGGTGTTTCGAAGTAGTAACGCTGACCGATGGTGGCGCGGAACAGTTCCGAGCCGTCGTCGGCGCTGAGAAAACGGCTCGTCAGCGCGGCAGTGATTTCATTGGCATCGTTGATGCGGTCGTGGCCAACGAACTTGTTCTCGGAAAAGAGCTGGGTGATCGACAGGTCGGTCAGGCTCGAGTCGAAATTGGGTAGCTTCGACTGATCCTTGTACGGAACATAAACGTAGAACAGCCGTGGTTCCAGCGTCTGGATGTAATCGCTGCTGCCCCAATTGGTATCGCGCTCGAAGTACAAACCTGAATCAATGCTGGCGATCGGCAGTACCCGGCTTTCGGTGCGGGCGTTCGTGCCATCAGCGTCTTTGAGCTGGTAGTAGGTTGCATCGAGCGAAATCTTGGGAACGATGAAACTGTAGGCCGTGTTGAACGGCATGCTTGCCGTCGGGGTGATCCAGCTGCGGGTGCCGTTGACCTTGGTCGGGTGATAGAAATCACCAGCCTCGGCCGCAACCGACGTTTGTACGCCCTTGATCCAGCTTGGTGAGGCATTGAAGTTGATGACCGGCATCCGGTCATAGGGGATGTCGACCGAATTGGTGTCACTTTGCAGCGTTTGGTAGCGCTGCCACAGAAAGGACGCGTTCCAGCCGTCGCCAGCGTAATTGAGTCCGGCTTCGCGCGGCAGATTGTTCTGCTGGGCGATGGCATCGCGGCTACCGAAGTCGTTGAAGTAGTCGTCGTCCGACACCTTCTGGATATTGATGTGCCCGGACAAGCGATCGGTGAACTGCTGGTTGTGCAACCAGGAGAAGGACGAACGGTTGGTCTCGGTTTCCTTGTCGTTGATGTACGAGCCGCTGATCACGCCCGAGTAACTTGGCTGCAGATAGCGGAACTCGCCGCCCGTCATCAGGCCGCGCTCGGTCATGTAGTGCGGGTAGAGCGTCGCATCATAGTTGGGCGCGATGTTCCAGTAGAACGGCGTCAGCAGGTCGATGCCGCTGCGGCTGTCGAAACTCACCGTTGGCGTCAACATCCCGGTCTGGCGGCTACCGGTGAGCGGGAAGTTCATCCACGGCGAATACATCACCGGTACGCCCTTGAACTGGATCCAGCCATTACGGGCGACGCCCATATTGTCGATGTAGTCGAGGTCGAGCTGCGAGGCATTGATATACCAGTCGTCATTGCCGACCGGGCACGAGGTGAACCGGCCCGAGTCGATCCGGTAGAGCTTTTCGCCCTCGAACAGCATCTTCACGCCGTCAGCGCGGCCCAGGCCTTGGCCGACCACGTAATCGGGGTCGGAAAGCTCGCCGGTCGATGAGTCGAGGTAGTAATCAAGCCCCTTGCCGGTGAGCACGTCGCCTTCTTTCTCCATCCGGACGTCTTCACCGGCACGCAGGTGCTTGCGGGTATCGTCGTAGGTGGCCCAGTCCGAGTGCAGCGTGGTGCTCTCTTGCTGGATGATGACATTGCCCTCGGCTTTGAGGGTCTTGGTGCCATCCGGCTGATTCAGTGCGTCGACACGATCGGCCTCGACGTACATCGGCACATCGCTGCTGGTCGTCTCGGCCGCGCAGGCAAGCGCCGACGACAGCGCGAGCAGCAGGGCGGAATAGCGGAAAGGCGGCGCCGGGATACGGGTCATGCGGCCGGGAGTAGCTCTTGATAGAATCGCTGAATTCTACCCGGTTTTTCAGTGACTTCATGAACGTTTCCGATTCCGTTTCCGCCTGGCTCGTCACCGAGACCGGTACGCCGCCCACTTCACTTGCCTCCGGCGGCTCCGACGCCAGCGTGCGCCACTACTGGCGCGCCAGTTGGCCCGAACGCAGCCTCGTGGTGATGCAGGCCGATCCCGCCCAGTTCGATTCGCGCCCCTTCCTCGCCCGGCAATCCGAGTTGGCCGCCGCCGGTATTCGCGTGCCCGAGGTGCTGGCGCAACACCCCGATGCCGGGCTGGTCTTGCTCGAAGATCTGGGCGAAGAACTGCTGGCATCCCGCTTGGGCGACGAGCCCCGCGCGCGCGAATGGTATGTGCGGTCGATTGATCTGCTGGTGACGATGCAGGCCCGGCTCGCCAGCGAGCACCTGCCGGCTTTCGATACCGCCTTCATGCAGCGCGAAATGAATATCGGCCGTGAGTGGTATCTCGAAAAGCACCTTGGTTTCGTGCTTGAGGGCGAGCCGCTGGCGAGCTGGGAGCGCAGTTGTGCGCTGATCAGCGCCTTCAATGCCAGTCAACCGGTCGGCTTCATGCACCGCGATTACCATTCACGCAATCTGATGGTGAAGGACGACGAGCTGGTGGTGATCGACTTCCAGGATGCCGTGCGTGGCCCGCTCGCTTACGACGTGGTATCGCTGCTGCGCGATGCCTATGTCGATTGGGAAGAAGCCTTCGTGCTTGATCTGGCCATCCGCTACTGGGAAAAAGCCCGCGCCGCCGGACTGCCGGTGCAGGCCGATTTCGGCGAATTCTATAAAGCGTTCGAGTGGCTGGGTTTGCAGCGTCATCTGAAGGTGCTTGGCCTGTTCGCCCGTTTGCATCACCGCGACGGCAAGAGCCGCTATCTGGCCGATCTGCCGAGGGTGCTGCACTACGTCAACAAGGTGTGCGAACGCTATGTCGAACTCGGTAGCCTCAAGCGCTTGCTGCTCAAGGCGCACGGCGATCGCGTCGACGTCGGTTTCACCTTTTAAAGCGGGCGGGCGATGAAAGCGATGATTCTGGCCGCCGGGCGTGGCGAGCGTATGCGCCCGCTCACCGACACTTGCCCCAAGCCACTGCTGGATGTCGCCGGCACGCCGCTGATCGGCTGGCACCTGAAACGGCTGGCCGCCGCCGGCATTACCGAGGTAGTGATCAACCACGCCTGGCTAGGCGCGATGATCGAAAACGCGCTTGGCGACGGTTCGGCCTACGGCGTGCGCATCGCCTACTCGGCCGAGAACACAGCGCTGGAAACCGCCGGCGGTATCGCCCAGGCGCTGCCTTTGCTCGGCGATGCACCGTTTGCCGTTATCAATGGCGATATCTTCACCGATTACGATTTTGCCGCGCTCGTTGCCGTGGCCGAGCGGATGCGTGCCAGCGACGCGGTTCGGGCCCATCTGGTGCTGACACCCAAGGCGGGCTACCCGACCGGCCGTGATCTGGCGATCGGCAATGGTCTGGCCATGGTCTGCGCCGAGGAGGATGCCCCGATGACGTTTTGTGGCATCGCCGTCTATCGCCCGGATTTCTTCGCCGACGTGGTGCCGGGGCAGGCATCGCCCCTCTTGCCGCATTTCCTGACTGCAATGGCCGAGCAGCAAGTCAGCGCGGAATGCTTTGGCGGCTTGTGGCTCGACGTTGGAACGATGGACAGGCTTGAATATGCAGGAGAAATTGCCCGCAATCACACCTCCGGCGTTTGATGTGGCGGATTGAGTTTTGCTGCGCTGCAACGTAAGCTGAAGCCATCCGATGGCCGATAGGGAGGCCGAAATGGCCGACAAACGTTTCTTCCATGAACAGGCGGATCGCTTCGCCGCCTTGCAGCACACCCTGCGGCAGGGCTTTGATCCGTTCGGCCTTTTCACCACGGCGTTCAAGGCGCAAATGGCGTGGCTGCAGCATCCGGCCGAACTGGCCAATACCCTGACGGCTTGGGGTTCGGATGCGTGGCACTGGCAACAGCACGCGGCCAGCCGTCTGTTCGGCGCACCCGATATCGACCTGTTTCCGTCGCACCCGGACGATACCCGCTTCGCCGATCCGATCTGGTCCGATGCGCCGCAGTGGGATGCAATCAAGGAATGGTATCTGTTCAATACCCGCTGGCTGCAGGACGTGCTCTATGCGACGCCAGGGTTGACCGAGGCCGAGCGCAACCGTAGTGCCTTCTGGCTGCGGCAATGGCTGAATGCGCTTGCGCCGACCAATGCCTTGCTGCTCAATCCTGGTGCCTTGGCCAAGGCCGCGCTCACCGGTGGCGACAGCGTCTGGCAGGGCTACAAGAATTTTGCCCGCGATCTTGGCCGTGGCGATATTCCGATGACCGATATGGAGGCGTTCAAGGTCGGCGAGAACCTGGCGACGACGCCGGGCGCGGTGGTTTACCGAGGTCGCCTGCTCGAGGTGATCCATTACGCGCCGACGACCCCCAAGGTGCATGCGGTGCCTATCGTCATGGTCGCGCCGTGGATCAACAAGTATTACGTGCTCGACCTCGATGCGAAGAAGAGCATGGTCAAGCATCTGGTCGACCAGGGTTTTTCGGTGTTCATGACCAGCTGGAAAAACCCCGGCACCGCGGATCGGCAGTTGAGCTTCGACGATTACCTCGATGACGGCATTGCCCGCATCGTCGAGGTGGCGCAATCGATCTCCGGCAGCAAGCAAGTCCATCTGGCCGGCTACTGCATCGGCGGAACGCTGACGGCGATCTACCTCGCCTGGCTCGCCAAGCGTGGCGAAGCGGCCCAGGTCGCCAGCGCCACCTTGCTGACCTCGCTGACCGATTTTTCCCGTCCCGGCGACATCGACGTGTTCCTCGACGATGACGGGCTGGCATTTGTCGAACGGGTCATCGCGAAAAAGGGCTATCTGGATGGCAAGGAAATGGCTGCGAGCTTCCGGATGCTGCGGCCCAACAGCCTGATCTGGAATTATTGGGTCAGCAGCTATCTGCTGGGCGAGGCACCGACCGCCTTCGACGTGCTCTACTGGAATATGGACACGACGCGGATGCCGCAGAAGATGCACAGCTATTACCTGCGTGAGTTCTACGTCAACAACAAGCTAATCGTGCCAGATGCGCTGACCATGGCCGGTGAGACCATCGACCTGGGCCGGGTTGCAACGCCGTTGTTCATGGTCGGCACCCAGGAAGACCATATCGCCCCATGGCAGCAGACATGGGCGCTGACCGGCCGCGCCAGCGGGCCGGTGACGTATACCCTGTCGAGTTCGGGTCACATCCTCGGCATCGTCAACCCGCCGCGGCCCGACTCGAAACGCAGCTACTGGCAGGGCGACGCGGTGCGTGGCGAGGGCGCCGATGCCTGGCTCGCACGGCAGCAGCAGACCGCTGGCTCGTGGTGGCCGAGCTGGGTGGCCTGGCTGGCACCGCGCTCGGGCAAGCAGGTCACGCCGAAGCTGGCGAACGCGGCCTATCCGGAAATCGCCGCCGCGCCAGGCGCCTACGTGCTGGGGTAGCGCTACAGCGTGGTTTTGGCGACGACCTTGAGCCCGTCGTCGAGCGTGTAAACGATGGGTTCGCCATTGGGAATTTCGACGCCGACGATGGCCTGGTCGGAAATCCCCTCCAGGTGCTTGATCAGCCCGCGCAGGGAATTGCCGTGCGCCGAGATCAGCACCGTCTTGCCGGCCTTGAGCTGCGGTGCGATCGCCGCATGCCAGTACGGCATGACTCGGGCGATGGTGTCCTGCAGCGATTCGGTCAGCGGCAGCTCGGCATCGGGGATGGCGGCGAATTTCGGATCACCGTGCCCGACGCGCGGGTCGTCGGCGGCAAGCGCCGGTGGCGGCACGTCGAAGCTGCGGCGCCAGATCAGCACCTGTGCATCGCCGTGCCGGGCGGCGGTCTCGGCCTTGTTCAGGCCGGTGAGCCCGCCGTAGTGACGCTCGTTCAAGCGCCAGTCCTTCTCGGTCGGCAGCCACATCCGGTCCATTTCATCCAGCGCCAGCCACAGCGTGCGGATGGCGCGTTTGAGTACCGAGGTGAAGGCGAGGTCCGGGTGGATGCCGGCGGCCTTGAGTTTGCGGCCGGCATCGCGCGCCTGTTCGGCGCCGAGCTCGGTCAGATCGACGTCATGCCAACCGGTAAAGCGGTTTTCGCGGTTCCAGGTTGATTCGCCGTGACGCAAGAGGATGAGGGTGGACATGGCTACTCCAGGTGAGATCAGAAGATCAGCGCCAATAGCGCGCCCAGCCAGACAAGACCGCCCAGGCCGTAGCGCACGCGGCGGCGCAGGGGGCTGTGATGGTGGTGATGCATGTAGACGGCGCTCATGGCGTTCTCCTTGGCATCGAACAGCAGTTTCGTCCACTTCATTATTGATAATCGTTATTATTTAATGAAGTAAATTTTTCCTTCTTTCACCATAGCCCGCTGCTATGGCGATATCGTAGCGGTCGAGCTCCGGTCTGCTTTGCGCTGGCGCAACGCCATGACAGTGCCGTTGCGGTAAAACCTGATCTGATTCCGGTTGTCCCTGCGTATATGCGTCGGGGATAATGCCGTGAACCGCTTGTTACGCAGTTTCCCTTTGAATCGAACCCTGTTTGCGGAGGATGTTCCCCATGGCCAACCGCGCCGAACTTGCCAATGCCATTCGCGCTCTCGCGATGGACGCAGTGCAAAAAGCCAACTCTGGTCACCCTGGCATGCCAATGGGCATGGCCGAAATCGCGTTGGCACTGTGGGGCGAAGGCGAAATGCGCTTCAACCCGCAAAACCCGCACTGGGCCAACCGCGACCGTTTCATCCTCTCCAACGGTCACGGTTCGATGCTGCAATACGCGCTGTTGCACCTGACCGGCTACGACGTGTCGATCGACGATCTGAAGAATTTCCGTCAGTTGCATAGCAAGACCCCGGGTCACCCGGAGTACGGCTACACCGTCGGTGTCGAAACCACCACCGGCCCGCTGGGTCAGGGCATCACCAACGCCGTCGGCTTCGCGCTCGCTGAAAAGCTGCTGGCGCGCGAGTTCAACAAGCCGGGCTTTGACATCGTCAATCACCATACCTACTGCTTCCTCGGCGACGGCTGCCTGATGGAAGGCATCAGCCACGAAGCCGCCGCGCTCGCCGGCACTTGGGGCTTGGGCAAGCTGGTGGCGTTCTGGGACGACAATGGCATCTCGATCGACGGCCATGTTGAAGGCTGGTTCACCGACAATACGCCGGGCCGTTTTGAAGCCTATGGCTGGCATGTGATCCGCCCGATCGACGGCCACGATGTCGACGCGGTGAAGAAGGCGATCGAAGAAGCCAAGGCCGTCACCGACAAGCCGACGCTGATCTGCTGCAAGACCATCATCGGCAAGGGCAGCCCGAACAAGGCCAATAGCCACGATTCGCACGGCGCGCCGCTGGGTGATGCTGAAATCCGCGCGACCCGCGACAGCATCGGCTGGTTGTACGAACCGTTCGAAGTCCCGGCGCAGGTCTACGCCGCCTGGGACAAGAAAGAAGCCGGCGAGAAGTGGGAAGCCGAGTGGAATCGGCTGTTCAAGGAATACGCCGAGGTTCATCCGGATCTGGCTGCCGAGTTCAAGCGCCGCAACGCAGGCGAATTGCCGGCGACGTGGAGCAAGGTCGTCGCCGATGCAATCGCCGAGGCCAATGCCAAGGCCGAAACCATCGCCACCCGCAAGGCCAGCCAGAACGCGCTGTCGGCCTATGTGCCACACCTGCCGGAAATGCTCGGCGGCTCGGCCGATCTGACCGGCTCGAACCTGACCAACTGGAAGGGCAGTACGCCACTGAAGCGCGTTGGCAACGAACTCGTTGGCGACCATATCAGCTACGGCGTGCGTGAATTCGGCATGGCCGCGATCATGAACGGCACGCAGCTGCATGGCGGCTGGCGTCCGTACGGCGCGACCTTCCTGATGTTCAGCGAATACGCCCGCAACGCGCTGCGCATGGCCGCGCTGATGAAGATTCCGACCCTGTTCGTGTTCACCCACGACTCGATCGGTCTCGGTGAAGACGGCCCGACCCACCAGGCCGTCGAACAGACCGCAACGCTGCGGCTGATCCCGAACATGAACGTCTGGCGTCCGGCCGATACCGTCGAAACGCTGGTGGCCTGGGCCGATGCGATCGAGCAGAAGGCCACGCCGTCGACGCTGATCTTCACCCGCCAGAACCTGCAGTTCCAGTCGCGGACCGACGCGCAAATCGCCGACATCAAGAAGGGCGGTTATGTGCTGCGCGATGCGGCGGATGCCAAGGTGGTGCTGATCGCAACCGGCTCCGAGCTGGACCTGATCGTCAAGGCCGCCGAAGTGCTGGCCGCTGAAGGCATTGCCGCTCGCGTGGTGTCGATGCCGTCGACCAACGTCTTCGACAAGCAGGACAAGGCCTACCAGGCATCGGTACTGCCGGCCGGCGTGCCGCGTCTGGCGGTCGAGGCTGGCGTGACCGACGGCTGGCGCAAGTATGTCGGCCTCGAAGGCGACGTGATCGGTCTGGATCACTTCGGTGAATCGGCACCGGCCGGCGAGCTGTTCAAGCTGTTCGGCTTCACCGTCGACAACGTCGTGGCACGTGCCAAGGCGCTGCTGAAGTAAAAATCTGACCCATCTGGCGGCTGCGCCTGCGCATTTTGCCCTCGTCCGATGCTCGGAACCTCGCAAGGGGACTACCTATCGGGTCGTCCTCATGGACCTGCATGTCCATTCCGGTTCCTGCGCTTCGGGCGCGAGCAAACTGCTTTGGCTCGCTCGCCAGCTCGGCCAGGTTTCGAAGTGATCAGCAGCCACTGAACAACGGGCCCTACGGGGCCCGTTTTTTGTTGCCTGCCGTTCGTGCGCGCCCGGTGGCGCTTGCTGTCGCTGCGACGGCTGCCTAGACTCCTGCTCGTCATCCTCTCCGGTTTGCCCGTGCGCATCTCGCTCGCCCGTTTCCTCCGTCTTGGCCGTGTGCCGGCGCTGATCGCGCTGGTGCTGCAGCTCGCGCTGCCGTTCGTGCACGCGCAGGCGATGGCGAGCGGCGCGGTCACCGTGGCGCTGTGCGCACCGGGCGGCGAGATCCGCCAGGTCGTGATCGCCGGCAAGGACCAGCCGGTCAAGTCGGCCATCGCCTGCCCGGTTTGCGCGGTCATGGCGGCGCAGGCACTGCCGCCACCGGTACCGACATTCACGCTGCCGCTGGTCGCGCTGATCGCGGTGACACCGGCGCTCGTCGCCGCGTTATGGCCGGCACCGGCGCGGCGCGTCTGGGCGCACGCGCCGCGCGCGCCACCCATCCTGCTCTGATTCGTCTCCCTCAAATCCGATAACACGAATCATCGGCGCGCCCTCGTGGCGCCGCCGGTTGCCGCGCGTGCGCGCGGCGCAGGAGCCTGCATGAACCAGCCCATCCAACCGGTGGCGCTCGCCTTCGCGATCGCTGCCGCGTGCTCGTACGCCAATGAAACGCCGCTGCTCGACGAAGTCGTCGTCTCCGGCTCGCGCGAAGCGGCGCCGCTAAAAGAAACCGCCGCCGCGATCGGCAAGGTCGACGCCAAAACCATCGCCGACACCAAGCCGACGTCGATCAGCCAGCTGCTCGACACCGTACCCGGCGTGCTGATGCCCGATCTCGGTAACGAGCAGCACAGCATGGCGATCCGCCAGCCGATTTCGACCCGGCCCTTGTATCAATATCTCGAAGACGGCATCCCGATCCGCCCGGTGGGCGTGTTCAACCACAACGCCACCTACGAAATCAACCTGGACGGCGAGGACAGCGTCGAGGTGATGCGCGGCCCGGCGTCCAGCCTGTACGGCAGCAACGCCGTCGGCGGCGCGGTCAATTTCATCAGTCGCGCGCCCAGCAGTACGCCTGGTGGCGACATCGCCTTGCGCGGCTCGAACCAGGGTTACAGCCGCATCGACGCCGGCATTACCGGCGGCAACGACGTGCTCGCCAGCCGGCTGACCGCGTACCGCAGCTGGCAGCGCGACGGCTGGCAGGACTACAGCGACGCCGACAAAACCTCGGCGACGCTGCGCAGCGACCTGACGCTGTCGGATACGGCGTATCTGAAAACGCTGTTCAGTTACAACAAGCTCGATACCGACATGCCGGGCAGCCTGAATCCGTCCGATTACAACAACCGCCCCGGCTACAGTTACCAGACCTTCACCTACCGCAACGTCGAGGCGATGCGCGCCTATGCGCAGCTGATTGGCAACTGGAACGACGGTGGCGAAACCACAGCCAGCGTCTACTGGCGCCACAACAACACCGATCAATTGCCGAGCTATCTGATCTTCAACACCGGCCCAAGCACCGCGTCGGGGCGAACCACCGAGAACTTCTTCAGCTCGGTTGGCGTCGATGCGCGGCACCGGCAGGATTGGGGGCCGTTGCGGCTGATCGGCGGCGTCACCTTGGAAGAAAGCCCCAATGATCAGGGCGAGTGGAATCTGGCGGTGCAGCGCGATCCGGCCAGCGGCCGCTATCTGGGCTACCAGCAGACAACGCGGCGGCGCGATTACCACGTCGACCTGCGCAACGCCGCGCTCTATGGCGAGGCGCAGTGGGCGATCAATACCGCGTGGCGCGCAACCGCCGGGCTGCGCTGGGACCGCGTCGGCTACGATTATCGCAACAACCTGACGCCGAGCGCGACCACCGGCGCGGCCAGCCAGGCGCAGGATTTTTCTCATGCCTCGCCCAAGCTCGGGCTGACGTGGCAGATGAGCGAGGCGCTCAGCAGCTACGCCAGCTACAGCCAGGGCTTCACGCCGCCCGAGGTCGGCCAGTTGTTCTCGTCGCTGGCGGTGCCCGACCTGAAGCCGGCGACGTACGACAACGTCGAGATCGGCGTGCGCGCGCAGCTACCGTACAAGACCGCGCTCGAGCTGGCGCTGTACCAGCTCGACGGCGAGGACGAGATCGTCAATTTCAGCAGCCAGCCGGGCCGCTCCGAGCCGCGCAATGCCGGCAGCACGCGGCATCGCGGCATCGAGCTTGGCTTGTCGGGCGCTGTGGCCGAGGCGTGGCAATGGCGGCTGTCGGGCAGCTACGCCCAGCACGAGTACCGCGATTATCAGGCGACGCCGGCGTTGAACTTCGCCGGCAAGACCATGGCGCAGGCGCCGAACTGGTTCGGCAATGCCGCGCTGGCATGGCTGCCGTTTGAAAAGGCGCGGCTCGCGCTCGAAGTCCAGTATGTCGGCCCGTACTGGATGAACGACGCCAATACGGTGCGTTACGACGGTCACACGCTGCTGAATCTGCGCGCCAACTGGGGTTTTCATCGCGGCTGGGAGGCGTGGGCGAGCGTGATCAACCTGGGCGACAAGCGTTACGCCGAATCGGCGTCGTCGACGTACAGCGGCGTCGGCGTGTACAGCCCGAACGCGCAGGACACCTACACGCCGGGCGCACCGCGCACCGCGCTCATCGGGGTGCGCTACGCCTTCGGCGGCGAGGTGGCGAAATGAGCGGCGGCTTCTTCCGCTACCTGCGCCGGCGCCGGCCGAAACCGGTGACGCCACCGTACCGGCAAACGGGCTTCGTCGCGCTGCCGGTACTCAAGACCGGGCGGCTCGTCGCGGTGCTGACGCGCTGGCACCGGCTGCTGGCGCTGCCGGCCGGTGTCGCGGTGCTGCTGTGGGGGCTGACCGGGGTGATGCATCCGATCATGTCGGCCTTGTCGCCGCAAGCGCAGCGGCCGACGCCGGCCGCGCCGCTGCCGGCCGGGCTCAAACCGGTGGTGCCAGCCTTGACTGGCCCGGCGCGCGAGCTGCGACTGACGACATTTGCCGGCCGCCCCGCGTGGCAGTGGCTCGCGCTCGACGGGGCGCAGCGACATTGGGCCGATGCACAAACCGGCCGCGAGATCGTCGATGCCGACCGGATCGAAGCCGAGCGGCTGGCGCGCGCCTTTGCCGGCGATTCGTCCAGCCCCATCACGCGGATCACGCCGATCACCGCCTTCGGCGGCGATTACCCGGCGATGAACAAGATCCTGCCGGTGTGGCGGGTCGAGTTCGACCGGGGTGATGGCCTGACGGCGTTTGTCGATACCGGTGAGGCGCGGCTGTCGACCTTGACCAATGACAGCAAGCGGGTGCTGATGGGCGCTTTCGTGCTGTTGCACAGCTGGGCGTGGGCGAGCGAGCCGCTGCGTCTAGCCGGCATCACCACCTTGCTCGGTTGTGGCCTGCTGACCGTGCTCGGCGGGCTGGCGCTGTGGCTGAGCCGTCGACGCGCCGGGACGCTGAAACCCGGACAGCAGCGGCTGCGGCGCTGGCACCGTGGCCTCGGTGTTGCCGTGGGCATCGCCGGGGTGATGCTGATAGTCAGCGGGCTGGTACATCTGTACTTCGCCCGTGCCCCATCACCAACCCCGGCGGCACCGGTGCCGGGGGTAATGCCGCCATTGGCCGAGGTGCCCGACGGCGTGGCGAGATTGAGCGCCGTCAATGTCGGCGGCCGGGGCCTGTGGTTGGCCGCGCCGGCGGGGGGCGCAAGGCCGACGGCCGAGCATCAGCACCATCAGGCCGATGCCGCGAGCACGCTGCCACGCTACTGGGACGGTGCGAACTGGACCGATGTTGACGTAGCGCAGCGGCATGCGCGGGAACTGGCACAGCGGGCTGGCGCGCCGAGCGATGCGGCGGCTACCATCTCCCTGGTGACGCAGTTCGGCGGCGAGTACGGTTTTTTCCAGAAGCGCCTGCCGGTTTACCGCGTCGACTATGCCGTGCCGGGGAAGCCGGCCTATTACCTTGAGCCGGCGACCGGTGCGTTCTCGGTTCGCATCGACAACCGCGACCGACTGGAAGGATACGTGTTCGCCTACTTGCATAAATGGCACTGGCTCGACGGGCTGGGCAAGACCGCGCGGGATCTCATCCTGGCCGGCTTTGCCGCCGCCAATGTCGCCGCCGCGGCACTCGGGCTGACGCTGTGGTGGCGCCGCCGCGACGCCCGCAGGCGCTAGCCGTGCAACTGCGCTATGCCATGCTGGTTTCGTTCGCCGCGCACGCCGGTGTCGTGGCGTTCGGTTCCGGCTGGCTGGCGCATTCGGTACCGCCGCAGCCTTCGCCGGCAATGCCGCTGACAGTGGTGCTGCTCGCTGCGCCGGCGGCGGTGCCTGCACTGGAGGCACCGGCCGCAGCAGTGGCGGTGCGGCTTAGCGCGGCTCCGAAACAGGGCAAGCCGGCGGCGGCACCGAAGGCCAGCTTGCCAGCGCCGCAGCGCCAGCCGGTCTTGGCGCTGGCACCGTCAGTATCGCGGCCCGCACCGACTGTTCCGGCTGAAACCAAGCCGGTCGAGCCTGTGGTCGCGGATACCGCACCGCCGGCAGTGGTCAAGCCAGACGGCGCACGCGCACACGTTGCGGAGGGCGGCGGCGAGGCGCCGAGTGCACCGCCAAGCTGGCCCGGCTATCTGGCCAATCCCGAGCCGGAAATGCCGCTGGCGTCGCGCCAGCGCGGCGAAGTGGGCAAGGTCGTGCTCAAGGTCAGGGTCGGGCGCGATGGCAAGCCGCTGGCGGTCGAGGTGCAGCGCAGCAGCGGCTTTGGCCGGCTCGACGAGGCCGCACGCAAGACCGTGGCCGAGCGCTGGCATTTCATCGCCGCCAGGCGCGGCGATACGCCGGTCGAGGCCGACGTGCATGTGCCGATCGTGTTCCGGCTGAAAGACTAGCCGGATTCAGTCGAGCAGGCGCTTACGGCGCAGCTCGTCGTTGACGAGCTCGCTGATCCGCGGCGCCAGCTGTGCTTCCAGTTCGTTCGCGATGTCGCTGCCGAGTTTGTGCAGCAGGTCGGTGTAGACGGTGTTCATCACCGTCGCCATCTGCTGCTTGACCCGCTGTTCGACTTCCAGTGCGATATCGATCGCCAGATGGGCACCGACGGCGGCGGTGATTTCGGAGATGGCGCCGGCGTCGATCTGCAGGGGCGCTGATGGCTGCGGGGCATCAACGAATGCTTCCGCAGCTGGCGCCGCCGCCGATTCGAGCTTCGGCATTTCGACGGCGGATACGTCGCCAGCGTCGAGCGCATCCAGATCGATAATCCAGATGTCGTCGACCTCGTCAGCCGGGCTGGACAGCGTGTTGGGGCGCCAGCTTGCATGGCTGATCGCGGTCAGCGGTGCGACACCGATCTCATCGGGCGGCGTGGTGATGGCGGCAAGCACTGGCGTGATTGCGCTTGCCTCGACGATCTCGGCCGGCACCTCATCCGGCTGGGCATCGAGCGCTTCATCACTGCCGTGCCAGACCAGGGTGTGTCGTGCCGGGGACTGTATGCCGGTGCTTGTATTTGCAGCAGCATCACCCGCGACAACCCCGGCTTCGGCTTCCTGTTCGATCTTGAGTGGATCGGCATCAGCAAACACATCCATCGTTGCCGCATCAAATTCGATTGCTTCGGCCACTTCGATCGCATCAGACTTGGCGACTTCAGCGACTTCAGCGACTTCAGCGACTTCAGCGACTTCAGCGACTTCAGCGACTTCAGCGACTTCAGCGACTTCAGCGACTTCAGCGACTTCAGCGACTTCAGCGACTTCAGCGACTTCAGCGACTTCAGCGACTTCAGCGACTTCAGCGACTTCAGCGACTTCAGCGACTTCAGCGACTTCAGCGACTTCAGCGACTTCAGCGACTTCAGCGACTTCAGCGACTTCAGCGACTTCAGCGACTTCAGCGACTTCAGCGACTTCAGCGACTTCAGCGACTTCAGCGACTTCAGCGACTTCAGCGACTTCAGCGACTTCAGCGACTTCAGCGACTTCAGCGACTTCAGCGACTTCAGCGACTTCAGCGACTTCAGCGACTTCAGCGACTTCAGCGACTTCAGCGACTTCAGCGACTTCAGCGACTTCGTGGCTTGCTTCGGCAATGTCCCAGTCGAGCGTGATCGGGGTGGTGATGTTGATGGGGTCGTCACTGCCTTCGGGGAGCGGCGGCAACCAGTTCTCGTCCACCGTTTCCGGATAAGGCGAGATCAGCGCATCCAGATCAAGCAGCGGCAGATCGAGGAATTCACCCGGCGCCGGGCTGGCCGGGCTGGGTAAAGGGGCCACTGCCGGCGGCGCGCTGGGTGTCGGCGGCGGCATCAGGAACTCATCCGGATGAAACATCAGCGCCGGATCAGTGGCTTCGTCGGTGAGCACCGGAATATCGTCGATCTCGGTGGTCAGTACCGGAATATCATCGCCGCGCAGCGGTTCGCCGCGGTGACGGGCCAGCAGTGCATCCATCTTGTCGAGCAGCGGGCTGATGCTATCGGGATTGCTCATGGGCGGGCGGCCAATTCGAGAAGGTCGATGGAGTCGGGCGTGATGCCGTGTGCCTGATAAGCACGCCAGCGCGTGCGCGCCGCGGCACGGGCTTCGTCGGACTGATCGACGATCTCGATCACCCGGGCATAGCGGTCGAGCCCGGCGGGCACGCCGTCGGTCCAGTTGAACAGCGCGTCGCGCACCGGCATTTTCTCGACGCGGTAATCGACGATCACCGGGGTGCGTGCGGCATCGGGATGGTCGGCGGCGCAATGCGGTATGAAGCCGGTTTGCGGCAGCTCCCACAACAGCCGGTCGAGCGCATACGCGGCCGATTCACTCTCCGCGAGCACATTGATCGTCAGTTTTTGCGTCATCGCCTTGCCGACGAGCTGGCACAGCGCCTGCTCGCGGCTTTTGACATTGAAGTAGAACGTGACCTGCGCCACGGGCGCCATGCTTAGTTCTTACCTTTTTTCTCGACGCGTTGGCGCAGGAACTCGACCAGCAGCGGCACCGGTCGTCCGGTTGCACCCTTGGCTGCGCCGGATTTCCATGCCGTGCCGGCGATATCGAGGTGAGCCCAGCGGTAGTCCTTGGTAAAGCGCGACAGAAAGGCTGCGGCGGTGATCGAGCCGGCCGGGCGACCGCCGATATTGGCCATGTCGGCAAAATTGGACTTCAGCTGATCCTGGTATTCATCCCACACCGGCAGGCGCCAGGCCTTGTCGCCGGTCTGCTGGCCAGCGGCGTACAGCGCGTCGGCGAGGTCGTCGTCATTGGCAAACAGCCCGGTGGTGACGTGGCCGAGCGCGATGATGCAGGCACCGGTCAGCGTGGCGATGTCGACGACGACATCCGGGTCGAACTTGGCGACGTAGGACAGCGCGTCGCACAGGATCAGCCGGCCTTCGGCGTCGGTGTTCAGTACTTCGATCGTCTGGCCCGACATCGAACGGACGATGTCGCCAGGCTTGACCGCGTTGCCGGCCGGCATGTTTTCGCAGGTCGGGATCACCCCGATCACGTTGACCGGCAGCGCCAGCTCGCACACCGCGCGCAGCGTGCCGAGCACGGTGGCGGCGCCGCACATGTCGTACTTCATTTCATCCATGCCCTCGCCGGGCTTGAGCGAAATGCCGCCCGAATCGAAGGTGATGCCCTTGCCGACCAGCACCGCCGGCTTGGCGGCTTTCTTGCCGTCGCCAGCGCCGTGGTATTCGAGCACGATCAGCTTCGGCGGCTGGGTCGAGCCCTTGGCGACCGACAGCAGCGAGCCCATGCCGAGCGCGGCCATATCGGCCTCTTCCAGCACGGTCAGCTTCAGCGCGAAACGCTCGGCCAGATGCGCGGCCTCTTCGGCCAGCCGCGTCGGTGTGCAGATATTGCCGGGCAGGTTGCCCAGATCACGGGTCAGATTCATGCCATGGCCGACGGCGAGGCCGCGGGCCAGGCCTTCCTCGGCGGCCTTCAGTTCGCCTTTTTTCGTCAGCAGCAGCGTGATGCTGATCAGCGCTGGCGCGGGTTCCGGCTCGGACTTGAACTGGGTGAAGCGATAGGATTCCAGGATGATCGCCTGCGTGATCGCGGCGACGGCGTCCTCTGCATCAATCCCTTTCAGCGGCGGCAGCGCGATCGTGACGCTGGCCGATTTGCCGGCGATCAGCGTGCGCGCGAGTGCGTCAAATGCCTTGCGCAGCGATGCCGGGCTCACGTCCTTGCCAAGCTGTAGCAACACCACCTTTTGTGGTGCGCCATCGATCGGCAGATAGCCGCTCAGTACCGTGCCAGCCTTGTCGCTGAAGTCTGCGCCCGCGATGAGCGTGGACAGCCAGCCACTGGCGCGCTCATCGAGCTTGGCAAGGGCTGCTGGGAGTTTGATCCCGGAAAGCGGCAGCACCAGGCAGTCGGCGGCGGCTTTTTCGGGGGCGGTAAGATTGATGCTAAACTCCATGGCAGATCTCCATTGGTGTCGCGGTATGGGGCTGCCGCAGTGGCAGTCTGAGCGTGTCGGGGCAAGGTAGCTTGCCCGCTCGAACAGCATCGGACCAAGTGGGCGGCGCGCAAGTGAACTAAAACACTAGCGGCGCCGGCAAGATCGCCCGATTATTTCCCAGCCCCCCTTATAAGTCAAAAACGCGGATGCTGTTCAGACGAAGCCTGATTCACGAAATGTCCTGGGTAGCGATCGCCGTTTTTTCGGTGTTGCTGCTTGTCGTCATGACCACGCAGGTCGTCAAGCTGCTCGGCCAGGCGACGCTTGGCGTGCTCGGTAGCGGCGCGGTCTGGGTGCTGATGGGCTTTACCTCGTTGCGTTATCTGCCGATGTTGATGTCGCTGATGTTGTTCATCGCCATTCTCTCGACCATGACACGACTATGGAAAGACAACGAGATGGTGATCTGGTTCGCCAGCGGTCGCTCGATCAAGAGTTTCATCCGGCCGGTACTCGAGTTCGCCATCCCCATCGTGTTGCTGATTGCCGCGCTGTCGTTGTTTGCCTGGCCGTGGGCACAGCGCGAAAGCCGTGATTTTCGCGAG
The DNA here is from genome assembly GCF_015140455.1 of Jeongeupia sp. HS-3. NCBI lineage: Bacteria > Pseudomonadati > Pseudomonadota > Betaproteobacteria > Neisseriales > Chitinibacteraceae > Jeongeupia > Jeongeupia sacculi. The sequence continues at coordinate 2,273,853 of NZ_AP024094.1, read as the reverse complement.
AAATCGGCCCAGCGCCAGGAAGTCTCGCAAGTTGCACCCGGGGTATTCCGTGAATCGGCCGCGGCGGACCGGATCTATTTCGTCGAACATTTCGTTGCCGACACCGGGCGGGGCAAGAACGTGTTCGCGCAGCTGCGCGGCAAGAACGGCAAGCTCACGGTTGTTGTTGCCAACGAGGGCGGGCTGTTTCTCGATCAGCACGGCGAGCGTTGGCTGTGGCTCGGCAAGGGCCATGCCTATACCGGCGTGCCGGGAACGGCTGCGTACGAAACCACCGAGTTCGAGCGTGCGCAGCTCAAGGTCGAAACGCACGATAAACCGGTATCCAGCCCGAGCACGCAGGCCAAAAGCACCATGGAGCTTCTTGGCAGCAGTAGTCCCGAGGAGCAGGGCGAACTGGCCTGGCGGATTGCGCTGCCGATCTCGGCGCTGATCATGGCGATGTGCGCGATTCCGTTCGCGTTTTTCAATCCGCGCGGCGGCCGGGCGCTGAACCTGCTCGGGGCGGTGTTCGTGTATTTCCTGTATTACAACTTCATCAATATCGGTCAGGCATGGATTGCCGACGGCAAGATTCCCGTCATGGTCGGCATGTGGCCGATTCATGGCGCGGCGCTGGCGATGATGTTTCTGCTCTATCGTTGGCGAGGGCATGCGCGATGATGAAGTTGCTGTCGCGTTACCTGCTGAAAGAACTGACGCTGTTCGTGCTGTTCACGCTGGTCGGTCTGCTGGCGCTGTACATGTTTTTCGACGTGATCGCGCAGTTCTCGCAGCTTGGCAAGGGCGGTTACCGGGTGATCGATGCGCTGATTTACGTCGCGCTGCAAATTCCCGGCAATGCGTATGAATTGATGCCGATCGCGGTGCTGATCGGCAGCATCTTTGCGCTCTCCAATCTCAACGGCAATTCCGAGCTGACGGTGATGCGCGCCGCCGGTGTATCGGTGCAGCGATTGCTGCTGTGGCTGGTCGGTATTGGTGTGGCGTATAGCGCGTTTACCGTGGTGCTCGGTGAGTACGTTGCGCCGGTGACCATGCGCATGGCCAGCCAATACCGGCTGGCGGCGACCAAACAGATGATCGCCGGGGATTTTCACTCGGGTGTCTGGGTCAAGGATGGCCGGCAGATCGTCAATATCGCCGAAATGCTGCCGGATCTCTCGGTGCAGCGCGTGCGCATCTACGAGTTCAGCGAGCAGCGCACGCTGGACCGCATCGTCGATGGCGTGCAGGGGCGCTACAAAGGCAATGGCGTATGGACGCTGGCGCCTGCGCTGCAAACAAGCTTTCTGCCGGCATCGGGCGGAGTTGTACTCAAGAACGAGGCGCTCTTCGACTGGGCTACGCAGATCACCCCCGAGATGCTTGCGGTGCTGCTGGTTGAACCCGCGCAGATGTCGGCGCGCGCGCTGATGCGTTATATCGATCACCTTGAAGTCAACGGCCAGAAAACCCAGCGTTACCAGTTGGCGTTGTGGGGCAAGCTCTTCTATCCGCTCGCCTGTCTGTCGATGGTGGTGATTGCCTTGCCGTTCTCGCAAACGCAGCGGCGTAGCGCCAATGTCGGCGTGAAACTTTTCATCGGTATTCTCACCGGCGTCACTTTCCACTTCTTCAACCGCCTCGTGGTGTATCTGGGCGAGCTGCAGAACTGGCCGGCGCCGGCCGTGGTATCCATTCCCACGCTGACCTTTATGGGCGCGGCGCTGTGGTTGCTGTGGCGCCAGGAAAAACGTTAAGCCCCTTTTCGCTTCGGAGATTCACATGCATGTGCTTTTGACCGGTGGTGCCGGCTATATCGGCTCGCATACCTATGTCGAGTTGATTGCCGCCGGCTTCAAGCCGGTGATTCTCGATAACTTCTACAACGCCAAGCCGGCGGTGCTGGAGCGGCTGGAAACGATCACCGGTACGCAGATCGAATGGATCAAGGCCGATGTGCGCGATCGCGCTGCGCTCGACGAGGTATTCAAGCGCTTTGACGTTTCGGCGGTGATCCACTTCGCCGGGCTCAAGGCCGTGGGCGAATCGGTAGAAAAGCCGCTTGAGTACTACGACAACAACGTCGTTGGCACCTTGTGCCTGCTGGAAGCGATGCGCGCCGCCGGGGTGAAAAAGCTGGTGTTCTCCAGCTCGGCCACCGTGTACGGCGATCCGCAGACGGTGCCGATTCGCGAGGATTTCCCGCTGTCGGCGACCAATCCGTACGGGCGCTCCAAACTGATGGTCGAGGAGATGCTGCGCGATCTGTACAAAGCCGACTCAAGCTGGGATCTGGCGCTGCTGCGTTATTTCAACCCGGTCGGTGCGCACGAGTCCGGGCTGATCGGCGAAGATCCGCAGGGCATTCCAAACAACCTGATGCCTTTTGTGGCTCAGGTGGCCGTTGGCAAGCGTGAACAACTGTCGGTGTTTGGCAATGACTACCCGACGCCCGACGGCACCGGCGTGCGCGACTATATCCACGTCGTCGATCTGGCGTGCGGCCATGTCAAGGCGCTGCAAAAGCTGGCAAAGAATCCGGGTCTCGTGACCGTCAATCTGGGTACCGGTCAGGGTTATTCGGTGCTCGACATGGTCAAGGCGTTTGAGGCCGCTTCGGGCAAACCGGTGCCATATCAGCTGGTCGCGCGTCGTCCCGGCGATATCGCCGCCTGCTATGCCGACCCGGCATCGGCGCGCGAGCAGCTCGGCTGGGTGGCCGAGAAGGGCTTGAAAGAAATGTGCGAAGACGGCTGGCGCTGGCAAAGTCAGAACCCGAACGGCTACGGCGACTGAAACCTGCCCGACTGCCCGACTGCCCGACTGCCCGACTGCCCGACTGGCCGACTGGCCGACTGGCCGGCTGCGCCTGCGCATTTTGACGTCGTCCGGTGCTCGAAATCCTCATGGACTCCATGTCCATTCCGGTTCACCCCAAGGGTGCTTCCTGCGGGGCGTCTGCGCTCCGGGCGGCGCCAAACTGCTTTGGCTCGCTCGCCCATTCGAGCAGGTTGACGCTGGTGGTGCGGTGTTATTTCCTGCCGGCTGGCGGACTGCGCGGCTAGAATGACCACAACAATGACTTCGCCCGCGCTTTGCGCGGGCTTTTCGCTTGCATGGCCCTCGACGCTCGCCTGAAAGGCAATATCTTCGCCCTGTACCTGGTTCAGGGCCTCAACTATCTGGTCTCGCTGGTTACGTTTCCGTTTCTGGCGCGCACGCTGGGCGCCGACGGCTTCGGCGTCCAGTCGTACGCGTTCGCCGTCGTTCAGTACGGCGTGCTGCTGACCGACTTCGGCTTCAATCTGTCGGCCACCCGCGAAGTGGCGATCGCCCGTGGCGATACCGCCGCGATCGCACGGGTGTTCTGGCGCACCAACGTCGCCAAGGCGATGCTGATGCTGGTGTCGTGTACCTCGCTGGCGGTAGCGATCGGCACCGTGCCGGATTGGCAGCAGCACGCGCCGGTGTTCTGGCTCTCGCTCTTGTACGTGGTTTCCAGCGTGTTCTTCCCGATCTGGTATTTCCAAGGTCTTGAACTGATGCGCGCGGCATCCTTGCTCACCGTCGCCGGTCGCGTCGTCGTGCTCGGGGCGCTGCTACTGATGGTGCGCGGGCCCGATGACGTGTCGACCGCTGTGGTGCTGCAGGCCTTGCCGGCCTTTGTCGCCGGTGCCTACTGGTGGATCACCGGTCACGGTGCGCCCCGGCCGGCATGGGTGGCGCCGACGCGTTCGGACATCTTCGCTTCGCTCAGGGCCGGCTGGCCGCTGTTCCTGTCGGCGCTGTCGACCAATCTCTATACGACCAGCACCGCGGTGTTGCTCGGCTGGTTCGCCAGTCCGGCACAGGTCGGCTATTTTGCCGCCGCCAACAAGCTCACCTACACGGTGCAGGGCTTGATCGGCCCGCTGGTGCAGGCGACGTATCCGCGCATCGCCCAGCTCGCCAGTCACGATAAACCGGCGGCAGTGGCACTGATCGGCAAGGCGTTCAAGATGCAGGGCCTCGCCGGGCTTGGTTTGACCCTGGTGTTGATGGTCGGCGCGCCGTGGATCGTGCCGCTGCTGCTCGGCAAGGGCATGCTCGGCAGCGTTGAAACGCTGATCTGGCTGGCGCCGGTGGTGCTGCTCGGCGCGTTGTCCTACGTGTACGGCCTGCAAAGCCTGCTGCCTTTCGGCGATGAGCGTTATTACAGCAAGGTGCTGGTGGCCGCCGGCGTGATCAACGTCGCGCTCTTGCTCTGGCTGCTGCCCGGTCGTGGCGCGGTGGCCGCGGCGCAGATTGTCGTGGCGGTCGAAGTGCTGATTCTGGCTGCGTTCTGGTGGCGTGCGCGGGTGCATTTGCGGAGCAGGGCATGAGTCCGCTCGTCACTATCATCCTGCCTTGCTACAACGCCGCCGCCTTGCTGCCCGATACGCTGGCGTCGCTTTCCACGCAGACGTTTGCCGATTTCGAGTGCATCGCCATCGACGATGGCTCGTCGGATGCGACGCGTGCGCTGCTGGATGCGCACGCGGCGATCGACCCGCGCTTCAGCATCGTCAGCCGCGAAAACCGTGGGCTGATTGCGACCTTGAACGAGGCGATTGCCTTGTCGCGTGGCGAATGGATCGCGCGCATGGACGCCGACGATATTGCCCACCCCGAGCGCCTTGGCCGGCAGCTAGCCGCACTGCAGGCGTCGGGCGCCGACGTCTGCGGCGTGGGCGTGCGCTTCTTCGGCGAGCGTGACGGACTCTGGCTACCGCCAACCAGCGATGCGGCCATCAAGGCTGCGTTGCTGTTCAACCCGCCGTTCGCCCATCCCGGTGCCATGGTCAGGGCGAGCGTGTTCAAGCAGCATGGCTACGATAGTGCGGCGAGCCATGCCGAGGACTACGCGCTGTGGTGCGCGCTGGCCAAGGGCGGCGCCCGTTTCGTTGGTATCGCCGCGCCGCTGCTCGACTACCGGATTCATCCCGGCCAGATCACCCAGACCAAGACCGCCGCGATGGCGCAGACCGCCGCCGCAGTGCGGCTCGATTACGCGCGCCACGCCTTGCCGGCCGACTGGGCCGATGCGGATAAGGTCCGCTTTGCCGAGCTCGCCGCTTCCGATCGCGCGCTCGATCGCAGCGACTGGTTCACCTTTACCGCCTGGCTGGTGACCTTGGCGCAGGCCGATCCGGCCACGCGCGATGCGTTCACCACGGTCTGGCTCGATGCGCTGATCCGCACCAGGGGCGTGGACTGGCGCTGCAAAAAGCGCTTTTCCGCCTTGTCGCGCGCCTTGCCGCCGCCGGCCGAAGAGCGCGGCAAATGGCAGCGCCAGCGTGTGCGCGTGCTCGCCGGCGATGCCGTTTACGGCCTGATCAAGCGGCTGCGAGTGCGGGCATGAGGCTGCAGGGGTTGTTATGAAACTACTTTTGGTCGTGCGCGATCTTGGCCTTGGCGGCGTCGAGCGCTGCGTGGTGCTGGTTGGCAGCTGGCTGGCGGCGCGTGGTGTCGATGTCACCGTGGTGATGATGGGCGGCAACCGCAACCTCTGGGGGGCTCGTACCGCCAGGCTCAAGGTCGTCGATCTTTCGGCCGCGTGGCAGCCGAAGAAGCCGTGGACGTGGCTGTCCGGCTGCTTGTCGCTGCGTGCGCTGGCAAAGCAGCACGATGTGGTGGTCGCGGCAACGTTCCTGATGCCGCTCTATATCACCTGGATGGCGACGCGTGGCCTTGGCAAGCGCGTGCTCGGTTGGGTGCACGGGCCGCTGTTCGAGGTCGACGAGCGCGCGCACATGAACCCGGTGCATCGGCGCGTCTGCCAATTCATTTATCGCCGCTTGCCCGAACTGGTGTTCGTCTCCGCGCACGCGCGTGACTCGATGGCGAGATGGCTTGGATACGGGCCCGACATGGGGCAGGGCATCCCGCAAGGCTGGCAGGTGATTGCCAATTTCGTCGAAGCGCAACCGCCGCGCCCGGCTGGCCCGCCGCATGCGCCGGCAAGACTGCTGTTCATCGGCCGGGTGGCCGAGGAAAAACAACCGGCGCTGTGGCTGGATACGCTGGTGGCGCTCGAGCACGCCGGCCAGCCGGTGACGCTGACCGTGGTTGGCGATGGCCCGCTTCTGCCGTGGCTTGAAGACGAGGCGGCCCGGCGTGGCCTGAGCGATCGGTTGATCATCGCCGGCCGGCAGGACGACGTTGGCCCCTACCTGGCGCACGCCGACTGGCTGCTGCTGACCTCCTTGTTCGAAGGCTGCCCGCTGGTCGTGCTCGAAGCGATGCAGGCCGGCTTGCCGGTGGTGTCGACGCGCGCTGGCGGCGTATACGAACTATTTGCCGAGCGCGAAGCCGAATTCGTCACCAAAGCGGCGAGCGGCGAGGCGATTGCCGCGCTGATCGTCGCGCAAGCGCCGCATCACGCCGAACTGGCCGCATGGCTCGCCGCGCGCGCCGCGGCGTACAGCCCCGATGAACTCGGCGCTCGCTGGCAGAGCTTACTTAACCTTCCGACGACACCATGAACCGCGCCGCGCTGCTGATACCGCATTTCAACAACCCGGGCGGGCTGATCGCCTCGCTGGCGTCGATCGGCGCAAGCGAAACGATCGACGTCGTCGTCGTTGACGATGGCAGCACCCGCGCCCGCATTGACGAGGCCGCTTGCCGTGCCGCACTCCGGGCCCAAGGTGAACTGCGCTTTTTATATTTGCCGCAAAACGTCGGCATCGAGCACGCACTCAACACCGGTTTGCAGCATATCGTCGACGCCGGCTACGAATTCGCCGCCCGGCTCGATTGCGACGATCTGGCAATGCCCGAGCGCTTCGCCAAACAGATCGCCTATCTCGATGACCATCCAGATGTGATGTTGCTCGGCAGCGCGGTGACGTTTTTCGATGCCAGTGGTGATCGCTTCACCATCCGGCAGCCGCAAGGTCACGACGAGATCGTCCGGCAGATGCACGACGACAATGCTTTCACCCATCCGGCGGTGATGTTCCGCATCAGTGCAGTGCGCGAAATCGGCCTCTATCCGACCGATTGCCACGCGGCCGAGGATTTCGCCTATTTCTGGCGCTTCGTCGCCCGTTATCGCACCGCCAATCTGGCCGAAGTGCTGACCCGCAGCGAGTACAACGACGCCGGCATCTCGATGAGCAAGCGCCGGGTGCAGCAGGCGGCAAGGCTCAGGCTGCTGTGGCGCCATTTCGACTGGACGCCGCGATCTGCGCTGAAAATGGCCAAGGCCATGACTTCGCTCATTCTGCCTTTAGCCGCAGCCCGTACAATCAAACGCATTATTGGGCGCAAGAACTGGTCATGAATCCGCGCTACTGCGAAGCCCGATCACTGCGTCGTGTCCTCGCTCGTTCCTCGCTGTACTTTATGTACTATCTCGTCACTCACTCCGGCGCGCCTTGTGCCCGGACTTCTCGCTACACGCGGAAGTGCTATGAACGATAACCGGCTGATCTGCCTGATCCCGCACTACAACAACCCCGACGCGCTGGTGAAGTCGCTGGCGTCGATCGGCACTGCCGAAGCATGCGACGTGCTCGTCGTCGACGACGGCAGCACGCGTGCGCGCATTGACGAATCCGCGTGCCGTGCCGCGTTTGCCGCGCAGGGCACTTTGCGTTTCCTGAACCTGCCGCAAAACCGCGGCATCGAGCACGCGCTGAACGCCGGGCTCGAATGGATACGCGCTCGCGGCTACGAACTCGTTGCGCGGCTCGATTGCGGCGATGAAAACGTCGCCGACCGGTTTGCCCGGCAGGTGGCATTTCTGGATGCGCATCCCGATGTCGCGCTCGTCGGTGGCGCAGCCGAGTTCGTCAATACCGGGGGCGTGATGCAGTACGTGCTGCGCCATCCGGCGTCGCACCGTGAGATCGTCCGCACCATGCGCCGCAATTCGGCCTTCATCCATCCGGCGGTGATGTACCGCGTTAGCGCGCTGGCGAAAACCGGGCTGTATCCGCTCGATGCGCCGGCGGCCGAGGATTACGCGCTGTTCTGGCAATTCGTGACCCATTTCCAGACCGCCAATCTGCCCGAGGTGCTGATCCGCTACGAGCTCGATCCGGGCAGCATTTCGCACGCCAAACGCGACAAGCAGCTGAAAAGCCGGCTGAAACTGCAACGCGCCCATTCGGACGGCAGCGCGGCCGCACTGGCCGGCATTGCCCGTACCATCGCCTTGCTGGCGATGCCGGCCGGGCTGATCGCCAGGGTCAAAACCCGCTTGCGCAAGGGGCGGGCATGAGCGCGATCGTGCATGTGGTCGAGTCGTTCGGCGGCGGCACGCTGGCTATGGTGTGCGCCTTCGCCAACCGTCAGGCGCAGGATGGTCATGCGGTCACGGTGATCCACAGCGTGCGCGAGGAAACGCCGGAGAACTGGCCGTCGTTGTTCGATGCGCGCATCCGTTTCATCCAGTTGCCGATGCAACGATCGATTCATCCGCTTAACGACTGGCGCGCCGGCGTGGCGCTGACGCGCTGGCTGCGCGAGATCGCACCCGATGTCGTGCACCTGCATTCGAGCAAGGCCGGCGCGCTCGGCCGCATTGCCAGCCTGTTCGTGCGCGGGCCGCGCTACTTCTTTTCGCCGCATGGTTTGTCGTTTTTGCAGCGCGCCGAAGGACAGCTGAAGAACACCGTGTTCCTGACGCTGGAAAAGCTGCTCGCGCATACCTCGGTGACGGCGATTGCCTGTTCGCATTCGGAAGCCGGTGAAATCCGTCAGCACCTGACACCGCGCGTTGCTGTGGTCGAAAACGCCGTCGATGTTGCCGCGATCCCGAAAGCGCCGGGCAATACCGGCGTGGTGCGTATCGGTACCGTTGGCCGCGTTGCGCTGGCGCGCAATCCGGAGCTGTTCGCCGAAATCGCCGCCAGACTGACGCGCCCCGGCGTCGAATTCGTCTGGATCGGCGGCGGCGACGAGTCCGGCGAGGCTGCGCTCAAGGCCGCCGGGGTCACGGTGCTTGGCTGGCTGCCACGCGCCGAGGCGCTCAAGGCGCTGGCGACGCTGGACATCTATATCCAGACCAGCCGCTGGGAAGGCTTGCCGGTCGCGGTGATCGAGGCGATGGCCGCCGGCCTGCCGGTGGTGGCGACCGATGTCGTCGGCAACCGCGATCTGGTGCGCAACGGCGACAATGGCTATCTGGTGCGCGATGCTGCCGGCTTTGTCGCCGCGCTTGAACCGCTGCTTGCCGATGCCGCTGCGCGCCGCGCCATCGGTGCGCGTGCGCACGGCTTTGTCGCGGCCAATTATTCGCTCGATACCATGATGAGCACGCTTTACAACGTTTACGGAATCCCCTCGCATGGATAAGCATCGCCAGGCCGAACGCGCCAAACCTTGGCTCGCCCTTGCCGATTTTGCCGCGCTCGCGGCCGGCTTCGCCGTCGCGATCGGCTTGCTCTACGTGTTCCGCTATCACCGGATCGGCAGCGGTCTGGCGCTGTGGTGGACATGGGAAGGCAAGCAGCAAGGTCAGGCCTTCCTGTTGCTCGCCTGCCTGTCGGTCGCCAACTTCTGGTGGCGCGGCCATTACAGCGTGCGCTTGCCGTTCTGGGACGAACTGCTGGAAACCAGCCGCTGGTTGCTGCTGGCGGCGCTGCTGAACGGCATGGTCGTGCTGCTGGGCAAGTTCACCGTGTCGCGTTTCCTGTGGCCGGTGTCGTGGAGTCTGGCGCTGGTGCTGCTGCCGTGGTTCCGCGCGCTGATGCGCGGCTGGCTGCTCAAGCGCGGGCTGTGGCAGTTGCCGACGGTGATCATCGGCGCCGGCAGCAACGCCATCGAGGCGTTCCGGGCGATGATGAGCGAGAAGCAGCTCGGTTTCCGCGTCAAGGCACTGGTGTCGGTGAATCAGGATGCGCCCGACGAAATCGCCATCGACGACAAGCACGTGCTGCGGGTGGTCAAGCTGTCGGCCGATGAACTGATCCCCTGGCTGGAGGCCGAGGGCCGGCCGCATGTGGCGATCGCCGTCGATACCGACGAGCTGCGCGCGCTCGAAGCGCCGATCGAGCAACTGAGCCTGCGTTACAAACATCTGCACATCATTCCGTCGGTCGCCGGCTTGCCGCTGTACGGCGTGGTGCCACATCACTTTTTCAGTCACGAAGTGTTGCTGCTGCGGGTCAACAACAACCTGATGGTGTGGCAGCTGACCTTGATCAAGCGCGTGTTCGACCTCGTCGGCGCATCGCTCGGGCTCTTGCTGTTGTCGCCGTTGTTCCTGATCGCAGCGATCCAGATCAAGCGTCAGGGCGGGCCGGGGGCGACCTTCTTCGGCCACGTGCGCGTCGGCATGAACGGCAAGCCGTTCAAGTGCTGGAAATTCCGCACCATGGTGCACAACAGCCAGGAAGTGCTGGATCACCTGCTGGCGACCAGTGCCGAGGCCCGTGCCGAATGGGATCTGGATTTCAAGCTCAAGAACGATCCGCGCATCACGCCGATCGGCGAGTTCCTGCGCAAGACCAGCCTCGACGAGATTCCGCAGCTGTGGAACGTGCTCAAGGGCGAGATGAGCCTGGTCGGCCCGCGCCCGGTGATCGAAGCCGAGCTCGAACGCTATGGCGACAAGGTCGATTTCTACCTCGAGGCACGCCCCGGCCTCACCGGCCTGTGGCAGGTGTCCGGGCGCAACGATACGACCTATGCCGAGCGCGTTTCACTCGACGCCTGGTATGTGAAAAACTGGAACCTGTGGTATGACATTGCAATTGTCTGCAAGACGATCAAAACCGTCGCAACCGGTCGCGGTGCCTACTGACGGTTGCCGCGTTGGCGGTGCAAAAAATGGCTGAACCCTTAGTCAAGGAGACTTTCGAGCGCATGGATACTCCCGCCTTTGTGCAATGGTGCCGTCAGGCGGCGCCGTATATCCACGCTTTCCGCGGCCGGACCTTCGTGATCGCCCTGGGCGGCGAGGTGGTCCGCGATGGCCGGTTTTCAACGCTGACCTACGATATCAACCTGCTCGCCAGTCTGGGTGTGCGGCTGGTCGTGGTGCACGGCGCCCGACCGCAGATCGATGCGCGGGTGCAGGAAAAAGGCTTGCCGCTCGATTACCACAAGGGCGTGCGCGTCACCGACAGCGTCACGCTGGAGTGCGCGATGCAGGCGATCGGCCAGGTGCGGGTCGAGATCGAATCGATGCTGTCGATGGCGATGGCCAACTCGCCGATGGCCAATGCCGATATCCGCGTCTCGGCCGGCAATTTCATCACCGCGCAGCCGATGGGTGTGCGCGACGGCATTGATCTGCAATACACCGGCGAGGTGCGCAAGGTCGATACCACGGCGCTGAACTACCGCCTCGACGACGGCGAGCTGGTGCTGTTGTCGACGCTCGGTTATTCGCCGACCGGCGAGATCTTCAACCTGACGCTTGAAGACGTCGCCACCAGCGCCGCGGTGGCGCTGAAGGCCGACAAGCTCTTGTTCATGTTCGGCCACGACGGCGTGGTTGATCTGACCGGCGAACTGCTGCACGAGCTGACGGCGGTCGAGGCCGAGCAGTTCCTCGCCACCCACCCGGAAGCCAACGAGGACATCCGCCTCTACCTGCCTTGCGCGGTGCGCGCGGTGCGGCGCGGGGTGAAACGGGCACATCTGATCAATCACTACCTCGACGGCGCGCTGCTGATGGAGCTGTTCACCCACGACGGCGTCGGCACCATGGTGTCGCGCGAATCGCTGGAAACCTTGCGCGAGGCCACCATCGATGACGTCGGCGGCATGCTGCAACTGATCGAACCGCTTGAGGACGCCGGCGTGCTGGTATTCCGTGGCCGCGAGCTGATCGAACGCGAGATCCACCGTTACTCGGTGCTGGAGCACGACGGCAAGATCGTCGGCTGTGTGGCGATCCATCCGTTTGCCGACAGCCGCATGGCCGAGATGGCCTGTCTGGTGATTCATCCGGAATACCGTGACGAAGACCGGGGCGAGCAGCTCTTGCACCACGTCGAACAGCGTGCGCGCTCGCTCGGCATGCAGCAGCTGTTTGCGCTGACCACGCGTACCAGCCACTGGTTTGTCGAGCGCGGATTTGCACAGGCATCGATCGACGATTTACCGATCGAGAAGATGCGCCTTTACAATTACCAACGGCGTTCCAAGGTTTTCATCAAGTCGCTGAAAGGTTAGCGCCGGCGCGCATCATCCGGCCCAGCCTGTAAGCGTCATCCATTTCACGGGTATCGAATGCGGCTGTCCGTCCTGCCTTTTCTGCGAACCTTGCGCGGCCGCCTGCTGACCGCGTGCGTGCTCGTACAACTGCTGGTGCTGGCGCTGGTGCTGGTCAACACCTCGCGGGTCTGGCACGACGCGGCAAGGCAGGCGCTCGGCACGCGGGTGGCCGCCTTGTCGCAATTGTTCGCCGCGACGCTGGCCGTACCGCTGCAAACCAATCCGGCCGGCACCGGCCTCTTGCTCGATACCTTGCTGTCGGTCGAGAGCATCGACTATCTGGTGCTCACGAACGCACGGGGCGAGGTCGTGGCGACCAAGGGATGGCCGCTTGGCCAAGCCTTGCCGCCGCCCGACCGCTTCGATGGCAGCCAGAACATCGGCGCAAACGTACACGCCGTTGCCCCGATCAGCGCCGCAGGCGTGCATCTGGGCGAGCTGCATTTCGGCGTGTCGGCGCAGTCCTGGCATGCCGCGATCGATAGACTTAGCGCGCAGAACGCCGCCATCCTCATTAGCGGCCTGATCGCGACGCTGTTGCTGATGGCGCTATTCGGCATGTGGCTGACGCGAACGCTGAACCGGCTGATCGACGCCGGTGGCTCCGGTGGGCTGCGCTATTTTTCACCCTTGCCCACGCCGACGGGCAATGACGAAATCGCCCAGCTGACACGCCGTTTCAATGACATGGGCGTGGCCGTTCGCGAACGGATCAAGGAGCTTGGCGAGGCGCGCCAACGTGGCGAGATTCACCTTGCCCGGGCCGAAACCGAACGCGCCCGCCTGACCGCCTTGTTGTCGGCCATGCGTTTTGGCGTACTTTTCGTCGATAACGATAACCGCATCGTGTTCCACAACCCGGCATTTTGCGCGCTATGGGGGATTGCCGATGGCGGTCTGGCCGGACGTGCGGTGGCCGAGGTGCTGCAACAGAGCTTCAACAGACCGTTGCAGATCGATCTGCCCGGCCATTACAGTGACGCCGCCACCGCGGACCAGAAGCGGATCGACTTCGGCGAACTGGCCATGAGCGATGGCCGTGTCATCACCCAGCAGTGCTATCGCGTCGCCGAGCGCGACGGTTCCGCCAGCGGCCGCATGTGGTTGTATGAGGATGTCACCCAGGCGCGGCAACTGGCCGAACGCATGGTGAATCTGGCCGAGCGTGATTCGTTGACCGGGCTGTACAACCGCCACCGTTTCCAGGAAGAACTCGCGCGCATGGTGCTCGATGCCGAGCGCCGCCAGGGCACCACGGCGCTGCTGTTCTTTGATCTGGACGAGTTCAAGTACGTCAACGATACCTTGGGTCATGCCGCAGGCGACGAGTTGCTGAAGGCCATCGCTCGTGAGGTGGCCACCCAGGTGCGCCGGCACGAGGTACTGGCGCGTCTGGGCGGCGACGAATTTGCCGTGCTGCTGCCCGACTGTACCGTGTTCGAAGTCGGCAAGCTGGCCGACCGGCTGGTGAGCCGGATTGCCCGCATGCAGTTCTCCACCGATGGCCAGGTGCTGCGGCCATCGACGTCGATCGGCGTGGCACTGTATCCGCAGCATGCCTGCAACGCCGCCGAACTGGTCGCCCACGCCGATGCGGCCATGTATCAGGCCAAGGCCGCCGGAAAATCGACCTGGCGCATGTACCGGGCCGAATCCGACCCGGCGCGCATCGCATCCAGCCGGCTGTCGTGGAAGGAGCGGATTGTCGATGCGCTGGAAACCGACGGCTTCGAGCTGCATTTTCAGGGTATCTACCGTACTCATAGTCGCGAATTGATGCATCTCGAAGCGCTGCTGCGAATGAAGGACGCTGGCGGCACGCTGATCATGCCGGGCTATTTCATCGGCCATGCCGAAAAAACCGGCAAGATCGTCGACATCGATCGCTGGGTCATCAAGCGCACGATCGAATTGCTCGCGGCCCGGCCGCACATGCCGTCGATCGCGATCAATATCTCGGGCCGCTCGTTTGACGAGCCCGAGCTGCCTGAATTCATCGGCCGCCTGCTGCGCTTGCATTGTGTCGACCCGACCCGCTTGCTGGTCGAGCTGACCGAAACCGCCGCGGTCTCCGATATCGGCGAGGCTCAGCGCTTTATCGATGCACTGCGCGTGACCGGTTGCACCGTCTGCCTTGATGATTTTGGCAACGGCTTCGCCTCATTTGCATACCTGAAGCAGCTCAAGGCCGATATCCTGAAGATCGACGGACTCTTCATCCGCGACCTGCCCAACGATGCGGATAGCCAGATTTTCGTCCGCGGCATGGTGGCGATGGCGCACGATATGGGCAAGACGACGATCGCCGAATTCGTCGAAAACGAAACGATTTACCGGATGCTGCTGGAAATGGGCGTCGATCTGGTCCAGGGCTATTATCTGGACCGGCCTTGCCACGACCATCCGGGGCTGCTGCGCGGATTGACGCGCGACGTCGAGCCCGAGAAGGAGAATGATCATGTTCCGCAATCCGAGTGATACCGAGGTCCGCGCCTTTCTGGCTGGTGTGAAGCGCATCGCCGTGCTTGGGCTGTCGCCGAAGCCGGACCGCCCCAGCTACCGCGTATCGCGCTATATGCAGGCCGCCGGTTTCACCATCGTGCCGGTGCGTCCCGGCATCAGCGAGGTGCTCGGCGAAACCGCGTATCCGGCGCTGGCCGACGTCCCCGGTGACATCGACCTGGTCGACGTGTTCCGCCGCGCCGAAGAAGTAGGTGCCGTGGTCGATGCGGCGATCGCCACCGGTGCGCGCGGTGTGTGGATCCAGTCGGGTATCATCAATGATGACGCCGCGACCAAGGCGCGTGACGCCGGCCTTTTCGTGGTGATGGATCGCTGCCTGATGGTCGAACACGCCCGGCTGCTCGGCTGAACCCCAACTGCAGACATCCCGATGACACAACTCCGTTTTACCAAAATGCAAGGTCTCGGCAACGATTTCGTCGTCGTCGACGGCGTGCGCCAGCCCGTGCTGCTCGATACCGCGACGATCAAGCGTCTTGGCGATCGCCATTTCGGCATCGGCTTCGACCAGTTGTTGCTGGTTGAGGCACCGACGCAGCCCGGTATCGATTTCCGCTACCGGATTTTCAATGCCGATGGCAGCGAAGTGGAGCAGTGCGGCAATGGCGCCCGCTGCTTTGCCCGTTTCGTCGTCGACCAGCGGCTGACCGACAAGATCGAGATTGCCGTCGAAACCGCCCGTGGCGTGATCTACCCGCGTCTTGAAGCCGACGGCGAGGTCACCGTCAATATGGGCGCGCCGCGTCTTTCGCCGGCCGAAGTCCCGTTCATCGCCGATACCGATGCGGTGATTCAGGCGCTCGACGTCGCCGGTGAAACCGTCGATATCAGCGTGGTGTCGATGGGCAATCCGCATGCGGTGCAGGTGGTGGCCGATGTGGACAACGGCATGGTCGAACGCTTGGGCGCCGCGATTGAAAACCATCCGCGCTTCCCGGCGCGGGTCAACGCCGGCTTCATGCAGATCGTCGCGCGCGACGAAATCCTGCTGCGCGTACACGAACGCGGTGCCGGCGAAACGCTGGCTTGCGGCACTGGCGCCTGTGCGGCGGTCGTCGCCGGCATTCGTCGCGGCCTGCTGGACGAGCGCGTGCGCGTGCATACGCGCGGCGGTGAGCTGAGCATCAGCTGGGCGGGCATGGGCCAGCCGGTGCTGATGACCGGCCCCGCCGTGTCGGTATTCGAAGGCGTGATCACGCTCTAAACCGTTTCAGCCATTTCATTCAAGGAACCGCGATGCAACCGCACGAGATCGTAGCCTGGCTGCAGGATAATCCGGCGTTTTTCGACGAATTTGCCGACGAGATCGCACAGATCTACGTGCCACACCATCATCACGGCCAGGCTGTGTCTTTGGCCGAACGCCAGCTGGTGACGCTGCGTGATCGCACCCGCGTGCTGGAATCGCGCATGGGGGCGCTCTTGCAGTTTGGTGAAGAGAACGACATCACCAGCGAGCGCCTGCATCGGCTGACGCTGTCGCTGCTGCGCGCCAACCGGCTGGATGAGGCAATTACGGCGGCGAATGCATCGCTGATCGATGATTTCGGCCTGTCCGGCGTGGTGTTGCGGCTGTGGGATCTTGATGCCGATGTGGATCTGCCCGAGCTGGCGCCGGCGGGTGAAACGGTGACGCGGCTGGCCGAACAGCTGGTCTCACCGTATTGCGGCCCTTATCTGGCCGACGATGTTCGTGCCTGGTTCGGCGACAATGCCGGCTCGCTGACCTCGTTCGGCTTGTTTGCGCTGCGCGCCCATGGTCGCCCCATCGGGGTGATGGCGCTGGCGAGTACCGATGCCGATCGTTTCTACCCCGAGATGGGCACGCTTTATCTGAGCCGTCTGGCCGAACTGGTCGCCGCCGCGATCACGCGTCTGGCGCCGGTGCTTGAATATGCGCGCGACGAAACCCCGGAAAGCGTCTGAGCCCTTGCGCCACCTCGGCGATTTCGATCATTTCGATACCGTCCTCACCGCCGAGGCCACCAGCGCATTGACGCGTTCGGCCTACCGGCGCGATCTGCTGGTGTTGGCCGATCTGGCTGGCGATGCCGATCTGGCCACGCTGGAAACCAAAACCGCGCGCGGTTTCGTGCGCATGCTTGTCAGCCGGCAGCTATCTGCGCGCAGCATCGCGCGGATGTTGTCGGCATGGCGCACCTTCTATCGGGTGATGATGCGCGACCGCGCCTGGCCGGCCAATCCGGTCGCGACGGTACGCGCTCCGAAACTGGCCAAGCCTTTGCCGGCGGCGTTCGACGTTGAGACGGTGAACCAGCTGATCGATGATGTCGAAGACGATGCGGTGATCGATTGCCGCGACCGGGCAATTCTGGAATTGTTGTATTCGTCGGGCTTGCGCGTGGCCGAGCTGGCGTCATTGCCGCTGGCGGCGATCGATTTTTCCACCGGTTTCGTTCGCGTGCTCGGCAAGGGTGACAAGATCCGCGAGGTGCCGGTGGGCGCCAGTGCGATCGAGGCGATCCGGCGCTGGCTGCTGCTGCGGCCGCAATGGGCGGCCACTGGTGCGTCGACGCTGTTCGTCAGCGCGCGTGGCGCGCCGATGACGACCCGGGCAGTCGAGTACCGGCTACGGCACTGGCAGCAAAAACTTGCTCTGACCGAGCGCTTGTACCCGCACAAGTTGCGCCACAGTGTCGCCAGTCACCTTTTGCAGCGCAGCCACGATCTGCGCGCGGTGCAGGAGTTTCTCGGCCATGCCAATCTGACGACGACGCAGGTCTATACCCACCTCGATTTCGTTCATCTGCAGGAAAGCTACAAGCTGGCACACCCGCGCGCGCATCGCGCTGAGGTGGCGCCCGACGTCGAAACCGCACCGCCGGCCAACGATGAGCACGATATCGAGGCCGATGACAAAGAGCGCTGAGTGCCGCGCCTAGCCCGGCTGGTATTCGAACAGATCGTAGCCCATTTGCTGCTCGACCAGCTTGGTCGCCCGTAGCCGCAGGGTCCCCGCGGCAGTATCGACGGCCAGCTCGCGCAGCGGTGCATAGGTGCCCTTGGATGCGGCCAGCTGCGCGGCCTGCTTGAGCACCGCGATTTCCGGGATCAGCAGCGCCGGTTGCGACGGCGCGGTTTCGTACGGGCCGGCGGTGCGAACCATTGCCGCTGTCGGCTGGGCGCTCATGACCTGCAAACCCATATCGATGCTGCTGTCGTCGCGTTGTTGCAGCCAGCGCACCGAGGCGACCATCCACGGCTCGTCCGGATTGGCCCGCAGCGCGACAATTTCACCGGCACGGGCCAGTTCGGGCTGCATCGCTTCGCCGTGCACGGCATAGCCGCCGGGGCTTTCATTGATGATTTGCCAGTGGCTGATGTGTGGTGTTACCGCGCAGGCGCCGACCTTGCCGGCACTGGTGGTATGTACGCTGGCGGCCAGGCCGAGGCAAAGTTCGATGCGCGTATCGGCCTGAATGCGCTGGAACAGCCGCTTGGGCGCGATGCTCCACTGCCGGTTGACCCGACGCAGGATTTCCATCCACATCAGCACCTTGCCGCGATCGTGCGCCAGCGGGGCCTTGGTTTCGAGTGCGTGCAGCGCCCGGTGCAGCTTTTTGCCCAGCTCGATGGTGTCGACCAGCAGCGCGGCACCGTCGACGCCATCGGTATTGCGGGCGCCAACGTAGCGCGGCGGTGCATCCTGATCGAGCCGAACCAGAAAGAACCCCGCGGAGGCCGCCAGCTTGGTCAAGGATTGAAAGTGGATCAGCGGCGCATAGTTTTCGACCAGCTCGATCACCTTGTCGAGCTCGTCCTGGGCGTAGCGCAACGGGTCGGCCAGCGCCAGCAGCAGCATCCGTTTATAAAGCAGGCCGCTGCCCGGCGTGAGTTTGTCGAGTGTGTCGTCGAGCAGTTTGTGTTCGGCGGCGTGGCGGAACAGTTGATGCGTTTCGCGCCAGAAGCCGGCAGGCACGCTCATGTATACGCGGCAGGACAGCAGCAGCAGCCGGTAGTGCGCGTACATCGCCTGCTGGATCGCTTGCGCGGCAATGCGGTTGTTGTTGCCGAACAGGCTGCGTTTTTCCAGCCGGTCGACCAGCGTGCGCTTGTAGCCGATCACCAGCTCCTGCCACAGCGCGCGCATCAGCTGCGATGCCTGACGGGCGCGCTCGCCCATAGGCAGGCCGGGCAGCCGGTACAGGCTCTCGAGGCCGCCGGCGAGCAGGTCGAGTGCGGTGCGGTATTGCTCCAGCAGCGCGTAACGTTCATCCGGGGCGATGCGTACGCGGTTGCAGCTGGAGAGGGCGTCGAGCACCTGGCGACCGGCGTCGAGCACTTGCGACATCGGTAGCTGGATCAGCCAGTCGCGCAGTGCGGCCGGGCGTCGCTCGACGATATCGTCAAGGCGCGGATCGAAGTCGGGGAGGAAAAGCGTCAGCATATTCAGGCCAGTGACAGATCGTGATCGGTGTCGCCGGTGGCGAGCGCGGCATCCAGCGCCTGCAACGCGCCATCTGCGAGCAAGGCCGCTTCATCGTCGTTCAGCACATAGGGCGGCATGAAGTAAACGGTATTGCCGATGGGCCGAACCAGCAGGTCTTGCGCCAGCGCGGCGGCAAAGTAGCGCTGCGCGAAACCCGCGCCGGCATCGATCACGTCGAAGGCCCAGACCATGCCGGTGCGGCGGAAGTGGACGACATTCGGGTGTGCCTGCAGCGGCGCGAACAGCGCGTCCCAGCGCTCGGCCTTGGCGCGGTTGCTGGCGATGACGTCGTCGGCCTCGAAAATATCCAGCACCGCGTTGGCGGCGGCGCAGGCGAGCGGGTTGCCGGTGTACGAGTGCGAGTGCAGAAAGCCGCGCGCGACATCATCGTGATAGAAGGCCGTGTAGACGGTATCGCTGCACAGCACGCAGGCGAGCGGCAGGAAGCCGCCGGTAATGCCCTTGGACAGGCAGATCAGGTCGGGCTGAACGCCGGCGCCCTGACAGGCGAACATCTCGCCGCTGCGGCCAAAACCGACGGCGATTTCGTCGGCGATCATCAGTACCTGATGGCGATCGCAGGCGGCGCGCGCCAGTTGCAGGTAGCGCGGCGAATACATCGCCATGCCGGCGGCGCCCTGAATCAGCGGTTCGATAATCAGCGCGGCGATTTCGCCGTGATGCCGCGCCAGCAGGTGTTCCAGCCGCGCTGCCGCACGTTCGGCGACCTCGTCGGCGCTTTCGCCGGGCTGGGCATGACGCGCATCGGGGCTCGGGGTGACGAAGTGCTGGCCGATCAGCGGCGCATAGGCTTCGCGAAACACCGCGACATCGGTCACCGCCAGTGCACCGGCGGTTTCGCCGTGATAACTGCCCTCGAGATAAACGAATCGATGCTTGGCCGGGTGGCCGAGGTTACGCCAATAATGCGCGGCCATTTTCAGCGCGATCTCGACCGCCGAGGCGCCGTCGGAACCATAGAAGGCATGGCCAAGCCCGGAGAGCTGGCCGAGCCGTTCGGACAGGCGCACGACCGGTTCGTGGGTGAAACCGGCCAGCATCACATGTTCAAGCGTATCGAGCTGGGCCTTGATCGCCGCCTTGATGCGTGGCTCGCCGTGGCCGAACAGATTGACCCACCAGCTCGATACCGCATCGAGATAGCGCCTGCCGTCGGCATCGATCAGCCAGACGCCATCGCCGCGTGCGATCGGGATCAGCGGCAGTGCTTCGTGGCGTTTCATCTGGGTGCACGGATGCCAAACGGCGGCAAGGCTGCGGGCGAGCAGGTCGGAGTTTGGCATGGGAAAAAGCGCAAGTTTGGTTTGCCATTGTAGCCGTATCCAGACGCGTAACGGCGGGCTGTGACGGCCCTTGTGGTCTTCTTGCTTTAAGGCGATAAACGACGTTTGTTTGCATGTTTCTTACATGTCAGGGCTGTTTATACCGTTCAGGCAGGAGATGTGACGTTTTTTCCGTCATTGACTGTCATATGCGCTGTCAGTGTCCGACTCTGGTGGGAAGGGGCGCTCGCGCCTTCCCGTCATTGACACTCTGGAGATACCGATCATGGAAAGGAAACAACTGCTGGCCGCTTCGGCACTTGCCGCGGTGCTGGGGGCGACGATGTCGGCACCGGCCACCGCCGCGGAGAAGGAAAAGTGTTATGGCGTCGCCAAGGCTGGCCAGAACGACTGCAAGGGCAATGATCATTCCTGCGCCGGGCAGGCCAGCAAGGACATGGATAAAGGCGAGTGGAAGTTCGTCCCCGCTGGCACCTGCGCCAAGATGGGCGGTGCGATGAAGCCCATGTGACGACAGCATCGGCGCGGGCCGGTTCAAGCGGATCGGCCCTCCAGGATAAACATGAGCACTTCACTCCTTCCGCCCGCTGCCGGGCTCGGCCTGCGTTCGCCGCATCTGGCCGAGGTGCTGGCCACGCGCCCCGATGTCGCCTGGTGGGAGGTGCACAGCGAAAACTACTTCGGCGGCGGCCAGCCGATTGCGATGCTCGAGGCGGTACGTGCCGATTACCCGCTCAGCCTGCACGGCGTCGGGCTGGGTCTTGGCAGTGCCGCAGCGCTGGATATCGGCCATCTGGCGCGACTCAAGGCGCTGATCGAACGTGTCGAGCCCGCGCTGGTGTCCGAACACCTGTGCTGGAACCGGGTGCCGGGTCGCTTTTTCAACGATTTGCTACCGGTACCGCGTATCGCCGGGGCACTTGGGCTGCTGACCGAGCGCATCGACCAGATCCAGACCACGCTGGGGCGGCGCATCCTGATCGAAAACGTATCGAGTTACATCGCTTTCGATAACGAGGCGTTCAGCGAGGCCGAACTGCTTGCGGCGCTGGTGGCCCGCAGTGGATGCGGCGTGCTGCTCGACGTCAATAATCTCCACGTCAACGCCCTGAACCTTGGCGTCGATCCGCTGGCGGAAATCGCCCGGATTCCGCTGGGCTGCGTTGGCGAAATCCACGTCGCCGGTTTTGAAGTCTGCGACGGCATCGCGATCGATACCCACGGCGCGGCAGTGGCCGAGCCCGTGTGGCGCTTGCTCGACGCCGCGCTGACGCGCTTCGGGCCGCTGCCGGTGCTGCTGGAGCGCGATACGAACCTGCCGCCGCTGGCCGAGCTGCTCGCCGAATACCGCCGGCTTGTCGACCGGGTCGCGCATTGCGAGCCGCAGCCATGCTGAGCTATGCCGACATACTCGCTGATTTTGCCGCCGCACTCGTCGACGATGATCATGAGCCGGCCTGCCTCAGCGTAGCGACGCGCGCCCATATCGGCGTGTACCGCAGCAACACCCGGCTGAACCGCATCAATGCGCTGGAAAACGCCTTTCCAACCGTTGCCGCGCTGGTCGGCAGCGTTTGGTTCCGCGCAATGGCGCATGCCTATGTACTGGCCGTGCCGGCGCCATCGGCCAATTTGCACGACGATGGCGAAACGCTGGGCGATTTTCTTGCCGGCTTCGTCCCGGCGGCCGGATTGCCTTACCTTGCCGATGTCGCCCGGCTTGACTGGACACGCCATTGCGGCTGGCACGCCATCGATGCCGAGTCGGTCGCGCCTGACAGGCTGGCGCAGCTTGACCCCGGTGCATTTGCCGCCGCGCGGCTGCGGTTTCATCCGGCCGTCTCGCTGTGCATCTCCCGTGACTGGCCGATTGCCGATATCGCCGCGATGCATGAAGGGGGGGCGGTGGCTGATCTGGCCACGGGAGGGCAGGCGGTGCTGGTGTGGCGGGATGGCTGGCATGCGCTCAGTCCCGATGAAGCCGGCTGGCTGGCGGCGCTGATGGCCGGCGAAACGCTCGGCACTGCGCTGGGTTTGGCCGCAACCGACCCTGAGCCACTGCTGGCGCTCCTGTTTGCTCGGGCCCTGGTGTGTACGCTTGAGGAGGTTCCGGTATGACGTTGCTCTCCAGTCTGTGCCGCTGCTACTGCCGCGGTGAAGCGCTGATCGCGAAACTGGCGCCGCTGTTTGCGCTCGCTGCCAGGTTGTATGTCGCCAAGGCATTTTTCCTGTCGGGACTAACCAAGATCCGCGATTGGGATACCACCTTGCTGCTGTTTACCGAGGAATACCAGGTGCCGTTTCTCACGCCGCCCATCGCCGCTGTCTTGGCCACCGGCGGCGAGCTGGCCTTGCCGGTGCTGCTGGTACTGGGCCTGTTTGGCCGCTTTGCCGCCGCCGGTCTGTTCATCCTTAACGCCGTCGCGGTGATCTCCTATCCGGGGCTGGCACCGATCCAGCTCAAGGATCATCTGTTGTGGGGTGTGTTGCTGGCTTATCTGCTGATTCACGGCTGCGGTGCATGGTCGTTTGACCGGCTCTGGCAAGGCCACTGCGGGCGCAAACCGTTTGGATAGAAGCTAGAGTTTGAATCCGTCTGCGAACCGGCGTGGTCACACGTCGATCGCGCCGGCTATAGGTCTAAGCGCGGTGACGGTCGCGCACCTTTTGCCCTTCTCGAGCTTGCCGGCGCAGTCTATGCAGACTAGAACCCCAACACGCGTGCCGCATTGCGGCCGGTTAAACACGGAGTGATCAACCATGCAGGTTCAACCGTATTTGTTCTTCAACGGTCGTTGCGGTGAAGCGCTGGCCTTTTATCAGAGCGCGCTTGGTGCGAATGTTTCCATGCTCATGCACTTCAAGGATGCCCCTCCGGATGCGCATATGGATTGCGATACCGCCGGTTGGGGAGACAAGGTCATGCACGCCAATTTCAGCATCGGCGAAACGCAATTGATGGCGTCCGATGGCATGGGGCAGAATGCGCCGACGACGATGAGTGGTTGTGCCATGTCGATTGGCACCAAGGATATGGCCGAAGGCCAACGGCTCTTTGATGCGCTGGCCGCTGGCGGCCAAGTGCAGATGCCGTATCAGCCGACGTTCTGGGCTAAAGGTTTTGGCATGCTCACCGATCGTTTCGGGATTAACTGGATGATCAACTGCGAAGTCTGAAACAGACGTAACCCATCAAGGTTGGCCGGTTTGGTTCAGGTAGATCTCTGACAATTCGGCCAGCAAGTCTTCGGGCTTGTAACCGAGCTCGCGTGCCTTGGCGAGGATGCGCAGCTTGACCGCACTTTTGAGTTGAACCAGCGCCAGCCGGCGGGCTTGGGCGAGTTGTTCTGCACGATCTTCCGGGCTGATCGTCGTGCGTGTTGTGGCAAACAGCAAGGAAGGATGATCACCATCCTTGATGCCATCGGGCATTTTGAAATTCATAGGCTCCTATCTTATTCGGCCTGAGCGATTTGTGCGTTACATTTCTTACAAGCTAGCCTAAATATATGCCAGGCGGTAGGAAAATGTAAGAAATCTGGCGTGGAACGTCAACGTGCATAGGCACACACCGGGTTTGCCGGCTTTTTCGCCGCCGCACCCTTGAAAACCCCTAGTCCCGTCCCTATTATTGGCAGTCGTTAGCGATGAGTGCTAACAACGAACTTTTTGCGAACGCAAACCGAATCGTTCTGCACGTTTCGCGTCATTCATCTTCAGGAGAAGTTAACGATGAAAATCCGTCCTTTGCATGACCGTGTAGTCATCAAGCGCGTTGAGGCCGAAGAAAAAACTGCTTCCGGCATCGTTCTGCCGGGCAATGCCGCCGAAAAGCCGGACATGGGCGAAGTGGTCGCCGTCGGTAACGGCAAGATTCTGGAGAACGGCTCCGTTCGTCCGCTCGACCTCGCCGTCGGCAACAAGGTGATCTTCGGCAAATACAGCGGCCAAACCGTCAAGGTAGACGGTGAAGAGCTACTGGTGATGCGCGAAGAAGACGTCATGGGCGTTGTCGAGCACTAAGCTCCGACCCCATACGGTTTCAATCCTTTACAGAATTCAGGAGTATCTGAGAAATGGCTGCAAAAGAAGTCAAGTTTGGTGATTCCGCCCGTGCCAAGATGGTCAATGGCGTCAATATCCTGGCCGATGCGGTCAAGGTGACCTTGGGCCCTAAGGGTCGTAACGTGGTGCTGGAGCGCTCGTTCGGCGCGCCGACCATCACCAAGGACGGCGTGTCGGTCGCCAAGGAAATCGAACTGAAGGACAAGTTCGAAAACATGGGCGCTCAGTTGGTTAAGGAAGTGGCTTCCAAGACCAGCGATGTCGCCGGTGACGGCACCACCACGGCGACCGTGCTGGCGCAGGGCATCGTCAACGAAGGCCTGAAGTACGTGGCTGCCGGTTTCAACCCGACCGATCTGAAGCGCGGCATCGACAAGGCGGTGATCGCCCTCGTCGCCGAACTGAAGAAAATCGCCAAGCCGACGACGACCAGCAAGGAAATCGCTCAAGTCGGGTCGATCTCGGCCAACAGCGACGAAGTCATTGGCCAGAAGATCGCCGAAGCGATGGACAAGGTTGGCAAGGAAGGCGTGATCACCATCGAGGACGGCACCGGCCTCGAAGATGAACTCGACGTTGTTGAAGGCATGCAGTTCGACCGCGGTTATCTGTCGCCGTACTTCATCAACAATCCGGAAAAGCAAATCGCGCTGCTGGAAAATCCGTACGTGCTGCTGTTCGACAAGAAGATCAGCAACATCCGTGATCTGCTGCCGGTGCTGGAGCAAGTGGCCAAGTCGGGCCGTCCGCTCTTGATCATCGCCGAAGATGTCGATGGCGAAGCGCTGGCTACCCTGGTGGTCAACAACATCCGTGGCATCCTCAAGACCGTGGCCGTCAAGGCACCGGGCTTTGGCGACCGTCGCAAGGCCATGCTCGAAGACATCGCCATCCTCACCGGCGCGACCGTGATCGCCGAAGAAGTGGGCCTGTCGCTGGAAAAGGCAACGCTCGAGCAACTCGGCCAGGCCAAGCGCATCGAAGTGGCCAAAGAAAACACCACCATCATCGATGGCGCCGGTTCGGAAGAAGCGATCAAGGCACGCGTGGCCACCGTTCGTGCCCAGATCGAAGAATCGAGCAGCGATTACGACCGTGAAAAACTGCAAGAACGCGTGGCCAAGCTGGCCGGCGGCGTTGCGGTGATCAAGGTTGGCGCAGCCACCGAAGTCGAAATGAAGGAAAAGAAGGCGCGCGTTGAAGATGCTCTGCACGCAACCCGCGCTGCCGTGGAAGAAGGCATCGTGGCCGGCGGCGGTGTGGCGCTGCTGCGTGCCCGTTCCAACCTCGGCGAACTGAAGGGCCTCAACGCCGATCAGGACGCTGGTATCAAGATCGTGCTGAAGGCGATCGAAGCGCCGCTGCGCCAGATCGTTGCC
Source organism: Jeongeupia sp. HS-3 (assembly GCF_015140455.1). NCBI lineage: Bacteria > Pseudomonadati > Pseudomonadota > Betaproteobacteria > Neisseriales > Chitinibacteraceae > Jeongeupia > Jeongeupia sacculi. The sequence continues at coordinate 2,247,952 of NZ_AP024094.1, read as the reverse complement.
AACGCAGGCGATGAGCCGTCGGTCGTGGTGAACCGCGTCGTTGAAGGTACGGGTAACTTTGGTTACAACGCCGCTACCGGCGAGTACGGCGATCTGGTCGAACTGGGCGTGCTCGATCCGGCCAAGGTCACCCGCTCGGCACTGCAACACGCCGCATCGATTGCCGGCCTGCTGCTGACCACCGATGCGATGGTTGCCGAACTGCCGAAGGATGATGCACCGGCAATGCCGGGCGGCGGCATGGGCGGCATGGGTGGCATGGACTTCTAAGTCCCGCTTCTCCTGCGCTATGAAAAACGCCACCTTCGGGTGGCGTTTTTTTTATCTGGCCGGGCGTCAGCGTTTGGCTGCGGCGAGCCGCTGCGCGCGCCGCTGGTCGGCTTCCTGCCAGCGGCGGGTTTCGATCTCGCCGCTGGGCGCGTGTGCGGGAATATCGACCGGGCGCTTGTCGTCGCCGAGCGCGACCATGGTGAAATAGCAGCTATTGGTATGGCGTACCGTCTGCGCGCGGATATCCTCGGCGATGACGCTGATACCGATCTCCATCGAGGTACGGCCGGTGTAATTGACGCTGGCCAGAAAGGTCACCAGTTCGCCGACGTGCACCGGCTGCTTGAAAGTGACCTGATCGACCGACAGTGTCACGCAATAGGCGCCGGCAAAGCGGCTGGCGCAGGCGTAGGCGGCTTCGTCCATCAGCTTGAGCAATGCGCCGCCGTGGACGTTGCCGGAGAAGTTGGCCATGTCCGGTGTCATCAAGACGGTCATGGTGAGTTGGTGGCGCGGCAGGTCGGTCATCGGATCATCCTTTCTTCGGAATGCAAAACGCCGGGCAAGCCCGGCGTTGTCGGTACGTGCTGCCGGATCAGAGTCCGGCGCCGTGCGCCTGCTGATCTGCATGATAGCTCGACCGCACCATGGCGCCGACCGCGGCGTGCTTGAAACCGAGCTCGTAGGCCAGCGTTTCCCATGCCTTGAACTGATCCGGGTGCACATAGCGCAGCACCGGCAGGTGGCCGTTCGACGGCTGCAGATACTGGCCGATGGTGATCATGTCGATGTCGTGCGCGCGCATGTCGTGCATCACCTGGACGACTTCTTCGTCGGTTTCGCCGAGGCCGACCATGATGCCGGATTTGGTTTTCACATCCGGGTACATCGCCTTGCAGTCTTTCAAGAGCTTGAGCGAATGCAGATAGTCCGAACCCGGCCGAGCCTGCTTGTACAGGCGCGGCGCGGTTTCGAGATTGTGGTTCATCACGTCGGGCAGCGCCTTGCCGAACAGCTCCAGCGCCACGTCGAGGCGGCCGCGGAAGTCGGGTACCAGCACTTCGATCTGCGTGCCCGGGCTCTTTTCGCGCGTCAGGCTGATGCAGTCGACGAAATGCTGGGCGCCACCGTCGCGCAGGTCGTCGCGGTCGACCGAGGTGATCACCACGTACTTGAGCTTGAGTGCGGCAATGGTCTCGGCCAGATGCACCGGTTCGTTGACGTCGAGCGGGTTCGGCCGGCCGTGGCCGACGTCGCAGAACGGGCAACGCCGGGTGCAGATGTCGCCCATGATCATGAACGTCGCCGTGCCCTTGCCGAAGCACTCGCCGATATTGGGACAGGACGCTTCTTCGCATACCGTGTGCAGCTTTTGCTCGCGCAAGATCTGTTTGATCTCGCCAAAGCGGCCATTGAGGCTCGGCGCCTGCACGCGTATCCAGTCGGGCTTTTTCAGCTTGCTTTCAAGCTGGACCACCTTGATCGGAATCCGGGCGGTTTTGGCTTCGCCCTTCAGTTTGGTGCCGGCGGAAACGGGGGCGTTCTTGGTGTCTTGGGTCATGATCCGGGTCGATCAACCTTGCGATGAACGTGGTTAATCAATTGATTTGTTGCAGGATTTTGTCGGCCATTTTACCGGCTAACGTCGCCGGTGTCTCAGCGATGCCGAAATCGCTCAGCTGCGCGACGCGCAGGCCCTCATAACCGCAGGGATTGATCATCGCGAACGGTGCGAGATCCATGTTCACATTGAACGACAGGCCGTGAAAGCAGCAGCCGTTGCGGATGCGCAGGCCGAGCGCGGCGATCTTGGCTTCACCGAGTTCGTCACGCACGTAGACACCCGGTGCATCGACCTTGCCGTAGGCGTCGATATCGTAATCGGCGAGCAGGGCGATGACGCTGTTCTCCAGCCGCCGCACCAGTTCGCGCACGCCAAAGCCGAGCCGGCGCAGATCCAGCAGCGTATAGGCGATCAGCTGGCCGGGGCCGTGATAGGTGACCTGGCCGCCGCGATCGATCTTGACGATCGGAATCTCGCCGCGCTGCAGGATATGTTCGGGTTTGCCGGCCTGGCCGAGCGTGAATACTGGCGGGTGTTCGAGCAGCCAGATTTCGTCGCTCGTTTCGGGCGTGCGGGCGTCGGTAAACGCCTGCATCGCGTGCCAGGTGATCTGGTAATCGGCGAGCCCGAGCTGCACGACCCGCGCCGTTGTTGCGATGACTTCGCTCACATCACCATCCGCACCAGCGGATGCGCGCGTAGCGCGGCGTCGAGCGCGCGCACTTGATCGGCGCTCTCAAAGGTAATCATCAGCGTTGCGGCAAAATAGTTGCCGGCGGCGCTGGCGCGGATCGTCAGTACCTCGGCGGTGACGCCGGGCACATGCGCTTGCGAGAGCGCGAACAGTGCCGCGTGGAACTCGTCCTGACTGACTTGCTTGTGGCTGATGGCCTTGATCGGCAGTTTGGCCGGGAACTCGACGAGTTCTTCGAGCGGTGGCGGTGGGTTGTTCTGGTTCATGCTGTGTCCTTGCCTGTGCGCATTACCCCGGCTTTGAACGCCTGATAATGCTGATACATGGTTTTATAGATGGGGCCGGGCGCGCCATTTCCAACCGGGGCGCCATCGAGCGCGACGATGGCCAGCACTTCCTTGCCGCTGGAGGTCAGCCACAACTCATCGGCGTTGCGGGTTTCGGCCTCGCTGACTTCGCGCACTTCGCAGGCCATGCCATGCCGGGCGGCCAGTTCGAGCACCAGATCGTAGGTGATGCCGGTGAGCATCAGATGCGACGGCGGCGGCGCGAGGATGACGCCGTTTTTAACGACGAACACATTGCTGGCCGAACCTTCAATGAGCAGGCCATCGCGGAACAGGATGGTCTCGGCGACATCGGCGTCAACAGCCGCCTGTTTGGCGAGCACGTTGGCGAGCAGCGAAATCGCTTTGATATTGCAGCGCAGCCAGCGCACATCGGCCTGACTGATCGCTGCGATACCGCTGGCAACCAGCGAGGCCGGCGGCGGCGTCAACGGGTCGGCGAGCATGAACACCGTTGGCGTTGTGCCGGCCGGGAAGGCGTGGTTGCGCGGATACGCGGCGCCGCGCGTGACCTGGAGATAAACCGACTGATCGTCAAAAGGCTGGCGCAACACCAGTGTTTCGACGATGTTCCGCCATTCGCCCGGCGTATGCGGGTTGGCAATCCGTACCGCGGCCAGGCTGGCGGCGAGGCGTTCCAGATGCTGATCCAGCCGGAACGGCTTGCGGTTGTAGACCGGGATCATTTCGTAGACGCCGTCGCCGAACAGAAAGCCACGGTCGAGCACCGGCACGCTCAGCGTCGCCAGTGGCGCGAAGTTGCCGTTCAGGTAGGCGGTCAGGTCGGGAATGTTCATGGCCTCAGTTTACGCCGCCGGCATGCACTGGTCATGCCGGCGGCGGTAGCTGCATCAGGCAAAAAGCTGTTTGAACCACAACCGGAGTGCATCCCAGGCGCGGCCGAAGACGCCGGCCTCTTGCACCGCTTCGATCGCCACTACCGGATAATTGCCGATGGTCTTGCCATCAAGGTTGACCTTGACTGCGCCGATCTGCTGGCCCTTGGCAATCGGTGCGATCAGTGGTTGCTGGCTGATGAATTCGAGCTTGATCTTGGCGGCGTCGCCCTTCGGTACCGTCAGGTAGCGGTCTTGGAGGAAACCGGCCTTGACGCTGTCAGCCTTGCCTTTCCATACCGGCACGGTGGCGATGCTCTGGCCGGCCGAGTAGATCTTCGGCGTATCAAAGAACTGCACGCCCCAGTTCAGGAGCTTGGACGATTCGGCCGCGCGGATCTGGTCGCTGCTGGTGCCGACGACAACCGAGATCACCCGGCGGCCGTCACGCTTGCTCGATGCGACCAGGTTGTAGCCGGCGGACGAGGTGTGGCCGGTCTTCATGCCGTCGACGTAGGGGTCGCGGTACAGCAGCAGGTTGCGGTTGCCCTGCTTGATGTTGTTGAAGGTGAAGTCCTTCATCGAGTAGATCGGGTAGAACTGCGGGAAGTCGTGAATGATCGCCGCCGCAATCTTGCCCAGATCGGCCGTGGTCGTGTACAGGTTCGGATCGGTCAGGCCGGTCGAATTGGAGAAGTGGCTGTTCTTCATGCCAAGGCGCTGCGCCTCGCGGTTCATCAGCTGGGCGAAGACTTCCTCGTTGCCGGCGATGGCTTCGGCCAGCGTTACGCAGGCGTCGTTGCCGGACTGGACGATCATGCCCTTGATCAGCTGGTCGACCGTGGCCGGGGTGCGCGGATCGAGGAACATCGTCGAGCCGCCGCTGCCGCCACCGGCCTTCATCCCGGCGGCCGAGACGGTCAGCTGCTGGTCGAGCTTGAGCTTGCCTTCCTTGATCGCCTTGAAGACGACATAGGCGGTCATCAGCTTGGTCAGCGACGCCGGTTCGATCCGGGTGTCGGCATCGCGCGCGGCCAGCGTGGCACCGCTCTGGAAGTCGGAGAGGAAATAGGCCTTGGCGGCGATGTCCGGCGGCGGCGGCGTGAACGCCTGGGCGGTCATCGAAATCAGCGGCGTGACGAGGGCGGCGAGGGCAAAGGTACGGCGGATATTCATCGGTAGGGCAACGCTCTTGGTGTGGGGGGCGGAACAAGACCGCGATTATAAAACCGTCATGCCTTGTGGGTCTGCCCGTGTTTCTGTGCGAATTACCTTGCACTGACGGATGGCGGCGCGCCGCCATCCCGTGCAGCACAGCGGCAGAGCATTGGAGGGCTTATTCCTCCGGCAGTTCAAACGTACCGTGGCCGATGTGCTTGACCCGGCCGCTGACGCGGATCGTACCGGTCTCGTCCAGATCCAGTTGCAGGTGCGCCAGCCGCCCGGTGCCGTAGCCTTGCAGCATGGCCGAGCTGAACGGCAGCGCCTGTTTCTCGCCGAGCAGCCAGCCGCCGAGATTGGCGCACGCCGAGCCGGTGCCGAAGTCCTCGCCGATCGACCCGGCGGGCACCCAGAAGAAGCGCGCGACGATGCCTTCATCCGAGCGCGCCCACACCAGCGCCTGGGCGATGCCGCGCCTGTTGGCCGCCGCGGCGCTGAACAGCGTCGCATCGGGCTTGCAGGCGAGAACGTCGTCGACATCCCGCACCGGGATGATCAGCTGCTCGGTGCCGGTGTCGACGAAACGCGCGCGCCCGGCCAAGCGGGCGGCATCGATGCCGAGCGCGGTGGCCAGCGTTTCATTGTCCGGCGCATCGTGAAAGCGCGGTGCTTGCGCCGTCAGCGTGGCGAGGCCGTCGCGGATCGAGACCGGGATGACCCCGGCGGGGCAATGCAGCGTGACTTCGCCGCCGAGGCCGCGCTCGGTATCGAGTACCGCCGCCGTGCCCAGCGTCGGGTGGCCGGCGAAGGGCAGCTCATAACTCGGGGTGAAGATGCGCATGTCGGCGTCGGCCCCTGTTCGATCATCGGCGCTGTGGCGCACGAAGGTGGTTTCGGACAGGTTGAGCTGTCGCGCGATCGCCTGCATGCGCGCATCCGAGAGGCCGTCGGCGTGCGGAAACACCGCCAGCGGATTGCCGCTGAAGGGATTGCCATCGGGCGCGGTGAACACATTGACGACCTGGTAGTGCAGGCTGGGCATGGCGGGCTCCGTGAGCGGTTCGGTGCCTTGATTCAACCATGCTGCCGACGGGGCTGACAGTGACAATCCGCCGCCCAAGTGGCCGCGACAGCCGTGCGGGAACCACATGCTACGTATTGCAACAGGCCAGCGGCCGACTCGGTTGTATAATGCGGGGTTAAATCATCAATCAAACCCAGCCTCGCGAATGATCCGCAAACTGATCGGAAGAGTGCTTCGCCGTCCCGGCAAGCGCGTCCTGCACGCCAAACATTACGGCATCCGCCGCGACCAACTGCATTCGGGCGCCCTGAAAGTCTGTGACCGGCTGCAAGCCGCCGGCTACGAAGCCTATGTCGTCGGTGGCGCGGTGCGCGACCTGATGCTTGGCAAAAGCCCCAAGGATTTCGACGTTGCCACCAGCGCAACGCCGGAGCAGGTGCGTCACGTTTTCCACCGCTCGCGCATCATCGGCCGGCGCTTCAAGATCGTCCACGTGCCGTTCTACGACCGCGACGGCGAAGAAATCGTCGAAGTGACGACCTTCCGCAGCGCCTCGGATGCGCCGACCGACGACGCCGGGCGCATCCTGCGCGACAACGTCTACGGCAATATCGAAGAAGACGCGTCGCGGCGCGATTTCACCGTCAACGCCTTGTATTACGACCCGAACCGCGAAGAAATCCTCGATTTCCACCACGGTGTCGATGATCTCGAACGCCGCCAGCTGGTGATGATCGGCGATCCGGTGCAGCGTTACCGCGAAGATCCGGTGCGGATGCTGCGGGCGGTGCGTCTGGCTTCCAAGCTGGAGCTGACGATCGCGCCGGCGACCAAGAAGCCGATCGCCGCGCTGGCGTCGTTGCTGGAGAACATCCCCAGCTCGCGGCTGTTCGACGAAACCATGAAGCTCTTGCTGTCGGGTAAGGCCTGGGCCTGTGTGTCGACGCTGCGTGCCGAAGGGCTGCATCACGCCTTGCTGCCGATTCTGGAGCGCCAGCTTGAAGACCCGGCCGCCGCGGCCTTCGTGCAGCGCGCGCTGGAAAACACCGACTCGCGTCTGGCCGAAGACAAGCCGGTGTCGGCGGGTTTCCTGTTCGCCACGCTGCTGTGGCACGACGTCGAAGCGCTGTGGAAGAAAAAGGAAGCCGCCGGCGAGCACACCATGCCGGCGCTGGTGGCGGCGATGAGCGAAGTCGAAGCGCGGGTCGGCAAGCGTCTGGCGATTCCGAACCGCTACGGCGCGGCAATGAAGGAAGTGTGGATGATGCAACCGCGCTTCGAGCAGCGCGTCGGCCAGCGGCCGTTCCGGCTGGTCGAGCAGCCGCGTTTCCGCGCCGCCTACGATTTCCTCGTCCTGCGCAGCGAATGCGGCATGGCCGACAAGGCCCTCGCCGAGTGGTGGGGCAAGTTCCAGTACGCCGACGAAGCGATGCGCTCGTCGCTGATCGCCAATGTTGCCGGCAGCGACAAGGGTGGCGCGCAGCGCAAGCGCAAGCCACGGCGCAAGAAGCCGGCCGCGGCGCCGGCCAGCGGCGCGGCGTAATGGTCACGGCTTTTATCGCGCTCGGCGCCAATCTGGGCGATCCGGCGCGGCAGCTCGACGCCGCCGTCGAGGCGCTGGCGGCCTTGCCGCAATCGCGTCTGGTCGCGGTGTCTGATTACTACCGCAGCGCGCCGGTCGGTTACGCCGACCAGCCCGATTTCCACAATGCCGTTGCCCGCGTCGATACGACCTTGAGTGCGCCGGCCTTGCTCGACGCCTTGCTGGCGATCGAAGTCGAGCAGGGGCGGCATCGCAGCTTTCGCAATGCCCCGCGCACGCTCGATCTTGACCTGTTGCTCTACGGCGACGCTACGCTGAGCCTGCCGCATTTGAGCCTGCCGCATCCGCGCATGCATACCCGCGCCTTCGTGTTGCTGCCGCTGCTGGAGATCTCGCCGGACATCGTCATCCCCGGCTTCGGCCCGGCGCGTGACGGACTCGCCGCGGTGGCCGATCAGCAGATCGCCCGCGTGCCCGCTAGCGGTTGGCGGCCGTTGGCCGAAGGCGCGTCGGCTTAGTCAACCGGTGTGATCGGCAACAATACGTATGGGCGGATTGGCGTTGCCGGTGGAATAATGCCGGACGCGGCGGCGTTACCCCGTCGCCGCATCGCCTGCCCAACAACCCACCGGGATCACGCAATGAAGACCACGATTTCCACGCTCCAGAAAATGAAGCAGGACGGCCAGAAGATCGTCATGCTCACGTGTTACGACGCCAGCTTTGCCACGCTGATGGATGAGGCCGGCGTCGATGTCCTGCTGGTCGGCGATTCGCTCGGCAACGTGATCCAGGGGCTGAGCAGCACGCTGCCGGTGACGATGGAGCAGATGATCTATCACACCGCCTGCACCGCCCGCGGCAATCGCGAAGCGCTGGTACTGGCCGACCTGCCGTTTGCTGCCTATCAGCAAAGCCCGCAGCAGGCGTACGAAAACGCCGCCAGGCTGATGGCCGCCGGTGCCGAAATGGTCAAAATCGAAGGCGGCATGGTGATGATCGAGACGGTGGCGTTTCTGGCCGCACGCGGGATTCCGGTCTGCGCGCATATCGGCCTGCAACCGCAATCGATCAATGTTTACGGCGGCTTCAAGATCCAGGGCAAGACCCAGCACGAGGCCGAAGTGCTCAAGCGCGATGCGCTCGCCTTGCAACAGGCCGGCGCGTCCATGGTGCTGATGGAAATGATCCCGGCCGAACTCGCCAAGGTCGTGACCGAATCGCTCAGCGTGCCGACCATCGGCATCGGTGCCGGTATCGACGTCGACGGTCAGGTGCTGGTGGTGTACGACATGCTCGGTGTCTATCCGGGCAAGAAGGCGCGCTTCGTGAAGAACTTCATGCACGGCGTGACCAGCATCCAGGGCGCGTTCGAGGCCTATGTGCATGCGGTGCAAGCCGGTACTTTCCCCGCCGAAGAACACAGCTACTGAGGGCGCGCGATGGCGCTCGACGCGATTTTTGCCTTTGCCCTTGAGCTGGAAAAGCTCAAGGGCGTGCTGCGCCGGAACAAGCCGATCGGACTGGACCGGCGCGAAAATACCGCCGAGCACAGCTGGCAGATCTGCATGCTGGCGCTGACACTCGAAGCCGAGTGCATTGCCCCCGTCGATATCAACCGTGTGCTGAAAATGCTGCTGGTGCACGATATTCCCGAAATCGACGCCGGTGACGTGATGGTCTACGACATCGCGCAGCGCCAGAAGGCCGAGGCACTGGAGCTGGCCGGCGCCGAGCGCCTGTTCGGCCTCTTGCCTGCCGATACCGGCAAGGCGCTGTTCACGCTGTGGCACGATTTCTCGCACGGCACGGATGCCGACGCGCGTTTTGCCCGCGCCATCGACCGGGTGATGCCGATGCTGCAGAACCTCAACAATGGCGGCCAGAGCTGGCGCGAGCACGGCATCGGCGTATCGCAGGTGATCGCGATGAACGAGGCCAAGGTCGCGCCGGTGCTGCCGGGCGTGTGGGCACGGCTGCGCGCCGGGCTCGATGAAGCCATTGCCCGCGGCGACCTCAAACCCTGAAACGGAGACCGGTATGCACGATGCAGATCTGGCGCCTTACCTGACGGCGAGCGACGTTGTCGATTTCGATCATCCCGATGTCGCCGCGCTGGCGGCTTCGCTGACTGCGCCAACGCAGATCGAGACGGCCCGACGCTGTTTCGACTGGGTGCGCGACCGGATCGAGCACTGCATGGATTTCCAGCGCGAGGAAGTGCCGGTGTCGGCGTCCGGGACGCTGGCGACCGGCACCGGCTTCTGCCACGCCAAGAGCCATCTGCTGGTGGCGCTATGGCGTGCCAACGGTCTGCCCGGCGGCTTCAGCTACCAGCGATTGACGCTCGACGGCCCGAAGCCGCCTTACTGTCTGCACGGCTTCGCCGCGGTTTGGCTCGACGGCCACGGCTGGTACCGCTGCGACGCGCGCGGCAACAGCAAGCCGGGGATCGCTTGCCAGTTCACCCCCGGTCATGAAAATCTCGCCTATCCGATCCAGCATCCGGGCGAGTGCACCTATCAAGAAGTCTGGGCCGAACCGTGGCCCGAACTGATCGCCCGGTTGCAAGCGTGCGAGAGCGTTTCGCACTACCGCGCCGAACCGATCGACCTGAACCCTCCTGTCTTCGAGCCCGCACCATGAAAATCATCCATACGATCAAAGAGCTGCGCGAATGGCGCAAAACCGCCGGCACCGTTGCCTTTGTGCCGACGATGGGCAATCTGCACGCCGGCCATATGGCGCTAGTGCGCGAAGCCAAGGCAAGGGCGCAGTCCGTCGTGGTCAGTCTGTTCGTCAACCGGCTGCAGTTCGGCCAGGGCGAGGATTTCGACCGCTATCCGCGCACGCTCAACCACGATGCGGCGCTGATCGAGCACGAATGCGCCCACGCGGTGGTGTTCGCGCCGGATGAAAAAGAGCTGTATCCGCACGTGATCCAGCAATACAAGGTCGAGCCGCCGGCGTTGCAGGATGAACTCTGTGGCGCTTTCCGTCCGGGGCACTTCCGCGGCGTCGCCACCGTGGTGAGCAAGCTGTTCAACATCGTCCAGCCCGACGTCGCCTGCTTTGGCAAGAAGGATTACCAGCAGCTCTTCATCCTGCAGCAAATGGTCGAAGAGCTGAACATGCCGATCGAGGTGGTGTCGGTCGATACCGGCCGTGCCGGTGACGGCCTGGCGCTGTCGTCGCGCAACAGTTATCTGTCGGAAGCCGAGCGCGCCGAGGCGCCAAGGCTGCATCAGCACCTGACCCGGATGCACGATGCGATCGTCAAGGGCGAGCGCGATTTCGCCCGTCTGGCCGAGGACACCATCGAGGATCTGGTGCGTCACGGCTGGATCGTCGATTACGTTGAAACCCGCAACGCCAAGACGCTGAAGCCGGCGGTGCATACCGACCACGCGCTGGTGATCCTGCTGGCGGCGCGGATCGGCGCGACCCGGCTGATCGACAATATCGAAATCCAGTGCTGATCCTGCTTGAGGCCGCGGCCGCTGCTTAGAAGCCGTTAGCCGTTCAGCTGGCAACAGGCGCGGGTAGATTCCGTGCCTGTTTGTTTTTATACATGCGCCGGTCGGCCGCTTTCAGCAGTGCTTCGGCGGTGTCGCCATCGTGCGGAAAACGCGCGACGCCGATGCTGGCGCCGATGGTGAGCTTTTGTTCGTGCCATGGCACCGGCCTGCTCAGCAGTGTGCGCAGCGTGGCGATCAGCTCGGCTTCGCGGGATGCGCTCAGCGGCTCGGCGATAAGTTGTGCGAATTCGTCGCCGCCCCAGCGTGCGATCAAATCGTCACTGCGGATATGCGTTTGCAGCCGGTAGGCAAGGGTACGCAGGACGTGATCGCCGGCATCGTGCCCAAAGCGGTCGTTGACCGCCTTGAAACCGTTTAGGTCGAAAAAAAGCAGTGTGCATGGCTGCTGAGTCTCGATCAGTGCGTGCAGGTGCAGATCGAAGGCGTGCCGGTTAAGCAGCCGCGTCAGCGGGTCGTGGCGGGCAAGGTGGTTGAGTCGCCGTGTTTCCTTGTGTCTGGCGCGCAGGCGGATCTGGTGTCGCTGCACCAGCGCCAGCAGCGCGGCCAGCAGCAGCAGGTGGATGAGGATCAGTGCCACGATCACCGCCCGGTTGCCGTCTTGCCAGCCCAGTTGCCAACGGGTTTCCAGCATAAAAGGTTGTGAATGGCTAGGTGGTGTCGTCACAAGATGCGCGCCCAGATCGCAATGCAGCGAATCTGGACTGCCGCCAGGAATGACGCCGCATTCTTGGCATAGCGCGTGGCGATGCCTCGCCAGCGTTTGAGCTGCAAAAACGCATTTTCAACCAGATGCCGGTGGCGATACAGCGCCGCATCGTGTTCACGCGGCGCCTTACGGTTGCGGTGCGACGGAATCACCGTTCTCATGCCTTGCGCCGAGGCCTGAGCAACGATGGCGTCGCTGTCATAGCCACGATCAGCCAGCAGGTATTCCGCGCTCAAGCCGTCAATCAACGCGCCGCCCTGGGTGCAGTCCGCCGTCGTGCCCGAGGTCACCAAGACCCGCACCGGCATGCCGTGCGCGTCCACCGCCAAGTGCAGCTTACTGTTTAGCCCCCTTTGGTCACCCCCATTGCCTGATTGCCGCCGCGTGCGCCGGCGGCATGCGGATGCACCTTGGCATGCGTGGCGTCGATCATCAGCCATTCGAAATCCGGATTGGTGATCAGCGCTTCAAGCAGGTGTGCCCAGACGCCCTTGTCACGCCAGCGACAAAAGCGGCGGTGGGTGTTCTTCCAGTCGCCATAATCGGGCGGCAAATCGCGCCATGGGGCGCCGGTACGCAAAATCCAGAACACGGCGTTGAGGAACAGGCGGTTATCTCTGGCCCGGCCGCCCCAGGCGCCGTGGCGACCGGGCAGGAGCGGTTCGAGCAAAAGCCACGTTTGATCAGGAAGGTCGTGGCGGCGGTGTACCAGGCGCTTGGTCGGCGGTGTGCTTGTCATGGCGGCAGCATACACACTCGCCAATCACTCGTGACGACACCATCTAGAATGGCGTCAGTATAAAGTTTTTCTGTGAAAGTTTTTCAGCGTGCTGTCCGCATAATTCTTACAAATTATCGTCGAGCCAGCGCCAGAACGCCACCAACCGCAAAGAAGGCCGAGCCGCAAAAGCGGTTGAAGTAACGGATCCGGCCGGGCCGATGCATCCAGCTTGCGAGCCGTGTCCCGCCAGCGGCGTAAGCGATTTGCCAGCCGGCTTCGATCAAGAAGAAAGTCACTAGCAGCAGTGCCCATTGCGGCCCCTGCGGCAAACGGGCGTCGACGAACTGCGGCAGAAAGGCGGCGGCGAACAGGATGGCCTTGGGGTTCGACAGTGCCACCGTCAAACCAAGCCGGTAGCGTGCCCAAGTCGAATCCCCGCGAACATTGGGTTCGTCCAGTTCATCGCCGGCTCGCCAGCATTGCACGCCGAGATAGACCAGATAGGCGGCACCAAGCAGTTTGAGCAGCAGAAACAGGCTGGCCGAGGTAGCCAGTACCGCCGCAAGGCCAAAGGCCGATAGCGTGAACAGCAGTGCCAGCCCGGTCAGCGCGCCGGCCATGGTCGAGAGCGTCGCTTGCCAGCCATAGCGGGTGCCGTGGCTGAGCATCAACAACATGTTCGGCCCGGGCGTGCCGGAAATGAAAAAAGTGGTGGCGACGAAAGCCAACCAGAGCTCAAGGTGCATGAGGCGTTCTGTCCGTGGATGCAGGCTGGGTGATTCAGAGTTTGGGCGAGCGCTATCGATCGCGATAGTCACAATCGCCGCTGCGCAATCCCGATACAGCTGCCGGCGTCACCAAGAAAAATGGGCAGCTCAAGGCTGCCCATGATCGATGGCGATGATGCTTACTTACTGAGCACCAGTACGCCGTCAGCCTCGACCAGTGCGCCCTTGGGTAAGGCGGCAGCCTGAATGGCGGCGCGGGCCGGGAACGGCGCGCTGAAATAGTCAGCCATGATTTCGTTGAGCTTGGCGAAGTTGGCCAGATCGGTGACGAAGACGCCGAGCTTGACGATGTCGGCCAAGTCGCCGCCCGAAGCCAGGCAAACCGCACGCAGATTTTTGAAGACCTGATGGCATTGCGCTTCAAAGCCATCCACCAGCACGGCGCTTTGCGGATCAAGGCCGATCTGGCCAGACAGGTACACGGTATCGCCAACCTTGACCGCTTGCGAATAGGTGCCGACGGCGGCAGGCGCGTGGTCGCTGTGAATGATGGTTTTGCTCATGGCTGCTTGCCCCGCTGACAATTGAAAGTGGCGGCTATTGTAGCGGCGTTTGTGTGGCGAAGGCCTGTTTGCTGCCGGCTATCGGCCCGGTGTCAGGCTAAATGGCGTATCGGCTTGCGCATGGCGGTTTGCAGGACTCTAAAGAGGGAAGGTGCGCCGGTTTGCCGGTGCCCCGGCATTGGGCTTCCCTTTAAATTTGCCTTCCTTTTCAAGGAGCATGTCATGCAGACGGATCTTTGTCGTAAAGCCTTCCTTGCCGTTGCGGCAGGTGCGCTGGTTTTGTTGAGTGGTTGTGCCAGTGATTCGATGTCGCTGAAGAGCGCGATCGACAAGGCGCAGCAAACCGCGGATCAGGCACTGGCCAAAGCCAACGCCAATACCACGACGGCAAACAACGCGGCCACGATGGCGCAACAAGCCAACGAGAAGGCCGACAGGGCGCTGGCCGAAGCGGCAGCGGCCAATGAGAAGGTAGATCGGGCCTTCAAAAAATCGATGATGAAATGATGTGTCGCGCGGGGCGCGCTACGGTGCGCTCCGCACGATTACCCCTGGTTGGGTGCGCCTGTTGCACGCTCCCCGCCGCGGGGGAGGTACGCTGCTGGCACGCATTGAAAGGCGTGGCAGGGCTGCGGCGTGCCCGGCGCAGTGCGATGAATCGCGGTCAGGAGTGCGTGGCAAGACAATGAACAAGTCTTTAGCGAATCTCCACCCGCATGCCGATGTCGGCCCACTCGCCGAAACGCGCCAAGGCCTCGTTATCCATCGCAATGCAGCCGTCGGTCCAGTCGTAAAAGCGGTGTATCTGCGGATTGCCGTCGCCGATGCCGTGAATGCCTATCCATCCCCCCAGAATCGTATGCTGCGGCGGCCGCTCGCCGATATCGTTTTGCGCCACGATCAGATCGCGCGTCTCTCTGGACAAACGGCCATCGCGGAACGCTTGTTCGGCCTGGCTGGTCTTAGGGTAGTCCAGCTCGTAAAAGGTGATGAAGCGATGCGAGGAACGAATCGCACGAATGCGGTAGTCGCCTCGGGGCGTGGTGTTGTCGCCGCGGTAGTGCATATCGGCAACGCCACCGCTGCCCAGGGCAATCCGCTTGATGACCAACAGTGCCACGCCCGATTGCGAATACACCGTCAGCGTTTGTGCGGCGGTATCAACGCGGGCCCAAGGTTCGGCATGTGCACAGAGCGCGCCGATCAGGGTGAAAAGGGCAAAGTAGCGGTGCAGCGGCATCGTATGCACTCATGCGTATTCGGCCTGCTGGCCATGCTGGTTTCGACCATGGGAACGGCGGCGACGTTCACCCTGCCAACGGATGACAGTACGTTGGTCGGTGAGGTTCGGGTCGTGACGCCAACGCCGGACAACACCTTGCTCGACCTGATGCGTCATTTTGATCTTGGTTATACCGAGATCACCAGCGCCAATCCCGGTATGTCGGTCTGGACACCGGGGCCGGGGGCCCGGGTGGTGATTCCGACCCGCTTCATCCTGCCGCCCAAACCCTGGGAAGGCATAGTCGTCAACATCCCGCAGCGGCGGATGTTTTATTTTCCGCCGGCGAAAAAAGGCAAGGCGGCAGAGGTGATCACCTATCCGATCGGTATCGCCCGCGAAGGGTGGTCGACGCCGCTGGGCCTGAGCCGTGTCACCGGTAAATTCCGCGATCCGGGATGGTTCGTGCCTAAGACCATCCGTGACGAACATCGCGCGGAAGAGGGCGTCGAGATGCCCGCGTATTTCCCTCCGGGGCCAGATAACCCGATGGGCATGCTGGCGATGCGTACTGCTTGGCCCGGCATTTTCCTGCATGCGACCAACCGGCCTTGGGGCGTCGGCATGCGTGTCAGCCACGGCTGCATGCATCTTTACCCCGAGGATGCGGCCGAACTCTTCGCGCAACTCAAGATCGGCACGCCGTTCCGGGTGATCAATCAGCCGGTGCTGGTGGGTGATGCAGAGGGGAAAACGTGGATGAGCAGCTTTGATCCGGTCGCCGAATATCCGGGTGAGCCGACCCCGGCGGAATGGGCTGAACGGCTGCTTGATCAGCGCACGCTGGATGCGGCGCTGGCCGGCCAGCCGTTCGACCCCGAGCGCAAGCAGCGCTTGCTGGATGCCCCGACCGCCTTGCCGGTCGCGCTGAACGACAGCAGTGTCGATCCGGGGGCCGTGCTCTCGGCGATGCCGGCCGAAGCTTACGATTTGCCGCCGTATGGTGCCGGCGCCAACGATGCCTCATTGCCGGCGCCCAAGCAGCCGCCGGCCGATGAGGCCGCGGCCAACCCTTGAGCGTTGGCGTTCAGCGGCCCAGATCGCCGGCGCGTTCCGGCTGGTACACCACGTCGAGGATTTTGACACTGGTCGTGCCGCCACCGGGGGCGGGCCAAGTGATTTGCTGGCCGATGCCCAGCCCCAGCAGCGCGCTGCCGACCGGCGCGGTGATCGAAATCTGCTCGGCCGAGCCGTTCAGATCCTTGGGGTAGCACAGCGTCAGCTCGAAGGTCTGGCCCGAACCGGCGATCTCGAAACGGACGCGCGAACGCATCGTCACCACGTCGGCCGGCATGTCTTCCGGTTCCAGCAGCGTGGCGCGATCCAGTTCCGCGCGCAGCGTTGCCGCGCCGGGAAAGGCGGCCGCCGGCAGCGTATCGATCAATTCGTACAGGCGATCGGCATCGAGCGACGACACCGTAATCGGGGGCAATGCGGACATGGAAAAGCCTCATCGGGTTGCATGAAGCCCATTAGACCACTTTGCGCGCCGTGGTTCCCTGTTTGGGCTCAAGGGAGTTGTTTGGCGAGAAAGGCATAAAGGTCGTCCTGCCAGAAACCGAGGTTGTAGCCGAAGATCAGCGCCGAATGCGGATCGCGGCCTTCAAGCGTTTTCGGGGTGACGAGCTGGCGCGTCGCTGGCGATCTTGCCGCAAGCGCATGCCCCAGCGCGACCGGCACCAGCGTATCGCCGGGCGAGTAGACCAGCAGCGCGGGCGTGCGCGTCGCTGTCAGGTCGAGGATGGCCGATTCGGCATACGTGGCGGACTTGCTGGGCTCGGCAAGGCCGACGCTCGAATAGCCGCCGGCGACGTCGACGACCGCCCTGATCTCGGGCGCGGCGGCGCTGACGTGGAGCGCCAGCAGCCCGCCGAACGAATGGCCGAGGATGACGCCTTGCGGCAATACGTCCGGCTGCGTGCGCAGCCACGCAAGCACGGGTTTGACATCCTTGGCCGCGTCGGTAAGCAGTGCGCGCATGGCGCTGTCGTCGTCCGGAAACTGCCGGCCTTGCCATGCGACTTCGCTGGGCGTGCCTTCCGAGCCTTCGTAGCCACGCCGGGACAGCTCGAATACGTTGAATCCCATGCTGTAGAACAGTGCGTGCGGGTCGTCGTTGATGCCCCAGGGGGCGACGTGGCCGGCCTTGAGCAGTTGTTGCAGCGTGGCACCGTGCAGCAATAGCACATGCGGTGCCGGCTTGGGCTGGCGCCAACTGCGGACGCGTAGCTTCGACCAGTTCAGTGGTGCATCGGTGGTCACGTAGTCGACGCGCGCTTCCGGCCGTTCAGCCCAGCGATCGAGCTGGGTGTCGCGATCGCCCGGCGGGACGATAGCCAATGCTGTGGCCATCGGCAGCGCCATCAGTAAACCCGCCAGTAAACCCCATAGCTTTCTCATTGCTTCCTCCATGCTTTCTTTTTATGAGCTTGGCAGGATAGCACCGGGTGCGGGATAGCCGCAGCTGCCCGTAGCGCATCGATTTTGTTAACATCTGAATCGTCGCGACATCCGTCGCGGCACTATGCGTCTTCAGGGCGGGGCGAAATTCCCCACCGGCGGTAGGGTGTCCATCTGGAAAGAAGGGCGCCGAGCCCGCGAGCGCCTGCGAAAGCAGGGTCAGCAGATCCGGTCAGAATCCGGAGCCGACGGTTAAAGTCCGGATGAGAGAAGACCAGGCTTGCCGCCACGCCCGTCAGGGAGGCGAACGGCTGTCTCCGACCCGGTTCCGGGTTGGCCCTGAACGCTTTCGCCAACTGCGGAGCGTTAATTCATGTCCAAGTTTGACCAGTACTTTTCCACTACCACTGCGCAGCAGCGGCTCGAAGCCGCGGTGATCGCCACCGGCATCGGCCGGCCGGTGGTGCTGCTCGACGATGAAGATCGTGAGAACGAGGCCGACCTGATCGTCGCCGCCGCGCGCATCGACGCCGCCAGCATGGCGCAGATGATCCGCGACGGCAGCGGCATCGTCTGCCTGTGTTTGAGCGACGCCGCGCTGAACCGGCTGCAATTGCCGCAGATGGTCGCGCGCAACGGCAGCCGCAACAGCACGGCGTTCACCGTGTCGATCGAGGCGCGCGACGGCGTCTCGACCGGCGTCTCCGCGGCCGACCGGGTGACGACGATCCGTGCGGCGCTGAGCCTTGATCCGGCGCAGCTCGTCAGCCCCGGCCACGTCTTCCCTTTGCGGGGCCGCCCCGGTGGCGTGCTCGAACGGCGCGGGCATACCGAAGGCTCGATTGAACTGGCCACGCTGGCCGGCCTGAGCGATGCGTCGGTGCTGTGCGAACTGATGAACCCGGACGGCACGATGATGCGCGGCGATACGGTCATCGCCTACGCCGAACAGCACGGCCTGCCGGTGCTGACGATCGCCGACCTTGTCTGGTACCGGCAGCAAGCGCGGCAGCACGAAGCGGCGATGGCCGCCTGATGAAAAACGGCACGCCAAGGCGTGCCGTTTTTACTGCGCTCAATCGGGTAAAAAACGCTCAAGCAAGGTATTGAGGAAGCGCCGGCCCTGCGCGGTCGGGCGAACGTGATCAAGCGTGCGCTCAAGCAGGCCTTCGGCACAGGCACGTTCGATTTCGTTGATCACGCGGGTGATCGGCAGGCCGGTGCGCTCGGCGAACAGGGTGATGGCAAAGCCATCGGTCAGCCGCAGCGCGTTGAGCATGAACTCGAACGGCAGCTGTTCGAGCGTGATCGCCTCTTCGGTTTGCACCGCGCTGCCTTCGCGCATCTTCGCCAGGTATTCGGTCGGCTGCTTGTAGCGCATCTGCCGGATGATGCGGTCGGGGAAGCTGATCTTGGCGTGTGCGCCGGCGCCGATGCCGAGGTAGTCGCCGAAGGTCCAGTAATTGAGATTGTGCTTCGCACGGCGCTTGGGCAGGCCAAAGGCGCTGGTTTCGTAATGCTCGAATCCGGCGGTGGCGAGCCGCGCTTCGATCGCATCCTGCATATCGGCGGCGAGATCATCGTCGGGCACCGGCGGTGGATAGCGGTGGAACAGCGTGTTCGGTTCCAGCGTCAGGTGATAGGCGCTGATGTGCGTCGGCTTGGCGGCGATCGCGGTATCGATATCGGCCAGCGCCTCGGCCAGCGTCTGCTGTGGCAGCGCGTACATCAGGTCGAGATTGAAATTGTCGAAGTTGGCGTGGGCGATCTCGATGGCGCGACGCGCGGCATCGCGGTCATGGATGCGCCCGAGTGCCTTGAGCTTGGCGTCGTCAAAGCTCTGGATGCCGATCGACAGCCGGTTGATCCCTGCATGCGCAAAGCCGGCGAACTTGTCGGCCTCGAAGGTGCCGGGATTGGCTTCCATGGTGATTTCGGCGTCGGGCAGCAGTTTCACCCGCGCGCGGATTGCCGCGATCAATCTGTCCATTGCCTCGGCGGAAAACAGGCTAGGCGTGCCGCCGCCCATGAAGATCGACGTGACCGGCCGGCCCCAGATCAGCGGCAGACAGGATTCCAGATCGGCGATCAGCGCATCGATATACGCCGCCTCCAGTGTGCTATCGAGCCGGCCGTCATCGCCACCGCCAGCACCGCCAAACTTCAGCGCATGCGAATTGAAGTCGCAATACGGGCACTTCTTCACGCACCAGGGAAAGTGGATATACAGCGCCAGCGGCGGCAGTGCGGTGAGTTGCGGGCCGGTGGACGGGCGGCTGATGGCGGAAAGCGAAACGGTATGCATGGCGCGGCAAGGGAGAGAGTGACTGCTATTCTACCCCCGGCAGCGCGCTTGCCGTGCCGCGCCTGTCAGCGCTGCTGCGTATCGCCTGCCGCAAGGCGGCGTTCGATTTCGCGCCGCTGCCACCGTTCGAACCAGCCGCGCGTAACGGAGGAAACGCACAAGCCATGCGCAGCAAGACCGACGCCCCAACCGAGCGCTGGATAGATCACCCAGAAGTAATGCGGCGAGCTGTAAAGGTTGATCACCAGCAGCACGCTCATGATCAGTACGTATTGCGCCAGATGAAGGTAAAACCCGTTGCGGCACTTCACTTCGGCGGTGATTTGAGCGAGCCGTTGGGCATCAGGTGTTTTGGGTAAGGCTAAGGTCGACATCGGAACATCCTTGCGAAGTTGGTCGATGTCGATTCCGAAGGTTGCCGCCAGCGACTTGAGCGTTTCCAGCCCGGGCGTTGCACCTTGTTCGAGGCGCTGGATCGTGCGCACGTTCAGGCCACTTAGTTCGGCCAGCTGCTCCTGTGACCAGCCCCGGGTGATGCGCAGTTCCTTGATCAGCATTGCGTTCTCCGAATCGACACGGGAATGGTGGCTCTGTGCATCGTCCTTGGCCACGACAGCGGCGCGACATCCCCCGACACGACCCCGACAGTTGAATCAATACAATGGCTTAGCGCTGGCCGTAGGGATTGTGCAGCGCGTCGACGAGCTTGTGCAGCACGTCCTTCATTTGCGCTTCGGACACTTCCATCAGGATGCCGTCTTCCAGCGCATCCTGCATCAGCTGGGCGATTTCGTCGAGGTTCTCGTTCATGACCTTGACCTTCTCGGTGCACGACACCACCGAGGCGTCGTCGCGTTGCCAGATGGCGTAGCGGGCTTCGTTGCTGCAGGCGCTCATAGCTGGGTGTCCTTGAGCTTGTCGACCAGGATGCGCAGCGCGCGGCCACGGTGCGAGATCGCGGCCTTCTCGTCGGCGCTGATTTCGGCCACGGTGCGGCCGTATTGCGGCAGCAGGAACAGCGGGTCGTAGCCGAAGCCGCCGTCGCCGCGCGGGGCTTCGATGATAACTCCGGCGCAGACGCCGTCGGCGATCAGTGGCTGCGGGTCGGCCTCAGAGCGCACCAGCACCAGTGCGGCGTAGTAATAGGCGCTGCGGTCGGTTTTTTCGGCCAGCTCGGCCAGCAGTTTTTCGTTGTTGCGCGCGTCCGATTTCGGCTCGCCGGCGAAGCGCGCCGAGTACACGCCCGGCGCGCCGCCGAGCGCGTGCACGCAGATGCCCGAATCGTCGGCCAGCGCGGGCAGGCCGGTGATGCGGCTGGCGTGGCGGGCCTTGGCCAGCGCGTTCTCGACGAAGGTGAAGAACGGTTCATCACATTCGGGCACGTTCAGCTCGCCCTGCGGAATGATCTCAAGGCCGAGCGGTTCGAGCAGGTGGCGGAATTCGCGGATCTTGCCCTTGTTGTTGCTGGCGAGGACGATTTTTTGCATGGTCATGGCGGGAATCAGTAAGTCTTCTTGGTCAGCGTGAGCAGGTCGTTGTCACGCTTCATCTGAAAGCGGTTGAGCGCGGAGTTGCCGAGCAGAACGATATCGAGGGTATTGCCGTTTTGTACCGACACGTCGACGTCATAGAGCATGAGGTTGCCGATCTGCACTTTCGGCACCTTGGTCACCCAGACGCTGATCTTGCCGTTGGCGGTGCTGGCCGTGCCTTCGCGGCCCTTGCGGTAGTCGATCTTCATCTTCTCGGCGACGCTGTTGCTGAGCGAGATGAAGCTGGCGCCGGTATCGACGACGGCTTTCTGTGCCACGCCGTTGATACGGATGTCGGTATAAAAATGACCGCCACCATCCGCCATGAGTGTCAGGCTGCCGCCGCCGTCATCGCGACCGCCGCTGACGGTATAGCCCTCGCCGAGCAGAAGCCGCTTTTGCGCGCCGCCCGCCGCTATCGTCGCTGCCTCGCTGTTCAAGGCCAGCAGCTTGATGTTGCCGGCGCTCTGGCCGACCACCACGGTGCGCTGCACGCCATCGACATTCAGGATGGCCTTGTTGCCGAGCACCGCCATCAAGGTGATGTTGGTGGCGAGGACGGCAGGCGCGGTCAGGGCTACGACAAGGGCGGCGGCGAGCGGGACATTCATGCGGGGGACGACTCCGAAGTGTGCATCTGCGCCATCGCCGCTTCGATCAGCGGCCAGCCGGCATCCTTGAGCAATTTGGCATCCGAAAGCGTTCTGCGCCAGCCGCGTGCACCGCGTTCGCCCTGATACAGGCCGAGCACGTGACGGGCAAAAAAGCGCAACGGCGTGCCGGCCTTGAGTTCGGCTTCGACAAAGGGGCGTAGCGCGCGCATCGCCGCTTCACGATTGTCCGGCCGCCAGTCGCTGCCGTAATAGCGCGCATCGACGTCGGCGAGCATCCACGGGTTCTGATATGCCTCGCGGCCGACCATTACGCCGTCGACGTGTTCGAGATGCGCGGCGATGTCGTCGTGCGTGGCAATGCCGCCGTTGATGATGATTTCCAGTTGCGGGAAATCGCGCTTCAGCCGGTACACGTAGTCGTACTTCAGCGGCGGGATATCGCGGTTCTCTTTCGGCGACAAGCCCTTGAGGATGGCATTGCGGGCGTGGACGATAAAGGTCGTCACCCCGGCGGCATCTTGGACGTGGCCGATGAAATCACGCACGAAATCGTAATCCTCGACCGCGTCGATGCCGATCCGGTGCTTGACGGTGACGTCGATCGAACTCGCATCGCGCATTGCCTTGAGGCCGTCGGACACCAGCCGCGGTTCGAGCATCAGGCAGGCGCCGAATGACCCGGACTGCACGCGCTCGGACGGGCAACCGACGTTGAGGTTGACCTCGTCGTAGCCCCAGTCCTCGGCGATCTTGGCGCACTTGGCCAGATCGGCCGGGTCGGAACCACCGAGTTGCAGCGCCAGCGGATTTTCGACGTCGTCAAAGCGCAGGTGGCGCATCTTGTCGCCGTGCAAAATCGCCCCGGTGTTGACCATCTCGGTGTACAGCCAGGCATCGCGGCTCAGTTCGCGGGCGAAGCGGCGGTAAAAGCGGTCGGTCCAGTCGAGCATCGGCGCGATGCAGAAGCGGCGCGACGGTTTCACTACGGTACTCATGCTGCCAAAGCCGCCTTCTGCGCCGCGATCAGCTCGCGGATGCCGGCGTCGGCCAGATCGAGCAGCGCGTTCATTTCGGCGCGCGAAAACGGCACGCCCTCGGCGGTGCCCTGCACCTCGATAAAGGTGCCGCTACCGGTCATCACCACGTTCATGTCTGTTTCGCAGTCCGAGTCTTCCGGATAGTCGAGATCGAGCACCGGCGTGTCCTGATACACGCCGACCGACACCGCGGCGACGTGTTCGCGGATCGGGCTCGCTTCGAGCTTGCCGGCGGCGATCAGGCCGTTGATGGCGTCGGTCAGCGCGACAAAGGCGCCGGTGATCGCCGCGGTGCGGGTGCCACCGTCGGCCTGGATCACGTCGCAATCGATGACGATCTGGCGCTCGCCCAGTGCGGCCATGTCGACCACCGCGCGCAAGGACCGGCCGATCAGACGCTGGATTTCCTGGGTACGGCCGGATTGCTTGCCGGCGGCGGCTTCGCGGCGCATGCGGCTATTGGTCGAACGCGGCAGCATGCCGTATTCGGCGGTGACCCAGCCCTGGCCCTTGCCGCGCAGGAAGGGCGGCACGTTTTCGTCGACGCTGGCGGTGCACAGCACCTTGGTGTCGCCGAACTCGACCAGTACGCTGCCTTCGGCGTGGCGGGTGTAATTGCGGGTGAGGCGGACGGTGCGAAGTTGCGCGGGAGTACGGCCGGACGGGCGCATGTCTATCCTTGAGATCAATCGAATCAAGGGATTATACCGCCGGGGGCGGGCCGCGCGCGCCTCGGGCCTATTTGGAATACTTGGCGATCGCCGCCTGGATTTCGGCGATGGCGTTTTCGATGTCATCGTCGGTGAAATCACCGCCCTGTTTGGCGCTGAGCGGGTCGACATGCGTTGAAATCGTGTGGAAATCGAGCTTCTGGGTCGACACGAAGGCGTTGCCGGAGAGTTCTTTCTCGTCCGAGTCGTGCCAGTTGATCGCCAGCGCCGAGAGGTTGTCGCCGAATTTGCCACCGCGCAGCTCGGCCCTGTCCATCAATTGCGGCACGGCGAACAGCACCGGGAAGGCGCCAAGGAACTGGCCGAGTTCTTCGTCTTCGAGCGAGCCCCACAGCCCGTCCGAGCACAGCAGCAGCGTGTCGCCGTCAGACAGCGCGATCTTGCCGCCCAGGTCGATCTCGGGCGGGTAGACGCCGCCCAGACACGAGTAGATCTTGTTCTTTTCCGGGTGCGTTTTGGCTTCTTCTTCGGTGATCTTGCCTTCATCCACCAGCCGGCGCACTTTGGAATGATCGCGCGTCTGCGTCAGCACCTTGCTGCCGCACAGCAAGTACAAGCGCGAATCACCAACGTGCGCCCAGTAGGCGATGTCGTCCTGGACGATACAGGCGACACAGGTGGTGCGCGGGATTTCCAGCATCTGCTTGCTTGCGGCGTAGTCGTAGATCGCCTCGTGGCAGCGCTGGAAGCTGTCGGCCAGAAACTGCAGCGGATTGGCCAGCGCCGGCTGTGCTTTTTGCTCGAACTGGTCGGTCAGGAGTTCCACCGCGATTTGCGCGGCGACTTCGCCATGCAGATGGCCGCCCATGCCGTCGGCAACGACCAACAGTAGGGCATCCCGGCTGTACGAGTAGCCGAGCCGGTCCTGATTGTTCTTGCGTGCGCCGCGCCGGGTGTCTTGATAAACGGTGAATTTCATTCGAACCCCCGGTCGGGTTTAACGGTGAGTTTGCGCCAGGCCAGTTGGACGGTACGAACCAGCCCCGGTCTTCTGGCTGGCGGTGAGCCGGCTTCGATCAGGGATTTTTGCAGCTGCGGCACGCTTTGTGGCCGGGCCGTCGGCTCCAGCAACAGGCACTGGTGGATCAGGTCGAGCAGCTCGGGCGAATAACGATCGCCGTGCTCGATGCGCAGGTCGATCAGTTTGTCGGCTTTCTGGCGGGCATCGGCCGGCTGCGGCGCGGTGCCGGCGAGGCAGGCGAACATCGATGCGCCTATGCCGTAGATATCGGTCCACGGGCCGAGCTCGTTCTTCTTGTTGTACTGCTCCGGGGCGGCGAAGCCCGGGGTGTACATCGGCGTGAGCTTGGCGTGCTCCTGCGTCAGCGTTTGTCGCGCCGAGCCGAAGTCCAGCAGCACCGGCGAGCCGTCCTTGCGGATGTAGATGTTCGCTGGCTTGATGTCCAGGTGCAGCAGCTTGTTCAGGTGTACTTCGCGCAGGCCGTTGAGCAGGTGGAAGAACACGTGGCGGATCAGCTTTTCGTCGACGCCTTCGCGCTCGTGCTTGAGCTGGATTTCCTTTTGCAAGGTGCGGCCGCGCTCGTACTCCATCACCATGTAAACGGTATCGTTGGCGCGGAAGAAATTCAGCACCCGGACGATATTCGGATGCAGGATGCGCGCCAGGGTCTTGCCTTCCTCGAAGAAACACTTGAGGCCGTGGCGGAACATGGCGACATTGTCATCGCTGGTCGCCTCGACCCGTTCGCCCTCGCGGCGCAGCGCGAGTGAATTTGGCAGGTATTCCTTGATTGCGACGGGATAATCGTTTTCGTCGTGCGCGAGGTAGACGATACTGAAGCCGCCAGCCGACAGGAGCTTGGCGATCGTATAATTCTGTAGCTGGTAGCCCCGTGATAGGGGTTGATTACTCGGTGTCGCCATCCGTGATTTTTATGCTTGGCTTTGCCTGTCGGTGTCGCGCCGATTCTGAGTGCCCCCCCGGCGAAAGTAAAGTTGCGCAGCACACGCTGTTTCCCTGCTGCATCTGCCAGACCACAAGGAGTTCCAATGATTTTCAGCATGACCGGTTATGCCAACGCGCAGCGCGAGCTGGCGCTTGGCACGCTCAGCGTCGAAGTACGCGCGGTCAACCATCGCTTTCTCGATCTGTCGCTGCGCCTCGGTGAAGACCTGCGCGCGTTCGAGGGCACCATTCGCGAGCGCATCGGTGCCTCGCTGTCACGCGGCAAGGTCGAATGCCGCGCCTATTTCAATGCCCAGGCCGCCACGTCGGCCAAGCTGCAACTGAACCGCGCCTTGCTCGAAGAGCTGCTCAAAGTCACCGCCGAAGCGCGCGAACTGGTGCCGGATGGTGGCGAACTCAAGCTCGGTGAGCTGATGCGCTGGCCCGGTGTGCTGGTACAGGAAGCGCCGCAGGACGAAGCGCTCGGTGAAACGCTGGTCGCGTTGCTGGACATCGCGCTGACCGATTTCAAGGCCAGCCGTGCGCGTGAAGGCGAAAAGCTCAAGGACCATCTGCTTGAACGCATCGTCGGCATGGAAGCCATTGTCGCCGAAGTGAAACCGCGCCTGCCGGTGCTGGTGGCCGAATACGAAGCCCGGCTGACCGCGCGTTTCGTCGAAGCGATCGGCGCCGCCGACGATGACCGTATCCGCCAGGAAATCGTCATGTTCGCGCAGAAGATCGACGTCGATGAAGAGCTGTCACGCCTCACCGCACACTTGAGCGAAATCCGCCGCATCCTGCAAAAGGGCGGTGCAGTCGGCAAGCGGCTGGATTTCCTGATGCAGGAACTCAACCGCGAAGCCAATACCCTCGGCTCCAAATCGGTATCGGCTGAAACCAGCCGTGCATCGATCGAACTCAAGGTGCTGATCGAGCAGATGCGCGAGCAGATCCAGAACATCGAGTAAGCGCGGCTGATGGTGTAAGCGCTGGCGGTACGGCGGCGCTGCACGGCCTTGCGCTGCGGCATTGTGGCGATTTTTGCTGGCGACGGCCGATGCGCCGTTTTCCATACCGGCGGGCTATGCTAGGCTCGGTGTAATTTTGTTACGGAATTGATCCGCGATGACCCAAGGCAATATTTTCGTTGTCACCGCGCCGTCGGGCGCCGGCAAGACCACGCTGGTCGCAGCGCTGCTCGCCGGCGATGCCAATGTGCAGCTGTCGATCTCGTTCACCTCGCGCGCGCCGCGCGTCGGCGAAGTCGATGGCAAGGATTACCATTTTGTCGATCGCGCCACCTTCGAGGCCATGATCGCGCGCGGTGAGTTGCTTGAGTGCGCCGAGGTCTACGGCAATTACTACGGCACCTCGCAGACGTGGATCACCGAGGCGCGTGCTTCGGGGCGCGACATCCTGCTGGAAATCGATACCCAGGGTGCCGAGCAGGTTCGCCGGCTGTTCCCTGATGCGATCGGCCTCTTCGTGCTGCCGCCGTCGCTCGAGGTGCTGGAGCAGCGGTTGAAGAACCGCGGCAAGGATGCCGACGAGGTGATCGCCCGGCGCATGGCCGAGGCGCGTGCCGAAATCGGTCATGCCGAAGAGTTCGATTATTTGATCGTCAATGAGCATATCGATGAAGCGGTGCGCGACATCATCGGCATCGTTCGTGCCGAACGTCTGCGTTTGACACGACAGGTCGAACGGCATGGTGCATTGATCGCCAGCCTCAAGGGCTGATCGAGGCGAGGCCGCTCTCTGGTAGAATGGTCGTATCTGTCGCCTGTTTGGGCGATCTTGCTTGATTTGGAGTAGACCCACATGGCCCGTGTAACCGTTGAAGACTGCATGCATACCATCGAAAACCGCTTCGATCTGACTCTGGCCGCCGCTTACCGCGCTCGCCAGATCGCCAATGGCTCGACCCCGCAAGTCGACAATCCGGGCAAGGACAAGCCGACCGTACTGGCACTGCGTGAAGTCGCGTCTGGCATCATTGGCCGCGAAATCCTCAACCGCAACCGTATCTGAGTTGCGAAACGTCGGCCCGGCATTGTCCGGGCCGCGTTGTTTGCCGATGCGGATCTGTCGCTCTACTGACGACTCTGTCTGTCCCTGCAGGACGGCAAAGGTGGGGGCATGCCCGCGATAAATCCGCACGAGCTGCCCGAGCTCGCAGCCCAAGCACCGCACGTTCTTGATGCGGTCAACAGTTTTCTCTCCGACGATACCGCCTATCTGAAGCCGGACGATCGCGAGTTCCTCGCCCGTGCCTTCAAGTTTTCCGAAATCGCCCACCGTGGCCAGACACGCCAGTCGGGTGAACCGTACATCTCGCACCCGCTCGCCGTCGCGACCATCCTCACGGCCTGGCATCTGGATGCGCAGGCGCTGGCCGCCGCGCTGATGCACGATGTGGTCGAGGATACCGGCGTTTCCAAGCTGGAAATTACCGAGAAATTCGGTCGTCATGTCGCCGATCTGGTCGACGGCATGAGCAAGCTGGAAAAGCTTGAATTCCAGAGCAAGGAAATGGCGCAGGCGGAAAACTTCCGCAAGATGCTGCTGGCGATGGCGCGCGATCTGCGCGTGATCCTGATCAAGCTGGCCGACCGTTTGCACAATATGCGCACGATGGATGCGATGCGGCCGGACAAGCAAAAGCGCATCGCTCGCGAAACGCTGGAAATCTACGCACCGATCGCCAACCGTATCGGCCTGAACGCGGTGTATCAGGAGCTGGACGACCTGTCGTTCAAATACCTGCATCCACGGCGTTATGCGGTGCTCTCGAAGGCGCTCAAGGCTGCGCGCGGCAATCGTCGTGAAGTGGTCGGACGGATTCTCGACGCCGTGCGTGCGCAGCTGATGGGCGCGGGGCTGGAGGCGATGGTGTCCGGGCGCGAGAAGAACCTCTTCAGTATCTACCGCAAGATGCAGGAGAAATCGCTGTCGTTCTCGGAAGTGCTGGATATCTACGCCTTCCGTGTCATCGTCAAGGATGTGCCGACCTGTTACCTGGCGCTGGGTGCGCTGCATGCCTTGTTCAAGCCGATCGCCGGCAAGGTCAAGGATTACATCGCCATCCCGAAGTCGAACGGCTACCAGAGCCTGCATACGACCTTGTTCGGCCCTTACGGCACCCCGATCGAAATCCAGATCCGCACCGCCGAAATGCATCGCGTTGCCGACGCCGGCGTTGCCAGTCACTGGATGTACAAAAGCGGTGACGAGACCTTCTCGGACGTGCAGCAGAAAACCCACCAGTGGTTGCAAAGCCTGCTGGAGCTGCAGTCCGAGTCGGGCGATGCGGTCGAATTTCTTGAACACATCAAGGTCGATCTGTTTCCCGACGAGGTCTACGTGTTCACGCCCAAGGGCAAGATTCTGTCGATGCCTGCCGGCGCAAGCTGCGTCGATTTCGCCTACGCGGTGCACTCGGACATCGGTGACCGCTGCATCGCGGCCAAGGTCAACCACGAGCTGGTGCCGCTGCGCGCCAAGCTCAAGAACGGCGATCAGGTCGAGATCGTCACCGCCGCACATGCCAAGCCGAATCCGAGCTGGCTGACCTTCGTCACCACCGGTAAGGCGCGCAGCCACATCCGCCATTTCCTCAAGAGCATGCGTTTCGAGGAATCGGTGAATCTGGGCGAACGTTTGCTGGGGCAGGGCTTTTCGAGTCTGCAGCAGGCGCAGGTCGAGCTGAATGACGAGGTGTGGGATCGTTACGTCAAGGAAAATGGCGCCAGGGACAAGGATGAAGTCCTCGCCGATATCGGCCTAGGCAAGCGGCTGGCCGTGGTCGTGGTCAAGCGGCTGCTGCAGCTTGCCGGGCTGTGGCGCGAAGAGGCCGGTGGCGTGCGCCGCACTGCGGCGATGACGATACGCGGCACCGAAGGCATGGCGGTGCAGTTTGGCCGCTGCTGTAATCCGATCCCGGGCGATCCGATTCTGGGTATCGTCAAAAAGGACCAGGGCCTGGTCATCCATACCCACGACTGTCCGCTACTCGCCAAGGGCCACGTCGATGCCGAGAAGCTGATCGACGTTGAATGGGATCCGCTGGTCGAGCGCTTCTTCGATGTGCCGGTACGGGTGCTGGCCGACAATGAACGTGGCGTACTCGGCCAGATCGCCACGGCGATCGGCGAGGCCGAGGCCAATATCGGCGCGGTGACGACGCAGGAAGCCGAGGGCGAACGCTATATCCAGGTTCAATTCACCCTGCAGGTACACGATCGCGTGCATCTGGCGCGGGTGATGCGCCGGCTGCGGCAGTTGCCGGTGATCTACCGCCTGCAGCGGGTGCGGGCCTGAGCCGGGTCAAAGTCTGACGCCTCGCGCGTGCTAAAATCGGCGCCATCCGCAATCCTGCCAAGGCCGCTGTCGTGATCCAGCTGTCCATCAATGGCGAAGCCAAAACCTTCGCCGCGCCGCTGACCGTTTCCGAACTCATTCTCGCACTCGACCTTGCCGGCAAGCGGGTCGCCATCGAGCGCAACGGTGAAATCGTGCCGCGCAGCACCCATGCGCAGGCGCTGCTCGCCGATGGCGATGTGCTGGAGATGGTCGTCGCCGTCGGCGGCGGCTGATTTTTTCCCCGTCAAACTACTGCGCGGACGCATCGCTGCGTCATGCGCGCTTCGCAATCCTCATGGGCCATCTGCCCATTCCGGTTGCTCCAGTGCTATTCCTTGCCCTGCGTCCGCTCGCGACGCTTGCCGGGGCTGCGCTTATGACGTTCTCTGAGAGGCCCGTATGACCCAAGCTCAAGACCTGTTCCAGATTGCTGGCAAGACCTACAACTCGCGCCTGCTGGTCGGCACCGGCAAGTACAAGGATTTCGACGAAACCCGCCGCGCCGTTGATGCCTCGGGGGCTGAGATCGTCACCGTGGCGATTCGCCGCGTGAACATCGGCCAGACCGCCGGCGAGCCGAGCTTGCTGGATTACCTGCCGCCGTCCGAATTCACCTATCTGCCCAACACCGCCGGTTGCTACAGCGCCGACGACGCGATCCGTACCCTGCGGCTGGCGCGCGAACTGCTGGATGACCACAAGCTGGTGAAGCTTGAAGTCCTTGGCGACGCCAATACGCTGTACCCGAATGTGCGCGAAACGCTGAAGGCCGCCGAAGTACTGGTGAAGGAAGGTTTCGACGTGATGGTGTACACCTCGGATGATCCGATCGTGGCCAAGGAACTGGAGCAAATCGGCTGCTGCGCCATCATGCCGCTGGCGAGCCTGATCGGTTCGGGCATGGGGATTCTGAATCCGTGGAATCTGCGGCTGATCATCGAGCAAAGCAGCGTGCCGGTGCTGGTCGACGCCGGCGTCGGTACCGCGTCCGATGCCACCATCGGCATGGAACTCGGTTGCGACGGCGTGTTGATGAACACCGCTATCGCCGCCGCTCGCGATCCGGTGCGCATGGCGTATGCGATGAAACTGGCGGTCGAATCGGGGCGCGAGGCTTATCTGGCCGGCCGGATGCCGAAGAAGCTCTATAGCGGCGATCCGTCGAGCCCGCTTTTCGGTATGATAAGCAGTAAGTAAGCAGTTATTCAAAAAGGCGGTCGATGACCGCCTTTTTCACATCTTGGGAGCCCTGATGACCACCGTCCGTTACGCCAGCCTCGATGACCTCGACGTTCTGGCACCGCTGTTCGATGCGTACCGGGTGTTTTACGGCGCGCAAAGCGATGTGGCCGCGGCCCGTGTCTTTCTCGCCGAACGGCTGGCGCTGGCCGAATCGGTGTTGCTGCTGGCCGAGGACGATGGCGTTGCCGTCGGTTTCGGCCAGCTTTACCCGCTATTCAGCTCGGTCGGCATGCGGCGCACCTGGCTGCTCAACGACCTCTTTGTTGCCGAAGCCGCCCGCGGCCGGGGCGTGGCGCGGGCGCTGATGCACAAGGCACGCGATCATGCCCGGGCGAGCGGCGCGGCGCGGCTGAGACTGTCGACCGCGCATACCAATGGCGCCGCACAGGCCTTGTATGAATCGCTTGGCTACGTGCTCGATACCGAGTACCGCGGGTACAGCCTGGCGGTGTAAGGGCCGGTCGCGCTACACCCTGATGATCTCGCCTTTCAGCGCGTAGAGAATGGCGATGACGTCCTTCCGGGTGTCGTCGTCCAGCTTGTGTCGCTCGAGCACGCCGACGATATCGTCCATGACCGCCAGATATTCCTGCTCCGAGATATTCATGCCCCGGTGGGCACTGAGCATGTCCTTGCCGGTATAGGCCTCGGGGCCGCCCGAGCCGGCACAGAAGAACTCGTGTGCCATCTTTTTCAGGTGCATCAGGTCTTTGGCATTCTCGAACCGCGTCCTGACGATGGGATTGGCCAGGTGGGCGGCGACGACGTCATCGATCAGCCCGGCGATTCCCTCGGACTCGCCCAATCGCTCGTAGAGTGAACGCATTGAATTTTCCTCCATGCAAGGTTTGGGCTGAGAGCCGGTGTTCGTCGCTGCCACAGCCCGGGTGACAGCCGCCCATCCAGTATGGGCGGGCGGGGCGTCGTGACCCAATGCCTAGCCGATGAACTGCCATGACGCCACCTGCCGCGCGCACCGGGTATGCCCCGGCAGGTAGCGGTGCGCGGTTCGCCGCTGTGATCGCCATAAGCGGTCTTGTTTTTTTACGATGATGACTTTGGAATAAGGAGGGCAAAGTGACCCCTGAAACGATTGCCGCTGATCATGACCGCACGGTCGCTTCATGTGGTGTCCGCCATGCCGGCCTCGACGATCTGGATGCACTGGCGCCGCTGTTCGATGCATATCGGGTGTTTTACCGTCAGCAGAGCGACCTCGCACTGGCACGCGATTATCTGCGGCAAAGGCTGATGCGGCACGAATCGGTGCTTCTGCTCGCCGAGCTCGATGGCAAACCCGCGGGACTGATCCAGCTTTACCCGATGTTCTGCTCTATCGTCGCCGAGCCGATCTGGGTGCTGAACGATCTGTATGTCGCCGACGCTGCGCGCGGTCGTGGCGTCGCCCGGGCGTTGATGACCAAGGCGTGCGATCACGCCAGGGCGAGCGGCGCGGCGCGGATCGAGTTATCGACCGCGCATGGCAACCGCACGGCGCAGGCGCTGTACGAATCGCTCGGTTACGAACTCGACACCGTCTACCGCTACTACAGCCTGTCGCTCTGACGTGCTGCGGTGATCCGGCATCGCCGGCTATAATCGCGCCATCGTTGAAAAAAAGCGCCGCTCTGCGGCGCTTTTGCTTGGAATGGATCATGGATAACCAACACTATATGCGGCGTATCCGCAGCTTCGTGCTGCGTCAGGGCCACCTCTCGGTCGGGCAGGAGCGCGCACTGGCCGAGTTCGGCCCGCAGTTCTGCCTCCCCTACGCCGCCGAACCGCTCGATCTGGATGCCGCCTTCGGCCGCGCCGCGCCGCGTGTACTGGAAATCGGTTTCGGCATGGGCCAGGCAACCGCCGAGATTGCCGCCGGCCGCAGCGACACCGATTTCCTCGGCGTCGAAGTGCATACACCCGGCGTCGGCAGTCTGCTGAAGCTGATCGGCGAGCAGGGCATCGGCAACATCCGCATCGTGCAGCATGACGCGGTCGAGGTGCTGGAGAACATGCTCACGCCCGATTGCCTCGA
This sequence comes from Jeongeupia sp. HS-3, assembly GCF_015140455.1. Lineage (NCBI taxonomy): Bacteria > Pseudomonadati > Pseudomonadota > Betaproteobacteria > Neisseriales > Chitinibacteraceae > Jeongeupia > Jeongeupia sacculi. The sequence goes on along the minus strand of NZ_AP024094.1, from coordinate 2,214,810 downwards.
CGGCGTGCATATCTACTTCCCCGATCCGTGGCACAAAAAGCGCCACAACAAGCGCCGCCTGGTGCAGCAGGATTTCCTCAAACTGCTGGTGTCGCGGATCAAGCCGGGTGGTTATCTGCATCTGGCGACCGACTGGGAAGACTATGCGATCCAGATGCTCGAGGTGCTGTCCGCCGAGCCGCAGATCGAAAACACCGCCGACGGCTATGCGCCACGCCCGGATTACCGGCCGCTGACCAAGTTCGAGAACCGTGGCATCAAGCTCGGCCACGGCGTCTGGGATCTGCTGTTCCGCCGCAAGGCCGGCTAAGCGGCTAGACTCGCAGCATCCCGTTAAGGAAATCGCCATGTCTCTTGCCCGATGTGCTGCCGTGCTGGTTCTGCTGCATGGCGCGGCGCAGGCCGCCGATGAGGTGGTGGTGGTCACGCCGCTTGATGGTGCCCAGCTGGCAGGCCAGACGACCGGGCAGGCGGCCGATGCCGAGCTCGTCCCGACATCGCCGGTGGCCTCGGCCGCGCCGGCGGAGCCCAAGCCCAAACCGGCTGCGGTGCGCGCGTTCAAGCGTACCGTCTTGGTTACGCCTTTTGTGGTGCGCATGCCGGGGCAGATTGCCGACATGCCGCAGTTTCTCGAAGGCACGCAGGATATCCTGCGGCGGCGCCTCGATATCGGCGGCCGGCTGATCGCACGAACCGCGCCGGGTGAAGGCGCTTTTGCCCTGCAGCCGGGCAGCATTGATGTGCAATGGCGACCGGAGCGGGTGCGCGAACTGGCGCGGCGTTTCGGCACCCAGTTCGTCGTTGGCGGCGTGGTTGACGACGCTTCGACCGAAGGCGAGCGCTACATGCCGACCGCCGGTCGCAGCCTGAAGCCGGGCGAACGCAAAGTGTCGGTTGAATTGCCCATCGTCGATTTCTTCGGCCTCGGCCTCAAGGCCAGACCGGCGGCCCGGCATTTCGACGCGACGCTGTATTTGTTCGACGGCGTATCGGGCGCGCTGATCGGCCGCTATCCGCTGCAGAGCATGGCCAGCGGTGACGTGCTCGGCGACCCGCGTCAGGCGGTGGCCGGTGCCGGCTTTACCGGTGGCGATTACGGTGCGGTCGTCGCGAGCCAGCTTGGCGCGGTGGCCGACGTGCTGGCGGAAAAAATCCGCTGCCAGCCGTTCTCGGCCCGCGTGGTCGGTCTGTCACGCGGTCAGGTCGTACTCGACGCCGGCACCGCCAGTGGCCTGCGTCCGGGTGACACTCTGCAGCTTTACCGGCTGCGCAACGGCGTGCTGCCGGTCGATAGCCTCAACCTCGATCCGGCCCAGCGCCTGGGCATGATCGAAGACCGCGATGGCGTGCTGACGGTGGCGCAAATCCAGCCGTTGATCTCGCTGGCCACGATGCACGGTCAACAGCCGGAAGTCGGCGACTATGCGCGTTGGGACGGCGCAGAACACTGAGCGGTGCCGAAAGTCATCGCGACTGCGCACCGGTCGCTTACTTGCAGGCGATTTCCTGCAACTGCGCACCGCGTAGCTGAGCGCTGGCCTTCTGCAGCTTCTGCAACTGCTCCGGTGTGGTTCTGGCGATGGTGAAGCTGGTCGGCTTCAACCCGTCGTCACGCTCGCGCACCACGGCCGAGCGCACGCCCTTGGCCTGCAGTTGCGCCAGCCGGCGCTCGCCGGCTTCTTTGGTCGAGAACACGCCGAGCGAGATGGCGTTCTGCCAGCGTTTGCCGTCGTTGACGACCAGGTAATCATCAACCCCCAGTTCGGCCAGTTGTTCGGCTTTTTTCTTGGCCGTATCCAGATCGGCCAGCGGCGGGATATACACCCAGACGCGCGAATTTTCGCCGCTGCTGTGCTCTTGCGCGGACAGACCCAGTAGCTTGAGCCTGGCTCTGGCGCTATCGATATCGGCACCACTAAGCCCGGCCCAGCGCAGGCAAACGCCGGCGGTCTCGGCCTGCGCCTGCGGCTTTGGCGTGGGTGTCGGTGTCGGGCGCGGTGTGGGGCTGGGCTGGGGCGCGGGTGTTGCCTCGGGCCCGGATGCAGCCAGCGGTATCGGGGTGGGGGTCGGGGTATTGGCGACGCCGGCAAGATTGATCGTTTGCACCTGGCTGGCGGCGATTTCGGGCAAGCGTGCCTCGCCGCTACCGCGCTCGGGCATCAGCCGGGTATAGCCGAAGAACAGCAGGTTGAGTGCCAGCAGCGTTGCCAAAAACCATTTCATCGTACGAGTGTCCGTGTGCGGTGGCGCTCAGGCGAAAGCCAGTGCTGCCAAACCGTGAAGCACGAGATTATCTACAAGCGTTGCCGGCGTGTTAAGCAGCGATGTCAGTTGTGCAGCATCGCCGCCTGCAAGCAACAGTATGGGGGTTTCGCCGCGCGCGGCCAGCCGGGTCACCATCGCGTCGATGCTGGCCGCCAGCGCGGTGCGGATGCCGGTTTCGATCGCGTCTTCGGTCGATGTGGGGTAATCGTGGATGCTGCCGGCCGCATCGGGCAAGCGGGCGGTGCCGGTGGCAAGTGCGCGCTTCATCAGCCGGTAGCCGGGGATGATCATGCCGCCGAGAAAGAGGCCGTCGGCGGTGAGTGCGTCTATGGTCAGCGCGGTGCCGGCGCTGGCGATGACCAGTGCTTCGGCGGGAAACAGCGCGCGCGCCCCGAGCACGGCGGCCCAGCGATCCGGGCCTTGCTGTTCAAGCCGGCGGTAGCGGTTTTCCACGCCCAGTGCCTGGCGTGATGGCGACAGCCAGTCAATCGTTTGACCCCAGTGCGCCAGGGCGAAGGCGTCGATCTGCTCGCGCAGTGCCGGGGCGGCCACGCAAGCGCCGTGAACCGAGGCCGGGGTGGGGAGATCGCGCCAGGCGGCGAAGGCGGTGTCGAGCCGGTCGTGCGCGGCGTTGTTGTGCGCCAGCCAGTCGCCGGGTGCATCGGCCGTCGCCCATTTGAGCCGGGTATTGCCTAGGTCGATAAACAGTTTGATGGCCATCGCGATCAGCTCCGCGCCCGGCGCAGGCTCAAATCGCCGGTGTGGATGATGGCTTCGCCGCGCTCGGTGGCCAGCCGTAGCGCGCCATCGTCGGTCAGCCCGGCCAGACGGCCGCCGCGGCGGCTGCCGTCGGGCGATACCAGCTCGACCGCCATATCGCTCCATGCGCTCAGTGCTTCCCAGCGCGGCTTGAACGGCGCAAAGCCGGCGCGGGTGAAGTGTTCGAGGCCGGCTTCCAGCGCGGTCAGCAGTTGCGCCAGCAAGGCATTTCGCCCCAGCGCCAAGCCGTGGCTGGCCAGACCGGTGCTGGCCTGGTCGGCGATATTGTCCGGGGCGTGCAGGTTCAGGCCGATGCCGATCACCGCATCGGTCGGGCCCATCGCATCCCCGGAGATTTCAATCAGAATGCCGCCGACCTTGGCGCCGTCGAGCAGCAGATCGTTGGGCCACTTCAGCCCGATGCCGGCGACCCCGGCCGCGGCAAGCGTTTCGGCAACGATGGCGCCGACGGCGAGCGACAGCCCGGACAAACCGGCGGTGCCGCGCTCGAAGCGCCACGCCAGCGAAAACAGCAGGCTGCCCCCAAGCTGACCCAGCCAGCGCCGGCCGAGCCGGCCGCGACCGCCATCCTGCCACTCGGCCACCAGTGCCTTGCCGTGCGCGGGCGCGGCCAGCAACTGGCGGTTGGTTGAATCGGTACGGGTGATCACCTGCAGGGCTACATGGCTGCGGTGTGCCATGCCGGCCTGAATGGCCTTGGCATCGAGCCATTCGATCGGCGTTTCCAGCCGGTAGCCGGCGCCGGTGCGTCGCGTCAGCTTGACGCCATAATCCTCGGCGGCGCCGAGCGCGGTCGAGACGCTGGCGCGCGAGACGCCGAGCGCGCCGGCGATATCGGCGCCCGAGGTGAAGCGATCGGCGCTGAGGAACTGCAGACAGGTAAGGGTATCGGCCATGGCGGCCATTCTAGCAGCCACCGGCTACGCTGGATTCCGCGCTGAATCAGAGCGTTTCGATGGTGTGGTTCTGGTTGGTGTAAATGCACAGCTCACCGGCGATTTCGAGCGACTTCTTCACCACCACATCGGCCGGCAGATCGGTATTGAGGAACAGCGCGCGCGCGGCCGATTCGGCGTAGGCGCCGCCCGAACCGATCGCGGCGATGCCTTCCTCGGGCTCGAGCACGTCACCGTTGCCGGTGATCACCAGGGTCTGGGTCTTGTCGGCGACGATCAGCATCGCCTCGAGCCGGCGCAACATCCGGTCGGTACGCCAGTCCTTGGCCAGTTCGACCGCGGCGCGGGTCAGCTGGCCCTGATGTTTTTCCAGCTTGGCCTCGAAGCGTTCCATCAGCGTGAAGGCATCGGCGGTGCCGCCGGCGAAGCCGACGATGACGCGGTCGTTGTAAAGCTTGCGCACCTTGCGGGCTGTGCCCTTGATGACGATATTGCCGAGCGTGACCTGACCATCGCCGCCAACCGCGACGTTTTCGCCGCGCCTTACCGATACGATCGTGGTGCCGTCAAATTGCTGCATGCTGTGTCCCGCCCGCTAAATGGATTGATCAAACGAACATGGGGCCCGACGGGCCCCAGTTCAAGATGCGCTGCATTGCGACTATTGCCGGCTGATGCTGACCAGATCGGCGATCCCCATCAGCCGCATCAGTCCGAGTACCAGCTCGTTGACGCGCGTGAATGCCGGCGCATGGCCGCTGGAGAGCAGCTCCATCGTCAGATTCAGCAACTGGCCACCGGTTTCAAAGTCGACCCGCGACACCGCGGCGAAATCGAGCGTCGGCTTGCCGTGCTGGCGAACGAACTCGCGCATCTGGTTCAGTACCAGCGGCGCGCCATCGATCAGTATGCCGCTGATGATCAGCCGGTCCGGCATCGTTGGCGACGGGGTTGGGGCTTGCGCGGCGGCTTGCGGTGCGCTTTTGGGCGGTGCTTGCCGGGGCACCAGCCTGTCGTCCCACGACGGTGGCGAAACTTCAAAGGTAATCGCGTAGTCGATGGCGATATTTTCAAAGCGCTCGGCTTCGCCGGTTGCCTGCATCAGTTCGATCAACAGCAGCCAGAACGGTGCTTCGGCGGGCAGGCGCCGGCCGGTTTCGATCCGCGATTGCAGCAGTGCGGCAAAACTGGCGACGCCCAAGGGCTGCAGCGTCGCGCCCTGTTTGCGCGTGCGTGGCCACAGCGACAACAGTTCGGCTGCCGCGAACGGGTCGATTTCGCTGACCTTGGAGAAATCCAGTCGCACGGTATTGCCGGATTTACAGACGTCGATCAGTCGATCGAGTTCGCGCTCGAAGCTGTTGGCATTCAGTTGCGCCGGCAGTGCGATATAGCTGCCAGCTTGCGCCGGAGCGGCGTCCGGTGCGGTGGTATTGCCGCGCCACAACGGGGGCGAGATCTCGAACTCGAGCACATAGGCGAGCGCCAGATCATCGAAGGCCTTGCGGTCGCCCGCCTGCTGATAGAGCTCGAACAGCATCAGCCAGCTTTCGGTCCGGCGCTGGCCGCCGATCGCCGGAATATGCGCGGCCAAAGCCCTGATGGCCAGGGCGATCTGGCCATTGGCGTGCAGCACCACGGCCTCTTCTTCGGCCGGGCTCAGGTGCGAGGCGGTTTCTTCGACTTCGATCGACAATTCGCTGAGGTTGTATGCCTCGGGCGCTGGTGCATCGCTGCGCGCGGGAATGGGCGCGGCGGCCGGCTCAAGTGGCCGGGCTATCGTGTTTGGCGCCTTGCCTTGCTGCGTGGCAGGCCCGGCGTTGTCCGGGATGACGTCTTTCTTGCGGAATAAGGAGAACACCACGGCTCGAATTCTTTTGACGGCTGGCTGGAGTCTCGATTTTAAGCGCTTGCTTGCCCGAATCAAAGCACGGGATCAAGCGGAGGAAGCCGAATCGGTTTGATGCGTTTGGCAAGCTAGAATACGGGGAGTAGACAAACGGCGGGGCAAGGTCATGAACTCGGTAGCAATACGGCAGCGGCTTTCGGCAGCGCTGGGTGGCGGACGCTTGCGCAAGATCGCGCTGGGCCTGCTGATTGCCGTGATTCTGATCGCCGGGCTGGGCGCCGGCCTGCTGCCGTGGCTGGCGCGACCCAAGCTCGAATCGGCCTTGTCGCAGGCTTTGGGCGGCAGGCAGGTGCAGATCGGCGCGCTGGCGATCAATCCGTTCACGCTGACCGCGCGTATCGATGATTTTCGCGTGCTCGAAGCTGGCAAGCCGGTGCTGGCGTTCAAGCAGGTGCGCGCCAATGCCACGCTCAAGTCGATCTGGCGGCTGGCACCGGTGCTTGAATCGCTCGAGCTGGATCAGCCGTATTTCCGGCTCGTTCGCCTCGGCGAAAACCGCTACAACATCACCGACCTGATCGACAAGGCCCGCGCCGCGCCGCCGTCCGAGGGCGAGCCGCAGCGGTTTGCGGTGTACAACATCCGCGTCAACGGCGGGCGCATCGATTTCGATGACCAGTTGCTGAAACAGCAACATCGCGTCGATGCGATCGATGTCGCCGTGCCGTTCATCTCCAATCTGCCGGTGTTTATTGATACCGAAGTGCTGCCGGCGCTGTCGCTCAAGCTCGATGGTGCGCCGTTCAAGCTCTCCGGCGAAACCAAGCCGTTTGAGGATCGGCGCGAAACGCGTTTCGATCTGAAGTGGAAGGCGCTGGAGCTGGCGCGTTACTGGGATTACGTGCCGGCCAAGCTGAATTTCGCGCTGACTGCGGGCACGCTGGCCAGCGATCTGCAACTGGTGTTCAGCCAGGGCAAGACCCAAACGCTGCGGCTGGATGGCAAGCTCGGCCTCAATGGCCTGAAGCTGGTCGAGCAGGGCGGGCAGCCACTGCTGTCGGTGGCGTCGATCAAGGCCGAGGCGGCGCAGGTCGAACCGCTGGCGGGCATCTACAAGCTCAAGACGCTGACCGTGGCGTCGCCGACGCTGGCGCTGAGCCGCAATGCCGCCGGTGTCTTCAGCTGGCAGCAACTGCTGCCGGCAACCGCGCCTGCATCAAAGCTCACGGCTTCGGCGATTGCCTCGGCGCCCGCAGGCAAGCCGGCCGCCAAGGAGGCGCCGAATTACAACATCGCCCGCTTCGAGCTGAACGACGGCCGCATCGACTGGCACGACGCAGCGGTCAGTCCGGCAACGTCGCTATCGCTGACCGGGATGACCCTGCACGCCGACCAGCTTGGCAGTGACGCCAAACAGCCCGCGAAGCTGACCTTCGCCGCCAATGGCAGCCACGGCGAACTGCTGAGCGCGACCTCGGCGCTGACGCTGGCACCGCTGGCGGCGAACGGGACGTTCAAGCTCGAAGCCCTGCCGTTCGTCGATTACCTGCCTTACTACCGTGCCTACACGCATGCGCAACCCGAAGCCGGCACGCTGGGGGTATCGGGCAACTACCGCTTCGCCACCGAAGACGGTGCCCCGGCATTCGGGATCGACGACGGCGCGCTGCATATCGAAGGCTTTCGCTCGGCGCTTAACAAACAGCGGGTGATCGAGATCGGCACGCTCGACGCCAGCGGTGCCGCTTACGACAGCCGTGACAATACGCTCAAGCTGGCCGCGTTCAGCGTCGATGGCGGCACGACCCGGCTGGTGCGCCAGGCCGACGGCAAGCTCAACCTGCAGAATCTGGCCAAGACCGCCGAAGTGGCGACCGACAAGGGCGCGTCGCGTCGCGCCGCCAAGGCGGACAAACCGTTCCGGGTCGTCCTCGACAGCATTGCGCTGAAGAACCTCAAACTCAGCTTTGAAGACCAGACGCTGGAAAAACCGGTGCCGCTGGTGTTCGATCGCATCAATCTGGATGCGGGGCCGTTTGCCTGGCCCGATGTGGTGACGACGAATCTGAAACTGGCGGCGCGCAACGGTCAGGGCAGTCTGGCGACCCAGGGTTCGCTCAAGCTGCTGCCCTTGTCGGGCAAGCTCAAGGTCGACGCGCGCAGCCTGGATGCCGCACCGGCGCAGCCGTACTTCGCGTATTACCTGAACATCAACCTCGTCAGCGGCCGGGTCTCGGCGAAGGGCGATCTCGAGTTCGACACCGGTTCGGGTTTCAAGGGCCGCTACCGTGGCAACGCCGGTCTGGCCAAGCTGCATGCAATCGATCGCGGAACCGGCGAGGATCTGCTGCGCTGGAACAATCTGGCGCTGTCCGGCGTCGATACGCGCTTTGATCCGCTGAACATCGCGGTGCGTGACGTCAACCTCAGCGATTACTACGCTCGGCTGGTGCTGACCGAGAAAGGCCAGCTCAACCTCAAGGACATCGCCGCCGGTGATGCAACCGGCGCAGTGCCCGATCAAGCCGTCGCCAACGCCAGGGCCAGCGACACAAAAACCGTCGCCGGCACCCGCGTACGCGAGGCCTCGTTGCCGGCTGCTGCGGCCAAGCCGGTGACGCCGCTGCGAATCGACAAGGTGACGCTGGCGCGCGGGCGGATCAACTACACCGACCTCTTCATCAAGCCGAACTACACCGCCAACCTGACCGACATGGGCGGCACGATCACCGGGCTGTCGTCGGTCGACGATACCCGCGCCAAGCTCGACATCAAGGGCAATGTCGACAAGATCGCGCCGGTAACGATTGCAGGCGAACTGAACCCGCTGGCGAAGAAACGCTATATCGACATCAAGGCCGGCGTGAAGGGCTACGAATTGTCGGCGGCATCGACCTACTCGGCCAAGTACGCCGGCTACGGGATCGAGAAGGGCAAGCTGTCGATGGACGTGCATTACAAGATCGACGACAACAAGCTCAAGGCCGAAAACAAGTTGCTGCTCGACCAGCTCACACTCGGCGACAAGGTCGACAGCCCGCAGGCGACCAAGCTGCCGGTGAAGTTCGCACTCTCGCTGCTCACCGACCGGCGCGGCCAGATCAACGTCAACCTGCCGATTGCCGGCTCGCTCGACGATCCGGATTTCAGCGTCGGCGGGCTGGTCGTCCAGGTGATCGTCAACCTGCTGGAAAAGGCCGTCACCGCGCCGTTCGATCTGATCGCCTCGGCCTTCGGCGGCGGGCCCAGCCTGTCTTACGTCGGCTTTGCGCCAGGTTCGGCGCGGCTGGAGCCGGCGGCCCAAGAGGGCATCGCCAAGTTGTCGCAGGCGCTGCAGGATAGACCGGCGCTGAAGCTGGAAATCACCGGTTGGGTCGATCGTGACGCCGATGTGCCCGGCCTGCGCGAACGCGCGATCCGGCAGAAAATGCGCGCGCTCAAGGCCAAGGATGCGTCGCAAGGCGTTGAATCGACCGAGGAGATCAAGATCAGCGCCGCCGAACGCCCCGATCTGCTCAAACGGGTGTACAAGTCGGCCGACATCAAGAAGCCGACCAATGCGATCGGCCTGTCCAAATCGCTGCCGACCGAGGAAATGGAGAAAATCCTGCTGGCCGAGTTGCCGGTGTCCGATATCGACCTCGCCCAGTTGGGCGACCGGCGCGCGCGCGGCGTCAAGGATGCGCTGCTGGCGGCCGGGGTGCCCGAAGACCGGCTGTTCCTGACCCGCACCAAGCTCGATGCTTCGGCCCGCGATGGCGAGAAAGACAAGGGGCCGAGCACGCGGGCGCAATTCAAACTGCAATAGTGCCGGGTCCGGCGCTTGATCCGGGCCGGTGCGCAATGCGGCGTTTCGTGGCAGGGTAGCGGTTTTCAATACGGAGTCCGGCCATGACGCTACGCGACCGGCTCTCCGTCCTGTCGATCTCGCAGGACGGGCGCTTCGTCAAACTGCTGATCGCGCTGTTGCTGGGCTACGGCCTGCCGACGCTGTTCGGCGCCAAACCGTATATCGCCGAAACGATGGCGTCGTCGGCCTGGCTGTCGCTCGGGCTGGGGCCGTCGATCGAGACGTCGAAGAAGTACTTTCTGCAGCGGTCGATGGCCAATCTGGTGCCGATCCCGATCGGCTTTGCGCTGTACCCGCTGGTACCCGAGCCGATGGCGATCATCGTGCTGGTCGCCATCGTCATGTTCATGCTGGTGAAGCGCTTCCCGGATGCGTTCCGGCTGACCAGCATGGGCATCGCCATCTGCCTCGTCGCCGGTTTCGGCCGCGATCTGGCGGCGGCGGAGGGGCGGATGTTCGCGGTTGCCGTCGGCATGGCGATCGGATTCGTCGTCGAGCTGCTGGTGCTGCCGCCCGATCAGGGCTACCGCTTTCACCAGCTGGCGCATCGCGGCAGCGCGCAGCTGGCGGCGCTGTTCGAGGCCGTGGTTGCAACGCGTTCGCTCGCCAGCCTGACGCCGGCCTGCCTCGAGCCGTTGACGCAATCGCAGCTCGAAACCCGTGCGCAGCTGGCCAACTTTCGCGCCGACTACGGCCCGCGTGGCCGGCGCCATTTGCGCCGTTATGGCGGCGAGGTGGCGCTGTTCGAACACCGGCTGGCACTGATCGACAGCGGTACCGCGCTATTGCGCAAACTCGGCGATAGCCGCGCGCTGTTCGACCTGCTCGAACCGACGTTTCAGGCGCACGTGTTTGCGCACCTGGCGCAGATCAACGAGGTGCACCAGCAACTGGCGGCCTACTTCGAGCACCGCCGCGCCGAACCGCCGGCGCACGCCTACCTCGATGCGCCGTACACGCCGGCCGACAGCGCCAACCCGTACAACATGGTGCTGCAGGGCGCGCTGATGGAGCACCAGCGGCTGCTGGTGAAGAGCGTCGAGGCGATCCGCGCGCTGACTACAGTGTCAGCTGAATCCCCGGCAACTCCGCAGCGCTGACCTCGCGGACGATGTCGACGAAATCGCGCAGATAGGCCGCGTCGGCGCGATCCTGCGGCATTGCCGCGAACAGCCTGGCGGTCAGCCCCTGCGCGGTGATCGGCTTGGCGGCGATATAGCCGCGATCGAGGTAATGCTGGACGCTCCAGCGCGGCAGTGCGGCGATGCCGCGGCGGCTGGCGACGAGTTGCAGCATCGCCACCGTCAGTTCGGTGGTACGGCGCTTCGGATTCACGCCGGCCGGTTTGAGCACCTGCCGCACCAGATCGAGCATTTCGTCGGGCACCGGGTAGGTGATCAGCGTTTCATCGGCAAAATCGGCGGCATCGAGCCACGGCTTGGCGGCGAGCGGGTGCTCGTGCGCCAGCAGCGCGACCATGTCGTACGAGAACAGCGGCGCATAGCTGATGCGGGCCTCGGCGTCGGTATCCGACACGATCGCCAGATCGGCGCGGTCGTCGTGCAACAGCCCGACCGGATCGGCATGAAAGCCCGAAACGATATCGAGCTCGACCTCGGGCCAGCGGCCGCGGAAGGTATCCATCGCCGGCATCAGCCAGTCGAAACAGGTGTGGCATTCGACCGCGATGCGCAGGCTGCCGGCTTCGCCTTCGCGCAGCTTGGCGATATCGCGTTCGGTGCCGGCGATGTGCGGCAGCACGCTGTCGGCCAGCGCCACCAGCTTGTCGCCGGCCGGGGTGAGTTTCAGCGGCGCCGATTTGCGCGCGAACAGCGGCATCGCATAGTGCTCCTCCAGCTGGCGCAACTGGTGCGACAGCGCCGACTGGGTCAGATGCAGCCGTTCGGCCGCGCGGGTCAGGCTGCCGGCGTCGCGGATGGCGACCAGCGTTCGCAAGTGGCGCAGCTCCAGAATCGATTGCATGAGCGATTTTCACAGTTTGTCTGAAAATAATGAGTTTGAATCATATGGACGTGGCTTGCATCATGCAAGTCAAATTCATGGAAAAGGACTGATTCAATGACTATTGCTCATGCTCTGGGCTTCCCCCGTATCGGCGCACAGCGCGAACTGAAATTTGCCGTCGAGGCCTTCTGGCGTGGCGAAGCCTCCGAGGCCGAGCTGTCCGCCGTCGGCAGCACCCTGCGCCGCCGTCACTGGGCATGGCAGAAGGAAGCCGGCCTCGATGTCGTCGCCGTCGGCGATTTCGCCTGGTACGACCAGATGCTCAATACCGCCGCGCTGCTCGGTGCCTTGCCGGGCCGTTTCGGCTTCGACGCCAAGGCGCTGTCGCTGAAGCAGTACTTCGAGCTGGGTCGCGGCAACGCCGGCCAGCCGGCGATGGAAATGACCAAGTGGTTCGATACCAACTACCACTACATCGTCCCCGAACTCGATGCCGCGACGGCGTTCGATGGCGGTGTCGACTGGCTGTTCTATGAAATCGACGAAGCGCGCTCGCAAGGCCATGCCGTCAAGCCGGTGCTGGTCGGCCCGCTGACCTTCCTTTACCTGTCGAAGACCAAATCGGCCGGCTTCGACAAGCTCGACCTCGTGAACAAGATCGTGCCGGCCTACCGCCGCATCCTCGAGAAGCTCGCCGCGCGTGGCATCGAATGGGTGCAAATCGACGAGCCGATTCTGGCGCTGGAACTGTCCGCCGACTGGCAGGCCGCGTTCGCGCCGGTCTACCGCGAGCTCGGTGCCGCCGGCGTCAAGCTGCTGCTGGCGACCTACTTCGACAGCGTGGTCGAGCATTCGGCGCTGATCAACGCGCTGCCGGTCGCCGGCGTGCATATCGATCTCGTACGCGCACCGGCTCAGCTCGATGCACTGCTGCCGGGCTGGCCGGCTGACAAGATCCTCAGCGCCGGCGTGATCGACGGCCGCAACATCTGGGCGGCCGATCTGTCGGCCAAGCTGGGCCAGCTCGAAGCCGCCAAGGCCAGATTGGGCGACAAGCTGTGGGTAGCGTCGAGCTGCTCGCTGCTGCACAGCCCGGTCGATCTGGATTCGGAAGACCAGCTCGATGCCGAACTGAAGTCATGGCTGGCCTTCGCCAAGCAGAAGCTCGGCGAAATTGCCGTGCTGAAGCGCGCACTGGAATCGGGCCGCGACGCCGTTGCCGCCGAACTGGCCGCCAGCGACGCCGCGGCGCGCAGCCGCGCTACGTCCAGGCGCATCCACAATGCCGCAGTCGGCACCCGTCTGGCCGGCCTGAGCGATGCCGACTCGGCCCGCAGCAATGCGTACGAGCAGCGCGCCGCCGCGCAGCGCGCATGGCTCAAGCTGCCGCTGCTGCCGACGACGACGATCGGCTCGTTCCCGCAAACCAAGGATATCCGCGCCGCCCGCGCCGCCTTCAAGCGCGGCGAATTGGCCGAAGCCAACTACGTGGCGGCGATGCAGGCCGAAATCCGCCTTGCGGTCGAAAAGCAGGAAGCGCTGGGTCTGGATGTGCCGGTGCACGGCGAAGCCGAGCGCAACGACATGGTCGAGTACTTCGGCGAGCAGCTGGCCGGCTTTGCCTTCACCCGCTTCGGCTGGGTGCAGAGCTACGGCAGCCGCTGCGTGAAGCCGCCGGTGATTTTCGGCGACGTGTCGCGCCCGACGCCGATGACCGTCGAGTGGAGCCGCTATGCGCAATCGCTGACCGCCAAGCCGATGAAGGGCATGCTGACCGGCCCGGTGACGATCCTGCAATGGTCGTTCGTCCGTGACGACCAGCCGCGCCGCGATACCGCGCTGCAGATCGCCTTGGCGATCCGTGACGAGGTCGTCGACCTCGAAGCCGCCGGCATCAAGGTGATCCAGATCGACGAACCGGCGTTCCGCGAAGGCCTGCCGCTCAAGCGCAGCGACTGGGATGCGTATCTGGAATGGGCCGGCCGCGCGTTCCGCGTTTCGGCGTCGGGCGTGGTCGACAGCACGCAGATCCACACCCACATGTGCTACTCGGAGTTCAACGACATCCTGCCGGCGATTGCCGCAATGGACGCCGACGTGATCACGATCGAAACCAGCCGCTCGGACATGGAGCTTTTGGAAGCGTTTGGCGAATTCGCCTACCCGAACGAGATCGGCCCGGGTGTGTACGACATCCACAGCCCGCGCGTGCCGCCGGTGGACGAGATGCTGCGGCTGATCGCCAAGGCGCTCGACGTCGTCCCGGCCGAGCGGCTGTGGATCAACCCCGATTGCGGCCTGAAGACCCGCGGCTGGCCGGAAACCGAAGCCGCGCTGGCGAACATGCTGGCCGCGACGCGTGAAGCCCGTGCGGCGATCGCCGAAGGGCGCAAGCTGGTGGTTGCAGCCGGCTCGGCGTACAAGGCGCACGCGCATAGCGGCGATTGCGGTTGCAATGGTTGATTGCACTTTGCGCTGAAAAAAGCCGCCCTCGGGCGGCTTTTTCTATGGCTGGGGCTATTTGCTGGTTGCGGCGATCGCGCTGAAATCGAGGTTGGCCGGGGCTTCATGCAGCTGTTTTGCCCACATGCCGGTCTCCATGACGTCAGTGCTGACGATATCCAGCGTAAAGCCGCTGGCCCACGCTGTACCGGTGCCATTGACGAAGAAGCCGAAGCTGATGTGCGCAGCCTCATCCGGAACGTGCAGAACGATCTCTGCTGACATCCAGTCACGCGTACCGCGCAGCGCCCTGTCGTCCATGTTGTCGAAACGGATGGCACGGGTAGTCTGGCTGTCGATTCTTAGCCACATCTGCGCCGAGTCCGCTTCATCGCTGCGCAGCTGGGCTCGTAAGCGCAAGCGCATGCCGCGGTAGGCATCGGCCTTGACCATCTGCATCAGCGTGCCGAAGCCCGGATTGTTTTTGTAAAACTTGCCAGCTTCGCCGCTCAGCGTGCAGCGGATCACCGCCGGGTGCTGGCCGTGATGGCGGATGGTTTCGTCGATTCCCATCGTATAGAGATCGGGTCGTGAACCGGCCTTGCTCCAGCCCGCGGGCAGGGGAAGATTTTCCGCTACAGGTTGCGATTGCTCGACTTCGAGCCGCGCAGCCAGCACATTCCAGTTGTTGCATTCAAACAGCCGGGCGATCGCGTCGAGGCATTCGCCGTGACCGAGTTCGACATTTTTCTCGGCCAGCGCGTGGCGCAGCGATTTCGCCATCAATTTGGCGTCGCGATAGGTACGCATGGGGACATCCTTTGCATGGGGCGAGCGTCACGCGGTCGGTGCTTGCATTGCCGAAACGCTCGCGGATGCAAGGGATAGGAAAGAGGGGAGCGTGCATTCACCATACCCGAAGGGCGCAAGCGGCAGGCTGCACGGGCCTTTTGTAATCTTGTAATGATCAAGTCAGCGTGTCAATGCGCCGCTTCAAAGGCGGGATCAGGCGTTCCCGAGTCTGTTGGAGTAATCTCCCGGCCTCGGCTAAGCTTTTCAATACCTGAACAAAAAATCCCCCTTATGCAAGCGCCATGTTTCCCTGCTGACGAGGAACTGCGATTAGCCACGCTACGCAGCCTGCTGATTCTCGACACCGCGCCCGAAGAGCGTTTTGATAATCTGACGCGCGCTGCGGCGGGGTTTTTCCGGGTGGCGATCGCCGTGGTGAGCCTGATCGATGGGGACAGGCAGTGGTTCAAATCCGTTTGCGGGCTGGATGCGACCGAAACGTCGCGCGATGTGTCGTTCTGCGGGCACACGATCCTGCAGGATGAGCTGCTGGTGGTCGAGGACGCACTGCTCGATCCGCGCTTCAGCGACAACCCGCTGGTAACCGATGCGCCGTACATCCGTTTTTATGCCGGCGCGCCGCTGAAGGTTGGCAACGGTATGAATCTGGGCACGCTCTGCCTGATCGATCGCGAACCGCGCAAGCTCGAACCCTTCGAGCGCGAGATGCTGCTCGATATGGCACGGCTCGTGGCGGTCGAGCTGCAGCGACAGCCGGTGCTGCAATAACGGACACACAGGCTGTGTGCTTGCAAGCCGTGTTTCAGCGCGCGCCGTACACCATCTTGCGGGCAAAACCGCGCCGCAGCGGCCCGATCTGGTCGAGCGCCAACAGTCCGGCGCTGCGCACATGCTTGAGCAGCGGATTGGGCGAGTCGAACCAGCTGATCAGCCCATCGGTAAACAGCGTGACCCGGCCGGCATCCTTCTTTCTGAGGTCGGCGTAGCGCGCCAGCGTCGCCGGATCACCCGCTTGCGCTGCCGGTGTGATCGCCAGCAAGTCGGCCAGCGTGGCCGCGTCGCGCAGCCCGAGGTTAAGCCCCTGGCCGGCAACCGGATGCAGCGTTTGCGCGGCATTGCCGATCATGGCGATACGGCGGCCGACAACGCGATCGAGCGTTTTCAGTGCCAGCGGCCAGCTGGCGCGGTGGCCGACGCGCGTAAAACCGGCGATCCGGCCGGCGAAGCGTGCGCTGACCTGCGCCAGAAAGTCGGCATCGGATAGCGCCAGTTTTTCCTCGGCGCCTGCCGGCGTTTGTGTCCACACCAGCGTGTAATCGTCGCCGGTCGGCAGTAGCGCCAGCGGGCCGTCGTCGGCAAAGCGCTCGAAGGCGACGCCCAGATGCGGCTGGTTTGGCGTGATCCGCGCCAGGATCGCGTGCTGCTCATATGATTTGACGTGCTGGTTCACATCGTCGAGCTCGGCCAGCAGCTTGCCGCCGTCGGCGAGCACGACCAGATTGGCGGTTAGATAGCGGGTGCCGGTCGGCGTTGCCAGGCTCAAGCGCGCGTAGCGCGCCAGCCGGTCGACGCCGGTGACCGTGGTGCCGAGCGCCACGGCAGCCTTGCCGGTCTTGAGCTTATCGAGCGCCAGCGCTGCCAGTGCGGCATAGGGGACGACGTAACCGAGCGCTGGCAGGCCGATCTCGGCGCTGGATAGTTCGGTGCGGCCGAGCGTGCCGGCTTGCGAGATATGCACGCGGGTGATCGCGGTCGCGCCGAGGCTGTCGTCCCACAGCCCGACGCGGCCCAGCGCCTCGGTGCTTGCGTGCGACAGCGCCAGCGCGCGCGGGTCGGCCGGCGTGGTCACGCGCGCTTCGATCGCCAGCGCATTGATGCCGGTTTCGGCCAGCCGCAAGGCCAGCAGCGCGCCGACCGGGCCGCCGCCGACGATGGCGACGTCGACGTGTTCGGGCAGGCGTTCGGTCATCATCGCGCGGCCATCCAGTCTTCGATTTCGGCCACGCTGCGCGGGCAGTGGTCGGTGAGCAATTCAAAGCCGCTGTCGTTGATGACGATATTGTCCTCGATGCGGACGCCGATGTTCTCGAACTCGGCCGGCACGTTCTCGGCCGGTCGGATGTAAAAGCCCGGTTCGATCGTGTATGCCATGCCCGGTTCGAGCGTGCGCCATTGGCCCTTTTGCATGTAGGCGCCGGCGTCGTGCACATCGAGCCCGAGCCAGTGGCCGGTGCGGTGCATGTAGAACTGGCGGTAGCTGCCGGTCTCGAGCACTTCGTCGATCGAGCCCTTCAGCAGCTTCAGATCGAGCATGCCCTGCGCCAGCACGCGCGTGGCGGCATCGTGCACCGCGCCCCAGCTGTTGCCCGGGCGGGATTCGACCTGCGCGGCTTCGTGCGCGGCCAGCGTGATCTCGTAGACGGCCTTCTGCGCCGGGCTGAACCGGCCGTTGACCGGGAAGGTGCGGGTGATGTCGGATGCGTAGCCGCCGATTTCGCAACCGGCGTCGATCAGTACCAGCGCGCCGTCGTCGATGCGGGCGTTGTTCTCGATGTAGTGCAGCACACAGGCGTTGGCGCCGCCGGCGACGATGCTGGTGTACGCCGGGAAGCGGCTGCCCTGGCGGTAGTAATCGTGGAGGATTTCGGCCTCGAGTTCGTATTCAAAGATGCCCGGCCTGGCGAAACGCATCGCGCGCTTGTGCGCTTCGACGTTGATCCGCCCGGCACGGCGCATGATGTCCAGCTCGTGGGCGTCCTTGTGCAAACGCATCTCGTTGATCGCATCGCGCACTTCAACAATCTCGCCCGGCGCGGTAACGCCGGTGCGGGCCAGTGCGCGCACGCTGGCCAGCCAGGCACTGAGTTTGCCATCCCAGCCAGCCTGCTGGCCGAGCGGGAAGTACACGCGCGGCTGGTTCTTCATCAATTCGACGATGCGCTCGTCGAGCTCTTCGATCGGGTAGGCGGCGTCGAAGCCGAAGGCCTCGCGTGCGGCTGGTGGGCCGTAGCGATAGCCATCCCAGATTTCACGTTCGAGGTTTTTTTCGCGGCAGAACAGGATGGATTGCGGTGCATCGCCGGTGACGATGACCAGTACCGCCTCGGGTTCGGCAAAGCCGCTGAGGTAGTAAAAGCTCGAATCGAAACGGTAGGGGAAGGCGGTGTCGGCGTTGCGGTTCAGTTCCGGCGACGTCGGCAGGATCACGAGGCCGGGGGCCAGCTGGCTGGCCAGCGCGGCGCGGCGTTGAGCGTAGGGCTGCATGGGGCGCGTCCTGTTGGTGTTATCCGTCAATTATAAGGCCGGACCGGCCAGTGCGTGGCCGGCCGGTAGAACGCGCTGCGTCACGCGGGCATTTCAATTGGCCGGATGCCACCGACTCCGCCGGAGCAGGAGGCCAATGGTTTTGGCATTATTTCGTAAGCATGACGACCGAATAAGATTCAGAAATGCGACAAATACACCAAAGCAAGCGCCACTGGATTCGCTGACGGCGCCAGTTTCATGCAAAATTAGTCATGTTTTTGTAAGTAAATATATAAACATAGACAGAACAATGAAAAAACAAATCTCCGCACTCTCCATCGCTTTTTTCGGCGCGGCCATGGCGGCGCAGGCAGTCGAACGCGAAGGCGTTTACATCGATCTCACTGAAAACATCCAGACCAGGGATAGCGAGGCATACAACACGCAATTGGGCGTCGGCTACAAGTTCGTCGACGAAAACGGCGTTTTTGATGTCCGTGGCAGCGGCCTGTACCAGAAGGGTTATGGCGACAACAGCGATGACTACGATCACGGCTCCGCTTTTGCAGTGGAAGGTTTGTACAAATCGCCGCTGCTTGCGAAGGCCATTCGCGTGCTGGCCGGGGCCAAGTGGCAAACCGGCAAGGACGAATATGCGGGCAGCAGCTTTGATGGCGTCGGGCTGGACAGCAGTTTTGCGGGCGATATCAGCACCAGCGGCTATACGCTGTTTGGTGGCGCGCAGTTCGATCTGAATCCGTCGCTGCGATTGCAGGCGCTGGTCAGCTGGGGCAGGAGCAAGGCGACCTATGACAAGAGCTTGATCGCCGGTCCGAGTGCGGATTTCCTCTTCAGCGATGATCCGGACGGCGATACCAAGACCACCGGGCTGTCGTTCCGGCTCGAATACGATCTCACGACCAACTGGACCATTACCGCCGCGGCGGGTTTCTACCGCACCAGCTACGACCGTATCGAGGCTGACCTGACACCGATGGCGGCAGCGATGATATTCGGCGATCCCGGCGCCACCCGCGTCTGGATGGAAGGCGGGGACGACATCAAGTACAACGAGTACTCGATCGGCGCGCGTTACCAGTTCTGATCTCTTGGCAGCGCACGCAAAAAAACCGGCCTTGCCGGTTTTTTTGCGTTAGCGTTGGCGCGGTGCTGAGGCTGGAGCGCGCGCGTGGCATCAGCGGCCGATCGCGGCGCGGAACCTCGGCGTATTCTCGACCCCGCCGGCGTACTTCTCCAGCTTGCTGCCGACATTGCGGTCGATGTAGTCGAGCCGTGCCTGCGGGCTGGGGTGGGTGCTGAACATCAGTTGCACGCTGCCGTCGGCCGGGTTGATCTCGCCCAGTGTCTGCAATACCGATACCAGCGCATACGGGTTGTAGCCGGCGCGGGCGGCCAGCACCATGCCGGTGACGTCGGCTTCGAACTCGTCGTCCTTGTCCAGCCCGCGCACGTAGACCTCGGACACACCCGAGAGCACATTGGCGCCGAGCTGGCGGCGCGCGTCGTCGGTCTTGTATTGCGCCACGCCTTGCAGCGCATTGGCGACGGCCTCGCGGCCCTTGCCCGATTGCGCCGCTCGCGTCACATGGTGGCGCAGTACGTGGGTGATTTCGTGGCCGAGCACACCGGCCAGCTCGGATTCGTTGCGCAAGCGATCCATCAGCCCGCGGGTGATCAGCACCACGCCGCCGGGGGTGGCGAAGCTGTTGACGTTGGGGCTGTCGATGACGCCGAAGCGCCAGTCGAGATTCGGTGCCTCGCTCTGGCTGGCGACCCAGCGGCCGACCTGGTTCACATAGCTCTGCAGCCCGGCGTTGTTGACCAGTGGCGCGGCGCCAAGCAGGTTGGCGGCCATGCCGTCACCAAGGGTTTTTTCTTCCTTCGGCCCGATGGTGCGATTGGCGTCGATGGTGTTCTGCACCGCGCCGACAACCGAATTGACGAGGTCGGGATTTTCGATCGCCTTGCCGAGAAGGTCGGACAGGCTCGATGCCAGCGCCGGTTGGGCAAGCGCGGCGGCGAGCAAGGCGGCAATCAGACTGGTTTTCATCACGGGCCCCTCCGGCGGTTTTGCGGATCGTTGCCGTTGCCGTTGTCGGACGTTGTCGCGCGCGACACCACATAGGGCACGCTGCGTGGCTTCAGGCCGTTGGCCGTGGCGCTATTGGTCGCGCTCTGGCGGGTGGCGTCGTAGCCGTCGAGCTTCTTCAGTTCGCCGTAGTTCGGCTTGGCGTTGCGGATCTGCTCGCTCGACAGCCCCTTGACGCCGGTGGTCACCGTGGTGCCGGACGAACCGGTCGCGAGCACGCTGCCGATCGAGCCGATGCCTCCGCCGCCGCCCTTGCCGCTGCCGGTGCGCACGTTCAGGAGCTTGATCCAGCCGCTCTGGCCATTGGATTTCACCTGCATCCACGCTCCCTGACGCGCGACGATATCGACGCGGGCGCCGGTGGCGAGCTTGCCGCTGCTGGCGGCGTCGGTGAACGGTTTTTGCTTCAGTTCGCTGGCGCGAACCAGCGTGCCGCTTTCGGCCCAGGCGAGATTCGCCAGGCCCAGGAGCAGTATGATCAGAAACGATTTCATCGTTCCTCCTTGGGTTCGTATAACTGCACCGCCTCGGCCCGCCCTTTGACGTTGTGCAGGCCGCGATCGATAAATTGAAATACATTGCCGCAGGCCTCAACCGTGGCCTGCGAGACCAGAATGCGAGCGATGCCCTTGGTTTGACCCTCGATCCGGCTGGCAAGGTTCACCATATCGCCGATCACCGTGTAATCGAGCCGATCGTCGGCACCGATAAAGCCGACCACGGCGCGGCCGGTGTGGATGCCGATGCCGATATCGAAGTCGATATGCGCCAGGGCCAGCTCGGCGCGGAACAGCTCAAGTTCACGCGACATTTCCAGTGCCGCGGCAACCGCGTGGCGGGCATGATCGGCGTCGTCGACCGGCGCGCCCCAGAACGCCATGATCGCGTCGCCGATGAATTTATCAAGCGTTCCGCCGTGACGGAAGATAACGGCGACCTGGCGTGAAAAATAACGGTTTATCAAGGCAACTATCTCTTCGGGCGGCCGCGTTTCCGAGAGTGCGGTAAAGCCGCGAATATCCGAAAACAGCACCGTCACCTCGCGCGCGGCCGGCGCGCTGTTGAGGGCGCCGCCGGCGACCAGCTGGCCGACGACGCGCGGATCAAGAAAGCGGCCGAACAGTCTGACCGTGGCCTCGCGGCGGGCGCGTTCCTTCATATAGGCCGTCAGCGCCGCCAGCCAGTAGTAGACCCAGCCCCAGATCAGCGGCATCGCCAGCGGCAGGAAATACAGCCGCAACAACCCAGCCCACATCGCGGCGATGCCGCCAAGCGAAACCAGCGCCATCGCCGCGCCCAGCCACAGGCTGTTGACGCCGAGTGCAAAGCCGATTGCCAGCAGCGCGGCAATCGCGATGGCCAGTGCGGCGAACCACGGGCGCGGCGGTTCGCGCAGCCAGTCGCCGTGCTGCAGGTTATCGATCGCGGTGGCGAGGATCTCGACGCCGGGCCAGGTTTTCGACAGCGGCGTCGGCCGCAGATCCATCAAGCCCGGTGCGGCGGTGCCGATCAGTACGATCTTGCCGGTGAATTCGTTTGCGGGGCGCTGGGGCTTTTCGCGCCCGGCATCCAGATACACATCGGCGTAGCTGACCGTCGCATGGCGCGGGGTCCAGTTCAGCCGCATGCGTGCCTCGGGCGGGGCGGGCCAGTGGAAGTCGCGTGCCAGCGCCGCCGGCAGCGACGGAACGCGCCAGCCATCGCGCTCGGCGTAGCGCAGGTAGTGACGGCCGATGCCGTCGCCATCGTGATTGAAATTGATCAGCCCGCCACGCCAGCTTGCCGGATCAAGGATCAGCGGCAGCAGCAGCGGGGCACGCGCGTCGGCCTGGGCGGCCGAGGTTTTGATCAGGCCGAGCGATGCCGGCAAGTCGGCCAGCCTGGCGCCGCTGCCATCGCCAAGCAGCACCGTCGGCACATACACGTTCGGCGTGGAGGCAATGGTGTCGCGCAACAGCGCATCGCTGTCGGCGCGGAAGGTATCCATCTCGTTGAACAGCAGATCGAAAATAATCGCTTTCGGCTGTTGTGCCGCGATCGCGGTGATCAGCTCGGCGTGAATCGCCCGTGGCCATGGCCAGCTGCCGGCTTCGGCGTTCAGCAATTCGAGGCTTTTCTGATCGATATTAACCAGCACGATGTCGGGCGATGGCGTGCGTTGGGTGACGCTCGCCCGCGTCAGCGCATCGCCGGCCACCGCATCGATACGCTCGAATAGCGCCCAGCGATAATCGGCACCGATCAGCAGCGCGACGGCGACAAGCAGGATGAGGTAGGCGTAACGGCTGATCTGTTTCATGGGCAGGACCGGATGGCTCGTTCACAGCATGGCGGTCGGCGGGAGGAGAGACAAGCGCTTTACGCGCCACCGCCCGTCGGCGCTAGCCGCTGCATCAGGCTGTGCCGGACGCCGGGCCAGTCTAGATAGGTGATCGCAAACAGCACGCTGTCGCGGATATGGCCGGTCCAGATTTCCCGGTCGCGCTGCAGCAGGCCTTTACGTACCGCGCCGAGCTTGGCAATGGCGTGTTCGAGCATTAGCAGTTTCGATTCGGCGTTGACCCGCGTCGAACGTACCGACGGGTGCAGAAAGGTGCCGCCGATTTCGACGCCACTTGTGCCGGCTTGAAGTCGAGAAAGCTGCTGGTGCCGACGATCCGCCTGCTGGCGGGATAGTTAGGGGGCACAACAAAAAAGGGCCAATGAGGCCCTTTTCTGTCGTGCTTGCTGCGGACCTATTCTTCTTCGTCCATCAGTGCGGTGGTGTACACCTCCTGCACGTCGTCAAGGCTTTCCAGCGCGTCGATCAGTTTTTGCATCTTGATGATTTCTTCGCTGGTCAGTTCGGTATCCGACAGCGGCTTCATCGATACATCGCTGACTTCGGCCTTGAAGCCGGCGGCTTCCAGCGTTTCCTTGATGCCGATGAATTCGTACGGCGGGGTGATCACTTCGATCGAGCCGTCGTCGTTGGTGATGACGTCTTCGGCGCCGGCTTCGAGTGCGGCTTCCATCAGCGCGTCTTCATCGGTGCCCGGGGCGTAGATCAGATAGCCGCAGTGCTTGAACTGAAAGCTCACGCAGCCGTCGGTGCCCATATTGCCGCCGTATTTGCTGAAGGCGTGGCGCACGTCGGCGACGGTACGGGTCTTGTTGTCGGTGAGGCAGTCGACCATCACCGCGGCGCCGGCGATGCCGTAGCCTTCGTAACGCGTTTCAACATAGTCGACGCCTTCGAGCGTGCCGGTGCCGCGCTTGATCGCGCTCTCGATATTGTCCTTGGGCATCGATTCGCCCTTGGCCTTGTCCATCGCCAGACGCAGGCGCGGGTTCATGGCCGGGTCGCCGCCGCCCATTTTGGCCGCGACGGTGATTTCCTTGATCAACCGGGTGAAGACCTGGCCGCGCTTGGCGTCCTGACGGCCTTTACGGTGCTGAATATTCGCCCACTTGCTATGGCCGGCCATGATCTGTCTTCCTGCAGTATTGATTTGAATGGGCGCGATTTTATCACAGCGTTTTTCGGCGCCGCATTGCGCGCAAGCAGTTTCGTGCGCCTAGAAGCGATGTGCGAGCGCGCCGAGTGCGTACAGCAGCAGCGTGCAGCCTGCCGCGACCAGCGCGGCGCGACGGCCATCCAGCCTGGCGATCAGGCCGCAACTGGCCAGCGCGGCGGCAAGCAGGCCCCACGGCGCGGGCAACAGGCTGATCAGCAGCGCGGCCGGCAAGGTGCCCGCCAGCCAGCCGGCGGCGCACAAGCGTCCCAGCTGCCAGCGGGAGGGCGGTGGTGGCGCAAGCGCAGGCAGCGCCTGCAACAGCGCCGGCCAAGCGAGGTCGGGATCGGTGCGCAGTCCGGCAACCAGGCCGAGTGCGTGTTGCGGCGAACTGCCGCTGGCCAGCAGCAGCCCGGTCAGCCCGGTGCATTCTTCCGGGCCGGGCAGATCGGGGGCGGTCGGGGCCGGTATTGCCGGAATCCGCCATGGCGCGACCAGGAGGCCCAACAGCAGGATCAGCCAGGCGGCAAAGCTCTGGCTGGCCGGCAGCAGCCCCAGGCCGGCGAGCAGCGCCGGCGTGACCGCGACGTAGAGTGCGCCACCTGCGGCCTTGTCCCTGACCGCCGCCCATGCCGGATCCAGTGTGCTGGCGTACAGACCCACGCCGGGAAGCGCGCTACGCTTGAGCCAGGGCCAGGTCCATGCCGGACCGAGCTTGTCGAGGATGCGGCTTGCCCGGTTGCCCGGTGAATTTGCTTGCGTTGCGGCGATTTCCAGCCAGTACCATTGCCTGGGCGTGCCGGCCTCGAGGTCGGACAAGGTGTTGGCCAGAGCGTTGAAATTGTCGATATGCAGGGCGAAGGAAGGCGGGAAGGCGGGCATGCGGTTATTTTACGGTTTGGGCGAGGAAATCGGCCGACGCGGCGGCTGGCAAAGTGTCCGACAATAACGGAAATGAGGACGGGCCGGCGATCACGCTACAGGCAAGATACGGGCGTCAGATGGGAGCTGATTTGAAGGGCATCAAAGGCAAAATTCTGGCTAAGCCGCTAGAAACCGGCTTGGTCTTGTTTTTGATTCTGGGTGTTATCTGGCTCGCGCTCGCCGAGCGGTGGAGTCGCGCCATCGTGGCCGACGAAGTCGTGGTGATGGTGCGGCAGCTGGCCAAGAGCAAAACGATCGAGCTGCGGCACGTGGCGAACCGCTACGACCGCCGCCTGGCAATGCTCAAGGCGGTGCCGCGTATTGTTGCCGAATTGGGCGATGTGCGCAGCATGCTGATCGACCCTGCGTCATCGTCGCAGGCCTACAGCAACACCGACCGGCTGCTGGCGACGCTGGCGCAGAATGTTCCGGTCGACCGGATTCTGATCTACGACCGCGATGGCGAGGTGCTGCTCTCGAACGATATGAATGACCGGGACCATCTGCTTGGCAGGATGATTCCGCAGGGTCCGGCTTTCGACGCGGCCTTGCTGGGTGGCAACGGCGTCCATTACAGCTTCGGCTCGCTGACCGGCGTGGCCGGGGTGTTTTTTTCTGCACCAATCCGCTACGGCGACATGGTGCTCGGCGTGGCCATGGCCAAGGTGAATGTCGATACGCTGAACCGGGAAATCGTCGATCGCGATCTGATCCTGGTCGATTCCTATGGTGTCGTGGTGATGGCCAGCAACCCGGATTTCCGCCTGACCGCGTTCCCGGGCGGCGAGGTCGAACGGATGGCGCCGGCGCTGCGTGAGCGGATCTATCGGCAGCAATCATTCAAACCGCTGATTTTCCAGCCGGTCGCCGATGGCCTGCCCGACAATGTGGTCACGGTGCAGGGGAACCCGATCCCTTACCTTTATCTGCCGGGGCCAGCGCCGACGGATAACAAACTGCAGATCCACATGCTGTTGCCGCTGCCGCAACTGACGCACCTGGACGAGCGCAGGGGCGTGGTGTTCTGGCCCATGCTCAGCGCCGGCTTGCTGGCGCTGACGCTGGGGCTGCTGCTGCTGATCTATCTGGTGCGTACCCGCTTGCTCAATAAGCAGATCGCGCAGGCCAACCGCGAACTGCGCCGCCAGGCCGACACCGACTTCCTCACCGGCGTGGCCAATCGTCGCAAGTTCGAGCGTCGGCTGGCCAATGAGTTGGTGCGCGCGCGGCGTTACGATCAAAACCTGACCGTGGCGATGATCGACATCGACTTCTTCAAGCGCGTCAACGATGTCCACGGCCATCAGGCCGGTGATGCCGCACTGATTTATCTGGCGGATACGGTGACACTGGCGATCCGCGAAACCGATCTGTTTGGCCGGCTCGGTGGCGAAGAATTCGGCCTCTTGCTGCCGCAGACCGATGCATCGGCTGCCTTGCTGCTGCTGGAGCGCTTGCGAGCAACGATTGCAGCCGGCTCGTTTGTTTACGATGCCGCGACGATCGCGCTGACGGTCAGCATCGGTTACGCCGGCGCCGATCCGCACGAGAGCGCCGAGGCGTTGCTGGGGCGCGCCGATGAGGCCTTGTATGCGGCCAAGCAGGGTGGGCGTAACCGGGTCTGTGCGGCAAATGACAAGGTTGACGACGCATGCTGAACCAGTTGAAACAGCGCATCCGCACCCAGCCGCTGAAGGTGGGCTGTTTGTTGTTCGCGCTGCTTTCGCTGTTCTGGCTGCCCACCGCCTGGTGGATGAGCGGGCTGGTGGTGAATGCCGAGGCCGAACGCTTTCTGGTATTGCTGCAGGCCCGGCGCGTGGCCGAACTGGATCGGGTGAGCCGCAACCTCGGGAGCCGTCTTGAGTACCTCAAGGGCTCGCCGGAGATCGTCGCCAATACGCTGGAGATACGCCGCGCGCTGGCAGCTCCCGATGCCGGTTTGATCGGCGACGCAAACCGTTATCTGAATATTTTTGCCAGCAACTCGCTCGCCGACAAACTCTGGGTGCTGGATACCGGCGGGCGCATCCTGATGGCGAACGATGCCGGCGAGCGTGGTTCCTTGCTGGGGGCACAACTGCCGGCACGGTTTTATTTTTCCGAAGCGATCAACGGCCGGCGCGCCATGCAGTTCAGTTACGGCATGCGCACAGGCATTCCCGGGTTTTATTTCTCCGCGCCGGTTCTCTCCGGTAAAAAAGTGATCGGCGTTGTGGTGCTCAAGGTGGAAGTCGGCACGCTGGACAAGGTCATTGATACCCCGGACCTGCTGTTGTCCGACGCCGATGGCGTGATCGTCCTGGCACGTGATCCCGAGCAACGCTTGCGCACCTTGCCGAAGGCGAAAGCCGCCACCTTTACGCCGCAGCAGCTGAAGTACCTGTACGACCGCCCGGTGCTGGCGCCGATGTCGCTGACGCCGACCGAAAAACCGATCCCCCCGGGGCTGTTTCATCTCGATGGCAGCGCAACACCATATTTATTGCTGACTCGCGACGATCCGCAGATGAACGGCCTGCGCGTGCATATCCTGATGGCGATCCGTTCGTTTGAAAATCTGCCCGAGCGACTGCTTTTTTACTTCTGGTTGATCGGCGGCTGCGGTCTGGCGCTGGCGGCGCTGGCGCTGATGGTGGCGCTTTATCTGCTGCGAACCCGCTTGCTGAGCCGGCAGCTGGCCTTGGCCAATCGCGAATTGCGCCAGCAGGCCGAGACCGATTTCCTCACTGGTTGCGCCAACCGGCGCAAATTCGATCGGGTGCTGGTTGGCGAGCTGGCGCGCAGCCAGCGCTATGGCAATCCGCTGACGCTGGCGTTGATCGATATCGACCATTTCAAGCGCATCAACGACGATCACGGCCACCCGGCCGGGGATGCGGCGCTGGTACATCTGGTCGACACGGTGAAGGCCGGCATCCGCGAGGCCGACCTGTTCGGCCGGGTCGGCGGTGAGGAGTTCGGGCTGCTGTTGCCGCAGACGCCCGCCAGCGGTGCAGCACTGCTGCTCGACCGCTTGCGTCAGCACATCGAACAGCGCGCGCTGCAAACCGACGGCGGCGCCGTCGCGTTCACGATCAGCATCGGCTACGCTGTTGCGAGAGCCGGGGACGACGCTGACAGTCTGCGTGCGCGCGCCGATGCGGCGCTGTATGTCGCCAAGCAGGGCGGTCGAAACCGGGTATGTATGGAGCACGAATGATGCAGGGGTGGGAGATGTTGAAGCGCGGTCATCCGCAGCGCCCTTTCGCTGTGGCTGCGGCCATCCTGATCCTGCTGCTGCTGGCGTGGCTGCCGGTGGCGTGGTGGCTGAGCACCGTGGCGGTGCGTACCGAAGCCAGAAACAGCGTCGACGACATCCGGGCTCGCCGGATGGAGATGCTGAGGCTGCAGACGGCGAGCTTTGCCGAGCACTGGCGTTCGCTGAGGAACGCGCCGGAGATCGTCGCTAACACGCCGGTCGTCCTCCGGGCGCTGGCGATGCCGGCTCAGACTCACGTCAACGAGGCCAACCAATACCTCGGCATGCTGGCCGAACGGGCCGCGGGCGACGCGATCTGGGTGACCGACCCCCAAGGCCGGGTTGTGCTGGCCAGCGATGCGTCAGCACCGGGTAGCTTGTTCGGGAGAACGCTGAAGGATCATGATTTCTTCCTGAAGACGCTTGACGATCGCGGCGGTCTCACCTTCGGTTATGGCATGTACACCGACCAGCCCGGATTCTATTTTTCGGCGCCGATCCGGGTCGGCGACTTCATCGTCGGCGTCGCCACCGTCAAGGCGCGTCTCGATGCGCTGGATGCGCGCTTTGGCGATCCGTTCCTGCTGATCTCGGATCATCTCGGCGTGATCGTCGTGAGCAAGGCGCGCGAGTTGCTCTGGCACACGCTGCCCGGGGCAGGCATCGACAAGGTGAGCCCGTCCGCCCGGGCGGTACGCTACGGGTCGACGCCGCTGCGGCCCGCCGAGCTGTCGCCGGCCAATTCGCCGCTGCTGCCTGCAGGCCTGTATCGCAAAGGGAAAGACGATCGGTCTTACCTGTTCCTGAGCCAGTCTGATGCCAGTCTTGATCGGCTCACCATGCACATGCTGGTGCCCTTGCCCGAGCTGAACCGCTTGCCCGCACAGCAGCGGCTCTATTTCGGGCTGATCGGCGGCAGTGGTGCACTGCTGCTGGCGCTCGCCGTCGTGCTGTCGACCTATTTGCGCCACGTGAAGCGGCTGGGGCGGCAGATCGCAAGCGCCAACCGCGAGCTGCAGCGTCAGGCCGATAGCGACTTTCTCACCGGCTGCGCCAACCGGCGCAAGTTCGAGCGGGTGCTCGGCGTCGAGCTGGCTCGCAGCCACCGCTACGGCAACCCGCTGACCGTCGCGATCATCGACATCGACTTCTTCAAGCGCATCAACGACAGCTATGGCCATCCGGTCGGCGATGCCGGGCTCGTACATCTGGTCGAGACCATCTCGGCGACGATCCGCGATGTCGATCTGCTCGGGCGGACCGGCGGCGAGGAGTTCGCGCTGATGCTGCCGCAAACGGCGGTGGCCGGTGCCGAACAGTTGCTCGAGCGGCTGCGGGCGATGTTCGAGCAGGGCCACTTCACCGCCGACGGCAAGGAAGTCCGCTTCACAGTCAGCATTGGCTACACGATGGCGAGTGGGAGCGATGACGTCGAGTCGCTGCTCAAGCGCGCCGACGAGGCCTTGTACGCGGCCAAGCAGGGCGGGCGCAACCGGATCTGTCTGGCCGCGGCACCGGCCGTGACTCAAGCGAGCGCGTAGTCGAGCACCAGCCCGGCGAAGATTGCCGCGCCGATGCGGTTATTGGCGAGAAAGGCGACAAAGCACGCTTGCGGTTCGCGCTGGCGGATGCGCGGGTACTGGTCGAACAGGACCAGCAGCGTTGCGGCCAACAGCCCGGCGAAGTACCAGCGGCCACGACCGGCATCGAGCCCGACGGCGAGCATGATCGCCAGAAACGCGAAGTGGCAGGCCATGACGATGGCGACGTCGAAGCGGCCGAAGGTGATCGCCGAGGTCTTGATGCCGATCTTCAGGTCGTCGGGCCGATCGCACATCGCGTAGGCGGTATCGTAGGCCACGGCCCAGAACACATTGGCGAGCAACAGCCACCATGCCGCGGCCGGCACCGCACCGGTCAGCGCTGCGTACGCCATCGGGATGCCGAAGCCGAAGGCCACGCCCAGATAGGCTTGCGGTACGGCGAAGAAACGCTTGGTGTACGGATAACTGCCGGCCAGAAACGCAGCCGGTATCGCCAGCAGCAGCGCCAGCCGGTTCAGTGGCAGCGCGATCAGCAGCGCTGCCAGCGTCATTCCGGCGGCGAGCAGCAAGGCCTCCTTGCCGCTGACCTTGCCGCTGGTGAGCGGCCGGTTTTTGGTGCGGGTGACGTGCTTGTCGAAATCGCGGTCGGCGTAGTCATTGATCACGCAACCGCTTGATCGCATCAGCACCGTGCCGACGACGAAAATCGCCACGATGGTCCAGTCGGGCCGACCGGCGCCGGCGAACCACAGCCCCCACAAGGTGGGCCACATCAGCAGCAGGATACCGATCGGTTTATCGAGCCGGGAGAGGCGCAGGTAGAGCGAGAGTTTGCTGTCTGGATTCATCGGTCTGGGTATTGCCGGGCGGTTGGGGCGGCGGGCGCTGAAAACGCCGGCGGCAGGAAAACTTCGGTCACGAGCAGACGATCATGACCGGCGAAGAACAGCGAGCGCCGTGCCCACAGCCGCGCGGGCAAGTCGGCGACGTGCTGCGCCGCCTTGCGCCAGAGCGGATGGCGGGCGTCAATCTGCCGCCATGCCAGCGGCGAACGACGTATCGTCGGCGTTGCGAACAGAAACGAGCCGAGCGAAGCATTGCCGAGCCGGCCAATGGGCCGGAAGCCGCCGCGCAACGCCGCGGGCTGCAGCACGCTGTGCGCAAACACCAAGGGCGTTTCGCCGCTCAGCAACAGCACCTCGCGCGCTTCGGCCCGCGTGGTTCGGCGCGCCAGCGCGATCGGGCGTTGTTCGTCGGCGTGGGCGCGGCTCGAGGTCTGCACGCAGACCCGAACCGAGAAGTCCGGGAAGTGGGCGATCAGTCGGGCGGTGAGCGAGCCGCGCTCGGTCAGCCACGGGCGCAGGGCGCGGGGCGATGAGCAGAGCGGCGTATGCCAGGAGGCGGAGCGGGGCATGCGCGCATTATGCCACGCCACTTCGGCGCCGATTCCGGGCCGTCAGCTGTTATGGTCGTTTCATCCGCCGACTGTGACGGCGCCGGCTGCAGGGCTCGAATATCATCGAACGATGAATTCAGTTCCTCATGCAGCCAGCCGCGTCGACGGTTTCCTGGCCGGTAGCCGCGACACCCTGGCCATGGTCGTCGGCATCGTCCCCTTCGGCTTGATTTTCGGCACGCTCGCCGGCCCGGCCGGCTTATCGCCGTGGGCGACGCTGGCGATGTCGCTATTTGTTTACGCCGGCTCGGCGCAGTTCATCGCCGTGACCCTGCTCGCCGCCGGCGCCAGCCTGCCGGTGATTGTCGCGACGACGCTGATCGTCAATCTGCGCCACGCCCTCTACAGCGCGACCCTGCTGCCGTATGTGAGCGACATGCCCAGGCGCTGGCGTGCGCTGCTGGCCTTCCTGCTCACCGACGAAGCCTTTGCCGTGCTCTACAACCGCTTCAGCAGCGCCAAGGGCGGGGTCGATCGCCGCCGCTATTATCTTGGCGCCGCGTTGACGCTGTATGCGGCATGGGTCGGGTCGACCGGTATCGGCGTGGTGCTTGGCAATGTGATTCCGGGCATCCAGCACTGGGGACTGGAATTCGCGATGGTCGCCAGCTTTGTCGGCATCGTCGTGCCGCAGCTGAAAAACAGCGCACAGATCGGCGTGGCGCTGACCGCCGGCGTGGTCGCGCTGCTGGCGCACGGCCTGCCTTACCAGCTCGGACTGATGGTCGCGGCGCTGGTCGCGGTGGCCGTCGGCGTCGCGCTCGAAGGCAAGGGAGCCAAGGCATGAGCGCGGTGATCTTGCTGGTCGGCATGGCCGTGGTCACCTACGCGCTGCGCGCCTGTTTCTGGTTCGGTGCCGGCGACGGCCTGCCGGCCTGGCTCAAGCGGGCGCTGCATTACGTGCCGGTGGCGGTGCTGACGGCGATCATCGTGCCGACGGTGCTGCTCAGGGACGGCGCTTTCCATATCGACATCCATAACGCCCAGCTGGCGGGTTCGCTGGCGACCGGGCTAATCGTCTGGCGTTTCAATCATCTGCTCGCCGGCATCGGCGGCGGCTTGCTGGTGTTCGTGCTGTGGCGGCTGTTCAGCGTGGCGGTTTTCGGCACGCCCTGAGGCCGGATATTCCGTAGTTTCGCCAATACCACTACCGGCCCGGATGCAAGTCCCGGCCGGTTTTCTTTTTGGCTTCAAGGCATTGCGATGTAGTGAATGCAGTGCCGGGCGCCTGGCAAGCAAATTGCATATAAAGGTCTGCGATCACCGGCCGCCACGGCCGGATTTACGTAGTTACCCATATCCAATTACGGAGTCGAGCCCATGAAACTGCTTCCCCTGCTGCTGTGCCTGCCGTTTGCCGCATCCGCCTACGCCGCCGATGACGACGTGATCCGCCTCGGCAACCTCAAGTTCGCCCATTACGGCGCGGTCTCGTACATCAAGGAAATCGCGCCCAAGTGCGGCATCAAGGTGCAGGAACGGATGTTCGCCAAGGGGCTCGACATCATGCCGGCGATCATCGCCGGTGAAATCGACGTTGCCGCTAGCGCCGCCGACGCGGCGATTGCCGGTCGTGCCGGCGGCGTCCCGGTGTACGCGGTGGCCGGCTTCGCCAAGGGCGGCGCGCGCATCGTGGTGCAGCCGGGCTCGCCGATCAAGAGCATGGCCGATTTCAAGGGCAAGAAGGTCGGCGTCGCCCGTGGTGGCGCGCAGGAGCTGCTGTTGCTGGCCGAGCTCGCCAAGGTCAACCTGACGTGGTCGGAGAAGCCGGGCAAGGATGTCTTGATCGTTTACCTGCCATTCGCCGACCTGAACCAGGCGCTGATGCAAAAGCAGATCGACGCGATGGGGCAATCCGAGCCGCAGGCGTCGCAGGCGATCAACAAGGGTTTCGGCGTCGAGCTGCTCAAGCCCTACGACACGCCGATGGGCGAGCCGATCCGCACGCTGGTGATGACCGAGAAGCTGTACAGCAGCAACCGGCCGCTGGCGGAGAAGTTCATGCGCTGTTTCGTCCAGGCCACCAAGGCCTTTATGGATGATCCGAAGCTGGCCGAAAACTACGTGCGCAACAATATGTTCAAGGGCCAGATCACCGCCGACGACTACCAGGACGCGATCGCCAATTCGCCGTTCTATTACAACCTCAGCACCGAGCACATGCAGATCACCACCGATTTCATGGCCAAGTATGGCGTCGGCAAGATGGTCAAGCCACCGGTTGCCAAGGAGTGGGTCAAGCTCGATCTGCTCGATCAGGCCAAAGTCGCGCTGAAAGTGAAGTAAGGGGACGGCATGAATACATTGCATAAAACGGCGCGCGGTATCTGGGTGCCGCTCCTGGTGGTCGCGCTGTGGCAGGGCGCGGCGATGGCCGGCTGGCTCAACCCGCAGATCCTGCCCTCGCCGTGGCAGGTGCTGGTGCGCTGGTATGCCTATCTGATGCCGCTGGAGGCGCACGATCCGGCGCAGATGTCCAAGCTGGCGTGGCTGTTTTCGGGCGAGCTGATTCACGACGCGCTCGGCAGCCTGTACCGGGTGGTGGTCGGCTTCGTGATTGGCGCGGTGCTGGCCTTGCCGCTGGGCCTCTTGATGGGGGCGAGCCAGCGCGTCTACGGCTGGTTCAATCCGCTGATGCAGGTACTGCGGCCGATTCCGCCGATCGCCTATATCCCGCTCTCGATCCTGTGGTTCGGCCTCGGCAACGCCCCGGCGATCTTCCTGATCGCCATCGGCGCCTTCTTCCCGGTGCTGATGAACACCATCGCCGGCGTCCGTCACGTCGATTCGATCTACCTGCGTGCGGCGCGCAACCTTGGCGCCGGGCAATGGACGATGTTCACCAAGGTGATCCTGCCGGCGGCGACGCCGTACATTCTTTCGGGCGCGCGGATCGGCGTCGGCACGGCCTTCATCGTCGTCATCGTTTCGGAAATGATCGCGGTCAACAACGGCCTCGGCTTCCGGATTCTGGAGGCGCGCGAGTACTTCTGGTCCGACAAGATCATCGCCGGCATGTTCTCCATCGGCCTCTTGGGGCTGGCGATCGATACGGCGATGAATGCGCTGAACAACCATCTGCTGCGCTGGCACCGCGGTCTGGAACATTGATTCCCGTGTGCATTCGGCCGATGGCGTTGTCGTCGGCGCTTGCCGTACCACTTGTACTGTCTGCACCCCGTCTTCGCGCCTTCGGCCGGATTCGCGCGGGAATAACAAAGGTTTGAATCATGACGACACAAATCAAGATCGAGCACGTCAACAAGGTGTTCAAGACGTCGGGCGACGATGTGGTCGCGCTGCGCGACATCAATCTCGAGATCCCGGAGGGCCAGTTCGTCTGCCTGCTCGGGCCGTCGGGCTGCGGCAAGTCGACGCTGCTCAACGCCGTGGCCGGGTTTTCGCACCCGAGCAGCGGCACGATCAGCGTTGACGGCCAGATCGTCACCGACACCGGGCCGGAACGCGGCATGGTGTTTCAGGAGTACGCATTGTTCCCGTGGATGACCGTGGCGCAGAACATTGCCTTCGGCCTCAAGATCAAACGCAGCGAGCCGGCGGTGATCGACGCCAAGGTGGCCGAGCTGCTGGCGATGCTCAAGCTCACCGAGTTCCGCGATCGTTATCCGAAGGATCTCTCCGGCGGCATGCGCCAGCGCGTGGCGATTGCGCGTATTCTGGCGCTCGACTCGCCCATCATGCTGATGGACGAACCGTTCGGCGCGCTTGATGCGCTGACGCGACGCAGCCTGCAGGACGAGTTGCTGAAAATCTGGGCTGCATATAAAAAGACCATCCTGTTCGTCACCCACAGCATCGAGGAGTCGATTTATCTCGCCGACCGCATCATCGTGCTTACCTACCGCCCCGGCACCGTCAAACGCGACGTGCTGGTCGATATTCCGCGCCCGCGCGATCCAAGCGCGGCAGCGTTCAACGCGCTCAAGCGCGAACTGGCGGAACTGGTGATGGAAGAACAGCAACGACATCAAAGCGCCGAATTGCTCGGCCTGACCGCCGATTGATGTTGCGGCCGG
Organism: Jeongeupia sp. HS-3; assembly: GCF_015140455.1. Classification (NCBI taxonomy): domain Bacteria; kingdom Pseudomonadati; phylum Pseudomonadota; class Betaproteobacteria; order Neisseriales; family Chitinibacteraceae; genus Jeongeupia; species Jeongeupia sacculi. The sequence goes on along the minus strand of NZ_AP024094.1, from coordinate 2,179,901 downwards.
CGCGCGTTCTGGTTTCGCTGGCGGTGCTGTGCGCCGCGCTCGGCCTGCTGTGGCTGGTCGCGGCGTGGAGCGAGCGTAGCGAGACCGAGCGCGTACGCGATGCCGGCCGGCATCGGCTCGATGTCTACGCCGGCAGCTTGCGCAACGCGGTCGATCGTTACGCCTATCTGCCCTTCCTGCTGTCGACCCATCCCGATCTGGCCGCCTTGCTGCGCGCGCCGGGCGATGCGGCGCTGATCGACAAGGTCAATCGCTATCTGGTGGTGAACAACCGCAGCGCGCAAGCGTCGGTGCTGTACCTGCTGGATGCGCAGGGCAAGGCGATCGCCGCCAGCAACTGGGATACGCCGCAGAGCTATGTCGGCAACAACTACGCGTTCCGGCCGTATTACCTGCAGGCGCGCGAAGGCCATGCCGGGCGTTTTTACGGTGTCGGTTTTACCACGCGCCTGCCGGGTTACTTTCTTTCCTATCCGGTGCAGGATGGCAACAAGGTGATCGGCGTCGTCGTCGCCAAGGTCAGCCTCGACGCGCTCGAGCGTAACTGGCGCGACGGGGGCGAACACATGCTGGTGGCCGACCGCCACGGCGTGACCTTCCTCTCGACCGACGCCGGCTGGAAATGGCACAGCCTGACGCCGCTGCCGGACGAAACGCTGCGTTACATCGCCGATACGCACCAGTACGGGCGCACCAGCTTTCCGCCGCTGGGGCTGACGCAGCGCTCGCGCATCGACGCCGACACCGAGCGCGCCAGCCTGCGTACCGCGCAGCGCAGCAGCGAGGTGCTGTTGCAAACCAAGGCGCTGCCCGATCTCGATTGGCAGATCATCCTGCTGAGCGATCTGGCACCGGTGCAGCGTGTGGTGCGCAACAGCGTGATCGGCAGCGGGCTCGGTCTGCTGGCGCTGTTGTCGTGGCTGCTGTTCTGGCGCCAGCGCCGGCGGCGCATCCGCGACAATCTGCTCGCCAGCGCCGCGCTGAAGCAGGCGCACGACGAACTCGAACACAAGGTGGCCGAGCGCACCCGCGATCTGGTCGATACCAATGTCAAACTGCAACGCGAGATCGCCGAGCGCACCCGCTCGGAAACCAATCTGCGCGCCGCACAGAACGAGCTGATCCAGGCCGGCAAGCTGGCGGTGCTCGGACAAATGGCCGCCGGGGTGACGCACGAGCTGAACCAGCCGTTGACGGCGATGCGTTCGCTGGCCGAGAACGCACGCCAGCTCCTCGATCGCGGCAATGACGACGAAGTGCGCCGCAACCTCGGCTTTATCGCCCAACTGACCGAACGGATGGGCAAGATCACCGGCCAGTTGCGCTCGTTCGCGCGCAAGAGCGACGGCAAGGTCGAACCGGTGCTGGTGCATGCGGCGATCACCCATGCCCTGCTGCTGCTCGAACAGCGTGTGCGCCAGCAGCAGGTGCGGCTGGAGATCCATCAGGGCGATCAGGACTTGCGCGTCTCGGGCAATCTGGTGCGGCTGGAACAGGTGCTGATCAATTTGTTGCGCAACGCGCTCGACGCGGTGCAAACGTCGCGGCAACCGGCGATAAGCGTCGATGTGTGCCAGTTGGGCGATCTGGTCAGGATCACCATCGCCGACAACGGCCCGGGCATAGCCGAGGCGCAGCTGCCGGTGATCTTCGACCCGTTCTTTACCACCAAGTCCGACAGCGAAGGCCTGGGCCTCGGCTTGGCGATTTCGCTGTCCATCGTCCGCGATTTCGGCGGCCGCCTCACCGCCGGTAACCGGCCCGAAGGCGGCGCATATTTCGAGGTCGAGCTGTCGGCCGTCGCCTGGAAGCCTTGAGAAGTTGTTGAGGATTTGTCGCGAGCGGCGCTCAGCGGGGTGACGAGCAGCACAGGCGCCGGAGTTGACATTGGGTCAATGAGGACGCCGAGCAGCGCATGAGCGCCGATCAGCGGTGCGCAGCAAAATCATCACAGCTTCTGAGGATTGGCCATGAAAGTGCTGTTTATCGACGACGAGGAAATGATCCGCCACGCCAGCTGCCAGACGCTGAACCTGGCGGGGTTCAATGTGGAAGGACTGGCCGACGCCGAATCGGCGCTGCCGCTGCTGCAGGCCAACTTCCCCGGCGTGATCGTGTGCGATGTGCGCCTGCCCGGCATCGACGGCCTGCAATTTTTGGCGCGCAGCGTGGCGCAGGATCCGGAACTGCCGGTGGTGCTGGTCACTGGGCACGGCGATGTGGCGATGGCGGTGCAGGCGATGCGCGCCGGTGCGTACGACTTCATCGAAAAGCCGTTCTCGTCCGAGCAATTGATCGAAGTGGTGCGGCGGGCGATCGAAAAACGCACGCTGGTGCTGGAAAACCGCCAGCTGCGCCGCGAGCTGCAACGCCGCAGCGGTATCGAGGCGACGCTGCTCGGCAAGGGGCCGAGCATCGAACAACTGCGGCGACGGATCACCGACCTCGCTTCGACCGATGCCGACGTGCTGGTGTTCGGCGAAACCGGCACCGGCAAGGAGCTGGTCGCGCGCTGCCTGCACCGTTACAGCGATCGCGCCGACAAGCCCTTTGTCGCGCTCAATTGCGGCGCCTTGCCCGAACAGCTGTTCGAGAGCGAAATCTTCGGCCATGAGGCCGGCGCGTTCACCGGCGCGGCCAAACGGCGCATCGGCAAGATCGAATACGCCAGCGGCGGCACGCTGTTTCTCGACGAAATCGAGAGCATGCCGCTGGCGCTGCAAGTGAAGCTGCTGCGGGTGCTGCAGGAACGCGAGCTGGAGCGCGTTGGCGGCAACGAGGTGATTCCGGTCGATTGCCGCATCGTCACCGCGACCAAGTGCGATCTCAAGCAGCTGAGCGAGCAGGGCAAGTTCCGCCTCGATCTGTATTACCGGCTCAATGTGGTGACCTTGAACCTGTCGCCGCTGCGCGAGCGCTGCGAGGATATTCCGCTGCTGTTCGAGCATTTCGTGCTGCAGGCGGCGCTGCGCTATCACCGGCCGGCGCCGATCGTCTCGCAGGGCCGGGTGCGCGAGCTGATGCTGCACGGCTGGGATGGCAATGTGCGCGAGCTGCGCAACGTCGCCGACCGCTTCGTGCTCGGCCTGCTCGACGATGCGCCGGCGAGCGAAGTGCCGCTCGATCTGCCGGCGCTGGTCGAACGTTTCGAGCGCAATCTGATCGACGACGCGATGCAGCGCGCCGGCGGCCAGGTCAGCGCCGCCAGCGTCTCGCTCGGCATGCCGCGCAAGACGCTGTATGACAAGATCAAGCGCTATGGCCTGGGTCGCGACAGCGAGTAGCGCGTTACAATCGCCGGCTCACTCTTCGCCGTAGCCGCCATGCCTTTCACCGCTCTCGCCGCCGATCTCGACGCCCGTCGCGCCACGCACCTGTACCGGCAGCGCCGCATCGTGCAGGGGCCGCAAGGTGCGCAGATCGACGTCGATGGTCGGCGGCTGGCCAACTTCTGCAGCAACGACTACCTCGGCCTTGCCAACCATCCCGACATCGTCGCCGCGGCACAAGCGGGAGCGGCGCGCTGGGGCGTCGGCAGCGGTGCATCGCATCTGGTCTGCGGTCATACCGCCGCGCACGAGGCGATGGAAACGCGGCTGGCGGCCTTCGTCGGCAAGCCGGCGGCGCTGTCGCTGGCGACCGGCTATATGGCCAATCTCGCCGCCGTCACCGCGCTCGTTGGCCGTGGCGACGCGATCTTTGCCGACAAGCTCAACCACGCTTCGCTGAACGACGCGTGCCAATTGTCGAATGCCGCATTCAAGCGCTTTGCCCATAACGATCTCGAACAGCTCGAACGTCTGCTGGCGACCACCGACGCCCGACGCCGGCTGATCGTCGTCGACGCGGTCTTCAGCATGGACGGCGATTGCGCGCCGCTGGCCGAGATCATCCGGCTGGCCGAGCGCTACGATGCTTGGGTCTATGCCGACGATGCGCACGGTTTCGGCGTACTCGGCGAGGGCCGCGGCAGCGCGGTCGGCATCGATTCGCCACGGCTGATTTATATGGCGACGCTCGGCAAGGCCGCCGGCGTGGCCGGTGCCTTCATTGCGGCCGAGCCGGTGGTGATCGACTACCTGGTCAACACGGCCCGGCCCTACATCTACACCACCGCCGCGCCGGCGCTGCTGGCCGAAGCGGTGCTGGTCAGTGTCGATCTGATCGAACGCGAGGGCTGGCGCCGCGAGCGGCTGAACGAACATATCGCAACCCTGCGTGCTGCGCTGGTGTCGACGCCGGCACAACTATTGCCATCACACACGCCGATCCAGCCGCTGCTCGTCGCCGACAGCGCCGTGGCCCTGGCGCTGGCCGACGGACTGCGCGACGCCGGCCACTGGGTCGCGGCGATCCGGCCGCCGACGGTGCCGACGCCACGGCTGCGCATCTGCCTTTCCGCTGCACACATGGCCGCCGACGTTGCCAAGCTAGGCGCCGATCTGGCCGGTTTACTCAATGGGCACGTGAAATGAATCTGTACTTCGATACGCTCGGACGCGGCGACGACGTCGTCTGGCTGCACGGCTGGGCAATGAACGGCGCCGTCTGGCGCGATAGCGTCAGCGGGCTGGTCGATGAGGCTTGCCACCATCTGGTCGACCTGCCCGGCCATGGCCGCAGCGGGACCGACGAGGCATTGTCGCTGGCGATGATGGTCGATGCGCTCGACGCGGCATTTCCGTATCCGGTGCACGTGGTCGGCTGGAGTCTGGGCGGCGCGGTCGCGGCGGCATGGGCGGCAAGGTCGCCCGACAAGCTGCGCTCGCTGACCTTGGTCGCATCCAGCCCCTGCTTCATGCAGCGCCCCGACTGGCGCAGTGCGATGCCGGAAAAGACGCTGGCGCAGTTTGCCGCCAGCCTGCAGGACGACTGGCGCGGGACGCTCAAGCGCTTTATCAGCCTGCAGGCGATGGGCGACGACGCGGCGCGCGCGGTTGCCCGGCGTCTGGGGGACGAGCTGTTCGAGCATGGCGAACCGGGTCTGGCGGCACTGAGCGAGGGCTTGGCGATCCTGCGCGACACCGATCTGCGCGCCGACATCGGCCGCCTGACGCTACCGGTGCTGCTGCAATTCGGCGACCGCGATACGCTGACGCCGCTACCGGCCGGCGCCTGGCTGGCGCAAGCGCTGCCGCAGGCCGAACTGATCGTCCATCGCAGCGCGGCGCATGTGCCCTTCATCTCGCATCGCGACGCATTCGTTTCGGCGCAGCGGCGGTTTCTGGCTTCGATTTAAATGTGATCGTTGCGCGGAGACGCGGTTGGCTGAGCGTTCGAATCCATCGTAGTGGGCGAGCGAGCCAGTTCGTTTTCGCCCGATGGGACGAACATCGTCGGCGTCTGATGAAGGCGTGCGCGACTAACAAAATCCAGCGCAGCGGTGCTGGCAAGGCGTGCGAAGCGCAGACAGTACAAACGAGTACGGCAAGCGAGCACAACGCAGCCAGCAGGATTTTGTTGGTCGCGCTACGCCCAGCCGGAGGAGAGCCATTGGGCCCAGTCGAGCCGGTCGCGATCCAGCGCCTGCTCGACCGCCAATTCGTGGTCATACGGAATCGCCCGGTGATCGATCAGCCAGCCTCTGTCGGTGGCTTCGATCCGCGCATAGCGCGCCAGTGGCGCACCGGTCTGCATCGCATGGGTCGGGTGTTGATCGCGGAACGCCGGCAGGCCGACACTGCCGGGATTGATGATCATGCGCCCATCCGGCAGCGTAATCGCCCGTGGAATATGGCTGTGGCCGCACACCAGCACTTCGGCGGCGATACCGGCGGCGTCGGCGTTGATATCGCCGAGCGCGCGCAGCCCGGCGTCAAGGTCTTCCAGCCAGTAGCGGCCATCGTCACCCGGCTTGCCGTGGCAGATGTAGACGAGGTTATCGACCAGCACGTTCGCAGGCCGCCGTCTTAACCATTCGACGCCGACGCTGCCGAGCTGCTCGTGAACGTAGTCCATCGTCGCCGACGGCAGGCGAGCAATGACTTCTCTATCCTGATTGCCGTTGATGCCGATCACGCGCCGCGACTCGGATTCCTCCAGCAAACGCAGCCAGGTACCGCGCGGATCGAGCGGCCCGTACAGCGTGTCGCCAAGTTCGAGCATGGTCGCCTCGGGCCAGTCGGCCAGATCGGCGAGCACGGCATCGAGCGCGGCGAGGTTGCCGTGGATGTCCGAGAGCAGCGCATAGCGCAGTTTCACCGTGGCGCTTCCATTTTCGGGGCACGCTCCATCAAGGTATTGACGATCTCCGGCACGGTTGCGCCGTCGAACAAGAGACGACAGACCGCTGCGGTGATCGGCATGTCGACGCCCAGCGCCTGTGCCTGGCGGTGCACTTCGCGCGCCGTTGGCACGCCTTCGGCGACGTGGCCGAGGCTGGCGAGCGCCTGATCCAGCGTCAGCCCCTCGGCGAGCTTGAGCCCGACCCGGCGGTTGCGGGACAAATCGCCGGTTGCGGTCAGCAGCAGATCGCCGATGCCGGCGAGACCCATAAAGGTTTCGGCCCGTGCGCCCAGCGCAGCGCCAAAGCGGCTCATCTCGGCGAGGCCACGCGTCAGCAGCGCCGCGCGGGCGTTCAGGCCGTAGCCGAGGCCATCGCAGACGCCAGCGGCGATCGCCAGCACATTCTTTACCGCCGCGCCGATTTCAACGCCGATCAGATCGTCGCTGGCGTAAAGTCGCAGCACCGTGGTGTTCAGCGCTTCGACGATACGGCGGGCAAAGTCGGCATCGGTCGCGGCAATTGTCACTGCGCCGGGCAGGCCCTTGGCGACTTCCTGCGCAAAGCTTGGCCCCGAGAGCATGCCGCGCGGCACCGTCGGATCCATCTCTTCGGCGGCCACTTCGTGCGGAAACTTCATCGTCCCGGCTTCAAGCCCCTTGCACGCCCACAGCACCGGCGCGGTCGCGCCGAGTTCCCGCAGTGCGCGCAAGGTGCCGCGCAGGCCGGACATGGGAGTCACGATCAGAATGCAATCGGCAGCGTCGACGGTTTCGGCCAGCGAGGCGCTGACCGCGAGCGAGCGCGGAAACGGCGCGTCGGGCAGGTAACGCGGATTGGTGCGCTCGGTCCGCATGGTGTCGATCTGGTCGACATCGCGACTCCATAGCGTCACGTCGCATTGTTCGGCAAAGCGTATCGCCAGTGCAGTGCCCCAGGCACCCGCGCCGAGTACGGCAAGTTTCATCAGTTCTTCCTCCAAGATACCGATATAGCCGACTGCGCTGGCGGCCACCGGTACGTCGTACGCACAAATGACAACGCGCCGTGGAAAAGCCACGGCGCGTCGGTTTCGGCCTGCCGCAAACGCGGCAGGCACGGCGCACGTTTAGTGCGTGGTTTCTTCAGTACCTGCCTGCTGCTGGGCCGCTTGCTGTGCACGTTGCTGCAGATAGATCGCCTCGAAGTTGATCGGCTGCAGCAAGAGCGGCGGGAAGCCTGCACGGGTGGTCAGATCCGATACGGTTTCACGCAGGTACGGGAACAGAATGCTCGGGGCACCAATACCCAGCAGCGGATCCATTTCCTCGGCCGGCACGTGCTCGATCTGGAACAGGCCCGCTTGGGTGGCTTCGATCAGGAACACGGTGCGGTCTTCAACCTGGGCTTGCGCGGTGACAGTCAGGCTGACTTCGTAGAAGCCATTGTCAAAGCCGCGGGCTTCGTTGCGGAACTGAATATTGAATTCAGGCTGCAGTTGCTCAAGGAAGGCTTGCGGCGCGTTCGGCGATTCAACCGAGACATCCTTTACATAGATCTTCTGGATCGCGAAAACGGGCTGGTTTTCCGCTGCTTGGTTTTCTTCGCTCATGATTTCTTCCCTGGGTGTCACGGTGTATGTTTGATTGCGTTAACAGCGCGCGAAATCATCGCACGATTCCAGTGCCGCTGCCACTTGGCGCAGCACAACGGTCATTTGTCTTCGAGCAGTGGCGTCAAGCCGCCGGCGCGATCGAGCGCCGCCAGATCGTCATAGCCGCCAACATGCGTATCGCCGATATAGATCTGCGGCACGGTACGTCGTCCTGTTTTCTGCATCATCTCATCGCGTTGGGCCGGATCGAGATCGATGCGGATTTTTTCGATCGTCTCGACGCCGCGCGCATGCAACAGGCGCTCGGCCATCACGCAATACGGGCAGACGGCGGTGCTGTACATCACTACCTTGGGCATTGAATAGCTACTCCTGAGGACATCCAAGCCAAATGAGGGCATCAGGCCGAACTGCAAGCCCGCCCGGCAAATCGATCTGCTAGTAGATCTACAATTTGCATATAAATAATCGCGCGCGTGAGATCCTTTGCATTGATTTAGGCACGCTGGTTGGTGCTGATAAGGCGATTGCAGGAAAAAAGAGGGGCAGTCAGAGGAGAACGGGCGGCCCAAGGGCCGCCCGTTTAGTCTTTTGCGCCACTGATGGGGCGCCGCCGCCGAAAACCGCCCGCCATCCGGCCGAATGCTGACGATTTTTATGCCATTGGTCTTGTTTTGTCAGCTTTGGCGGTGGGGTTTGCCGGGTGGTGCGAAAGAGTGGGATTTGGGTGCAGTAAAAATTCGCTGTCCGATCAGTGGCTTAACGCCTTGGTTGCGAATTTGTTGCGAGGAGGTGTTGACGCAGGAGAGGGAAGTGCTTAAAGTTGCGTTCTCTGCTGATGACGCAGCGAAAGAAACGAAGCGAAACCCGCCGAGTTTACCGAGCGAAGTGTTCAGAAGCAAGCGATCTTTAACAAATTACAGCCGATGAGTGTGAGTGCTTGATGAGTGCATCAAGTACTTGCACTTAGATGATAGAAAGTAAATCTGACTGCTTCGGTGGTTGGGTGAGTTTTTTTGAGTTAACGCAAGTGCGCAATTATTCAGTGATTAAACGAAAGAGTTTGATCCTGGCTCAGATTGAACGCTGGCGGCATGCTTTACACATGCAAGTCGAACGGATTTGAGGGGCTTGCTCCTCAAGTTAGTGGCGAACGGGTGAGTAATACATCGGAACGTGCCCAGTAATGGGGGATAACCTGCCGAAAGGCAAGCTAATACCGCATACGCCCTGAGGGGGAAAGTGGGGGATCGCAAGACCTCACGTTATTGGAGCGGCCGATGCCTGATTAGCTAGTTGGTAGGGTAAAAGCCTACCAAGGCAACGATCAGTAGCGGGTCTGAGAGGACGACCCGCCACACTGGGACTGAGACACGGCCCAGACTCCTACGGGAGGCAGCAGTGGGGAATCTTGGACAATGGGCGAAAGCCTGATCCAGCAATGCCGCGTGGGTGAAGAAGGCCTTCGGGTTGTAAAGCCCTTTTGTCAGGGAGGAAATCCTGGCCCCTAATACGGGTCGGGGATGACAGTACCTGAAGAATAAGGACCGGCTAACTACGTGCCAGCAGCCGCGGTAATACGTAGGGTCCAAGCGTTAATCGGAATTACTGGGCGTAAAGCGTCCGCAGGTGGCTTGTTAAGATCGATGTGAAAGCCCCGGGCTCAACCTGGGAACTGCATTGATGACTGGCTCGCTAGAGTACGGCAGAGGGGGGTGGAATTCCGCGTGTAGCAGTGAAATGCGTAGATATGCGGAGGAACACCGATGGCGAAGGCAACCCCCTGGGCTGATACTGACACTCATGGACGAAAGCGTGGGGAGCAAACAGGATTAGATACCCTGGTAGTCCACGCCCTAAACGATGTCTACTAGTTGTTGGGCTTTTCGGAGCTTAGTAACGCAGCTAACGCGGGAAGTAGACCGCCTGGGGAGTACGGCCGCAAGGTTAAAACTCAAAGGAATTGACGGGGGCCCGCACAAGCGGTGGATGATGTGGATTAATTCGATGCAACGCGAAAAACCTTACCTGGTCTTGACATGTCTAGAATCCCGAAGAGATTTGGGAGTGCCGTAAGGAGCTAGAACACAGGTGCTGCATGGCTGTCGTCAGCTCGTGTCGTGAGATGTTGGGTTAAGTCCCGCAACGAGCGCAACCCTTGCCATTAGTTGCTACCATTCAGTTGAGCACTTTAATGGGACTGCCGGTGACAAACCGGAGGAAGGTGGGGATGACGTCAAGTCCTCATGGCCCTTATGACCAGGGCTTCACACGTCATACAATGGTTGGTACAGAGGGTCGCGAAGCCGCGAGGTGGAGCCAATCTCAGAAAACCAATCGTAGTCCGGATCGCAGTCTGCAACTCGACTGCGTGAAGTCGGAATCGCTAGTAATCGCGGATCAGCATGTCGCGGTGAATACGTTCCCGGGCCTTGTACACACCGCCCGTCACACCATGGGAGTGGGTTTTACCAGAAGTAGCTAGGCTAACCCTCGGGAGGCCGGTTACCACGGTAGGATTCATGACTGGGGTGAAGTCGTAACAAGGTAGCCGTAGGGGAACCTGCGGCTGGATCACCTCCTTTAAAGATAATGCCTCATTAAGCATTCACACTCATCGGCTGTAGGTTAGAGATACGGAGAACTGGGTCAGTAGCTCAGTCGGTTAGAGCACCGTCTTGATAAGGCGGGGGTCGCTGGTTCGATTCCAGCTTGACCCACCATTTGCTTTTTTAGTGAATGACAAGACAGTTTGATCCGATGGGGGCATAGCTCAGTTGGGAGAGCATCTGCTTTGCAAGCAGAGGGTCGTCGGTTCGATCCCGTCTGCCTCCACCATTTTAGTTTTCAGAACTAAGTTTGCTGATGTTGGTGTAGCAATTTTAGTTCTGACTGCTTCAGTTGGACGAGAATTTATTCTCTGTATCGCTCTTTAACAAGATAGAAGAAGTAAGACTCAGATTTATTCAGTAATGAATGGGTTTGATTGCATCGAGTTTTGAATTCGAGAACTTTGAATTCGAGTCGCAAACATAACTGTAATCTTGAACTACGCGTTTGAGGTTATAGGATCAAGCGAATAAGTGCATCTGGTGGATGCCTTGGCGATTACAGGCGATGAAGGACGCGGCAGCCTGCGAAAAGCTGCGGGGAGCTGGCAAACGAGCTTTGATCCGCAGATATCCGAATGGGGGAACCCACACCTTTTGGTGTATCCATGACTGAATACATAGGTCATGTGAAGCGAACCCGGCGAACTGAAACATCTAAGTAGCCGGAGGAAAAGAAATCAACCGAGATTCCCAAAGTAGTGGCGAGCGAAATGGGAAGAGCCTGTACGTGATAGCGATTGTCTTAGCAGAACGGAATGGAAAGTCCGGCAATAGTGGGTGATAGCCCCGTATGCGAAAAGATAAACGTGGTACTAAGCGTACGACAAGTAAGGCGGGACACGAGAAATCCTGTCCGAAGATGGGGGGACCATCCTCCAAGGCTAAATACTCGTAATCGACCGATAGTGAACCAGTACCGTGAGGGAAAGGCGAAAAGAACCCCGGGAGGGGAGTGAAATAGATCCTGAAACCGGATGCATACAAACAGTGGGAGCGGACTTGTTCCGTGACTGCGTACCTTTTGTATAATGGGTCAGCGACTTACGTTCAGTAGCAAGCTTAACCGAATAGGGGAGGCGCAGGGAAACCGAGTCCGAATAGGGCGATTAGTTGCTGGGCGTAGACCCGAAACCAAGTGATCTATCCATGGCCAGGATGAAGGTGCGGTAACACGCACTGGAGGTCCGAACCCACTAATGTTGCAAAATTAGGGGATGAGCTGTGGATAGGGGTGAAAGGCTAAACAAACTTGGAAATAGCTGGTTCTCCCCGAAAACTATTTAGGTAGTGCCTCAAGTATCACTAACGGGGGTAAAGCACTGTTATGGCTAGGGGGTCATCGCGACTTACCAAACCATTGCAAACTCTGAATACCGTTAAGTGCGAGCTTGGGAGACAGACATCGGGTGCTAACGTCCGGTGTCAAGAGGGAAACAACCCAGACCGCCGTCTAAGGTCCCAAATGATCAATTAAGTGGAAAACGAGGTGGGAAGGCATAGACAGCCAGGATGTTGGCTTAGAAGCAGCCATCATTTAAAGAAAGCGTAATAGCTCACTGGTCGAGTCGTCCTGCGCGGAAGATGTAACGGGGCTCAAATTGATAACCGAAGACGCGGATATGTACGTAAGTACATATGGTAGGGGAGCGTTCCGTAAGCCTGTGAAGGTGGCTTGAGAAGGCTGCTGGAGGTATCGGAAGTGCGAATGCTGACATGAGTAGCGTTAAAACGGGTGAAAAGCCCGTTCACCGAAAGCCCAAGGTTTCCTACGCAACGTTAATCGGCGTAGGGTGAGTCGGCCCCTAAGGCGAGGCTGAAAAGCGTAGTCGATGGACAACAGGTTAATATTCCTGTACCGATTCTGAGTGCGATGTGGGGACGGAGAAAGGTAGGTCAGCCATCTGTTGGAATAGGTGGTTTAAGCGTGTAGGTGGGGGATTTAGGCAAATCCGGATCCCTGTTAACACTGAGGCGTGATGACGAGGTGCCATTGGCACTGAAGTGATTGATCCTATGCTTCCAGGAAAAGCCACTAAGCTTCAGCTCAGAATTGACCGTACCGCAAACCGACACTGGTGGGCAGGATGAGAATTCTAAGGTGCTTGAGAGAACTCAGGAGAAGGAACTCGGCAAATTGACACCGTAACTTCGGGAGAAGGTGTGCCTCTGTAGCGTGAAGCGACTTGCTCGTGGAGCGTGAAGAGGTTGCAGTGAAAAGGTGGCTGCGACTGTTTATCAAAAACACAGCACTCTGCTAACACGAAAGTGGACGTATAGGGTGTGACGCCTGCCCGGTGCCGGAAGGTTAATTGATGGGGTGCAAGCTCTTGATCGAAGCCCCGGTAAACGGCGGCCGTAACTATAACGGTCCTAAGGTAGCGAAATTCCTTGTCGGGTAAGTTCCGACCCGCACGAATGGCGTAACGATGGCCACACTGTCTCCTCCTGAGACTCAGCGAAGTTGAAGTGTTTGTGAAGATGCAATCTCCCCGCTGCTAGACGGAAAGACCCCGTGAACCTTTACTGTAGCTTTGCATTGGACTTTGAAGTGGTTTGTGTAGGATAGGTGGGAGGCTTTGAAGCAGAGACGCTAGTTTCTGTGGAGCCGTCCTTGAAATACCACCCTGACCCCTTTGAGGTTCTAACCTTGGTCCGTTATCCGGATCGGGGACCGTGCATGGTAGGCAGTTTGACTGGGGCGGTCTCCTCCCAAAGTGTAACGGAGGAGCTCGAAGGTTACCTAGGTACGGTCGGACATCGTACTGATAGTGTAATGGCACAAGGTAGCTTGACTGCGAGACTGACACGTCGAGCAGGTGCGAAAGCAGGACATAGTGATCCGGTGGTTCTGTATGGAAGGGCCATCGCTCAACGGATAAAAGGTACTCCGGGGATAACAGGCTGATTCCGCCCAAGAGTTCACATCGACGGCGGAGTTTGGCACCTCGATGTCGGCTCATCACATCCTGGGGCTGTAGCCGGTCCCAAGGGTATGGCTGTTCGCCATTTAAAGTGGTACGTGAGCTGGGTTCAAAACGTCGTGAGACAGTTTGGTCCCTATCTGCAGTGGGCGTTGGAAATTTGAGGGGGGCTGCTCCTAGTACGAGAGGACCGGAGTGGACGCATCTCTGGTGTACCGGTTATCACGCCAGTGGTATCGCCGGGTAGCTAAATGCGGAATAGATAAGCGCTGAAAGCATCTAAGCGCGAAACTAGCCTCGAGATGAGATTTCCCTAAGGCCTTGAGCCTTCTAAAGGGTCGTGGAAGACCACCACGTTGATAGGTCGGGTGTGGAAGCGCAGTAATGCGTTAAGCTAACCGATACTAATTGCCCGTGCGGCTTGATCCTATAACCTGAACCGCGTGGTTCGGGTATGATGCGACAGGCTCGTAAATATCAAACCCGAGTCATTACTTCTTCTATCGAATTCAGAGATATGACTAATACAGTCGTAACTCCACCAGTTACGTCTGGCGACCATAGCGAGTTGGTCCCACGCCTTCCCATCCCGAACAGGACCGTGAAACGACTCAGCGCCGATGATAGTGCGGGTTCCCGTGTGAAAGTAGGTCATCGCCAGACTCCCCATAGAAAACCCCCCTGCAGAATGCTGCAGGGGGGTTTTGCTTTTGGCTTTATGCGCGGAAAAGAAGGGCGGTGCAAGGTCTGCCGCGTTAGCGGAGGAACTTTGCTTCAGATCCCGTGTTCAGACCAAGGTAGGGTCTGTACTGCATGAGCCCCTAACGGTAGAAGTCAGAGGCCTGAGCGCTTGAGAAATCTTGCCGTCGCGGAGGAATATTCAAGTCTCATGTGACGCCTCGATGACATGCCCGCAAAGGCTTGCCGCTATCGATGGCAACAGGTCTAATTACGAGTTGCCCTTTGTTCAGTTTGCCGCGCTATGGCGCAGGAGTCGATCTCGATGCTTTACCCGCAATTGTTCGCCGACCTTGAAAAAGCCCGTTGGGATATGGCCGACGATATCCAATGGGATGCGTTTGACGCCAGCTTGTTATCCGACGAACAAGCGATGACGATCAAGATGAACGCGATTACCGAGTGGTCGGCGCTACCGGCGACCGAAATGTTCCTGCGTGACAATCAAGACGACAGCGATTTTTCCGCCTTCATGTCGATCTGGTTTTATGAAGAACAAAAGCACTCGCTGGTGCTGATGGAATACCTGCGCCGCTTCCGCCCGGAACTGGTGCCGACCGAGGAAGAGCTGCACGAAATCCGCTTCACCTTCGATCCGGCGCCGGCGCTGGAAACGCTGATGTTGCATTTCTGCGGCGAGGTCCGTCTGACTCAGTGGTACCGCCGTGCGTCCGACTGGCATACCGAACCGGTGATCAAGCAGATCTACAAAACGCTCTCGACCGACGAAGCGCGCCACGGCGGTGCCTATCTCAAGTACATGAAGCGGGCGATCGATAAATCAGGTAACGAGGCACGCATTGCCTTTGCCAAGATCGGCTTTCTGATGGCATCGAGTGCACGTTCGGGCAAACCGATGCATCCGACCAATTTGCATGTCAGCAAGGAACACTATCCGCGCGACACGATCCAGAGCCGTCTGCCGAATCCGGAGTGGCTGGAGCATTGGCTCGACGAGCAGATCCAGTTCGACAAGGAATGTGAGGCGCGCGTGATCGGTGGCATTTTGCGCAATCTCTCGAGCCTGTTCGGTGAGAAGCTGGAAACACCGGCCGAGCTGAATCGCTACCGCAAACAGCTGCTTTCCGGCAACGCGGTATGAGTTCGCTCGCGGTCCCGTTCGAGCAAAAGCTTTGTCCGCCGGAGCTGCTGGCCCAACGCGTTGCCACACTGCCGCGGCCGCTGGTGTTCACCAATGGATGTTTCGACATCCTGCATCGCGGTCACGTTACCTATCTGGCACAGGCTCGTTCGCTCGGTGCCGGCATGGTGGTGGCGCTGAATACCGATGCGTCGGTGCGGCGCCAAGGCAAGGGTGACGATCGGCCGATCAATACGCTCGAACAGCGGGCGGCGGTGATTGCGGCTCTGGAAAGCGTCAGCCTGGTAACCTGGTTCGATGTCGATACCCCGTATGAGGTGATTCTGGCGTTGCGCCCCGATGTCTTGGTGAAGGGCGGCGATTGGGCGGTCGAGAACATCGTCGGTGCCAAGGAGGTGACGGCTTGGGGTGGGGCGGTGCATTCGATTCCGTTCCAGCACCAGACCTCGACGACGCGAACCCTTGCAAGGATACGCGGTGAACATCGCTGATCGGCAAAACCTCATTGTCGATCTGATGGTCGATCTGAGCCGGCATGGTTGGACGCATCCGCAGCTGCTGGCGCAGGCTGGCGTGTTACTGGCCGTACTGTTCCTGGCATGGTGCGGTAATACCTATCTCAAGCCCAAGCTGGGACTGGAGAATAGTCGCTGGCGTGCCGGCGGGCAGGGCTTGTTGCGGATCTTCTTTCCGCTCAACGCGCTGGTGCTGTTGTTCATCGGCGCTTACTTGCTACGCCTGGCTTATCCCGAAAAGCATCCGCTGTTGGCGATTGCCTCGGTGCTGCTACTGGCGATGGTCAATATTCGTGTGCTGGTCTACATGTTGCAGCATGTGTTCGAGCGTGCCGAATGGGTGAAGCGCGGGGAGCGTTATATCGCCGCGACGGTCTGGGGGCTGTATGCGCTGCATGTCGTTGGCGTATTGCCCGAGGTTGCTGAGGCGCTGGATGCGGTCAGCTTCACCATGGGCAAGAGCCGGGTGTCGGTGCTGTTGGTGTTGCAGGGCATCGTTTCGGTGGCGGCAACGCTGCTGATCGCGATGTGGATCGCCAGGTTGCTCGAGCGCCGCTTGATGCGCGCATCGATGATGGACATGAACGTTCGCGTCGTCTTGGTCAAGCTGGTGCAGACCGGTTCGGTGGTCTTGGCGGTGATCATCGCCCTGCCGCTGGTCGGGATCGATCTGACCGTGCTGTCGGTCTTTGGCGGTGCGCTGGGCGTCGGTCTCGGCTTCGGCTTGCAGAAGATCGCCTCGAATTATGTCTCGGGTTTCATTATCTTGATCGACCGTTCGATCAAGATCGGTGATCTGGTGACCATCGATAACCGCCAGGGCGTGATTGCCAGCATCACCTCGCGTTACGTCGTGCTCAAGAGCGCCGACGGCACCGAGGCGCTGATCCCGAACGACACCTTGGTGACGTCGACGGTGGTGAATCAGTCCTACCTGGAGAGGAAGATCTGGACCAAGGTGCCGGTATCGGTAGCCTACGAAAGCGATCTGGAGCTAGTGATGAAGCTCTTGGTCGATATTGCCAGCGCACACCCGCGCATCATCACCGAGCCGACTCCACGCGCTTATCTTGAGACCTTTGGCGCCAGCTCGGTCGACCTGTCGGTCGGCTTCTGGCTCAAGGATCCTGAGAATGGACAACTGAGTCTGCGCTCGGAAATCAACCAGCAAATCTGGCTGGCCTTTCGCGAGCACGGCATCAATATTCCGTTCAATCGGCTTGATGTGGTGCATTTCCGGCCGTCGACGCGGCTGGCCGGCGACGGCAACCCGCAGGGCTTGACCCAGCCGGAGTGAAAACTGCCGGATCATGCTAGGTATGAACGGTCAAGCATTGTCGCTAAAAATTGAGTAATATCAACGCTTCGCCCGCGCGCTCATGTTGCGCGGGCGTTTTCTTATGACTGGAGAACACACGATCATGACTTGGCTCAATGGCCTGATCGATCTGCCCTGGTGGGGTTATATCGTTGTAATGCTGGTGTTTACTCACCTCACGATTGCATCGGTGACGATCTATCTGCACCGCCACCAGGCGCACCGCGCCATCGACCTGGGACCGATTCCCAGCCACTTCTTCCGTTTCTGGCTGTGGCTGACCACGGGCATGATAACCAAGCAGTGGGCGGCGATTCATCGCAAGCACCACGCCAAGTGTGAGACCGCCGAAGATCCGCACAGCCCGCAAGTGCTCGGGATCAAGAAGGTGTTCTTCGAGGGCGCCGAACTTTATCGTGCAGCCTGCAAGGTCGACGAGACCATGGAGAAGTTCGGCCACGGTACCCCGGATGACTGGCTGGAGCGCAACCTCTACAGCAAGCACAGCGGCATGGGCCCGACCACGATGATGATCATCAACCTGCTGTGTTTTGGTCCGAACGGTATCTGGATCTGGGCGTTGCAGATGGTGTGGATTCCGTTCTGGGCGGCAGGCGTCATCAACGGCCTTGGCCACTATGTCGGTTATCGCAACTTTGAATGTGAAGATGCATCTACCAACCTCGTGCCTTGGGGCATCGTTGTTGGCGGCGAAGAGCTGCACAACAATCACCACACTTTCGGCACCTCGGCCAAGTTCTCGTACAAGTGGTTCGAGTTCGACATCGGCTGGACTTATATCCGCATCATGGAAATGCTGCGTATGGCCAAGGTGCGCCGTGTTGCGCCGAAAATGAAGACCATCGGTGCTCGCCCTGAGCTTGACGAGCATGCGCTTGGTGCCATCGTTGCCAACCGCTATGCCATCGCCGCGCACTACGCACGCACGTTCAAGGAAACCGTCGCCGAGGAATTCGACAAGCTGCGCCACAACGCGCATCTGCCGCAGGTCGATCTCAAGCAGATGAAAGTCTGGCTGAAGCAGGATGCCAAGGATACGGCCGAGGCTGACAAGCCCAAGCTCGATGCCATCCTCGCGCACAGCAAGGTACTCGACCAGGTCTACCAGATGCGCCAGGAGCTGACGCGTCTATGGGAGCGTTCGGCGCTGTCGCGACCAGAGCTGGTCAAGCATTTGCAAGACTGGTGCACGCGGGCCGAGGCCAGTGGCATCAAGGCATTGCAGGACTTCTCGATGCGCTTGCGCACGGTTGCCGTGGTCTGATCGAGCGGCGTCAAGCGAACAAAGGCGAGCCAGCAGGCTCGCCTTTTGTTTTATGCTTCTTGGTGAACCTCACAGGGAGTCTTGTCATGTCCAGCATCCAGCGTTATCACATCGGTCCACGCTTGGCCGAGATTGTCGTTCACAACAATACCGTCTATCTGGCCGGCCAGATTGCCGATACGCTAGACAAAGATGCTCGTGGTCAGACCGATGAGGTGCTGCTCGGGATCGACCGCTTGCTGGCCGAGGTCGGTTCGGACAAGCAGAAAATCCTTTCGGTGACGATCTATCTCGCCGACATGGCCGATTACGACGACATGAACGAAGCCTGGTCGGCCTGGGTGCCACAAGGGCATACGCCGGCGCGGGCGACCGTCGAGGCTCGCCTTGCCGATCCGCGCTACAAAGTTGAAATGACGGTGATCGCTGCGCTCTAAGCCCGCCGCAGTCGGTCCCGCAACGGAGGACTCATGACTGCTGCACCGATTCTGTTGGCGTATATCGCCGGCTGGCAAGATTTTTCCAGTCTGCCGCTTGAGCGCGATGCCGAACGGCTGACCCATATCTGCTACGCCTTTGCCAATATCCGCGATGGCGAAGTGGTGCTGTTCACCAACAGTGACGACGCCGGTGGCCAGCCGCGTGCCGAATCGCGCATCGCCGATCTGGTTGCGCTGCGTGCGCGTCATCCGCATCTGAAACTGCTGATTTCGATCGGTGGCTGGAGCGCCGATGGTTTCTCGGACGCCGCGCTCACGGAACAGAGTCGTGCCGCATTTGCCGTCTCGTCGATCGCCTTCATGCAGAAACACGGTTTTGACGGCATCGACCTGGATTGGGAATACCCGACCCATGACATGGCCGACATCAAGGCGCGCCCGGAAGACAAGCCCAACTTCACGCTGATGCTGGTCGAGCTGCGCCGGCAACTGGACGCGCTGTCCGACCGGGAAGGGCGCAAGGCCGGTGAGCGTTATCTGCTGACCATTGCCGCTGGCGCTGGCCAGTATTACCTCGATGGTGTCGAGATGGACAAGGTTGCCGCCGCTTGCGACTTCGTCAACCTGATGACTTACGACTTCTACAACGGCTGGGCGACCAAGGCCGGTCACCACACCAACCTCTACAACACGCCGCTTGATCCGGATGGTGACAGCTGCGCCAAATCCGTCGCGCTGTTTACCGCCAACGGCCTGCCGCGCGAGAAGCTGGTGCTCGGTTGTGCGTTCTACGGCCGCAGTCTCAAGGGCGTCGGTGCCGCCGGTCTTGGCGCGCCGGGAACGCCGAAAAGCAATGGCTTTGATTCGTTTACCAAGATCACCGCGCTGCTTGAGTCAGGGCGGGCCGTCCGTCATTGGGACGACGTGGCCAAGGCGCCGTGGTTGCTCGTAGATGGCGATACCTTTATTTCCTACGACGATGCCGAATCCATTGCCGCCAAAACCGCCTTCATCCGGCGCGAAGGACTGGCTGGCGGCTTCTTCTGGGAATACACCGAAGATGCGACCGACACCCTGCTGACGACCTTGTGGCAAGGGTTGCGCAGCTGAGTCTGCCAGCCAATAAAAAAACCGCCGGTTAACGGCGGTTTTTTTATTGCTGCAACGGTGAATGGCGATCACATACGGCTGTACTGCGGGCCACCACCGCCTTCCGGCGTCACCCAGACGATGTTCTGGGTCGGATCCTTGATGTCGCAGGTTTTGCAGTGAATGCAGTTGCTGGCGTTGATCTGCAGCCGTGGGCCGTTGTTGTCCTCGACGATCTCGTACACGCCGGCCGGGCAGTAGCGCGATTCCGGGCTGGCGTACTTGGCGAGGTTGATGTCGATCGCCTTGGCCGGATCGGTCAAGCGCAGGTGGCACGGCTGATCTTCGGTGTGCTGCACGCTGGAATAGGTCAGCGAAGTCAGCTTGTCGAAACTCACGACGCCGTCAGCCTTCGGATAGATGATAGGGCTGAACTCGCTGGCCGGCTTGATCTTGGCATGATCGGCGCCGGCGTGTTTCAGCGTCCATGGTAGGCGCACCCCGAACTGACGCAACCACAGTTCGGCGCCGGTACAGGCAACGCCGAGCAGCGTGCCAAAGCGCGACAGCATCGGCTTGGCGTTGCGTACCGCGTCGAGCTCTTTCCATGTCCACGATTTTTTCAGCGCGGCCGGATAAGCAAGCAGCTCATCGTGGCTGCGACCGGCGGTGATGGCGTCGGCCACGGCCTCGGCGGCGAGCATGCCCGAGTTGATCGCGTTGTGGATGCCCTTGATCCGTGGCAGGTTGATGAAACCGGCGGTATCGCCGATCAGTGCACCACCGGGGAAGGTGAGCTTGGGCAGCGCCTGCAGCCCGCCTTCGGCGATCGCGCGGGCGCCGTATTCAAGCCGCTCGCCGCCGTCTAGATGCGCGCGGATCGCCGGGTGTGTCTTGAAACGCTGAAATTCTTCATACGGATTGATGTAGGGATTGGCGTAATCGAGGTGGACGACGAAGCCGATCGCGATCAGACCATCGGCCTGGTGATAGAGGAAGCCGCCACCGCCGGTGCTGTTGTCCAGCGGCCAGCCGAGTGAATGCACCACCGCGCCGGGCTGATGCCGGGCCGGCGCGGCGCGCCACAGCTCTTTCAGGCCGATGCCGAATTTCTGTACGTCGCTGTCCGCGCGCAGCTTGAACTGCGCCTCGGCCTTGCGCGTCAGCGAACCGCGTGCGCCTTCGCCCAGCAAGGTGTACTTGGCCTTGATCAGCATGCCCGGTGCGTACTCGGGGCCGGCCTTGCCGTCGCGCTTGATGCCGAAATCACCGGTGATCACGCCGTTGAGCGCGCCATGCTCATCAAGTGACAATTCGGCGGCGGCAAACCCCGGATAGATCTCGACGCCGAGCGTTTCTGCCTGCGTTGCCAGCCAGCGGCCGAGCTCGCCGAGGCTGATGATTTCACAGCCGTCGTTCTTGAGCATTTTCGGCAGTAGCGCATGCGGCAGCGTCTCGGCTTCGGACTGTTTCAGCCACAGCATCTCTTCATGCGTGACCGGCGTGCGCAG
This sequence comes from Jeongeupia sp. HS-3, assembly GCF_015140455.1. Lineage (NCBI taxonomy): Bacteria > Pseudomonadati > Pseudomonadota > Betaproteobacteria > Neisseriales > Chitinibacteraceae > Jeongeupia > Jeongeupia sacculi. The sequence continues at coordinate 2,158,553 of NZ_AP024094.1, read as the reverse complement.
TTTCAGCGGCGCTTTTCGCCACTCGGGGAGCAATTCGTCGAGCGCACGCGGGTCGATCACCGCACCGGAGAGCAGGTGGGCGCCGACTTCCGGGCCTTTTTCGAGCACGCAGACGCTCACGTCGGGCGAGCGTTGTTTGAGACGGATCGCCGCGGCCAGGCCTGCTGGGCCGGCGCCGACGATCACAACGTCGTATTCCATTTCGTCGCGTTGCATTAATTACCCATTCGCATATCTAAGTAACGGATATAAAATATATAAATAATCCGATTAACTGATATTTTAATGCCGAATAAAATGTCGGGCAAACACAAGGAGTGCCCAGTGAAAGTTCTTGTCGCCGTCAAACGCGTCGTCGACCACAACGTCCCCGTTCGCGCCAAGCCGGATGGCAGTGACGTCGAGCTCGACGGTGTACGCATGAATATTAACCCCTTCGACGAAATTGCCGTCGAAGAAGCGCTGCGCCTGAAGGAAAAGGGCGTGGTGACCGAGATCGTCGCCGTCAGTCTCGGCAGTGCCGCCAGCCCCGAAGCGCTGCGCCATGCGCTGGCGATGGGCGTCGATCGGGCGCTGGTGGTCGAGACCGGTGGCGTCTTTCTGCAGCCGCTGGCGGTCGCCAAGCTGCTCAAGGCCGTGGTCGAGTGCGAACAGCCGGGTCTGGTACTCGTCGGTAAGCAGGCGATCGACAACGACGCTGGCCAAGCCGGCCAGATGCTCGCCGCGCTGCTCGACTGGCCGCAAGCGACCTTCGCGTCCGAGTTGAAGGTCGAAGGCAACGAGGCCGTGGTGACCCGTGAAGTCGACGGTGGCGTTGAAACCATTGCCCTGACCCTGCCGGCGGTGGTGACCTGCGATCTGCGCCTGAACGCGCCGCGCTTCGTCAAACTGCCCAACTTGATGATGGCGAAGAAAAAGCCGATCGAAACGCTCGCTGGCAGCGAGACCGGTGCCGATTTCGCGCCGCGCATCAAGCGTCTCAAGGTCGCCGCGCCGGCGCAACGCAAGGCGGGTATCAAGGTCGGCAGCGTCGCCGAGCTCGTTGAAAAACTGCGTGCCTCGGGGGTGCTGTCATGAGCGTACTGATTCTGGCCGATCACGACGGCCGTCAACTCAAGGCGGCAACGCGCCGTGCTATCGGTGCAGCCAAGGCATGGAGCGCACCGATTCATGTGCTGGTGGTCGGTAGCGCTACCGCTAGCGTGGCCGAGCAAGCCGCCAAGCTCGACGGCGTGGCGAAGGTGTTGCGCGTCGATGCCGCGCACCTGGCGCATCCGCTGGCGGCCGACGTTGCCAACATCATCAAATCGCTCGCCGGCGACTTCCAGGTGATCCTGGCACCGCATACGACCTTGGCCAAGGATGTGCTGCCGCGCGTCGCCGGCCTGCTGGACGTGGCGATGATCGCCGACGCGGTCGAAATTACCGCACCGTCGACCTATGTGCGGCCGATTTACGCCGGCAACCTGTTGGCGACGGTCGAAAGCAGCGATGCGATTCAAGTCGTTACCGTGCGCGCAACCAGCTTCCCGGCCGCCGCCGAAGCCGCCAGCGCCGCCGCCATCGAATCGCTGGCTGCGCCGGCCGCCGATACCCGTGTGCGCTGGGTGTCCGAATCCAGAAATGCTTCCGATCGTCCCGAGCTGGCTTCGGCCCGCGTGGTGGTTGCGGGTGGCCGCTCGTTTGGCGAGCGCTTCGAGGAACTGCTCGGCCCGCTGGCCGACAAGCTCGGTGGCGCCATCGGTGCCACCCGTGCCGCGGTCGATGCCGGGTTTGCGCCGAACGAGCAGCAAGTTGGCCAAACCGGTACCGTGGTCGCGCCAGAGCTGTATATTGCCGCCGGTATCTCGGGTGCGCAGCAGCATCTGGCCGGCATGAAGGATAGCCAGGTCATCGTCGCGATCAACCATGACCCGGACGCCGCGATCTTCCAGGTCGCCGATTTCGGCCTCGTTGCCGACCTGTTCGACGCCGTCCCGCAACTTACCAAAGCACTGGAACAATAATAATGAGCACCTACGCCACTGAAAAAATCCTTTCGGTCCATCACTGGAACGACACCTTGTTCAGCTTCAAGACCACGCGCGATCCGGGTCTGAAGTTCGAGAACGGCCAGTTCGTGATGATCGGCCTTGAGATCAACGGCAAGAAGGTGATGCGCGCCTATTCGGTTGCCAGCGCCAACTATGAAGAACATCTTGAATTCTTCAGCATCAAGGTGCAAAACGGCCCGCTGACGTCCGAGCTGCAGAAAATCAAGGTCGGCGACGATATCCTGATCAGCCGCAAGCCGACCGGCACGCTGGTGCTGTCCGACCTCAAGCCGGGCAAGACGCTGTATTACCTCAGCACCGGCACCGGCCTGGCGCCGTTCATGTCGCTGATCCAGGACCCGGAAGCGTACGAGCAGTTCGACAAGATCGTGCTGTTCCACGGCGTGCGTACCGTGTCGGAGTTGGCCTACGCCGACTTCATCCAGAACGAGTTGCCGAACAACGAGTTCTTCGGCGAAGAAGTGCGCAACAAGCTGATTTACTACCCGAGCGTGACGCGCGAGCCGTTCCGCAACCAGGGCCGTCTGACCGAGTTGGTCGAGTCGGGCAAGCTGTTCGAAGATATCGGCCTGCCGCCGTTCAACCCGGAAACCGATCGTGCGATGCTGTGCGGCAGCCCGGCGATGCTGGAAGACACCTGCCGTCTGCTGGACGAGCGTGGTTTCCAGGTCAGCAAGCGGATCGGCCAGCCCGGCGATTACGTGATCGAGCGTGCTTTCGTCGAGAAGTAAACGACGTGGCATTCGTGCTTCGATGAAACAAACGGCCCTTCGGGGCCGTTTTTCATGGTGTGCTGGAATTGGAGGTTGGGTTTCAAGGGATTGGGGATTAGCGCCTGCGGCGCGAGTAAAAGCTTTACACGCGCGTTCCGCCGCGCGGACGGGAAGGGAGCTTTGTCTCGCCAAAGCCCCCTTCACCCCAAAGGCGACCCGCGCCCTGCGGCCCTCCGGGCTACCCTCGATCGGTCGCGAGCCAAGCAATGAAACCGCTTGTCTCGCTCCACTCCTCGGCGCTGGCGAACGGGGTGAAAATCGGCGCGCTTTTCGCCACAACCGGTTTGCTGCGTATGTGGTCGCTGCCGCTTGCATACCGCCCCGATCCCCTCAGAAGCGCCGAGCAGCACAGCCCGGCACGGGGCTGTCGGGGATCGCTGTTTGAGCGCAGCGAGTTTGCGATTCCCGCCGTGACGGGTGAGCAGCGCAGGGCACCCGCGAAGCGGGCGCGGATGCGGGGTCGCCTTCTTTTGGTTCCTTTTCTTGGCGAAGCAAGAAAAGAACCCGCCAGCCGGGCGGAACCGGCATCTCAAAACACTGCGCCAAAGGCGCTAATGCTGTTGAAGTCGGGGCTAACCCAAATGCGTATGCCGATGCGCCGGCTTAGCCTCGGTCTCCATCTCGCTCAAGCCCTGCACAATCCCGCAGGCATCGACCGGAAACTCGCCGTTGCAGCGGTGCCGCAGCGTGGTCAGTTGTTTTTCCAGCTCCATCAGCTCGGCGATTCGGGCCTGCACATGGCCGAGGTGTTCGTCGACCAGGTCGTTGACCGCGCCGCAGCCGGCCGCCGGGTCGTCGACGAAGCCGAGCAGGGTGCGGATTTCGTCCTGCGTCATATCCAGCGCACGGCAGTTGCGGATAAAGCGCAGCCGCTCGGCGTGTGCTGGGCCGTAGCTGCGGTAGTTACTTGCGGTGCGTTCGGCCGCCGGCAGCAGGCCTTCCTTTTCGTAGTAGCGCACGGTCTCGACGCTGCATTGCGCCGCTTGCGCCAGTTCGCCGATTTTCATCGCTTGACCTTGTAGTGGCTTCAGGGTGTGTACTACGTTTATACCGCAAACGGAGTCCACCATGTCCAGCTGCTGCGACCACGATCACGACCAAAAGCCGACGGCCGGTGCAACAGACGGCGCATCGAAACCGGCGAGCCGCTACCGCAAGGTGGCCGAGCATCGCCACGACCACGACCACGACCACGACCACGACCACGACCACGGGGCATCGTGCTGCGCGCCGGCTGCCGTGCTGCAGCCGCTGCCGGCGAGCGTCGCCGGTGCCGACGGCGTGACCACGTACATCCGCATCGGCGAGATGGATTGCCCGACCGAAGAAGCGCTGATCCGCAAGAAGCTCGGCGGCATGAAGGCGGTGCACGGTCTTGAGTTCAACCTGATGCAGCGCGTGCTCACCGTCGTTCACGCGCCGGATGCGCTAGCAGCGGTGCTGAACGCGATCCGCTCGCTCGGCTTCACGCCCGAACTGCCCGAGGCCGGTGTCGCACCGGCGCCGGCGGTAAAAAAACCGTGGTGGCCGCTGGCGCTGGCCGGCGTGCTGGCGATCGGCGCCGAGGCGATCGAATGGGCCGGCTTGCCGACGTGGATGGCCGCGGCTCTGGCGATTGCCGCGGTGCTGGCGTGCGGGCTGACCACCTACAAGAAGGGCTGGATTGCGATTCGCAACGGCAACCTCAATATCAATGCGCTGATGAGTATCGCCGTGACCGGCGCGCTGGCGATCGGTCAGTGGCCCGAGGCGGCGATGGTCATGGTGCTGTTCACCGTGGCCGAGCTGATCGAAGCCAAATCACTCGACCGCGCCCGCAACGCCATCGCCGGCCTGATGGATCTGGCGCCCGAGATGGCGACGGTAAGGCAGGCCGATGGCAGCTGGCTGGATGTCGCCGCGAAGGCGGTGATCGTCGGCGATGTGGTGCGGGTGAAGCCGGGCGAGCGCATTGGGCTCGACGGCGAGATTACCGCCGGCGCGTCGACGATCAACCAGGCGCCGATCACCGGTGAAAGCCTGCCGGTCGAGAAGGGCGAGGGTGACCCGGTGTTCGCCGGCACGATCAACGAAGCCGGTTCGTTCGAATACCGCGTCACCGCCGCGGCAGCGAATACCACGCTGGCGCGGATCATCCACGCGGTCGAGGAGGCGCAGGGCGCCAAGGCGCCGACGCAGCGTTTCGTCGACCAGTTTGCCCGCGTCTACACGCCGATTGTGTTCGCGATTGCATTGCTGGTCGCGGTCGTGCCGCCGCTGCTGTTGGGTGGCGCATGGCTGGCGTGGATCTACAAGGCGCTGGTGCTGCTGGTGATCGCTTGCCCGTGCGCGCTGGTGATTTCGACGCCGGTGACCATTGTCAGCGGCCTTGCCGCAGCGGCGCGGCGCGGCATCCTGATCAAGGGCGGCGTGTATCTGGAGGAAGGCCGCAAGCTCGCTTGGCTGGCGCTCGACAAGACCGGCACGCTCACCCACGGCAAGCCCGAACTGACCGACTCGGCGCCTTGGGGCGATGCCGATATTGCGCCGAATGACGCCGCGCTGGCGTCGGCGACGCGGATTGCCGCGAGTCTGGCTGCGCGTTCGGATCACCCTGTCTCGCAAGCGGTGGCCCGTGCCGCGAGCGGCCTTGCCCTCGATACCGTCGACGAATTCGAGGCGATTTTGGGACGCGGCGTGCGCGGTGTGATTGATGGCAAGGCGTATTCGCTTGGCAACCACCGCCTGGTGCACGAGCTGGGTCGGTGCTCGCCCGAGCTTGAAGCGCGACTCGATGTGCTCGAACGCCAGGGCAAAACCGTGGTGATGCTGATCGACGACGAGCGTGTGCACGCGCTGTTCGCCGTCGCCGATACCGTCAAGGAAAGCAGCCGCCTGGCGGTGGCCGAGCTGCACGCGCTTGGCGTGAAAACGGTGATGCTGACCGGCGACAATCCGCATACCGCCGAAGCGATCGCCGCGCAGGTCGGCATCGACGAGGCGCGTGGCGATCAGTTGCCCGAAGATAAGCTCGCGGTGGTGGAACAATTGGGCCGCAACGGCGTCGTAGGGATGGTTGGCGACGGCATCAACGATGCACCGGCACTGGCGCGCGCCGATATCGGCTTTGCCATGGGTGCGATGGGTACCGATACCGCGATCGAAACCGCCGACGTGGCGCTGATGGACGACGATCTGCGCAAGCTGCCGGCCTTTGTCCGGCTCTCCAGGGCAACGCATGCCATCCTGGTGCAGAACATCGTGCTGGCGCTCGGCATCAAGGCGGTGTTTCTGGCGCTGACGCTGGCCGGCCTCGGCACGATGTGGATGGCGGTGTTTGCCGATGTCGGTGCCAGCCTGCTGGTGGTCGGTAACGGCTTGCGCCTGTTGCGCCGCTGAGCCGGCACCGGTTGGTGCCGACTGCCCTTTCTTATTCAATGCAGTGATCAAGGAGTCTGACCATGCAATGCCCGACTTGTGTTGACGAACGTCTGGTAATGTCCGAACGCCAAGGCGTCGAGATCGATTATTGCCCGCGCTGCCGCGGTGTCTGGCTCGACCGCGGCGAGCTCGACAAGATCATCGAACGCGCCCAGATCCAGGATGCCGTACCCGCCCGCGAGGTTCCGCACAGCGAGCCCCGGCCGCAGGAAGTCCGCTACGACAACAGGCCACAGCATTACGATCAAAAGCCGTACAAGAAGCGCAAGTCGATCTGGGAAGAGCTGTTCGACTGATCGCGTGCTCGATGGAAGGGCCGGGCTAGCGGTACTCGATTTCCCGGCCGTTGGCATCGCGCATGATGATCTCGTCGGCGCGCGTGGCGCCGGCGCTGACCTCGCGGCACAGCGCGATGAACGCCTGCATGCCCGGGGTGTGGAATTTCTGCTTGTGCCAGACGATGTGGAACTGCCGTTCGAGGTTGAGATCGTCGACCTCGATCGGCACCAGGCTGCCGCGGCGGAACGCCTCCTTCAGCGCCAGCCGTGAAATGCACGACAGCCCCATGCCGGCCTCGACCGCGCGCTTGATCGCCTCGGTGTGTTCCAGCTCCAGCCGCACATCCATCTGTGCGCGCACCGAGTGGAAGGCGCTTTCAAACGCCTGCCGCGTGCCCGAGCCCGGTTCACGGACGATCCACGGTTGTTTGGCGAGCATCTCGACCGTGACGTGCGCTTCGCGCGTGAGCGGATGATCGGGCGCGGCGAACACCACCAGCTCATCGGCCACCCACGGTTCGGCGCACAGATCCGGATTCGGGTTGTCGCCCTCGATCAGGCCGAAATCGAGCTCGAAATGCGCCACCTGCCGCAAGATGGTCGAGGTGTTGTGCACATCCAGTTGCACCCGGCAGCCCGGATGGCGGCGCATGAATTCGCCGACCAGCAGGGTAGCCAGATAGTTGCCGATGGTCAGCGTGGCGCCGAAGCGAAAGCCGTTCAGCCCGGCCTTGCCGGCGAGCAGGCTTTCGATTTCGCCGGCGCGGTCGAGCAGCTCGATCGCCCGTGGCAGCAGTGCGCGGCCCGATTCGTTCAGTTGCAAGCGTTTGCCGTGACGATCGAACAGGCGCACGTCGAATTGTTTTTCCAGCTCGGCCAGCGCGGTGCTGGTGGCCGATTGCGACAGGTTCAGCGCCTCGGTCGCGCGCGAGACGCTCTCGAAACGGCCGACCGCGACGAAGACTTCCAGTTGCCTGAGCGTATACCTCACGCGCCATCCTCGGGCGCGATGGCTTCGGCGTAGTCGTACAGCGCCGCAAGGATGGCTTCACCGCGCTCGTCGGCGTCTTCGGCCAGCGTGTCGATCTGCGCGCAGTAGTCCTCGAGCGTGCGATAGCCATCGCGGCCTTCGAACAGGCGCTCGCAGCGCAACCGCTGCCAGCGTGCGGCCTCGGCATCATTCAAGGACGCCGGAAAATTGCGCGCACGGTAGCGGAACAGCAGCTCGTCGAGGCGGCGATCGTCAAAGCGCGGGCGCTCGCTGGCGAGGGCGTTGGCGTCGAGCGAGCGCAGCTCTTCCAGCCGCTGCCGGTCGTTGTTGGACAAAAAGCCGCCGTACAGATCCTGATCGACGTCACCGATCGGCGCCAGATCACGCTGGAACACGGCTTTCCACGGCAGCGCCGGTGCATCCTGCAGCAGCGCGGCGTGTTGCTCGACCACGGCGAAATCGATGCCCCAGCGTGTCGCTTGCGCCGGCTGCAGCGTTTTCAGATTGCCGATGACGATAGGCGATTTGTTGATGTGGATGGTCTTGATCGGCAGCCGGCTCACGCCTTCGGGCAGCGCATCGGCGCGACTGAACATCCGCGTGCGGATCGTTTCGGCGTCAAGCGCGAACAGCTCGCGCGGATCGAACGCCAGATCCCAGACGATCAGCTCGTTCTTGTTGCTCGGATGCCAGGCGAGCGGCCAGACAGCGGCGATACAGCCGCGCTCGGTACCGAACATGCCCGACACATGCAGGAAGGGCTTCGGCGTCGAGCCGATCTGCGCCAGCACCGCGTCTTTCCTGCGCAGGCTCAGGCAGAAGTCGAACAGCTTGGGCTGGCGGTCGCGGATCAGCCGCGCCAGCGCAATGGTCGCGCGCACGTCGGAGACCGCATCGTGCGCGGCCTCGTGCAGCAGGCCGTTGGCGCGGCTCAGGTCTTCAAGCTTGAAACTGGGTTTGCCGTCGTCGTGGCTCGGCCAGTGGATGCCTTCGGGCCGCAGCGCCCAGGTGGTGCGCACGGTATCGAGCAAATCCCAGCGGCCGCAATCGTTCTGCCATTCGCGTGCGTACGGCTCGTACAGGTTGCGCCAGAACAGGAAGCGGGTGACTTCGTCGTCGAAACGGATGGTGTTGTAGCCGACGCCGATGGTGCCCGGCTGCGCCAGCTCGGCCTCGATGCCGGCGGCGAACTCACGCTCGACCACGCCGCGCTCCAGGCAATGCTGCGGGGTGATGCCGGTCAGCAGACACGATTGCGGATCGGGCAGCCAGTCGGGCGTTGGCTGGCAAAACAGCTCGACCGGCTCGCCGATCTCGTTCAGTTCCAGATCGGTGCGGATGCCGGCGAACTGCGCCGGGCGATCGCGGCGCGGGACGACGCCGAAGGTTTCGTAGTCGTGCCAGAAGAAACTCGTGCTCATAGCGGTGCAACTCGCGGTGGGGGCGTATTCAATATGATGGGCTATCGTGGCTGGCTGCGACAGCCGGTGCGTTCCGGCCTATTCCCAGGGCGGCGTTTCACCCGAGTAGGCGACAAAGCCGGCGGGAATGGTGGGGGCGCGGGGTGTGGGTGCTGCTTTCTTTGGTTTGGGCGCGGCGGTGGGCGCAGGGGAGAGGGCATCGAGTGATGCGGTTTCATCTGCGGCCAGCCATTGCTTGAACGGGGCGATGTCCACGCCATGCGGCACATACCATTTCTTGCGTTCGGCATCCCAGCGGGCGCCCAAAGCCTTGGCCGCGTCCTTTTCTGCAAAGGGCACGGCCAGATAAAGTTGAACGCGTTTGGTCGCTGCTGCGCGCTGTGCCGGTTTTTCGTTCGCCATTCGTTTACTCCTCGTTGGGGCGAATGATACCGCGCCCCTGCGGGCTGAATCCAAACCGGCTATGGCCTTGGGGGCGTGCGGGACAAGGCATCGACGGTAAAGACATCCCCGGGCTTGGCATAAGCGCGGCTTGTGATCACGCGCCGGGCAAACGATACGAGTTTGTAATCCGATTCGGCTTCAAGCTCGGCAGCCCGCTGAAGCAGGACGGCCTTGGGCGTGTTCATCAGCGATGCGTTGCGGCTGGCGAGCACGATGTAATTTGCGCCGTCGTCCGCCTTGATCGCGACCACATGCTGACCGAAGGCGCGGCATATCCGCTCCAGATGTACCGGGTTGCGGGTATCCTGCGCCTGCAAATTGAAAGCGGCAATGCCCTCGGGCGCCAGCGAGGCGGCGCAATTGTCATAGAAAGACTGGCTGCACAGCGCGGTGGGAATGCCCCGGTCGTCAAAGCCATCGATCAGCAGCAGATTGATGTTCCCCGCGCAGCTTTTGACATAGGCCGCACCATCGCCGCAAATCACCTGAAAACGGGCGTCATCGGGCGGAATCAGGAAGTCATCCCGCAGGGCGATCACCTGCGGATCAATCTCGCAAACGGCCATCTGGGCGAGCGGAAAGTTGCGATAGCAGTACTTTGCCAGTGAGCCGCCACCCAGCCCGACCATGACAATGCGTCGCGGCTTGGGCACGAACAGCCGGAAAGACAGCATGGTTCGGGTGTAGCCGAGCACCAGATGGTAGGGGTCTTTGACGGCCATTTTGCTTTGCACCGCCGTCAAATCGAAATGCAGGCTCTGAAATGCGCCGCCGCGCATGATGACGGCTTGCTTGTCGTCGCCGGCGGCCAGTAATGCTGAAAAATCCATGGATGTATCGGTCACTGTATTGCCTGATTCGGTTTGCATTTGTGCGGATGGGCGCTCATTGCCCGCGCTCGGCGGCTTGATCGGTCAGCTCGCTGCAGCGTTTTAACGCTTCTTCAAACGTTTTGAAATAATTGCTCTGGCCAATCAGCAAGATGAGTCCGGCTTTTTCCAGCATGGCGTGCACACGCTCGTTCGCACCGGACATCATCACGCGCACGCCGCGTTTGTGCAGGTCCTCGGCCACTTCTTCCAGCATTTGCAGGCCGGTGATGTCGATATAAGGCACCCAGCGCAGCCGGATGATCAGGATGCCCGGATCGGTATGGGTACTGGCCAGCACCTGCTCGAAGTTTTCCACCGCGCCAAAAAAGAACGGTCCTTCCACCGCGTAGACCAGCACGCCGGGCGGTAGCCGGCTCAGGCCTTGGGCGGCGAGTTCCTGGCGAAGCTCTTGTTCGGTGTTGGCACGCACTTCAACACTGCTGGCCATGCGGCGCAGGAAATGCAAAGTGGCGAGGATGACCCCGATATTCACGGCCACGACCAGATCGGCAAATACGGTCAGGCAAAACGTCACCAGCAGGATGGCGACATCCGCACGCGGTGCGCGCCGGACCATCCTGGCAAAGTGGCGAGCCTCGCTCATGTTCCACGCCACCACGAACAGGATCGCCGCCAGCGCCGCCAGCGGAACATGCACGGCGAGGGGGGCCAGCAGCACGATGATGAGGATCAGCGTGATGGCGTGCACGATGCCCGAAATCGGGCTGGTGCCGCCGTTGCGGATGTTCGTGGCCGTGCGGGCAATCGCGCCGGTCGCCGCAAAGCCGCCAAACAGCGGTGCTGCGATATTGGCAATGCCCTGGCCGATCAGTTCCTGATTCGAATCATGCCGCGTACCGGCCATGCCATCGGCGACCACCGCGGACAGCAGTGATTCGATCGCGCCCAGCATCGCAATGGTGAACGCCGGGCCGATCAGCTCGATCACGCGGGCTACGCTCACATCGGGCAGGCGTGGTGTCGGCAACTGCTGTGGAATCCCGCCAAACGCACTGCCTATCGTGGTCACGCCATCGAATTGCACCAAAGCCTGCAACAGGGTAGCGACGAATAGCGCCACCAGTGGGCCGGGAATGCGTTCGAGCTTCGGGATGCGGGATGAAAACACCACCAGCAGGAGTGACAGCAGCGCCAGCGCGGTTGTGGCCGGATGCAGTTGGGGTAACGCTTGGACAAGCGACCACAGCTTCTGATGGAAGTGCCCATCGGCAATGGCAGGGAGCCCGAAGAAATCCTTCCACTGACCTACCCAGATGATCACCCCTATCCCTGCGGTAAAGCCGACGATCACCGGCGCTGGAATAAACTTGATGATCGATCCCAGTCGCGCCATCCCGAGCAGCAGCAGGATCACCCCGGCCATCAGCGTGGCGATCTGCAGGCCATCAAGGCCATACTTGGCGGTAATGCCGGCCAGAATGACGATAAAAGCACCGGTGGGCCCGGCCACCTGCACGCGGCTGCCGCCAAACGCGGACACCAGCAGCCCTGCCACGATGGCGGTGTAGAGCCCATGTTCCGGCTTGGCCCCCGATGCGATCGCAAACGCCATCGCCAGCGGCAACGCGACGACCCCGACAATGGCGCCCGAAACGATGTTCGGCAACCAGTGTTGCCGCCGTAGCAAACCGGCGCGTTGGGCTTCCAGCAATGCAATCACGATGAATTCAGCTCACAAATGCCCGATGTGCCCGACATGATAATGGCTTGCACCAGGCTGGCTCGTAGAACATCTGCCGGATCATGACGATTCATACCATCAGGGCACGGCTTGCCGCACTTTTTCGATCAAGGCATCAAGCGGAGTACGGGGCAGGGCGGCGCTAAATCGGTCGCGATAACGTAAAAAAAGCGCTCCGCAGAGCGCCTTTTACGATGACACGGTCAGGTCTGAAAAGCGCGTAAATCGCCCTCGTTTTCAGCCCGTGTCACCGCTCGTAAAACCATCAAACACGATTCAGCTCAATGACTGGGGCGCACCTGCTTGTAAATTACGCGGCCATCGGGCTTTACATTGCGGATCACCGGGTTTCTGGCGCCACACAGCGGGCAGCGAAACAGCTCACCTTGCCCTTCATTTTTGATTGTTACTTCTTCCGGCTTCCATTGTGCGTCGCAAGACTGCGTATTCAGACAGGTAAACATGAGGTGCTCCACAATCGGGCTTCAAAATGTTTCAAACGCAGAAAAGCAAAAAGCCCTTGATTTCTCAAGGGCTTTTTAACTTGGGGTGGCTGATGGGGCTCGAACCCACGACAACAGGAATCACAATCCTGGACTCTACCAACTGAGCTACAACCACCACTGAAACTGATACTGCGTCTGCCGGGATATTTGGCGCACCCGACAGGAATCGAACCTGTAACCTACGGCTTAGAAGGCCGTTGCTCTATCCGGTTGAGCTACGGGCGCCGTGTTTCAGCTTGATCTGCTTTTTAACTACCACCAACACTCGAAATATACCACAGTGTTGAGTCTGGTCGGGGCGGTGGGATTCGAACTCACGACCACCTGGTCCCAAACCAGGTGCGCTACCAGGCTGCGCTACGCCCCGAACAGAAGCGAGAATATAATCGGCATTGATCGCATCGTCAACCCCCTGTTGACCGGAGATTGAGCGCAATCGTGCATCAGTGAGAGAATGCGCCGATTGAATAGCCAGTTTTGCTCCGGAGTTGCCGATGTCTGCCCAGATCCTAGACGGGAAAACCATTTCTCAAGAACTCATCCGCGACGTGCGTGCGCGTGTTGATGCGCGCGTTGCTAGCGGCAAGCGCGCGCCGGCGCTGGCGGTGGTGCTGGTCGGCAGCGATCCGGCCAGCCAGGTTTATGTCGGCAACAAGAAGCGGCAGTGCGAAAACGCCGGTATTACGTCGCTGGCCTACGACCTGCCGGCCGATACCGGCGAGGCCGAGCTGCTGGCCTTGGTCGAAACGCTGAACAAGGACGACGCGGTCGACGGCATCCTGGTGCAATTGCCACTGCCCAAACATCTGAACGCCGAAAAGATCATCGAGCTGATCGATCCGGCCAAGGATGTCGACGGTTTCCATCCGTACAACATCGGCCGTCTGGCGCTGAAAATGCCGCTGCTGCGTCCGTGCACGCCGCGCGGCGTGATGACGCTGCTGGAAAAAACCGGCATCGACATCGTCGGCAAGGATGCGGTGATTGTCGGCGCCTCCAATATCGTCGGCCGGCCGCAGGCGCTCGAATTGTTGCTGGCGCGCGCGACGGTGACCGTCTGCCACAGCAAAACCAAGGATCTGGCCGACAAGGTGCGTGGTGCCGATATCGTCGTCGCCGGCGTCGGTATCCCCAACTTTGTCAAGGGCGAGTGGATCAAGGACGGCGCGATCGTCATCGACGTCGGTATCAACCGGCTGGAAAGCGGCAAGCTTTGCGGCGACGTCGAGTTTGATATCGCCCGCGAAAAAGCCAGCTGGATCACGCCGGTGCCGGGTGGTGTCGGTCTGATGACGGTGGCTACCTTGATGCAGAACACGCTCGATGCGTGCGAAAAACGGGGCGCCTGAGTTGAGCTACGCATTGTTACGCCCGCTGCTGTTCATGCTCGACGCCGAACGTGCGCACGGGCTGACATTCAGCATGCTAGATACCCTGCACAGCTTCGGCTTCCTGCGCGCCTTCACCTCGCAGCCCGAGCCGTCGCCGGTCACGGTGATGGGGATCGAGTTTCCCAATCCGGTCGGACTGGCCGCCGGGCTCGACAAGAATGGCGAGCATATCGATGCGCTGGCCGAGCTGGGTTTCGGCTTTCTCGAAATCGGCACGGTCACGCCGCGCCCGCAGCCGGGCAATCCGAAGCCGCGCTTGTTCCGGCTGCCGGAGGCCGAGGGCATCATCAACCGCATGGGCTTCAATAACGGCGGCGTCGATGCGCTGATCGAGAACGTCCAGCGCGCGCAGTACAAGGGCGTGCTCGGCATCAATATCGGCAAGAACGCCGATACGCCGATCGAGAACGCCACCGACGATTACCTGATCGGGCTGGAAAAGGTTTACGAATACGCCAGCTATGTAACGGTGAATATCAGCTCGCCGAACACCAAGAACCTGCGCCAGTTGCAGCAGGCCGACGAGCTGGCGCAATTGCTCGATGCGCTCAAGGCCAAGCAGATTGCCATGGCCAACCGTCATGGCCGCTATGTGCCGCTGGCGTTGAAGATTGCGCCGGACCTCGATGCGCATCAGGTCGACGATATTGCCGAACGGCTGATCAATAGCGGTATCGATGCAGTGATCGCCACCAACACGACGCTGGCGCGTACCGGGGTCGAGCACCTCAAGCACGGCAAGGAAGCGGGCGGGCTGTCGGGGGCACCGGTGCGCTCCAAGTCGACGCACGTGATCCGCGATCTGACCGATGCGCTACACGGCAAGCTGCCGATCATCGGCGCCGGCGGCATCCTGGCCGGCGAGCACGCGGTCGAGAAAATCCGCGCCGGCGCCAGCCTGGTGCAGCTGTACAGCGGGCTGATCTATCGCGGCCCGCAACTGGTTGCCGAATGCGTCGAAGCGGTGGCCGCGCTGCGCGACTGAGCGCGGCCGACATCGATACGCGGGGCGGTGGCGCAGGCGACCGCCCCGTTGTTTTTGCCACGCGGGACTACGATGGTTGTTGATCAAACCGGCTTGTTGTCATAACGGCAAACCGGATAATCCCGGGTTTGATCCCGGATTCTTCCGGATTTTTTCGACGGCGGTGTGAGCGGATGGAACTGAGCGGATGGAACTGAGCCATTACCTTCTGGTGCTGGTCGGCGCGGTGCTCGTCAACAATGTGGTGCTGGTGCGCATTCTCGGCCTGTGCCCGTTCATGGGCGTCTCCCGCAAGCTGGAAGCGTCGATCGGCATGGGCTTGGCGACGGCCTTCGTGCTGACGCTCGCCTGTGGCACCTCGTGGCTCACCGATCAGTTGCTGATCGCCTGGCACCTTGAATACCTGCGCACGCTGGCGTTCATCGTCATCATCGCCGCGATCGTGCAGTTCACCGAGATGTTCATCCACAAAAGCAGCCCGGCGCTGTACCAGACGCTGGGCATCTATCTGCCGCTGATCACCACCAATTGCGCCGTGCTTGGTGTGCCGCTGATCAACTCGCAAGCGAAAAACGGTTTCCTTGAGTCGCTGGTGTTCGGCTTCGGCAGTGCGCTGGGGTTCTCGCTGATCCTAATCCTGTTCGCCGCGATCCGCGAGCGGCTGGAGGGTGCCGACATTCCGGCGCCGTTCAAGGGCACGCCGATTGCGTTTATTACCGCCGGACTCATGAGCCTTGCGTTCATGGGGTTCTCCGGCCTTGTGAAATAAGGGGGCGGCAATGAGTTTCTGGCTGGCTCTCGCGATGATGATCGCGCTCGCGGTCGTACTTGGCGCCATCCTTGGCGTCGCAGCGATCAAGTTCAAGGTCGATGAAGACCCGCTGGTCGACAAGATCGACGCCATCCTGCCGCAGACGCAATGCGGCCAGTGCGGCTTTCCCGGTTGCAAACCGTACGCGACGGCAATCGCCAACGACGAGGCCGAGATCAACCAGTGTCCGCCCGGTGGCGAGGATGGCATCCGCAAGCTGGCCGAATTGCTGGGCAAGGAATTCAAGCCGCTGAATGCCGAGAACGGCGCCGAAAAAGCCAAATCGCTGGCGGTGATCGACGAGGACATCTGCATCGGCTGTACCTTGTGCATTCAGGCCTGTCCGGTCGACGCGATCGTCGGCGCGGCCAAGCAGTTGCACACGGTGATCGAATCCGAATGCACCGGCTGCGAGCTGTGCATTGCGCCGTGCCCGGTCGATTGCATCAGCATGCAAGACGTCGGCGAGGCCGCGGCGACGTGGCGTTGGCGCTATCCGGTGATTCCGCTGAAAGTCGTCAAGGCGGCCGCATGAGCGAACGCAAGCTGTTCAGATTCAACGGCGGCGTCCATCCGCCCGAGCACAAGACCGAGTCGGCGGGCAGCGCCATCGTCGCCGGCCCGCTGCCCGCGCGGCTGGTGCTGCCTTTGCGCCAAAGCATCGGCAACGCGGCGCTGCCGCTGGTGCAGGTCGGCGAACGCGTGCGCAAGGGCCAGCAGATCGCCGCCGCCGATGGCAGTGTCTCGGCGGCGCTGCATGCGCCGACCTCGGGCGCCGTGGTCGCGATCGACGATCAAATCGTTGCGCATCCATCCGGCCTGGCCGAGCTGTGCATCAGCATCGCCAGCGATGGCCTGGACGAGTGGATCGAGCGCAGCGTTTTCGACTGGCGTGGCGCGTTTGACGCCGGTAACGGCGCAGAAATCCGCGACTATTTGCGCGACATGGGCGTCGTCGGCCTTGGTGGCGCGGTGTTTCCGTCGCATTTGAAGCTGGCCGGGCGCGAGGCGCTGCAAACGCTGATCATCAACGGTGCCGAGTGCGAACCCTACATCACCTGCGACGACCGGCTGATGCGCGAGCGCGCCGGGCAGATCGTCGCCGGCATCGCCATCGTTCGCCAGCTCTTGAACGCGCGTGAAGTGCTGATCGGCATCGAGGACAACAAGCCCGAAGCGATTGCCGCGATGCGGGAGGCCATTGCCCAAGCCGGTGCCGCGAACGGCGAAGCGGGCATAGCGGTCGCCGTGGTGCCGACGCTGTATCCGTCCGGCGGCGCCAAGCAGCTGATCAAACTGCTGACCGGGATCGAAGTACCGAGCGGCGTGCGCTCGACCGATCTAGGTGTGCAGTGTTTCAACGTCGCGACCATTTACACGATCTACCGCGCGCTCGAACACGCCGAACCGGTGATCAGCCGCATCGTCACACTGACCGGCAATGTGGCGCGCCCCGGCAATGTCGAGGCGCTGATCGGCACGCCGATTGCCGATCTGCTGGCCTTTGCCGGCGAGCTGCCCGGCTCCAGCGACCATATCTACGGCGGGCCGATGATGGGCTTTGCCTTGCCGACGACCGAACTCGGGCTGAGCAAGGCCGGCAACTGCATCATCGCCACGACCAAGGCCACCTTCCCGGACAAAGGCCGCGAAATGCCGTGCATCCGCTGCGGCGAATGTGCCGAGGCGTGTCCGGCCGATTTGCAGCCGATGGATCTGTACTGGTTTGCGCGCAGCCGCGAATTCGGCCGCGCGCAGGAACGCAATCTGTTCGACTGCATCGAGTGCGGTGCTTGCGCCTATGTGTGCCCGTCGAGCATCCGGCTCGTCGATTACTACCGCTATGCCAAATCGGAAATCTGGGCGGCCGAAGCGAGCAAAAAGTCCGCCGACAAGGCGCGCGAGCGGCACGAATTCAAGCAGTTCCGCGAAGAGCGCGAGAAGCGCGAAAAAGCCGAACGCCTCGCCGCCAAGCAGGCGGCGGCCAAGGCTGCGGTGCCGGTTGCCGATACTGCGGTGACGCCGGCCGGCGACGACGACAAGGCGGCGAAAATCCGTGCGGCGATGGCGCGCGCGGCGGAGAAAAAGGCCGCCGACGCGGCACAGCTGGATCCGGATGCGCTGGACGCCGAGAAAAAAGCCCGGATCGAAGCCGCGATGGCGCGTGCCGCGGCCACCAAGGCCAAGCGTGACGCTGCGCACGCCGGCAGTGGCGTTGAGCCGGCGGCCGATGACGAAGCCAAGGCCGAGAAAATCCGCGCCGCGATGGCTGCCGCTGCAGCACGAAAGGCCGCGCGTGACGCGGCGCAGGCGGTGCTCGAATCACCAGCCGCAGCCCCGGCCGCTCCGGCGCTCGATCCGGAAAAAGCCGAGCGCATTCGTGCCGCGATGCAAAAGCGCGATGAAGAAAAAGCCCGGCTGGCCGCGATGAGCCCGGAAGAGCGCGCCGCGCTAGCTTCCGACAAACAGGCGCGGATCGACGCCGCCAAGGCGCGTGCCGCGGCGAAGAAGGAGGGCGAAGCATGAAGGTATTGATCGTTCCCGGTTACGGTGGTTCCGGTCCTGAACATTGGCAGAGCCGCTGGCAGGCGCTGCATCCGGACTGCATCCGTGTCGAGCAGGCGGATTGGGATGCGCCCGATCTGGAAGACTGGATCGCCCGGCTCGACGCCGCCGTGGCCGCTGCCGGCCCGGATACGCTGATCGCTGCGCACAGCCTCGGCTGCCTGCTGGTCGCGCACTGGGCGGTACGCTCGCCACGGGCTATCGCCGGCGCACTGCTGGTGGCCGTTCCCGATCCGGCGGGTAGCGAGTTTCCTGCCGCCGCGGCCGGCTTCGGCCCGGCCCCGAGCGGACGCTTGCCGTTTGCCGCGACCGTCGTCGCCAGCCGCGATGATCCGTATGCCGCGTGGCCGTTCAGCGAACGCATCGCTACCGATTGGGGCGCGAAGCTGGTCGATGCCGGCGAACGCGGCCATCTGAATGCCGACAGCGACCTGGGCGACTGGGCCGAGGGTTGGCAGATGCTGAATCAAACCGGCCGGCCGGATGGGCTGCTCGGTGTGGCGCAAGTGGCGCTGTTCGCCCGCTACAACGCGCAAATGAACGCCAAACTTTATTCAGCCGCCGCGCAGTTATCGGCCGACGAGCT
The DNA here is from genome assembly GCF_015140455.1 of Jeongeupia sp. HS-3. NCBI lineage: Bacteria > Pseudomonadati > Pseudomonadota > Betaproteobacteria > Neisseriales > Chitinibacteraceae > Jeongeupia > Jeongeupia sacculi. The sequence goes on along the minus strand of NZ_AP024094.1, from coordinate 2,139,754 downwards.
GGCGCGTGATCGCGGCGCATTTTTCGGCTCGCTGCTCGGGACGCTGAATCACCTGATCGTCGGCGATACGCTGTGGCTGCAGCGCTTTGCCAGCCATCCCGGCGCCCATGCCGCCGCGCTGGCGCCGGTGCTTGCTCTGCCCAAGCCTGCCTCGCTGGCCGAGATCGTCTGCGCCGACTTTGCCACGCTCGCGCTCCGGCGGCAGCTGCTCGACGAGGCAATCTCCGCCTGGGCGGCCGTGCTGACTTCGCGTGAACTGGCCGAGGTGTTTCACTACACATCAATGACGAGCGGGCCGGGGCGCAAGCATCTTGGTGACGTGTTGCTGCATTTCTTCAATCACCAGACGCACCACCGCGGTCAGGCGACGACCCTGCTGTCGCAAGCCGGCATCGACGTGGGCGCGACCGATCTGTTGCTGCTGGTTCCGAACCTGGACTGAAATGACCACTTCGCCGTTCTTCACCAAGCCGACGCCGTTGCAGGTCGTGATGTTCAAGGTCGCCGCGGCGCTGCTGCCGGGCATCGCCGTCTACGTCTACGTGTTCGGCGCCGGGATACTGGCGCAGTTGCTGCTCGCCACGCTGACCGCGCTCGCTACCGAGGCCGCGTGCCTGAAGCTGCGTAACTTTCCGGTCAAACCGTTCATCACCGACGGTTCGGCCATCGTCACCGCCTGGCTCTTGGCGCTGTCGCTGCCGCCGCTGGCGCCGTGGTGGATGATTGTCGTCGCCACGGCCATCGCGATCGGGCTCGCCAAGCATCTGTACGGCGGCTTGGGGCAGAACACCTTCAATCCGGCGATGGTCGGTTTTGCCGTGATGATGGTGTCGTTCCCGGCGCAGATGTCGCGCTGGGCTTCGCCGCAAGCTTTGCAAAGCGCCAGCCTCGACGCCGCCGCGCAGTTCTCCTACATCTTCACCGGGCGCTTGCCCGACGCACTGAGCTTTGATGCCATTGCCTCGGCGACGCCGCTCGACACGGTGAAGACGACGATCCTGCAGCACGGCGGCATCGGCGATCTGTTCGCCGCGCCGCTGTTTCATGCCGGCATGCTGCCGAGCATGATGGGCTGGATTGCCGCAGCGTATTTGCTTGGTGGGCTGTATCTGTATGTCAGCAAGATCATTCCATGGCACACGCCGGTGGCCTTTATCGCTTCGTTAACGGCGATTTCCGGTGTGTTGCACCTTGTTGACCCGGCGCGCTTTACCTCGCCGCTGTTTCATCTGTTCTCCGGCGCGGCGATGCTCGGTGCATTCTTCATCATCACCGATCCGGTCTCGGGGCCGACCACCAAGCGCGGCCGGCTGATCTATGGCGCGCTGATCGGTCTGCTGACGTATCTGATCCGTGTGTTCGGCGGCTATCCCGACGGCGTGGCGTTCGCGGTGCTGATCATGAATCTGGCCGCGCCGTTCATCGACCAGTACACACAGCCGAAGGTCTTCGGCCGCAAGGGGAAGGCCGCATGAAACGGATGATGAAATCCGGCGTGCGCGGCGCGGCGACGCTGGCGCTGTTCGCGCTGGTGTTCACCGCCTTGATGGCCGGCACTTACGCGCTGACCCGCGACACGGTGAAAAAGAACGAGCTTGATGCCAAGGTTGCGCTGCTGGCGCAGGTGCTCCCGGCCGGCAGCTACGACAACGCCTTGCTTGACGACGCGATCATTGTTCCCAAGACCGAGGCCGCGCAGCTCGGCAACGATGGCGAAAGCCGCATCTATATCGCCAGAAAAGCCGGCCAGACCGTCGGCGCGGTAACCGAAGCGACGGCGCCCGACGGCTATGCCGGCAAGATCCGCTTGCTGATCGGCGTCGATACCAACGGCACCGTGCTCGGCGTTCGGGTGGTTGCGCACAAGGAAACCCCGGGGCTGGGCGACTATATCGATGCGGCCAAATCGGACTGGATCGCCCAGTTCAGCGGCAAGAGCATCGCCAATCCCGGCGATACGCTGTGGAAGGTGAAGAAGGATGGCGGCGCGTTCGACACGCACGCCGGCGCGACCATCAGCCCGCGCGCGGTGGTCAAGGCCATTCACAACACGCTGGCCTATGTGGCGGCGCACCGCGCCCGGCTCTTTGGAGACAAAGCATGATCGCGGAAGCGAAAGCCATCGCCCACAACGGCCTGTGGAAACAGAACGCCGGCGTGGTGCAGATTCTGGGCATGTGCCCGGTGCTGGTGATGTCGAACAACATCATCAACGGTGTCAGCCTCGGGCTGGCGACGAGTCTGGTGATGCTGATTTCGGGCATGGCGGTCGCGGCGATCCGCGCCTTTGTGCCGAACGAGCTGCGCACGCCGATCTTCATCCTGATCATCGCCGCGCTGGTGACGATGGTCGATCTGGCGATGAACGCCTATGTGCACGGACTGTACGTGGTGCTGGGGATTTTCATCCCGCTGATCACTACCAATTGCATCGTGCTGGCGCGGGCCGAGGCGTTTGCGAGCAAGAACGGTGTCTGGCAGTCGGGCGTCGACGGCTTGTTCATGGGGCTGGGGCTGACCGGCGTGCTGGCGGTGCTCGGCGCGATGCGCGAGCTGGTCGGGCAGGGCACGCTGCTGTCCGGTATCGACCTCTTGTTCGGAGTGCATGCCAAGGCATGGGTGATCCATGTGATCCCGGCGGAGGCCAATTACCAGTTCCTGCTGGCGATGCTGCCGCCGGGGGCGTTCATCGGCCTGGGCTTCCTTGTCGCGGGCAAGATGGCGCTCGACCGGCGTGCCGACGCGCGGGCCAAGGCGATTGCTGCCCGCAATCCGGAGGCCGCTTCGGCTTGAATCGGTTTGAACGGTTAGAATCAACGCCCCGCCAAGCGCGGGGCGTTTCTGTATGGAGTGATGATGAACAAGGACACCCGCCGCGAGTTTTTCCGCCGCCTCGCCGAGCTTGATCCGGAGCCGAAGACCGAACTCGAATACAGCACCCCGTTCGAGCTGCTGACCGCCGTGCTGCTGTCGGCACAGGCGACCGACGTCGGTGTCAACAAGGCGACCAAGCGGCTGTTTCCGGTGGCGAACACGCCGGCAGCGATCCTCGCGCTGGGGCAGGAAGGGCTGGAGTCGTATATCGCGACGATCGGCCTGTATCGCAGCAAGGCCAAGCACCTGCTGCAGACCTGTGCCATCTTGCTTGAGCGCTACGGCGGCGAAGTACCGAACGACCAGGCCGCACTCGAATCGCTGCCCGGCGTCGGCCGCAAGACCGCCAATGTGGTGCGCAACGTCGCCTTCGGCGAGCCGACCATGGCGGTGGACACGCACATCTTCCGCCTCGGCAATCGCACGGGTCTGGCTCCGGGCAAGGACGTGCTCGCGGTCGAACTCAAGCTCCTCAAGGTCATCCCCAAGGAATACATGCTGCACGCGCATCACTGGCTGATCCTGCACGGCCGCTATGTGTGCAAGGCGCGGCGGCCGGAATGCTGGCGCTGTGTGGTTGCCGATTTGTGCGATTACAAGCAGAAGGAAATGACGCCGCCGAAGAGGAGGTGAGCGAACCCGAGTTGCGCTTGAGCGGTGTTGGGCTTCATTTCATTCAGCCCAACCTACGGGCTCGTTGTGTTAACAGGCCTGGAGGCGGTGAAAAATCGTTGGCTCAGCTCTAACAAATATAATTAATTCAAAAAAAGGATTAGTTCATGATCAATCAAAAAGAAATAATGGCGCATTATATTGTCGACCCTCAGGATAGCTATTTTGTCCATGGCACTCCGCCGATAGAGACTGTTGAGGTTGTTGCTTATAATTTATCTTGGCCAAAAATATATGCAAAAGTGGCGCTTTCCATTGAGAATGAATTAGGTTCGAGCGTGCTGAAAATAGATCATATTGGTTCTACTGCTATACCTGGTATTGCAGCTAAGCCTGTAATTGATATCGATCTGACGGTGGCCGACCCAGCTGATGAAGAAAGTTATGTATCCGCACTCGAAAATCTGGGATTTCAACTGATTGTTCGTGAACCCCGCTTTCATGAACATCGTCTTTTTCATCTTGCAAAACCCAGAGTTAATTTACATGTATTTGGCCCTGACTGTCCGGAAACAATCCGACACTTGCTTTTCAGGGACTGGCTCCGCCAGTCAGAGGAGGACTGTCAGATATATGCCAATGCAAAATTGGAGGCCGTTGAAGGATGTAATGTAGATATTGAAAAATACCACGAAAATAAAAAGAATGTTGTGCATGAAATTTATCGAAGAATTTTCCAATATCTTGGATATTTCGATAGCGAAAACGTATAGTGTTCCGTAGATAATCCAGCTCGTAGGTTGGGTTGAACGTAGTGAAGCCCAACTGCCTAGAATTCAATCCATATGAAATGCAGCCGGTTTCGGTATTTATGGATTATCAGCACAATTAAACCGTTGGGCTTCACAAGCTCAGCCCAACCTACAATTTGGATTGCTCCAAGTTCTGTCGGGGCGAAAAAAGGCGCGAATTCGCGCCTTTTTTTATTTCCAATTTGCCAATCAAAGCGGCCGCACCGGAATACACAGCTCGCAACTGAAATCCTCGCGGCTGGTGTCTTCGTCCGGCGCGCCGGTGTAACGCTCGAAGCACGGCCGGTTGTCGAACTGGTAGCCGCTGCTCGGCAGCCAGTCGCGGGTCAGTGTCATCCACGCGTCGCCGATGGTGCGCACGTCACCGCTGAAGCGGGCGACGGCGTAGCGGCCGCCGGGCAGGTCGGCGATGCCGGCTTCGCCGGTGGCGACGAAATCGGCCGGGACTTCGACCGCTGCGTCGTAGCGGCATTTTTCCGGCGGGGTGACGCTCGGGTCGTCGTAGCCGATGCCGTAGCTGGTATTGCCGGACAGGCCGTGGGTGCGCGCCCACGGTGCGAAGTGGCCGCGCCAGAACTGGCCGAGTGCCGGGCCGTAGGGGCCGATGTGGCGCAGGTAGGCGACGCGCGCCGGCGGCAGGGTCTGGATCGTGACGTTCATGCTGATCTCCGTGTCGGGTGACGAGCCTTCATCGTGCCCGGCCGCACCGGCGCCGGCCTGATCGTGCTTGCGATCCGGCTGATCCGGATTGCGGTTCTGCATCCGTCGCGCGCGGATGGCATCGAGTTCGGCCTGCCAGCGCGCCGGCGTTTGCCGCCGCCATTCGCTCGGCGTGACGCCGAAGCGGCTCTTGAACGCGCGCGCGAACGCTTCGCCCGAACCGAAACCGACCCCTAGCGCAACGTTCAGCACCGGTTCGTCGGGGTGAATGGCGAGCGTCGATGCGGCGACCTCCAGTCGTCGCCGGCGCAGGTAGTCGCCCAGCGTTTCGCCGAGCCAGGCCTGGAACACCCGGTGGAAATGGAAAGGCGAAAAGTTCGCCACCCCGGCCAGCGTGGCGAGGTCGAGCGGGGCGTCGAGGTGCCGGTCGATGTGATCGAGCACCCGGTTCATCCGGCGGCTGTATTCGGCGAGATGGGGATTGGTCATGGGGGCGGACGGAGGATGGATGCTGGCAGCATCGTATGTCATCCGGCGTCGGGCAAGCGGCTGAAGCGGCCTTGGCCGGATGCGTTTGCAACGCCGTTCGTGAAGCCGGAATGCGGTGAAGAAAATGCAAGGTGATGATTTATATCGTTTTTATTTTGCACCCGCTGCCATTCATGAATCCGGCCTCCATCGCGACTGGTTGAGGTTCATCGCACCTGACACAGTGCCTCGCGCGGCAAAGCGACCGCGTGATACCGACAACACTGGAAGGAGACGGAGACCGATGAACCGCTTCAATTACTTTGCAATGGCCGCCATTCCGGCCGCAATGCTGGCCGCGCCTGTGTACGCCACCCCGGCGCCGCTGTGCGTGGCCGCATGGAATGCCACTACCGCCTACAACGGCGGCGATAAGGTGAGCCTCAATGGCAACACCTACCAAGCCAACTGGTGGACGCAAGGCAATAGCCCGGCGACCAACGCCGGCCCGATCGGCAGCGGCATGCCCTGGACCAGCTTGGGTACGTGCAGTACCAATTCGACGCCGACGCCGACGCCGACGCCGACCCCGACGCCGACCCCGACCCCGACCCCGACGCCGACCCCGACCCCGACCCCGACCCCGACCCCGACCCCGACCCCGACCCCGACCCCGACCCCGACCCCGACCCCGGGCAGCTGCACCGACTGGTTGACGACGCCGGTCTACACCAGCGATCAATGCGTGATCTACAAGGGCAAGAAGTACCGCGCCAAATGGTGGACTCAGGGGAGCGAGCCGGGTGCCGATCCTTGGGGGCCGTGGGAGTATCTGGGCGATGTATATACGCCGACACCGACGCCGGTGTTTGCATCACGGATGGTTGGCGATCGCTGCCCGGGCGAGACACCGCATCCGACCTGGAGCGCCGGCGCCAGCTATGCTGCCGACACGGTCGTCAAACCGGCCGGCGGTTCGTTCCGCGCTCACTACAACGGCAGCTTTGTGCCGGGCATTTTCGTCACCAAGCAGGCGCACGTCGCTTCGGCTGCAAACGAGCCGAAGGTGCTCGGCCAAGACAGTGTGTCGTTCGATGCCAGCCTCTGGTCGGTGGCGGCGCTGATGCCGCGACCGTGCCCGACGCCGACGCCATCCCCAACGCCAATCCCGGTCCAGATCAGCGCGGCCGAGGTGACGATCTGGCGCGGCGGCGCCAAGGGCGCGTATTCGATGGTGCACGACGATTTCTGCAACAGCAGCGTCAGCCAGAGCCATACAACAATTGCCGAGCCGGCACTGACCACACGTGGTCTGGTCGCTGCATTTGGCGCCATCACGGCTGAATGCCAGCCCGCTCACTGGGCCGCAGCGCAGACCTTCGTGGCACACGGTCATGAAATCGCCAACCACTCGCGCAACCACCTGCCCGGCGGCAGCAGTGATGCCAACTGGATCAACAGCGTTGAAATCGGCGATTCGGTTCAGGACGTGAAGACGAATCTGAACGGTTATCAGATGAGCTACTTCATCTGGCCGTACGACACCGCGACCGATGCGGCGCTTGCCTACCTGCGCACCCAGCCGGGCTACCTGGGCGGGCGTGGCAGCAACCGCGATCTGGGTGGCGGCAACATCGAGTACGTCGGTCGTCCGGCAGGGGTGAACGCGGCCAATTTCAGCGATCCGTACATGGTGAAGTGGGATGTGTTCACCGCTTCCGGCCAATGGTCGCTGTATCCGATGGGCAGCGAGATCCTCAACCTGCACGTCGATGCGGCGATCAATCAGGGCGGCTGGGCGACGCGGACGATGCATGGCGTCAGCGACAATGCCTACGATGGTTACGAGCCGGTGCCGGTGGCGCGCTACCTTGGCCATCTGGATTACGTGAAGGCCAAGGTCGAGGCCGGGCTGCTGTGGGTCGCGACGCCGTCGAACGTGATCCGCTACCGCTACGCCCGCGAAGCGTGCGCGCCGACGCCGAACGGCAATCAGGTGCTGTTCAATACCGGCAACGCCGATTGCGTGAAGTACGCGACACCGCTAACGCTGGAGCTGAGCGCCAGCGCGGGGGTGATCTACGTCAAGCAGGGCGCGGCTGCGCTGGCGGTGAAGGCACTTGGCAACGGCAAGTTCCGCGTCGACGCCGATCCGCAGGCAGGGCCGCTGTCGGTGTTCGGCCAGTAATCGCTGGCTGAACGAAAAGCCCCGGTCCTGGCCGGGGCTTTTTTCATTGCGAGGCGCGCTCAGCGCTGCGCCAGTGCCGGCTGCAGCACATCGTCGTCATCGGGCTGGCCGGCGAAATAGCGTTTCGTTTCCATCGCCACCACATGGCGCAGGCCGATCAGGCCGATCAGGTTCGGGATCGCCATCAGGCCGTTGACGATGTCGGCGAGGATCCAGATCAGATCCAGATGCAGGAAGGCGCTACCGACGATGCAGGCGATGAACACCAGCTTGAACGGCAGGATGCCGCGCCGGCCGGCGAGGTACTGCATGCAGCGCTCGCCATAGTAGTTCCAGCCGATGATGGTGGTGAAGGCGAAGAACAACAGGCCGACGGTGACGACCAGATTGCCCCAGTCCTGCGACAGGCCGTTCTGGAACGCGAGGTTGGTCATCCGCGCGCCGCTGGCGTCGCCCGACCAGACGCCGGTGACGATCAGCACGAGGCCGGTCATGGTGCAGATGATGATGGTGTCGAAGAAGGTGCCTGTCATCGAGATCAGCCCCTGCTCGACGCACGATTTGCTGCGCGCGGCGGCGGCGGCGATCGGCGCGCTGCCGAGGCCCGATTCGTTCGAGAACACCCCGCGGGCGACGCCGCTCTGGATCGCCAGCATCATCGTCGCGCCGAAGAAGCCGCCGACGGCGGCATGGCCGGTGAACGCCGATTGCACCACCAGCACGATCGCATCGGGCACGGCGCTGGCGTTCATCGCCAGCAGCGCCACGCTGGCGGTGACGTAGAACACCATCATGAACGGCACGATGGCTTCGGCCACGCGCGAGATCGACTTGATGCCGCCGAGCGTGATCATCGCCACCAGCACCGCCAGCGTCAAACAGGTCCACAGCACCGGGATGTCGAAGGTGGCGTGCACCGCATCGGAAATCGCGTTGACCTGCGCAAACGTGCCGATGCCGAACAGCGCGACGCCGACGCCGAACAGCGCGAACAGCTTGCCCAGCCACGGCAGGCCGAGGCCGTGGGTGAGGTAATACATCGGCCCGCCGGCCATCTGGCCCTTGTCGTCAACGGTGCGGTACTTCACCGCCAAGAGGCACTCGGCGTACTTGGTCGCCATGCCGAAGAACGCCGCCATCCACATCCAGAACAGCGCGCCGGGGCCGCCGAGCTTGATCGCGGTGGCCACGCCGACGATGTTGCCGGTGCCGACGGTGGCCGACAGCGCGGTGCACAGTGCGGCAAAGCTCGATACATCGCCGGGCAGGTGCGGGTTCTTGTCGGCGCGGAACACGAGCTTGAGCGCTAGCGGAAGCTTGAACACCTGCAACAGGCCGAGCCGGGCGGTGAGATAGAGCCCGGTGCCGACCAGCAGGATCAGCAGCGGGGGACCCCAGACGAGGTTGTCTATCGTTTGCAGTACATCTTGGATGGGGGGCATGCGTTGAAAATCTCCGTCAGTATCAAACATCGATCTGACAGAAGGGGATGGCGTGCCGCCGCGCAGCCTCCGGATCGGGGACGCACGTCGGCCCGCCGTCCTTCCTCTGTCCTTTTACCTGAGCGTTTCAACGATTCTGGCGAATCGCCTTGCGCCTTCGGTGCCCGGCCGGTGCGTTCGATCAACGCACGCCGGGGCTCTCCAGAGGCTCGTCCAGTCGCAGTCCCTGCCGGGCTGACCCGGCGCCTGAAAGATTCACTTCTTCGGCGGCCCGACACGCCTTGCGGCCTGCCTTGGTGGGCACTCTCCTGCGACCTTCATCCGAACACGGGGGAAGCTTGCAGTCTTGAATGTAGCAAAACGACGTAGTGCACGGCCATCGTGAATGATACCAATCTTGATTTGCCGCAAACTGGCGTGGCTATACGGCGGCAGCGCAAAGGCGTGTGGTGCAAGTGACTGAAGAGAAAGCGCTTTTTTACCGAGGCGCTTGCCAACATGCCGGTCGTCAAACGGCTTCATTTTGTTCGTCCCCGCCTGCTGAATTCTTAATCTAAACTGACTCTTCTATTTCTTGTTTGTATTATTTGTGGCTTGCAATGGTGGCGAGCATCCCGATGCAAACAAATCCGGAGGAGGAAAAAATGCTTTCGCAAGCAACGATTCGCCACAAATTGTGGCTGCTGACACTGCTGGTTTTCGTCGTGATCTCTGCGGTGGCGAGCTGGGTGTTGTTCAACGAACGCAAGGGTCTGCTTGATGCCCGGCGCGCGACCACGCGTGATCTGGTCGCCGTCGGCTATTCGGTGCTGGCGCATTACGGCCAGCTGGCCCAGGACGGCAAGATGCCGCTCGATGCGGCCAAGAGCGCGGCGGCGGATGCGATTGCCGGGCTGCGCTACGAAGGCGGCAACTACTTCGCGCTGTACGACACGCGTTACACGATGCTGCGGCACCCGATCAAGCCGGAGCTGAACGGCAAGGACCAAAGCCAGCTCAAGGATCCCAAGGGGGTACACATGGTGGTCGAGCTGGTCGATGCCGCCAAGCGTAACCAGGGCGAGTTCGTCGACTACCACTGGGCCAAGCCCGGCCATGACGCGCCGGTGGCCAAGGTGAGCACCAGCCGGCTGTATGCGCCTTGGGGCTGGGTACTCGCGACCGGTATTTATGTCGATGATGTCGACGCGCAATTCCAGCGCCAAGTGTGGTTGCTGGGGAGCGGCATCGGCGCGGGTATGCTGCTGCTGGCACTGGCGTCGTGGTGGATCGCGCACAGCATTACCCGCCCGCTGGAGCGCTTGCGCGACCATATGCGCGCCATCGCCGACACCGGCAATCTGACAGCCGACAACCGCCCGCAAAGCGGCGGCGAGGCCGGCCAGATCGGTGCCGCGTTTTTTTCATTGATCGATCGCTTTCGCAACATCTTGCAAGAGGTGAGGCAGGGCACGGGCGAGGTCTCGGGTGAGATCGTCGATCTGGCGCGCAATATGCAGGTGATCGAGAACAGTTCGGCCACGCAGAATCAATCGGCGATGGCCACCGCCGCAACGGTGGAGCAGATCAGCGCCAGCATCACCCAGGTCAGCACGCATTTGAGTGACGTCACGCTCTTGTCGGAACAGGCCCATCAATTGACCCAGGCAGGGCGTTCGGCCGTCGATCGTGCGACCGATGAAATGAAGCACATCGCCGCATCGGTCAACGAATCAACCCAACGGGTGCAGGCGCTGGGCGAGCGCTCCAAGCAGATTTCTTCCCTTGTTTCGACGATTCGCGACATCGCCGACCAGACCAATCTGCTGGCGCTGAATGCCGCCATCGAAGCCGCGCGTGCCGGTGAATCCGGCCGGGGTTTTGCGGTGGTGGCGGACGAGGTGCGCAAGCTGGCCGAACGCACCGGCGAGGCTACGCAGCAAATCACCAGGATGACCGACGCCATTGCCCACGACACCGGCGAGGCGGTGCAAGGGATACAGGGCGTCAGCGATCTGGCGCTGAAAGGGGTCGCGCTGGTCGGTGAGGCGGGAGCGACGGTGGCGGGGCTGGATGAGCGCACACAGGAGGTCTCGAACATCCTCGGCGATATCGCGCATACCTCGGGCGAGCAATCGCGGGCGAGTCAGGATATCGCTCGCAATGTCGAAGCGATTTCGCAAACGGGTCATCAGAACACTCGGGCAATCGGTGACATTGCCGCCGCCTCGCAACGTCTGGCGGCGATGGCCGGGCGGCTGGATGAGGCGGTGGCGCAGTTTCGGGTGTCATGAGCGCCACAGCGGAGGCACGGCTTACCACAAGTCGAGCGCGGGCAAGGCGGTTGTGGGGGCGTGTTAGAATCGCAAACCCTTGAAGGAAAACCGCTTTATGCTCGACAAGCTCAATGACCCGCAACGCGAAGCCGTCAAATACCTCGGCGGGCCGTGCCTCGTGCTTGCCGGTGCCGGATCGGGCAAAACGCGGGTGATTACGCAGAAGATTGCCTATCTGATCGACAAGGCGGGGATGGACCCGCGCAATATCGCCGCGATCACCTTCACCAACAAGGCCGCACGCGAAATGCAGGAACGTGTCGGCGCACTGATGCCGGCGTCGCGGCTGAAGGGGCTGACGGTCTCGACTTTCCACAGCCTGGGGATGCGCATCCTGCGCGAAGAAGCCAAACACCTTGGCTACAAGCCGCAGTTTTCGATTCTGGATTCGGCCGACGCCAGCAAGATCATCGCCGACATCGTCACCACCACCGACAAGCAGCTGATCCGCTCGACCGTGAGCCAGATTTCCTTGCTGAAAAATGACCGGATTTCGCCCGATGCCGCGCTGCTGCGCGCCGCATCCGACGGGGAAATGCATCTGGCCAAGGTCTATCGCGCCTATCAGGACACGCTGCAAGCGTATCAGGCGGTCGATTTCGATGACCTGATCCGGCTGCCGGTCGACCTGTTCGAGCAGAACGAAGAGGTGGTGAAGAAGTGGCAGCAGCGGCTGCGCTATCTGCTGGTCGACGAATGCCAGGACACCAATACCACCCAGTACGACATGGTCAAACAGCTGACCGGCATCACCGGCCAGTTCACCGCCGTCGGCGACGATGACCAGTCGATCTACGCTTGGCGCGGCGCCAATATGGAAAACCTGCGGCTGCTGAGCACCGACTTCCCCAAGCTCAAGGTGATCAAGCTCGAACAGAACTACCGCTCGGTGGCGCGCATCCTGCGCTGCGCCAACGCGGTGATCGCCAACAACCCCAAGCTGTTTGAAAAAACCTTGTGGTCGGACTTGGGCGTCGGCGATCCGGTGCAGGTGATCGAGGCCAAGAACGACGAGCACGAGGCCGAACTGGTGGCGATGAAGCTGTTGGCGCACAAGTTCGAAGCGGGCACCAGTTTCAAGGATTACACCATCCTCTATCGCGGCAACCATCAGGCGCGGATCGTCGAAACCCAGCTGCGCATGCACAAGATTCCGTACACGATTTCGGGCGGGCAATCGTTTTTCGACAAGGCCGAGATCAAGGACGTGCTGTCCTACCTGCGGCTGATTGCCAACGAGAACGACGACCCGGCCTTCATCCGCGCGGTAACGACCCCGAAGCGCGGTGTCGGCAATGTCACGCTGGAAAAGCTCGGTGCCTACGCGGCCGAGCGGCAGGTGTCGCTGTTTGCCGCCGTGTACGAGGAAGGCTTTGTCTGGCAGGTTCAAGCAACGCAGTACGAGCCGCTGAAGCAATTCTGCGATTTCATCGGCCGCATGCAGTTTGAGGCGCCGCGCGCGCCGGCGGGTGAGCTGCTGAAACAGCTGCTCGATGCGATCGACTTCGAAACCTGGCTCTATGACAGCGACGAACCCAAGCCCGCCGAAACCAAGTGGAAAACCGTGCTCGAACTCGTTGACTGGGTCGCGAAGCAGGGCGAGAACAACGGCAAGAACCTGATCGAAATCAGCCAGACGATCGCGCTGATCACGATGCTGCAGGGGCGCGACGAGGACGAGGTCGACGCGGTGAAGATGTCGACCTTGCACGCGAGCAAGGGTCTCGAATACCCGCACGTGTTCCTGATCGGTTGCGAGGAAGACATCCTGCCGCACCAGAACTCGATCGAAACCAATATGGTCGAGGAAGAGCGGCGGCTGATGTATGTCGGCATCACGCGCGCCCAGCGCAGCCTGACGATCAGCTATTGCGGCAAGCGCCGCCGCGCAGGCGAATGGCAGATCACCCAGCCGAGCCGTTTCCTGCGCGAGCTGCCCGCCGACGACGTGCGTTTCTCGGGCCGGCTCGCCGGCGACAAGGCCGAGGGCGCGATCAGTAAGCAGGAAGGCCGGGCGATGCTGGCCGGGATGGCCGGCATGCTGGCCAAGCTCGGCGGCTGAGCAAGAATCGGCTGGCGCACGGCCGGCTGCGCGGTAAGCTGTCTGCTTCTCAATGTGCGGAGCCGTGCCGATGACCGAACTCGATAAACTGCTGGCCGGGGAACCGTTCGATTTCTTTGCGCCCGAGATGGTCGCGATGCGCAAGAACACCGAGCGTCTGCTTCGGCAGATCGCCAACACCGATTCGGAGCAGCAGGCACCGCTGATGCGTGAACTCTTCGGTGCGCTGGGCGAGGACAGCTGGGTGCGAGCACCGTTGTTCTGCGAGTATGGCAAGACGATCCGTATCGGCAGCCATACCTTCCTCAACGCTGGCGTCACCTTCCTCGACGGCACGGCGATCACCATTGGCGACAACGTGCTGGTCGGCCCGAACGTGCAGTTCTATGGTGCGAGTCACCCGATCGACCACCTTGCACGACGCGACTGGACAGCGCGCTGGAAGCCGATTTTCATCGATGATGACGTGTGGATCGGCGGCAATGCCGTCATTTGTCAGGGGGTGACCATCGGCGCGCGTTCCATCGTCGGCGCCGGTGCGGTGGTGCTCAAGGACGTGCCGCCCGATACCATCGTCGGCGGCAATCCGGCCCGGATCATCCGTCGTATCGACGAGAACGACCGCTGATTCCGGCGGTCACAACCGGCTTTTTACCGGGCATAGAAGCAAAAGTATTTGGTTTGTAATGCCCGGTAACAAAGTGTTATAAGTATAAGCCTCAGTCAGACGGCGCCTTCGCGCCACTCAATCTGGCGGCCGTTTCGCGGCCGCTATTCGCGTCCCCGGCCGCCGCCGGGCTCTTGGGCGCACCGGGTTCGACGCCATGTCGAACACCTTCGTAAGGCAGCTCTCTAGTTGTCGCGATCATTACAGCGAATCGCTGTCGGTCTTGTGCCGGCATGTTTTTCGCCAAGGAGGACGCATGCACAAAAGAGCGTTATTCAAGCGCATCAGTATCGGGCTCGTATTGACCACGGCGGCTTTGGCCGCACTGGTCTACGGCATCGGCCCGGCCGTGCTCTCGGAATACCGGGAAGATCTCGTTTACCTCGGGCAGCAACATCTTTACCTCGTGGGCGTCTCGATGGCGCTGGCGCTGGCGGTCGGCTTGCCCAGCGGCATTTTTCTGAGTCGTTCATCGGTCAAGCGCTACGCCGAACACGGCATGCAGGTGTTCAACATCGGTAACACGCTGCCGCCGATGGCGGTATTGGCACTGGCGATGGTCGTCGTCGGCATCGGTGACAAGCCAGCCATCGTCGCGCTGTTTCTCGCATCGCTGCTGCCCATTGTTCGCAATACGTTTGTTGGCCTGTCCGGGCTGTCTCCGGCGCTGATCGAAGCGGCCAATGCGCTGGGCATGACCCCAATGCAACGGTTGTGGCGGGTCGAGTTGCCCAATGCCTTGCCGGTGATCTTGTCCGGCGTGCGCATCGCGCTGGCGATCAATGTCGGGACGGTACCGCTGGCCTTCCTGATCGGCGCCAGCAGTTACGGCGAGCTGATCTTCCCGGGCATCTACCTCAATAACCACGTTGCCCTGCTGCTGGGCGCATTGGGTACGGCGCTGATCGCGCTGGTGCTCGATCTGCTGGTTGCAAGCCTGGGCAAGCTCATGAGCCCGCGCGGCGTCGCCTGATGCCCGTGTAATCCCCTGTCACCCGCTGTGGTTTCAAGCGGGCCACAACAAGGAGGACGCTTTATGACGATTCTTTCGTCACTTTCCAAACGACTACAGCATGTATTGGCCGCCACACTGCTGCTGATCACCGTGCCGGCCATGGCCACCAATCTGGTGCTGGGCAGCAAGAACTTCACCGAGCAGCACATGTTGTCCTCGTTGACCGCGCAATACCTTGGTGCCAAGGGCTACAAGGTCGAGCAGAAGGGTGATCTGGCGACCATCATCATGCGCAACGCGCTGGAGAATAAACAGCTCGATCTGGTGTGGGATTACACCGGTACCGCGCTGATCATTTACAACCATATCAACGAACGCATGAGCGATGCCGACGCCTACGCGACCGTCAAACGCATTGACGCCGCCAAAGGTCTGGTCTGGCTCAACCCGGCACCGCTGAACAATACCTATGCGCTGGCGATGAAGCGCGAACGTGCCGAGGCCGAGGGTATCCGCTCGGTGTCCGATCTGGTCGCGAAGATGGATGCCGCCAAGGCCGCCAAGCCGTGGCAACTGGGTTTCGACATGGAGTTTGCCGGACGTCCGGACGGCCTCAAGCCGATGCAGGCGCTCTACAAGCTTGAGCTGACGCGGCCACAGATCCGCCAGATGGATCCGGGTCTCGTCTACAACGCGATCCGTGACGGCTTTGTCGATGCCGGTCTGGTGTACACCACCGATGGACGGGTCAAGGGTTTCGATCTGCTGGTGCTCGACGATGATCTGGGTTACTTCCCGAGCTATGCGGCAACGCCGGTGGTGCGTGCCGAGGTGCTGGCGAAAAATCCGGGCCTTGCCGATGACCTGAATGCGCTCTCGGCGCTGATCGACAACGACACCATGTCGGCGCTGAATGCCGCGGTCGATATCGATCATCGGCCGGTCGCCGAAGTCGCCGCCGAATTCCTGCGCCAGCACGGCCTGATCTAAGGGAGGCGGCATGGATATATTGAATCAAACACTGGCCTATATCTGGCAGAACCTGCCCGTCATCCTCGGGCTGACCCGCCAGCATCTGACCCTGGTCGGCATCGCTGTCGGTCTGGCGGTCTTGGTTGGCGTGCCGCTGGGCGTGCTGATCGTGCGCTTCAAGTCGCTCGCCAGCGTGGTCCTGAGCCTGGCAACCATCGTGCTGACGATCCCGGCGATTGCGCTGTTCGGGCTGATGATTCCGGTGTTTTCGCTGATCGGCCAGGGCATCGGCGCGGTACCGGCGATCACCGCGGCCTTTCTGTATTCGCTGCTGCCTATCGTGCGCAATACGCATACCGCGCTGACCCACCTTGACGCCGGGGTGCGCGAAGCCGGTCGCGGGCTTGGCCTGACCTTCTGGCAACGGTTGCGCTGGGTCGAACTGCCGCTGGCGGTGCCGCTGATCTTCGGCGGCATCCGTACCGCCGTCGTCCTCAATATCGGCGTGATGGCGATTGCCGCCATCGTCGGCGCCGGCGGGCTGGGCACGCTGATCTTGCACGGCATCAGCCAGAGCGATATCCGCAAGCTGATCGCCGGCGCGGTGATCGTGAGCGTGCTCGCCGTCGTGATGGACCAGGTGCTGCTTCGTTTGCAGCGTGTACTGACCCCGAAAGGAATTCGCTGATGATTGAACTGAAAAACCTCTGCAAACAATTCGTACAAAAGAACGGTAAGCCGTTCAATGCGGTCGACAACGTCAATCTCGTGGTGCCTGAGGGCGAAATCTGCGTGCTACTCGGCCCGTCGGGCTGCGGCAAGACCACGACGATGAAGATGATCAACCGGCTGATCGAGCCGACCTCGGGCCAAGTGCTGATCAATGGCGAAGACACCGCCGGCATCGATACCGTGACCTTGCGGCGGAATATCGGCTATGTGATCCAGCAGATCGGCCTGTTCCCGAACATGACGATCGAGGACAACATCACCGTGGTGCCGCGCATGCTCGGCTGGAACAAAAAGCGCTGTCGCGAACGTGCGCGCGAGCTGATGAGCATGGTCGCGCTCGACCCCGACCGCTTTTTGCACCGCTACCCGAAGGAAATGTCCGGCGGCCAGCAGCAACGGATCGGCGTGATCCGCGCGCTGGCGGCCGATGCGCCGGTGCTCTTGATGGATGAACCGTTCGGCGCGGTCGACCCGATCAACCGCGAGCAGATCCAGAACGAATTCCTGCTGATGCAGCGCCAGCTCGGCAAGACGGTGATGCTGGTCAGCCACGATATCGACGAGGCGATCAAGCTCGGTGACCGGATCGCCGTGTTCCGTCAGGGCAAGATCGTCCAGTGCGCCACGGCTGACGAGATCCTCGCCAAACCCGCCGATGATTTCGTCGCGTCCTTTGTCGGCCACGACCGCACGCTGAAGCGCCTGCTGCTGGTGCAGGCTGGGGACGTCGCCGACGGCCAGGAAACCCAGACCGCGACGCTGGATACCCCGCTGACCACCGCCTTCGGCGTGATGGACGACAACGATCTGCGTTATCTGACCGTGGTCGATACCGACGGCAAGCCGCTCGGTTATGTGAAGCGCAAGGAAGCCAAGGGGATGGACGGCGTCTGCGGCGACCGCTTGACGCCGATCACGATCACCTCTGCGCCCGATGAAAACCTGCGCGTGGTGCTGTCGAAACTGTACGAGCACAACCTGACGTGGATGCCGGTGCTGGATGCCGACGGCCGCTACAACGGCGAAGTCTCGCAAGACTATATCGCCAGCTTCCTCAACTCGGGCAAGACGCGCGGGCGCAAGTCCGTCGCTGCGTGACGGGGTCTTGACCATAAAAAAGGGCGCCAGTGGCGCCCTTTTTTACGTGCCGCTGCGATCAGACCGGTAGTGGCGGCCTGGTGTCGCCGAAGGACGCGCGGACGTCGAGGCGCGTGCGCAACTCGGCCAGATTCGGGTGCCGGCTGGCCCAATCGAGCTCGGAGAAGCGCAAATCGAGGTAGCCGAGCATGCAGCCGACGGCGACGTCGGCCAGTGTGAATGCATCGCCAACACACCATTTGCGGTCGGCAAGGTCGGTGGCGACGCACTCGAGGCCGCGATCGATCTTGGCCTGCTGCCTGGCGATCCAGTCGGCGCTCTGCTGCTCGACCGGGCGGCGTTTTTCCATCACGATCAGCACCGCCGCATCGGCAATGCCGTCGGCGAGCGCTTCCCAGCGCTTGACGTTGATCGCTTGGCGGTGCTCGGCCGGAATCAGCTTGCTGACCGGCGAAATCTGGTCGAGGTAGTCGACGATGACGCTCGAATCGTACAGCGGCCTGCCATCGTCGAGCAGCAGCACCGGCACCTTGCCGAGCGGGTTGAGCGTCGCGATCTGGTTGTCCGGGTTGAGCGGCGAGTCTTCGACCAACTGATAGTCGATGTGCTTTTCGGCCAGAACCACGCGAACCTTGCGGCCGAACGGGCTGGTGAGCGGGCTGATCAGTTTCATGGATGAGACACGCAAGAAGGAAGGCGAGCTGATTCTAATCGGCCGGAAGCACTTCGGCCATTAGGGTTGTTTGCAAGCAACACATCAGTATTGCGTATATTCGAGTCAGCTTACGGCGGCGTCGGACACCCGCGCGGCGTCGGCGAATTGCAGCGCGGCGAGCTGGGCATACAAGGGCGAGCTGTGTAGCAGATCGGCATGCCGGCCCTGCGCGACGATGCGGCCGTGTTCGAGCACGATGATCCGGTCGGCTTCCAGTACCGTCGCCAGCCGGTGCGCGATCACCAGGGTGGTGCGGTTGTGCGCGGCGTTGTCGAGCGCCTGTTGCACCAGGCGCTCGCTGGCGGCGTCGAGCGCGCTGGTGGCCTCGTCGAGCAGCAACACCGGCGGATTCTTGAGGATGGCGCGGGCAATCGCGATGCGCTGGCGCTGGCCGCCCGAGAGCCGCACGCCGCGCTCGCCCAGGAAGGTGTCGTAGCCCTGCGGCAGTTCGGCGATAAAGTCGGCCGCCGCGGCCATCTCGGCGGCACGTTTGACCTCATCCAGGCTCGCGTCCAGCCGGCCGTAGCGGATATTGTCGGCCACGCTGCCGGCGAAAATCACCGATTCCTGCAGTACCACGCCGATGTGCTCGCGCAGCGTTGCCAGCGAGAGTTGCCGGGTATCGACGCCGTTCAGTCGCACCTGGCCCTGCTGCGGATCGTAAAAGCGCAGCAAGAGCTGAAACAGCGTGGTCTTGCCGGCGCCAGACGGGCCGACCAGCGCGATGTGCTCGCCGGGGCGAATCTGCAGCGCCAGCCCGGCCAGTGCCGGCGTCTCGGGGCGCGAGGGGTAGGCAAAGTCGATCGCGTCGAACTGGATGCCGAGGTCGTTGTCCGGCAGCGCCACGGGCGCCGCGGCCTCGTGCACCGGCGAGCGTGAACCCAAGAGCTGCAGCAATCGTTCGGTCGCCCCGGCCGCGCGTTGCAGATCGCCCCAGACTTCGGCAATCGCGCCGACCGCGCCGGCGGTAACCACCGCGTAGAGAATGAACTGCGACAGCTCGCCAGCGCTCATCGTCCCGGCGAGCACCGCTTGGGCGCCGAGCCAGAGCACGAACACCACGGCGGCGAACATCAGCACGATGACCATCGCGGTGAGCCAGGCGCGGGCGCGAATACGGGCCAGCGCGGTGCCGAAAGCGTTTTCGACTGCGCCGATAAAGCGGCGCGCCTCGTACGGTTCCTGCGTGAACGACTGCACCGTCGGCATGGCGTTGAGTACCTCGCCGGCCAGCGCGCTGGCGTCGGCGACGCGATCCTGGCTGGCCTTGGAGAGTTTGCGCACGCACCGCCCGAACACCATGATCGGCACGATCACCACCACCAGCGTGGCGAGGATATAGCCCGACAGCACCGGGCTGGTGACGATCAGCATCGCCATGCCACCGCTGAGCAGGAAGAAGTTGCGCAGCCCCATCGACAGGCTGGTGCCGACGACGGTCTGGATCAGCGTGGTATCGGTGGTCAGCCGCGAGAGCACCTCGCCGGTCTGCGTGGTCTCGAAAAATTGCGGACTCATCCCGAGCACGTGTTCGTACACCGCGCGGCGTAAATCGGCGGTGACGCGCTCGCCCAGCCATGACACCAGATAAAAACGCAGCGACGTCGCCGCCGCCAGCACCAGCGATACGGCGAACAGCGCGAGAAAATAACGGTCGATCTGACCACGGTGCCCGGCCGAGAAGCCAAGGTCGATCAGGTAACGGAACGCCACCGGCAGCGTCAGCGTCGCCGCAGCGGCGACCGTGAGCGTGGCGAATGCCAGCAGCCAGCGGCCAAGGTAGGGGCGCAGGAAGGGCATTAGGGCAAGAAGTGGCGTGATGCGGCGGGAATCGGTCATTTCGCGGTTCTGGCTCGGGGGGCGTGTGAGCATGATCGGCGATTTTGGCGTCGAGCGGGGGGATGTGAAGCGAACCGGCTGGCGGGTTTAGACCATTTAGTCCGCTATCGCAAGCCGATAGTGCGTATGCTGGCCGCGCTCCGTCCTGGCTTGGCGGTTCCGATGTAGCCGCCTTGGGAAATGGACTGCGTGATACGCAAAATTGGTTTTTATCTGAGTCTGGGTTTGCTGCGTCTGATGGGCTGTTTGCCCTACGGCCTTGTGGCGCGTTTGGGCGACGGGCTGGGTGTGCTGCTGTACTGCTTGCCGTTCTCGCGCAAGCGCGTGGTGCATACCAATGTGCGCCTGTGTTTTCCGGAAATGGATGCCGAAGCGCGCGAAGCGCTGGCGCGCGAACATATCCGCCATGTGGTTCGCAGTTATCTGGAGCGCGGTTTCCAGTGGTTCGGCAACGCCAAAAAAATGCAGCAACTGATTGCGCTCGATAGCGCCATTGATCTGCACGACCCCAACGCACCACCGACGATTTTCCTCGGCTTTCACTTTGTCGCGATCGAAGCCGGGTCGATGCGTTATTCATCACAGTGGCCGGTCGCATCGTTGTACACGCCGATGTCGAACCCGTTCTTTAATGCGCTGGCCAAGACGCAACGCGGTCGTTTCGGTGCTGAAATGATTTCCCGCGCCGACAGCGCTCGCGCTTCGCTCGAATGCCTGCGCCGCGGCGTGCCGGTGATGCTCGCGGCCGATATGGATTTTGGCGTGCTCAACTCTGCCTTCGTGCCGTTTTTCGGCGTCCAGGCGTGCACGCTGACCTCGGTGTCGCGGCTGGCGAAAATCAGCGGCGCCCGTGTCGTGCCCTTTGTGACCGAAGTACTGCCCGATTACCGTGGCTACAAGCTGACCATTTTCGAGCGCTTGCCCGATTATCCGAGCGGCGACGACGCCGCCGATGCACGGCAGATGAATGCTTTTCTGGAAACGCAGGTGCGGCGTTTGCCGGCGCAATACTACTGGGTGCACAAGCGCTTCAAGCATCGGCCAGCCGGCGAGGCCTCGGTGTATTAGTCGCATTCCTGAATAGCAAAACGGCACCCGAGGGTGCCGTTTTGTCTTTGAGCGCTCGTGCGTGGAACCTGTCTCTTAGAGCTTTTCGTACAGCGGCAGGGTCAGGAACTCGGCGAAATCGTCGCTGGTGCTCATGGTTTCGAAGATCTGCGCCGCTTGGGTGTACGGCATGGTGCCGAAGGTGGCGTCGCCGTGTTCGGCGCGGATCGCCTCGAGCACTTCCGGGATCATGCCGCGCACCATGTCGGCGGTGACCTTGCGGCCGTCTTCAAGCACGCCCTTCGGGGTACGAATCCATTGCCATACCTGTGAGCGGCTGATTTCGGCGGTCGCGGCGTCTTCCATCAGGTTGTGGATCGGCACGCAGCCATTGCCGGCGAGCCAGGAGCCCAGATACTGGATACCGACGTCGATGTTCATCCGCAAACCGGCCTCGGTGATCGGCGCTTCCGGCTGGAAATTGAGTAGATCGGCGGCGGTGACGGCGACATCGGGGCGCTGCTTGTGGAACTGGTTGGGCTTGTCGCCAAGCACCTTGACCCATTCTTCCATCGCGATCGGCACCAGCCCCGGATGGGCGACCCAGCCGCCGTCGAAGCCGTCGCCGGCGTCGCGCGTTTTGTCGGCGCGTACCGCGGCCATCGCCTTGTCGTTGGCTTCCGGGTCGTTCTTGATCGGAATCAGCGCGCTCATGCCGCCGATCGCCGGGGCACCGCGCTTGTGGCAGGTCTTGACCAGATTGAGTGCGTAAGCGCGCATGAACGGCACCGTCATGGTGATCTGCGCGCGGTTGGCGAGACAGAAGTCGCGGTCGGCCTTGAACTTCTTGATGCAGCTGAAGATGTAGTCCCAGCGCCCGGCGTTGAGCCCGGCCGAGTGATTGCGCAGCTCGTAGAGGATTTCTTCCATCTCGAACGCGGCGAGAATGGTTTCGATCAGCACGGTCGCCTTGATCGTGCCTTGTGGGATACCGAGTTCGTCCTGCGCCAGCACGAAGGCGTCGTTCCACAGCCGCGCTTCAAGGTGCGACTCCATTTTTGGCAGGTAGAAATACGGCGCAGTGCCGCGCTCGATTTGCTCCTTGGCGTTATGGAACAGGAACAGCGCGAAGTCGAACAGGCCGCCCGAAACGCGCTGACCATCGACGGTGACGTGCTTCTCGCCCAAGTGCCAGCCGCGCGGGCGGACGATCAGCGTGGCGATCTTGGCGTTGAGCTTGTATTCCTTGCCGGCGTCGTTGCGGAAACTGATGCTGCGGCGCACTGCTTCCTTGAGGTTGATCTGGCCCTGAATCTGGTTGGCCCAGTTCGGCGTGTTCGAGTCCTCGAAGTCGGTCATATAACTGTCCGCGCCCGAGTTGAGCGCGTTGATGATCATCTTCTTCTCGACCGGGCCGGTGATTTCAACGCGGCGCAGCGCGATGTCGGCCGGGATCGGGGCGATCTGCCAGTCGCCGGTGCGGATGTGCGCGGTCTCGGCCAGAAAATCGGGGCGCTTGCCGGCATCGAGCTCCTGCTGGCGCAGCACGCGGCGGGCCAGCAGCTCCTGGCGGCGGCCTTCAAAAGCGCGGTGCAGCTTGGCGACGAAGGCCAGCGCTTCGGGCGTCAGAATGGCGGCGAATTCAGGGGAAATCGGGGCGTGGATTTCGACGCCTTGCGGAAACTGGCTCATTGCGTGCTCCTGGCTGCGGGTTTTGTAGTGGATGTTGCAGTGCACCCAGTCTAGTCGGCGCTCCCGCGATAAAAAAGCCCTAGAATGCGATAGCTTCTTTTACTTTTGAGTACATAGTGGACGCACTCAAACAGCTACAAACCTTCATTGCAGTCGTCAATCACGGCAGCCTGTCGGCGGCGGCCCGCGACGAGGGCGTGGTGCCGGCGGTGATCGGCCGACGTCTGGATGCGCTGGAGGAGCGGCTGGGGGCGAAGCTCTTGGTGCGCACGACGCGGCGGATCACGCTGACGCAGGAAGGCAGCATTTTTTTTGAAGATGGCCAGCGCATCGTCGCCGAGCTCGAAGAAGCCGAAGCGGCGGTGGGTTCGGGCAGCGCCCGCGTGCGCGGGCATCTGCGCGTGAGCGCGCCGGCGGGCTTCGGCCGCCGGCATGTGGCGCCGCATATTGCGACCTTCCAGCGCGCCCATCCCGAGCTGAAGGTGACGCTGGATTTATCCGACCGGCTGGTCGATCTGCTCGGCGAGCGCGTCGATTGCGCGATCCGCATCAGCGAGCTGGCCGATTCCAGCCTGGTGGCGGTGCGCCTCGCCGAGAACCGCCGCGTCGTCGTCGCCGCGCCAAGCTATCTGGCCGAGCGCGGCATTCCCAAAGTCCCGGATGATCTGGCCCGTTTCGATTGCCTGTCGCTCGGCGCCAGCCAGAGCCGCGGCTGGACGTTTCGCGTCGATGGCCGCTTGGTCAACTGGCGGGTACAGGGGCTGCTCGAATGCAACGACGGCGCGGTGTTGCACGAGTGGGCATTGAAGGGGTACGGGCTGGCGTGGCGCTCGTTGTGGGAGGTCAAGGACGATCTCTCCGATGGCCGCCTGGCGACGGTGCTCGACGCCTACTCGTCGCCCGATTACCCGGTGTACGCGGTGATGCCGCAGCGCAAGCACCTGCCGCAACGGGTAAGGCGCTTTGTCGACCATCTCAAGGCGGTGTACGCGGCGCCGGGCTACTGGGACTGAAGGCGGCCGGCGCCTGTGGCAGACTTGGGCGGCATTCAACATCAATATATAGAAGAGAGATTTATCTTGGATCCGCGCGCGCGTTCGATGCTCAGGCTGGCCTTGCCGGCGCTGCTGATCGGTATTGCCTCCAGTGTGGTGCTGGTCGTCGTGGTCGGTCTCGCGGCGCAGTTGCAGCGGCTGGCGTGGGTGGTCTTGCCGCACGGGCTGGGCATTACACCCAATACGCCGTGGTGGACGATGGCGATGCTGACGCTGACCGGTGTCGCCGTCGGGGCGATCGTTCGCTACGCACCGGGCCACGCCGGCCCCGATCCGGCGACCGAAGGGCTGATCGGCCCGCCGCTGGCGCCGGCCGTGCTGCCGGGCCTGCTGGCCGCCTTGGTGCTCGGGCTGGCCGGCGGCGTATCGCTGGGCCCGGAAAACCCGATCACCGCGATCAATATCGCCCTTGCCGTCGCCTTGGGGCGGCTGCTGCTGCCTGGTATTGCCGTCGCCGAGTGGGTGACCCTGGCCGCGGCCGGCACCATAGGCGCGCTGTTCGGCACGCCGGTGGCGGCGGCGCTGATCCTGTCGCAGACCGTCGGCAGCGATGCCGAGCGGCCGCTGTGGGATCGACTGTTCGCGCCGCTGGTCGCCGCCGGCGCCGGGGCGATGACGACGGCGCTGATGGTGCAGCCCGATTTCTCGGTGCCACTGCCGGCTTATCGCGGCGCGCAATTGCTCGATCTGCTTAGCGGCAGCGTGGTGGTGGTGGTCGCCGTGCTGCTTGGCCTCGCGGCGGTCTGGCTCTTCCCGCGTTTGCATCGCGGGTTTCAAACGCTCAAACATCCGGTATTGATGCTCGGATGCGGCGGATTCCTGCTCGGCCTGCTGGGTGTGCTTGGCGGTGAGGTCACGCTGTTCAAGGGCCTGGCCGAGATGAAATATCTGACGCTCACGGCCGCCGATCGTGGTGTTCCGGGGCTGATGCTGGCACTGCTGTGCAAGCTCGCCGCGCTGCTGATCGCCGCCGCCTGCGGCTTTCGCGGCGGACGCATTTTTCCGGCGGTGTTCATCGGCGTCGCGCTCGGTTTGCTGATGCACGCGCTGCTGCCGATGGTGCCGGCGTCGCTGGCGGTGGCCTGCGCGATTCTGGGTCTGGTGCTGGTGGTGACGCGCGATGGTTGGCTCAGCCTGTTCATGGCCGCCGCGGTCGTGCCCGATCTGCGCTTGTTGCCGGTGCTGTGCATCGTCATTCTGCCGGCGTGGCTGCTGCTCGCCGGCAGGCCGCTGATGCTGATCCGGCACCGCGCAGAATCGGCTGCCCAGTAAAACGCCCCATGACCCGGCGAACCGGATGATGGGGCGTATGAGTCGACGCAGCGGGCCTTACTTCGAGGCCGTCTCCTTGGTGAAGGACAGCAGCAGCGCGGCAACGCCGAGTCCGAGCAGGATGGGCAGCGTGGCCTGCTGGAACTGATGCACGCTGATGAGCTTGTGCGTGGCCGGATCGGTGGCGACATCCTTGACCAGTTCGGCGACGCCGGTCGAAATCAGAAAACCGATGCCGAACACCCATGCATTTTGCACCCCGGATGCGGTGCCGCTGAGTGCATTGTCGGCCGATTCCTTGGCCATCGTGTAGGTCAGCATCGCCGAGCCGGAGAGGATGCCGAACAGCAGCCCGAGGGCGAACAGCAGCTCGGTGGCCATGGTGGCGACGTCGCTGATGCGTACAAAGATGCTGATCGCCGCCATGCCGGCGATGGCAATGAACAACAGCGGTTTGCGCGCATGGATGCGGTCGGATACATAGCCGGCGAGTGGGGCACCGATCACCCAGCCGGCGCTGACCAGGGTCACAGCGGTTTTGGCGGTCGGCGTATCCAGATGGCTGAGGTTGACGAGGAAGGGCATGCCAAGCACCGATGCGGCCACCGTCGTGCCGGTGAACATGAATGCGCCGATAAAGCCGAGCCGGATCGCCTGCGGGTTCTTCAATACGGCCCACAGTGCGGCGCCGAAGGGCACGCTAGCGGTCTTGGCATCGTCCTTGCGCTTGGCAGGCATCGCCACCAGCATCAGCACCGCCAGTACCAGCCCGAACAGGCCGCAGGCGACCATGCCCGATTGCCAGTTCAGGCCGAATGCCTCGAGCAGGCTGGCCAGCGGCTGGGCGCCCAGCGCACCACCGCCCATGCCGAAGGCCTGCGACAGGCCGATGAACAGCGCCAGCACCGTGGGCGGCATCAGCGAGCCAACCAGGTAGCCGCAACCGACGAAGCCGAAGGCGCAACCGAAGCCCATCACCAGCCGGCCAGCATAGGCCAGACCGTAATGCCCGCTGGCGAACATCAGTACACCGACGCCGACGAAGATCGGCCCGGCCGGAATCACCCATTTGGCGCCGTACTTGTCCATCAGGCCGCCGGTGACCAGATTGCCGAGCCCGTAGGTCAGCATGTAGCTGCCGATCAGGCCGGCTGCGGTGCCGATTTCGATGCCCATCGATGCGGAAATACCGCCCACATACATGCCCGGCAGCGTACGCATTGCGTATAGATAGGCGTAAAAAATCGAGCAAGCCAGCCACGCCATGAGTGCTTGGGCTGGAATCTTGCTGTTTGCGGGTGTATTCATATGTTTTTGGTATCCCGAGTGGGTAAGGCTGATGTCTGCCGGGCAACTTTGCCAAGCCAGCGAATCACTTTACTGGCAAAACTGCCGGGGGCCCATTTGTCATTTTATGTCTATGTGTTGCGATGTCGCCTGGCTAGCCGGGGGCGCACGCCGATCACTACTTCAAGAGGAAAGCAATGCCGCATCTGAGTCTGGAGTACACGCAAAACCTGAACGGTTTTGACGCGGCCAAAGCGTTGCGGGGGCTGGGGCAGGCCATGTTCGATTCGGGCCTGTTTGGCGAATCGGATATCAAGAGCCGGGCGCAGTGCCTGGCGACTTATCTGATCGGCACGACCGATACCGACACCGCGTTTGCGCACGTACAAGTGTCGCTACTGAGCGGCCGCAGCGACGAGCAGAAAAAACGGCTGGGGGCGCAGCTCATTGCCGCGCTGCAAGCGACGCTGCCGGCCGGTCATGGGCCGGTGCAACTGACCGTTGACGTGCGCGATATGGATCGCGACTGCTACGCCAAGCAAGTGCTGCCGGCTTGAGTTCTGTCGAGGCATAAAAAAACCGCACGGCGGGTAGCGTGCGGGTTTTTTTATGGCTGCCATCGGCAGGCCGGTGGACGGTGTGGGAGGAGTAGGCACCGTTCCGGTCGCCAACCGTGCCCCTTGATCATGTCGGGTACGGTCTAGCCTTGCATTTCGGCACTCAGTGGAACTGTTCTTCCTCGGTCGAGCCGGTCAGCGCCGTGGTGCTGGACTGGCCTTGCTGGATCACCTGGGTCACCGAGTCGAAGTAACCGGTACCGACTTCGCGCTGGTGCTTGACCGCAGTGAAGCCACGATCGGCAGCGGCGAACTCGGCCTGTTGCAGCTCGACGAAGGCGCTCATGCCGGTACGGGCATAGCCGTGCGCCAGATTGAACATGCCGTAGTTCAGCGCATGGAAGCCGGCGAGCGTGATGAACTGGAACTTGTAGCCCATCGCACCGAGTTCCTGCTGGAATTTGGCGATGGTCGCGTCATCGAGGTTTTTCTTCCAATTGAAGCTCGGCGAACAGTTGTACGCCAGCATCTTGCCCGGGAACTTGGCATGGATCGCGGCGGCGAACTTGCGGGCGTATTCCAGATCCGGCTTGCCGGTTTCGCACCAGATCAGGTCGGCGTACGGCGCGTAGGCGAGGCCACGCGAAATCGCCTGTTCCAGACCCGGCTTGGTGCGGTAGAAGCCTTCCGGGGTGCGTTCACCGGTGCAGAACGGCTTGTCGTTGTCGTCGACATCGCTGGTCAGCAGATCGGCGGCTTCGGCGTCGGTACGCGCAACCAGAATGGTCGGCACGCCCATGACGTCGGCAGCCAGACGCGCGGCGGCGAGTTTTTCGACGGCTTCGCGCGTCGGCACCAGCACCTTGCCGCCCATGTGGCCGCATTTCTTCACCGAGGCAAGCTGGTCTTCGAAGTGCACGCCGGCGGCGCCGGCTTCGATCATGCCCTTCATCAGTTCGAACGCGTTCAGCACGCCGCCAAAACCGGCTTCGGCATCGGCCACGATCGGTGCGTAGTAATCAATGCTGTCATCGCCTTCGGCGTGGCTGATCTGGTCGGCGCGCTGGAAGGTGTTGTTGATGCGGCGCACGACCGCCGGGACCGAGTTGGCCGGATACAGCGACTGATCCGGATACATTTCTCCGGAAATATTCGCATCGGCGGCGACTTGCCAGCCCGACAGATAGATCGCCTTGAGGCCGGCCTTGACCTGCTGCATCGCCTGATTGCCGGTCAGCGCGCCAAGGGCGTGCACGTACGGCGTTTCGTTCAAGAGCTTCCAGAGGGTTTCCGAGCCGCGACGGGCCAGGGTGTGTTCAATCTGTAGTGAGCCGCGCAGTTTTTCAACATCTGCGGCGCTGTAAGTGCGCGTGATACCCTTCCAGCGCGGATTTTCCTGCCAATCTTGTGTTAATTGTGCAATGCGTTGTTCCCGTGTGGTCATCTCTCTCTCCCGCGTGGTGACTGGCATTTCTGCCTTAAAACAAAAGAAATTCAAGCACAAATTTTCTGCAGTGCAACATGATTTTGCGCTGCACCAATAAAGTGTAGTCATATAATTTTCACTACATATTGGGGCTTGCCTGTATCAAGGTGATCGTCTTGCCGTTTGGCCGTGTGATGAACGGGGAAAAGCTTGAAATATGCCCGCTTGGCCTTATATAGCGAGGCAGTCTTAATGATGTTCAGGAGTAGAGAGCCGATGTCGCAAGAAAACGAAAAACAGCCTTTGGAACAACAGTTGATGGACGAAAACGGCGCGGCATCGTCGGCCGAGGTCGTACAGGGTCTGGATCTGGACGCGCAGCTCACCGCTGCAGTCGCCGATCTGGATCGCGCTCGTCAGGACGTGCTGTACGCCAAGGCCGAGATGGATAACGTGCGCCGCCGTGCCGCCGAGGACAACGACAAGGCGCGCAAATTTGCGGTCGAGAAATTCGCGCGCGAGCTGCTGCCGGTGAAGGACGCGATGGAAATGGCGCTGCTGGATCAATCCGGCAATTTCGAGGCGCTGAAGATGGGCGTCGATCTAACGCAAAAAGCGCTGGTGTCGGCATTCGAGAAGTTTGAACTCGTCGATATCGCGCCCGCCGTTGGCGACAAGCTCGATCCGAATCTGCATCAGGCGATTTCGACCGAGCCGGCGCAGCAAGAGCCGAACACCGTTGTGCGCGTGCTGCAGAAAGGCTACAGCCTCGCCGGCCGTGTGCTGCGCCCGGCCATGGTGATTGTCGCCGCTGCGCCGTAACAGGCCTCTATCCCGGCTGTCGTCGTGGTGCGGTCAGATGCTGCGCCGTGGCAGCCGGGATCGATACGCTTCGGGTGCTTGAACTCGTGTTGTTCCAGACCCATGTGTATGGAAATGGTGTTTTCAGCAGTGCGGTTTGCCTTGCATGCCATCGTGAGCCGTTTTTGCTATGCCGTGCTTTCACGTTCGGGCGAACGAGCGGCCAGCAGGAGTAGCGCTTGCCGTTGCGGCGACCCGCGGCAAGATCAGCTCTTGAAAACCTGTCTGGCATCCCCACTTGGCTAACAAGGTTATTGATATCGACGGTCACGCCAAGGCGTGACCTGCTTAATTGGAAGGAAACAGAGAAATGGCAAAAATCATTGGTATTGACTTGGGCACCACGAACTCCTGCGTTGCGGTGTTTGAAAACGGTCAGTCGAAAGTCATCGAAAACGCCGAAGGCGCACGTACTACGCCGTCGATCATCGCGTATCAGGACGATGGCGAGATCCTTGTGGGTGCGCCGGCCAAGCGCCAGGCTGTCACCAACCCAAAGAACACGCTGTACGCGATCAAGCGTCTGATCGGCCGCAAGTTCACCGACAAGGAAGTACAGAAAGACATCGATCTGATGCCGTTCACCATCACCAAGGCCGACAACGGCGATGCTTGGGTGTCGGTGCGCGACAAGCAAATGGCGCCGCCGCAAATCTCGGCTGAAGTGCTGCGCAAGATGAAGAAGACCGCCGAAGATTACCTCGGCGAAGAAGTGACCGAAGCCGTGATCACGGTACCGGCCTATTTCAACGACAGCCAGCGCCAGGCCACCAAGGATGCAGGCCGCATCGCCGGTCTGGACGTGAAGCGCATCATCAACGAGCCGACCGCCGCAGCACTGGCGTTCGGTATGGACAAGCACGAAGGTGGCGACTCCAAGATCGCCGTGTATGACCTCGGTGGCGGTACCTTCGACATCTCGATCATCGAAATCGCCGATGTTGATGGCGACAAGCAGTTTGAAGTGCTCGCGACCAACGGCGATACCTTCCTGGGTGGCGAAGACTTCGACCAGCGCATCATCGATTACATCATTGGCGAGTTCCAGAAAGAGCAGGGCATCAATCTGAAGAACGATGTGATGGCGCTGCAACGGCTGAAGGAAGCCGCCGAAAAGGCCAAGATCGAGCTGTCGTCGGCGGTGCAAACCGAAATCAACCTGCCGTACATCACGATGGATGCAACCGGTCCGAAGCACCTGGTGCTGAAGATCACCCGCGCCAAGTTCGAATCGCTGGTTGACGATTTGATCCAGCGTTCGATCGAGCCTTGCCGCGTTGCGCTCAAGGATGCCGGCCTGAAGGTCTCGGACATTCATGACGTTATCCTCGTCGGTGGCCAGACCCGCATGCCGTTGGTGATGGAAAAGGTGAAGGAGTTCTTCGGCAAGGAAGCGCGCCGCGACGTGAACCCGGACGAAGCCGTTGCCGTCGGTGCGGCGATCCAGGGCTCGGTGCTCTCGGGCGATCGCAAGGACGTGCTGCTGTTGGACGTGACGCCGCTGTCGCTGGGTATCGAAACGCTGGGCGGCATCCTGACCAAGCTGATCCAGAAGAACACCACGATTCCGACCAAGGCATCGCAGGTGTTCTCGACCGCCGACGACAACCAGAACGCCGTGACCATCCACGTGCTGCAAGGCGAGCGTGAAAAAGCCGCGGCGAACAAGAGTCTCGGCCAGTTCAACCTGTCGGATATCCCGCCGGCGCCGCGTGGCACGCCGCAGATCGAAGTGACTTTCGATATCGACGCCAACGGCATCCTGCACGTGTCGGCCAAGGACAAGGCGACCGGCAAGGAGAACAAGATCAAGATCCAGGCAAGCTCGGGTCTGTCGGAAGACGAGATCAACCGCATGGTCAAGGATGCCGAACTGAACGCGGAAGAAGACAAGAAACTGGCCGAACTCGTCGGTGCGCGCAATCAGGGCGACGCGATGATCCATTCGGTGAAGAAATCGCTGGTCGAGTTCGGTGACAAGGTGGCCGCTGACGAGAAAGCCGCGATCGAAGCCGCGATCAAGGAACTCGAAGAGGTGGTTCAGGGCGACGACAAGGAAGTCATCGAAGCCAAGACCAACGCGCTGATGCAGGCCAGCCACAAGCTCGCCGAGCAGATGTATGCTCAGCAAGGCGGTGACGCGGCTGGCGAGCAGGCTGCTGGCGACAAGAAGGACGACGACAACGTGGTCGATGCTGAGTTCACCGAAGTCAAAGACGGCAAAGACAACAAGTAATTCGTAGCTAAAGCTTTAAAAAGGCACTTCGGCGCGCTCTGGGCGGGTCGTTGTGCCTTTTTGTTTAGGTGATATCCACATGTCCAAAAAAGATTTTTACGACGTACTCGGCGTCAATCGCGACGCGTCCGACGACGAGATCAAGAAAGCCTATCGCAAGATGGCGATGAAATTTCATCCTGACCGCAATCCGGACAGCAAGGATGCCGAGGAGAAGTTCAAGGAGGCCAAGGAGGCCTACGAGATCTTGTCCGAGCCGCAAAAGCGAGCTGCCTACGATCAGTACGGTCATGCCGGGGTCGATCCACAAGCCGGGATGGGCGGCGGTTTCGGCGGCGGTGGTACGGGCGGTTTTGCGGATGCGTTCTCCGACATCTTTGGCGATATCTTCGGCGGCGGTCAGCGTGGCGGCGGTGGGCGTTCCAACGTCTACCGTGGCGCCGATCTGCGCTACAACATGGAAATCTCGCTTGAAGAGGCCGCACGCGGCGTCGAGAAGCAGATCAAGATTCCGTCGCACGACGAGTGCGAGCTGTGCCACGGCAGCGGCGCAAAGCCGGGTACCGAAGCCAAGACCTGCCACACCTGCGGCGGCGTTGGCCAGGTGCGCGTGTCACAAGGTTTCTTCAGCATTCAGCAAACCTGCCCGACCTGCCACGGTAGCGGTAAATACATCCCCGATCCTTGCCGTAATTGCCACGGCACCGGCCGGGTACAGACGGCCAAGACGCTGGCGGTGAAGATTCCGGCGGGGGTCGACGAGGGTGATCGCATCCGTCTTTCTGGCGAAGGTGAGGCTGGCGTCAATGGTGGCCCGGCGGGTGATCTGTATGTCGTGGTGCATCTGAAAGCTCACTCGGTGTTCGAGCGCGAAGGCAATGATCTGCATTGTGAAATGCCGATCAGCATTACGGCTGCCGCACTGGGTGGCGAAATCGAGATTCCGACACTCGACAACAAGGCGCGGATTTCGATTCCGGCTGGTACGCAAACGGGGCAAGTGTTCCGGCTGCGCGGCAAGGGCATCAAGGGGGTACGCAGCGCGATCACTGGCGATTTGATGTGCCATGTGGTGCTTGAAACACCGGTGAGCCTGACCAGCCGGCAGAAGGAGCTCTTGAAGGAGTTCGAGGAAATCAGCCAGGGTGAGCCGGGCAAGCACAATCCGCGTGCCAAATCCTTCATGGATAAGGTCAAGGACTTCTTCTCCTGAGGTTTCCGGCGGCGTCTTCACCTCGCTGGCATTGTCGCTGCGCGGCTCGTGTACTTACCCATGTACACGTCGCCGCTGGCTTCGCGCCGGCGAGGTGAATACTTGCCGGAAGTGATTGCGCACGTAAAAAAGGCTGCCTTCGGGCAGCCTTTTTTACGCACTGAAACTACGACTTATTTGATCAGGCGGATGTTGAACGGCAGCGTGCACGGCTGACCGTTGCTGGCCTTGACTGCGCCGATGATGCAGAAAATCAGTTGGGCGATGAACATGATGCCCATCAGCAAAAAGCCGATCAGCACGATCGCCAGTACCTGGCCGATCAGCGTCAGCAGCAGCATGGTGATCGCCCAGTTCAGCGCCTCCTTGGCATGCTCCTGCAAGAAGGCGTCATCCTTCTTCAGCAGATAGACAATCAGCGCCGGGATGAAACTGAAGAAAATCGTGCCGATCCACACCAACACGGCGAAGGTCTGGCTGTTTTTGTCGGCGGGCGCGATGGGGCGGGGAAAGTCGGTCATGGCGGTCTCCTTGTGATTGTTGAAATGACGATGCCCCGCGAGCGGGGCATCGTCTAACGCGTTTTTATGCAAATCAGCGCGTCAGTGTACCGGTCGGCGAGATCATCGTCAGCTCGACAAAGTTGCTGCCGGTGCGCTTCTTGTCGCCAAAGTCGACGATGAAGCCGCCAAGATCGTAGCGCTTGAGCGAACTCAGGGCGTTGTATACCGCCGAGCGGGTCGGATTCTTGCCGGCGCGCTTGAGCGCTTCTACCACCAGCCTTGCCGACAGATAGCCTTCCATCACCGCATACGACGGCGTGGTGCCATCCCTGAGTACGGCTGCGGCGTCCTGCTGGAACTCGCGCACGAAGCGCAGCTGCTCGTTGCGCGGATACGGCAGGACTTCGGAGATGCCCAGGCCGTGGGCTTCCTTCTTGCCGACGGTCTGGATCACTTCCTCGAACTGGATCGGCGACAAGCCATACAGCTGTGCGGTACCGCCAGCGGCACGAAACTGTTTGACGAAGCTGGCGGCGGGCTTGGATACGGTGATCAGCACCACGGCTTCCGGATTGGCCTTGGCGAGCTCGGCAGCGGCCTTGGTGGTATCGCCGCTCTTGCGGTCGTACCACGCTTCGCCGGCGAGGGTGAGGTTGCGTTTGGCCAGCGCGTCCTTCAGTGCGCCATAGCCGGCTTGGCCGAAGCCATCCTGCTGGGCGATCACGGCAATGCGGGTCACACCAAGGTTGCCGGCGAGCAGATTGACGATATGGCCGATTTCCTGGCGATAGCTGGCGCGGGTATGAAAGACAAAGAGGCTGCTGCCCGGACTGCGCAGTGCA
This sequence comes from Jeongeupia sp. HS-3, assembly GCF_015140455.1. NCBI lineage: Bacteria > Pseudomonadati > Pseudomonadota > Betaproteobacteria > Neisseriales > Chitinibacteraceae > Jeongeupia > Jeongeupia sacculi. The sequence goes on along the minus strand of NZ_AP024094.1, from coordinate 2,105,352 downwards.
TCGGCGCCCGAGTGCACGCCCACAAGCGGAATGCCGGCGTTGTCGAGCAGTTTGGATTTTTCCAGTTCAACGGTCGTTGCCGTGCCGTAGTACGACACCAGCGCCAGCGCACCTTCCTTGTCGATTAGCTCGCGGGTATTGGCGACGGTTCGTTTGGGATCGTAGCCATCATCGCGAACCACGTGGTTGATGGGCTCGCCGTTGATGCCGCCATTGGCATTGACGCGGGAGAAGTACAGCGAAGCACCCAGTGCCAGCGCCTTGCCGGTACTGCCGACAAGCCCGGTGATCGGAACCGATTGGCCGATCACGATATCGGCGTGGGCGAGGGGAGACAGCGCCAGTGCGGCTCCCAGCAGAAACTTGCGCAACATGGCAATCCCCTTTTTAGATATCGGGCCATCTTAAATTAGCGCGTGTCGGCAGACAAACCGGGACACGCGGGCAGCGACACGGCGCAACATAGTGGGCCAAATGCGATGTTATAGTGACGCCATCGATAACCCGGAATGGGATGACGCCCATGCGGCGAGGCGTTTACGCAGGCAGTTTTGATCCGGTTACCAACGGTCATTTGTGGATGATCGAACACGGCGTGCAGTTGTTCGACGAAATGATCATCGCGATCGGTGAAAACCCGGACAAACGCTATACCTTTTCGCAGGACGAGCGGCTGGAAATGTTGCGCGAAACCACCGCGCACTTGTCCAATCTGCGGGTGGAAACCTTCGAGAACCGCTTTCTGGTCGACTATGCCCGCGAAGAAGGTGCGCATTTCATCCTGCGCGGTATCCGCGAAGTGGCCGATTACGAGTTTGAACGCAAGATGCGCTACGTGAACGCCGATCTGGCACCGCATATTGATACGGTCTTTCTGATGCCACCGCGCGAAATCGCCGAAATCAGCTCGACCATGGTCAAGGGACTGGTCGGGCCGCAAGGCTGGGAGGGGATCGTGCGCCAGTATGTGCCGGGCGCGGTGTTCGAGCGCCTGTTGCGCTGGCAGTCCCAAGGCTGAGCGTTGGTCAAGCCGGTGCGTGATGGCGACCTTTGGTCGCCATTTCTGTTTTTGACGCCAGAATCGACCGAATATCCGAACCTGTATTATTTAACGGCACTCTTTGCGGGATGCCGTGGTCATAGCAGAACCTCAACCGAGAGGACGGAGGTCTGTAAAAATGCGCACCCTTTGGAAAGCTATTTCTTTTGTTGTGGCCATGTTGTTTTCTGCAGTGGCGTTTGCCGTTATACCTGCACCGAACGATGTCCCGACCAGCGATCATGGTACTGGTCTGGATCAGATCAACTGGCTGCACAAACAAGCCGGGCCGGGGAGCAATTCCGGCGGCAGCGGCGGTGGATTCGGCGGTGGGCACGGTGGTGGCGGGATGTAAGCGTCGAGCCTATCTTGGTAGCTAACTTCGGCAAGGCGGCCCATTGGTCGCCTTTTGCACGTCCGGTGATCCGGAGCCATCCGGTAGAATGCAGCTTTACCTAACCGCGTTGCCGTCCCGATGAGCGATCTTTCCAGCTACAAGAACCGTCTTGCCAAAAATGCCAAGCATTGGGGCAAATGGGCCCGTCGTCAGGGGATTCAGTGTTATCGCATTTACGACCGTGACGTACCGGAATTCCCGGTGGTGATCGACTGGTATGCCGGCAAGGTACATCTGGCCGAAGTGGCAACCGGCTGGATCCAGACCGATGAAGACCACGAGGCCTGGCTTGCCGAGGTCTGGTACGCCACTGGTGAGGCATTGGGGATTCCCGAGGACGAGATCTCGGTCAAGCTGCGCCGGCGCCAGAAGGGCGAAGCGCAGTATGAGAAAACCGGTGCCGAGGGTGATGAATTCATCGTCGAGGAAGACGGGCTCAAGTTCATCGTCAATCTGGATGCCTATCTGGATACCGGACTGTTTCTCGACCACCGCAACACCCGCAAGCGCGTGCGTGGCGAAGCGGCCGGCAAGCGCATGCTCAATCTGTTTTGCTACACCGGGGCGTTCTCGGTGCATGCCGCAGCCGGCGGTGCGAGCGAGACGGTGTCGGTTGACTTGTCGAACACGTATCTGGCCTGGGCCAAGCGCAACCTGGCCGAGAACGGCCTGGATACGCCGGCGCATACTCAGGTGCGCGCCGACGTGCTGCAATGGCTGGCCGAGGCCGATCGGTCCGGCGAAAGATTCGATCTGATCGTCTGCGATCCGCCCTCGTTCTCGAATTCGAAAAAAATGATCGGCATTCTCGATGTGCAGCGTGATCATCGCTACCTGATCGAAACCGCGCTAGACCTGCTCAACCCGGGTGGCGTGCTGTATTTCTCGACCAATTTCCGGCGCTTCAAGCTCGACGAAGCCTTGATCCCGATGTGCGAGAACCTCTCGGCGGAGTCGGTGCCCGAGGATTTCCGCAACAAGAAAATCCATCAGTGCTTCCGTTTCGTGAAGTGATGAGTTCGCGCGAAACGATGAATCCCTATTACAGCGAGCCGCTGGTCTTCGTCGATCTGGAGACCACCGGTGCGACTCCGGCCAGCGACCGGATCACCGAGGTCGGCCTGGTGCAGGTCGACGAGCACGGCACACGGCGCTGGTCCAGCCTGGTTAATCCGCAGCAGGCGATTCCGCCGTTCATCCAGCAGTTGACCGGCATCGACGATGCGATGGTTGCGACTGCGCCGACCTTCGCCGAGCTGGCCGACACCTTGCTGCCGATGCTGGAGGGGCGTGTGTTTGTCGCCCACAATGCCCGCTTCGATTACGGCTTTCTCAAAAATGAATTCAAGCGTCTGGGCATCCGCTTCTCGGCGCGGGTGCTGTGCACGGTCAAATTGTCGCGCAAGCTGTATCCGCACGAGTTCAAGCACAGCCTCGATGCGCTGGTCACCCGGCATGCGCTGGTGATCGATGGCGACCGGCACCGGGCGTTGAGCGATGCCGTATTGCTGCCGGCGTTCCTCGACGTCGCCTTGCGCGAGCATCCATTTGAAACGGTGCAGCAGGCGATCGCCGAGCTGCTGCGCAAGCCGCGGATTCCGGCCGGTCTCGACCCCGCAGTGATCGACGAGCTGCCCGAGACCAGCGGTTGCTATACGTTCTACGCCGCCGACGGTGCCGCCTTGCTGGTCGGGCGAAGCCCCAATATCCGCAAGCGCGTGCTGCAGCATTTCGCCGCCGACGCGCGTAAACCGCGCGAACTGGAGATGCTGGCGCGGCTGGCGCGAATCGACTGGCAAGAGGCAGGTGAGTTTGGCGCGCTGCTGAACGAGGCAAGGCTGATCCGGTCGCTCAAGCCAACCTACAATCCGAAGCCGAAGAAAAGCGTCGGCGTGTGTGTGCTGCGGCTGATCGGGCAGGGCGATATGCTGGTGCCGGACATCGTCGCTCTGGCCGAACTGGGCGACGTCGACCCGCACTTGGTGTTCGGGCCGTTCCGGGCTCGCCGCGATGCGCAGCGGCTACTCGAGAAGCTCGCCGACGGCACCGGTCTGTGCCGGAAGCTGCTTGGCATAGAGGGGCTCGGCCTCGAGCCGCGGACCGGCACGGCGTGCAGCGCCCAGCCGCTGGGTAAGTGTCGCGGCGCCTGCATTGGCCGCGAGTCGTCGGCGACGCACCACGCGCGGCTCTTGTCGCTGCTGGAAAAACACCGCTTCGCGCCGTGGCCGCATCAGGGGCCGGTCGGTCTGGTCGAAGGGCCCGAGTGGTCGCCGCTGATCCACGTGATCGACCGCTGGTGTTATCTCGGCACGATCCACGATCCCGCCGAGCTGGATACGCTGCAGGCCGGGGCGGATTTCGATTTCGATGCGTACAAGCTGATCCAATTCGAACTGAAGCGCCGCGCCGGCCAGGTGCTACGCTTCTGATCGCTTAGGGCGCCAGCGCCCAGTCGGCTGCGGCGTGGGCATGGATCAGCGCGGTATCGAACAGCGGCAGTGCGCAATCGTCGCCGCTCACGAGCAGGCCGATTTCGGTGCAGCCGAGCACGATCGCGCTGACGCCGCGCGTCGCCAGCCTGGCCATTTCATCGCGATACACAGCGCGGCTGGCTTCGGTGAAGATCCCCTTGCACAGCTCGTCGTAGATCACGCGGTGGATGCGGTCGCGGCCATTGCTATCGGGAACCCGCGTGGCGATGCCGTGCTCGGCCAGCCGGCCGGTGTAGAAATCCTGCTCCATGGTGTAACGGGTGCCGAACAGGCCGACCTTGTTGTGACCCCCTGCCAGAAGCTGCGCCGCGGTTGCATCGGCAATATGCAGCAGCGGCAGCACTGCCTCGACGTTGGCGGCGACCTTGTGCATGGTGTTGGCGCCGATCAGCACGATGCCGGCGCCCGCCGCCTTCAGCCGCCGCGCCGAGTCGGCGAGCAGCTCACCCGCCGCGGCCCAGTCGCCGCGCTCTTGCAGCGGCACCAGTTCGGCAAAGTCGATCGAGTCGACGACGATGCGCGCGCTGTGCACGCCGCCGAGGCGTTGGGTGATACGGCGATTGATTTCCTGGTAGTAGACGACGGTCGATTCCCAGCTCATGCCGCCGATCAGGCCGATGGTTTTCATGGCGCACCCCGGTGATTGAACCGCCCCAGCATCGCCGATTGCGCGGCGAACTGACAGGCACAGCGGCCGCGCTGTTACGGCGAAACAACAACGGCTGCCGAAGCAGCCGTTTTGCAGCGAGACGAGCCCGGCTCAGCCGAACAGTGCGCGGATGTCGTCACCTTCGGCCAGCGTGTACTTGGTCGGATTCTCGAGCAGCTTGCCGCCGTCGAACTTGCTGACCTTGTAGATCGTCCCGAACGAGAACGTCGGCGCCGCCGCGCCCTGGCCGCCACAGACTTCGGCGCCGCGGCGGACGTTGTCGGCCATCCAGCCCGGCAGGCGCAGGTGGTAGGGGTTGCGGCGCACTTCTTCGACGTGGCACGCCAGTGCGGCGATCAGGTCGGCGGTATCGGCAGTATTGGTGGCGATCAGCGCGTTTGGCGCGTCCATCTGGCGCCAGAATTCACTCTGCGCCACCGTGCAGGCATGACCGGCTTGCTTCAGCGCATCGACGACCAGATAGTGGGTGCCGATATGCGCCGAGTGGTAGTCGTTGTCGTGCGGGCACACACAGACGGCCGGCTTGTACTTCTCGATCAGCGCGGCGAGCACGTTGACCTTCTCGGCCCAGGCCACCGGGTCTTCGCTGCGGGTCTTCGGCGATACGCCCATCAGCCCGCCCGGGATGGTTTCCTGCAGTTCCCAGCCGAGCAGTTCGCAGGCATTCGACACTTCGACCCAGCGCTCCGGCTGGCGCTTGAGGTTCGAGCCCTGGGTCACCGCTACGTTGACGACACGGAAACCCGCTTCGCGGCCGAGGCGCAGCGGCAGCGCACCGATGATGCACTCGTCATCCGGGTGCGGGGCGAAGATCATCACGACTGGCGCGTCGGCTGCCGGCGCCTGGCGGGCGGGCAGATTCAGGCCGTCCAGCGAGCTGTACAGCGGGGCATCTTGTTTCTGCAACAGCGCATCGTGCGCTTGAACCAGGTCGAGATAAGCGTGACTCATGCGGGGCTCCGTTCGGGGGAAACAGCTTATTGTGCAAAGACAAAAGTATAAGCGGTTTGCCTGACGCGAACCATGCCTTGGCGGCGTGCGTTTGTGCTGGATCAGTGACCGGCGCCGCAAGCTGGCGAGTAAGCGTGAGATTCGCGGGCATAATGGAGGTTTGCGATACCGTTGGCTGCCATGCTGCGCTATTTCTATTCCTCATTCATCGTCACCGCCATTGGCCTCGCTTTGGCGTGGCTGATCGGTGGTTGGGTCGGACTCTGGGTCACCTTCAACCTGGCGCTGCTGGAAACCAGCTTGTCGTTCGACAATGCGGTGGTCAATGCGTCGATCCTGAAGCACTGGGACGAAAAATGGCGCCGGCGCTTCCTCGTCTGGGGGATGCTGATCGCCGTGTTTGGCATGCGGCTGTTGTTTCCGCTGGTGATCGTCGGCGTGATTGCGCAGGCGTCGCCGCTGCCGGGGCCGGTGTCGCTGTATGAATGGGCGATGAACGGCCATTGGCCGGCCAGCGACGTGCTCACGATGGCGATCATGCGCCCCGAACACTACGCCGCGACGCTGACGTCGGCGCATATCGAAGTCACCGCCTTTGGCGGCGCCTTTCTGATGATGGTGTTCTGGACCTTCTTCCTCAACAGCGACAAGCACGACCACTGGATCAAGCCACTCGAAGCCGGGCTGGTGCATATCGGCCGGCTCAATATGGCCGCGGCGATCCTGTCGCTGGCGGTGCTGCTGGCGTTGGCCAGCGAGCTACCCGAGCATGAAGCCTACCGCTTCCTGTCTGCCGGGCTGTGGGGCGTGGTGATCTACGCCATCGTTGAAAGCCTTGGCGCGCTGTTCGGCGATGACGGTGCCGCCGCCAAGACCGGTTGGGGTGGTTTCATCTATCTGGAGTTGCTGGACGCCTCGTTCTCGTTCGACGGCGTGCTCGGGGCTTTTGCGCTGACAAAGAACATCTTCCTGATCGCCATCGGCCTCGGTGTCGGTGCGATGTTCGTCCGCAGTTTTACATTGGCGCTGGTCGAAAAGGGCACGCTGTCGACCTTGCGCTATCTTGAACACGGTGCGTTCTGGGCCATCGGCTCGCTGGCTGCGGTGATGTTGATCGCACCCCTGGTTCATGTGCCCGAAGCGCTGGTTGGTGGCATTGCCGCGCTGCTGATCATCGCCGCCGCGCTGCATTCGTGGTGGCTGAACCGGGGTGAGGTCGACCGCAAGTAACCCCCCAAAAAAACGGCCCGATTCATCGGGCCGTTTTGCTAAGGCTGGATTGCCTAGTTTTCTGGCAGTGGCTCGCCGCGGGTCTTGTACAGCGAGTACAGCACGCCGGCAAGCAGCAGGCCGAAGGTCACCGTCAGCGACAGCACCGACGGGATCTTCACGTTCATGTAGACGAGGCCGATCTTGCAGCCGATGAACACCAGCACCACCGCCAGTGCGTATTTCAGGTAGTGGAAGCGGTGCACCATCGCCGCTAGCGCGAAGTACAGCGCGCGCAGGCCGAGGATCGCGAAGATGTTCGACGTATAGACGATGAACGGATCCTGCGTGATCGCAAAGATCGCCGGGATGCTGTCGACCGCGAACACCAGGTCGGCCGCTTCGACCATCACCAGCGCCAGGAACAGCGGCGTCGCCCACCAGCCGGCCTTGCGACCGAGCGTTTCACCGCGAACGAAGAAGTGGTTGCCCTGCAGCGTCGGCACCATGCGCAGGTGGCGCTTGAAGAACTTGAACATCCGGTTGTTCTCGATGTCCGGATCTTCGTCATTGGCGACCAGCATCTTGATGCCGGTGATGATCAGGAAGGCGCCGAATACCAGCAGAATCCAGCTGAACTGGTGTACCAGCGCAGCGCCGAGGCCGATCATCACCGCCCGCATGATGATGGCGCCGAGAATGCCCCAGAACAGCACGCGGTGTTGCAACGCACGCGGTATCGCCAGACTGGTGAATATCAGCGAGATGATGAACACGTTGTCCATCGACAGCGATTTCTCGACCAGAAAACCGGTGAAGTAGTCCATCCCGGCCTGCGGGCCCTTGAACGACCAGATCCAGACCCCGAACAACAAGCCTGCGCTGATATAGAACGCCGACAGCTTCAGGCTTTTCCTGATGCTGATTTCACTGTCTTTTTTGTTTAAAAAACCAAGGTCAAAGGCAAGCAGCGCGAGCACCACGCCGAGAAACACGCCCCAAATCCACAATTCACTGCCCATAATATCCCCAGCCGTCATGGCATCATTAGTATGTAGCTGCTGCCCTCGGCAGCATCCAGTTAGACACAGATAGTAAATGCTGCAGAGAGTTCCGTGCTGATCGATAGTCATTGCCATCTTGATGCGCCCGAATTTGATGCCGATCGCGATGCGGTCGTGGCTGCCGCATGCCGGGCCGGCGTTTCGCAGCTGGTCGTCCCGGCGGTGAGCGCGGCGACTTTCGATATGGCGCGGGCCATGCGCACGCGTTATGGCTGCGCCGTCGCCTACGGTCTGCACCCGCTGTATACCGCCGAGCATCGTGACGAGCACCTGCGCCAGCTTGGCGATTTTCTTGCGAACGAAGAGGCTGTCGCGGTTGGCGAGATCGGCCTGGATTTTTATGTGCCGGGGCTGGATACCGCTCGTCAGAACGCGGTGTTCGAGGCGCAACTGAAGCTGGCGCGCGACGTTGATCTGCCGGTGATCGTGCATATCCGCCGCAGTCAGGATCAGGTGCTCAAATATCTGCGCAAATGGAAGGTGAGGGGTGGCATTGCGCACGCTTTCAACGGCAGCCGCCAGCAGGCCGACGAATTTCTCAAACTTGGATTCAAGCTCGGTTTTGGCGGCGCGATGACCTATAGCGGCTCGCAGCGAATCCGCCGGCTTGCCGCCGAACTGCCGCTTGAGGCCATCGTGCTGGAAACCGATGCGCCCGACATGGCGCCGGCGTGGCTGGCCGGGCCGCCGCCGGGGCGCAACGCCCCCGATCAGTTGCCGCGCATTGCCGCGGTATTGGCCGAGCTGCGCGGCGTGAGCGTTGATGTCGTCATCGCGGCGACGGCGGCGAATGCGCAAGCCGTGCTCGGCCCGCTCGGGCAACTGAGGCTGGACACGATGGGTGATCACGGACAGAATTGACGCCATGTATTCAACACTCGCATTCATCCATATGGCCCCGTGCCGCTGGTGGCGCCGCGCTTAAGCGGCTGGCCACGATGTTTGCGTGAACCATGCCGCCGGACCGGGCGGCATGTGCATTTCTGCGGTACCGGTCCAGCGGCGCTAGATTATCCGAATCAGGACGCCCGCCAATGACCGCCAACGCCATCCCCCCGAACCAGATCATTCTGACCGGCGACCGCCCGACCGGGCCGCTGCATCTGGGCCACTACGTCGGCTCGCTGCAAAACCGCGTGGTTTTTCAGGATCAGCACACCCAGTTCCTGATGCTCGCCGATGCGCAGGCGCTGACCGACAATATGGGCGATCGCGACAAGGTGCGGCGCAATGTGCTCGAGGTGGCGCTGGACTACCTGGCGGTGGGTATTGATCCGGCCAAGAGCACCATCTTCATCCAGTCGCAGTTGCCCGAGCTGACGGAGCTGACTTTCTACTATCTGAACCTTGTCACCGTGGCGCGGCTGGAACGCAATCCGACGGTGAAAGAGGAAATCCGCCTGCGTCAGTTCCAGCGTGATATCCCGGCCGGTTTTCTCACCTACCCGGTGAGCCAGACCGCCGACATCACCGCCTTCAAGGCGACGCTGGTGCCGGTGGGGGCCGATCAGGCGCCGATGATCGAGCAGTCGAACGAGATCGTCCGCCGCTTTAATGCCAACGTCGGGCAGGACATTCTGGTTGAAGCGACGGCGGTGATTCCGGTGATGGGCCGTCTGCCGGGCATCGACGGCAAGGCCAAGATGAGCAAATCGCTCGGCAACGCGCTGGCGCTGTCGGCCAGTGCCGACGAAGTCAGCAAGGCCGTGAAAATGATGTACACCGACGCGAACCACCTGCGCGTGGCTGATCCGGGTCAGGTCGAAGGTAATGTGGTGTTCACCTACCTTGATGCCTTCGAGCCGGACACCGCATTGGTCGAGGACCTGAAGGCACACTACCGTCGTGGTGGTCTTGGCGATATGGTGATCAAGCGCCAGCTGGAACAACGTCTGCAAGCCTTGCTGGAGCCGATTCGCGCCCGCCGGGCCGAGTTTGCCGCCGATCCGGCCGAAGTGATGCGGATGCTGGCGCAAGGCACCGATAAGGCGCGTGCCGTGGCGGCGCAGACCTTGGCCGAAGTAAAAGCGGCACTGGGACTGAATTACTTCTAAATATCGTTTCGCCAATAAAAAAGTGAGGCATTGGGCCTCGCTTTTTTATTGCTCCGTGTGGCGTTCATGCCAATGCATGTCGAACGTCGAGCAGTGTTTGCGCCGCAATCGCACGGGTGTGCGCTATGCCTTGCTGCAATTGCTTGGCGATGCTGTCGCTTTGCTGCGCCAGTTCGGCGCGACGTTGGCGCAGCGGTGCGACAAAGGCTTCGAGGCAATGGGCCAGATGCAGTTGCAGCACGTCGTCAGCGAGGCCGCCACGGCGGAACTTGGCTTTCAGGTCATCCAGAAAGTAGATGTCCGATTCAAACGCATCAAGGTAGGCAAAGAGCGGGTGATGTTCGACAGCGAGCTTTTGCGTCGGCAACGCCATCGTCAGTACCGCTGCACGTAACTCGGCGGGGCTTGATGTGAGTCGGACTTCATGTCCCAGCGGCAGCAGCGTCCGGCGCGTTTCCGGCAGCGCCAGCGCTTCAGGAAAGAGCTCACGCCCGGCGAGGCTGTTGCAATGCCGGGCGATGCGGTTGGCTTCGCCCAGATGTGCCGATTGCGGCAGCGCGGCCAGTGCCGGGCGGATCGCGGTCATGGCCGTCGCGGTTTGGCTGGCCGGCAGCAAAGGCGCAACGCAGCGGCCGATCTCGGCGAGTTCGGGCACCTGCGAGGCGACGAAGATCGTGCATTGCTCGGCGTCGATACCGACCGCCAGATGGTCGATTACCGTGTCCAGTGGTGCACCGTCGTCCAGCATCAGGAAGGGGCGGTGGCGTTCCAGAAAGGGCAGGCGGCGATTCAGCGTGGCCAGTGTATTGCCGACCGTGATCGCGTGTTGCGCCGGATTGCCGAGCAGGATGGTGACGGGATTGCGGGGTTCGGTCATGGCGTTCGTCCTTTGTGTGGACCACCGACCAGGGAGGGAATCTAGAGATGCTAGAAACAACAATGCCGCCTGGTCGGCGGCATGTGTTCTTTCAATAGTCCTATGCCGCCAGCTAGATATACGGGCGGTACCAATAATTCTGGCGGGAAAGGGGCAGGGACTTGGAGTTCATGAGGGCCACTCTACGCGGATGACGCTGGCTTGAAATGCGGGAAAACCCGTATTCGTACATCAATGCGTCGCGCCGCAGACCGGGCAGGCCGGATCTTGGCGGTATTTCATCTCGCGCCATTGCATGCTGCGGGCATCGAATAACTGCAATCGGCCGATCAGCGTGGGCAGGCCGATCAGCAGCTTGAGCGCCTCGGCCGCCTGCGCCGCACCGATGATGCCGGTCAGCGGCGCGAAAACACCGAAAGTGGCACACGGGCCATCCGAAGCATCGCCTTCCTCTCCAAACAGGCAGTGATAGCAGGGATTGCCCGGTTCGCGCGCGTCGAAGGTCGTCAGTTGGCCGTCGAAGCGAACCGCCGCGCCCGACACCAGCGGCACGCGTGCGGCGACGCAGGCGCGGTTGACGGCATGGCGGGTGGCGAAATTGTCGCAACAGTCGAGCACGACATCGGCGTTCGCGACGAGTTCGGCCAAGCGGGCAGCATCGGCACGCTCGGATACGGCATGGACGCCGATCTGTGGATTGAGCGCGCGCATCGCTTCGGCCGCCGACTTGGCCTTGTTAACGCCGATACGCGACTCGGTATGGGCGATTTGCCGTTGCAGATTGGTCAGGTCAACTGCGTCATCATCGACGATGGTGATGCTGCCGACGCCGGCACTGGCGAGGTAAAGCAGCGCCGGTGAACCGAGCCCGCCGGCACCGATCACCAGTGCATGGCTGCTGGAGAGCGCTTGCTGACCTTCGACACCGATTTCATCAAGCAGGATGTGGCGGCTGTAGCGCAGCAAGGCGCTGTCGTCGAGTTCGGCGTTGCGGGTTGGGCAATGGCTCATGACGTTGCGGGCAAAAAATGCGGAGTGGCCAGTATAACCGCGCCCGGCTGGGCTGCCGCTTGCGCCAACGCAGCAATGCAGGCGATGTCGGCTCCGACTGTTAGAAGTAATGGCGCAGTTCTTCCGGCGTATCGTCCTGATCGCCGTGCAGGTGATGCGCCCACATGCGCACATACATTTCGCGCGTTTTGACGTTGTACTCGGGGATGCTGAGATTATCGCGTTCGACGTCGTCGGCGTAATGAGCCAGCGTTCGCCTGAGGCGTTGCAGGGCGCTTGAATCAAGCACAAAGCCGCCGGCTTGCAAATATGTTTCCAAGCCGGCCAGCGTGTAATCGGTAATCGGGTAAACGACCTTGACGCGGTGCCCGCTATTGCTGGCCTGCGCGCTCACGCTCGCAAGATGTGAGAGCGCGACCGCAGCATGCTCCGGCTGATCGGCAGGCTCGGCGCTGAAAACAATGTCGTGATGCTTGAAGATACTGTCGGGCATGGCGATCTCCTCCCACTCGATCCTACTTTAGGCGTGAGGGCCGGCAATTGCACGCGGCGGCGTGCGGGGCAAGAAAAAACCCCGCCGGTGGCGGGGTTTCTGGAGCGGCTTACTTGCCGTTCGCAGCCTTGGGTTTGGCCGCGGTATCTGCTTTGGGCTGATCCTTCTGCTGCAGCAACTGCTGCACCTTGAGCACGTTGAATGCCTGTTGCAGCTGGTAATCCTTCTTGGATACCAGTTCGCGCGGGCTGTCGGCTTCCGCTTCGCTGGCTTCAAGCTTCGGCAGCGTCGCCTTCGGCCGGATCACGGCCTTGGGCTTGGATGCATCACTCTTGCCGCCCTTGTCGCTTGGATTGTCCAGATGGTGCTCAAGATCGCTTTCGCGAATGCGCAGGCCGTTGTCTTCGCGGCCGTTGAGCGTGGCTTCTTCGATCTCGATGTCCGGCGTGATGCCCTTGGCCTGGATGGAGCGACCATTCGGCGTGTAATAGCGCGCGGTGGTGAGCTTGACCGCAGACTTGGCGTCGATCGGCAGAATGGTTTGCACCGAGCCTTTGCCGAACGATTGCGTGCCGACGACCAGCGCTCGTTTGTGATCCTGCAATGCGCCGGCGACGATTTCCGATGCCGATGCCGAGCCACCGTTCACCAGTACCACCAGCGGAACGTTCTTGATGTCCTTGGGCAGGCCGGTCAGATAGTCGCCCTTGTTGCCGGGACGCAGATAGTTTTCGCGTTCCGCGGTCAGGCGGATCTTGGCGTCGGCGCTGCGGCCTTCGGTGTAAACAACCAGCGCACCCTTGGGCAGGAAGGCGGCAGAGACGCCGACGGCGCTGTTCAGCAGGCCACCCGGATCGTTGCGCAGGTCGAGCACGATGCCCTTCAGCGGCGTCTTGTTGTCCTTGTAGAGCGTCTCGATCGCCTTGGCGAGGGTTTCGGTCGTGCGCTCCTGAAACTGGGTGACACGGATATAACCGTAGTCCGGTTCGGCCAGCTTGAACTTGACGCTCTGCACCTGAATAACTGCGCGTTTGAGCGTCAGTACCAGCGGCTTGGCTGCGCCCTTGCGCAAGATGGTCAGCGTCACGCTGCTGCCGGCCTTGCCGCGCATTTTGCTAACGGCGTCGGTGAGCGAGATCCCTTGTACTTGGGTGTCATCGATCTTGACGATGAAATCGCCGGCCTTGATGCCCGCCTTGTCGGCCGGCGAGTCCTCGATCGGCGAAACGATGCGGACCAGGCCGTCTTCCATGTTCACTTCAAGGCCGAGACCGCCGAACTCACCCTGGGTGGTTTCCTGCAGGTCCTTGAAGTCTTTGGCGTCAAGGTAGGTCGAGTGCGGGTCGAGCCCCGAGACCATGCCCTTGATTGCTTCGGAAATCAGTTTCTTGTCTTCAACCGGTTCGACGTAGTTCTGCTTGATCAGACCGAACACGGTCGAGAATGCCCGCAGCTCGTCAATCGGCAAGGGATTGGTGTTGGCATCCTTGTCGGCGACGGCGTTGAACGAGAGCGAAACGGCGACACCGAGGCTGGCACCGACGCAAAGGAGACCCAGTTTCTGCAGTTTTTGCTTCATCGTGAGGGGGCTTTTTTTATCCGGGAGAGAGGGGTTAGCCTACCCAGCTCAGCGGGTCGAGCGGGCGGCCATTCTGTCTGAGTTCAAAATATACACCGGAATCCGCCATGCCACCGGTGTTGCCACTGGTGGCGATATTGTCCCCGGCATTGACGCTGTCGCCGACGCGCTTGAGCAAGGCTTCGTTGCCGGCATAGAGGCTCATATAACCGCCGCCGTGCTCGACGATGACAAGGTTGCCAAAGCCGCGCAACCAGTCGGCAAAGACCACGCGGCCGCTGGCGACGGCGTGCACCGCTTGGCCCGGCGTGGCCTTGATCATCACGCCCTTCCAGTTGGTGCCTTCAGAGCGCTGCGCGCCGTAGCGGCCGATGATTTCACCCTTGGCCGGCAGTTTCAGCTTGCCCTTGAGCGAAGCAAACGCCTTGCCCGAAAAGCTGGCATCCGGCACGTCGTCGTTGATCTCGGCCTTGGGTTCCGGCGTTGGCTTGGGCGCTGGTTTGCCCTCGTTCTTGGCTTGCGTGGCCGCGCGGGCGTTGGCCTCGCGAACGGCCTTGGCGCGCGCGATGGCATCGGCGCGTTTCTTCGCTTGTTGTCGGGCGCGTTCGGCTTCCTGTTTCTTGATCAGCGCATTGAGGCGATCGATCAGGCCGGTGATGCGTGTTTCGTCGGCGCTGAGTTTCTGGATCTGACCGCGTTGATTGCCGATCTCGGTCGAGAGCTGTTCAACCAGCGCCTTGCGGTTGCTTTGCTCGGATTGCAGTCGCGATTTCTGTTTCTGCTTTTCCAGACTCATCGTGGCCAGCTCGGCCTGTTTGTCGCGAATCTCGCCGGCGAGCTGGTCCAGTTCGGCCAGCTGGGCTTCCAGCTGATACGCCAGGGCTTGCTGCGCAGCGACCAGGTAGCGGTAGTAGCCAAGCGTGCGGTTAACCTGGTTGGGATCCTGCTGGTTCAGCAGCAGGCGCCAGGCTTCAAGTTCGCCGCTTTTGTAGCGGGTCTTGATCAGCCGTGCCAGCCGTTGCTGGCTCTGACCGATGCGGCTGCGAATGGTGGCGATATCGCTCTCGAGCTTGGCCAGTTCGCTACTGGTCAGCGAGCGTTGAGTGCCCAGATCATTGAGAATGCGGTTGGCATCCGAGATCGCCGACTCCGAGTCCTTGAGCGCATCACTGGCTTCACGCCGGTCCGACTCGGTACCGGCCAGTTCTTTCTTGAGCGTATTGATCTGGCCGCGCAGTGCCTTGAGCTCCTGCTGCTTTTCGGTGCTTTGCTGGCGGGAAACAGGCTCGGCCGGCGCCGCAAAAGCGCCGGTCGAAAGCAGCAGGGTCAGGGTAAGCGCGCGGCGCAGCATGCGATCAGGCGAGCTCGACGAGTGAATGACCTGTCATTTCCACCGGTTGCGGCAAACCCATCAGCGCGAGCATCGTCGGGGCGATATCGCGCAAGGCACCGCTACCGCGTGGCGCCATCGTGGCCTTGCGGCCGACGTAGACGAAAGGCACGACGTCGGTGGTGTGCTGGGTGTGCGGCTGGTGCGCATCCTTGTCGTACATCAGTTCGCAGTTGCCGTGGTCGGCGGTGATCAGCACTTCGCCACCGATTTTCTGCATGGCTTCAACGCACTTGCCGACGCAGACATCGAGCGTTTCTACCGCCTTGACCGCGGCATCGAAAATGCCGGTGTGACCCACCATATCGCCATTGGCGAGGTTGCAGATGATCGCTGCGTACTGTTGCGATTCGATCGCGGCGACGATCTTGTCGGCCACTTCGAGCGCGCTCATTTCCGGCTGCAGATCGTAAGTGGCGACCTTGGGACTCGGCACCAGGATGCGATCTTCGCCCGGGAATTCGTTCTCTTCACCGCCCGAGAAAAAGTAGGTGACGTGCGGGTATTTCTCGGTTTCGGCGATACGCAGCTGTTTCAGCCCAAGCGAACCGACGTATTCGCCAAAGCTGTTCTTGACCTTCTCTTTCTCGTACGCGGCCGGGAAGGGGTAGCTTTCGGCGTAGCGTGTCGCGGTACAGAAGAGGCCGAACTGGACGACGCGGGAACGGGCAAAGCCGTCGAATGCCGCGTCGGTGAGGGCGACGGCGATCTGGCGGGCGCGGTCGGCACGGAAATTCATGAAGATGACGATATCGCCATCTTCCATTCGCGCCGGCGCGCCGATGCTGGTGGCGCCGACGAACTCGTCGTTCTCGTTGCGTGCATACGCGGCATTGAGGCCGTCGAGCGCGCTGTCGGCATGATGCAGGCCCTTGCCGTCAACGAGGAGGTTATACGCCGGTTCGACGCGTTCCCAGCGCTTGTCGCGATCCATCACCCAGTAACGACCGACGATGCCGACAATGCGTGCGACCTTGGCGTCGTCACAGACGCGCTGCAGCTTTTCCAGGTAGGACTCGGCGCTGCGCGGCGGGGTATCACGGCCATCAAGGAAGGCGTGCACATCAATCTGTTTGACGCCGGCGGCAGCGGCATCCTTGATCAGCGCGTGGATGTGCGCTTCGTGCGCATGTACGCCGCCGTCGGAAACCAGTCCCATGATGTGCAGGGTTTTGCCGGTGGTCTTGGCTTTTTCAATGGCCTCGGCGAACACCGGGGTCTGGCCCAGCGTGCCGGCGGCGACATCGACGTCGATACGGCTGATGTCTTGCAGCAGTACGCGTCCGGCGCCGATATTCAGATGGCCGACTTCGGAATTGCCGAACTGGCCGTCGGGCAAGCCGACAAACTGCTCGGAGGCATTGATCGTTGTCCACGGGTACTGCGCGAAGAGACGATCGAGGTTGGGCTTCTTGGCCGCCGCGATGGCGTTGTCCTGGATTTCTTCACGGTAACCGTAGCCATCGAGGATCAGCAGCAGGACCGGTTTGACCGATGCGGTAGCGTTCGCTTGCGTCATCTTGGTAGTACCTTTAGGCAAAACCGCGACGAAGCTGTAAGCTAACGTTGCGGTTGGGTTCCAAATATCGGTACTATTCTACCGCAATGGCTTCGTTTTGCCGTCGTCACAATTCCTGCCTTCGGCCGCGCCGATCCGCCTAGAACACAGCCTACCGCCATGCTCCATCATCCAGAATCAATGAGCGACGAGCATATCCAGCAAGCGTCGCGTGCCATGAAGGCGATGTCACATCCTCTGCGCCTGAAGATTCTCTGCGTGCTCGGCGAAAATGAAGTCAGCGTGCAAGACATCGTCGATGCGGTGGGAACAACGCAGTCGAATATTTCGCAGCATCTGGCACTGATGCGCGAAAAGGGCGTGCTGCGCACCCGCAAGGACGCCAACCGCGTGTTTTATCGCGTCGGCGACATCCGCACGCTCGAGCTGGTCGAGCTGCTGCGTGATGTGTTCTGCGGCTTCTCCAAATAAATCCGACGTTTTTTAGCGCAGCTTTTTCAGCATCGCCTCAAGCTTGTCGCCGCTGAGACGGCCGGTCGTCGTCGAGACCCGCTTGCCCTGACTGTCGTAGATCACCGTGTAGGGCAGCGCGCCGATGGTATTGCCCTCTGTCTTCATCAATGCCATCGCATCGGCTTCGCCCACCAGTGTGGGATAGCCAACCTTGTATTGCTTGACGAAATCGCTCACCGCCTTGGCGTCGTCAATGGCAATGCCGACAAAACGTACCTTGCCGGCGTATTTTTTCGACAGGGCGACAAACTCCGGAATTTCTTCACGGCACGGCGAGCACCACGTGGCCCAGTAGTTGACCACCAGCGGGGTGCCGCGCAGTGTGGTCAGCTTTTGCGGCTTGCCGTTCAGGTCTTTGAGCTCGGCGTCGAAAAAACCGCCGCCGGCGTGCGCGAGCGGCGTCAATGCGATGAAAGTCAGCGAAGCCAGAGCGAACAGGGCGGGGCGTAGCGTCATGGTGTTCCTTGAACGGTGTTCAGCGTGGCGAGGAAAGCGTCAGCATTCTGGAAGCCGATCACGCGTTGGCGTAACAATTGGCCTTCCGCATTATAGAAAAGCAGCGCCGGCGGGCCGTACAGACCGAAATGCTTCAGTAATGCTGCATCTGCTGCGGTGTTCTGGGTGACATCGGCGCGTAGTCGCACGAAGCCGTCGAGCGCCGTCTGGACGCGTGGATCGGACAGGGTTTCCCGTTCGAACTCGATACAGCTGATGCACCAGTCGGCATAAAAATCGACGATCACCGGTTTGCCACGCGCGGCGGCCACTTTGTCCTGCAGCTCGGCAACGCTGCGCACCGGCTCGAACGCAATGGCATGCTCGCCCGGCAGCCAGCTTTGCCACAGTGGGCGGGCAATCCAGATCGCCATGCCGAGCATCACGACGCCGAAGACCATTTTCATCCGCTGCATGGTTTTGCCGGACAGGCGCGGCAGCACGGCGCTACCGGCTGCGCCGACGATCAGCAGCGGTGTGCCGATGCCGAGCGCCAGCGCATACAGCGCGCCTCCGCCCAGTACGACATCACCCCGCTGGCCGAGATAGGCGAGCGCGGCGGCGAGTGGCGGTGCAACGCAAGGGCCGACGATCAGCGCCGACAGCGCGCCCATGACAAAAACCGGGCCAGTGTGGCCACCGGGCAGGCGGCTGGCCAGATGGCTGAGCCGGCTTTGCCAGCTGCCCGGCAGTTGTAGCTGATAGCCGCCGAACATCGCCGTCGCCATGGCGACGAAGAACAACGCAAAGGCGCCGATGACCCACGGTTGCTGCAGCCAGACCGTCAACAGCGTACCGGTTAGCGCCGCCGCAACGCCGACCAGCGTATAGGTCAGTGCCAGCCCCTGAACATAAACCGCCGATAGCCACAGCGCCCGCCCGCGTCCCGAACTCCCCGGCCCGAGCACGATGCTGGAAAGGATGGGCAGTAGCGGGTACATGCACGCGGTGAGCGCCAGGCCGACGCCGGCAATGAAAAACAGCGCGATGGTGGTGATCTTGCTGCCGCTGAAGTAGCCGGCGTCGCCCCATCCGGCCGACCCTCCGGATGTACCGCCTCCGGAGCTATCGCTGCTGGCGCCGAACAGCGCATCGACACCGCCGTCACGATTTTCGCCGGGCCGTAGCAACACGGTTTGCGGCGGGTAACAGACGCCGACGTCGGCGCAGCCCTGAAAGCGTGCCTTGATCGCCGTCCCGGCCGGTGGCTTGCCCTGCAGCGTCACCGTGACGTTGTGTTTGAATACCTCGACCCGGCCGAAGCTCGGATCGTCCTTGAGTTCGCCCTTGGGGAAGACCGGCTGGAGTGGCGTGGCCGGCTCGGACGTGAAGGCGAAGCGGTCGCGGTAAAGGTAGTAACCGGGTTCGACGTTGAAGTGCACGGCATAGCTGCCGTCGGCGGTGACCACCAGCTGCGCGCGAAACGCCTGATCCGGCGACAGCAGCGACGGCGTCTCGGCACGGGCGAAGGAGGTGAGCATTGCCAGCAGGGTGCCGGCCAATAGCAAGAGGCGTAACATCAAGGATGAACCTCCGCGGCTAGCCATGCCATATAAGCGGGCAAGCCGGCAACCAGCGGCAAGGCGATGATTTCCGGCACCTCGTAGGGGTGCTGTTCGGTTAACCAGGCTTGCAGCGCCGGATAGGCGGCGAGCGTGGTTTTTGCCAACAGCGGAACTTCTTCGGTGGTTTCGATTCTGCCTTCCCAGCGGTAGGTCGAGCGTACCGGCGCCAGCCGGTTGACGCAGGCTGCCAACCGCGCTTCGATCAAGCCCGTGGCCAGCCGCTCGGCCACCGCCTCATCGGGGCAATTACAGATCACAACCACGGCGCTGTGCGACGTGGCCGTTTTATCAGGAGTATTCATGCCTTACCTGTTTCTCGCCTTTATTGTTTATCCGCTGGCCGAGATCGCCTCGCTGGTGATGATGGCCGACTGGATCGGCGCCGGCTGGACGTTTATTGCGCTGATTGCCTCGGCGCTCATCGGCATCGGCATGTTTCGCCATCATCGTATCGCCGTTGCGTGGTCGCTGGTCAGCGATCTGAAAAGTGGCCGCTTGTCACCGCAAAGCCTGTTTTGGGTCGCCCGCTACTATATCGCCGCGGTGCTGTTCATCGTGCCTGGTTTCATTGGCGATATTGCCGCCGTTTTGATGTTGCTGCCTTGGGGACGGCGTGGCGAGGCAAAGGTTCCTTCGTCTGCTGCCCCCGACATCCTCGAAGGCGAATATCGCCGGGTTGATCCGCGCGCCAATCCGAACCACCGGATCGACGGGCGCTGATCGCCCGGTCGCGGTTCCCGTCATCCTCGGCTGGGCGTGGCATCCAGCAGGCTGGCGGGGTCGCGATCACTGTCTTGGATCACGAGCACTTTCTGTCGTGATGATGCGCCGGATTTGAGTGTGACCTGTCGCTGCGGCACCGCGAATTCATCGGCCAGCCAGGCAATCAGGCGGGCATTGGCCTTGCCGTCGATCGGCGGGGCGGCCAGGCGCAGTTTGAGCGCCTCGCCGTGCAGACCAACGACTTCGGTGCGCTTGGCGCCGGGTTGTACATGCAGCCGCAGCAGCACGGTTCCGGCGCCAAGCTCGAACCAGTTCATCCCGTTCAGGCGGCGACGCTGACGTGCTGCAGAATCGCCGGCTCCATCTGGGCGACGAATACCGACAACAGCAGCTGGATCGCCAGAATCAGGATCAGCGGGGTGATGTCGACACCGCCGATCGGCGGAATGATCCGGCGCAGCGGCTTCAGGAACGGGCTGGTCAGCCCGTTCAGGATCGGCATCAAGGGGTTATGCGGTGCAATCCACGACATCAGTGCCTGGCCGATGACCGCGGCAAACAAGAGATACAAGGACAGCTTGACGAGCTCGACCACGGCAACCAGCGCCAGCGCCAGCGCAGTGGTCAGCGTGCCGAAGACGAAAGGCCACGGCGTGATCGCCAGTAGCAGGCCGTGCATCAGCAGCGCGGTCAACCATGCCAGCAGCAGGCTGGCGGTGTCGTAGCCGCGGACCGGTTTGATCCAGCGGCGCACCGGCAGCACGGCCCAGCTCGTCAACACGAGTACAAACTGGCCCAGTGGATGCGAGAACGAAACCCGGGCGGCTTGCAGGAAAAAACGTGTCAGCAGCAAGAGGATGAAGAATTCCGCCAGATTGCGGATCAGGAAGGCGAGCGTATTGGTCAGCATGCGGAACCCTTATTCGCTATCGTGGCCGAGCTCGTCGCCGAGCGCTTTTGAACGGGCGGCAGCGGCAGCGGCTGCGGCGATGATGGCGTTGCGCACCTGGCTGTCTTCCAGCGCATTGATCGCCCGCTCGGTGGTGCCGCCCTTGCTGGTGACCTTCTGCCTCAGGGTCGCGACGTCGTCATCGCTCTGCTGCGCCAGTTTTACGGCGCCGGCGAAGGTCTGATAGGCGAGGCGTCGCGCGGTCTCGGCATCGAAGCCCTGTGCCTGTGCGGCCGCTTGCAGCGATTCGATAAAGAAGAACACATAGGCCGGGCCGGAGCCCGAAATGGCGGTGATACCGTCAAGATCGGCTTCATGGTCGACCCAGACCATCTCGCCGGTTGATTCGAGAATGCGTGTCGCCAATGCCCGGTCGGCTTCGCCGGCGGCTTGGGCGGCATAGGCGCCGGCAATGCCGGCTTGCACCAGCGCCGGTGTATTTGGCATGACCCGGACAATGCGTTCGGTCCCCCCCAGCCAGCGGCTGATCGCATCGCAGCGGATGCCAGCGGCAATCGAGACCACCAGTGCATCGCCCAGTTGCGGCGCCAGTGCGGTGGCAACGGCATGGAACTGCTGCGGCTTGATCGCGAACACGACAGCGTCGCTGCCCGGCAGCGCTTCATCCGGCGCCGAGGTGGTGACGCCGAACTCGGCCGCCATCTGCGCGCGCTTGTCGGCGTCGGGTTCGACCACGTGTACTTCGCTGCCGGCAAAGCCGCGCGCAACCATGCCGCCTATCATTGCGGTCGCCATATTGCCACCGCCGATAAAGGTAATTCGCATTGCTATCCTCCTTGTCTGCATCGCCGACCTGCGGCAATGGCTGTTTATTGTTGGGGTTGATTCAATGCTTCGCGTCGCGGCGGCCAAAAATGGCGCTGCCGACCCGAACCATGGTTGATCCTTCGCGAATGGCGGTTTCCAGATCGGCCGACATGCCCATCGACAGCGTATCCAGCGCGTGACCGCGTGCCTTCAGCGCCTGTTGCAAGCTCCGGAGCTCGGCAAACTGCGCAGCCAAGCGCGCCCGGTCTTCGGTCGGCTCGGGGATACACATCAGCCCCCGCAGTTTCAGCCGCGGCAATTTCACCAGTGCATCGGCCAGCGCGATGGTATCGGCCGGTGCCACGCCGGATTTGCTGGCCTCGCCCGACACATTGACCTGAATGCAGACCTGGAGTTCGCCTCGCGCATCCGGTCTTTGTGCCGAGAGACGCTCGGCAATTTTGAGCCGGTCTATGGTATGGACCCAATCGGCGCCTTCGGCGATGCTGCGTGTCTTGTTGCTTTGCAGTGGCCCGATGAAATGCCACTCCAGATCGGCGAGATCGACGAGTTGCGCGCGTTTGTCGGCGAACTCCTGCACGTAGTTCTCGCCAAAGGCGCGCTGGCCATGGTTATAGAGCGTGCGAACCGCGTCGGCCGGAAAGGTTTTGCTCACCGCGAGCAGTGTGACCGAACCACGCGGGCGTTGGATGCTTACAACCTCTTCGTCGATGCGCCGGAGCACGTCTTGCCACGCTTCAAACATCATTGCCATAATGGATTTGCCTTGATCTGGCCCTCTTTCTGCGGCCTTTTTCTAGCGTTCGGATCTGCCAGAGCAGAAGGACAAAATTATAAATGGAAATTTCTGAACTCTTGGCCTTTGCCGTCAAGAACAAGGCATCCGACTTGCACCTGTCGTCCGGCCTGCCGCCGATGATTCGCGTGCATGGCGACGTGCGGCGCATCAACCTGCCGCCGATGGATCACAAAGATGTTCATGACATGATCTATGACATCATGAACGACGGTCAGCGCAAGGTCTATGAAGACACGCTCGAGTGCGATTTCTCGTTCGAGATCCCCAATCTGGCGCGTTTCCGGGTCAACGCCTTCGTGCAGCAGCGCGGTGCCGGTGCGGTCTTCCGGACCATTCCGTCCAAGGTGCTGACGCTCGAAGAGCTTAACGCACCGAAGATCTTTACCGAAATCGCCCAGAACCCGCGCGGCCTGGTGCTGGTGACCGGGCCGACCGGCTCGGGCAAGTCGACGACGCTGGCGGCGATTCTCAATTACGTCAACGAGAACGAATACGGCCATATCCTGACCGTTGAAGATCCGATCGAGTTCGTACACCAATCGAAAAAGTGCCTGATCAACCAGCGTGAAGTCGGCCCGCATACGATGAGCTTTTCCGCTGCGCTGCGCAGTGCATTGCGGGAAGATCCGGATGTCATCCTCATCGGCGAAATGCGTGATCTGGAAACGATCCGGCTGGCGCTGACCGCGGCTGAAACCGGCCACCTGGTCTTCGGTACGCTGCACACCAGTACCGCGGCCAAGACCATCGACCGGATTGTCGATGTGTTTCCGGCTGCCGAAAAGGAGATGGTCCGGTCGATGCTGTCCGAGTCGCTGCGCGCGGTGATTTCGCAGACGCTGCTGAAAACCAAGGACGGCCAGGGCCGGGTGGCGGCGCACGAAATCATGATCGGCATTCCGGCGATTCGTAACCTGATCCGCGAGAACAAGATCGCGCAGATGTATTCGTCGATTCAGACCGGCCAGCAGTACGGTATGCAGACGCTGGATCAATGTCTGCAGGGTCTGGTTCAGCGTAATATCGTGTCGATGGCCGAAGCACGAACCAAGGCCGCCAGCCCGGATCACTTCAAGGGCTGAGGCACCGCCGCTGCGGTGGCCTTTTCTCTACCATCACAAGGCGGAATTCATCGCCGTAAAAGAGCAGGATCATGGAGAAAGAACAGTCCGCGAAATTCATGCATGACTTGCTGCGGCACATGCGAACCAAGGATGCGTCCGATCTTTTCATTACCGCCGATTTTCCGCCGGCGATGAAGATCGATGGCCGGGTCACGCCGGTGTCGAACCAGATGCTCTCGGCCCAGCACACCAAGGAGCTGGCGCGCGCGATCATGAATGATCGGCAGGCCGAGGAGTTCGAAGGCAGCAAGGAGTGCAATTTCGCCATCAGCCCGGGCAACCTGGGGCGTTTTCGCGTCAATGCCTTCATGCAGCAAGGCCGTGTCGGCATGGTGCTGCGGACGATCAATTCCGAAATCCCCAAACTCGAAGAGCTGGGCCTGCCGTCGGTATTGAAAGACATCGCCATGACCAAGCGCGGGCTGGTGATCTTTGTCGGCGGTACCGGCAGCGGCAAGTCGACCTCGCTGGCGGCAATGATCGGGCATCGCAACGAGACGGCCTACGATCACATCATCACGATTGAAGACCCGATCGAGTATGTGCACGAGCACAAGCGCTCGATCATCACCCAGCGCGAAGTCGGCGTGGATACCGATTCATGGATGGCTGCGCTGAAGAATACGTTGCGCCAGGCGCCGGACGTGATCCTGATCGGCGAAATCCGCGATCGTGAAACCATGGACTACGCGATCGCCTTCGCCGAAACCGGCCATCTGTGCATGGCGACGCTGCATGCCAACTCGGCCAATCAGGCGTTGGATCGGATCATCAACTTTTTCCCGGAAGAACGTAAGGCACAGTTGCTGATGGATTTGTCGCTGAATCTCAAGGCTTTCGTGTCGCAGCGTCTGGTGCCGCATCGTGCGGGCAAGGGCCGTGTGGCTGCGGTTGAGGTGATGCTCAACAGCCCGCTGATTTCCGAGCTGGTGTTCAAGGGCGACGTGCACGAGATCAAGGAAATCATGAAGCGCTCGCGCGAGCTCGGCATGCAGACCTTCGACCAGAGCCTGTTCGATCTCCATGAGGCGGGCAAAATCAGTTACGAGGATGCACTGCGCAATGCCGATTCGGTCAATGACCTGCGCTTGCAGATCAAGCTCAACGGGAGTGACGCGAAGCAGAAAGACGTGCTGAGCGGATTCGACCACCTGGATATCGTTTGAGGCGGGCAGCGACGCCCCTTGCCAGTATCATCACCCCTATGGTTTCAGTATTGTTTAACTGTCGTTTGCACTTGATCGCGTTTTTGCTGGCCTTGCCGGCGCTGGGCGTGCAGGCCGCCTCTTTGGGCGATTTGCAGGTGCGCTCGGCGCTGGGTGAGCGGTTTGAAGGTGTCGTTCCGGTTCGTCTGAACGCGGGCGAGAACCTGGGGACGGGCTGTTTCCGGCTGATTTCGGATTCCGCATCGGGCGAAATGAGCGCGTTGGTGAATGCGCGTCTGCGTTATCAGGGCGAGGGTGGCCGCGGCGAGTTGCTGATCCTCGGTACCGAGCCCTTGCAGGAGCCGGTATTGCAATTGGTCGTGCGTCTGCAATGCCGTGACGACGAGCAACCACAATTTCAGCGCAGCTATAACGTACTGATCGACCCACGCGATTATTCTGCTGCGCCGACCGTTGCGAAGCGATCCGCGAGTGCGCGCGACGCCCGGCGTTATCCGCCGCTCGGCAGCAGCTGGCGTGCGGTCGATGGCGACACCGTTGCGCGTCTGGCCCGGCATTATTTTCCGGCCGATCGTGCCGCGCGGGCACGATTTGTCGACGCGCTTTATCAGCTCAACCCGGATTTACCGCAGGGGCTCGATGCGCCTCTGCCCGAGGATGCCCGGCTGGCCTTGCCGGCACGTAGCGATGCCGTCGTTACGCCCAGACCGGTTGTGCCTGTCCAGCTGGCTGCCGCAACGCAGTTGCCGGCGATCGCGCCGGTCACCGATACGCTGAGTGTTTCGGTGCCGGAACCGCTGGCGCCAGTGCCTGCCTTGCCGCAGTCACCGGCCGGGGGCGAGTTCAAATTGCAGCTTTCGGCGCCGGTGCTTGATCTTGGGCGCGAATCCGAGCTGTCTCCGGAGGAGCGCCTGAAGCTGCGTGAGCGCTTGCTGGTACTGACGTCGGACGATCAGACCTCGCAGCTGATGGCGCTCAAATATCAGGTGGCGCAGCTGGAGAAGCAACTGACCGCGGTACGCCAGGGCGACCCGTCCATGCGGGCCAGCGAGGCCACGCCGCGCCGCAGCAGCGATAGCGGTGGCGGTGTCTCGCCGTGGTGGTTGCTGACGTTGTTGGTGATTCCTCTGGGCTTCCTGGCCTGGCGCTGGCGCAATCGCCAGCAGGACTACGGCGATGCGTTTTCACTGGCGCACCCGCGCGATAGCGGTGGCCAGACCTTGATGCGCCCGATAACGGCGCCACAGCCCGAGCGAGTCCGTACCTCGTTGGGGGCGACGACGCTGATGCAGAATATCGGCCAGATCGCCAACGAGTTTCATAACGACGAAGTCGATGTGGTGTTGCCGGGCAATGTGTCCGAAGAAGCGCAACTGCTGATCGATCATGGGCTGATCCAGCAGGCGATCAATCTGCTTAACCACGAAATAGAGCAACATCCGACGGCGCTGGCCTTGTGGATGAAGCTGTTCGATGTCTATCGCCAGAACGATATGAAGCAGCCTTTTCAGGAAAGGGCGGTTGCATTCCGGCTGCAATTTGCCAGTGATGCACTGTGGCAGCAGGTGCAGGCGATCGGTCAGCGTGTCGATGCCGAAAATCCGCTGTACCGCTCGCTGGATGACAGCATTGATCACCAGCTTGATCTGGATGCGGCGGCCGCGCCGATCGTTGCGACCGAGGCGACCGATGCAATGGACGCATTCGATTTTGCCGCGGCGATGCATCATGGCGCAGGTCTGGCGCCGCCGGCGTCGGTCGCTGTCGTTGAAGAACTGCCGCGGGTCGATGATGACGATGTGCCGACCTTGCCGTCGATCGACGAACTCGATTTCCAGCTGGGGCCTTTGTCCGAGCTGCAAGCGCCAATGACCCCGCCGATCAACCCGCGGCCGGTGCGATCCAGCGCCGCGCAGTATCAGGTCGATCCGGCTGATTTCGTCAGTAACGATCCGCAGTTGCAGCAAGTGGCGCGCTATCTGGCGCAAGGCGATCTGGATACGGCCTATCGCGCGCTGGAACAGGCGCTACTGCATGGCAACAATATGGAGCAGCGGCTGACGGCGATGAAATGGCTGGATAAGCTGGCACCGGTACGCGGGCGCTGATTGTGTGCTCGCCAATAACAAAGCCGCCCTTGGGCGGCTTTGTTATTGGCTGCTGGCGGCTCCAGGCCGGGCTCAGGGTTTGAGCATCCTCGCCAGGTAGTGGCCGGTATGGCTGTCCGGATTGGCTGCGATGGTTTCGGGCGTGCCGCAGGCGAGGATCTGGCCGCCGCCGGCGCCGCCTTCGGGGCCGAGGTCGATCACCCAGTCGGCGGTTTTGATGACATCCAGATTGTGCTCGATCACCACCACGGTATTGCCGTGTGCCGACAGCCGCTGCAAGACGGTCAGCAGCAGGTCGATGTCGTGGAAGTGCAGACCGGTGGTCGGCTCATCGAGGATGTACAGCGTGCGGCCGGTATCGCGCTTGGAGAGCTCCAGCGCCAGCTTCACCCGCTGCGCCTCGCCACCGGACAGCGTGGTCGCGGACTGGCCGAGACGGATATAACCGAGGCCGACTTCCATCAGCGTCTTGAGCTTGCGCGCCACCGTCGGCACCGCCTCGAAGAACGCCAGCGCCTGCTCGACGGTCATCTCCAGCACTTCGGTGATGTTCTTGCCCTTGTACTGAACCTCAAGCGTTTCGCGGTTGTAGCGCTTGCCGTGGCAGACATCGCACGGCACGTAAACGTCGGGCAGGAAGTGCATTTCGACCTTGAGCACGCCGTCGCCCTGGCAGGCCTCGCAGCGGCCGCCCTTGACGTTGAACGAGAACCGTCCCGGGCCGTAACCGCGTTCGCGGCTCGAAGGCACGCCGGCAAACAGCTCGCGGATCGGCGTGAACAGCCCGGTATAGGTCGCCGGGTTCGAGCGCGGGGTGCGGCCGATCGGGCTCTGGTCGACGCTGATGACCTTGTCGAAGTGATCAAGGCCGTTGACTTCGTGGAATGGTGCCGGCTCGCTCGAAGCGCCGTTCAGTTCCTTGGCTGCCAGCGCGTACAGCGTGTCGTTGATCAGCGTCGATTTTCCCGATCCCGAGACGCCGGTGATGGCAACGAACAAGCCGACCGGCAAGGCCAGATTCACGTACTTGAGGTTGTTGCCGTGCGCGCCCTTCAGCGTCAGCCAGCGATCCGGTTCGGGAACACGGCGCTTCTCCGGCATGGCAATCTTGCGCGCACCGGAGAGGAACTGGCCGGTGATCGAGCGCGGTTCGTTCATGATGTCGTCGGGATGGCCGGCGGCGATCACTTCGCCGCCGTGCACGCCGGCGCCGGGGCCGATGTCGATAAGGAAGTCGGCGGCACGGATCGCGTCTTCGTCGTGCTCGACCACGATCACGCTGTTGTCGAGATCGCGCAGTCGCCGCAGCGTGCCAAGCAGCCGGTCGTTGTCGCGCTGGTGCAGGCCGATCGATGGTTCGTCGAGCACATACATCACCCCGGTCAGGCCGGAGCCGATCTGGCTGGCGAGGCGAATCCGCTGTGCTTCACCTCCCGAGAGCGTATCGGCGCTGCGCTCCAGGCTCAGGTAATCGAGGCCGACGTTGACCAGAAAACCCAGCCGTTCGCGGATTTCCTTGACGATTTTTTCGGCGATCTGCCCCTTGGCGCCTTCAAGTTGCAGGCCGTTGAAATAAGCGGCGGTATCGCGCAGCGCCATCTGGGCGATGGTGTGCAGGTTCTCGGTGCCGACCTTCACATGGCGTGCTTCGCGCCGCAGCCGCGAGCCGCCGCAACTGGGGCACGACTGGTTATTTTGGTACTTGGCCAATTCTTCGCGCACCGCCGACGAATCGGTTTCGCGATAGCGGCGCTCCAGATTGGGGATGATGCCCTCGAAGGCGTGCACGCGTTCGAACTTGCTGCCGCGCTCGTTCATATAGGTGAAGGCGATCTCGTCACGGCCCGAGCCGTGCAGCACCACCTGCTGTACCGCTTCGCCGAGTTCGTCCCACGGGGTGTTGACGTCGAACTGGTAATGCGTGGCCAGACTCAGGAGCATCTGGAAGTAGAACTGGTTGCGCTTGTCCCAGCCCTTGATCGCGCCGGCGGCAAGGCTCAGCTCCGGATGGGCGACGACGCGCTTCGGGTCGAAGTAGGTGATCTGGCCGAGACCGTCGCACTTGGGGCACGCGCCCATCGGGTTGTTGAACGAGAACAAGCGCGGTTCGAGTTCGGGCAGGCTGTAGGCACACACCGGGCAGGCGAACTTGGCCGAGAACCAGTGTTCCTGGCCGCTATCCATCTCCAGCGCGATCGCGCGGCCGTCGGCGTGACGCAGCGCGGTCTCGAATGACTCGGCCAGCCGTTGCTTCAGATCGGCACGTACCTTGAGCCGGTCGATCACGACTTCAATGGTGTGCTTCTTGTTCTTGTCGAGCTTGGGGATTGCATCCATCTCGAACACTTCGCCGTCGACGCGCACGCGCACGAAACCCTGCGCGCGCAGCTCGTCGAACAGGTCGAGGTTCTCGCCCTTCTTGCCGACGATCACCGGCGCCAGCACCATCAGCTTGGTGTCTTCCGGCAGCGCCAGCACGTGGTCGACCATCTGGCTGACCGTTTGCGATTGCAACGGCAACTGGTGATCGGGGCAATACGGCGTACCGACGCGGGCGAACAGCAGCCGCAGGTAGTCGTGAATTTCGGTGACGGTGCCGACGGTCGAGCGCGGGTTGTGACTGGTGGCTTTTTGCTCGATCGAGATCGCCGGGCTCAGGCCCTCGATCAGATCGACATCGGGCTTTTCCATCAGCTGCAGAAACTGCCGCGCATACGCCGACAGCGATTCGACGTAGCGGCGCTGGCCTTCGGCATAGAGCGTATCGAAGGCAAGCGACGATTTGCCCGAGCCCGAGAGCCCGGTGATCACCACGAGCTTGCCGCGTGGAATATCCAGGCTGACATTCTTGAGATTGTGCGTTCGCGCGCCGCGAATGCGGATCATCGGCGTATCTGCGTCAGCGGGGCGGTAGCTCATGGCGTGCTCGTGGAAAGGGAAGGGCAACCATTGAGTTTACCGGAGTTCATTTGGCGGCGCGTACGGTGATATCGACAACTGATCAATCGTGCATCGACAGCGGAGAGACCGTCAGCTTTGTTAGAATCGCTTCTTTCGCTTTGTCTTGCTGCCCATGTCCCCGCTTGAACTTCGTGCCGCCTCCGGGCTGGCCGGTCTGTATGCCCTGCGTATGCTGGGGATGTTTCTGGTCCTGCCGGTGTTCGCCGTCTATGCCGGCCACATGCCCGGTGGTGAGAATCATGCCCTGGTCGGGCTGGCTTTCGGCGCCTATGGCCTGACGCAGGCGTTGCTGCAACTGCCGTTCGGGATGTGGAGCGACCACGTCGGCCGCAAAAAGGTGATCTATATCGGCCTGGCGCTGTTCGCACTCGGCAGCATCATGTGCGCGATGGCCGATCACATCGGCTGGCTGATCGTCGGCCGCGCGGTGCAGGGCGCCGGGGCGATCTCGGCGGCGATTACCGCGCTGCTGGCCGATCTGACGCGGGAAGAGCATCGTACCAAGGCGATGGCGATGATCGGTGCCAGCATCGCCGGCACCTTCGCCGTGTCGCTGGTGATCGCACCGAAGCTGGCGGCGTGGATCGGCCTGCCGGGGATTTTTTTGCTGACGGCGGCGCTGGCGATCACCGCGATCGTCGGTGTGGCCAAGGTGATTCCAACGCCGACGATATCGCGCTTTCATTCGGACGCCGAGACCAAGGCCAGCCGTCTGCCGGCGGTGCTGCGCGACCCGCAATTGTTGCGGCTGAATTACGGCGTGTTCGCGCTGCACGCGGCGCAGATGGCGATGTTTACCGTGCTGCCGCTGCTGCTCACCAAGATTGGCGGGCTGACACTGGCGCAGCACTGGTGGGTGTATCTGCCGGTGGTGCTGCTCAGCTTCGTGCTGATGGTGCCGGCGGTGATCTACGGCGAGAAGAAACGCCAGCTCAAGCGGGTATTCCTGTGGGCGATTGCGCTGATGTTCGGCGCGCAGCTGGGCATGACGGTCTATATGCCCAGCCTGACGATGATCGTGGTCTGGCTGGGGCTGTACTTCATCGCCTTCAACGTGCTCGAAGCGATTCAGCCCAGCCTGATCTCCAAGATCGCCCCGGCCGATGCCAAGGGCACGGCGATGGGGGTCTATAACACCTGCCAGGCTGCCGCGATGTTCCTTGGCTCGGCCTTGGCGGGCTGGTTGTACCAGTTGTTCGATTCGCCGGCGCCGGTGTTCGCGCTGTCGGCGCTGCTGGTCGGCATCTGGCTGGTGGTGGCGTGGCGGATGCGCGCGCCCAAACCGGTCAAGACCCAACTCTTTCACATTGGCGAAGCATGGCAGGGTGATCCGGCCGCGCTGTCTGATAAACTTTCACGAATTGCCGGCGTTTCCGAAGCCGTCGTGCTGCTGGACGAGCGGGTTGCCCTGCTCAAGGTGATGCAGGACGGCTGGGATGAAGGCGCGGCTAAACAATTGATTATGGAGACGCATTGATGGCTTCTTTGAACAAGGTGCTGATCATCGGCAACCTCGGGCGCGACCCGGAAGTTCGTTACCTGCCCAACGGTGACGCGGTGTGCAATTTCAGCATCGCCACCACCGAAAACTGGAAGGACAAGTCCGGCCAGAAGCAGGAAAAAACCGAGTGGCACAACATCACCATGTACCGCCGCCTGGCTGAAATCGCCAGCCAGTACCTGAAGAAAGGCAGCTCGGTCTACATCGAAGGCAAGCTGCAGACGCGCAAGTGGCAAGACAAGCAGACCGGTGCCGACCGTTACACCACCGAAATCATCGCCGACCAGATGCAGATGCTCAGCGGCCGTCCCGGCAGCGGCGGCGGCTCGCCAGCAGATCAAGGCGGTGGCGGTGGTTACGACGACTTCAACCAGAGCTACGCCCCGGCTCCGGCCGCTGCGCCGGCAGCGCGCCCGCAAGCCGCGCCGGCACCGAAGCGCAGCTTCGACGATTTCGAGGACGATATTCCGTTCTGAGCCGTGCCGACACAAAAAGCCCCGCCATCCCGCGGGGTTTTTTGTTTTCGCCCGTGCTAATACGGGGCGGGACGCCGTTCCAGTTGCAAGTAGATGCCCTTGTCCTCGATGGTTACGAAGCCGAGCCGGGTGTAGAGCTGAAATGCAGGGTTCAGTTTGTCGACGTGCAATTGCACTGGCTTGTTGTGTGCGAAGCAGGTGGTGAGCAACGCACTCCCCAGACCACGGTTGCGGCATTCGGGCAGCAAGCTCAAGTCGATGATGCGCAAGGCGGTGTCGGTGTGCTGGAGGTAAAGCCGGCCGATGGGTGTTTCGTCATGCAGGACCAGCCAGAACGCCGCGTCCGGGTAGGCAAAGTACGCCCGTTGCTGGGCGAAGAACTGCATCTGCACGAAGGCATCTCGCTGCGCGCCTTGCCAGTCCAGCGCATTCAGCTCGTCGACGCGCGTCGACGCGTAAAGCTGTTGCAGGAAGGCCTGATCGTCGTCGGTCACCGCACGCAAGCGCAAGTGCGGATGCACCAGCGTCAGGGCGGGAGCGGCCAGCGAGGCGTTCATACGATCCATGCTCAGGAGAGGGGCGGCCGGTAGCGGTTGCTGCCGGCCGTGATCCGGCTACGGCCGGGGCGGGAAGTCGCCTTGCAGGGCGATGCAGAAATTGACCACCTGATAGGGCTGGCGGTTTTCGTGTGGCGTGCCGCCGCCGACGGCCTGTACGACTTGCGGTGCCAGCGCGGTCAGTGGCGCCGCCTTGTCGGACGCGATGTAGGTGTCGTTATTCGGGGTAAAGTACCGGCCGGGCATACGCCCCGCTGCCGTCGTCGACGCCGGCCTGGCGATATCCACATACGCGGTGTGGCTGTGATTCGGCATGTTCGCCTCGGTGAGCGTGACACTCGCACTGCCCCGGCGCTTACCGGACTGGTTGTCGACCGTGCCGGTGACCGCCAGGCCACGGAGGTCGGGCAAGGCGAACGTCGTCTTGCCGTCGCCGCCATAGGTGGCCCCGAGGAGCGTGAACAGCGCAGTGTTCTGCGAAATCGGCAGAATCTGACCGTCGCAGAACGCCCAGCCTGCCGGCGCGTAATTACAGCCAAAAATGCGGATTTCTCCGATGTACTGATCTGACATGTCTCTGGCTCCTCGCGCTCAGCCTTGCATCGGGTAGTAACCCGTCGTAGCGATGATGTAGTTGATCGACAGCGTCGGCATCAGGTTCGGGATCGGCTGACTGCCGCCAGTGCTGCTCAGCGCCTGCGGTGCCAGCGACTGTTTGGTCGGCAAATTGGCAAGGCCGCTGTTGTAGAAGGCGGCAGGACCGGTCGCCAGCGCGAAGCCGTTATCGGCACCGGCGCTGGTGGCCGGGTCACTGCTGGCCTGCAGCACGTGCTTGTGTGCCGGCAGTTGCGCCAGCGTCAAGGTCACGTTTTCGGCGCCCGGCTTCTGGCCGATGACGCGGTTGCTGGTTTGCGGCCCTTGGCCCTGGCCGATCGGCAATTGTCCGGTCAGGTTCGGTACGCAGAAGGTGGTGACGCCGTCGCCACCATAGGTAGTGCCGATCAGTGTGAACAGCACCTCGTTTTCATTGATCGTAAGTGTCTGGCCCTGACAAAAGACCCAGCCCGCCGGCGCGTAGTTGCCAGCGAATAGCCGTACCTCACCCACAAATGGTTCTGCCATGGTGCCTCCTCAGGATCTGGTCGGGTAAATACCGCTCAGGCAGATGATGTAATTCATCACCAGTGAGGGCTGCATGTTGTTGCGGGCTTCGCCAGTTCCGGTTGCACCGCAGGCTTCATCCTGCAGTGCCGTCAGATTGGCCGCGCTGGCGTACAGATTGGGGCCGGCGCCGGAGACCGAGGGGTCAGTGTCGCTGTGCAGATTGCTGGTCGCGAGCAGCCTATCGCCGCTCGTGCCCGCGTTCGCTGCCGTGGCTGGCTGCCCGGATGCCGCGAAGGTATGGGTGTGCGGCGGCAGGTTCGCCGTCGTTAGCGTCACCGTTTCCTGGCCTGCACTCTTGCCTAGCTGGTAGTTGTTGTCGGCCGGGTTGCGATGCACCGGCGTGCGGCCGCGCAGGTCAGGCAAGGCAAAGTTGGTGGTGCCGTTGCCGCCGTACTGCGTGCCCAGAAGTGAAAACAAGGCTTGATTCTGATTGATCGGGAGCAATGCGCCATTACAGAACGCCCAGCCTCTCGGGGCGATCGGAAAGGCGCAAAGCTTTATTTCTCCGATGTAGGGATCCACAACATCCTCCTGTTTATTGCCAGTTTGCCTTGGTAAAACGCCTGCCAATCCGGCAAGCACGGGAACGGGTCGGCAAGGCAAACGGATAATCGCCGACCCGCGTATCGGGGCATGGGGGGGCGCTCGACGCGAGGTGTACAGCCGCCTCGGCCGTCCTGCTTCTCTCTGCCTGACGGGAGAGGCCGTTGCCGACCAGTATGGCGAGAAGTGGATGCAGTCCTTTCCATTTGTTTTCTTTCGTGAACAACTTTTATGCAATTCATCCGGTTGTAAGCACATCCGGAAAGGCAGTTGGTATTATTGCGCTGATTTATGCGTTTGGTATTGAAGATTTTTGGACGTTAGCTTTATCGATGCGGGCGTTTTCGTCCGTTGCCGGTAAGGCGGGCACACACCCGACTGCATGCACGGGAGATGTGCTCTGGCGACGCTGCGCTAACGTTTGCGTCGATGCCTGATCGGCGAGTTGGCCGATGCATTCAGAAAAAAAGCCCGCTGCGGCAGGCCTGGTGAGGAAGCAATGCGAGATGCGACGGAAATGAATCAATCCACGCTGCAACGGCAGGCGTGGATTGCAAGCTGGGTCTGGTTTGTCCTGATGGCAGGGATTTCAGGATTGCGTGGAGGAGCGGGCCGCCTTGCCCGTCGCTACGCGATTGCCACCATTGCGGCATGTTCGGTGCTGCTGGTGTCGCAGGCGGCCCTCGCGATTTCGTGTTCGGTCTCGTTTTCTTTACCGCAAAACACGACAAAGACCTACACGCTGTCGGGGGCCTGGAGCGGTAGTTCATATCCTGCAGGTAGCGACAACGCCAAGTGTGATCCGTTGAACATGGGCATCTCAAATGTTCCGGCGGGGGAGGACGATTACAGCGCTAATAACATCGTAACGCCAACTGCGAACGGCGGTACGCTCAAAATCTACGGCTTTTGGGGCGGCTCTAACTATTTTGTCTATACGCCGCCAAGTGCCTCATTCACGGGTACCGACACCGCAACGTTCTATATCACGGGTAATGGTGGCACCTGGACTTCTACCGGGGCGTTGACGATCAACGTTACCTCTACCACTCCTGTGCCCACCGTTTCCGGTATCGCTCCTGGTTCTGGCTCGACAGCTGGCGGCACCAGCGTGACGATTAACGGCACCAACTTCACTGGTGCGACGGCAGTCAAGTTTGGCGCGACCAATGCCGGCTCCGTCATCGTCAACAGTGATACTTCGATTACCGCAACGTCGCCGGCGGGTTCAGGCACCGTTAATATCTCCGTGAGCACGCCCGGTGGCACCGCCACGTTGACGGGGGCGTTCACCTACAACGCGCCTGTGCCGACCGTGACGTCGGTTGCGCCAACATCCGGCCCGAGTGCGGGCGGTACCAGCGTGACGATCACCGGCACCGGCTTTATCAACGGTGCGACTGCGGTCAAGTTCGGCGCGACCAATGCTGGCTCTGTCATCGTCAACAGTGCGACCTCGATTACCGCGACCTCGCCTGCGGGCTCTGGCGCCGTCGATATCACCGTGACCACATCTGGTGGCACCGCCACTTTAACGGGGGCGTTCACCTACGCCGTGCTCGCACCGGCCGTTTCCGGTGTTTCCCCCGGTTCCGGCCCGACTGCCGGCGGTACCAGCGTCACCATCTCGGGCAGCAACTTCACCGGTGCAACGGCTGTCCGCTTCGGCGGGACCAACGCTGCCTCTTACACGGTCAACAGCGCAAGTTCGATTACCGCGACGTCTCCGGCCGGTTCGGCCGGTACCGTCGACATCACCGTCACGACCGCGGGCGGGATCAGCGCGACCGGTGCATCGGACCAGTACACCTACATTGCGGTGCCGGCCGTCAGCGGCGTTTCGCCAAATTCGGGGTCGACCGCCGGCGGGACCAGCGTGATCATTACCGGCACCGGCTTTGCCGGGGCGACGTCGGTCAGGTTCGGCGGGACCAATGCCAGCTCGTTCACTGTCAACAGCGCAAGCTCGATTACCGCAATGTCGCCAGCCCATTCGGCCGGTACCGTCGACGTCACGGTGACGACTGCGGGCGGTACCAGCACGACCAATGCAGCGGATCAGTTCACCTATGCCAATGCGCCACCGGTAGCCGGCCCGTCGAGTCTGACGGTTGCCTATGGCAGTAGCAGCAACCCGGTCACCTTGAACCTGTCCGGTGGGGCCGCAAGCAGTGTTACCGTTGGCACGCCGGCGGCCCACGGCACCGCAACCGCCAGCGGCACCACGATCACCTATACCCCGGCGGCGGGATATACCGGTGCCGACAGCTTTACCTATAGCGCGGCCAACGCAGGCGGCACGTCGGCGCCGGCGACGGTGACGATCACAGTCGGCGCGCCGCCGCCGCCCACCGCCGGCGCGGTCAGCGCCAGCGTTGGCTATGGCAGCAGCAGCAATCCGATTACCTTGAACCTGTCCGGTGGGGCCGCAACCAGTGTTGCCGTCGCCGCGCCGGCCGCGCATGGCACCGCAACTGCCAGCGGCACCACGATCACCTATACCCCGACGGCGGGATATACCGGTGCCGACAGCTTTACCTATAGCGCGGCCAACGCAGGCGGCACGTCGGCGCCGGCGACGGTGACGATCACAGTCGGCGCGCCGCCGCCGCCCACCGCCGGCGCGGTCAGCGCCAGCGTTGGCTATGGCAGCAGCAGCAATCCGATTACCTTGAACCTGTCCGGTGGGGCCGCAACCAGTGTTGCCGTCGCCGCGCCGGCCGCGCATGGCACCGCAACTGCCAGCGGCACCACGATCACCTATACCCCGACGGCGGGATATACCGGTGCCGACAGCTTTACCTATCGCGCGACCAACGCTGGCGGCACCTCGGCGCCGGCGACGGTGACGATCACGGTCGGCGCGCCGCCGCCACCCACCGCCGGCGCGGTCAGCGCCAGCGTTGGCTATGGCAGCAGCAGCAACCCGATTACCTTGAACCTGTCCGGTGGGGCCGCAAGCAGCGTCGCCGTCGCCGCGCCGGCGGCCCACGGCACCGCAACCGCCAGCGGCACCACGATCACCTATACCCCGGCGGCGGGATATACCGGTGCCGACAGCTTTACCTATCGCGCGACCAACGCTGGCGGCACCTCGGTGCCGGCGACGGTGACGATCACGGTCGGCGCGCCGCCACCCACCGCCGCCGGCGCGGTCAGCGCCAGCGTTGGCTATGGCAGCAGCAGCAACCCGATTACCTTGAACCTGTCCGGTGGGGCCGCAAGCAGCGTCGCCGTCGCCGCGCCGGCGGCCCACGGCACCGCAACCGCCAGCGGCACCACGATCACCTATACCCCGGCGGCGGGATATACCGGTGCCGACAGCTTTACCTATCGCGCGACCAACGCTGGCGGCACCTCGGCGCCGGCGACGGTGACGATCACGGTCGGCGCGCCGCCGCCACCCACCGCCGGCGCGGTCAGCGCCAGCGTTGGCTATGGCAGCAGCAGCAACCCGATTACCTTGAACCTGTCCGGTGGGGCCGCAACCAGTGTTGCCGTCGCCGCGCCGGCCGCGCATGGCACCGCAACTGCCAGCGGCACCACGATCACCTATACCCCGACGGCGGGATATACCGGTGCCGACAGCTTTACCTATCGCGCGACCAACGCTGGCGGCACCTCGGCGCCGGCGACGGTGACGATCACGGTCGGCGCGCCGCCGCCACCCACCGCCGGCGCGGTCAGCGCCAGCGTTGGCTATGGCAGCAGCAGCAACCCGATTACCTTGAACCTGTCCGGTGGGGCCGCAAGCAGCGTCGCCGTCGCCGCGCCGGCGGCCCACGGCACCGCAACCGCCAGCGGCACCACGATCACCTATACCCCGGCGGCGGGATATACCGGTGCCGACAGCTTTACCTATCGCGCGACCAACGCTGGCGGCACCTCGGCGCCGGCGACGGTGACGGCGGCGGGATATACCGGTGCCGACAGTCGGCGCCGGCGACGGTGACGATCACGCCCACCGCCGGCGCGGTCAGCGCCAGCGTTGGCTATGGCAGCAGCAGCAACCCGATTACCTTGAACCTGTCCGGTGGCACGGCAACCAGCGTCGCCGTCGCCGCGCCGGCGGCCCACGGCACCGCAACCGCCAGCGGCACCACGATCACCTATACCCCGGCGGCGGGATATACCGGTGCCGACAGCTTTACCTATCGCGCGACCAACGCTGGCGGCACCTCGGCGCCGGCGACGGTGACGATCACGGTCGGCGCGCCGCCGCCACGCCGCCCACCGCCGGCGCGGTCAGCGCCAGCGTTGGCTATGGCAGCAGCAGCAACCCGATTACCTTGAACCTGTCCGGTGGGGCCGCAACCAGCCGCCGTCGCCGCGCCGGCGCGGGCACCGCAACCGCCAGCGGCACCACGATCACCTATACCCCGGCGGCGGGATATACCGGTGCCGACAGCTTTACCTATCGCGCGACCAACGCTGGCGGCACCTCGGCGCCGGCGACGGTGAACCGCCGGCGCGGTCAGCGCCAGCGTTGGCACGCAGCAGCAATCCGATTACCTTGAACCTGTCCGGTGGGGCCGCAACCAGTGTTGCCGTCGCCGCGCCGGCCGCCCACGGCACC
This sequence comes from Jeongeupia sp. HS-3, assembly GCF_015140455.1. Lineage (NCBI taxonomy): Bacteria > Pseudomonadati > Pseudomonadota > Betaproteobacteria > Neisseriales > Chitinibacteraceae > Jeongeupia > Jeongeupia sacculi. The sequence continues at coordinate 2,066,598 of NZ_AP024094.1, read as the reverse complement.
GCAACCGCCAGCGGCACCACGATCACCTATACCCCGGCGGCGGGATATACCGGTGCCGACAGCTTTACCTATCGCGCGACCAACGCTGGCGGCACCTCGGCGCCGGCGACGGTGACGATCACGGTCGGCGCGCCGCCGCCGCCCACCGCCGGCGCGGTCAGCGCCAGCGTTGGCTATGGCAGCAGCAGCAACCCGATTACCTTGAACCTGTCCGGTGGGGCCGCAACCAGTGTTGCCGTCGGCACGCCGGCCGCCCAGCCAGCGGCACCACGATCACCTATACCCCGGCGGCGGGATATACCGGTGCCGACAGCTTTACCTATCGCGCGACCAACGCTGGCGGCACCTCGGCGCCGGCGACGGTGACGACCGCAAGCGCCAGCGTTGGCTATGGCAGCAGCACCGATTACCTTGAACCTGTCCGGTGGGGCCGCAACCAGTGTTGCCGTCGGCCCCGGCGGCGGGATATACCGGTGCCGACAGCTTTACCTATCGCGCGACCAACGCTGGCGGCACCTCGGCGCCGGCGACGGTGACGATCACGGTCGGCGCGCCGCCGCCGCCCACCGCCGGCGCGGTCAGCGCCAGCGTTGGCTATGGCAGCAGCAGCAACCCGATTACCTTGAACCTGTCCGGTGGGGCCGCAACCAGTGTTGCCGTCGGCACGCCGGCCGCCCACGGTACCGCAACCGCCAGCGGCACCACGATCACCTATACCCCGGCGGCGGGATATACCGGTGCCGACAGCTTTACCTATCGCGCGACCAACGCTGGCGGCACCTCGGCGCCGGCGACGGTGACGATCACGGTCGGCGCGCCGCCGCCGCCCACCGCCGGCGCGGTCAGCGCCAGCGTTGGCTATGGCAGCAGCAGCAACCCGATTACCTTGAACCTGTCCGGTGGCACGGCAACCAGCGTCGCCGTCGGCACGCCGGCGCCGGCGCGGTCAGCGCCAGCGTTGCCTATGGCAGCAGCAGCAACCCGATTACCTTGAGCCTGTCCGGTGGCACGGCAACCAGCGTCGCCGTCGCCGCGCCGGCGGCCCACGGCACCGCAACCGCCAGCGGCACCACGATCACCTATACCCCGGCGGCGGGATATACCGGTGCCGACAGCTTTACCTATCGCGCGACCAACGCTGGCGGCACCTCGGCGCCGGCGACGGTGACGATCACGGTCGGCGCGCCGCCGCCGCCCACCGCCGGCGCGGTCAGCGCCAGCGTTGGCTATGGCAGCAGCAGCAACCCGATTACCTTGAACCTGTCCGGTGGGGCCGCAACCAGTGTTGCCGTCGGCACGCCGGCGGCCCACGGCACCGCAACCGCCAGCGGCACCACGATCACCTATACCCCGGCGGCGGGATATACCGGTGCCGACAGCTTTACCTATCGCGCGACCAACGCTGGCGGCACCTCGGCGCCGGCGACGGTGACGATCACGGTCGGCGCGCCGCCGCCGCCCACCGCCGGCGCGGTCAGCGCCAGCGTTGGCTATGGCAGCAGCAGCAACCCGATTACCTTGAACCTGTCCGGTGGGGCCGCAACCAGTGTTGCCGTCGGCACGCCGGCCGCCCACGGTACCGCAACCGCCAGCGGCACCACGATCACCTATACCCCGGCGGCGGGATATACCGGTGCCGACAGCTTTACCTATCGCGCGACCAACGCTGGCGGCACCTCGGCGCCGGCGACGGTGACGATCACGGTCGGCGCGCCGCCGCCGCCCACCGCCGGCGCGGTCAGCGCCAGCGTTGCCTATGGCAGCAGCAGCAACCCGATTACCTTGAGCCTGTCCGGTGGCACGGCAACCAGCGTCGCCGTCGCCGCGCCGGCGGCCCACGGCACCGCAACCGCCAGCGGCACCACGATCACCTATACCCCGGCGGCGGGATATACCGGTGCCGACAGCTTTACCTATCGCGCGACCAACGCTGGCGGCACCTCGGCGCCGGCGACGGTGACGATCACGGTCGGCGCGCCGCCGCCGCCCACCGCCGGCGCGGTCAGCGCCAGCGTTGGCTATGGCAGCAGCAGCAACCCGATTACCTTGAACCTGTCCGGTGGGGCCGCAACCAGTGTTGCCGTCGGCACGCCGGCCGCCCACGGTACCGCAACCGCCAGCGGCACGGCACGATCACCTATACCCCGGCGGCGGGATATACCGGTGCCGACAGCTTTACCTATCGCGCGACCAACGCTGGCGGCACCTCACCTATACCCCGGCGCCGGCGACGGTGACGATCACGGTCGGCGCGCCGCCGCCCACCGCCGGCGCGGTCAGCGCCAGCGTTGGCTATGGCAGCAGCAGCAACCCGATTACCTTGAACCTGTCCGGTGGGGCCGCAACCAGTGTTGCCGTCGGCACGCCGGCCGCCCACGGTACCGCAACCGCCAGCGGCACCACGATCACCTATACCCCGGCGGCGGGATATACCGGTGCCGACAGCTTTACCTATCGCGCGACCAACGCTGGCGGCACCTCGGCGCCGGCGACGGTGACGATCACGGTCGGCGCGCCGACGCTGATCATTAGTCCGGCAAGCGGCAGCGCCCTCAACGGCGCCGCCGGCACGGCCTACAGCCAGTCCTTCACCGCCAGCGGCGGCACCGCGCCACACCGCCTCGACCCGCTCTCCGTGGATTCCGGCACCATGCCGACCGGGCTGTCATTCAATACCGCCACCGGCACGCTGTCCGGCACGCCGACCAGTGCCGGCACCGTGACCTTCAAGGTAAAAGCCACCGACAGCTCCACCGGCGCCGGGCCGCATTCGCTGACCGGCACCTACACGCTGACCATCGCCGCACCGACCATCACCGTCTCGCCGAGCACGCTGCCGAACCCGGCAGTCGGCACCGCCTACAGCCAGACCGTCTCCGCCAGCGGTGGCGTCACGCCGTATACCTACGCAGTGACCAGCGGCAGCCTGCCGGCAGGACTCACCTTGAACAGCAGCAGCGGTGCGATCACCGGTATGCCGACGGCCGCCGGCAGCTTTAGCTTCACGGTGACCGCGACCGATGCCAACGGCTTTACCAAGGGCCAGGGTTATTCCGTCACCGTGGGCGCGCCGAGCATTGTCGTCAGCCCTGCCAGTCTGCCAAGCGCGAACGTTGCCTCGTCCTACAACCAGACGATCACGGCCGCCGGCGGTACCGCCCCCTACACCTTTGCCGTCACCGCCGGCGCAGTTCCGCACGGGATGACCTTGAGTGGCTCCGGCGTGTTATCCGGTACGCCTACGCAGAGCGGGCCTACCAACTTCACCATCACCGCGACCGACAGCAGCGGCGGCACGCAGTACACCGGCAGCAGTGCCTATACGCTGACCATCAACGCGCCGACGCTGATCATGAGCCCGGCAAGCGGCAGCGCCCTCAACGGCGCCGCCGGCACGGCCTACAGCCAGTCCTTCGCCGCCAGCGGCGGCACCGCGCCACACCGTCTCGACCCGCTCTCCGTGGATTCCGGCGCCATGCCGACCGGGCTGTCGTTCAATACCGCCACCGGTACGCTGTCCGGCACGCCGACCAGTGCCGGCACCGTGACCTTCAAGGTAAAAGCCACCGACAGCTCCACCGGCGCCGGGCCGCATTCGCTGACCGGCACCTACACGCTGACCATCGCCGCGCCGACCATCACCGTCTCGCCAAGCACGCTGCCTAATCCGGCAGTCGGCACCGCCTACAGCCAGACCGTGTCCGCCAGCGGTGGCGTGGCAGCGTATGCCTACGCGGTGAGCAACGGCAGCCTGCCGAGCGGTATGAACCTGAATGCTGGCAGTGGTGCGATCACCGGTACACCGACGGCCGCAGGCAGCTTCAGCTTCACCGTGACCGCGACCGACGCCAACGGCTTTACCAAGGGCCAGGGCTATTCCGTCACCGTGGCTGCACCGAGCATTGCCGTCGCGCCGGCCAGCCTGCCAGCAGGGCAGGTAGGAAGTGCCTACAGTCAAACGGCCAGCGCCAGCGGTGGTACTGCGCCGTACGTGTTCGGCATTTCGGCCGGCAGCCTGCCGACCGGCTTGAGCCTTGATCCGTCCTCGGGCGCGATCACCGGCACGCCGACCGCCGTCGGCACGTTCAACTTCACCGTCCAGGCGACCGACAGTACCGGTGGTGGCGCGCCGTTCAGCGGCAGCAAGGCGTATACGGTCACCATCAACCCGCTGGCGCCGGTGGCCGGCGCCCTGAGCCTGACGGTTCCCTACAACACGGCGATACCGATCGACCTTGCTGCGTCGATCAGCGGCGGCGCGGCCAGTGGCGTGACCGTCAGCACCGCGCCGGGCCACGGCACGACCACTGTCAGCGCTGCGGTCGTCACCTACACGCCGACAGCGGGCTACTCGGGCACGGACAGCTTCAGCTACACCGCGACCAATGTCAGTGGTACATCCGTCGCCACGGTCAGCCTCATCGTCAATCCGCAGGCGACGATCGCCGGCGCGGTGACCGCCACGGTGGCATTCAACAGCAGCAACAATCCGATCGCCCTCAAGCTCGCCGGTGGCGTCGCGGTCAGCGTTGCGGTCGCAACCGCGCCGAGCCACGGCACGGCTTCGGTCAGCGGTACGACGATCAGCTATACGCCGACTGCCGGCTATTCCGGCACCGACCGCTTTAGCTATACCGCAACCAATGCCAGCGGCCAGTCTGCGCCGGCAACGGTCGACATCACCGTCAACCCGGCGCTGCCGGCGCCGCAGCCGGCAACCACCACGATCGCGTCCAACAGCGGCAGCACGGTGATTCCGCTGCTGATCGACGGTGGCCCGGTCGTCAGCGTGACGGTGGTCAGCCCGCCGCGTCACGGCACGCTGAACGTCACGGGCCTGGGCGCGAACCGAAAGGTGCTTGCCAGCGTCACCGATGCTGGCAGCGGTGCACCGTCGGTGAGCTATACGCCGAACCCGGGCTTTGTCGGCACCGACAGCTTCAGCTACACCGCCAGCAACGCAGCCGGGACCTCGGCCGCGGCAACCGTGACGCTGCAGGTGACGCCGCCGCCGCCGGTGCTGGCACCGGTGAGCGCGACGACGGTGTCCGGCGCGCCGGTGACGCTGGACGTGACCGCCGGTGCAAGCGGCGGCCCGTTCACCGGGCTGGCGCTGGTTACGCCGCCGGCCAATGGAACGGCCGAAGTGCGCGGGCTCACCATCGTCTATACGCCGCCGCCGGCGTTCGCCGGCGTGGTGACGATCGGCTACGCGCTGAGCAATGCCTGGGGAACGACCCGCGGCACGGCGACGGTGACCGTCAATGCACGGCCCGATCCGTCCAAGGATCCGGAAGTGACCGGATTGCTGGCGGCGCAGACCGACGCGACCAAGCGCTTTGCCCGGGCGCAGCTCGACAACTTCAACCGCCGGCTGGAAAGCCTGCACGGCAAGGGCTGGGGCGACTCGGACTTCGGCCTGAGCGCCAGCAACTTCGGCTTGCATGCCGACCGGGACGCCGATCCGGAGCTGTCGAAACGGGGACGTTCAAACCGGCTCGCCGACGCATCGGGACGTAGCAAATCCAAGGTCGATGCCGGCGCAAGCGAAGCATCAGGCGAAGCCAACCATGCGGCACGGAACGAGCTGGCATTCTGGATCGGCGGTGGGCTCGACTTTGGTCGCCGGGACGCGGTGACCGGGCAGGACAAGTTCCGCTTCAGCACGGACGGGATCAGCGTCGGCAGCGATTATCGGGTCAACGACCTGCTGTCGGTCGGCGTCGGTGGCGGCTTCAGCCGCGACGTCAGCGATGTCGGCAGCAACGGCTCGAAGAGCGAAGGCCGCTCCGGCACCGTCGCGCTGTATGCCAGCCTGCGTCCGACAGAAACCCTGTTCGTCGATGGCGTGCTGGGGTATGGCTGGCTGAACTTCGATCTGGATCGTTACATTACCGATTCCGGCGCAAACGCGTCCGGTTCGCGCAACGGCCGGCAGCTGTTCGGTCTGCTCGCGGCCGGCTACGAGTATCGCAACGGGAGCTGGCTGGTTTCTCCTTACGGTCGTCTCGACATGATGTCGGCCACGCTTGACGGCTACACCGAGTCGGCACCGGGCGTCAGTGCACTGACCTATGCGGGTCAGGACGTCCGCATGAGCAGCGGCAAGCTCGGCGTACGCGGGGAAACCAGTTTCGACCTGGACTTCGGCAGGCTCACGCCGCGGATGCGGGTCGAATACCAGCATCAGTTCGAGGGGAGCGACGATGCCTATCTGGCCTACGCCGATCTGGCCGCCTACGGCTTGGGCTACGTCGCCCACCTGGCACCGACACAGCGGAACCAGTGGATTATCGAGGCTGGCGGAAAAATCGCGCTGCGCGGCGAGATGACGTTCTCGCTCGACTACAGCAGCACGCTCAACAACAGTTCGGGCTACACCCAGGCGGTGCGGCTGATGCTGGGCGTGCCGTTCTGAACCGCTGATTGGCGAACGAAACGGCGCACCTTGGGTGCGCCGTTTTTGTTTCGGGACCGTGCTGGAGGGCTCTTTATTTTGTTGATGTAAGCAACAATTATGTTCGAGACATCTCTGCGTCAAGAAAAGCCAGCAATTATTGCCCAAGCCTTGCCGGATGACGGGGACTAGACTTCAGCGTGTCCAAACACAGGAGAACTTCGATGATTCGTTCGATTGCAGCCGCGGTGATGGTACTGGGTGCCGGTTCCGCGTTGACCGGTTGTGCCGGTGTTCCGTCCAGCGTCAGCGAGCTGGTGCAGTTGCAAACCGTGAAAGGCGAGCTGGCTTACCGTGAGCGTATCGCCTTGCCGCCGGATGCCGTCGCGGTCGTCGAAATCCGCGATACGGTGACCGACAAGGTCGTGAAGGACACGCGCATTGCGCTGCAGGGCAAGCAGGTGCCGGTGCCCTTTGAACTGGCGGTCAACCGGAATATGTTGGCGGCCGACGGAAAATACGTGGTTCGTGGCAGCATCGAACAGCAGGGCAAGTTGGCATGGGTGAGCAAGCCGGTCGCGCTGACGCGGAGTTCCGGCACGACCGAATTGGGTACCTTGCTGCTGGCGCAGCAGCATCAGGCGCAGTCCCAGGCCCGCACCTTGCCATGCGGCGATCGGCAGATCAGCGTGGACTTCAGTGGCGAGGCGATGACCCTGGTCGCCGGGCGGAGCAGCTTCGCGTTGACCCAGGTGCCGGCCGCGTCCGGCGCCAAGTATGTGGACAATAAAGACCCGCAGACCTGGTTCTGGTCCAAGGGGCAGGGCGGCATGTTACAGATCAAGGGCAAGAGTTATCCCGAATGCGTGCCGGTGACGGCGACGCCCGCCGCGGCGCTGCAGGGCGCCGAGTGGCGAACCGTGAGCAAGGCCAGCCACCCGGCGAGGCTGAATTTCGGTGCGGATGGCCGCATCTCGGGCAGCGCAGGCTGCAACCGCTATTCCGGCCAGTACACCTTGAACGGCGACGCGCTCACGATCGGCAAGGTCGCGACCACGCGGATGGCATGCGCCCCGGCGGCGATGAAGCAGGAGACCGCTTTCCTGAAGCTCCTCAACCAGGTTCAGCGCTACGCGATCGCCGCCGACGGCACGCTGACGCTGCAGGCTGCCGGCAAAGGCAAGATCACCGCACGTCGCTGAACCGGCTCACCAGTTGCGCAGGATGCGTTCGGCGAGGCCCTGCAGCCGGTGGATGACCCGCGATCACTGTGATGTGCCGATGTAACGCGCCTGCGCGTTGCATTCGATGCCGCGCATGATCGCGGTGACCGCTGCCTCGGGGGCATTCTGCCCCTAGGCATGCGGGTTTCGACCCGCGACGGCTGGGCTTCCAGCTGCCGGACGTGGGGCCAGTGCTCGCCCAACGATGGCGTAACGATGTACTGCACGAACGTAATGCCGCCTTGGTCGCGCAATGCACCGGCGAGGATTTCTTCGGCGAGATGGCCAGGCCAGTGGTGATGCTGGCCTGTGGCTGTTGGACTGATCCGGCTTCAGTAGTCAAATACCAGCTTCGCACCGCAGCCCATTCAAAGACCTCGGAACTGACACCGCCACAGAGACCTGTGGCGGTGGACTCGCTGGTAACGCACAAGCGAATGCGAATGCCTGCGCCAAATAGCCTGCGCGAGGCGGTGCATGGTGCAGCGCATGATCTGCTACCATAGCGACCCACTTTCGGTTTCAGCGTGCGCTCCTCCGGGGGCTGCGATTTTGGCCGGGCGTTCCCTTTGCAGCAGCAGGGGTGAGCGTTTAAGTTCATCTTTTGGACGTACTTCAGAGCGATATGGATCAAAGCGTAAATCCCGATCTTCCGGCAGCCGATAGTGAAGCGACGCTGCGTTTGGTAACCGGCGCTGTCCTGAAGTTGTGGGACGTTGTCGACGATCTGTCCAAGCTGCGGCCGCAGCATACCCCGCACTATCACGTGACGATCTTCGGTTCGGCACGCATCGAAGAAGCCACGCCGGCCTACGAGGCGGTCAAGCAGCTGGCGGCCGAACTCGCCGCCATGGGCTGCCGCATCGTCACCGGCGGCGGTCCGGGCCTGATGCAGGCGGCCAACGAGGGCGCGCGTGAAGGCGCACCGGATTCGCCCGAGGCATCGGTCGGCATCCGCATTGATCTCGATTTCGAACAGAGTGCCAATGATTTTGTCGGTCGCCTGTTCGAACACAAGACCTTTTTCTCCCGGCTGCACCACTTCGTTCTGCGGTCGAACGCCTTTATCGTGACCCCGGGCGGCGTCGGTACGCTGCTGGAGCTGGCGATGGTCTGGCAGCTCCTGCAGGTGCGTAAGCTCTATGGCACGCCGCTGATTCTGGTCGGCGACATGTGGCACGAGCTGGTCGACTGGGCCAAGCGCTATATGGTCGACAACGGCGCCGGGCTGGCCAGTGGCGTGGACATGCAGATTCCGGTCGTGGTCGATACGATCGAGGATGCGGTGCAACTGATGCGCGAACACCATGCCAAGTGGCTGGCCGAGGGCAAACAAATCGGTGACGCAGCGCAATGAGTTTGACGCGTGCAATGGCAGGCATTGCTTTGGCGCTGCTTGCCGGCCAAGTGCAGGCAGGCAATAACGACGCATGGAAAGCGACCGCCGGCGTTGCACGTGACGCCTGCGCCAGCGCTGCGCGTGCGGCGGGATACAAGCAGTTCAAGTATCCCAGCCCGTATCAGGCCAGCAGCGGCGGCGTCAGCTGGTTTTTCAACGGGCTGAAAAAAGGCTCGACCGAGCGTCAGTTGCTGTACTGCCGTTACGACGGCATGCGGGGCCGTGTCGAGGCATTGCTGGCTTATACGGCCGACTACACGCCCGATTGAAGTCGGTTTGATACTGCTGGCAGACAATCAAAAAGCCCGTCGTGATGACGGGCTTTTTGATTGTTCCCGGAGAAAGGCTCAAGCCGGCGGCTGGTAGATGACCAGACGGATGCCCGGTGAGAGTTTCTGCGGATTCCAGCGTTTCAGATCGTCGGCGTCAACCCGGTGTTTTCTGGCGATCGATGCCAGCGTGTCACCATTCTTGACCACGTATTCACGCTGGATGGGGGCCTTCTTGCCGCTGGCGGTGCGGGTGACGCTGGCCACTTTGAGCGTACTGCCAAGGCGGACATCGTCGGCCTTGAGCTGGTTCAGCTTGCGCAAATCGGCCACGTTCATCCCGTAGCGGCTGGCAATGTTGAAGAGCGTGTCGCCGCGGGCTACGCGGTATTTGATGACGGCAAGCGGGGCATCGCTGGCGCCGGTGTCGATCGGATCGGCCGTACGGTTCTCATGCAGCGCGACCAGCGTCTGCCGGTTGGAAACATCCAGTCCCGGCACGTTCGGCACCAGAATGGTCTGACCACGCGCGGCGCCGTCGCTGCCGATATCGTTGATATCCTTGAGCTCGCTCACGTCGATACCGAACTGCGACGCGAGCTGGGCGAACGATTCGCCGCGCTTGGTGACGTAAGGCTGCCAGTTGAGTAGTGGCTTGTCGTAATTGGCGAGATTGCGCTGGAAGGCAGCGACCTTGTCGGCCGGGATCACCAGCTTGCGATCATCCTTGTAGGCAATCACCGGGCGAATGAAGCCCGGATTGAGCTTCAGCAGCTCCTGCACCGGGGTTTCGGACAAATCGGCCGCCACTTGTACGTCCATATGCCGGCCGGTGCTGACGGCTGCGAAATAAGGTTTGTTCGGTACGCTGGCAAGCGTGACGCCAAATGCGGCCGGATTGGCGATGATGTTGCGCACCGCCATCAGCTTGGGTACGTAATTGCGCGTCTCGTTCGGCATGCGCAGATCGCTGTACGTCATGCCCAGGCCTGCGGCGGCACTTTTCGTCTGTGCGCGGGCGACCGCGTTTTCACCCCAGTTGTACGAAGCCAGTGCCAGTTGCCAGTCGTTGAACTGGCCGTGCAGCTTGTCGAGGTAATCGAGTGCGGCGTCGGTCGCGGCGACCACGTCACGGCGGCCGTCGTACCACCAGGTGCGTTCCAGTCCGTATTGTTTACCGGTGGCCGGCATGAATTGCCACATGCCGGCGGCCTTGGCCGATGACTCGGCTTTCGGGTTGTAGGCCGATTCGATCATCGGCAGCAGCGCCAACTCCATCGGCATGCCGCGGCGCTCGACGTCATCGACGACGAAATACAGATAGCGGCCACCACGCTCGATAATGCGGTTCAGGTATTCGGGACGGCTGGCGTAATAGTTTTCCCATTTCTCGACCAGCGGGTCGTCGAGTTCGGGCATCGCAAAACCGGCGCGTACCCGCGCCCACAGATCGTCGTAGGACTGCAGGCGGGCGACCTCGCCAAAAAGAATGTCGACGGTACGGTTGGTATCGTCGGCAATGAAAAACTGGGGATTGTTCAGTTGGCCGTCGGCGTTCAGTCGCGGCTGCGGTGCGGCCACCGCGCTGGCGACACTGAGACCGGCAAGCAGCCCGAGCAGTGAGGGGAAACGCATGTTGCTATGCTCATCTTTTAATCAGTTGCGCGATGGTGCCGACCCCCGCCAAGGCTGTCAACGCAAGCGTTCGATCTGGCGCCGGGCGGCTAAAAATGATCTTTCCAGCTACGGATGGCGGCAAGGACGCTGACCGGATCGGCGCCGTTGGCATGCCGTGCGCTGGCCGCCGCGATCACCGTCGCTTCCGAGCAGCGCAAAAAAGGGTTGGTCGCTCGTTCCAGTGCGATGGTACTCGGCAGCGTTGGCTGCCCTTGTGCGCGCTTGGCGCGATCGGCGTCGTCACGGTCTTGCGTTGCGATGTTGTCCGGTTCGACGGCTCTGGCAAACTTCAGATTAGACAGCGTGTATTCGTGTGTACAGCACACCAGTGTTTCAGGCGGAAGCGCGGCAAGTTTGGAGAGCGATGCGTACATTTGCGCCGGTGAGCCCTCGAACAGCCGGCCGCAGCCGGCGCCAAACAAGGTATCGCCGCAAAACAGCCAAGGCGCGCCGTAATAGGCGAGATGATCGAGCGTGTGCCCAGGTACGGCGAGGACGTCGACGCTTAGATCGAGCACGTTGATGGTTTCGCCGCCGGCCAGCACCCGGTTGACCTCGGGAATCCGCGCCGGGCCATAGACCGGTATGCCGGGGTGCGCGGCGACCAGCTCGGCCAGACCGCCGGTGTGATCGTGGTGATGGTGGGTGACGAGCAGCGCATCAAGCTGCAGGCCGCGTCCGGCCAGAAAGCGTTCGAGCGGTGCGGCCAAACCCGGATCGACGGCCAGCGCGCGGCGGTGGTCGTGCAAAACCCAGATATAATTGTCGTCGAATATTGGTAGCGGGGTGAGTTCCAGCATGACAGGTCCCGTGGACTGCTTGACATCGTTCGATCATTTTGCCGCCTGGCTGGCGACGCCGCTAGGGCGTTACGTCGCCCAGCAGGAGACGGACTGGTACGCGCGTATCGCCGCAGACCTGTTTGGCTACAAGGCGGTACAGCTTGGATTGCCGCAACTCGATACCCTGGCGACCAACCGGATGCCATGGCGCACGATCGTTGGGCGTGGCGATGGCTGCGCTTTGCATTGCCGGCCGGAACAACTGCCCTTCGCCAGCCAGTCACTCGATCTGCTGGTGCTGCCGCATGTGCTCGATTTCTGCGCCGATCCGCATGCGGTACTGCGCGAGGCCGAACGGGTGCTGCTGCCGGAAGGGCGCATGCTGGTGACCGGCTTCAATCCGTGGAGTTTGTGGGGGCTGAGAAAGTGGCGCAATCGGGGCGATGTGCCGTGGTCCGGCCATTTCGTAGCGCTGCCGCGGCTCAAGGACTGGCTATCGCTGCTGGGGCTGGAAACCGTGCGTGGTGAATTTTTATGTTACGGCCCACCGGTACAACGGGAAAACTGGATCGAGAAGGGACGTTTTCTTGAAAACGCCGGCGATCGCTGGTGGCCGGCGGCGGGCGGGATTTATTGCCTCGACGTGGTCAAGCGCGTGCGCGGCATGCGCCTGATCGGCCCGGCTTGGCGTAATGCGGCGCGGTTGCCGCAGGGTAAACCGGCCACCGTGATTGATCAGGCGGTGCGGATCGAGCGCTTGCGCCAGCAGGCGGCCAAAGATAAATGCAAGTGAGTCACGGCTCAGGCCGGATCGCAGCGGCGCGAGGTTTCGACCAGATCGCGCAGCAGCTTCTGGCCATCATCGCGACTTTTGAGCGGGATTTTTACATCGTGACCGCTGCCGAGATTGCCGCCACCGAAAATCAGGTGGGCTTCGGTATCGGATAGTTCGACGTATTGCACCACGGTCAGGTTGACCCAGCGCTCGCTCTTGTCGTTGCCGGGCAGTTTGTAAGGACAAAACGTCGCCGCCTGAGTCGCGGTGGCGCACAAAAGGAACAAGAGGGCGCGCATGTCGGGCCTTCGCAGATTATGACTACAGTTACGATTTACACCGATGGCGCCTGCAAAGGCAACCCCGGCCCCGGTGGCTGGGGCGCGCTGCTGCAATATGGCGAGCAGGAAAAAGAGCTGTTTGGCGGCGAGCGCGATACCACCAACAACCGCATGGAGCTGACCGCGGTGATCGAGGCGCTGGCGATGCTCAAGCGGCCGTGCGCGGTGGCCTTGTGGACCGACTCGCAGTACGTGAAGAACGGCATTGAAACCTGGATTCACAACTGGAAAAAAAACGGCTGGAAAACCGCCGACAAGAAACCGGTGAAGAATGCCGACCTGTGGCAGCGGCTGGACGGTGAAGTCGCCCGCCACGCGGTCAGCTGGCACTGGGTCAAGGGCCATGCCGGGCACGAACTGAACGAGCGCGCCGATGAGCTCGCCAATCGCGGCGTCGACGTGGCGCTGGGGAGAGCCTGATGCGGCAAATCATTCTGGATACCGAAACCACCGGCCTTCGTGTCGAAGACGGCAACCGCATCCTTGAAATCGCCGCGGTCGAAATGGTCGATCGCAAGCTGTCGGCCGACCGTCACCTGCATTGCTACATCAATCCGGGCCGCGATTCGGAAGAGGGCGCGCTCAACGTGCACGGCCTGACGACGGCGTTCCTGGCCGACAAGCCCAAGTTCGCCGATATTGCCGACGACTTCCTGCGTTTTGTCGACGGCGCCGAGCTGATCATCCATAACGCGCCGTTCGACGTCGGCTACCTGAACATGGAGCTCGGCAAGCTCGGTCGCGGGCCGATCACCGATTACGTGTCGGGCGTAATCGACACGCTGAAGATGGCCAAGGACACCTTCCCGGGCAAGCGCAACAACCTCGATGCCCTGTGCGACCGCTTCGAGATCGACCGCAGCGGCCGTACCCTGCACGGCGCGCTGATCGACTGCGAACTGCTCTCCGAAGTTTATCTGGCGCTGACCCGTGGTCAGGACAGCCTCTTGATCGACTTCGCCTCCGGCGATGCCGCGGCCGACGCCGCCTCGTTCAGCCAGGGCCGGCCGCGCAAGCCCTTGATCGTCGCCAGCGTGCCGAGCGAGGATCTGGCGTTGCACGAAGCCTACCTCGATGTGCTGGATAAATCGGTCAAGGGCACGTGCTTGTGGCGCGAACTGACCGTGCCGCAGGCCGGAACGCAATGACGAGCGCCATCGCGCTGGTGCCGGCCGCCGGTAGCGGCAGCCGCATGGCGAGCGAAACGCCGAAACAATACCTCGATCTACTGGGCAAGCCGCTGATCTGGCACACGCTGACCGCGCTGCACGCGGTGGCGGCGCTGGGACGCATTTTTGTGGTGGTCTCGCCCGAGGATGAGTGGTGGGACGCGTACGACTGGCAAGGCTTTGAACGGCTGGTGGTCATGCGCTGCGGCGGCGACAGCCGCGCCGAGTCGGTACTCAGCGGCTTGCAGGCCTTGTCGTTGTTTACCGCCTCGGATACCTGGGTACTGGTGCACGACGCGGCGCGGCCGTGCGTCGATCCGGCGCAAGTCGCCGGCATGATCGATGCATTACGTGATGACCCGGTCGGCGGCATTCTGGCGCTGCCGGTCGCCGATACCCTCAAGCGTGCGACCGCGGGCGACCGGATCGCCGCAACCACCTCGCGCGCCGGGCTGTGGCAGGCGCAAACGCCACAGATGTTCCGTCTTGCGGTGCTCGCCGGTGCACTCGAAACCGGCATGGGCCCGGACATTACCGACGAGGCCAGCGCGCTGGAGAAACAGGGCGAATCGCCACGGCTGCTGATGGGCAGCCCGTGGAACCTCAAGGTGACCTACCCGCACGATTTGCAGCTTGCCAGTCTGATTCTGGCAGCGAGGAACGGAACAGAATGGCCGAAAACCTGATCATTGCCGGCGGCGACAAGGCTGCCCGCTACGCCTCCTTGCTGCCGCAACTGGCGGCCTTGCTCGATGGTGAAACCAATCTCACCGCCAGGCTGGCCAATACCGCCGCGGCGCTGAAACAGTCCTTCGACTGGCTCTGGGTCGGCTTCTATCTGGTTGACGGCGACGAGCTGGTGCTCGGGCCGTTCCAGGGGCCGGTGGCGTGTTTCCGTATCCGCCACGGTCGCGGTGTTTGCGGAACCGCGTGGGCGCGCAACGAAACGCAGCTGGTTGCCGATGTCGATGCTTTTCCCGGTCATATCGCCTGCTCGTCGGCATCGCGCTCGGAAGTCGTCGTGCCGCTGCGCAATGCGCAGGGCGGGGTGATCGGCGTGCTTGATGTCGATAGCGAACGGCTGGGCGATTTTGATGATGTGGATGCTTGCGAGCTTGAGGCGATTGCCGCGCTGGTCGTGAGTCAGGCAGGAGAGAACAAATGAGAATCGGCCAAGGATGGGATGTACACCGGCTGGTCGAAGGTCGGCCGCTGATTCTGGGCGGCGTGACGATTCCGTTCGAAAAGGGCCTGCTCGGCCATTCGGATGCCGATGCACTGTTGCACGCGATTACCGACGCCGTGCTTGGCGCCGCAGGCTTGGGTGATATCGGCCGGCATTTCCCCGATACCGCTGAGGAATTCAAGGGTGCCGACAGCCGTGTGTTGTTGCGCGAGGCGGTACGGCGCGTGGCCGAGGCGGGCTGGCGGGTGAGCAATATCGACGCCAGCATCCTGATCCAGCGGCCGAAAATGGCGCCGCATATTCCGCAGATGGTCGCCAATATCGCCGCCGATCTCGGTATTGAAACCACCGACGTCAACGTCAAGGCCAAGACCTACGAGAAGCTCGGCCCGGTCGGCGCGTCCGAAGCGGTCGAGGCGCAGGCGATCTGCCTGCTGGAACGGCGCTCGACCGTGTCCGGGCCTTGGGGGCGTTAGTTTCAAGGAGATCGCCATGCGCGCACTGATGTTCGGGAGCCTATTGTTGGCCGGTGCCGCACTGGCCGACGTTGTCGATACGGTGCAACTGCGGCACAAAACGGCGTCCGAGCTGGCGCCGCTGCTGCAGCAGGCCTTTCCCGACGCGGCGATTCAGGGTTTTTACGATCAGCTCGTCGTGCGCGCGCCGGACGAGGCGACCTTTGCCCGCATCTCTGCGCTGGTCAGTCGACTCGATACGCCGACGCGGCGCCTGACCGTGAGCGTCGAGCAGCGCGAATCCGGTTCGCGTTCGGGGCTCGATGCCGATGGTTCGGTGGTGATTTCCAACCGTGGCAGCGGCGCCGTCGTCGCGATCGACGCGCAGCGCTCCCGGGACACGCGGCAGGCGGCGGTGCAAAGGGTGACGACGATCGACGGTGGCCGGGCGATGATTTCGCTCGGCGAATCGCGTTTCGTGCCGACGCTGTCGTGGGTGTTCCGGCCCGGCTACAGCATCGTCACCCAGGGCGGGCAATGGCAGTCGGTCGGCAGCGGTTTCTGGGTCGAGCCGCAAGTCGTCGGTGAGCGGGTGCAGCTGCGGCTGTATCCGCAAAGCAGCCGCTTCAACGGCAACGGCAGCATCGATCAGCGCGCGGTGTATAGCGAAGTTGCCGGCGCGCTGGGCGAGTGGCTGCCGGTCGGCGAGTCGACGCAGCAGGCCCGCGGCTCAGGCATCGGTTCGCGCGTGCAAGCGGCGACGGTGTACACGGTGTGGGTACGCGTCGACGCGAACTGATGCCGGAAGCTTAACGGGGCTTAACGGGCGAACGGAAACGGCGTGCCGTCGAGCGCGTACATGCTGACGCCGCGCTCGTCGAGGCTCAGATAGCCGCCGCTGCCGGCGTGCCAGTCCGCCAGCACCCAGCGCACGCCGGCGGCTTCAACGTGCCGTGCCGGCCGGTGCGTATGGCCGTGGATCAGCGTGGCTACCTTGGCATTGCGCATTGCGGCCTCGATGGCGTTGCGATTGACGTCCATGATGTCGGCGGTCTTGCGCTGGTTCATCGCCGTCGATTTCTCGCGCAGCTTGGCTGCCTCGCGGTTGCGCCAGCGATAGGGCAGGCGCCGCCACAGCCACTGCACCAGCGGTGAGCGGACGATGCGCCGAAAGCGCTGATAATCGGCGTCGTCGGTGCAATAGGCATCGCCGTGCGCCAGCAGCACCGGCGTGCCGAACGGTGCAATCGGCGTTGGATCGGCGATCAGTGTCAGCCCGGCCTCGCGGGCAAAGCGCGCCCCGCACAGGAAATCGCGATTACCGGCCATGAACGACACCGGCACGCCGCTGGCGGCCAGGGCGCGTAACCGTGCGGCGAGTTCGGCGTAGAACGGGTCGTTTAGCTGGTCGTCGCCGATCCACACGTCGAACAGATCGCCGAGGATATACAGCGCCCGGGCATCGCGTGCGGTGCCGGCGAGAAAGCGGCCGAAGGCCTCGGCGGTGGCCGGATCGGCGGGCGACAGGTGCAGGTCGGAGATCAATAAAACAGGCTTAGACATCGGTTTCGCTGAAAGTAGTCTCGGGCGGGGTGATGCTGATGACGCGATTTCTGCCCGCCGCCTTGGCCTGATAGAGCGCGGCGTCGGCCAGGGCGGTGAGTGCGGCCAGGTCGCCGGCATCCATTGGAAATGCGGCGACGCCGGCCGAGAAGGTGAGGCTGCGCTGGCGTGGGCCGATGCACAAACCGGCAAAGGCCAGCCGCAAGGCATCGACGCGCTCGGTCGCCTGCGCCGCATTGCAACCGGGCAACAGCAACAGCCACTCTTCGCCGCCGTAACGGAAGCAATAGTCGTCCTGTCGGCCGTGTTGTTGCCAGCATCCGGCAAACGCCACGAGCGCGGCATCGCCGGCGGCGTGACCGTCGCTATCGTTCAGTACCTTGAAATGGTCGAAGTCGATCAGCACCAGCGCCATCGACCGGCGGGTGCGCTCGGCGTGCAGCAGCTCGCGCGGGCCGACTTCGGCCAGAAAACGCCGGTTGTAGCAGCCGGTGAGCGGGTCGCGGATCGAGGCTTCGCGCAATTGCCGTTGCAGCGTCTGGTTGGCGTCGAGCTGCGCTTCGAGCACCGCGAGCGCGCTCGACAGCTCGTGCTCGACCCGGGTGCGGTGGCTGATGTCGCGCAGCAGCAGCAACTCGCCGGCCGGCTGCGCCGGCGTGCCGAGCAGGCGGCGGTTGATTTCGAAATCGTGGCCGGCGTGGCTCAGCAGCTCCTGGTTCGACAGCGTCAAGCCTTGCGCCAGCCAGGGCCAGTCGGCCAGCGGCCGGCCGACCGGTTCATCGCCGAGCCAGTAGCGCGCGGCCGGATTGGCCTCGATGACGCGGCCACGCCGGTCGATCAGCAGCACCGGATCGGGCAGTGCGTCGAGCAGCAGCGTGCGCGCGACCGGGATCAGGTCGAACAGCTGGCCGTGGCGGATCAGCCAGGCAAAGATCACGCAGGTCAGCGCCAGCGCGAACGGGGTCGGATCGAAATCGAATAGCGTCCATGTCCGGGTGATGTAGCCGACATTGGCGATCCACGGCGGCAGCGACGCCAGTACAAAGCCGAGGTACTGCTTGCGGTAGGCCTGGGCGCAGCGGCTCAGGCTCAACAGCATCAGCGCCATCGCGCCGAGCATCAACAGGTACAGATAGAGCGCGGCGAAATAGAACACCGGGCCGGCGAAATAGTGCAGCTGGCTGCCGAGCTCGGCGCGGATGGGCAGATAGGCGCGGTACAGGCCGTGATGCTGGCCGTCGCTGACGGCAAGCAAGCCAACCAGCAAGGGGCCGCTCCACGCCAGCGCGTGGCCGCGCAGCCCCAGCGGCGCGCGATAGCCGTACAGGTAGCGCAGCGCGAACAGCAGCCAGAACGTCGGCCCGAGCATGATCGCCGGCCAGGTCCAGCGTGCCAGATCGACCTTGAGCGCGGCCTCGGTGCTGGCATATTCGAGCCCGGCCATGCTGCACCACCATGCCAGCGTCAACTGCATGCCGATAAAGGCGGCGCGGCCGGCGAAAGCGGGGCGCGCGGCCACCCAGGCCGCGAGCAGCAGCATCAGCGCTCCGCCGGTAAACAGTGCGAAGCTGGGGGCGTGCCAGAGCCAGGGCGAGGGCATGGTTCAGCGATCCGGATACGACAACGCCGCCCGGGCGGGCGGCGTTGGCACGATCAGCGATCGATCAGCCGAGGACTTCGGCCTTGACGATCAGCACGTCTTCCTTCGGCACATCCTGATGGAAGCCGCTGTTGCCGGTCTTCACACCCTTGATCGCGTCGACGACCTCCTTGCCTTCGACAACCTTGCCGAACACGGCATAGCCGTAGCCTTGCGGCGTTGCGGCACGGAAGTTGAGGAAGTCGTTGTTGGCGACGTTGATAAAGAACTGTGCCGAGGCCGAGTGCGGCTCGGGCGTACGCGCCATCGCCACGGTGTAGGCGTCGTTCTTCAGGCCGTTGTCGGCTTCGTTCTTGATGTTATCGCGGGACTTCTTCTCTTTCATGCCCGGTGCGAAACCGCCGCCCTGAACCATGAAGCCATCGATCACGCGGTGGAACACGGTGTTGTCGTAGTGGCCATCTTTCACATATTGGACGAAGTTGGCGACGGTGATCGGCGCCTTGACTTCATCGAGTTCAAGAACGATATCGCCGGCGCTGGTGCTCAGTTTTACTTGGGTCATGATTGATCCTTGCTTGTTGAATTGAATGTGTTTATTTGGCCGCTGCGGCAGCGGGGAGTTCACGCGCCGATTGCAGCACCACCGGTTCCAGCGGCGCATCGCCCGGCATGGTCTTGACCGCGGCGATCTTGTCGACCACGTCGAGCCCGGCCACGACCTTGCCGAATACCGCGTAGCCGAAGCCGTCGCTGCCCGGCCAGTTCAGAAAATCGTTGTTCTTCAGGTTGACGTAGAACTGGCTGGACGCCGAGTTCGGGTCGTTGGTTCGTGCCATGGCGACGGTGCCGCGATCGTTCTTCAGCCCGGCCTTGAAGGCGGCCTGCGCTTCATTCTTCACCGGCGCGCGTGTCGCTTTCTGGTTCATCTTGGCGTCGAAACCGCCGCCCTGGACGACGAAGCCGGCGACGACACGGTGAAAAATCGTGCTGTCGTAGTGCTTGTCTTTCACGTACTGCAGAAAGTTGGCAACCGTGGCCGGCGCCTTTTCCGGGTACAGCTCAAGGACGATCTTGCCCTTGTTGGTCACCAGCTCGACCTGCGGGTTGGCGGCCCAGGCGGACATCGTGGCAACGCTCAGCGCCGCGGCGGCAAAGAATTTTTTCATCGTGTTCTGATCCGTATCGATAGCGGTGAAAATCCGCCGAATCATAGCACGCCGATAAATAGTAAAATCGACGCCAAGGAGAACGCCATGCTCAAACTGCCCGCCCTGCCAGGGCTGCCCAAGCTCGATACCCTGGTTGCCGAATTCGACACCGTGCTGCGTACGCTCGCGGCGCCGGCAACTAGTGCGCGTGCACATCCCGATGCGCATATCGACGATACCGATTTTGACGAGGCCGAAAAGCGCCATGCCGCCGGCTTGATGCGCGTGAACCATAGCGGCGAGATCTGCGCCCAGGCGCTGTACCAGGGACAGGCGCTGACGGCGCGCGACCCGGCCAACCGTGAGGCGCTGCGTCACGCCGCACAGGAAGAGGTCGAACATCTGGCGTGGACCGAGCGTCGGATCGAGGAACTCGGTAGCCACAAGAGCGTGCTCAACCCGCTTTTGTATGCGGGCAGCCTGGCGATCGGCGTGACCGCCGGCGTGATCGGCGACAAATGGAATCTGGGCTTCCTGGCAGAAACCGAGCGTCAGGTCGGCGCGCACCTGCAATCACATCTGCAGACCCTGCCGGTGCAGGATGCCAAGAGCCGCGCCATTGTCGAGCAGATGTACCGTGACGAGATGGGGCATGCCGATATCGCGGTCGAGCTTGGCGCCGCCGAACTGCCGTTGCCGCTGAAGGCGCTGATGGGCGTGACATCCAAGCTGATGACCTCGCTGAGCTATCGCTTCTGATGCCTGCGCATACGACATAAAATAATTGCAATAAACACGTAAATTAGTCCCAAAGGCGTAGTCGGGAGTGCGCCGTTTGATCTGGATCAGCTTCGCCGATTGTTGTCTGCTTTGTTCGGAACTTGTACCAAAACTACATGATGTGCGCGGCGTATAACTAGACGTCATGTTTTATTGCTACAGGCGCGCCATGTCTTCCTCTCCTTCGTCCTCCACACTTCGTTCCCCTGCCGAAATCGTCGGCTACATTGCCCATGCCGGTGCCGAGAAGGCCCGATTGCATCCCGGGCGATTGCTCGGCATCGCTGTGCTTGGCGGCATGTTCATCGGCATCGGTACCATTCTGGCTGTGATCGTCGCCGGCGGTTGTACCGGTCTGGCGGTCAGCAACCCGGGCCTGGTGAAGTTCATCTTCGGCGCGCTGTTCCCGCTCGGCTTTATCGCGGTCACGCTGACCGGCGCCGACCTGTTTACCTCCAATTGCGCTCTCGGCGCCTCGGCCGTATTGCGGGGCGAACTCGGTGTCGGTGAAATGCTGCGCTTCTGGGGGATTTCATATTTCGGCAACTTTATCGGTGCGGTCGGCGCGGCGTACTTCCTGGTCTACCTGACCCATCTGATCACGCCCGGCGATCCGGCGACCGCTTACCTGATCGGTATCGCGCAGGGCAAAACCTCGCATCCATTCATGATGACCTTTATGAAGGGCGTGCTCGCCAATGTGCTGGTTTGCGTCGCCACCATGCAGGGCTACTCGGCCAAGGACACCTTCGGGCGAGTGTTGGGCATCTGGTTCCCGGTGATGGCCTTCGTCACCCTCGGCATGGAGCACAGCATCGCCAATATGTTCATCATTCCGGCGGCGATGCTGGGGGGGCTGGATGTGAGCTGGGGGCACTTCATCGTCTCCAACCTGATTCCGGCAACCTTGGGCAATATCGTCGGTGGCGCGCTGGTAATCGGCCTGCCGTATACGCTGATCTACGGCGAACAGAATGCACCGCGTTTTGGCCGCCAGCGACGCGTGACTGACGCGGACAAGGAGCAGTGCGGCGTACCCGATACGATGAAGTGACTCGATATGCAGCATGCAAAAAGCCGCCCTGAGGCGGCTTTTTTATTGGCTCTGTCGACGTTAACTGTTGCAACCTCACGTAAGTGGCGTGAACCCTTGCGATACCAGTGACGCCAACGGCACGCTGGAATACGGCTTGTTGCTTGGGCTAGCAGGCGTAGCGCAGTGATCCACAACAGTTAGCGGATACATAGCCTTTTTATTGGCGATGATGGCCGTATCAGTCGGCTTCGATGATCTTAAAATCGTGGGTGATTTCGGCCATCTGGCCGAGCATGATCGATGCCGAGCAGTATTTCTCGGCCGAGAGCTTGATCGCCCGCTCGACCTGCTCGGGCTTGAGCGAGCGGCCGGTGACGATAAAGTACAGGTGGATCTTGGTGAACACCTTGGGGTCGACCTCGGCGCGGTCGGCATCGACCTCGACCACGCAGTCGCGCACATCGGCACGGCCCTTCTTGAGAATATGAATCACATCGTAGGTCGAGCAGCCGGTCATGCCCATCAGGAGCATTTCCATCGGCCGTGGCCCAAGATTGCGACCACCGCCTTCGGGTGGACCATCCATCAAGACCGCGTGCCCGGACTCCGACTGCGCCAGAAAACTGACCGCTTCCACCCACTTCAGACGTACTTTCATGACTTCCTTTTCACGCGAGCCGCTTGTTATCGAATCAAGGCGGCAATTGTAGAGAGAAGCTTGATCTGACGCAGCTTTTAGGGGTTTTACCTGATCAGTCGAATGGCATTTTTGACGCTCTTGTGCCTTGTTTGCATGAAGCCAGCATGCAAAAATGGGTTTCGGCGTCGGGCTTGCCCGGCGTTGTCTCCTCCATCCTCCATTTTTTGGTGGAATTCATGCGCAATCCTCACGGGTTGCGTTTTTTTTGGTGGGTTCCTCTCGCTAGATTTGACATGTTCTTTCTTAGGGGGATAAAATCTGCGACTTTCTCGAATTCGTAACGTGGACTAAGCAGTCATGAAAACCTTCTCTGCCAAGCCGCACGAGGTGAAGCGCGAGTGGCTCGTTGTTGATGCCACTGACAAAGTGCTGGGTCGCCTTGCGGCTGAAATTGCCAAGCGTTTGCGCGGCAAACACAAAGCCGAATACACCCCGCACGTCGATTGCGGCGACTACATCGTTGTGGTGAACGCAGATAAGCTGCGAGTGACCGGCGACAAAGCACAATCGAAGATTTATTACCGTCACACCGGTCATCCGGGCGGTATCTATCAGCGCACCTTCGCCGAAATGCAAGATAAATTCCCAGGCCGTGTGCTGGAAAAAGCCGTCAAGGGCATGTTGCCGAAGGGCCCTCTGGGCTACGCAATGCTCAAGAAGATGAAGGTGTATGCCGGTAATGAGCATCCTCATACCGCGCAGCAGCCTAAAGCGCTTGAAGTCTGAGCCCTGAACAAGGAATAGCAAAATGGTAGGTAAGTACAACTACGGTACCGGTCGCCGCAAGAGCGCCGTTGCCCGCGTGTTCCTGGCCAAGGGCTCGGGCAACATCGTCGTCAATGGCAAGCCGGTTGATCAGTATTTCAGCCGCGAAACCAGCCGCATGATCGTTCGTCAGCCTTTGACCCTCACCGAAAACCTCGAAGCGTTCGACATTCTTGTCAACGTCAACGGTGGCGGTGAAACCGGTCAGGCCGGTGCGGTTCGTCACGGCGTGACTCGCGCTCTGATCGATTACAACGCAGAACTGAAGCCGGCATTGAAGGCTGCAGGTCTCGTTACCCGCGATGCACGTGAAGTCGAACGTAAGAAGGTTGGCTTCCACAAAGCCCGCCGTCGCAAGCAATTCTCGAAGCGTTAATTTCGAGCTTGTCTGCACCAGCAAGGCCGCCTTTGGGCGGCTTTGTCGTTTCTGGCGTCTGAGGCCAGACGAGAGCCGCCCATCAGGGCGGCTTTTGTTTTATGATCGCGAGCATTGCTTACAAGGAGTGCGAGATGGTCAAGGTCGGGATTGTCGGCGGTACGGGCTACACCGGAGTCGAGTTGTTGCGCTTGCTGGCAGGGCATGCCGGCGCGCGTATCGAAGCGGTGACATCGCGCAAGGAAGCCGGCATGCAGGTTGCCGAAATGTTCCCGAGCCTGCGCGGCCGTGTCGACGTGGCGTTCTCGACCCCGGAAGAGGCTAATCTCAAGGGCTGCGATGTGGTGTTCTTCGCCACGCCGCATGGCGTGGCAATGGCGCAGGCGCGCGAGCTGCTTGATGCCGGCGTCAAGGTGATTGACCTCGCCGCCGATTTCCGCCTCAAGGATCCGGCCGAGTTTGCCAAGTGGTACGCGATGGAACACAGCTGCACCGATCTGCTCGACGAGGCGGTCTACGGTCTGGCCGAGGTCAATCGCGATGCGATCAAGGCTGCAAGGCTGATCGGCATGGCCGGCTGTTACCCGACGTCGGTGCAGCTCGGGCTGTTGCCGCTGCTCGAAGGTGGCCAGCAGCTGATCGAGGCCGATACGCTGATCGCCGACTGCAAATCCGGCGTGTCCGGCGCCGGTCGCAAGGCCGAGGTCGGTACCTTGTTTGCCGAGTCCAGCGACAACTTCAAGGCCTACGCCGTCAAGGGGCATCGTCACTCGCCGGAAATCAATCAAGGCCTGAGTGCGATTCACGGTGCGCCGGTATCACTGACCTTCGTGCCGCATCTGACGCCGATGATTCGCGGCATCCATTCAACCATCTACGCGCGCATCAAGCCCGAAGGGCGCGATACCGATTTCCAGCAGCTGTTTGAAGACCGCTACGCCGGCGAGCCTTTCGTCGATGTGATGCCGGCGGGCAGCTGCCCGGAAACGCGCTCGGTACGCGGCTCAAACATCGCCCGCATCGCCGTGCACCGTCCGGGTAATGGCGATCTGCTGGTGATCCTTGTCGTTGAAGACAATCTGGTCAAGGGTGCGTCGGGGCAGGCGGTACAAGTGATGAATCTGATGTTCGGCCTGCCGGAAACGCAGGGCCTGGACGTCGTTCCTTTGCTGCCTTAAGCGCCGATGCCGCTCAGGCGTCTGTACCGTTTGCAGCGGGCCCGGCTGACGGCGACGCCGCTCACCCTACGGCCGGCGCTCGGTTGGCGTGGCCGGGCGTGGCGCGTGCTGGTGTGCTTGAGTGCGCTCGCGCTGGCTTTCGTGGCTGGCGACTGGTTTGGCGGCCGCCAGGCGCGAGAGCTGGCAAGGCAGCAATGGCAGGACAAGATCGTCGCGAATGCGGCGGGGCAGTCGCAGCGCGATTCGCTGGCGGCACAGTCAGTGGCGGCGCAGCAGCGCTTTGAAGTCAGCGAGGCGGCACGCAAGGCCTTGGCCGCCCAGTTGGCCGACGCGCAGCAGCAACTGGCCGGGCAGCAACAACGGCTGGCATTTTTCGAGACCTTGTTGACGCGCAATGAGCGTAACCGGCCGGTCGAGCTGGTGCGCTGTGACTTCGAGCCGGTTGGCGAGGGCCGCTGGCGCTGGCGGGTGTTGGCGACGCAGGGGGCTGGGCGCGATGCCGCATTTGCCGGTCAGCTGCTGCCAAGCGCCACGCTACGGGAAGGCAGTACGCGACGCCGGCTTGATCTGGCTGCGACGCCGCTGGCGTTTCGCCATTACGGTAGCACCGAAGGCGAGTTGACCTTGCCGGTTGCGGCCAAGGTAGAGCGTATCGAGCTGAAACTCGTTAGCGAAAAAGACAAGCAGCCGCTCGCGAGCTGCAATAATCAGCAAGGGGAGTTGTGATGTTCAAGAAAAAGAAAGGCAGTCAGCGGATCGACAGCCTGATCGGCCATGGCACGCAATTCGACGGCGAACTGCGTTTTGCCGGTGGTTTGCGCGTTGACGGTACGATTGCCGGCAATGTGATCGCGCTCGATGCGCAGCACGGTACGCTGGTGGTTTCCGAAAAAGCCCGAATCGAGGGCGGCGTGCGCGCAACCCATTTGATCCTCAATGGTGAAATTGCCGGGCCGATCGAGGTGAGCCACTATGTTGAGCTGCAGCCCAAGGCGCGCGTGCGCGGCGATCTCACTTATAAAACGCTGGAAATGCACCCGGGCGCGGTGATCGAAGGCCGGCTGATTCCGCTGGAAGGCGCGCGGATGATCACACCGGAAGAAGTGCCAGCGAGCACCGATTGACCCGATGCCGGGGTCGGCGCGATAATCCTACTTGTTTAGTCAACTATTAATTGTGGAGTATGCGATGACCACCGCAACTACCGAGATGCCCAGCCCGTTCCTGTTTACCGATGCAGCTGCAGGCAAGGTGGCCGAGCTGATCGCCGAGGAAGGCAATCCCGACCTCAAGCTGCGCGTTTTCGTGACCGGCGGCGGCTGTTCGGGCTTCCAGTACGGCTTCACCTTCGACGAAATCGTCAATGACGACGACACCGAAGTCAACAAAGCCGGCGTCACGCTGCTGGTCGATCCGATGAGCTACCAGTACCTCGTCGGCGCTGAAATCGACTATGTCGACAGCCTCGAGGGTTCGCAGTTCACGATCAAGAACCCGAATGCACAATCGACTTGCGGTTGCGGTTCGTCGTTCTCGGTCTGATCCGGTTCGGCCCAACAGCTAAAGGGGAGCGCATGCGCTTCCCTTTTTCTTTGCCGGCAGCATGCGCTGCTTGTCCTGCTGGCGCGATTCGACCTGATAATGGCGCACAAGATCAACAAGGAGCACGGTATGTTCGATTCGGCAACGCTGGGACACAAGATCGGCAAGGAGGATTACCGCCAGCGTGAAGGGGTGTTGCGCCAGGCGCTGCTGGCGGCGCAGTTCAAGCTCAAGCAACTGGGCGATTTCCCTGTGGTGATCCTGCTGGCGGGGGTGCCGACCGGTGGACGTGGCGAAATCGCCAGCCTCCTGAACGAATGGATGGATCCGCGGCATATCGCCAGCCACGCCTTTGGCGAGCCGACCGATGAAGAGGCCGATCGTCCACCACTGTGGCGCTATTGGCGTGCGCTACCGCCCAAGGGCAGCTCCGCGATCTTCTTTGGTGGCTGGTATCACGGCCCGGTGTGGGATGCTTTGCGTGGTGAGTGTCAGGCCGATTTCGAGCACGAAATCGAACAGCTCACCCGCTTCGAGCGCATGCTCGCGTCCGAGGGGGTGTTGCTGATGAAGTTCTGGCTGCACCTGCCCAAGGCTGATTTGAAAAAACGCCTTAAGCAGCTCGAATCCGATCCGCTGACCGCTTGGCGCGTCTGCGATGAGGATCGCTGGTTCCTGAAAAACTACGATCAGATCCTCGATGCGTGCCAGCAGATGCTGCAGGGAACGAACCTTGCGTTTGCGCCGTGGCGGGTGGTCGAGGGCAATGATGCCAATTACCGCGCGATTTCGGTCGGCCAGCAACTGCTCGACGCGCTGAATGCGCGCTTCGACAAACAGTTCCAGCCTTATGGCGATGCTGCGCCGCTGCTGCCATCGGTCGATGGGGTGCGTTTGCTCGACAAGCTTGAGCTCAATCATAAACTCGGCAAGCAAGACTACGAGCGGCGTCTGGCCGAGGCGCAGGGGCGGCTCAACCAGCTGACGCGCAAGCGCGGCTTCAAGAAAATGGGCGTCATCACCGTGTTCGAGGGCATGGATGCCGCCGGCAAGGGTGGCAGCATCCGCCGCATCACCGCTGCGCTTGACGTGCGCCAGTACGGCATTGTGCCTATCGCCGCGCCAACCGACGAAGAGCGCGCCCAACCGTATCTGTGGCGCTTCTGGCGCCATGTGCCGCCGCATGGTCAGGTGCGGATCTTCGACCGCTCCTGGTACGGCCGGGTACTGGTCGAACGGGTCGAGGGCTTCGCCAGCCAGTTCGACTGGATGCGCGGCTACAACGAGATCAATGACTTCGAAGCTCAGCTCGACGCGGCCAATATCATCGTGGTCAAATTCTGGCTGGCGATCGATTCCGACGAGCAGTTGCGCCGCTTCAAGGAGCGCGAATCGATCGAGTGGAAACACTTCAAAATTACCGATGAAGATTGGCGCAATCGCGATCGCTGGGACGATTACATCGTCGCCGCCAGCGACATGATCGATCGCACCAGTTCGGCGATCGCGCCGTGGCACTTGATCGGCGCCAACAACAAATACCATGCCCGCGTTACCATTCTTGAAACCCTGTGCGACGCGATTGAAGCGCGCCTGAAACGCAAGGAATGACCATGTCCCAGGTTCTCGACGCCGCAGTGCTGGACCAGCTTTTCCGCGAGGCGCGTACGTTCAGCTACTTCGACGACCGCCAGATCGACGACGAAACGCTGAAATCGTTGTACGACGTGCTCAAGTTTGGTCCGACCTCGGCCAACAGTTCGCCGGCGCGCTTTGTATTCGTTCGCTCGCCCGAGTCCAAGGAGAAGCTCAAGCCCGCGCTATCCGAGGGCAATCGCGACAAGACCATGGCCGCACCGGTGACGGTGATCGTCGCCTACGATCTGGCTTTTTACGACGAGCTGCCGGCGCTGTTTCCGCAGGCCGATGCCAGGAGCTGGTTTGCCGGCAACGATGCGGTGATTCAGGCGACGTGCCTGCGCAACGGCAGCCTGCAGGGGGCGTATCTGATGCTGGCGGCGCGTGCCTTCGGGCTCGATTGCGGGCCGATGTCCGGTTTCGATAACGCGGTGGTCGATGCCGCGTTCTTCGAGGGCACAAACTGGCGCTCGAACTTCCTGATCAATCTGGGTTATGGCGTGCGCGAGAAACTGCACCCGCGCAATCCGCGTCTGCCATTCGAGACGGCATGCCGCATCGTTTGACCTCACGGTTCGCGCAATGACCGACTGGACGATTTGGCAAGCGCTTGAGGAATGGCGCTCGCGCCGGCGTGAGTTGGAGCCGGTATTCGCCCATGCCGGGATCGCGCCGGAGCTGGAAACGTACGCCAACCGCATTCTGGTTGATCTGAAACGCCAGCCGCCCACGCCGCCGCTCGTCTCCGGCGACAAGCAGCGCGACGAAGAAGAGCGGATGCGCTACAACGCCGCCTTTGTCCGTTATTACGACGAAAGCCTGTTCAAGGCCGATGCGCTGGTGCGCATGCCTTGGGTGCCCGAGGCTGCGCCGATCGGCGCGGCGGTGAGCGCCGAGGTCGCGCGGCTGCGCGCCGCCCTGGTTGCCGCACCTGGAAAGGCGCCCGATTTTGCCGATCTCGAAGCCCTGCTCGGGCACTACCTGAGGCTCGATCATCCGCAACTGACAATTGCCCCCGAGCTGCTGGCCGAGCGCCGACGGCTGCTGGCTGAGATCGCCGGCTGGCCGCTGCTGGTGCAGCGTGCCGCAGCGCAGCCCTTCAGCGAAGATGTGCCGCCGTTGGCGAGCGATGCGTTTCATCGGCTTTACCAGCAGCAGCTTGATCTCTACCTGGCGACGCCGTGGCTGCATTGCAAGGTGGTGAGCCAGTGGTATGCGACGCTGGCACTGGATGCGATGCTGGTGCGCAAAAAGCGCGAGGCCGGTGACGATGCCTGGATCGCATCGACTTTCAAGGCGCGCTGGCCGAGTCTGTCGGTGTGGTTGCCGCAGCTGGAGATGGCCGATCAGCTTTGGTATCTGCTGTTGATCCTTGTTGCCGTCGTCGCCCTGTTTGGCGAGCGCTGGCTGCTGGCGTTGCCGCTGATCCTGTGGCTCAACCTCTCGGTGGGCGCACACCGGCGCCAGCGGCGCCGGGTTGAAAGGCGGCGCGACGAGCTGGTCGCGCGGGCGCAGACGCTGAAAAAGGTTCGCGACCGTTTTGCCGCAGGGATGTCGTCACCCGACAAGCTGGCGCAGCAGTTACGCCAGCTCGATCCGGGTGATGAGGGCTTCGACGCATCGTTTTACGCCTTGCTGCGCCTGCAATCGCACTAGCGCCAGCTGCCGCTGGCTCAGGCGACCGGTTCGCCGTCGACGAACATCAACAGTTGGCCGCTTTTCATCTTGATCCATGTTTCGTTGTCGGTCAGCGGTTGCGTCGCGATCACCGCGACCCTGTCGTCCGGCGTCGTGACCGACGAGAAGTCGATGCTGACATCGGCATCCGAAAGGTGCGCGGTCGAGAATGGCGCGCGGCGGATGATGTAATGCAAATCGGTCGCGCAGCGCGCGAACAGTAGCTCGCCGTTGGAGAGCAGGAAGTTGAAGCTGCCGCGACTGGCAAGCTCGTCCGCCAGCGGTTTCAGTGCCGCATACAGTTCATCGCGCGCTGGCGCGGAGGGAAAGCGCCGGGCCAAGGCATCGAGCAGCCAGCAGAAGGCCTGTTCGCTATCGGTGTCGCCGACCGGCTGAAAGCGGCTGCCCGCCAGCGAAGGCAGGCCGTCCAGATTGCCGTTGTGGGCAAATATCCAGTACTGCCCCCACAGCTCGCGCCGGAACGGATGAGTGTTGGCGAGATTGACCGTGCCCTGCGTCGCCTTGCGAATGTGTGCGATGACATTGCGGCTCTTGATCGGGTAGGCGCGAACCAGCTCGGCGATCGGCGAGGTGATCGACGGCAGATAATCCAGAAACAGCCGGCAGCCGCGATCTTCAAAGAACGCGATGCCCCAGCCGTCAGCATGATGGTCGGTCAGCCCGCCACGACGATGAAAACCTTCAAACGAAAACACGATATCGGTCGGCACGTTGCAATTCATGCCCAGCAATTGGCACATTGGCGTGCTCCGTAAAGATGGATGGTTCATTGTGCACTGCTGCGAGCGCGGGCTCAAAAGCAAAAATGCCCGGCACGGGCCGGGCATTCTGATTGGCGGGACCGAGGCTTATTCGCCTTTATCGCCCAGTGCGCCAGCGCCGATGCTGAAGCCGGCGTCGACGTGGAGGATTTCACCGGTCATGCCCGATGCCAGCGGCGACAGCAGGAAGGCCGCGACATTGCCGACTTCTTCCTGGGTGATGTTGCGCTTGAGCGGGGTGGCTTCGGCGGCGGCTTTCAAGAGCTTGCCGAAATTGGCGATGCCCGATGCGGCGAGCGTCTTGATCGGGCCGGCGGAGATGCCGTTGCAGCGGATGCCCTTTTCCGGGCCGACGGCCGCGGCAATGTAGCGCACGTTGGCTTCGAGCGAGGCCTTGGCCAGACCCATGACGTTGTAATTCGGGATCGCGCGCTCGGCACCCAGGTAGGAGAGCGTGATCAGGCTGGCGTTCTGGTTCAGCATCGGCCGAGCCGCCTTGGCCAGTGCGGCGAAGCTGTACGAGCTGATGTCGTGGGCGATGTGGAAGTTTTCGCGGGTGACCGCATCCAGGTAATCGCCCTTGAGTGCGTCGCGCGGCGCAAAGCCGATCGAGTGCACCAGGCCATCAAGGCTATCCCAGTGCTTGCCAAGATCGGCAAACAAGGTGGTGATCTGCTCATCGCTGCCAACGTCACAGGCCAGCACCAGATCGGAGTCGAAACGCTTGGCGAGATCGACGACGCGTTGCTTCAGATCCTCGGACACATAGGTAAAAGCCAGCTCGGCGCCTTCGCGCTTGCATGCCTGGGCGATGCCATAGGCAATAGAACGGTCGGACAGCAGCCCGGTAATCAGAATTTTTTTGCCGGCGAGAAAGCCCATGCGTGTGATCCCCTACGATATCTTTTCTAATGATTCGCGCGATTATAAACGAAACCGCCCGCGGCTGGCGCCGCAGGCGGTATTGGATAGGTGCAGTTTTAGTCGAGCGCGTACGGCAATTCAAGCCGGTTCAGCGCCGGGCCATCGGCGTTGCCCAGATGCAGACCGGATTCGAGCGAGGCGATTTGCGCAACGACCAGTAGTTCGCAACCGCCTTGTGGTGCCGGCGCGGCAAGCACGATCTTGCCCGAAGCCTGGCCGTTCATTTCGGCACTGAAGACCTCGTCGCCGGCGTGCGCCGGAGCGTCGACGTGCATGCGGAACATCCGTCGTTTCAGCTTGCCCAGATACTGGGTGCGGGCGACGATTTCCTGGCCCGGATAGCAGCCCTTGGTGAAACTCACCGCGCCGATCAGCTCCATATTGGCCATTTGCGCCACGAAGGCCTCCTGCGTTGCCGCGGTAATCCACGGTGCGCCGGCGCGGATTTCGCTCAAGCGCCACACCGGCTCACCAACCGGGCGGGCGCCCGCGGCGAGCAGATCCTGCCACAGCGCGGCGGCAGCATCGCTGGCGACGACAAGTTCGAATCGCTCGTTCGTCAAGCCGATCACCGTGGCGCGTTCGGTATGCGCAACTGAGAGCGCCGCTGGCGCAGTGCCTGTGACCGCCGCGACCTTGGCGGCCGCGTCGGGGCCGGCAACGCCGAGTACGACGCGATCAATGCTTGCGTCACTGGCCTTGGTTTTGCTGCGCATGACGAACATCGATAACCGCTTCTGGATCGCGGCCTGCAGTTCGGCGGCGATCTGCAGGTAGTAATCGTCGCCAGCGCGAAAGACGAGAAAACTGGCGAGCATTCGGCCTTTGGGGGTCGAGTAGCTCGAGTATTGGGCAGCATCCAATGGCAGCGCGCGCACATCGCTCGACAGCTGACCGTTGAGAAAGGCCGCGGTCTCTTCGCCGCTGAACCGGATCAGCCCGTACTGCGTCAGTGGCGAGACCACCGTTTGGGTCTGCAACGCTGCAAGCTCGTCGGCTGCGTGGCCGAAATCGGTAACAAGGCCGGCGTCATTGCGCCGGGCGCCCAGGGATTCGAGCGTATCGTTCCAGGACATGGGGGAACTCCATCGGGCCGGGATATTGAAAATGTCTGTGTCAAATGGGGGTGAGGGCCGGAATATCCAGTGTCGTCGTCGCGGTATGCCGCTTTGCCGCAGGTTCTGGCGGCAATGGCGCTGAACCATTTGCGTGGGACGTTCAGCCACGCAAATGGTTTCTGCCGGAGCACCACTCCCCGGAAATAATTACTGCGCAGCGGCCTCGGCCGGGATGTCCTCGGCGGTGAGGTTGACGGCCTGTGGTTGCGGGCGGTTGGCGCTGGTGGTGGATAGCGCCGGCGACTTCAGTACGCCACCGGCGGTAATCCGGTTGGCAACGTTGATCGCCGATCCAGACAGGCGGGCGGCAATCACGCCGTGGAGGCGCTGGTCTGGCTGGATCGTCATCTGGCCATGTGCGTTGAATTTGCCGCTGGCCAGATTGGCGTCATTGATCTGCACTTGGCGGCCACGTACGACCAGATGCGCGGCCAGGGTATCAAAGCGGGTCTGGCCGCCACGTGCGTACGTGGTCGGCTGCACGGATTTGAGCGGCGTAATCAGGTCGAAGTTGTGCAGCATGCCGTCGGTCACGCGCAGTTGCGCATCGATACCCGGTTGCTCGAACAATTGGCGATAGTTGCTGGCCTTGTACGCGAAATTGGATTCGCCCGAGAGCCGTCCGGACACATGAGTCACTTCGCTGAAGACCTGGCTGAAAGGCTCGGCCTGAATGCCGTTGGTGCGCAAGGTGCCAGCCAGGGTCCAGCTGTCGCTCTGCCAGCCAAGCTTTGCCCGGCCGGTGACGATGCCGCCATAAAGATCGCCGCGAATGTCTTCGATATCGACACCATCCGGCCCGGCAAGACCTTTGAGCAGCAGGCGATCAAAGCGGACCGGATGACCAAAGGGCAGCGTGTAGCCGCTGGCGGTCAGGGTGACGGCAAACTGCTCGCCCTTGGGCTGAACGTGGAAATCGAGACGCCCGCTTTCGTCGCCGGCCTGTAATTCAGCCAGCTGACCGTCGCTGCCAAAACGTAGCGTGGCGTCGATCGGTCCGAGGCTGCCATTGCCAAGCGGCATGCTCGATTGCTTTAGCTCGATCTGCGTCAGCCGCGGTTGATCGGCTTCCGGCCGCAATTTTTCTGGTAGCTGCATTGCAAAACGCGGGCTGAACTGGCCGTTTTCGATCACCACGCCACGAATTTCACGCCCCCAGTGCAGCAGGTTGTGAAAGGAGATGGGGACGCTGATTTTGTCGATTTTGACCGTGGCCGGGTCGCGGATGACAACGTCACGCATCACCAGCGCGGGGCGGGGTGCGTATTCGATACCACTACTGCCGATTTGCACTGGGTCGTGCAGGCGCTTTTCCAGTCGGGAGACCAGGCGGTCGCGGTAAAGCGAGTCGGGAATGACGAGCGGAAGTACGCCGATCAGGAGCAAAATTAAAGCAATTAAAATCAGGAGCTTCCGCGAATTTTGCATGATCTCGTCAGGTTTTATTGTGGGAATGTGTTGACAAATTGCGGGTCGTTTCCTATTATACGCATCTCTTCTGTTCCCTGATAGCTCAGTCGGTAGAGCAACGGACTGTTAATCCGTGTGTCCCTGGTTCGAGCCCAGGTCGGGGAGCCAACCGAATACCGAAGTCCCAGTCACAGGCTGGGATTTTCTTTTCCCTGATAGCTCAGTCGGTAGAGCAACGGACTGTTAATCCGTGTGTCCCTGGTTCGAGCCCAGGTCGGGGAGCCAAATACAAAAAACCCCGGTCAGCGATGGCCGGGGTTTTTTGCGTTGATTGCTGGAGAGCGCCTATCCCAGTCGGTGATCGAGCCAATGCAGTTTGTTCTCGCCCGAAGCGGAGGAACCGGAATGGACATAAAGTCCATGAGGATTCCGAGCACCGGACGAGGGCAAAATGCGAAGGCACGGTCGCCTAATGGGGTAGGCGTTACCAGATGTAGCCGATGCCGGCGCCATAGGTCAGCTGGTTGCGATCGCCGCGCTCCCGGACGAAGGAGCTGTCGGCCGCGTCGCCCATCAGTCGCTGCATGAAGACGCCGGCGCCACCCCACCAGTGCCCCGAGATCTGCCCGATCGCACCCAGCCAGCCGATCACCTGCTGGTTGCCGCCGTCGGCGTGGAACGGCGTCAGCCCCGATGCCGCAGCGTCGGCGTCGGTGACCCCGTAATAGGTGTTCACATAGCTCTGGCTGGCCCAGGTTGCGCCGACGCCGCTGCCGATGAAGAAGCGCTGCGACAGCGGTACCCACAGCGTTGCGCCGACATTGAGCCGGGCGCCATCGTAGACTTGGCCGGCATTGGTCATCACATTGGCGTTGACGCGGAAGCGGTACGGAATGCCGTGCAGATTGTCGTACTCGTAACCGACGAAGCCGCCGAATTCGACCGTGGTGTCGATATCGTGCAGCTTGTTGATCACGTCGTCGTTGACGTCGCTGCGGCCCATTTTCAGGTTGATCGCCGGCCCCCACTGGAAGCCGGTCAGTCCGCTGAAGTTGTACTGGGCGTATGGGCCATACCATTCGAACAGCCGACCCGATTCGGTGACGTAACGCACGCCCGGCACCAGCCCGACCATCGTGTCCTTGCAGCCGGAGCACTCGGTTGTCACGCCCACCGCCAGCCCGGCAAGGTTGGGCATCTGCATCGACGGCAGATCGATGGCGTGTGCGCTGCCAGCGGCAAGCAGCAGGGTCAGGCCGGCCAGCGGCGCGGTCAGTTTGGAAAAAGGCATGCAGGCTCCGGCAAGGCCGTGATCAGTTGTGGTTCGGGACGCGGGATTGCAGGAAGGCGAGGTACTTGGGGTCTTCGTCTTCGAAAATGCTGTCGTCACCGTGGCCACGGATGCGCTGCAGCGATTCGGCCGCCAGATCCAGTTCGCCGGTCTCGAACAGCGACTGCCCCAGGCGCAGATGCACGAAGGGGTTGCCCATGCCGGACGGGGTGAACGATGCCGCGGTCAGGGTTTCGACCGCTTTCGCGAATTCGCCGGCGGCGAACTGGGTGTCGCCGATCGCGATCAGCAGGCTGGTGCCGATTTCCCATTCTTCTTTCGGTGCCGGCACCAGTGCGTAGCCCGCCTTGTACTTGGCGATCGCGGCCTTGTAGTCACCGGCCTCGTACAGCGTGTCGCCGGCGTTGGCCAGGGCTTCGATCTCGTCGAACAGTTTGGCGGGTAGGGCGGGCATGCTGGGGTTCCTGATAGGGCGGTGG
This sequence comes from Jeongeupia sp. HS-3, assembly GCF_015140455.1. Classification (NCBI taxonomy): domain Bacteria; kingdom Pseudomonadati; phylum Pseudomonadota; class Betaproteobacteria; order Neisseriales; family Chitinibacteraceae; genus Jeongeupia; species Jeongeupia sacculi. Next base: position 2,030,915 of record NZ_AP024094.1, on the reverse strand, counting down.
TCGGTGATTCTACGATGAAAAACCGGGCTTTCGGCCCGGTATGGTGCTTTACCCCTGTGCGAGTTTGGTTCGCGACAGCGGCGGGTTCTTGGCGAAGTAGGTCTTGATGCCGTTGACGATGCTCTGGGCCATTTTCTGCTGGTAGCCCTCGTCGATCAGTTTCTGCTCTTCGGCCGGGTTCGAGATGAACGCGGTTTCGATCAGGATGGACGGAATATCCGGTGCCTTCAGCACGGCAAAACCGGCCTGCTCGACGCTGCCCTTGTGCAGGCGGTTGATCTGTTTGAGCTGGCCCAGCATGGCGTTGCCGAATTTCATGCTGTCGTTCAGCGTGGCGGTCTGGGTCAGGTCCATCAGCGTCTTGGCCAGATGCACGTCCTTGACGTTGGCGATCTTGACCCCGCCGATCAGGTCGGCGTCGTTCTGCGTTTGTGCCAGCCACTTGGCCGCGGTGCTGGTCGCGCCGCGGTCGGACAGCACGAACACCGACGAGCCGTTGGCATCGGGCTTGATAAAGGCGTCGGCGTGGATCGACATGAACAGGTCGGCCTGCACCGCACGGGCTTTTTTCACCCGCACGCCGAGCGGCACGAAGAAGTCGCCGTCGCGGGTCAGTACCACGCGCATGTTCGGCTCGGCTTCGAGCAATGCCTTGACCTTTTTAGCGATGGCCAGCACCACGGTTTTTTCGTGATTGCCTTGCGGGCCGATTGCGCCCGGATCTTCGCCGCCGTGGCCCGGGTCGAGCACCACGGTGACCAGCCGGTCGATTTTCAGATCCTTGCGGTCGACGGTCTTGGACGGCTGCTCGACCGTTTTGGGTGCTTCGGGCTGTTTGGCGGCGGGCGTCGGTGGCGAGGTCTGATCGTCGAGGAAGGCCAGCAGCGGGTCGTTCTGCACCGACGGATACAGATCGATCACCAGCCGGTGCTGGTATTCGCCGACCGGCGCCAGCGTGAACACCTGCGGTTTGACGTCAGTCTTGAGGTCGAGCACCAGCCGCACCGTGCCGGGTTTGTTACGCGCGGCGCGCAGCTGCTGGATATACGGATCGTCGGCGTTGACCTTGCCGGCCAGCGTTTGCAATTCGCCGTTCAGGTCGATGCCATCGAGGTCGACGACCAGGCGCTCGGGGTTCTTCAGCGAAAACTGATGGAAGGTCAGCGGGGTGGTCGATTCGATGGTGATCCGCGTATACGCTTGCGCCGGCCACACGCGCACGGCGACCACGCGTGCGTCGGTGGCGGCAAAGCCCTTGGGGATCACCGACAGCAATAGGGTCGTGACCGCCGCGCGCAGGAGGGTGCGGCGGTTCGGGTCGAGGTTCAGAGGGCGAGTCGGGCCAGGCATTGCGTTCCGGTTTGGGTCAGTGCGGTCAGGGTCAGGCGACGACCTTCGGCCTCCGGAGCGAGCTGGATCAACCAGTCCGGCGCCGGCAGCAGGCTTTCGGCCTTGTCGGCCCATTCGATCAGGCAGACGCTTTCGCGGTTGAAGTAATCGCGAAAGCCGGCGTCTTCCCATTCGGAAGGGTCGCTAAATCGATATAAATCAAAGTGATACAAGTATAAGTTTGAAAGCGTATAAGGTTCAACTAGCGTATAGGTCGGACTTTTCACCCGGCCAGCAAAACCGAGGCCGCGCAGTATGCCGCGCGTCAGCGTGGTTTTGCCGGCGCCAAGGTCGCCTTCGAGAAACACCACCATCCCCGGCGCCAGCGCGGCGGCGAGCAATCCGCCGGTCGCAAGCGTATCGGCCTCGTCGGCGAGGAAGCGCGTGATGGCGGTATCATTGGCGTTATGCATACGGGTCTCGACGTTCAGGAATTAGCCACTTCGATCAAGGAGTGGGGGCAGGCGCTCGGCTTTGCCAAGGTTGCCATCACCGGCACCGATCTCTCGCACGCTGAAGCGGGCCTGCAAGCGTGGCTGGACGCCGGTTTTCACGGCGAGATGGATTATATGGCACGCCACGGCCTGAAGCGCGCCCGGCCTGCCGAACTCGTGCCCGGCACTAAAACCATTGTCAGCGTGTTCCTGCCTTACCGGCCGCCCGGCGTATCGAGCAGCGAGGCGGTTTTGGCCGACGGTGAAAAGGCGCACATCTCGCGCTACGCCTTGGGCCGCGATTATCACAAGGTGCTGCGCAATCGGTTGCAGAAGCTCGCCGACCGGATCGGCGAGGCGATCGGCCCGTTCGGCCACCGGGTATTCGTCGATTCGGCGCCGGTGCTCGAAGTCGAGCTGGCGACGCAGGCGGGGCTCGGCTGGCGCGGCAAGCATACGCTGCTGATCAACCGCGATTACGGTTCGTACTTCTTCCTGGGCGAGCTGTTCACCGACCTCGAACTGCCGCTTGATCCGCCCGAGGAGAACGAGCATTGCGGCCGCTGCACCAAGTGCCTGGTGGCCTGTCCGACCCAGGCGATCGTCGCGCCGTACAAGGTCGATGCGCGCCGGTGCATCTCCTACCTGACCATCGAGCTGCATGGCGCGATTCCGGAGGAGTTCCGCCCCATGATCGGCAACCGCGTTTACGGTTGCGATGATTGCCAGTTGTGCTGTCCGTGGAACCGTTTTGCCGTCGACACCAAGGAGACGGACTTCCACGTTCGCCATGGTCTGGATAACGTCGAGCTGGTGACACTGTTTGCGTGGTCCGAGGACGACTTCAAGGAAAAGCTCGCCGGCAGCCCGATTTACCGTATCGGTTACGCGCGCTGGTTGCGCAATCTGGCGATCGGTCTGGGCAATGCGCCATCGACCCCGGCGGTGCTCGCCGCGCTGGCGGCGCGTGCCCATGATGACGATGCGGTGGTGCGCGAGCACGTTGAATGGGCGCTGGCGCGCCACGCGGCAACGCAAAATACGCCATGATGTAGCTATCCTCCCGCCTGTGCCCGCCATGCCCGATTCGCCGCTGTCCTCGCCCATGCATCCCCCGAATTCTTCCGTCATGATCCAGTCCTTCGGCGAAGCCGCGCTGGTGCTCAGCGTCGGCACGAGCCTGGCGATGCAGCGGCGTCTCTGGGCAGCGTGGCATATCCTGCATGCGCGCGAACCGTCGGTTGAATGGGTGCTCGGTATGGGGAATCTCAGCGGTTTTTTCGACCCGCTGGTGGTGAGTGCGGCGCGGATTGAATCCGCGCTCGAGGCCGCGTGGCTGGCCAGTGACGGCGTCGAGAGCGAGCCCGGCAAGCGGGTCGAGATCCCGGTCGTCTATGGCGGCGAGGACGGGCCCGATCTGGCTCACGTGGCCGAGCAGGCCGGTTTGAGCTGCGATGAGGTGATTGACCGGCATGCTGGCGGCGACTACGTGGTTTACTGCCTCGGTTTTCTGCCCGGTTTTGCCTATTTGGGCGGGCTCGATCCGGCGCTGGCCTGCCCGCGTCGTGCAACGCCGCGCTTGTCGGTGCCTGCTGGCGCGGTGGCGATTGGCGGGGCGCAAACGGCGGTGTACCCGTTGGCGTCGCCGGGGGGCTGGCAGCTGATCGGCCAGACCGACGCGCTGCTGTTCGATCCCTACCGCGAAACGCCAGGCTTGCTCGCCCCCGGCGATAGTGTTGTGTTTGTACCGCGGGGCCGTCGATGACGCTGACCATCCTCAAGCCCGGGCCGTTGACGACGGTGCAGGATCTGGGGCGCGACGGTTACGCCGCGTTCGGCGTGCCGCGCGGCGGTGGCTGCGATGCGCTGTCGCTGCGCTTGGCCAATCTCGTCGCCGGCAACGACGAGGGGGCCGCGGCGCTGGAGGTGACGCTCGGTGGTCTGAAGTTGCGTTTCGACGACGCCACGACCTTCGTCTACACCGGCGCCGCCATGAACGTGACGCTCGACGGCGTGCTGCTGAGCCCGGCGCATCGCTATGCGGCGGGCGCGGGTGCGGTACTGCGTTTTGCCTACGCCGAACGCGGTGCACGCGCCTATCTGGCGCTGGCCGGCGGTATTGCGGTGGCGCCGGTTCTGGGCAGTCGTTCGACCGGTCTGCTGGCCGGCATGGGCGGTTTTTTTGGGCGGGCGCTGCGCAGTGGCGATACGCTCGACTGCCTGCCTGCCGAACCGCGTGCACCGGGGGTCGCGGTGGCGCAGCTCGAGCGTGGCGAGCATTTGCGCGTACTGCCGGGGCCGGACTGGCCGTTGCTCGACCACGCGGCGCAGCGCCAGTTGCTGGCGACGCCGTGGCAAGTCAGCCCGGCGAGCAATCGGATGGGAATGCGGCTGGCCGGCAGCGTGGTGGAGATCGGTGCTGCGCCGTCGCTCGATTCGCACGCCGTGATGCCCGGCTGCGTGCAACTGCCCGAGTCGGGCCAACCGATCGTGCTGCTCGCCGACGCACAAACGACCGGTGGTTATTTGCGGGCGCTGGTGGTGATTCGGGCCGATCTGTGGCGGGCCGGGCAATTCAAGCCCGGCGACACGCTGCGTTTTGCCGAAGTCGATACCGCCGCGGCACTGGCCGCGCTGGATGCTCAACAACACTGGCTGGTGCGGATACGCCGTGCGCTGAGCTGGTGGGGGACAACATGAAATACCTCGAACTCAATGCCGATCTGGGCGAAGGCTTCGAATTCGATGCGGCGCTGATGCCGCTGATCGACGAAGCCAATATCGCCTGCGGTGGCCATGCCGGCGACGTCGATTCGATGCGTGCCACGGTGGTGCTGGCGCGTGCGCACGGCGTGCGTATCGGCGCGCACCCGAGCTATCCGGATCGTGAACATTTCGGACGGATTTCGCTGCCTATGCCCGAACCCAAACTCGTCGCCAGCCTGACCGCGCAGCTGTGGGCGCTGAAGGCCGTGTGCATCGAGGCCGGCGTGTCGGTCAGTTACGTGAAGCCGCACGGGGCGCTGTATCACGATGTCGCGCACAACCCCGCGCTTGCGGCGCTGCTGGCGCAATCCATTTACGAAATCGACCCGTCGCTGGCGCTGATGGGCCTGGCCGGCAGCGAGCTGGTCAAGGCGGGCGAGGCGGTGGGATTGACGGTGATCCGCGAGGCCTTCGCCGATCGCGCCTATCTTGAAGACGGCAGCCTGCTGCCGCGTACCGAGGCGGGCGCGGTACTCGACGATATCGCGGCCATCGCCCAGGTCGAAAGCCTGTGGCGCAATGGCGGCGTGTATGCGCAGGGTGGTGGCTGGTTGCCGCTGGCCGCAGATTCGGTGTGCATCCACGGTGACAACGCCCATGCGCTCAAGTTTGCGCAGACGGTACGCAAGCGTTTCCCGCGCCGGGTGCTCTGACGCTGATCGGTGCACATGGCGGGCCGGGCCGCTGTGCGAACAATGAAGCTCGCCGTTGCCGGAAAGGCGCGCCGGTATGGCAACACATCCTTCCTTGGCCTTGGCTGGCTATGTGATCGCCAACGGCGTGATCGGTGTATCCCCTGCGCCAAGGCCTGCCGGTTTTGGTTCTTGTTCCGCTGTCGAGCCGCTTCCCGCCGGCGTAGAATGCCCGCTTTCGGGGAACAAATATGCAGAACGCGCTTCCATCGCACGCCATCGGCGTGTTCGATTCCGGGGTCGGCGGGCTGACCGTGGTCCGCGCGCTGATGGACCGGCTGCCTTTCGAGAACATCATCTATTTCGGTGATACCGCCCGCGTGCCTTATGGCGTGAAGTCGGTCGCCACCATCGAGCACTTCACCCAGCAGATCGCCGACTTCCTGCGCGAGCAGAACGTCAAGATGCTGATCATCGCCTGCAATACCATGGCCGCCGTCGCCGCCGACAAGGTGCGCGAGGCGTCGCCGGTGCCGGTGCTCGACGTCATCGAAGCCGGCGCGCGTGAAGCTGCGCTGCGGACCAAATCGGGCGGCATCGGCGTCATCGGTACGCCGACGACGATCAACTCCAATGCCTATGCTCGCGCCATCCACACGCTGGAGCCCGGCTACCGCGTCTATTCGCAGGCGTGTCCGCTGTTCGTGCCGCTGGTCGAAGAGGGCTGGATCGATCATCCGGTGACGCGGCTCGTGGCGCAGGAATACCTGCGGCCGGTGTTCGTCGAAAGCATCGACACCCTGGTGCTCGGCTGTACCCATTACCCGCTGCTCAAGCCGATGCTGCTCGACGTCACCGGCAGCCGGATGCAGCTGGTTGATTCGGCGCTATCGATCGCCGAGCAGGCCGCGACCTTGCTGGCCGAGCAGGGGCTGGCCAACCCGAACCGCGAACGACCCGACTATCGTTACTATGTGACCGACGTGCCGGTGAAGTTCCAGACCATCGGCGAACGGTTCCTCGGCCGCAGTCTTGGTCAGGTGCAACTGGTCAGCTTGTAACCAACCGCATCAGGCGGCTGCGCCTGCGCATCTCGCGTCCGTACGATGCTCCGACACCCCGCAAGGGGGCTACCTAAGGGTCGTCCTCATGGCCCACACGGCCACTCCGGTGTCTACGCTTCGGTCGAACGCGACCTGCTTTGGCTCGCTCGCCTGCTACGATCGGTTGCTGGAATGAATGGAGTGGCAATGATGCTGTACGGATTCTGCGTGCTGGTGCTGTTCCAGCTGATCGGCGAGGCCGCGTCGACCTTGCTGCATCTGCCGTTGCCGGGCCCGGTGCTCGGCATGTTGCTGCTGGCGGTATGGAGTGTCTGGCATCGTGGTGTCGATCCACGTCTGGCGCAGGTGGCGCAGGGCATGCTCGGCTATCTGGGTCTGCTGTTCGTGCCGGCCGGCGTCGGCCTGATGACCTTGGGGCCGGTGCTGCGCGATCAGGGGCTGGCAATGCTGCCGGTGCTGGTGCTCTCGCTGGTGATCACCATGGCGGCTACGGCGCTGACGATGCGGGCGATGCTCAATCGCCGCCGCCGCAAGCTGCGCGCCAAGGTGATGTCGCGCCGGGAAGGGAAATCCGATGCAGTTTGATGCCGCCTTTGCCTCGCTCAAGACCGCGCCGCTGTTGTGGCTGCTGGTCACCGGTCTGGCGTATCTGCTGGCCGAAAAGCTGTATCGCCGCAGCGGCCACCAACCGCTTTTGCACCCGGTGCTGGTGGCGATTGCGCTGATCATCGTTGTGCTGCTCGCCGCCCGCATTCCATACCCGGATTACTTCAGCGGCGCACGCTTCTTCCACCTGCTGCTCGGCCCGGCCACGGTGGCGCTGGCGGTGCCGCTGTACGACAACCTGCAACGCGTGCGCTCCTTGCTGGTGCCGCTGGCGGTATCGCTGCTGGTCGGTGGCGTGACCGGCATCGTGTCGGCGCTGCTGCTGGGGCGGCTATTCGGCCTGTCGTGGCCGGTGCAGGTGTCGTTTGCGCCCAAGTCGGTGACCACGCCGATCGCGATGGCGCTGGCTGACAAGCTCGGTGGCCTCGCGCCGCTGACGGCCAACCTCGTCATCATCACCGGCATCCTCGGCGCCATCATCGTCGTACCGCTGATGCGCTGGCTCAAGGTCACCGGCGAAATCGAGCAGGGCCTGGCGCTCGGCGTCGCCGCTCACGGCGTCGGCACCGCGCGCGGCTTTCAGCTCTCGACCACCACCGGCGCGTTCTCGGGGCTGGCGATGGGGTTGAACGGTGTGCTGACGTCGATTGTGTTACCGATCATTCTCGCGTTCTGGCCGCATTGAGGGTCTCGCCGAGGCAATGACTTGGTTGTTATGCTTTAATGTCATTTAAAGTAAGCTTTTAATTGGATTGCAGTTATTAATGTTGTTGTTTTTCATTTGATTTAAGTAAGTGTTTTTGAGGATTTATTTGTTGCCGTGTAAATTATTCTTTCTTTTGAAAGGATGGTTCGCGCTGGATGGCTAAAAAAGTAATTGCTGCTGCGTTGTGTGTAGCACTGACCGGGTGTACGACCATGCCCGATGGTTCGCCCGGGCCGGGTAGTGCCTTGAAAGAAGCGTTCTGGTCGGATGATCCTTGTTCGAACAATGCCCGCAATATCGGGATGGCCCTCGGGGTGGTTGGTGGCGCTCTACTGGGCAAGGCCATCGGCGATGGCAAGACCGGCGCCATGTTCGGAGGTGCGGCGATCGGGCTGCTGATCGGTGGCGTGATCGGCCATTCGATGGATAACCGGCGCTGCGAACTGGCAAAGATTGCCAAGGCCAACCAGCTTGATCTCCAATACGCGCCGATTGACGCCAGCGGCGAGACGCTGGATCAGGGCCAAGCGCCGGCGGATGAGCGCGCCATTGTCGGCATGTCGGTCAATGTGCGCGATGCCTTGGGCGACAACGAACAGTTCATCAGCGGTTCGGACCAACTGACGCCACGGGCGAAGTCGTACTTCGCGCAGATTGCCAAGCAGTACAACCCACAGCTGGAAGCGCGGGCGCTACCAGAGGTGAAGCGCAAGGACTATCTGGCGTCGATGCAGGCTCGCAAAATTCTGCTGATCGGCCACACCGACGATACGGGGGCTAGCAGTCTCAACGCTGACCTATCGGAACGCCGTGCCCGCGCAGTTGCCCGGGTGCTCCGGGACAACGGAGTGCCGACGGATCATCTCTATTACCAGGGCGCGGGTGAAACGCTGCCGATCGCGGGCAATGGCGATGCGGCGGGGAGAGCGCACAATCGGCGCGTCGAAATTGTCGATATGCTCGGCGGTGAGGACGGTTTCAAGCGCTACCTCGAAGCGCGACAACCCAAGTACCAGTACTACCGGACTGCACAGACCAGCGACGATGCCGCCGGCGGATCGCGGGAGATAGGCAAGGGTGCCGCGGCCCCCCAAACGGCCAAAGTCAACACACCCTCCGGACGTTCCGGCAAGCCCGTGAGCGGCGTGAAGCAAAGCGATCCGGCCATCCATGCTGCGTCGGTCGTGAAACCCGATGTGCAGCCCAAATCCACGACTACGGCGAGCATTGATTTCGGCGGTCAGCCGATGACACGGGCGAACCAAGCGCTGGCCTTGGGCCCGGTGGCTCAGGATGACCCCGGCTTTAGCCTGATCGGTAAAGCCTATGCGGCCGACAGCCCGTTGGTTGGTAGCTGTAGTCAGGACCGCCCCCGTCAGGCTGGCTCGGTCCGCTCACTCTCCGACGGCAAGGCTTACCAAGTTTCTGATCATATGCCTGGGCTGTACAACACGACTTGGGTCGACAAAGTCAATGGCCATACCATCGTACTGAACAAGGTCAGCGTGTTGCGCGCTGATGCGCGCGTAGATAGCCAACCGGAGTTCAAGGTGTACGCCGACTACGACCCGGGCAAAAACCGAAACCCCAAACCCAGCGTCGATTTGCGCCCGCAGGTGAACACCTACAAGGGTAAAAACGGTGTGCTTTACCGCGTGTTTACCCAGGGCAAGGGAGGCATTACCTGTGTCGATCTGCTGTTCCCCGGCACCGGCGGCAAGGTGGCCAAAAGCGGCTTGCTGGCGTACGCCAATCAAGGCCGGCCCTATGTGGCCAGTATTCAACCGAAAATCCTGAATTAATAAGGAAGCAGGCATGAAAGAGTTGTTTGCAATGTATCCGATCGCGGCGTGGAGCCTAGTATCGGTGATGCTGGCGCTGGTGATCGTGGTGGCGCTGTGGAACAAGGTCAAGTGGTGGGCGCATAACACCTGGTACCGCTTTCCGCTAATCGGCAAGCTCGCCGGCTTGTCGCGCGACACCAGCCGGATCGATGAGGTGACCGGCTTTGCCAAGCCTGAGCGTGTGCTGTGCGAGGATTACCTTCGCTTTATGCAGGTTCAAGACGAACACGACTTCAACGAGCGTAAAACCTATCTGCGCAAGGCCGGTGAGTCGTCACGCAAGGACATGCCGGGCTGGATGTGGTTGCTGGTATCGGTAATGGTTTTTATCGAAGCCATGGGTTTCAGCTATGTGCTTGCCGGTTTCACGATTCCGGGCGCCAGCGAAAACGTCCAGCAATACGGCGCTTACGGTATCGCCTTTCTGATCTCGGTACTGCTGGTGGCGTTTACGCACTGGGCCGGGCACGAGCTCTACGTGTCGGGCAAGATCAACAGCGCGCGCCGCGACTGGGATGAGGATGCGCGCGATCCCAAGCCCAATCTGGTGAGCGAGAAAATCACCCTCGATCAGAATCAGTCGCGTGACGATGGTTTGCCGGCCTACGTGCAGCAGATGAACCGCTTTGCATCGCGGCGTGCGACCTATGTCGTGACGGCAGTGACGGCGGTGTTGGTCGTGCTGATCGCGGTCGGTGCTACGTATGTGCGCGGCCAGGTGCTGGAAAAAACGACTCTGCAAAACACCATGCAGACGAGCGCCACGCCGATGGCGTCTGGCGATACCTTCGATATGAACAAGGACTTGGTCGTTCCGGACGCCGATGCCAAATCGAACGCCGACGCGGAAAAGCTCGGCCGTGATCAGGCGGTGTCAGCTGATCGCCGCGGCGGCTGGGGCACGTTTATCGTGCTGGCGTTTATTTTCGTGTTCCTGCAGATTTTCGGCGTCCTGCTCGGCTTCAAATACGGCTTTGCCGCCGAGAAAAGCCGCGAGGCTTGGCGCTCGACCCGGCGCTTCGAGCGCTACAGCGAGGCGCGCGCGTTCTACGATGAGATCGCCGACATCGCCCAGGCTGTGCTCGATACCTTGCAACAGCGTCGCCAGCGCAATGGCGTGACGCAGGGCACAACCGCGCAAAGCAAAACCAAAGGTACATTCCGTCAGTATCTCGCCTACAAGCGCGAAGAGCGTGTCGGTGACAGGCAGCACGACCGCAACATGACCCAAGTGCATGCAGGAATCGAACGGCAGGCAATTACGCCGGCGGCAGCACCTTCGGCGCCGATGGCAGCCAAGGCGGCAGTGAATTCTGCTCCCTCATTGAATGACCTGGATGCGGCTAGCGCGCACTACCGCGCGCTGGACCGCGATGAGACGAGGCTAGCCTTTGTCGCGACCTTGCCGGATGACGTCGCCGATGCCCTGCTGCAGAGCGAACTGGCGCGCAAGGGCGATGAAGCTGAGCGCAAGAAAGCCGATCGCCTGGCGAAATTCAAGGCTTTGCAGGAGTGATAATGAAAGCGTTGTCGATTTGCCTTGCCCTGCTGACCGGTGCGGCTCACGCCGGCCAGCTTGATGCGATTCCCAGCTGCTACGCGCGCGCCAAGCTCGACGCGGCGCCACCCAAGACGCAGACCGCGCTTTTCGTGCTGGTTGACCAGACCACGCCGCTCGACGGCGCGCTGAAACAATCGTTGGCCGATCAGGCCAAGCCTTTCATACATGCCGGCAATGCCTTTACCGTGGTGCGATTCTCGGCATTTTCGCAAGGCCAGTACCTGGATGTGCTGACCACGGGGCGGCTGGAAGCGCCGTTGCCATCGGCGGCGCGCAATGACATCGGCAAACCGGTGCTGCAGCAGTTTGACGCTTGCCTCAAGCAGCAACAGCAATTGGCGTTCAAGCTGGTTGGCGGTGCGCTTAAGCAGTCGCTCGACGGCACGAGCAGCAATCTGGCCAAGTCGGATGTGCTGGCCAGCCTGAAAAACATCTCACGCCAGGTCAAACAGACGGCCGCCAGCGAGAAGGTGGTGCTGATCAGTTCGGACATGCTGGAAAACTCAACCGTCAGCAGCTTTTACAGCAAGCAGGCGGTGCGCAAGATCGATCCGGTGCAAGAGCTGGACAACGCGGTAAAGAATGACCTGATCGCCGACTTTGGTGGCGCACGTGTCTACGTGCAGGGGGCTGGCCTAGTGTCGGAGGCGGGGCAGTCGCGCGGCGTCTACCGTGATCCGAAAACTATGGCGGCGCTACGGCAGTTCTGGACGAGCTATTTTCAGCGATCGAATGCCAAGCTGGTCGAGTTCGGCCAGCCGGCCTTGCTGGGCCAAGTTCAATGAGTCATTGCGTGTGGGTGGGGCCGATTTTTCTGGCGCCGATGCTGGCGTGCGCGGCGGTGCCCCAGCCGAATCCAGCGCATTGCCCGGTGCCGCTGGCGATCGAGGCGCTGGCCGCTCCGGCGACCGATGATATCGAAGCCTGCCTGAAAAAAGTCGGCAATCGCAACTTCAGCCGCAAGGGAAAAACGCTGACGATACATTGGGGGGGCGGCGTGCAGACCTACAAGGACAAGCCGGTCGATGGCGAAGGTTATGAAGCCTTTCGTTACGCCGGCTACGATGCACGCTCCGGTTTTCATGTGGTTCAGGGCACTGGCTACGAGTGGACGTGGACGATACTGATCGATCACAACGGTGGTCAGACCTATTCGGCGCAAGGCGCGCTGCCGGGGAGCGTCTCGCCGGATCGCCGTTTTGTGTTCAGTGGACTGAGCGAACAGGGCTGCGGCAAAGAGCTTTATGTCGATGCACTGCTGCCTCGAGGGCAGAAGGGGAAGACGCCCGAGCGGGTGGAGCTGAGCGAACGGGTTGGCGTTTGCCGTGAAGGTACGACGTCGGTACCGCAGCGGGTCGATTGGCTGGACGCCGAGCGCGCCCGGATTACTTGGTCATGCGGCGATGATCGCCCCATCGATCAGACCATGCTGGTGAGGATCAATGGCCAATGGCAGCCGGATCGATTGCCGTGCCACTCGGCCACGGCAGCGCAGCCTGCGTATGTGCCGAACAACGGCAAGCTGGCCGTCGGCATGAGCGTGGCCGAGGTGGAGGTGTTGCTCGGTGGCGATGCCCAAGGCTACCAAGTCGACCCGCTTGATTACTTCGGTAAAAAACGACTGACCCGTTACTGGATGGTGAAGAGCCGCAAGCTGCTGGTTGACTTCGAGAATGACCAAGTCATTGCTTGGCGCTACTGAGCGGGGGCGCATTAGGCAGGCCATAGCACTAGCTTGAACCGTTGGTGCGGCCTATTCTGGCCGTCGCCACAGCCAGACCAGCACCAGCGCCATCGAGATTCCGGCAAACCAGACCACGTAGCTGCGGATCAGCAGCGCGCTGATCGCCAGACTTGCCGCCATCATGATCGTTGCGATCCACTTGGCCCGGCGCGGCACCGCGCCGCGTGCCTCCCACTCCAGAATCAGCGGCCCGAAAACCTTGTGCCGCAGCAGCCAGGCGTGCCAGACCGGTTCGCCACGGGCGAAGCAGAAGGCGGCGAGCAATACAAACGGCGTCGTCGGCAACAGCGGCAGCACTGCGCCGATCACGCCGAGCAGCAGGGCGATGAGGCCGGCGATGCGCCAGAGATTGCGCCTGATCAATCGAGCAGCCCCATCGTGCTAGTCCATCAGACGCGGAGCAGCGCTTCGCGCCCCGGCAGCCAGCGGTCGAGGTGGGTGATCGCGATCTGCGGCTCGGTGGCGAGGATGTTCTCGGCGGCTTCGCGCGCCGCGTCGAGCAGGTCGGCGTCCTTTTCCAGATCGGCAAAGCGAAGCATCGGCACGCCGGACTGGCGCACGCCGGCCAGCTCGCCGGGGCCACGGATCTGCATGTCCTGCCTCGCGATTTCGAAGCCGTCGGTGGATTCAAAGATCACCTTGAGCCGCGCCTTGGCGGTGTCGCCGAGCGGGCCGGTGTAGAGCAGGATGCACAGGCTGGCGTGCGCGCCCCGGCCGACGCGGCCGCGCAGCTGGTGCAGCTGCGCCAGGCCCATCCGTTCGGCGTGTTCGATCACCATCAGGCTGGCATTCGGCACGTCGACGCCGACCTCGATCACCGTGGTCGCGACCAGCACCTGAATCTCGTTGTTCTTGAACGCATCCATCACCGCCGCTTTTTCGGCAGGTTTCATCTTGCCGTGCACAAGCCCGACCTTGATGCCTTCCAGCTCTTCAGTCAGTTGCGCGTGGGTATCGACGGCCGTTTGCAATTGCAGCGCATCGGATTCCTCGATCAGCGGGCAGACCCAGTACACCTGCCGGCCCTCGACGACCTTGCTGGCGATACGCTCGATGATTTCATCGCGGCGCGCATCGGACACCAGCTTGGTGACGATGGGCGTACGCCCCGGCGGCAGCTCATCGATCACGCTGACGTCGAGGTCGGCGTAAAAACTCATCGCCAGCGTGCGCGGAATCGGCGTCGCCGACATCATCAACTGGTGCGGGCTGCCGCCTTTTTCGCGCAAGGCCAGCCGCTGGGCGACGCCGAAGCGGTGCTGCTCGTCGACGATGGCCAGGCCGAGGTTCTTGAATTCGACGCTGGCCTGAAAAATCGCATGGGTGCCGACGACCAGAGACGCGGTGCCGAGCGCCGCGTCTTCCAGTGCATCGCGTTTGGCCTTGGCCTTGAGGCTGCCGGTGAGCCACGCAACCTTGACGCCGAGCGGTTCCAGCCATTGCACGAACTTGCGGAAATGCTGCTCGGCGAGGATTTCGGTCGGCGCCAGCATTGCCACCTGATAACCCGCTTCGATCGCGTGGCAGGCGGCGATCGCGGCGACGATGGTCTTGCCGGCGCCGACGTCGCCCTGCAGCAGCCGCTGCATCGGGTGGCGCTGGCCAAGGTCTTTTGAAATATCGAGCAGCACGCGGTTTTGCGCGCGGGTCAGCCCGAACGGCAGGCTGGCGACGAGTTGCGCGGCGAGCCGGCCCGGCGGGGCGATCACCGGCGCGGTGCGTTCGCGCCGCACCGCGCGCGCCATGCGCAGCGACAGTTGCTGCGCCAGCAATTCGTCGAACTTGATCCGCCGCCATGTCGGGTGGATGCGTTCGGTCAGCTGGATGCGGGCGACGTCGGGCGGCGGGTTGTGCAGAAAACGCACGCTGTCGGCGAAATCGGGAAAGGCAAAGTCGTGGCGCAGGGCAGCCGGCAGCGTGTCGGTGAGTGCTTCATCCTTCATCGCCTTGGCGATCAGCTTGGCCAGTTGCGCTTGCGACAGGCTCGCCGTGGTCGGGTAGATCGGCGTCAGCGCATCGTTCAGTCCGGTATCGCCACCGACGTTCTTGACCTTGGGGTGAACCATTTCGTCGCCCCAGAAGCCGTGGCGGATTTCACCGTACAGCCGCACCCGCTTGCCGACGGCGAGTTGCTGGGCCTGGTTCGGATAGAAGTGGATCAGCCGCACCACCAGCGTGCCGCTGCCGTCGCGCACGCGGGCGACGAGCTGCTTATTGGGGCGAAACGTGGTTTCGCAGCCGGTGACTTCACCCTCGACCAGGGCGGGGCTGCCGATCGGCGCTTCGGCAATCGGATAGAGCTGGGTTTCGTCCTCGTACCGCATCGGCAGATGCAGAACCAGATCGAAAGGGCGCGAAATGCCGAGTTTGAGCAGCCGGGTGCGCAGGGCGGGCGGAAGCTGGGAGAGATCCATTGGTAGCTAGAACGATTGTTCTGTGTCTTTGGACTGTAGCGGATTTGCCCTGTTTTGGCGAGCCGGGAGCGGGGGCGAATTCAAGATTTACGCCGCTTTGCCGATCTAGATGCGATGACTAGGGGATGACCATGAGCAGCACCATCAGCACCAGCCTGCCCGCAAGCACGGCAACTTCGGCCGGCGGCGGCAATATCAATCAGCAGATCGAACGGGTTCAGGAGCGGATCAAGGACACGCTGGAGCAGATCCGCAATCTGGTCCACGACGACAGTCTGGGGCCGAAGGAAAAAGAGCAGGTGCAGGCGCTGCTGCAGGCGCAGCTGGAAATGCTTCATCAGCAGTTGCAGCAATTGCTGGAAGCGCGCCTCAAGCGCAGCGACAAGCATGCGCCGGCGCAAGCTTCCGCCGATCCGGCGTCGAATCCGGTGACGAAGGCCGTCGGCGCGCTCAACCCCGTGGTCAGCTCCGGCCCGGGGGCGACGATACAGGTGAAAGCCTGATCCCGGCGGAGGTGGGGGCTTTAATCCTGCGTCTGTTGCGCCAACTTGACCAGCGCGTGCGCCACTTTCTCGACGCCGGCCTGTGAACGCAGCTCGTGCAGCGCACCGCCTTCGTCAAAGGCCTGATGCGCCGCACTGATCGCCTGCTGCTGCGGAATCACCAGAAAACCCAGGTTGCTCAGGTACTGGCGGCTGACGATCAGCGAGCGCAACCCACCAAGCCCGCCCGGCGAAGCCGACAGCAGCCCGGCGACCTTGCCTTCGAGAAAGCGCAGCCCCGATTGGCCGCTGGCGTCGGCGCGGCTGACCCAGTCGAGCGTGTTCTTCAATAGCGGCGGAAACATGCCGTTGTATTCAGGGGTAGATAGCAGCAGGCCGTGATGCGCGGCGAATTGCTGCTGCAGCCGCGCGGCGGCGTCGGGAAGGCCGTCGCGGGCTTCCAGATCGCCGTTATACAGCGGCAAATCGTAGTCGAGCAGATCGATCAGCGTGACCTCGGCGCCGGCGTCACGCGCGGCCTGCGCGCCGATGGCGATCAGCTTGCGGTTGAACGAGGCGATGCGGGTGCTGGCGGAAAAGGCGAGCAGTCGGACGGTCATGTGTTCTCCGTGAGGGTGGTGGCGACGGCGATCGAACCGGTCAGCAGCTTGTGAAGCGGGCAGGCGTTGGCGACGTCGAGCAGACGCGCGCGTTGCGCTGCGTCGAGCGCGCCGACGAGTTCGACCTGCCGGCTGATCTTGCTGTCGCCATCGCGATGATCGGCGGCGTAGGCGAGCGCCACGCGCACGTCGTCGAGTGGCCAGCCCTTGCGCGCCGCGTACATTTTCACCGTGATCGCGGTGCAGCTACCCAGCGCCGCCAGCAATTGCGCATGCGGATCGGGGCCGGCATCCGCGCCGCCGGATTCGCGGCCCACGTCGCCGGCCCAGTCATGGCGGCCATCGCTGAGGGCAACGCGGTAGGCCTCGCCCGAAAGCCTTGCGCTCACCGTGTCGTAAGCCATCATTCACCCCTCAGTTTCGGCACGTCCGGTGCGGGAAGGCGATCGCCATCGTAACCGTGGACTTCGCCGAAACGCGCATCGCCGGCGTTCCATTCGCTCGTGGCTTCGCGGATGTCGGCGCCGTTGCGGCCGACGAAGTTCCAGTACAGGATGCGCTCGGACTTGAACGGCTCGCCGCCGATCAAGAGGATGCGCGCGGCGGCGTCGGTTTCGACTGCCAGCGCATCGTGGCCACAGCCGAAGTACAGGCACTCGCCCGGCACCAGCGTTTCGCCGTTCAGGCGGGCTTCGCCGTCGAGCACGATCACCGCGTGTTCGAAATCGCGCCGCAGCGGCAGCGTGCTCGATGCCGCGCTACCGGCGTTGAGGTCTAGCCCCAGCAGCGGCGTGTATACCTTGGCCGGCGAAATGCGGCCCATGAAATCGCCGGCCAGTACGGTAACGGTGATGCCGTCCTCGTTGAATACCGGCAGCTCGGCGTAGTGCTCAAACCACGGAGGACGCTCGAACTCGTCGTCGGGCAGCGCGATCCACAGCTGCGCGCCGTGCATGATGGCGCTGTGGTTCGGCGGCGATTCTTCCGAGTGGGCGATGCCGTGGCCGGCGGTCATCAGGTTGACGGCGCCGGAGCGGATCAACTGCTCGAAACCGAGGCTGTCGCGGTGATAAACCTCGCCTTCAAGCAGCCACGAGAACGTTTGCAGGCCGATATGCGGATGCGGGCCAACGCGCATGCCGCGGCCAGCGCGGATATCGACCGGGCCGAAATGATCCAGAAAGCACCACGCACCGACCATGCGGCGCTCGCGGTTCGGCAGCGCGCGGCGAATCTGCATGTTTTCGCCCAGCGTGGCCAGATGCGCGGCGAAACGCTGCACGAAAGGCGGTGGCGGGCAGTCGGTCGAGATCGAAACTTCGTGTTCGGTGCTGCTCATCACTGGCTCCTTGGCGTTGGGGTATCACATCGATCGCCAGCCTCAGTCGGCGAGCGAGCCGCAGCGGAGTGCGGAAGGACGGAGCACAGGAACCGCAATGGACATGAGGTCCATGAGGATTCCGAGCACCGCCCGACCACAAGCCGCAAAGGCGCAGCCGCCGAATGAGGTTGGCGTTTTAGAATAGGCCTTGCTGGTAATCGACAAATGCCTGCTGTACTTCTTCGGCGGTATTCATCACGAAGGGGCCATAGCGGGCGACCGGTTCGTTCAGCGGTTGGCCGGCAACGACGATGAAGCGGACTTCTTCGCCCCGTGCGCCGACGGCGATGGCCTCACCCTGCGTCAGCGCCGCCAGTTCGCCACGCTGCACTGGCCGCTCCTGCGGGCCGTCGACGACGCTCAGCACATTCTGGTAGACGTAGATGAAGGCGTGATGTTCCGCCGGCAGGTTCAGGCTCAGCGTCGCACCCGCTGGCAGCAGCACGTCGTAATAGCTCGGCTGCGTTGCGACGCCGCTGACCGGGCCGCTCACGCCGTCGAACGTTCCGGCAATCACCTTGACCGAGCCGCCGCCCGCCAGCGCGACCTGCGGGATCTCGCTGGCGGCGAATTCCTGGTAGCGCGGCGCGGTCATTTTGTCCTTGGCCGGCAGGTTCACCCACAACTGGAAGCCCCACATCAGGCCGTCTTCCTGTTGCGGCATTTCCGAGTGGACGATGCCGCGGCCGGCGGTCATCCATTGCACGCTGCCGGGGCCGAGATCGCCGGTGTTGCCCTTGTTGTCGCCGTGCTGCATATGGCCGGCGAGCATATAGGTCACCGTCTCGAAGCCGCGGTGCGGATGTTCCGGAAAGCCGGCGAGGTAATCGCCGGGAATGTCGGAGCGGAATTCGTCGAGCAGCAGGAAGGGATCGAGCATCGGCAGATCGTGGCCGCCGATCACGCGGTTGAGCTTGACGCCACCGCCGTCGGAGGTGGCCATGCCGCGAACGATGCGGCCGATACGGCGGGAGGAAGTACTGCTCATGGCGGATGCTCCGGTCGATTGCGATGGACTCATGATGAACCAGGCGACAATGAAAGATAATCCACCACGAAGGCGATTGACTGTTCCATAGGTGGAACAATGCCGGCGGGGCGGCTCAGCGCCGTGGCGGGCTTTTTTCCAGCTCGCCGATGGCCTCGGTCAGCGTATCGACACGCTTGGCGATCGCTGCCTGCGCATCCAGCAAGCCCTGGTTGTAGCAAAGCACGCCCAGCCGGCTAATCATGAAATCAAGCATGAATTCGGCGTCGAAATTGCCGATCTCAACGCCGATCTCCCGGTCGCAGTAGTCGCGCAGCTTGATGGCCAGTTCGGCGCGCTCGGTGGCGTCGAGGCGGATCAGAGCTTCACTCATTTGGCGGCCGCCCGTGCGGCGATCATCGCCTGCTGCTTCTCGGCGATCTTCTGCTTGATGTGCGGAATCGCCGCCAGTGCGGCCTTTTCGCCTTCCAGAATCGCCTGGTTCTTCTGGTCGAAATCGGTCGGACCGATCTTGCCGACCTTGGGGCGGATCACGATTTCGGCGCGCGCCAGCTCCTGTTCGCCGAGCTTCTGGCCCATGATCACCACCGCCTGATTGACGGTGCCGATCAGTCCGCTCGGCGCCTTGCCACCGGCCTTGGCCGAGATATCGACCGCGATCACCAGGTCGGCGCCGAGCTCGCGCGCCGCGTCGACCGGCACCGGACTGACGATGCCGCCGTCGACATAACGCTTGCCGGATATCAGCGCCGGCTCGAACACGCCGGGAATGCTGCTCGATGCGCGGATCGCCTGGCCGGCGTTGCCGCGCACGAAGACGGTGCGCTTGCCGGTATCGAGCTCGGTCGCCACGGCGCCGAACGGTTTGGTGAATTTGTCGATAGGCCGGTTGCCGACCAGCTGATTGACGAAGTCCTGCAGCTTCTGGCCCTTGATGATGCCGCCCCGCAGCAGGCTGACATCACGGATTTGTGCTTCGTCCAGACCGAAGGATTTCTCCTGCAGCGCGAACGCGTCCATGCCGCTGGCGTACAGTCCGCCGACGACGCTGCCGGCGCTGGTGCCGGCGACGGTATCGACATGGATGCCGTTGGCTTCGAGCATCTTGATCACGCCGATATGCGCAAAGCCCTTGGCGGCGCCGCCGCCGAGCGCCAGACCGACGCGTACTTTCGGAGCCGGTGCGGCAGGGGGCGCTGGCGGAGTGGTGGTGCAGGCCGCGAGCAAGGTCAGCGGCAGCAAGACTGCGGCGAGGGAACGGGGAAATCGCATCATGGTTTATCCAACAAGGTCGATGGCGTCGACGTGGGCAAAGCCCTCGGCGACGCGAAATTTCACGTCATAACAATAAAGCCGCACGCCGTAACTGCGGGCGGGATCATCGGCGTAGGCTGGGCGCGGGTCTTGGGCCAGCACTTCGTCGATCAGCCTGGCCAGTTGCGGGTGCTGCCGCAGGGCGACGGACAGTTGGGCGATCGCGCGTTCTTCGTAGCGCACGGCCAGCGATGGCGGCGAGGCGTCGGCAAAGCCGCCGGCCGCATCGGGCACACTTTCGGCATAGGGCAGGTAGGGCTTGATGTCGACGATGGGCGTGCCGTCGACAAGGTCAACACCGCGAAAACGCAGTGTTACACCATCGTGGGTATCGATACCGGCAAGCTCGACCAGCGAAAGGCCGAGCGCATTGGGGCGGAACGGGCTGCGGCTGGCGAAGACACCGACACGCGTGTTGCCGCCCAGACGAGGCGGCCGCACGGTGGGTTGCCATTTCCCTTTGGTTTGGTGAAAGATGAATGTCAGCCAGGCGTGAGAAAAAGAACCCAGCTCGCGTACGGCTTCGCTACGATCATAAGGCGGCAATAAACGCAGCGTGCCGATTGCGTGCGGCGCGAGGCGCGGCTGACGCGGGATGCCGAATTTGTCGGCAAAGGGTGTTGCCAGATAGCCCAGCGGCGAGATTGAAAAAGTTTCAGTGTTCACCGGAAGGATTGTGCCCTGCCTCGTGGCCGATTTCCAAGTGATGCGGCCTACTCGCGCTTGCCTCAGGCGGGGCGGGAGCAGGCAGCAAGCGCCTTGGACGGTGGTATATTTATTAAACGTAATATTCCCGGAGCGACGAAGTGAGTCGATTGTCCGCCGCCCAGCGCCATGTTTCGCGGCCGCTTGCACTGGCACTGATCGTACTGATGATGGGCTTGGCGCTGTCCTGGCTGGTGTCGCAGCTATTGGTGCGAACCGAGCAGCGTGCGCTGGAAGTACGCTTCCGGGCCGAGGCGCAAAGCGTGACCGGGCAGCTGGCACGCAGCGTGGCTCAGGATCTGGGCGCGCTGCGCGCCGTATCCCGATTCATGGCCTTGTCAACGTCGGTGTCGGCGAGCGAATTCGGCCTTTTCGTCGAACCCTATCTTGGCACCTTCGGCGGCATGGCGTGGGTTCGGCTTGAACCGGCGCTGGGCGAATCACGGATGCGGGTTCGCTATGCCGAGCCGGGCGGATCGCGGGGCGGTTTTGTCGGCACCGATCTGACCGCCGATCCCACGCGCGGCCCGGTGTTGCGGCGGGCACTGCAGCGGCGCGGCCCGGCAACGTCGGCAACGATGCCGTTGCGCGGTGATTACATCGGCGAGCAGGGCTTTGCGATGGCAATTCCGGTCTTTCGTCCCGGCAACGATCAAGCGCTGGGTTTTGTCTGGGGTACTTACCGGCTCAAGCTGGTGCAGGAGTTGCTCACCCGTTTGGGCGAGGAGCACGGTTTTGTATTGGCGCTGGAGGATGAGGGCGGGAAGACCATCATCGCCAGTGGCAAGGTCGATCAGACCGGTCTGTCCACCTATTTTCAGCCCGTGCTGATCGGCGATCGGGCGCTGACGCTGCGGGTGAATGCCGCGAACGGCTTTGTCAAAAAGGGCGACTGGATCGATGCCGCCAGCCTCTGGGGGCCGGGCATCCTGATCCCGGCGCTGCTGGCGCTGCTGGTTTACGTGCTGGCCAATCGCCAGCGCTATGCCGAAGCGCTGGCGGCGTCGCGCGCCCGTGCGCTGACACAGAGCGAGCAGCGGCTGCGGCGCATCTTCCACGCGATCGACGATGCGCTCTTCCTGGTCGATGCACGCTGGTCGGTGCGCAAGGCCAATCAGGCCGGCGAAGCCTTGCTGGCCGACTGGCGGGTCGAACAGGGCGAAGCTGTGGGCGCTTTTGCCGGGGTGGCCGCGCAAGCCGGGCTGGACGAGGCCATCACGGCGCTGCTGGCCGGTGGCGAACCCTTCCATCTCGACCGCGTGATCGATGGCCGCAGCTATGCCGTCTCCGGCGTACCCGTCGCCCGTGACAGCGCCGAGTTCGACGACGTACTGATCCGGATTTCGGACCAATCCGAACAGCGCCGAACCCTGCTTGAATTGCAGGATACCCGCGCCTATCTGGGCAACGTGCTGGATGCGGCGTCACGGGTCTCGATCATCGCCACCGATGCGAAGGGCACGGTCGAGCTGTTCAATCGCGGCGCCGAGCATCTGCTGGGCTACCGTGCCGACGAGGTCATCGGCAGTGCATCGATACTGCACTTCCTGGTCGACGACGAGGTCGACGCGCGAACCGCCGAGCTGAGCGATGAGCTGGGCCACGCCGTTGGCCGGTTTGAAGCGCTGACGCTGGTTGCCGAGCGCAATGGCATGGATGCGCGGATGTGGACTCATCTGACCCGAGACGGCATCCTGCGGCAGGTCGAGTTGACGGTCACGCGTATCCTCGACGCGCAAGGGGCGCATGTCGGTTATCTGTGTATCGGCGTCGATACCACCGAGCGCCGCGCCGCCGAGGCCGCGCTGATTCGCCGCGATCAGCTTTTGTCCAAATTGTCCGAGCGGGTGCCGGGGCTGATTTACCAGTTTCAGCGCTTCCCCGATGGCCGGGCGGTGTTTCCGTATGCCAGTGACGGTATCAAGGCGATTTACGGCATCAGCCCCGAAGCCGCTGCCGCCGATGCGAAGGTCGTGCTCGAGCGCATCGTTGCGGAGGACATGCCGGCGCTGATCGAATCGGTCGAAGAATCGTCACGGAATCTGAGCCTGTGGCGCTGTGACTATCGCGTTGATCTGCCGCAGCGTGGCGTGCGCTGGTTGCGCGGCGAATCATCGCCGGAGCGTCAGGACGATGGCAGCACGATCTGGTACGGCTTTATTTCCGATATTACCGAGCAGAAAAAAGCCAGCGACCAGATTGCGCTGCTGGCCAGCGTGATCGAGGCCAATTCGCTTGGCGTGCTGATCGTCGATGCCTGTGCAGCGGATATGCCGCTGATCTTCGTCAATTCGGCATTTGAGCATATGACCGGCTACGCGCGTCATCAGGTGCTGGGGAAGAATTGCCGCTTTCTGCAGGGTGGTGATCATCTGCAGCCGGAAATCGAAACGCTGCGGCACATGATTGCCGAGCGCCGCACCGGCCGGGTGCGTTTGCGCAATTATCGCCAGGACGGTACGCCGTTCTGGAATTCGCTGTCGCTGACGCCGCTCACCGACAGTCAGGGCCGGCTGACTCACTACATCGGTGTCAGCGAGGACATCAGCGATCGGGTCGAGGCGCATCATGCGCTGGCGGTTAGCGAGGAGAAATTCCGCACCTTCTTCGAGTCGTCGCCGGTCGGCATGGCGCTGATCCGCCATAGTGACGGTCATTTCGTCGATGCAAACACGGCGTTCTGCCAGCTGCTCGGTTACGGCGTTGGCGAGCTGCGGGCGACGACGCTGGCAATGATCACACCACCCGAATATGCCGCGCAGGATAGCGAGCTGATCAACGAGCTGTACCGCCAGCAGCGCTACGGCCCGTACGAGAAGGAGTACCTGCATCGCGACGGCCGCCGCGTGCCGGTGCTGATCAACGGCTTCCTGATGCCGGGCAAGGAGGGCGGGCAGGGGCTGGCGTGGTGTATTGCCGAGGATATTTCCGAGCAGAAGCGCTTGCAGCGCGAGCTGGAGCACATGTCGATTACCGATCCGCTCACCCAGCTCTACAACCGCCGTTATTTCAATCTGGTGATCGAGCGCGAAGTGGGCCGGGTCAACCGCAGTGGCGTGCCTTTGTCGCTGTTGATGCTTGATCTCGACCACTTCAAGCGCATCAACGACCGCTTCGGCCATGACATCGGCGACAAGGTGCTGCAGCACTTTGCCGAACTGATTCGCCGGCGTGTCAGAGCGACCGATATTTTCTGCCGTCTGGGCGGCGAGGAGTTCCTGCTCGTCTGCCCGGAAACGGATTTCGCCGCCGCCGAGCAACTGGCAACGCAGCTGCTGCAATCGTTGCGCGACGAAGCGTTTGAAGTGGTCGGGTGCGTCACCGCAAGCATAGGCGTCACCCAGTATCAGCCGTTCGAGCGGATCGACGAGGCGCTCCAGCGCGTGGACAAGCTGGTGTACCGCGCCAAGGATCAGGGCCGGGACCGGGTCGCCGTGGCTTGAGCTGCTCCATTTGGCGGCTGCGCGTCTGGCGCGCCGACTGGGGCGGGTTCGCGGTGGTTGATGTTTCTGCAGCGCGTATCAACGCAAAAAGGCCGGCAATGCCGGCCTTTTTGCATGACGGAGATCGGGATCAGAGGTTGTGATACCAGATCACGCCAATCACGATAGGCGCGATAACCGCGCAAATCAGCCGGAATGCCGGCAGCACCGCGGTCGAGCCCTGGGCGGTCAGCTCGTGGCGGATTTTCGGCCAGATCGCCCAGCCGACGAACAGCGCGACGAAGAGGCCGCCGGCCGGCATCATCATGTTCGAGGCAACGTAGTCCATCAGGTCGAACGGCGACTTGCCGAACAGCTGTACGTCGGCCATCGGCCCGAACGACAGCGCCGCCGGAATGCCGATCACGAACGAGGCAATCGCCACCGCGAAGGTCGAGGTCTTGCGGGCCCAGCCGAACTCGTCGATCAGGAAGGAGACGATGGGCTCGAGGATGGACACCGACGACGTCAGCGCGGCGAACAGCAGCAGCAAGAAGAACGCAATCGCGAAGAACTGGCCGAACGGCATCTGCGCGAAAATCGCCGGCATGGTGATGAAGGTCAGCCCCGGGCCTGCGGCCGGATCGACGTGGAAGGCGAACACCGCCGGCAGCACCATCAGCCCGGCGAGCACGCAGGCGAGCGTCGCCAGCGAGCTGACCCACAGCGTAGCGCCGACGAGCTTGGTGTCCTGCGGCAGGTAGGAGCCGTAGGCGATGATCATGCCGCCGCCAAGCGAGAGCGAGAAGAACGCCAGTCCCAGTGCATCGACGATCATGCTGGCGGTCAGCTTGGAGAAGTCCGGGGTGATGAAGTACTTCACGCCGTCCCATGCACCCGGCAGCGTCAGCGAACGCGCGATCAGCACCAGCATCAGGATGAACAGCGCCGGCATCAGCACCTTGCTCATCCGTTCGATACCTTTTTCGACCCCGCCCATGACCACGGCGACGGTGATGCCGAGGAAGGCTGCCGTATAGCCGAGCGCCTGGCCCGGATTGGCGATGAAGCTGCCGAAGGCGGCGGACAACGCCTTGGTGTCGCTGGTCAGCGCTTCGCCGGTGATCGAGCGGAAGATGTAGGCGATCGTCCAGCCGCCGACGACGCAGTAGTAGGAGAGGATGATGAAGATGCACAGCACCGACAGACGGCCGGCCCACGGCCACAGCCCGCCCTTGAGGTCACGGAAGGCGGTGGTGGCCGATTTCTTCGCGGTACGGCCGATGACCATTTCGGCCAGCAGCAGGGCGATGCCGATCGTGAACACGCAGACAAGGTAGGCAATCAGGAAGGCGCCGCCGCCGTTCTTGCCGGCGACATAGGGAAACTTCCAGATGGCGCCGAGGCCGACGGCAGAGCCCGAGGCGGCGAGGATGAAGCCCACTTTGGAACCCCAGTTCGCCCGGTTGGCGGTGTCAGACATCAAATTCTCCACTAAATCAACCGACTAGCTTGCGGGCAGTGCCGTCATCATTTCAAGTGCAAAAATCACCGATTGTGATTCAGGACAAATTGATGCACGTTACCGACAAAAAAACGGGCCTTGCGGCCCGTGTCAAAGTCGAGTGCTCTCTGCTCAATCCCTTTGCTTCCGGCTACTTGGGGCCACCCAGCACGGCGACCAGCTGGTTATAGCGGCGATAGAGCTGCTTCTCGCGCGCCTCGCGCTCGGCGCCGGTCGATTTCGCCAGCGTGAGCTTGAACAGCTCGAAGTAAAGCTGCAGGTCGGTGACTTCGCGCAGCTGGCGATTGCCCGACGGCAGGAAACCCGAGAGCTGGTCGGCGTAATAAAGTTTGGTTTTTTCCTGCGCGGTGTTCGCGCCCTTGCGACCGTAATCGAGGAAGAACCGGGCGATGGTCGCGCGGGTCGCCGCCGGTAGATCCTTGCGGTACACCAGCGGGTCGTACGAGAACGACGGCGATTGCCACAGCACGCGCATGGTCTTGAAATCGCGCGGATAGGTTTCGCGCAGCTTGTCCAGATCGTCGCTATTGCTCACCGCCACGTCGACGCGCTTCTCGGCCAGTGCGCGGAAATTGTCTTCGGCGTTGCCGGTTTTCACTTCACGGAAAAACGGTTCGAGCAGCACATTGCGCTTGGCGAAGGCGTGATAGGCGGGGATCACGTAGCCGGCGGTCGAGGTCACGTTGCCGCAACCGATGCGCCAGCGCTGCTTGTCGCGCAGCAGCGCATCCAGATCGGCGGGGCCGTCGTTGCGAACCAGCAGCAAGGAGCGATACTCGGCCACGCCGCCGGTCAGCGCGAGCCGGGCAAAGATTTCACCATTGCCTTGTTCGATCAGCGAGAGCGCCGCGCCGGTGTTGGCACGAGCGATCTGGATTTCCTTGTTGGCAAAGCGGCGCAGCAGCTCGGCATCGTCCTTGACCGCAATGATCTTCACCGGCTGGCCAAGCGCGCGGGAGAGGTCGCTGGCGACGGGCTGCCAATCGGCGGCCACATCGCCTTCTCCCTTGCCGGCCAGCAGGCCAAGCGTGAGATCGGCATGCGCCGTGCCTGCGAGCAGCAAAGCTGCCGTGATCCAAAGCCGCCATCGCCGCATTACCGTCCCCCGCTATCTATTAGGGGCGCGACTGTAAGCTTTGTTTATGACGACGAGATGACAAGTTGCCGGATGTCCGCCGGGCGCAGCCCGACGGTACATGGCTTTCCAATATCCGCTTGCGGGCGTTGCCGGGCTCAGGCCGCGCCAAGAACGATGGCGCGGCAATCGGCCGGGGTCAGGTCGGCGTGCTCGCCAAGTGCGATCCGCTTGTGGCGGATCAGTTGCGCTTCGACGCCGGCCGCGGCGGCTTCGGCGTCGATGCCGTAGTCGGTGAGCCGGGTCTTGACGCCGACCGATTCGAAATAAGCGCGGGTCGCGTCAATCGCCGCGTGCGCGACCGCCTCGTCGTCGCCGTTCAGATTCCAGACACGCCGGCCGTACTGCGCCAGCTTGGCGCGCTTGGCGTCGAAGGTGTAGCGCCACAGGCTGGGTAGCGTTACCGCCAGCGTTTGCGCATGGTCGAGCCCGTACAGCACGGTCAGCTCGTGGCCGATCGCGTGCGTGGCCCAGTCTAGCGTCTGGCCCAGCGGCACCAGACCGAACATCGCCTGATTGGCCGACCACATGAAATTGGCCTGCGCATCGTAATCGGCCTGATCCTTGAGCAGCACCGGCGCGACCTCGGTCAGGGTCGAGAGAATGCCCTCGGCCAGCCTGTCCTGCACGCGTGCTTCCTGCGGAAAGGTCAGGTATTGCTCGGTGGTGTGCACAAAGGCATCGACCAGACCGTTGCCGAGCTGGCGCGGCGGCAGCGAGCTGATCACGGTCGGGTCCATCACGCAAAAGCGCGGGAACACGGCCGGATTCTTGAACGAGAGTTTGTCCTGCGTTTCGCGGCGGGTGATCACGCCGGTGAAGTTGCTCTCCGAGCCGGTCGCCGGCAAGGTCAGCACACAGCCGATCGGCAAGGCCGAGTGCAGCGGCGTCTTGTTACCGACGATCAGCCAAGGGTCGATTGCCGGGTCGAGCGCGAGTGCGGCGGCGATGAACTTGCTGCCGTCGAGCACCGAGCCGCCGCCGACGCCCAGCACCCAGTCGACTTGCTTTTCTTTACCCAGCGCGACCGCGCGCATCAGCGTGTCGAACTCCGGATTGGCGCCAACGCCGGCAAATTCGACCACGGTGCGCCCGGCCAGTGCGGCGATCACCTGATCGTAAACCCCGTTGCGCTTGATGCTGCCGCCGCCATAGACCAGCAGCACGCGCGAGCCGGCGGCGATCTCGGTGCCGATCTGGGCGATCTGTCCCTGGCCGAAGTGGATGCGGTTGGGGTTGTGGAAACTGAAGTTCTTCACTACACGGCTCCTTGCGGCGGGGGACGGCGACATGGCGTCAGCGGTATTCATCGGGTGAATCGGCTGATGCCGGCGTGGGCCAAAGCATCTGCATAGTGTAAGGATTTTCCGCTTACTCGGGCTGCAATGCGGTAAATATTCCCGTTTTCCGGCCTGCGCTGATACTTCATCAATGCCGGATTGATGAGCCTGATTTCCGGCCATTCGCCGCCTTTCGATATCGGCCGTGGTTTGGCTTCCGGTGTGAATTGTTCCTGGCGATATGCGCAGGATTAACATTGCATTTTTACTGGATTTGACTTTGCGATTTGCTGCGATTGCGCCGGAATCAGTCGAGTATGAATGTTTGATCGGTAATCGCTGCAGTTACGTATTGCGGTTGCAATGTATTGCCATTTGGCATTGCACTGAAAATAATGCGTTTTTTAATGCCCGCTCTGCTTTTTTCGCTGTTGTTCGAGTATCTATCTGCCGCTCTGCGTACATCCGGTCGGGTTTTTTGCGTGAGCTCAATATGGCTGCTTTGATTGTGCCCGATGCTCTGCTCCCGGCATTTCCTGTGCCGCCCTTTGTGTACGGCCTTCTGCTGAAGTTGCGATGCTATGTCGATGAATAAATGCAAAAAACAACCGTTTTCAATGGTTGCCGTAGTCGACTAAATCACCGCTTGCTTTGGGTAAAAATGCAAATGGAATGGTGTTCTTTTTGCCGCGAACTGTCATGTAGCACCCGATAAGATGCCTACATGATTGGTGTGGCGATCCGTATCACCCAGTCAACAGGCACCGACCCAGGTGCCGCAGCCGCGCCCACAAGGCGCCCGACCCGGAATGGAGATCCATTTATGCGAGCAGCCACCACCATCGATGTGAGCATCGATCAAGACGCCATCGCATCCCCCGGTACTGCGCCGGTAGCCAATGCATCGACGTGGCGCAAGCAGGATACGGTCTGGATGTTGGGCCTGTACGGCACCGCCGTTGGCGCCGGGACGTTATTCCTGCCGATCGACGCTGGCCTGGGCGGTTTCTGGCCGCTGGTGCTTATGGCGCTGCTGGCTTTGCCCATGACGTATTTTTCGCACCGCGCACTGACCCGTTTCGTGCTGTCGGGCTCGTCCAGAAAGGGCGAGGACATCACCGAGGTGGTCGAAGAACACTTCGGCACCGGCGCCGGCAAGCTGATCACACTGCTGTATTTCTTCGCGATCTTCCCGATCCTGCTGGTTTACAGCGTTGCGGTCACCAATACCGTCAGCAGCTTCATCGTCAACCAGCTTGGCTGGCAGGCGCCGCCGCGCGCCGTATTGTCGCTGGCGCTGATTCTGGGACTGATGCTGATCGTGCGCTGCGGCGAACGTGTGATCGTCAAAACCATGAGCGTGCTGGTGTTCCCGTTCGTGGCCGTGTTGCTGATGATGTCGCTGTACATGATTCCGCACTGGCAGGTCGGTGAATTCATCCATCACAGCGCTTCGGCTACGCCGGTTGATTTCCTCAAGACGCTCTGGCTGGCGATCCCGGTCATGGTGTTCTCGTTCAATCACTCGCCGATCATTTCGACCTTTGCGGTGGATCAGAAGCGTGAATACGGCAAGGATGCCGACAAGAAGAGCGGTCGAATCTTGGTGCTGGCCCATACGCTGATGGTCGTCACCGTGATGTTCTTTGTGTTCAGCTGCGTGTTCGCGCTGTCGTCGGCCGATCTGGCTGCTGCCAAGGCGCAGAACATTTCCATCCTGTCTTATCTGGCCAACCAGTTTAATCAGCCGATCATTCAGTACGCGGCGCCGCTGATTGCCTTCGTGGCAATCACCAAGTCTTTCCTCGGTCATTACATTGGCGCCAGCGAAGGCTTGAAGGGCATTGTGGTCAAGGAACTGCGCAGCCGCGGCAAGCAGATCGAAGACAAAAAGCTCAACCGTTACACCGCGATTTTCATGGTGCTGGTGGCCTGGCTGGTGGCAACGCTCAATCCGTCCATCCTGACGATGATTGAGTCGATGGGCGGCCCGGTGATTGCGATCCTGCTGTTCCTGATGCCGATGTACGCAATTCACAAGGTGCCGGCGATGCGCAAGTATTCGGGCGCTGTCAGCAACATCTTCGTGGTGACGATCGGTGTGATTACGATCTCCGCCGCTCTTTATTCACTGCTCTAAGCCCTCAACGATCACGGATGGACGGCAACGCCGCTGGCCGTCCCGGATAGGAAGCACGCCATGTTCAGCATGTTCGACTTGTACAAAATCGGTATTGGCCCATCGAGCTCGCATACCGTCGGCCCGATGACGGCGGGCAAGCAATTTGCCGATGAACTCGCCGGCAAGGGCTTGAGCGCATCGGTCGACCGCATCGTCGCCAAAGTGCACGGCTCGCTGGCGCTGACCGGCAAGGGCCACCAGACCGATCAGGCCATTGTCGGCGGCCTGGCCGGCAATCTGCCGAACACGGTCGATATCGAGTTGTTGCCCAGGCTTTTCGCCAGCGTCACGGCCACCGGCATGCTGCCGCTGGCCGGTGGCGGCAACGTCAAGTATGAGGAGGTGTTCGACAGCAGCAATCTGCCTTTGCACGAAAACGGCATGCAGATTCTGGCCTTCAGTAGCGACACACCGGTGATGAGCAAGATTTACTACTCGATTGGTGGCGGTTTCATCGTCGATGAAGAGGGCTTCGGCAAGCAGAAACTGGGCAAGGTCGCTGTGCCTTATCCCTATCAGAGTGCGGAGGATCTGCTGCGTCATTGCGAGGAAACCGGCATGTCGTTCTCCAGCGTGATTCGCGAGAACGAACGCGTGCTGCATACCGATGCCGAGATCAGCGATTACTTCAAGCGGGTGTGGCAGACCATGCAGGCGAGCATGGCGCGCGGCATGGAGCAGGAGGGTTATCTGCCCGGCCCGCTCAAGGTGCCGCGTCGCGCTGCGGCGATGCGTTACCGCTTGGCCCGCAATACGTCAGGCGGCACCTCGATGATGGCCGAAATGGACTGGATCAACCTGTTCGCGATGGCGGTGTCCGAAGAAAACGCCGCCGGCGGCCGTGTCGTCACGGCGCCGACCAATGGGGCTTGCGGCATCGTTCCGGCGGTACTGGCGTATTACGACCGTTTTATCAGCCCGCTGGACGATGAAGCGTGCAGCCGCTTTTTCCTTGCTTCGGCCGCGATTGGTTCGCTTTACAAAATGAACGCGTCGATCTCCGGTGCCGAAGTGGGCTGTCAGGGCGAAGTCGGCGTGGCGTGTTCGATGGCCGCCGCCGGTCTGGCCGAGCTGCTTGGCGCCAGCCCGGCGCAGGTGTGCATCGCGGCGGAAATCGGCATGGAGCACAATCTGGGGCTGACGTGCGACCCGGTCGGCGGTCAGGTACAGGTGCCGTGCATCGAGCGCAATGCCATCGCCGCGGTCAAGGCGGTCAACGCCACGCGCATGGCGCTGTGCCGGATCAGCGAACCGCGCGTGTCGCTGGATAAGGTGATCGCAACGATGTACGCCACCGGCAAGGACATGGATCCGAAGTACCGCGAAACATCGTGTGGTGGCCTGGCCAAGTTCATCACCGTGCATCGTGTCTAGGCCCGGTCGCGGTAGTTAAAAAAAGGGACGCCTGTTTGGCGTCCCTTTTTTTGGTCTGGCCCGGAGCACCATCCCAGGGGCCGCTTGGGCCCGTCGATATCGCGCGCCCAGCATTGGCCGGATTCCGGTTGCGCCTGCTGGTTTGACCGGTGCCGCGCCGAAGTATCGGGTTTCGGTGTGTCTGGATTGTTCACCTGCGCGGGGAGCGGGCGCGGTAAATATTCCCGTTCGTCGGTAAAGATCGAAAGTAAATCAATTTACGATCTTTGCATTTGTTTTCTTTTTACTTTCCATCGATTCGATCAGCTGCAGGCGCGTCTTGCGTAGTTTTATTTCATTTATCGGCATTTCTTATGTGGGTTTTGCCTTACCTAAAGGGCATTGATTATGAATATTCCTTTTATAACAATCGATTGAGCTTGATGTGTGTTGCTTCTTGTTTCAGTAGTTTTACAAGATTTTCTCGTGATTTTTTCTTGTCGCCTGGCCGGAAAGTCGCAAGTCATGCCATTGGAAAGTCGAAAGTGTCATCGTTGACCTGCTTTTGATTGAAGGCCTACAGTTGGCCATCGCTTCAGGCTGCCAAGCCGCCAGAACCGGCTTTTTGCCAAGTGAATTCAATCAATCGGGTATCGGATATGGATCGCGTTCAACAACGCCGCAACCGCATCGTCCAATGGCTGCGCGAACAGGAAAGCTGCCACGTCGGCGATTTGTCGGAGGTGCTGGGCGTTTCGACGGTGACGATACGCGGCGACCTCGATTTCCTCGAGCAGAGCGGCTGCATCAGCCGCTCGTACGGCAAGGCCGTGCTCAATCCGCAATTCGCCTTCGAGCTCGAATTCCGCGAGAAGGAAAAAATCCGCAGCGAGGCCAAGCAGCTGATCGGCCGCGCCGCAGCGCAGCTGGTCAACGACGGCGATGCGCTGATCATCGACTCGGGTTCCACCGTCGGCTTCGTGCCGCGCTACATCGAACCGCACAAGCGCTGCACGCTGATGACCAATGCGCTGAACCTCGCCAACGAACTGGTTGGCGACGTGCGCTTCGAGCTGATGATGACCGGCGGCACCTTGCGCGCCGATTCGTATTCGCTGTTTGGCCCGATCGCCGAGCAGGCGGTGCGCTTGCACCACTTCGACACGCTGTTCATCGGTGCCGACGGCATCGATCTCAAGGCCGGCGTCACCACCACCAACGAACAGGACGCCCAGCTCAACCGCGCCATGATCAAGGCGGCCGACAAGGTCGTGCTGCTGGCCGATTCGAGCAAGTTCGGCCGCCGCGGTTTCTGCGTGATCTGCCCGCTGCCGCAGGTGCACACGCTGATTACCGACAGCGGCATTTCCGACGAATACCGACGTGCGCTGACGCTTTCCGGCGTCAACGTGATCGTCGCTGACGAATAAGGAGTCACCCGTCATGAGTTTACTGCTTGAGACCATCCGCCAACACAAGGCCGGCCAGCCGACCGGGATCTACTCGGTGTGCTCGGCGCACCCGCTGGTGCTCGAAGCCGCGCTGCGCCAGGGGCTGGAAGACGACAGCGCCGTACTGATCGAGGCGACGTCGAACCAGGTGAACCAGTTCGGCGGCTACACCGGCATGAAGCCGGCCGACTTCCGCGATTTCGTGCTCGGCCTGGCGAAGAAGGTCGGTTTCGATCCGGCCAGACTGATTCTCGGCGGCGATCACCTCGGCCCGAATGCGTGGAAAAAGGCACCGGCTGCCGAGGCGATGGCGATGGCCGGCGATATGGTTCGCGACTACGTGAAGGCCGGTTTCCGCAAGATCCACCTCGATTGCTCGATGTCGTGCGCCGGCGATCCGGTGCCGCTGTCCGATGCGGTCGTTGCCGAGCGCGCCGCGCAGCTGTGCGTGATTTCGGAGGCCGCATGGCGCGAAGCCGGCGGTGAAGCGCCGGTCTACGTGATCGGCACCGAAGTGCCGGTGCCCGGTGGCGCCAACGAAGAACTCGGCGAGCTCGAAGTCACCTCGCCGCAAGCCGCCGGCACCACGCTGAAGATCCACCGCGAAGTGTTCGCCGCCGCCGGCCTGGCCGAAACGTTCGAGCGCGTGATCGCGATGGTTGTCCAGCCCGGCGTCGAGTTCGACCACCACAAGGTCGTCCGCTACGCTGCCGACAAGGCAAAGGCACTGAGTGCCTTCATCGAGTCCGAGCCGCTGGTGTTCGAGGCGCATTCGACCGATTACCAGAGCGACACCGCGCTGGCCGAGCTGGTGCGTGACCATTTCGCCATCCTCAAGGTCGGCCCGGGGCTGACGTTCGCGCTGCGCGAGGCGCTGTATGCGCTCGACGTGATCGAGCGCGAAACCATAGGTGAACTCGGCGCTTCGCACCTGAAATCGGTGATCGCGCAGGTGATGCAGGAAGAGCCCGACTACTGGCTGCCGTACTACGCGCAGCCGGGCCACCAGCAATACCTCGACCGCAACTACAGCCTGTCCGACCGCATCCGCTATTACTGGCCGCACCCGAAGGTCGTCGCCGCGCAAGAGACGCTGTTCGCCAACCTCGGCAAGCAGCCGCTGTTGATGACGCTGGTGAGCCAGTACCTGCCCGAGCAGGCCAAGCGCGTCGCCGAAGGCCGGATCGCCCCGACCGCCGAGGCGCTGGTGATCGACAAGGTGATGGAAGTGACCCGCAGCTATGCCCGTGCCTGCGGCATGGCCCGGGCTGCCGATGCGCGGAGGGCTGCATGATGACCTACCTCGACCATGATCAGGACGATCTCGTTGCCCACGGCGCGAGCCACACCGCCCGCGAAATCAGCCAGCAACCGCGGCTGTGGCGCGAAATCACCACGACGCTGGTGAAATCCGCCGCCGACTGGCAGCCGTGGCTGAGCGACCTGCTCGCCACCCCTAACCTGCGCGTGGTGATGACCGGCGCCGGCACCTCGGCCTTTGCCGGCAAGACCTTGGCACCGGTGCTGCGCGAACGCACCGGCCTGCGCATCGACCCGGTCGCGACCACCGACATCGTCGGTGATCCGCAAGCCTGGCTCGATCCACGCCTGCCGACGCTGCTGGTGTCGTTCGCCCGTTCGGGCAACAGCCCGGAAAGCGTCGCCGCGGTCGAACTGGCCGACCAGCTGCTGCCGGACTGCCGCCACCTGATCCTGACCTGCAACCCGGACGGTGCGCTGGCGCGCTATGCCGCCGGCAACCCGCGAGTGCGCTGCGTGCTGATGCCCGACGGCGCCAACGACCAGAGCTTCGCGATGACGTCGAGCTTCACGTCGATGTTCGTCGCCGCGGCGGTGATGCTCGGCGCGGTGCCGCTGACGGAGGCCGCGGCACGGATCGAATCGGTCGCCGCGCTGTGCGAGGCCAAACTGGCCGTCTGGCCGAAGCAGGCGCGTGAACTCGCCGCCGGGCGTTTCGAGCGCGTCGTTTACCTCGGCAGCAACGGCCTCGCCGGGCTGGCCGAAGAGGCGTCGCTGAAACTGCTGGAACTGACCGCCGGCAAGATCGCCACGCGTTTCGATTCGACGCTCGGCGTTCGCCACGGCCCGAAATTCATGATCGACGCCCGCACCTGCGTGCTGGTGTTCATGTCGGCCACGCCGTACACGCGCCGCTACGACGACGACCTGTACGCCGAGCTGGTCGGCAACGGCATCGCACCGCAGGTGATCGCGCTCGGGACCAAGGACGGCGACACATTGCAGGTCGAACTGCCCGACGCCGACGACCTGTGGCTGGCGCTGCCTTACCTGCTGTTCGCGCAACTGTTCGCGTTTGAAGCCTCGCTCGCCGCCGGCCTGACCCCGGACAACCCGTGCCCGACCGGTGAAGTGAACCGGGTGGTGCAGGGCGTGACGATCTACCCGTATCCGAACTGATCCAAGACAAGCGAGAAAAACACCATGCCGAACATTCTCTTGACCCGCATCGACAACCGCCTCGTGCACGGCCAGGTCGGCGTGACCTGGACCGGCAGCCTCGGCGCCAATCTGGTCCTCGTCGCCAATGACACCGCCGCAGCCGATCCGGTGCAGCAGAACCTGATGGACATGGTCGTCGCCGAGGGCGTGCAGACGCGCTACTTCACGCTCGCCAAGACCGCCGAAGTCATTCACAAGGCCGCCGACCGCCAGAAGATCCTCATCGTCTGCAAGACACCGCAGGACGTGCTGGCGCTGGTGAAGGGCGGCGTACCGATCACGTTTGTCAACGTCGGCAACATGCACTTCGCCGAGGGCAAGCGCCAGATCCACAAGACGGTGTCGGTTGACGATGCCGATGTGGCGACGTTCCGCGAGCTGGCCTCGCTGGGCGTCACCTGCGAGATTCGCCGCGTTCCCGACGAGGCCGGCGAACTCGTTTCCAAGCTGCTCTGACTCTGGGAGGGGTAAGACATGTTGATCGATGCATTGCTGATTGCGCTGCTGGCCGGTTTGGCGGGGGTGGACCTGTTTGACGGGTTGACCCACTTCCACCGTCCGGTGGTGCTCGGCCCGCTGGTCGGGCTGATTCTGGGTGACGTTCATACCGGCCTTCTGGTCGGCGGGACGCTCGAACTCGTCTGGATGGGCATGGTGCCGCTGGCCGGCGCCCAACCGCCGAACGTGGTGATAGGGGGGATCATCGGCACCGCCTTTGCGATTCTGACCAAGGCGGAGCCCACGGTGGCGATCGGGGTGGCGGTGCCGTTCTCGATCGCGGTGCAGGGGTGTATCACCGTCCTGTTCACCGCGTTCTCGCCGATGATGCACAAGTGCGACGCGATGGCGAAAAAGGGCAACTGGCGCGGGATCGAACTCGTTAATTACCTCGGCATGGCCATCCTGTTCTGCTTCTACTTCATCGTTGCCTTCCTGCCGATCTACTTCGGCGCCGATGCCGC
Organism: Jeongeupia sp. HS-3; assembly: GCF_015140455.1. Taxonomy (NCBI): domain Bacteria; kingdom Pseudomonadati; phylum Pseudomonadota; class Betaproteobacteria; order Neisseriales; family Chitinibacteraceae; genus Jeongeupia; species Jeongeupia sacculi. Next base: position 1,994,474 of record NZ_AP024094.1, on the reverse strand, counting down.
CGGTGCGGTGGTCAAGGCCGCACCGCAGTGGGTGCTCGACGGGCTGTCGGTGGCGGGCGGCATGATGCCTGCGATCGGTTTCGCGCTCTTGATGAAGATCATGCTCAACAAGAACTACGTCGCCTACTTCATCCTCGGCTTCGTCGGCGTGACCTATCTGAAGCTGCCGATCCTGGCGATTGCACTCGGCGCACTGGCGATCGCAATGATCGACTTCTTCAACAGCAACCGCGCCCAGCCGCAGGCTGCTGCCCAGAATGTGGAGGTGGAAGATGGCATTTAACGATAGCGAAGCCGCATTGGCCGCCAAGGCCGAGAAGCGGATGGAACAGGCGCTGGCCACGAGTTCGGTCGAGCGTGACGATTACGTCGACACCACTCCCGGCGAAGCGCTGACCAAGAAGGACATCAACCGCATGGCGTGGCGCTCGCTCGCGCTGCAGGCATCGTTCAACTACGAACGGATGCAGGCCGGCGGCTGGCTGTACACGCTGATTCCGGCGCTGCGCAAGATCCACAAGAACGAGGAAGACCTGTCGAATTCGATGAAGATGCATCTCGAATTCATCAACGTCCACCCGTTCGACGTGACCTTTTTGTCCGGCCTCGTGCTGGCGATGGAGCAGAGCAAGGAGAAGATCTCGACCATCCGTGCGGTCAAGGTCGCGCTGATGGGGCCGCTGGGCGGGATCGGCGACGCGATGTTCTGGCTGACCTGGTTGCCGATCTGCGCCGGCATCGGCGCGGCGCTGGCGCTCGAAGGTTCGATATTCGGGCCTATCGTCTTCCTCTTGCTGTTCAACGCACTGCACTTCGGCCTGCGCTTCGGTCTGGCGCATTACGGTTATCGGGCCGGTTTGGGGGCGATCGGCGTGCTGAAAAACAGCACCAAGAAGATCTCGCACGCGGCGTCTATCGTCGGGATGACGGTGATCGGTGCGCTGGTGGCGTCTTATGTGCGACTGAGTACGCCGCTGGAGATCCACGCCGGCAAGGCCGATATCGTCTTGCAGACCGGCGTGCTCGACAAGCTGATGCCCAACCTCTTGCCGCTCGGCTTCACCCTTGTGGTGTACTGGCTGATGAAGAAGGGCTATTCGCCGGTGAAACTGATCGGCTTGACGGTGGTCTTGGGATTGGTCGGCAAGTTCGCGGGCTTCCTGTAGCACCATTCCGCTCGGCGGCTGCGCCTTCGCATCTCGCAGCCGTCCGATGCTCGGAATCCTCATGGACCTCGTGTCCATTCCGGTTCCTGCGCTTCGGGCGGCTACGACCTGCCTTGGCTCGCTCGCCGATCGAAACGGTGCTGGTGATTGGGCTGCGCTGAGTTAGCCCTGAATTGAACGGACATCGCGGCCACGGCCGCATGGAGCAAGACGATGATTTCCCTGATCCTGACCGGCCACGGCCGCATTGCCAGTGGCATCAACGAAGCAATCACCCAGGTGTTCGGCGCACAAGCCGATCTGCATGTCGTCGATTTTCCCGATGGCATGGGCACCGGCGATCTCGAAGTGAAACTGGCCGAGGTGCTCGCCGGCTGTGCGGGCGACGTGGTGTTCTTTACCGACCTCTTGGGCGGTTCGCCATTCCGGATTGCGTCGACGCTGGCGCAGGCCCGCCCGGGCACCGAGGTGATTGCCGGGATGAATCTGGCGATGTTCGCCGAGATGCTGTTCGAGCGCGACGATATCGCGAGCGCCGCAGAATTCCGCCAGCGGGCAATCGAGGCGGGGCAGGGTGGCATTACCAGTCTGGCCGACCGGCTGGCGAGCAAGCGGCAGCGTGCGGAGGCCGTCGATGGCCTGTGAACCCCTGCGCCTCCGGGCTGCACGAGTACTGACGTCGCAGGGCTGGCTAGCCGACGGCGTCGTCCACATCGGCGGCGATGGCCGCATCCACGCGGTGAAAGCCGGCGGCGGTTTCGACCGCGATCTGGGCGATGCTTGGCTGATGCCGGCGCTGGTCGACAGCCATGTGCACGGCGCGGTCGGTTGCGACGTGATGGACGCCAGCCACGACGCGCTCGACACGATGTCGGCCTACTTCGCCCGCCACGGCGTCGGTGCGTTTGCCGCGACCACCGTCACCGCGCAGGTCGAGAAAATCGAAGCGGCGATCGTGCAGGTGCGCGAGAGCCGCAAGCTGGGCGTTTCCGGTGCCGAAATCGTCGGCACCTATCTGGAAGGGCCGTACTTCACCGCGAAGTGCTGCGGCGCGCATCCGGTGCCGTTGATGCGGCCGATCAGCGTGTCCGAGCTGGCGCGCTGGCATGCGCTGGCCGACGGTACGCTCAACACCGTCGCGCTGGCCGCCGAACTGCCCGGCGCCGACGAGGCGATTGCCTGGTTGCGCGCGCGTGGCGTGCGCACGCTGATCGGCCATTCGGACGCCAGCTACGACGAAACCGTCGATGCGATGCTCGCCGGCGCACGCGGCGTGGTGCATTGCTACAACGGCATGCGCGGCCTGCACCACCGTGATCCGGGCGTCGTCGGTGCCGGGCTGACCCGGCCCGAGGCCGATGTCGAACTGATCGTCGACGGCCATCATGTCCACCCGGCGGCGGCGCAGATCGCGCTCAATAGCGTCGGCGAGGAAAGGCTGATCCTGATCACCGATGCGATGCGCGCCACCGGCATGCCCGACGGCGATTACGCGCTCGGCGAATTCACCGTGCACATGCACGCGGGCGTGGTGCGGACCGATGTCGGTGGCCTCGCCGGCAGCACCCTGCATCTGATCGCCGCGGTCAAACACGCGCAGGACTGGTTCGGCCTGCCGCTGGAGCGTGCGTGGGCGCTGGCTAGCCGCAATCCGGCGCGCGCCTTGCGCAGGCCAGATCTGGGCAGCATCGCCCCGGGGCAGACCGCGAGCCTGACGGCGATCACGCCGCAGTGCGACGTTGTCGCGACCTGGGTGCAGGGGCGTGCGGTATTCGGCGCGGATTGATAGGTTTCAAGGCAGGGCGGCACGGACTACCCCCCTTTGCCGCTCTGCTTTTTTTATACGTGCCGCTCAGCCCGGAATCATCATCCCCAGTGCTTCACGCATCGGCCCGTCGACATAATCGGCGAGTGCGTTCAGCCGCCGCTGCGCGAGCATGCGCTCGCCACGGGTTTCGGCGGCGTGAGCCGTGAAGTTGGCCGGCAGCGCCGCCAGTGCACGGCGGGTGTCGTCGAGGCGGCTTTTCAGTTCGGTGACGGCCTCGTCACGCTCGCGGCTTTGCAGGTAATCGTCAAAGCCGACGCCATTCGGTGCGCCAAGCAGCACCGCGCTGATGCCGTCGAAACTCGCCAGCAGGCTGGCGCGGGTATTGCCGCTGCGCGCATCCGGGAATTGCGAGGCCGGTGGCGCGATGTCGCCCTTGGCGAGTTTCCAGCCCGCTAGCTCACGCAGGCCGGCGACGCTGCGGGCGAGCATTTCGGTCATCAGCGGCCGTGGGTAGGTCGGGTCGTAATTGAGGCCGCGGCGCAGACCCTGCCATTCCATGATCAGGATTTGCGATTGCCGGGCGAGTGCGGTCGCCTGCCATTGTGCAAAGCCGCAATGCTGGCCGGATTTCAGTTGTGCCAGTTGTTTGGCCGGCGCTGCGCCAAAGAGTTGAGCTTCGATCGCCGGCAGGCCGCTGGCACCCTTGGGCTGGCGGCTCCAGAGATCGAAAGCCTGTGGTTCTGCGGGTTTGACCGGTGTGATGGCGATGCCGCGGGCGAGCGCGGCGGTATCAAGCGGCCACGGATCGATGCGGTTGATGATTTCGTCCAGGCGCAAGGGGCCAACGCGGTTGGCTTCGACCCGGCGCCACGCATCGGCGCTGTTACGCCAGGCGGCTTGCGCCTCGGCCAGCGTTTGCTCGCCGGGGGCGGCACACAAGGCGCCGATCTTGCCGCTCAAGCGTTCGGTATCGGCTTGCAGCGTTTGCAGCGCCGGCAGATAAACCTGATCGGCCAGCGATTTGACCAGCTCGGGCTGTTGCAAGGGCGTGGTACCGGCAAAGGCCGCTGTGGATAGCGCCGCGAGCAGGGCGCAGATCGGCAGTTTCATTCTCTCCATCCTTTGTTGTTGTCTCCCGCGCCTTTCTTACCACAAGCGCGTCGGACGCGCAGCCCGGCTGCCGCCGACCGGCGTGTCTGGTGTCGCACACTTGCCAAGGCGGGCGCTTGCAGCAACACTGCGCCGGGAACGAACCGCCCCGACGGGCGGTCTGGCTATCTTTGAGGAGGAATCATGGCGTTTTATTTCCGGGCCGACGATGTGCCCGAACTGCGTGGCTTGTCGAAGTGGGATCAACGCGTGCTGTTGCGCGGTACGTTTTTGAAGGAGCGGGCGATTTCGACCTTGCTGCTGCTGGTGCTGGTGATCGGCTCGATCCAGTTCGTGATCAATCCCATGCTCGAATCGTTTTCGCCGGGTTTCCAGCACAACACGCTGGCCTACGCCGGGGTGCTGATCGTCTGGCTGCTGGCGCTGATGAGCGCACGCGACATCGTGATGATGAATATCCTGCGTCCGAAGATCGCCGCCAAGCGCGTCGAGCAACAGGCGGCCGAGCTGGCTGCGGTGAAGGCCGCGAACGAAGGCGATGCGGCCGAGTAAGTCGCTGGTCGTCTGGGCGCTGCTCGCCGCGTGTGCGGGCGTCGCCCAGGCGGCGACGATCGCCGTCGATGTCGGCCATTATCTGGCCGCGCCGGGGGCGACCAGCGCCTACGGCGAGAGCGAGTTCGGCTACAACCTCGCGCTGGCGCAGGCCGTGGCCAAACGGCTGCGCGCCGACGGCCATGTGGTGCTGCTGATCGGCGCCGGCGGCGATATGGACAATCTGTGGAGCCGCCCCGCGCTGGCTGCCGGTGCCGAGCTGTTCATTTCGATTCATCACGATTCGGTGAACGAGCGCTATCTGTCGAACTGGGCCGTCAACGGTAAAACCTGGCGCTACAGCGATATTTCGCGCGGTTACTCGGTGTTCGTGTCGCCGGACAACCCGGAGTACGCCGCCAGCCTCGCCTGCGCCGAAGCGGTCGGCGGGGCGATGAAGCATGCCGGCTTCAGCCCGAACCTGCATCACGTGCGCGATGCGTCGGGGGAGGGCTATACCGTGCTCGATAGCGGGCGCGGCGTGTATCAATCGTCCTTCGTGGTGGTGAAGTACGCGACCATTCCGGCGCTGCTGCTCGAAGCCGGCGTCATCATCAACCGCGACGAAGCGCTGACGATGAAAAAGCCGGAAACACGCCGCAAGATTGCCGACGCGGTGGCGTCGGCAATGTCCTGCTTGCCGTCCGCATAAAAAAAGCCCCGCCGGGCGGCAGGGCTGAGGATGGGAAAGACCCCAAGATGATGTCATTACCGTTGCAACGGATTCTCAGATGACGCCCTGCGCCAGCATCGCATCGGCGACCTTGACGAAGCCGGCGATATTGGCGCCGTCGACATAGCTGACGCTGCCGTCTTCGCGCTGGCCGTAATGCAGGCAGGCGGCGTGGATGCCCTTCATGATGTCCAGCAGTCGCGCATCGACTTCGTCGCGCGACCACGACAGCCGCATCGCGTTCTGGCTCATTTCCAGCCCCGAGGTGGCGACGCCGCCGGCATTGCTCGCCTTGCCCGGCGCGTACAGCACGCCGTGCTCGGTGAAGATGCGCACTGCGGCGGCGGTCGACGGCATGTTGGCGCCCTCGGCCACACAGATCACGCCGTTGGCGACCAGTTGCGCCGCATCCTGACCGTCGAGTTCGTTTTGCGTTGCGCACGGCATCGCCACGTCGACCGGCACATGCCAGGGGCGCACGCCGGCTTCAAAGCGCACGCCGGCGCGTTCGGCGTAATCGCTGACGCGGCCGTAGTGGCGGTTCTTGATGTCCTGCAGCAAGGCCAGTTTCTCCGGGGTGAAACCGTCCGGATCGATCACCGTGCCGCTCGAATCGGATACCGTCAGCACCTTGGCGCCCAGCGCCATGGCCTTCTCGATCGCGAACTGGGCGACGTTGCCCGAGCCCGACACTGCCACCCGCAGACCCGCGAGCGATTTCCCGGCGTGGCGCAGCATTTCCTCGGCGAAGTAGACGGTGCCGTAGCCGGTGGCCTCGGGCCGCATCACCGAGCCGCCGAACGACAGCCCCTTGCCGGTAAACACGCAGTCGTTGCGGTTGGAGAGCTTCTTCATCATCCCGGCCATAAAGCCGACTTCGCGCGCACCGACGCCGATATCACCGGCCGGGATGTCGGTATCGGCGCCGATGTGCCGGTAGAGCTCGGTCATGAAGGCCTGACAGAAACGCATCACCTCGCCGGGGCTCTTGCCCTTGGGGTCGAAATCCGCACCGCCCTTGCCGCCGCCCATCGGCAGGGTGGTCAGTGCGTTTTTCAGCGTCTGCTCGAAGGCGAGGAACTTGAGCACCGACAGGTTCACCGACGGGTGAAAACGGATGCCGCCTTTGTACGGGCCGATCGCCGAGCTGTGCTGGATGCGGTAGCCGCGATTCACGCGCACCTTGCCCTGATCGTCGACCCACGAGACGCGGAAGATCAACGCGCGCTCGGCCTCGATCAGCCGATCGAGCAGGCCGTATTCGGCATAGCGGGGGTGCTGTTGAATGAAGGGCCACAGGCTCTCGATGACCTCGGTGACCGCTTGCAGATACTCCGGCTGGCCCGGATTGCGTTCCGCAACAACAGAGAGAAATTCATTCACGTGCCCATACTTCATTCCCCACCCCTTTACATGGCATTTGGTACTTTTATGGAAAGTAAATAATACAGCTAATGAGCCGGCGACTCTTGATGCAACGCAGTCTTGCGCTGCAAACCGGAGTGATCAGGTTTCAAGCGGGCTGGAGTGCCCTTTTCAGCACCCGGCTGCCGTCGATGGCAATCCACGCGATCGAAACCGCCACCAGCCCCAGCGCAAGCCGCAGGCCGGCGTGCTGGGCGACAAAACCGATCAGCACCGGCCCGAGCAGCATGCCGACGTAAGCCAGCCGCGCCACGGCGGCGATCGCCTCGCCGGCGTGCATATCCGGCAAGCGCGAGGCGGCGACGAAGAAGATCGGCACGAGGTTGGCGCAGCCCAGACCCATCAGCAGGAAGCCGAACAGCGCCGCCCACGGATTCGGCCACGCCAGCGCCAGCACGATGCCGGCCACGCCGACGATGCCGCTGGTGCTCAGCAGTTTCAGCATCCCCATGCGCGCGCGCAGCGCATCGCCTGAGAAACGCCCGATCGCCATGCCGCCGGAGAAGGTCGCGTAGCCGAAGCTGGCCAGCGTGACCGATTTCGCGACGTCGCGCAGGTAGATTGCCGTCCAGTCGTACATCGCGCCCTCGGCAACGAGGCCGAGGAAGGCCAGAAAACCGATCACCCACAGCAGCCGGCCCGCATGCGCGTGCTTTTGCTGCCCGCCGGCCGCAGCACTTGCCGGATCGGCGATCAGCCTGGGCCGCGCGAGCACGCCGGTGATCGCGATCAGCACCCCCATACCAACGAAATGCAGCCACGGCGGCACGCCGAGCGAAATGATCACACCGCCGACGCTGGCGCCGACCATGCCGCCGACGCTGAACAGCCCGTGCAGCGTTGACATGATCGGCTTGTCGCCGCCGGCCTCGACCGTCGCCGCCTGCGCATTCATTGCCACGTCATACGCGGCGTTGGCGACGCCGAAACCGATCAGCACCAGTAGCGTCAGCCAGAAGCTTGGCATCAGCATCAACAGTGCCGTCGTTGCGGCAAAGCACCAAGCCGAGACACCGACGACCTTGTCGCTGCCGAGCCGGGCGATCAGCTTGCCGACGGGCTGCATTGCGACGATGGCGCCGAGTGCCACCGCGAACATCGCCACCGACAGCCACGCCGGCGACAACGCAAAGCGGTCGCGCAGCGTTGGAATATGAATCCCCCAGGTGGCGTAAGTGGCACCGGCGACGAAAAACAAGGCCATGGTTGCCAGACGGGGGGCGTAACGCGGCGCGTTAGCGCAGCTTTGGACGTGTCGCTGCATGGGGCTGAACCGTTCTGGATAGATAAATGCTGAGGCCATTGTCGCACCGATGCTGCGGGCACAAGCGTGGCGCGCAATGTGGATATTGCCGCCACTACGCGCGCCGCAACGGCATAGTCGCGCGGCTTTGGTAGAATCTGCGCTTTCCCGTTTGCCGACCCCATCCGCCATGCGCACATCGCAACTGTATATCTCGACCCTCAAGGAAGCCCCGAACGAGGCCGAACTGATTTCGCACAAGCTGATGCTGCGTGCCGGCTTGATCAAAAAGCTCGGCTCGGGCCTCTATACCTGGATGCCGCTGGGCCTCAAGGTGCTGCGCAAGGTCGAAGCGATCGTGCGCGATGAAATGAACAAGGCCGGCGCGCAGGAATTGCTGATGCCGGCGGTACAACCGGCCGAGCTGTGGCAGGAAACCGGCCGCTGGGAACAGTTCGGTCCGCAGATGCTGAAAATCACCGACCGTCACGATCGCCAGTTCTGTTTTGGCCCGACGCACGAAGAAGTCATCACCGACATCGCCCGCTCCGAGCTGCGCTCGTACAAGCAACTGCCGGCCAATTTCTACCAGATCCAGGTGAAATTCCGCGACGAAATCCGCCCGCGTTTCGGCGTGATGCGTGCGCGCGAATTCACCATGAAAGACGCGTACTCGTTCGACGCCAGCTTCGAAGGCCTGCAAGTCACTTACGGCAAGATGTACCAGGCGTACTCGAACGTGTTTACCCGCCTTGGCCTCAAGTTCCGCGCCGTTGCCGCCGACACCGGCGCGATCGGTGGTTCGGGCTCGCACGAGTTCCACGTGCTTGCCGATGCCGGTGAAGACCTGCTGGCCTACTGCCCGGATTCGGATTTCGCCGCCAACGTCGAGCTGGCCGAAGCGCTGGCGCCGACCGCGCCGCGTGCCGCCGCCACCGAGACACTGCGCGATGTCGATACGCCCAAGCAAACCACCTGCGAAGACGTCGCCAAGCTGCTGGAGATCGGCATCGAGAAGACCGTCAAGCTGATCGCGCTGATTGCCGGCGCCGACCAGTTCGTGATCGCGCTGATCCGTGGCGATCATTCGCTCAACGAGGTGAAGCTGTCCAAGGTCGACGGCATCGGCGAATTCCGCTTCGCCACCGATGAAGAAATCCGCGCCAAGTTCAACTGCCCGCCGGGCTTCCTCGGCCCGGTCGGCATTGCGTCCGACATCAAGGTCATCGCCGACCGTACCGTCGCGGCGATGAGCGATTTTGTCTGCGGCGCCAACAAGCCGAAATTCCACATCGCCGGCGTCAACTTCGGCCGCGATCTGCCCGAACCGCACGTCGTTGCCGATATCCGCAACGTCGTCGCCGGTGATCCGAGCCCGGATGGCAAGGGCGTGCTGGAGCTGTGCCGCGGCATCGAAGTCGGCCATATCTTCCAGCTGCGCACCAAGTACTCGGCCGCGATGAACTGCACCTTCGTCAACGAGAACAACCAGCAAGAGCCGATGGAAATGGGCTGCTACGGTATCGGTGTCTCGCGCATTGTCGCCGCCGCGATCGAGCAGAACTACGACGCGCGCGGCATCGTCTTCACCCCGGCACTGGCGCCGTTCGCCGTCGCCGTCGTCGCGGTCGGTTATCACAAGTCCGAAGCGGTGAAAGCGGCGGCCGATGCGCTCTACGCCAAGCTCACCGCCGCCGGCGTCGATGTGCTGCTGGACGATCGCAACGAGCGCCCGGGGGTGATGTTCGCCGATATGGAACTGATCGGCATCCCGCACCGCATCACCATCGGCGACAAGGGTCTGGCCGACGGTCTGGTCGAGTACGTTGCGCGTGCCGGCGGCGAGATGCAGAAGGTGATCGTCGGCGACGCTGTTGCCTTCGTGCAGCAGCAATTGGCATAAATCGTCATCCGGCTTGCCGGTATCGCGAACGGGGCATAGCGTTTAACGCTGGCCCCGTTTTTTACGAAAGCTTCAATCGATGTTCTGCACCATGAAAAAAATCTCCCTCGCGCTCGTTCTTGCCGTGTTCGCCGGCGCGGCCTTTGCCGGTGCGCAGCGCGAAGAAGCGCTGTCGTCGTCGGTGCAATCGGCGATGTCGCGCGCCATTGGCGACGGTGCCAAGGCCCGGCTGATTTTTGCTACCCAGGCCGAGGCCGATGCATGGCTGGCCGAGATGAGTGCCCGGCTCACCAAGCGGATTCCGGATGAATTCATGCGTCGCAAGCTGCTGATCGCGGTGCAGTACGAGGCCACGCGCGCCGGGCTTGATCCGCAACTGGTGCTGGGCTTGATCCATATCGAGAGCGGCTTCAACCGCTACGCGATCAGCCCGGTCGGCGCGCGCGGGCTGATGCAGGTGATGCCGTTCTGGCAGCGGCAGATCGGCGCATCCGACCAGAACCTCCTGGACGTGAACACCAACCTGCGCTACGGCTGCACCATTTTGCGTCACTATCTTGATATCGAAAACGGCGATCTGTTTCGGGCGCTGGGCCGCTATAACGGCAGCCTCGGCCGCGCCGAATATCCGAACCTTGTCTACGGGGCGTGGAAAAACTATGCGTGGAGCGGGACGGGCAATAGCGTCGCGCAGCGTTGATTTGCCCGGCTTGCTTATTATGACGGCGCGACAACGCGGCGAAGCGATTCGGGCTTAGCATCGACGCTTATCCAACGATCCTGCGAGTTCCCCATGCGTCAGCGCCTTAATCTGATCCTGCTTGGCGTTGCCGATGTACAAAAATCGGTCGACTTCTATCAGGCGCTCGGCTGGCAACGATCGAAGGCCGGCTCGGAAGGCTTTGCCCTTTTTGATCTGGGTGGCATCGCGCTGGCGATCCAGTCGCGCACAGCCTTCGCCAAGGATGCCAATTTCGATCAGCCGCAGGGCAGCGGTTTTGCCGGTTTTGCCTTGGCGTATATCGCACGAACAGCCGACGACGTGTACCGGGTGATGCAGAAGGCCGAAGCACTCGGCGCGACCATCGTCAAACCCGCGGTCGCCAATCAATGGGGCCATGCCGGTTATTTTCGCGACCCTGATGGGCATCTGTTCGAGGTGCTGTATGAGGATGGCTGGAAGTTCGATCAGCACGACAATCTTATTCTGTAAACGCCACCGCGCGGTCGCGGCGGTTTCAAACAGGCTTACTCGCACTTGCCGGTCTGTCGGGCCGGCTTTTTTGCGCCTATTGTTGGCCGTACCTGTTTGTGAGGATAGCCCCATGCCGATCTGGTTTCGCCCGTTTGTCCCTGCCGATCTCGATGCGATGTGCGCCAATACCGCGGTCGAGCATCTGGATATCCGTTTCACCGAAGTGGGTGACGATTATGTGGTGGCCACCATGCCGGTCGATCACCGTACGGTGCAGCCGATGCGGCTGCTGCACGGCGGGGTGTCCTGCGTGCTGGCCGAAACGCTAGGCAGCCTGGCGAGCAATCTGATCGTTGATACGTCGACCCATCTCGCCGTTGGCACCGAGATCAACGCCAGCCATGTGCGTTCGGCGTCGAGCGGCCGGGTGACCGGTACGGCGCGGCCGATCCGCTTGGGCCAAAGCCAGCATGTCTGGGAAATCCGCATTGACGATGAGGCGGGGCGTTTGATCAGCATCGCCCGGCTGACCAACGCGATCATCCAGCGGCCTTAGCCGGTAATTTGTCGCAAGTTGCCGGATTGGGCCGGCTTATGCCTGCCGGGTTGATCTGGGGCGAAGCGTCCAAGCGCTCGATCTGCCACGCTGGCAGGATTGACGGCAAGGTGGAGGCGGCGATGAAGTGGATGCATGCACTGGTGGGGCGGGAGCGCACGCGCGAGGCCGACCAGACGCTGGGCCTGTCGCTCGCCTTTGTCGCCGGAGCCGCCAACGCCGGTGGTTTTCTGGCGGTCGGTCAATATACCTCGCATATGTCGGGCATCGTCTCGGCCATGGCCGATCAGCTGGTGCTGGGGAATCTGAAACTGCTGCTGGCCGGGCTGGGTGCTTTCATCTGTTTCGCTGCGGGTGCGGCAACCTCATCGTTGTTGATCAACTGGGCGCGGCGGCGGCGTATGCACAGCGAGTACGCGCTTTCCTTGCTGCTCGAAGCCGTGTTGATGCTCGGGTTTGGTTTGCTGGGTGGCTGGCTCAGTAAACTCAGCGGCTTCTTCTTGCCGTTTACGGTGATGTGGTTGTGCTATCTGATGGGCTTGCAGAACGCCATCGTTACCAAGTTATCAAGCAAGCGGATTCGCACCACCCACGTTACCGGGCTGGTCACCGATATCGGTATCGAACTCGGTCGCCTGCTGTACTGGAACCGCCATAGCGATGCTGCGGGGATGCCGCGCGTGGTGGCCGACCGTAGCTTGCTGGCGCTCAATCTTGGCTTGTTGAGCTTGTTTTTCTCGGGCGGGATTGTCGGCGCGTGGGCGTTTCAGCGTGCCGGTTTTGTTGCCACTGTGCCGCTGGCGTTGTTCCTGTTGCTGCTGGCGGTGATGCCGGTGTGGGAGGACGTACAAGTGCGCGGGCGCTTGCTCAGGCTGCGGTATTCGCGCCGCTGAGCGGACGAACGGCCATTTATTCGTCATCTAGTCATTGATTAACTTGAGTTTTTTGCCTTCTTTGCACCTAAATGGTGAGTGAACCATGCGGTTCGGTTTTGCCTTCGCGATGCTAGGGGAGCGAAGGTCTCCCCATATCCTGCAAGGAGGCGTCAAGATGGCGTTCAATCTGATTGAGGTTTTGCAAGGCGCAGCGGGGCCGGTTCTGACCGGTTTTGCCAGCAAGGCACTGGGCATGGATGCCGCGACGGCCAGTTCGGTGATCGGGCAGGTCTTGCCCGCGCTGGTCGGCGGGGTGGTCAAGCAGGCCGGGGATCCACAAGCGGCGCGCGGTTTGTTTGATCTGATCTCCGGCCCCAAGGTTGATGGGGGCCTGTTGCAAAGCCCGACCGTGCTGGCTGGTGACGACAACGTGCTGGCCGGTGTTGTGGAAAGCGGCAGGCAATTTCTGCCCGCGCTACTGGGCGGGCAGGCCGATAGCGTTGCCGGTGCGATCGCGACCAAGGCCGGGGTATCGGCGGGTTCGGCAACCTCCTTGCTGGCGCTGGGGGCACCGATGCTGCTGTCCTTGCTCAAGTCCAAACTGGGGCAGACCGGCGGTGGCTATGCGGGCTTCCTGGGCATTCTGGGTGAGCAGAAGGGCTGGCTGGAAAAACTGCTTGATGGCCCGCTGTTGCAGGCGCTCGGGGTGGGCAGTTTTGCCGGATTGTTCGGCGGCCTGACTTCGCATGCCGGCGCGGCGCTGGGCGCGGTGGCCGATGCTGGCGATGCGGCCAAGCGCAAGATTGGCGGCGCGGTCGAGTCGGCCGAGGCCGCCGTGAAATCTCGCGTACCGCGCTGGTTATGGTGGCTGCTGCCCTTGCTGATACTGGCCTTTATCGCATTGCGCTACTGCGGCACCCCCAAGGTTCCCGATATCCCCGAGGTTGACGTCAAGACACCGGTGGCATCCATGGTGGCCAGCGCACCGGCGCTGTTCAAACTCGCCGGTATTGAGATTGATGTGCAGTTTGGCACTGATAGTGCGGCGATCGAGCCGAAATACCATGCTTCGCTGGACAAGCTGGCCAGTGAGCTGAAGGCCAGTGGCAAGCAGGGCGAGATCGCCGGGCATACCGACAACGTGGGCGACGCATCGCACAACAAGGCGTTGTCCGAGCAACGTGCTGCGGCGGTACGCAATTACCTGATCGCCAAGGGTGTGCCGCCCGATACGCTGACTGCGGTGGGTTACGGTGATAGCCGACCGCTGGCCGACAACAGCAGCGAGGACGGCAAGCGTCAGAACCGGCGCATCGAATTCGTCGCCAACTGATCAAACCGAAGCCAAAACAGCAACGCGGGCCAGGGGCCCGCGTTGCATGCATTCATGGTTTTACTTGGGCAGCTTGTCCGGTTCGATCAACCTGACGTAGCCGCCCTCCAGCGCGATCAAGCCATCGTCGACCCACACATTGAGTTGTTTGTTGACGCTCTCGCGGCTGGCGCCGACGAGGTTGGCGATTTCCTGCTGGGTCAGTTTCAGATCGATCAATACGCTACCATCACGATCGCTGCCGTGCTGCGCGCCGAGCTGGCGCAAGGTCTTGGCCAACCGTTGCGGCAGCGGCAGAAACAGCGTGTCCTGCAAAAGCTCGTCGGCACCGCGCAGCCGGTGGCACAGGGCGGCGATCAGCTGGCGCATCACCTTCGGGTGTGATTCCAGATGCTGCATCACCGCGTCGCGGCGCAGCACCAGCAGCTCGCACGGCTCCAGTGCTTCAACGCTGGCGGTACGCGGGCCGCCGTCGAGCATGGCGACTTCGCCGAATACTTCGCCGGCTTCCAGAATCGCCAGCGTGGCCTCGCGGCCCTCATCGCTGGTGCGCAATACCTTGAGCCGGCCGTGCAGCACCGCATACATCGCGTCACCACCGTCGCCCTGGGCGACGATGATTTCCTTGGCGCGCACGCTGCGCGGCTGCGCATGCATGGCGAGTCCGGCGAGCTCATCGTGCGACAGCTCGCAAAACAGGCTGCTGCCCGACAACAGTTTGGCCTTATCCATATGTCCTCAGTCGCCGAAGACGGCGAGTACCGGCGTGTGGTCGGAAGGGCGTTCGTTCTTGCGCGGCTCTTTATCGATCTCGCAAGCCGTCAGCTTGGCCGCCAGTGTTGCCGTCACCAGTAAGTGGTCAATGCGCAGCCCGGCATTGCGGCGGAAGCCGAGCATTCGGTAATCCCACCATGTAAACGATTTTTCCGGTTGCTCGAACGCCCGGAAGGCATCGGTCAGCCCCAGCGCGACGAGCTTGCCGAACGCTTCGCGCTCGGCCGGCGACACCAGCACGCCGCCTTCCCATTTTGTGATGTCGTGGACGTCGCGATCTTCCGGCGCGATGTTGTAATCGCCAGCGAGAATCAGTTGCGGGTGCTGTAGCAGCTCGGTCTTGAGCCATGCGGTCAGTGCTTCCAGCCAGCCGAGCTTGTACGGGTATTTGTCCGAATCAAGCGCCTGGCCGTTGGGGATATAGGCGCAGATAAAGCGCACGCCGGCGATGGTGGCGGTGATCACGCGCTTTTGCGGATCGTCGAAGCCGGGAATATTGACCACCACCTCGTCGATCGGCACGCGGCTGATGATGGCGACGCCGTTATAGGTTTTCTGCCCGGCGTAGACGACATGAAAACCAGCGGCTTCGATCTCGGCCTGCGGGAAGTTGTGGTCTTCGAGTTTGGTTTCCTGCAGCGCCAGCGCGGTCAGCTCGGGACGGCTGGCGAGCCAGTCGAGCACCTGCGGCAGGCGCACTTTCAGGCTGTTGACGTTCCAGGTGGCAAATTGCATGAGGCGGGTCGCAAGGCTGAAGAATGCCCTGATTCTATCAGGCCGGGCGCTTCTTGCCGGGCGGCGCGCTGCGCCCCCCGGCGGCAGGCACTCACAGCGCGTATTGCTGCAGTGTCTGCATCTGCTGCGCGGCCAGCTGGTCGAGCGAGTGCGCGCTGCTGCGGCTGCGCTCGGCGGCGGCGCTGGCCTGCTCGGCCATTTGCGCGATCCGTTCGATCTGGCCGGCGATGGTATTGCTGGCCGCGCCGTGCTCGCGGATCGACAAGGCGATTTCACCGACGACGTCCGCGGTGGCGCCGGCAGATTCGCCGATCCGGTGGATGGCCGAGTCGGTGGCATCGACCCGCTCGACCCCGTCACGGGCGTAGGTTTCGGCGGACAGCATCTTGTCGTTGGCACTGGCGGCGCTGAGGCGCATGGCCTCGATGGTGTCGGCGATCTGCTGCGTCGACTGGGTCGTGCGCTCGGCCAGCTTGCGTACTTCGTCGGCGACGACGGCGAAACCGCGACCGTTTTCCCCGGCGCGGGCGGCTTCGATCGCAGCATTCAGCGCCAGCAGATTGGTCTGGTCGGCGACCTCCTTGATCACCTGTACCACCGAGCTGACTTCGGCGCTGTGCGCTTCGAGCTCGCGGATGGTGGCTGCGGCGGTTTGCACCGCATCGGCGATGCTGCGGATGTCCTGCACCGTCTGGCTGACGGTGGCCGAGCCGGAGGCGGCCAGTTGACCCGATTGCGCGGCCATCTGCCGGGCATCGGTGGCGCGTTCGGCGACCTGGCTGACACTGACGGTCATTTCCTCGACCGTGGCGGCGATACTGGCCGATGCCTCGCTTTGTGAGCTGGCAGCAGTGGACACCTGTTCCGCCGATTCGTTGAGCGTACGTGCCGAGCCGGCGACCTCGCTGGCGAGCGCCATCATCGATTTGAGGTTGGCTTGCAGGCGGTCGAGCAGGCGATTGAATGCCGTCGCGGTCAGGCCGATTTCGTCATTGCGCTGCGCGCGAACGCGCTGGGTGAAGTCGAGCGTTTCGGCGACGTGTCTGAGTGTGTGCTGAATCGCCGACAGACCGGTGCGGATGTGGGCGAACAGTTGGCCGGCGAGGACGGCGGTCAGCAGCAGGCAGGCGAGCACCACGCCGATGGTCCAGCGCATGGTGTGCTCGTAGGCGGCGGCATTGGTCGCCGCCAGCGCTGCGGCTTCCCGCATATTGTGTTCGATATGCGTATTCAGTATCTGGTGCAGCTTGCTGCCGCGATTCTGGTTCAGCGCGAGGCGGGCACCGTCCAGATCGCGAGCACGCGAGTGCTCCAGCGCGGTGGCCAGCTGCGTGCGATAGGCGGCCCAGCCAGCCTTGTCGGCGGCCAGCAGGCGCTGGTCTTCGGCATCGAACACATAGGTTTTTGCATAATTTTGCAGTGCGGTATCGACCGTGACCAGACGCTGGTCGATGTCCTTCTGCCAGCGTTGCTGCTCGGCGGCGTTGGTGCTCAGTACATGCTTGTAGGCCGAAAGACGCAGGCTGTCGACACCATCCTTGGCGCTATTCAGTTCGGTGAAGCTGGCAAGGCTGCGGATCTGGACTTCGTCGAAACGCTGTTGCGCCTGCTTCAGTTGCCAGAGTCCGAAGCCGCCGATGAACAGCAGGGAAAACAAGGCGATGGCAAAGGTGAGAACCAGCCGGGCTGAGATGGTCATCTTGAAGCTCCACACACAAAAAGGTTCTTCTGTTATAGCGTCAGCCTTCTTATTTCTGTCATTTAACTTGCTTGAATCTTTTGCATGTCCGTCGAGCGGCAGTTATGGCTTGGCACTTGGTCTCTGACCGGGCGGGGGCGAGGTCGGCAATGGCCGGAGCTTGACCTGATCGCAGGTCCGCCTGTGGCAACACGGTAAACTGTCGGGTTGTCCATTTCGCCGGGGCCGCGACATGTCCGCCTTATCCGCCGCGCTCAAACCGTCAGCCCCTGGCTGGCAGCGCCGTCTGTACACGATCATTTTTGAAGCCGACACGCCGGCCGGCAAGTGCTTCGACGTCTGCCTGCTGGTCGCCATTGTGCTGTCGGTGCTCACGGTGGTGCTCGACAGCGTCGCCAGCATCCGCGCGCAGTGGGGCGGGGTGTTCACGGCGCTGGAATGGGGCTTTACGCTGCTGTTCACCGCCGAATACATCGTGCGCATCGCCTGCGTCGCCAGACCGTGGCGCTATATCACCAGCCCGCTGGGCTTGATCGATCTGCTGTCCATCCTGCCGACGTATATGGGCCTGTTCCTGCCGCAGAGCATCTATCTCACCGATATCCGCGTGCTGCGGCTGTTGCGGGTGTTTCGGGTGCTCAAGCTCGCCGGCTACCTCAATGCCAGCAGCGCGATCACCCAGGCGCTGGCGGCGAGCCGGCGCAAGATCATGATCTTTATCTACGTGATGCTGATGATGGCCATCGTGCTCGGCACGCTGATGTTCGTGATCGAAGGCGAGGCCAACGGCTTTACCTCGATTCCGCGCGGCATTTACTGGGCCATCGTCACGCTGACCACGCTCGGCTACGGCGATCTGACGCCGAAAACCGGCCTCGGCCAGGGTTTGGCGGCGCTGGTGACGCTGATGGGCTACGGCATCCTCGCGGTGCCGACCGGCATCGTCTCGGCCGAGTTCGCGCGGGTGCGCGACGACGAAAAACAGTTGTTACGCCGCTGTGGTGCTTGCGATTCGGCCGATCACGATGGCGATGCGCGCTTCTGCAAGGCCTGCGGCAGCAACCTGCCTGCCGCGACCCCGCGTTAGCGCGCTTACTCGGGGCGGAACTGCTTGTGGCAGGCCGTGCACGATTCTTCGACCGCAGCAAAGTGCGGACGGACGTCGGCCATGGTCACGCCGGTGCCGGTTTGCGCGGCGAGCTGGGTGGCGGCACTTTCCAGCTTTTGTGCTGCGGCGTGGAAATCAGCTGCGCCGGCGCTGCTGGGGCCGCTGGCGTCGAATTCGGGAAAGTGCGACCACGGCGCCGATGCCAGTGCTTTGAGCTTGAGTGCGCCGGCCTGAAAACTGGCCGCATCGTAGCTGCTGCGGCCACGAATCATGCCGCCGAGCGCTTCGCTGGTTCTGAGCATGTCCTTGAAGATGGCCTGGCGTTGCGCGCCCGGTGAGTCGGGGTCGGTTTTTGAGCAGCCGGCAAGTAGCGCGGCTGCGATGAGCGCCAGCGCAAAACGTGTCATGGATGAGTACATCGGCGAGAGGATATCGGCAAAACGCCGATGATGCCAAAGCCTCGTCCGCTCAGCGCTGGGTAATAAGGTAGCCGGCGCGGGCCAGCGCCGCCGACCACAGTTGCGGATCCCAGATCCGGTAGATATCGGTACCGACCTGCAGCACCGGCGGAATCAGCTGGGTCTGGCCGGTGGCCTTGTAAAAATCCAGCAGCTGCGCATCGGAACTGGCCGGGTTGCGGACTTCGTAATCGACACTACGGGCATCCAGCAGCATCACCGCCAGCGCGCATGGCTGGCCGCATTGCGGATTGGTGTACAGCACCACCGCCGGCCCCTTGGCCTGTGGCGCGCTGGCGGCGGGTTTGGCCGCATTGCCGATCACGTTCGGCTTGATCGTACGTTCGCGGCTGGTTTGCCCGGCCGGCGGCTGATCGCTGTAATGGACGCGGCCGTCGGCATCGCGCCATTGGTAGACCTTGCCCCAGGCGGTCAGCGACAACATCAGGGCGGAAATGGCGAACAGGCGGCGCATGATGGCTGGCTTGGTGGCTGACTTGGTCAAGGAGGCCATTGTTTCAAATCTGCCTGCGAACGTCACCCGTTCGTGCCCGCTGCGGCTTATTTGTCGTCAGCGGCAAACACCGCCTGCGCCAGATAGCGCCGCAGCCAGCCGAGTATCGGCCAGTCGCCGCGGCCGGTTCGCCAGCACAAGCGCACCTCCAGCGCGCTGAACGCCACATCGCCGGCCGCCAGCTCGACCAGCCGGCCGGCCAGCGTCGGGTAGCGCGCAACGTTGCGCGGCACCACCGCCCAGCCGATGCCGAATGCCGCCAGCTCGGCGACCGCGTACAGGCTGTCCGAATGCCAGGCCTGCGGGCTGATGCGTTCGTCGTCGTCGCCATCCTCGGCACCGGTGCGCGGCATCACGATCAGTTGCCGGTGTCGCGCCAGTTCGTTGCGATTGATCGTGCTCAGGCCGGCCAGCGGATGCTCGATGCCGGTGACGATCACCCGCGGTACCGCGCCGACCGGTTCGGACTCGATCGCGCTGTCGTCGCCGCGCCGGCGGAAAGACAGGCCGGCGTCGACCTGGCCGTCGGCGACCCATTCGGCGATTTCCGCCGCCGAGCAGTTCAGCACGGTGACATCGAGTTGCGGATAGGCGGCGGCGAAATCGGCGAGCAGTTTCATCGCCGGCAGATACGGCAGGCCTTCGTCGAGCGCCAGCGTGATCTGTCCCGGCACCTGGCTGCCGAGCGCGAAGGCGCGGTTTTCGAAGTGTTGCCGCTGCCGCAGTAGTTCACGCGCTTCACCGAGCAGCACGCGGCCGGCGTCAGTCAATACCGGGGTTCGCGTGCTGCGATCGAATAGTGCGACGTCGAGGCTGGCTTCGAGCAGCGCAATCGCACTGCTGACCGCCGATTGCGCCCGCCCCAGCCGGCGTGCCGCCGCCGAAAACGAGCCGGCGTCGGCGGCGGTGACAAAGGTGGCAAGTTGTTCGTGGGTCCAGTTCATCCATCTGATTATCAGATGGAATCCAACTTATGGGTATCGGCTTGTTTGCATAAGATGCCGTTCGGCACTCGCCACCGCGAAGGCCGGCTGAACTGGAGAGGATGTAGGAAATGAAAAGTTATCTGATGCTGGGCGTGGCGATTGTCGCCGAAGTGATCGCCACCAGCAGCCTCAAGGCGTCGGACGGGTTTACCCGGCTGATTCCCAGTATTTTTGTCGTGCTTGGCTATGCGACGGCGTTCTACCTGCTGATGCAGGTGATGAAAACCGTGCCGGTCGGCATCGCCTACGCAATCTGGTGCGGCGCCGGCATCGTGCTGGTGACGCTGGTCGCCAGCGTGCTGTACAAGCAGGTGCCCGATCTGGCTGCGTGGATCGGGATTGCGCTGATCATTGCCGGCGTCGCGGTGATCCAGTTGTTCTCGGCGACCGGGGCGCACTGAGCCGTGGTCGGGCGCCGACCTATCGCTGCGATTTCGTCAGCAGCACGACCCGGTTGCGGTCGATGTTCAGCGTCAGCTGCCAGTCCTGCCGCTTCTGGCTGCAGACCGGCAGAATCGTCGATGCGCGCCAGCCTTCGCCGTCGCGTTGCAGCGTGTAGCGGGCGCTGCCCATATCCATGCCGGCCATCGCCCATTCGGCGCTGACCTTGTCGGCCTTGCCGCTCAGCACCAGTTCCACCGGTGCCTGGGTGGTAACCGGGCCACGGCTCTTCAGTACGTAGTCGTGGTTTTCCAGCCGGAAGCGGCAGCCGGCGACGAGATCGTCGCACTGCTGGGTGACGATGGTGTTGACCTCGTAATTGCGGAACCAGTATTGCGGATGAACCCAGCCGTAGTACCAGGCGGCGCCGAAGGCAATCAGCAGCACCGCGGCAACGCGCAATAGCGCGCGTTTCAACATCTTGTCTTTCATGCTTGGCTCCAGGCCATAGAGAGTTGGGCGACGCCGTGGCCGCCGTGGACTTGTGCGGTCGCGATGTCGGCATCGCTCATGCCGCCGATCGCGTAAATCGGGAAAGGCCAGCCGCTGCCGGTGAGCGCGGCGAAACCGTCCCAGCCCAGTGCGGGCTCGCCCGGATGCGATGCGGTATCGCGAACGTGGCCGATCAGCGCGTAATCGGCGCCGATGCGTTGTGCGATCGCCAGTTCGGCCGCGTTGTGCGCCGAAACACCGAGCCAGTCGATGCCGCGCGGGCGTTTTGCCAGGGTTGCGGCGAGTCGGGCCGGCAGTTGCACACCGTCGGCACCGAGTGCTTGCGCCAGCGCGATATCGCCATGCAGCAACACCCGGCAACCGTGGCGGCGCGCGCGCGCGAGCACCGTTGTTGCCAGTTCGCGATAGCTGGCCGGATCGAGCTGCGGCTCGCGCAGCACCAGCCAGCGCAGGCCGCGCGCCAGTCTTTCGTCGAGTCGGGCCAGCCAGGCGTCGCTGCCAAGCGTGCCGGCGCTTGATAGCGCCAGCGCCGGCGGCAAGGCCAAGCCGCGCAGGATGGGGCCGTTGGCCGGCAGGATAGGCGACACGTTCAGGGCACCCGGGGTTTGCCAGGCGAAGGCCTGGCCTTCGTGCGCTTGCGGTTCGCCTTCCCAGGCGGTGACGCGGAAGAACTGCAGACGCACCGTCGCATGCGGATAGGTGAAGGTCTGCACCAGCCACGGCGTTGCCGCGGTGACGGCGATGCCCATTTCCTCGTGCAGCTCGCGCTTCAAGGCGTCGAGCGCGGTTTCGCCAGCTTCAAGCTTGCCACCGGGGAATTCCCAGTAGCCGGCATAGGGTTTGCCGACCGGGCGACTGCCGAGCAGGAAGCCGCCTTCCGGGCGAAGCAGGATGCCGGCGGCGACGTGGGTAATGCGGGCGTGGGTCATGGCGCACAAGGGTTGGTCAGATCGGCCCGATTGTACCGTAGCCCGGCCTGTGGCCTTGTCGCCGTGGCAAAAGTACGCCGGCTCAGCCGGCCTTGCCCGACCAGTCGCGCGCAAACTGCCACGCCACCCGGCCGCTGCGCGAGCCGCGCCCTTGCGCCCATTGCAGCGCCTCGCGCTCGGTGTGTTCATCCCAGCCGGTGATGCCGAAATTCCGCAGCCACAGCTTGCACGCGTTCAGGTAGTCGTTCTGATCGAAACCGTAGAACGACAGCCACAGGCCGAAGCGTTCCGACAGCGCGACCTTTTCTTCGATCGCCTCGGCGACATGGATCTCGTCGCCGTCGTAGCGCGTCTGGGCGTTTTCGCTGAAATACTCGGGCACCAGATGGCGGCGGTTCGAGGTCGCGTAAATCAGTACATTGGCGCTCGGCGCGGCTATCGAGCCGTCGAGCGCGGTCTTCAGCGCCTGATAACCCCAATCGCCTTCCTCGAAACTGAGGTCGTCGCAAAACAGGATGAAACGTTCCGGCCGGTCGGCGACCAGCTCGACGATGTCGGGCAGATCGGTCAGATGGGTTTTTTCGACCTCGATCAGCCGCAGGCCGTGATCCTTGAACGCGTTCCATGCCGCCTTGACCAAGGAACTCTTGCCGCAACCGCGTGAACCGGTCAGCAGCACGTTGTTGGCGAGCCGGCCTTCGACGAACTGACGGGTATTGGCGACCAGCAGATTCTTTTGCCGCTCGATATTGCACAGCGAATCGAGCGTGATCACATGCGGATGCAAGACCGGCTGCAGCGCGCCGCGGCCATCAAAGCTGCGCCAGCGATACGCTTGCGCCTGCCAGTCGTTGCCAGGCGGCAGCGCCGGCAGCCGACGCTCGTACTCGCCGAGCAGGCGCTCGCCACGGGCGAGCAGATCGAGAACAGAGGGGAGCCAGGCGTCATTCATCGTCGTTCCGGTGGGGCGGGTCAGAGCGTTATCTTACCTGCCGTGACGATGGCGGCTCAGATACAAAAAGGGAGCATATGGCTCCCTTTTTGTGATGCTGGATGCTGCAGTGCTACCGCAGCCGCCAAGTGAGACAGGCGCTTAGAAACGCACGCCCAGCCCGCCGTAGACGCCGTCGGCGATGCGGATCTCACCGCCGTTGTCGCGGTCGATCGCGGTGTAGCGGTAACCAACGTCGATCGAAACCGGTTTGATGATGTTCCAGCGCACGCCGATGGCTGCGTCGGTAAAGGTCTTGACGTTGCCGCTGGCAAAACCGTCCGGCGCGTAATAGGCGCTGCCGTACATGGCAAAGTGCTCGCCCAGCGGCACGGTGAAACGGCCACCGAGTGCTGCCGCGTATTCGGTATCCATATCGGTCGGCGACAGGTACACGGCCTTGCCGCCGAGGGCGATGTCGACCACCGGTACCGGCAGTTTGATGCCGATGCCCACGCCACCCACTTCGCCCTTGTGATCGTTGTGGGTCCAGTCGGCCGAGAAATCGATCCCGAGCATGGATGCATTGCCGTCGATGTGCTGATACGCGTCACCGGCGCTACCGTTGACTTCGATGGCCTGGGCGGCGGTGGCCGAGACGGCCAGGAGGGCCGCAAACAGCGCTTTTTTGAGGTGTTGCATGGTGTTCATCCTGTGAGCGCGTGCCGACACTTACATGGCCGGCAAATTGATGAGTGGAAGAATAAGCGTCTCCGCCATCGTTGTGGGGTGTGATTATTTGGGGTTGGACAGCGTCATTCGGATCGTTTAGCACCGGCGGCCTGTCACCGGAATGACCCGGATCGGCGCTACACTGGCCGCCTCCGCTATTGCCGATTTCAGGACTCCTCCGCATGCAAGACGACCAGCACCTGATCGAAACCCGTATTGATGGTGAACGCGTTTACGACGGCGCGTTGCTGCATATCAACCGCGATAACGTGCGCTTGCCCGATGGCAGTCAGGCGGTGCGCGAATATGTGGTGCATCCCGGTGCGGTGATGGTGATTCCGGTGCTGCCGGATGGGCGCTTGCTGATGGAGCGGCAGTTCCGCTATCCGCTGAACCGGGTGTTCATCGAGTTTCCGGCCGGCAAGCTCGACGCCGGCGAGTCGCTGCTGGCCTGCGCGCAGCGCGAACTTGAAGAAGAAACCGGCTATACCGCCGCCCAGTGGGATTACCTCGGCCTGATCCATCCGGTCATCAGCTACGCGACCGAGGAGATTCATTTATTCCTCGCGCGCGAGCTGACGGCGGGCGAGGCGAAGCTCGACGAGGGAGAGTTCGTCGAAACGGTGGCGATTTCGCTCAATGCGCTGGTCGCCGGCGTGCTCGACGGAACGATCACCGATGCCAAAACGGTGGCCGGTGTCTTCTGGGCACAGCAGAAGCGCTGATCCGGGCTGGCTTAAAAACAAACAACCCCGCTTGCGGGCGGGGTTGTGTCGTTCTGACTACGCTTGTGGCGCGATCACTCAGTCGGCATCGTCGACATCGCACATCAGCGCACCCTGAACGATCTCGCGTGTCAGTTGTGGCGCGAACAGCGAGATGAAATCGAAGGCATAGCCGCGCAGATAGGCATCGCGGCGCAGGCCAATGCGCGTGGTCGACGACTCGAACAGATGGCTGGCATTGATCGCCACCAGGTTGCTGTCGCGCTCAGGCTCGAAGGCCATCGCCGCGATAATGCCGACGCCCAGCCCCAGCGATACATAGGTCTTGATGACGTCGGTGTCGATGGCCGTCAGCACCACGTTTGGCGACAGGCCCGCCATTTCAAACGCATTGTTGATCTTGTTGCGCCCGGTAAACGCGAAATCGTAGGTGATCAGCGGGTAGGCGGCGACGTCGGCCAAGGTCAGCGGCCGGGTCAATCCGGTGAGCGGATGATCCTTGGGGACGACCACATCGCGGTTCCAGTCGTAGCAATCGAGCATCGCCAGTTCGGGATAGTGGTCGATGCCCTCGGTGGCGATGGCGATATCGGCCTCGCCGTCGACGACCATTTCACTGATCTGGGTCGGGCTGCCTTGCTTGATCGACAGCCGCACCTTCGGATAGCGCGACAAAAAGGCCTTGATCGTCTTCGGCAGCGCATAGCGCGCCTGCGTGTGCGTGGTGGCGATGGTCAGGCTGCCGCCCTCGACATTGACGAACTCTTCGCCGATGCGCTTGAGGTTCTGCGCCTGCATCAGCATCCGCTCGGAAATCTTCAGGATCTCGCGGCCCGGCGCGGTCACGTCGACCACGCGCTTGCCGTTGCGGATGAAGATCTGCACACCCAGTTCATCCTCCAGCAGACGGATCTGCTTGGAAATTCCTGGCTGTGATGTGTGCAGTTTTTCGGCCGCCTCGGAGACATTGAGACCCTGTTTGGCGACTTCGACGAGATAGCGCAGCTGTTGCAGTTTCATGGCCGATATTCAAATAACCGAGGATTCTATTATCCTAACATATCAATCTAAGTTGCTATAAAAGCCGTTGCTATCATCGCCGCTCAAATCAAGGAATGGCGCGGCATGGAACTGGCTTACATCATTGCAGGACTCGTTGTGGGCTTCGTGGTCGGCATGACCGGCGTCGGCGGGGGCTCGCTGATGACGCCTATCCTGCTGTTTTTCGGCATCAGCCCGGCCACTGCAGTCGGCACCGATTTGCTCTATGCCGCGATTACCAAATCGGGCGGCGTGGTCGTGCACCAGCGTGCCCGTAACATCGACTGGCGCATCACCGGCTGGCTCGCCGCCGGCAGTGTGCCGGCCGCTGCGTTGACGGTGTTGCTGCTGCATAACTGGCATGGCGATATCGATACCGTGAACCGGGTCATCAAAACCGGTCTGGGCATCGCCCTGCTGCTGACTTCGGTTGCGATTGTCTTCAAGCAGAAACTGTTGAAACTGGCACAACGCCACGCCAGCGACTGGTTGTCGATGCCCGATTCGAGCCGCAATGTTTACACCGTTGTGGTGGGCATTTTGCTCGGCGTGATCGTCACGCTCACCTCGATCGGTGCTGGCGCCTTGGGGACTGTCGCCCTCTTCATGTTGTATCCGCTGCTGCCGACAACGCGCCTCGTCGGCACCGAAATCGCCCATGCGGTGCCGCTGACGCTGGTCGCCGGTCTTGGTCACATGGGGCTTGGTAATATCGATTGGCATCTGCTCGGCAACCTTTTGGTCGGCTCCCTGCCGGCGATTTACTTAGGCAGCCGCTTGGCCGGCCGTGTTCCCGACCATGTGCTGCGCCCGCTGCTGGCGGTGATGCTGGTGGTGACCGGCGCCAAGCTGGTATTTTGATCACCTATCTATATAAGATAGGCCCAACCGCATTCTGGAGTTCGCATGAGCATGGAAGACAAGCTGGCGGTAACCGTGGCGCTGCTCAAGCGCATTGCCGCCGAATACAGCCCGGCGGTATTCGCCAACTCGTACGGCGCCGAGGACATGGTGATCACCGACCTGATCGCCCGGCATGAAATCGGCATCGACATTTTCAGTCTCGATACCGGCCGCTTGCCGACCGAAACGTACGACCTGATGCAGAAAACCGGTGAGCAGTATCCGGCGAAGAAAGTGCTGGTGTTCTTTCCGCGCGCCGAGTCGGTGGAGGCGTATGTGAACCGGAACGGCATCAATGCCTTTTACGATTCGGTCGATCTGCGCAAGGAGTGCTGCCGTATCCGCAAGCTCGAGCCGCTGGCACGTGCCTTGTCGGGCAAGAAGGCTTGGGTGACCGGCTTGCGGCGCGAGCAATCGCCGACGCGTACCGATATGGCGCATCAGGAGTTCGATGACGGCAACGGGATGGAGAAATTCAATCCGCTGCTTGAATGGACCGAGAAAGACGTCTGGGCCTACATCAAGGCCAACAAGGTGCCGTACAACGCGCTGCACGATAAACACTATCCGTCGATTGGATGCGCGCCCTGTACCCGCTCGATTGCAGCGGGAGAGGACGTCCGCGCCGGCCGCTGGTGGTGGG
Source organism: Jeongeupia sp. HS-3 (assembly GCF_015140455.1). NCBI lineage: Bacteria > Pseudomonadati > Pseudomonadota > Betaproteobacteria > Neisseriales > Chitinibacteraceae > Jeongeupia > Jeongeupia sacculi. The sequence continues at coordinate 1,967,564 of NZ_AP024094.1, read as the reverse complement.
AAAACCCCGAATTCAAGGAATGTGGTTTGCACGCAAAGCACTGATTGCGAGCCGCTGGTCGCCCTGTACAACGCCCGCCGACGCGGGCGTTGTCATTTCTGGATGCAGGTCTATCAGCGTTCGTTGACATGGCGGAGGGGCGCACATAAATTGGTGTCCTTGCCCGATTCGGCCTGGTTCGTACCGACAACCATGCGGTCCGAACAAACGCTGGCCTTGGCAAGGCAAACGCAGCTCACTGGTATTGAAGTATCAAGCCAGTGGTCTTAAAGCGATGCACATATAACGATGATGAGGACGGGCCATGAGTCAAATTGAATATCTGATCGGTGTCGACGGTGGCGGTACCGGTACGCGCATCTGTATCTCCGGTCTCGACGGGATCGAGAAAATTCGCGCCGAAGCCGGTGCATCGGCGCTAGGGCAGGGGGTCGACAAGGCGTGGACCAATATCCTCCAGGCCATCAATGACGGTTTTGCCGCCATTGGCGTGACCGCGCCCGATTTCTCGCGTTGCGCGGTGGGTCTGGGTTTGTCGGGCGTACACAACCGTGCTTGGGCGGACGAGTTCGAACAGAAGAATCCGGGGTTCGCGAAGATCATCGTCGAGACCGACGGTTTTTCGACTTTGCTTGGTGCTCACAAGGGCGAATTCGGCGCGATCATTGCCATTGGCACCGGGTCGATCGGCGAAGCCTGGCTGGCCGACGGTACGCGGCTTGAAGTCGGCGGCTGGGGTTTCCCGACTTCGGACGAAGGTTCGGGGGCGTATCTCGGCCTCAAGGCGATCAACCATGTGCAGCGCGTGTTCGATGGCCGCCAGCCGGTGACCGATTTCAGCCGCAAGCTGATGAGCGTCGTTGGCGAAACCAAAGAAGCGATCTTCGCCTGGATGGGGCAGATGAAGCAGGGCGAATGCGCCTCGTTGTCGCCCATCGTGGTCGAGTTTGGCGAGCGTGATCTGGTGGCGGAGTCTTTTCTGCTCGATGCCGGTCGCGAAATCGAAATCATCGGCCAAGCGCTGCGCCGCACTTCGCCCACGCTGCCTATCGCGATTTGCGGTGGTGGCCTGTCCGAAGCGCTGTGCCCGTACATTCCGGTCGATTTTCTTGCCAGCACCACGCGGCCACAAGCCGATTCGTGTGCTGGTGCGCTGATTCTGATCCGCCGCGCAGTCGCCTGAGTCAGGGCTGGAGAAGCGTCGCATGCAAGCACCCGCCAAATTGCTCGTCCTCAAGCCCGATCCGGACAGTGCGACGCCGCTTTACCTCCAGCTTGGCCACAAGCTCGCGGCAGCGATTCATGCGGGCTTCTGGAAAGCCGATGATCCGTTGCCGTCCGAGCGCACTTTTTGCGAGGTGCTCGGCGTTTCGCGCGTGACCGCGCGCAAGGCGCTCGATCTCCTGTACGAGCAGGGCATGATCATCCGGCGCCAGGGGGCGGGAACTTACATCACGCCGAAGCTTGAGCAGTCACTGACCCGGCTGACCAATTTGTCGGAAGTGCTCAAACAGCGCGGTTTTACGCCGGGCTCGAAATGGCTCAGGCGTGAAGTTGCCACCGCGACGCCCGAGGAGCTGCTCAAGCTCAATCTGGCACCCAACAGCCGGGTGAGCCGGCTACTGCGGGTGCGTACCGCCAGCGATGTGATCATGGCGATTGAGGAAACCACGCTGCCCTATCATCTGGTGCCCGAGCCGGCCGAGGTAGGGGATTCTCTTTATGAATTTATGCGTGATCGCCGCCTTGGTGTTGTACGTGCGATACAAAATATCGGCGCAATCAATGCGTCCGAAGCACTGGCAACGCTCGCCAATGTGCCGCTGGGATCCGCCATGCTCCACCTGACTCGGGTTGGATTTCTTGAAAATGGCACGGCTGTTGAGCTTACGCATTCGTACTTCCGTAGCGATTACTACGATTTTGTTGTTGAGCTTCACTGTTAATTTGCTGATTGAAAACGAAAAAATCGGTTCTTTCTTTGGTTGTCATGTAGTTGCCCGGTCATCCGGTTTGTTGTCGGCTACGTGCCAAACGCATGCCACCGGCTGGCGGGTTTTTCGGGCCGCCGATCTCGTTCCTGTACTCCCGCTTGGGCTCGCGCCCCGTCAATTTCTGCCTGCTTTCAAATTGCGGTAATCTGGCCTGAGCCGTTCAGACGCGGTGTGAAGACCCGGGTGGTCGCACATTGAAGTCGAGCGGACCTTACACGTACCGCCCGAATCAACCGGCCGCATATGCGAGAAAACAACGGTGATTTGACGGCATAAGAGTGAATGACTAAGGTTTTCCCGGCTTGATGGATAGTCAGGGAATACCCGCCCGGATTGGAGATTGATCGATGAAGTTGAAGCGTTCCCTTGCCTTGGCCGCTGCCGTATTCGCCGCCACCTCTCTCAACGCTCTGGCCGCCGACAAGGTGCAGGTCGAGTACTGGTCGAACAGCTTGTCGCCGAAATTCGACAGCGTCATGAAGGAGTTGACCGGCAAGTTCAACGCTTCACAGACCGATATCGAAGCCAAGTGGGTCGATGTGCCGTGGGATGCCTTCCAGGCTCGTATGGTCGCCGCAGTCGCCAGTGGCACCGTCCCGGGCCTGGTGAACCTGCCCAAGCCGTGGATGGATCAATACGCTCAATCGAAGATGATCGTGCCGATCACCAAGCAGGCGAGCAGCTTCAAGAGTGTTTATACCGAAGGCGCCAACAAGGATATGAGTTACGACGGTCAGATCTACGGTCTGCCGTGGTACCAGGTCACCGGCGTGCTGTTCTACAACAAGGACCTGCTGGCCAAGGCCGGCGTCAAGGAAGCCCCGAAGAGCTTCAGCGAGTTGATGCAGACCGCCAAGCTCGTCAAGGAAAAAACGGGCGTCGCCGGTTTTGCGCCGAAGCTGAACGATGGCTTTAGCGGCTGGTTCCTGTACGAAGGTCTGCCGGTGCTGAAGGATGGCAAGGCCGCGTTCAATAGCCCGGCCCACGTCAAGCTGGTCGAGCAGTTCGCCGCCGCCTACAAGAGCGGCGTGTTCCCGAAGGACGTCTTCAAGATGGGCTTCGAAGAACAGATCGCCGCGTTCGGCTCGCAGAAGATCGCGATGTTCGCTGAGGGCGGCCATGCGCTGAAGCGTACCAAGACCGATGCACCCAAGGTCTACGCCGAAACCGGCGTTGCAGGCTTCCCGCAAGCAGGCGGCAAGACCCCGTTCGGTGGTTTTCTGTTCCTGTGGTCGGTACCTAAGGGCTACAAGAACGTCGACGCTGCGGTCAAGCTCGGTAAGTTCCTGACCAACGACGAAGCGCAATTGGCCTTTGCCAAGGCGTCGGCTACTTTCCCGTCGACCAACAAGGCACTTGACGACGCTTACTTCCAGTCCGGTGCCAAGTCGGCCGATCCGGTCGAGCGTGCTACCTCGGTTGCGGCGACCGCGATCAAAGCATCGCGTACCTTGACCGTTTCCGGCCTGCCGGACGAAGCGGCGATGAACAAAAAGCTCAACGATGAAGTCCAGGCTGCCGTGACCGGTCGCAAGTCCGCCAAGCAGGCGCTGGATGACGCAGCGGCCTTCTGGAACGGCAAGCTCGCCAGCAAGTAAGGTGTTCACTTACTTGTAATGTTGAAGTGAATCAAATTTTGCCGGGGATGAATTCTGTTAGACTAACCCGGCAAAATAAACAATCCGCATGATTTAGTGATGACACTGGGTCAAATGTGGTGTAGCGCAAAGGCCTTTGCCTTTAGCGTTTTTGTCGATAACTCCAAGAGGAAGACAAGATGAAGCTCAAAAAAATGTTGACCGTTGGCGCGGCTATCTTCGGCTTCGCAGCGCTGCAAGCACAAGCTGCTACCGAACTCGAATTCTGGACCATGAACCTCGCACCGAAGTTCAATGGCTACTTCGAGCAGTCCGTTTCCAAGTTCAACGCTGCCAACCCGGGCCTGCAAGCCAAGTGGGTTGACATGAACTGGGATCAAATCCAGCCGAAGCTGATTGCTTCGATCGCTGCTGGCAACCCGCCGGCACTGGTCAACTTCAACGTGCCTTGGGTACATGAGTACGCTCAGCAAGGCAACATTCTGCCGCTGGACCAGTACCTCGGTGCTGACAAGAACGTTTACCTGGCTGCCGCCCTCAAGGACGTGACTGTCAATGGCAAGGTGTATGCCTTCCCGTGGTACAACTCGGTTTCGGTTATTGCCTACAACAAGGACATCTTCGCCAAGGCTGGCGTGAAGTCGGCTCCGAAGAACTTTGATCAGCTCGTCTCTGATGCTAAGCAAATCAAGGCCAAGACTGGTCTGGCTGCTTTCGCTCCGAAGATGGGCAACATGGTGGGCTGGTTCTACTACGCAGGTCTGCCGGTCGTTGAAAATGGCAAGGCAGTGTTCAACTCGCCGAAGCACGTTGCTTTCGTGCAGAAGTTTGCTGATCTGTACAAAGCTGGCGTGATGCCGAAAGACGTCTTCAAGATGGAATTCGAGCAAGAAATCGCTGCGTACAACTCGGGCAAGATCGCGATGATGACCACCGCGCCGCAAGCTCTGAAGCGTACCGAAACCGATGCCAAGGCTATCTACGAGAAGACCGGTGTTGCACCGTTCCCGGCTGATGCTGGCAAGATGGCATTCGGCGCCTGGATGATGGACTTCGTTGTACCGAAGGGCACCAAGGATCCGGCTGCAGCTGCAAAGCTGGGCAAGTTCCTGACCTCGGATGAACAGCAAGTTGCGTTCTCGAAGGCTACCGAAACGACCTTCCCGTCGACCAAGAAGGCTAACCTCGACTCCTACTTCCAAGCTGGTGCCAAGAGCGCCGATGCGGTTGACCAGGCTCGTGCCGTTGCTGCCAAGTCGATGGAAAATGCTCGCACTCTGACCATTGCTCCGGGCGTGCTGCCGGATGAAGCTGCAATGACCAAGAAGTTGCAAGACGAAGTTCAAAGCGCGATCGAAGGCCGCAAGTCGGTCAAGTCGGCTCTGGATGAAGTGGTTGCCGCTTGGAATGAGAAGCTCGGCAAGAAGTAAGCATTTGCTTCTGTTTCTCTGAAAACGGAGCTGTCGGCAACGACAGTTCCGTTTTTCCCCGCCGTACATAAATATATAAACAGTCGAGTTGCGCCGTGAAAAACTCAAGCAGCTATACCGCCATTGCCTATCTGTTCTTGGCCCCCGCGCTAATTCTGATGGGTATCTTCACATTTTGGCCAGTAGGGTATAATACTTACCTGGCATTTAATAACTACAGCATTGCCGATGGCGTTGCGACATGGAACAACTTCGAGCATTTCAAGTACATTGCTCAGGAAGAACTGTTCCATAACGCGTTGAAGAATTCGCTGCTTTACCTGCTGGTTGTGCCGGTCATTCAGGTGGCTGCACTGGTTGTTGCCAAGCTGGTCAACAACAAGCTGCCGGGGATGACCTTCTTCCGCGCGGCGTATTACATCCCGGTCATTACCGCCATCTCGATTGCCGGTGTCGTTTGGGCCAACGTCTATAAGTACGACGGCATGCTCACTTGGCTGCTGCAGTCGCTGCATCTGGTGCCACAAGGCCCGGATGGTCAGATCGACTGGCTGGGTAATCCCGATATCGCCATTTACATGGTCATGATCTTTACCTTCTGGAAAGGTATCGGTTATTACATGGTCCTGTATCTTGCCGGTTTGCAAGCCATTCCGGCCGAGGTTGAAGAGGCCGCGATTCTGGATGGCGCCAATGCTTGGGATCGTTTCTGGAAAATCACCGTTCCAATGGTCAAGCCGACAATTTTGCTCTGTACGCTGTTGTCTACCATTGCCGCGATCAAATCCTTCCAGGAAATCATCGTGCTGACCAAGGGTCAGGCCGATACCTATACCGCGCTTTATTACGTGTACGACCAGGCATTCCGCAACTACAACTTCGGTCGTGGTGCCGCTGCCGGTCTGGTGGTGACCTTCTTCTGCATGATGCTCGCAGCCGTGCAGTTCCGTTTCTTCAGCGAGAAGAAGTAAGGAGCCCGCCATGTCTGCCAGTCATTCCGCTGAGAAGGTGCTGCCCCCAACGACGCAGGGCGGTCGCAATACGCAAAAAAGGTCCCGTAATATGGCTACTAGTCGCACGACCCGGCGCGCGCTGGCATTGATCGGGCAATATGCCGGTCTGATCGCCTTCGCTATCTTTACCTGCTTCCCGTTTGTCTGGGCGCTGTCGGTGGGTCTGTCTGCCGATCCGTCCAACACCTGGCTGTTCCCGCGGTCGTTCTGGCCAACCGAGCCGAGCCTGATGTGGTTCGAACGCGTCTTTACCGAGATGCCGTTTCTGGATTACCTGAAGAACTCGACCGTCATGTCGTTGTGGACGATTGTTGCGGTGGCGGTGATTTCGGTGCTGGCGGGTTACCCGCTGGCGCGGCTGAAATTCCCGGGTCGTAATCTGATTTTCGTTGGCATCATCGCAACCATGATGCTGCCGTCCGAAGTCAACATCATTCCGAACTTCATCACCCTCAAGCATATGGGGCTGCTGGACAGCTACTGGGGCGCGATCATCCCGAACTTTGCCGGTGCATTCGGCATTTTCCTGATGAAGCAGGCGTTCGAGCAGATTCCGCAAGACCTGATTGATGCTGCCCGTGTGGATGGTGCGACCGAGTTGCAGATCCTCTGGCGTGTGATGGTGCCGGTTTCGGCGCCGTCGATTGCCGCGCTGTCGATCTTCACTCTCGTTAACGCGTGGAACGATTACCTCTGGCCTTCGATCGTGATCACGACCCGCGACAAGTTGCCGCTGGCTGTCGGTGTGTTTAACGACCTGACCGGCCCGTTCGCGGTGTCGACCAGCCTCGTGATGGCCGCGATCGTCATGACCGTTCTGCCGGTTCTGATCTTCTTCGCCTTCACGCAGCGCTACTTTATCTCCGGCCTCGACGGTGCAGTGAAGTAAGCCCGCCGCGATCAGCTAACGCCCAAGAACTGAATTTGCAAGGAAATCGAAAATGGCTTCGGTTACGCTCAAGAACATCAAGAAAAACTACACCAAGGACGTTACCGTCATCAAGGGTGTGGATCTGGATATCCAGGACGGCGAGTTCGTCGTTTTCGTCGGCCCGTCGGGTTGCGGCAAGTCGACCATGCTGCGGATGATCGCCGGTCTGGAAGACATTACCGATGGCGAGCTCTTCATCGGCGACACGCTGGCGAATGACATCCACTCGTCCAAGCGCGGCATCGCCATGGTGTTCCAGTCGTATGCGCTGTATCCGCACATGACGGTCGCGCAGAACATGGGTTTTGCCCTCAAGCTCGCCGGTACGCCGAAGGCCGAAATTGACGAGCGCGTGAGCAAGGCTGGCGACATTCTGCAGATCACCCATCTGCTTGATCGCAAGCCGAAGGCACTGTCCGGTGGCCAGCGTCAGCGCGTGGCGATCGGTCGCGCGATCGTTCGCGAGCCGAAGGTGTTCCTGTTCGACGAACCGCTGTCGAACCTGGATGCTTCGCTGCGTTTGAACATGCGTGTCGAGTTGTCCAAGCTGCACCAGGATCTCAAGACCACGATGATCTACGTGACGCACGATCAGGTTGAAGCAATGACGCTGGCCGATCGTATCGTGGTGTTCAACGCCGGTATCATCCAGCAGGTGGGTAGCCCGCTGGAGATGTACGAAAACCCGTCCAACCTCTTCGTGGCCGGCTTCCTCGGCTCGCCGAAGATGAACCTGCTCGAAGCCCAGCTGGTTGGCGTCGAGCAAGGCGCAGCAGTCATGCGCTTGCCCAAGGGCATGACCGTGCGCAGCTCGGTTGATGCCAGCCGTGGCAAGGTCGGCGACAAGGTGACGTTGGGTATTCGTCCGGAACACATCCAGCTGGCCGATCCGCAAGATGCCAACGCCATTCCGGCGCGCGTCGACCTGATCGAACACCTGGGCGATATCGTACTGGCTTACATCGAGATCCCTGGCATCAACGAGATCCTCTGTGTCAAGCTGCCGGCCAATATGACGGGTCTGAAGTACGGTGATAGCGTGCGCATTACTTTCCCGGAAAAACACGTGATGCTGTTTGATGCCGATGGTCTGGCATTCACGCGCACGAAGTAATTCCTGTATTGCCTCGAAAGGCCTGCTATTTAGCAGGCCTTTTTCTTGCCTGAAAGCGAATGTGACAAGGCAGGCAAACCGGCATTTTGCGTCTTTCCCTAGAATGGACAGGTATCCAAAATGGGAGAGTCAAATGGGTGTTCAGGCCAAACACTGGGTGATTGCCGCAATGATGCTATGCAGTGGCGTGGTAGGTGCGGTAGACAAGGTGCAGAAAATTCGCACGCCGTATCTGGAAGGCTGGGAACAGGTACCGCTCGAGGTGATGGAGAAGCAGGCCGCGGCTTTTCCGGGTACCTACTGGCTGGAAGGCCCGGGCCAGCGCAAGCAGGTGGCGCTGACTTTTGACGACGGCCCCAGCGCTAATACGCCGGAGCTGCTGAAGGTTTTGCAAAAGCATGGCGTGCACGCCACCTTCTTCTGGCTTGGTGCACAAGTGGAGAAGAGCCCGGATGTTGCGCGAGATGCGGCAAAGCAGGGGCATACGATCGCCAATCATTCCTACAATCACCCGTATTCGAGCAAGCTGATTCCGGCGGTATTCTGGCGCGATCAGGTCGCACGTACCCAGCAGATCATGCAATCGACGCTCGGTTTTGCGCCGACGCTGTTCAGGCCGCCGTATGGCGACATCAGTGACAGCGAGGTCAAGCTGATGCAGGGGCAGGGCATGAAGGTGGTGAGCTGGTCGATCGATACCCGCGACTGGTGGGTGGCGTGGAAGAAGGGCATGCCGGGCGAGATCGAGAAGATGGTCACCGATTACGTTCACCCGGAAGCCATCGTGCTGATGCATGACGGTGGTGGCCCGCGCGAGCGGACCATTGCCGCGGTCGATGCGCTGATTCCCAAGCTCAAGGCGCAGGGCTATGAGTTTGTGACCGTCGACGCCATGCTGGGTGTGCCGGGCAAGCAGCAGTTTGTACAGCCTCAAGCTGCCGCTAGCCAATAAGCGGGATACACCGCCAACAAAAAAGCCGGTCAATTGACCGGCTTTTTTACACGCGTATTGCCTTAGATATGCGCGGCAACGTAACGCTTGAGCGCCTCGGTATCGGCTTCCAGCGTATCGAAACGCTGTGGCAGATCCTCAAGGCCGACAAGGTGCGCCGGGCGTTGCGGCGCGGTGTCGAGTGCTTCAATCATCGTTGCCTCGAACTTGGCCGGCAGCGCGGTTTCGAGAATCACCATCGGCACATTGGCATCACGATGCGCCTTGGCCGCCTTGTAGCCATCGGCGGTGTGCGGATCAATCTCGACGCCGTACCTGGCCGACACTTCGCGAATGCTGGCGACACGATCGGCGTGGGTGCTTTTCTCCGAGCGGAAGCCATAGGCGTCGTGCATACGCTTGAAATCGCCCTCCGTCAGTGCAAAGCCATCGGCCTTTTCGACTTGCTGCCACATCGCCGCCAGCAGATCGGCATCGCGGCCGATCAGGTCGAACACGAAGCGTTCGAGGTTTGACGCCTTGGTGATGTCCATCGACGGGCTCGACGTCTCGTAGGTGCGATCCAGACCGCGCGGCTGGTAGCGGCCGGTCTTGAAGAACTCGTCAAGCACGTCGTTCTCGTTGGTCGCGACGATCAGGTGGCGGATCGGCAGGCCGAGCTGGCGCGCGATATGCCCGGCGCAGACATTACCGAAGTTGCCCGACGGCACGCAGAAGTCGACCGGATCGCCGACATTCTTCGCAACGGCGAAGTAGCCCTTGAAGTAGTACACCACTTGGGCGATTACACGGCCCCAGTTGATCGAGTTCACCGCGCCGATCTTGTGCTCGGCCTTGAATGCGGCGTCGTTGTTCACCGCCTTGACCATGTCCTGGCAGGCGTCGAAGAAGCCTTTGACCGCGACATTATGGATATTGGCGTCCTGCAGGCTGAACATCTGCGCGCGCTGGAACGGGCTCATCTTGCCGGCGGGCGACAGCATGATCACGTTGACGCCATGCTTGCCGCGCATCGCGTATTCGGCTGCCGAGCCGGTATCGCCCGAGGTGGCGCCGACGATGTTGATCGTTTCGCCGCGCGCAGCCAGCACGTACTCGAACAGGTTGCCGAGCAGCTGCATCGCCATGTCCTTGAACGCCAGTGTCGGGCCGTTCGACAGCTCTTGCAGATAGAGGTTGTCTTCCAGCTTGGTCACCGGGGTGATCTCGGCCGCGCGTGCCGGATCACGACCGTTGCAGTACACCTCGGCGGTGTAGGTCTTGGCGATCAGCGCTTTCAGATCTGCCGCCGGAATATCGTCGACAAAGTGATCGATGATCTGGAAAGCCAGATCGGCATACGACAGCGGTGCAAGGCGCTTGAGGGCGTCGAGGCCGAAGTGCGGGTAGGCTTCGGAGATGCTCAGGCCGCCATCGGGCGCGAGGCCACCGAGCAGGATGTCGGAGAATGATTGCGGGGTCATGCCGCCGCGGGTCGAGATATATTTCATGGTCTCATTCAGCAAAAAGGCGTGGCCAAAGCCACGCCGAGTCGGATGGATTAACCGTTCAGATGCTCAAGCCGCAGCTTGACGATCTTGCCGTTGATGGTCGGCAGCGCCTCGATCTTCGCCAGCGCCGCATCGACGTTTTTCTCGATTGCGATGTGGGTGATGATGATGATGTCGTCGTGACCGTCATCGTTGCCGTTGTCGGACGGGCGCTGCAGCATGGCATCGACCGAAATCAGCGAGTCGGCAAGGATGCGGGTGACGTCGGCGAGCACGCCCGGCTGGTCCTTGGCATTCATGCGCAGGTAGTAGCAGCTTTCCACTTCGCCGATCGGCAGGATCGGCAAATCGGCCATTTGCGATGGCTGGAACGCCAGATGCGGCACGCGGTGTTCCGGGTCGGCGGTGTGCAGGCGGGTGATATCGACCAGATCGGCGATCACCGACGATGCGGTCGGTTCGGCGCCGGCGCCCGGGCCGTAATACATGGTGGCACCGACGGCGTCGCCCTTGACCAGCACGGCGTTCATCACGCCGTCGACGTTGGCGATCAGCCGCTTGTGCGGGATCAGTGTCGGCGCCACGCGCAGTTCGATGCCGTTTTCGCGGCGGCGGGTGATGCCGAGCAGCTTGATGCGGTAGCCCAGTTCTTGCGCGTAGCGGATGTCGATGGCGTCGAGCTTGCTGATGCCTTCGAGGTAGGCCTTGTCGAACTGGACCGGGATGCCGAAGGCGATCGCGCTCATGATGGTGAGCTTGTGCGCGGCGTCGTGGCCTTCGATGTCGAAGGTCGGGTCGGCTTCGGCGTAGCCGAGTGCCTGCGCTTGCGCCAGCACTTCCTCGAACGGCAGACCCTTGTCGCGCATTTCGGTAAGGATGAAGTTGCTGGTGCCGTTGATGATGCCGGCGATCCATTCGATGCGGTTGGCGGTAAGGCCTTCGCGCAGTGCCTTGATCACCGGAATGCCACCGGCGACCGCGGCTTCAAACGCGACCATCACGCCTTTTTCCTGGGCCTTGGCGAAGATCTCGTTGCCGTATTCGGCGATCAGTTTCTTGTTGGCGGTGACCACGTGTTTGCCGTTCTCGATCGCGGTCAGCACCAGCTCTTTGGCGATGGTGGTGCCGCCGATCAGTTCGACGACGATGTCGATATCCGGGTGGCGGGCAATCGCGAGCACGTCGTCGATGACTTCGACGTCGGCGCCGCAAATCGCGCGCGCGCTGGCGACATCGCGGCTGGCGGCCATTTTCACGGTAATTGGCCGGCCGGCGCGGCGGGCGATTTCCTCGGCGTTGCGTTTAAGGACGGTGGCAGTGCCGCCGCCGACTGTGCCGACGCCGCACAAGCCTACATAGATCGGTTTCATCACGGTCAACCCTTGGGCCTGTCAGGCCATTCTCAAATTTTTTTTGAAACTGTAGGAAGCGATGCTCATCCCTTCCCGGAAATAAAAGCGGTGCGCGCCTGCGCGCTGTACGCCCGAATCGAGCGCGAGCACATCACAGCCCTGCGCGTTGGCTTGCTCGGTGAGCCAGGCGAGGAGGGCGCGGCCGACGCCTTGTGAGCGGTCGGCCGCGCTGGTGACCAGATCGTCTACGTAAAGACGCCGGCCTTCATAAGTGTTCTCGATCACGCGCCACAGCGCGAGCCCGAGTACGCGTTCACCGTCGGTGGCAACCACCAGTCGGCCACCGGCAGTACACACTGCCGCAATCCTGCCGGCGTAGTCCGCTGGCAGGCTGGGGCGCAATTGCCGGTGTACCGGCTCGGCGGCGATCAGCCATTCTGGCGCGATCAGCGCACCCGAATCGTCGGTGAGCGGCAAGAGCTGCATTATGCGGTACCGTGGCGTTTTCGGTAAGACGCAAGGAAGCGCTCGAGCCGGCTCAGCGCATCGGTCAGGTCGTCCAGGTTGGGCAGGAACACCACGCGGAAGTGGTCGGGTTGATGCCAGTTGAAGCCGGTGCCCTGCACCAGCAGCACTTTCTCCTGCTGCAGGAAGTCGAGCACGAACTGCTGATCGTCGGCGATCGGATACACGGCCGGATCGAGTTTGGGGAACATATACAGCGCGGCCTTGGGCTTGACGCTGGAGACGCCGGGCATGGCGTTGAGCATGTCGTGCGCCAGATCGCGTTGCTTGGCGAGCCGGCCGCCGGCGCGCACCAGATCGTCAATGCTTTGATAGCCGCCGAGCGCGGTCTGGATCGCGTACTGTGCCGGCACGTTGGCACACAAACGCATGGTCGAGAGGATGTTCAGCCCTTCGATGTAGTCGCGGGCGATTTTCTTGTTGCCCGAGACGATCATCCAGCCGGCGCGATAGCCACAGGCGCGGTAGTTCTTCGACAGGCCGTTGAAGGTGACGAACAGGATATCGTCGGCGAGTGAGGCGATCGACGTGTGCTTGGCATCGTCGTACAGCACCTTGTCGTAGATTTCGTCGGCATAAATGATCAGCCCGTGTTCGCGGGCGATTTGCACCATTTCGCGCAACACCTCGTCCGGGTAGAGCGCGCCGGTCGGGTTGTTCGGATTGATGATGACGATGGCCTTGGTCTTGTCGCTGATCTTGGCACGGATATCATCCAGCGCCGGCAGCCAGCCGTTGGCTTCGTCACACAGGTAATGGCGCGGGCGGCCGCCGGCGAGGCTGACCGCGGCGGTCCACAGCGGGTAGTCAGGCATCGGCACCAGCACTTCGTCGCCGTTGTTCAAGAGGCCCTGCATCGCCATGACGATCAGCTCGGACGCGCCATTGCCGATATAGATATCGTCGACGGTGACGTCGGCGATGTTCTTCTCCTGCGTGTAATGCATGATCGCCTTGCGCGCCTGGAACAGGCCTTTCGAGTCGACATAACCCGAGGCGTTCGGCAGGTTGCGGATCACGTCCTGCACCACTTCTTCCGGCGCATCGAAACCGAACGGCGCCAGATTGCCGATGTTCAGCTTGATGATGCGGTGGCCTTCCTCTTCCATCTGCCGCGCTCGCTCCGGAATCGGGCCGCGGATTTCGTAGCAGACGTTGAGCAGTTTGTTCGATTTGAGGATGGCTTCCATGACGAGCTGGCCGGTGGCGGTGAAAGGAGAGTCCATTCTATCTAAAGAATCATGCTGCGGCGCATACAGCGCACCGTGACGATGCGGGTCACAGTTCGGCTAAAATGGCGGCAGATCGAATCAGGACTGCCGCGATGAAACTGCACCACACCGTTACCGACCATCTCAACCAGTTTGCCAGCTATGGCGACGGCTTCGTCAGCGTCAACGACGTGCGCTATGAAGGCAGCCTGATCGTCACGCCGGACGAGATCCGCGAATGGCGTCCGGCCAGTTTCGAGGCGCTGACGCCGGACGATTTCGCCGTGCTGCTCGAGCTCAAACCCGAGCTGGTGCTGTTCGGCACCGGCAAGACGCTGCGTTTTCCACATCCGCGCCTCACCGCTGCGCTGGTCAACGCCCGCGTCGGCTTTGATGCGATGGATACCGGAGCGATGTGCCGCACCTTCAATATCCTCACCGCCGAATCCCGCCGCGCGGTGGCCGTGGTGCTCGGCGCCTGATCCTGCGTTGGTGTGACCCGATGAAAGGCCGGTTTGATGCCGGCTTTTTTGTTGCTGCCGTTCGCCGATTGCTGCTTGTTGAATAGAACATTCGTTCTATATCATAAAGGGCATGAAGCGAATCGGGAGCAGGCCATGAACGCGGTGCTGAGTGATGTGCTCAAACATCCGGCAATCTGGTGCGGTGATAGCGCGCGTAGCGATGGGGCAGCCTGTGTGCCCAGCGGTTATGCCGAGCTGGATGCCGCCTTGCCGGGCGGAGGCTGGCCGCGGGCGGGGATGAGCGAGATCGTCGTTCCCCGCCCCGGTAGCGGCGAGTTGGCCTTGTTGTGGCCGGCGTTGCGCCGGCTCTCCGTGCAAACCGTGTTCGTGATCCAGCCGCCTTTCATTCCCTATGCCCCGGCGTGGGCCACCGCCGGGATTGCGCTCGAACGGCTGGTGTGGGTGCGCAGCCGCAGCCGTGCCGAGACCTTGTGGGCGATGGAGCAGGCCTTGCGCGAGCCCGATTGCGGCGCGGTGCTGGGCTGGGCCGACGGCATCGATGATCGCGCTTGTCGCCGCTTGCTGCTGGCGGGCAAGGAGGGCGGCAGTTGCGGCTTCCTGCTTCGCACCGGCGCGTCGCGGGCCATCAGTTCGCCGTTGCCGCTGCGCCTTGGTCTTGAATCCGGCGCGGCCGGTCTGACCGTGCATGTGCTCAAGCGCCGTGGCGCGCCCCTCACCGAACCGTTGTTGCTCAGGAGTCCCTTGCATGCTCTGGCTGGCCCTCCATCTGCCGACGCTGGCGCTGGACGTCTTCCCGAATATCGTCACGCCGCCTAAGCCCCGGCTGGTGGTCGAATCGGCCGGGCGGTTTGAACGTGTGGTGCAGGCCGATGCGCTGGCGCAATCGCTGGGCATCCGCGCCGGGATCAAGCTATCGGCCGCGCTGGCACTGGCCAACGAGCTGACCGTGCACCGGCGCAATCCGCCGGCCGAGGCGGAGGCGATGACGCTGCTTGCCTGCTGGGCGCAGCAGTTCACGCCCACGGCGGTGCTTGGCGCAGCGGGCATCCTGCTGCTCGAAATTGGCGGCTGCTTGCGCTACTTCGGCGGGCTGGCGCCGTTGCAAAGCCTGGTCGTGACCGGGCTGGCAGCGCTGGGGCACACCGCCCGGATGAGCTGCGCGCCGACGCCGCTGGCCGCCAGCTGGCGCGTGGCCCAGGGGCAGACCGAACCGATCCTCGATCCGGCCGGGTTGTTACCGGCGCTGGCCGGTTTGCCGCTGTCGGTGCTGCCGCTGCGCGAACGCCAGCAAGCCGGTCTGGCACAGCTGGGCGTGAAAACGCTGGGTGAGCTGCTGGCTTTGCCGCGCGCCGGCATCGCCCGCCGCTTTGGCGCCGATGTGCTGCCGTGGCTGGATCGGGCGCTGGGTGTGGTTGCCGATCCGCGCGAAGCCTTCGTGCCGCCGGATCGTTTTTCGCGCTGCATTGATCTGGATTACCCGTTCGAGCATGTCGAGGTATTCATCAAACTGGCCGAGCGGCTGTGCACCGAGCTGGCCGCGTATCTGGCCGGGCGCGGCCTTGGGGTGCAATCGCTGACCTTTCGTTTTGCCTACGAGGATGGTTCGGCGACGCTGCTCGAGGTCGGCTTCGGCCGACCGATCCGCCGCGTCGAAGAGATGCTGGCGGTGCTGCGCGAACGCGCCGAACGTTTTGCGCTGACCGCGCCGGTCTGCTCGCTCACGCTGGAGGCCGAGCGCTTGCACGCGCTCGGCGGTATGCCGCTGTCGCTGTTCGATCTGGCTGGCGGGCAGGGCGACGTGGGCCTGCTGCTGGCACGTTTGCGCGCACGGCTCGGCGACGCTGCGGTCAGCGGCGTGGCGACCGTCGCCGATCATCGCCCCGAGCGGGCTTGGGCTGTCACTCCGACGGGGGAAGCCTCCGGCGCGCTGCCGGTGGGCGAGCGCCCCGGCTGGCTCTTGCCCGAGCCGCTGGCGCTACCAATCCGCCAGGGTAGGCCCTGGCACGACGAGCCGCTGAGCTGCATCGGCCGGGCCGAGCGGATCGAGGCCGGCTGGTGGGATGGCGGCAGCGCCGTGCGCGATTATTTTCAGGCCGTCGGCCCGTCGGGGCGGCGCTACTGGATTTATCAGGATCGCCACAGCCTGGGCTGGTACTTGCACGGACTGTTCTGAATGAGCGCCGACATCAGCGCTGCGCCCGGTCTGCCCGAATACGCCGAGCTGCATTGCCTGTCCAATTTCTCGTTCCAGCGCGGTGCTTCGCACGCCGAGGAGCTGGTCGAGCGCGCCCGCGACCAGGGGTATGCGGCGCTGGCGATCACCGACGAGTGTTCGCTCGCCGGCATCGTCCGCGCTCATCTCGCCGCTAGCGAGGCGGGGCTGAAGCTGATTGTCGGCGCCGAGTTCGTGCTCGACGACGGCCTGCGGCTGGTGCTGCTGGCACCGGATCGCTCAGCCTACGGCGATCTGTCCGAGCTGATCAGCTGCGGGCGCCGCAACGCTGGCAAGGGGCAATACCGGCTTGGGCGCGGCGACGTGGCCGGCCTTGCCAGCCGGCTGCTGGCGCTGTGGTTGCCAGGGGAGGCGCCGGACTTGGCCGACGGCGCTTGGCTGGCTGCGCATTTTGCCGATCGCGCCTGGATCGCGGCCGAGCTGCTGGCCGGGCCCGATGATCGTAGCAGGATCGAACAGTTGCGCTGGCTGAGCGGGGCGACTGGCCTGCGTTGCGTGGCCGCCGGCGACGTGCATATGCACACACGGGCGCGCAAGCCGCTGCAGGATGTGCTGACGGCGATCCGGCTCGGCCAGCCGGTGGCGCAATGCGGCATGGCCTTGCAGCCGAATGCCGAGCGGCATTTGCGCGCCCGCGCGCGGCTGGCGCAGCTTTACCCGGCGCCGTGGCTGGCCGAATCGGTGGCGATCGCCGCGCGCTGCCAGTTCAAGCTGAGTGAGTTGCGCTACGAATACCCGGCCGAGCTGGTCCCGACCGGTATGACGCCGGCTGCCTATCTGCGCCAGCTGACCGTGGCCGGCTTGCTGCGCCGCTATCCCCACGGCGCGCCGGAGCAGGTCAGCGCGCAGGTCGAGCTGGAACTCGGGCTGATCGCCAAGATGCGCTACGAGGCGTATTTCCTCACCGTCGAAGACATTGTCGCCTTTGCCCGTAGCCAGGGCATTCTGTGCCAGGGGCGTGGCTCGGCGGCCAATTCGGCGGTGTGCTACGCGCTCGGCATCACCGAGGTCGATCCGGAAAGCGGCAATCTGCTGTTCGAACGTTTCGTCTCGGAAGAGCGCGCCGAGCCGCCCGATATCGATGTCGATTTCGAGCATGACCGCCGCGAAGAGGTCATCCAGTACCTGTACCGCAAATACGGCCGCGATCGCGCCGCGCTGGCGGCGACGGTAATCACCTACCGGACCAAATCGGCCTTGCGCGATGTCGGCCGTGCCCTCGGTTTGTCCGAAGACCAGCTCGACCGCTTGACGCGCTCGCTGGCGTGGTGGGACGACCGGCGCGAACTGGCGCAACGGATGCTCGAAGTCGGGCTCGAACCCGACAGCCTGCCGGTGCAGCAATTGCTGGCGCTGGTCGGCACGCTGCGCGGCTTTCCGCGCCATCTGTCGCAGCACGTCGGTGGTTTCGTGATCTCACGCGGGCCGCTGGCGCGGCTGGTGCCGATCGAGAACGCGGCGATGGCGGATCGCACCGTGATCGAGTGGGACAAGGACGACCTCGACGCGATGGGCTTGCTCAAGGTCGACGTACTGGCGCTGGGGATGTTGTCGGCGCTGCGGCGCACGCTGCAACTGGTCGCGGCGCTGCGGCAAGCGCCGATGAGCTTGCAGCAAATCCCGCGCGAAGATCCCGAGGTCTACGCGATGCTCAGCCGCGCCGACAGCATCGGCGTGTTCCAGGTCGAGAGCCGCGCGCAGATGAGCATGCTGCCGCGGCTGCGGCCGGAGACGTTCTACGACCTGGTGATCGAGGTCGCGATCGTTCGCCCCGGGCCGATTCAGGGCGGCATGGTTCATCCCTACCTGCGGCGCAAGCAGAAGCTGGAAGACGTCGAATATCCCAGTGACGCGGTCAGGGCGGTGCTGGAGCGCACGCTGGGCGTGCCGATTTTCCAGGAGCAGGTGATGCGCATCGCCGTGGTCGCCGCCGGCTATAGCCCGGGCGAGGCCGACCAGTTGCGGCGCTCGATGGCGGCGTGGCGTCGCACCGGCCGGCTGGAGATCCATCGCGACAAGCTGATCGACGGCATGCTCGAACGCGGCTATCCGCGCGAATTCGCCGAGCGCATCTTCAAGCAGATCGAGGGCTTCGCCGAGTACGGTTTTCCCGAATCGCACGCGGCCAGCTTCGCCATCCTCGTCTACGCCTCGGCCTGGCTCAAACGCTATGAACCGGCGGCGTTCTGCTGCGGCTTGCTCAATTCGTTGCCGATGGGCTTTTACACCGCATCGCAGCTGATTCAGGACGCGCGCCGGCACGGTATCGAGATCAGGCCGATCGACGTCCAGTACAGCGACTGGGATTGCACGCTGGAAGAACGTGGCCAGCCGCAACCGGCAGTGAGATTGGGGCTACGGTTAGTGAAAGGGCTGGGCGCCGAGATCGGCCGGCAGATCGTCGCGGCCCGGCCCGCTGCCGGCTACGGTTCGATCGACGTACTGGCGCAACGTAGCGCGGCCGACCCGCGCGCGCTGGCGGCACTGACCGAATCCGATGCCCTGGCGTCGCTGGCCGGCCATAGGCGCGAGGCGTGGTGGCAGGTCAGCGGGGCGAGGGGGGCGGACGATCTGGCGCCGGTCACCGCCGACGCGCTGCCGCCGCTGCCGGCCCTGTCGCTGGGGCAAGACATCGTCGCCGATTATCACGCCACCGGGCTGACGCTGCGCGCGCATCCGCTCAGCCTGCTGCGGTCGAGATTGCAACAGGAGCGCCTGCTGACTGCCGCCGAGCTGGCCGCCGCGCCGAATGGCCTGCCGGCCCGCGCCTGCGGCCTGGTGGTCGGCCGCCAGCGCCCGGGCACGGCCAGCGGGGTGGTGTTCGTGACGCTGGAAGACGAAACCGGCAACGTCAACGTGATTGTCTGGAGCGATCTGGTCGAGCGGCAGCGGCGCGAGCTGCTCGGTGCGCAGCTTTTGGCCGTGTACGGCGTGGTGCAGCGTGAGGGCGAGGTGGTGCACCTGCTGGCGAAACGGCTGGCCGACAAGAGTAGCTTGCTCGGTGGTTTGCAGATTTCCAGTCGTGACTTCAGATAAATGTAATCAATTTGTCAGACAAACGGTAATCATGGTCGGCTAAATTTTGTTACGTTATTGATGATTCATGTTGTTCGCATATTCCGAGTTCATTCGTTCTGATTGGAGGTGAAGCATGACGACGTTGCAGACTTCTCTTGCCGGCCAAGTGGCGGTGGTCACCGGTGGTGGCCGCGGGCTTGGACTGTTCTACGGCCAAAAACTGGCATCGGCCGGCGCCAGGGTCGCATTGCTGGCGCGCTCGCAGGCGCAGCTGGATGTGGCGGTCGCGACGATCCAGGCTGAAGGTGGACACGCCATCGGGGTGCTGGTCGATGTAATCGATGCGGATACGGTGAAGCGCGGTTTTACCGAGGTGGAAGAGCTGCTCGGTCCGATCGATGTGCTGATCAACAATGCCGGGAATGTCGGGCCGATCGGCAAGGCGTGGCAGGTCGACGGTCATGACTGGTGGCACGCGGTGGAGGTCCATCTGCGCGGCAGCTTCCTGTGCACGCAGGAGGCCTTGCGCCGGATGGCTCTGCGCCGCCGTGGACGCATCATCAATATCGCCAGCAACGCCGGTGCGCACCGTTGGCCGACCGCATCGGCTTACTCGGTAGCCAAGTCGGCGCTGATCAAGTTTACCGAGAACGTCGCGGTCGAGGCGAAATCGCTCGGTATCAGCCTGTTTGCGTTTCATCCCGGGCTGGTCAGCGGCGTGGGCATGGGCAGCGATGCGATCGCGCAAGGGGCCGAGCCCGGTTCGGCGCTGGCGGACCTCATCGCCTGGATGGAGGACGAAGCGGCCAATGGGCGCACCATCGGTCCGGAGCCGGGCGCGGAACGGATCATCGCGCTGGCGTCGGGCCAGTTTGATTTCCTGAGCGGCCGCTATCTCACCGTGTACGACGACCCGGCCACGCTGCTTGCGCAGGCGCGGCAGATCAAGCGCAGCGATGCCTTGATGCTACGGATACGCTCATTTGCCGAGGTTGATTGACTGGCGCTAGGGCTACGATGACGATGTCGTTGCATCGTTGCCCCAGCGATCCGCTTTGTGTTGATGGTTCGTGCTCATGAGCGGTCGCCAGCTTTCGTTTTCGCCCGGCAGCTTGGATGTCAGCTGCCCTGCGTTCTTGAACTCGATGACGTTCTTGTACCCATTTCCGAGTTGCAATGTTCCGGCCGAAGTCTGGGCGGATGCCGTTCGGGTCAGCCGACGGCGAGTGGCCGGGCGGCGAGGGCGCTAAACCGGCGCCGTCCGTTCCACGCCGACCCAGCGCCACAGCAGCAGTGCCGCCAGCAGCGCGCAGCCGCCCGAGAAGGCAAAGGCAACCAGGGGCGAGACGGACTGGTACAGCCAGCCGAAGACGATCGACGACGGGAGCAGGAAGGCGCCGACGGTCAGATTGAACCAGCCGAACGCGGTGCCGCGTCGCGCGGCCGGCGCAACGTCGGCCACCATGGCCTTCTCGACGCCCTCGGTCGCGGCCATGAACAGGCCATAGAACGCAAACAGCGCGATCAGTAGCGCGCTGCTGTCGGTCAGCATTCCCATGGCGAAGTAAAAAAGTCCGTAGGCAAGATAGCCGCCGATCAGCAGGCGAACGCGGCCGACGTGATCCGACAGCGCCGACAAGGGCGTGGAGAACAGCATCGCCACGACCGAAACGGCGGCCCAGAGCAGCGGGATGTGCGCCTCGGGAACGCCGAGCTCCTTGGCGCGCAAGAGCAGAAACATATTGGACGAATTACCCAGCGTGAACAGCGCGATCACCGCCAGATAGCGTTTGAATACCGGCGGCATATCGTTCATGCGCCAATCGAAGGCCTGCCGCTTGGGTCGCTCGTCAAGCTGCGGTTCGCGGATCCAGCAGGCCAGGGCCAGGCACAGCAGCGCCGGGATGATCGACCACAGGAACACATCCTTGAGCGGCATCTGCGCCGCCAGCAGCAAGTACGCGATCAGGGGGCCGACCACGGCGCCGGCATTATCCATCGCGCGGTGCAGGCCGAACGCCAGGCCGCGCCGCTCCGGGCCGACGCTGGCCGCGAGCAGCGCATCCCGTGGCGATGAGCGCAGACCCTTGCCGATGCGGTCGGCGAAGCGGATCACCAGCAAGCCAGACCAGGTGCTGACGAAGGCGACGAGCGGGCGTCCCAAGCCGGCAAGACCGTAGCCGAACACGATCCACGGCTTGGTACGGCGAGTACGATCGACGATCACGCCCGAAAACAGCTTGAGTATGCTGGCGGTTGCCTCGGCAATGCCCTCGATAATCCCCAGCGCCCGTGGTCCGGCCATCAATACCGACGATAGGTAGAGCGGGATCAATGGATAGAGCATTTCACTGGCGCTGTCGTTGACCAGACTGATCAGGCCGATCAACCAGACGGTGCGCGGTAGCGCGAAAATGCTTCTAAACATGCGTCCCTCGGTTGTAGATGAGAATGTTATTCATTCGTCATTTGTGGATTGTCGCCGCGTGGGTCGTCGGTGTCCAGAAAAGCACCGCCAGCTGACGCGGGGGCCGAGATGCCCCACCGTGAGCACGCCAAAGTGCTAGAATCGCCCCCTCGCTGCCCCGATGGTGAAATTGGTAGACACAAGGGACTTAAAATCCCTCGGCGTAAGCTGTGCCGGTTCGACCCCGGCTCGGGGCACCACCACCGATTCCACGCGCTTCCGATCGCGTCCAGATCACCCGCACAGTCACCAGGCTTTGCGGGTTTTTTGTTTACGGTACGGCCTAAGCCGTACCGATTGGCGCAACGAGCGCGCAAAGGCGTTCGGGAATGGCGAGTAACCTTTCCCGATAGCTTGTTTTAGGTGGGTTTTGAGCGCTGCTGCAGAGGATGGGAGCGGAGCGCAGAAAAGCAAAAAGCCCTGAGACGAATCAGGGCTTTTTTACTGGAGGCGGGGGTCGGAATCGAACCGGCGTAGGCGGATTTGCAATCCACTGCATAACCATTTTGCTACCCCGCCGTAACGGCGACGAAAAAGGGAAAGTAAAATACTTTCCCTTTTTCTGGATTTGGAGCGGGATAAGAGGCTCGAACTCTCGACCTATACCTTGGCAAGGTATCGCTCTACCAACTGAGCTAATCCCGCATCAGCAGGCAAAACACGAAACGAATGGAGCGGGATAAGAGGCTCGAACTCTCGACCTATACCTTGGCAAGGTATCGCTCTACCAACTGAGCTAATCCCGCTTCGCTGCTGCGTTTTGCAACTGAGGAGCGCATTATGGTTTGTGGCTTTCCGTCTGTCAACACCAGTTTGCAAAAAAGCCGAGGCAAACGCGGTCGGTGGCGCGTCTGGGTGTAGTATAAGCACACTGATGCCGTGCGACGGGATGCGTCGCGCCGGATGATAATCCGTTACGCATCAGGGGCTTGAAGTACTGATCAGATCCGTCGCGGGGCAAGACCGCGCGTTTTGCATGGGGGAAGACCATGAGCAAGAAAGTTGTCACGCTGGCGCATTACTACTGCCAGCCCGAGATCCAGCAGATGGCCGACAAGGTCGGCGATAGCCTGGAGTTGTCGCTGTATGCCAAGGAATGCGGCGCCGATACCATCGTGTTCGCCGGTGTGCGTTTCATGGCCGAAACCGCCAAGATCCTCAATCCGGAAGCCGAGGTAATCCTGCCCGACGCCGGTTCGACCTGTAGCCTCGTCACCCAGACCGACGTGGCCGCGTTGCAGAAGTGGCGCGAGGCCCATGCCGATTATGTACACGTCAGCTACATCAACAGCTCGGCCGAGCATAAAGCCTTGAGTGACTGGATTGTCACCAGCCGCAACGTCGACGACATCATCGCGCACCTGTATGCCGACGGTAAAAAGGTGATTTTTTCGCCCGACCGCAATATGGGCGCGTATTTGAACTTCCAGTACGGCTATGACATGCCGCTGTGGTCGGCCGTGTGCGAAGTGCACGACAAGTTCAACCAGACCGCGCTTGACGAGGCTTTTGCCAGCGTGGCCGGTGCGAAATACCTGATCGCCCATCCGGAATCACCGCTGCCGGTGCTGCAGCAGGCCGATTACGTCGGCTCGACCTCGGGCATGCTGAACTGGGTGAAATCGTTCGACAAGGAAGCCGACGCGGTGATTTTCGTCGCAACCGAGGACGGCATTCTCTACAACATGGGTTTGGCACGGCCGGATCTCGACATCCGTCAGGCGCCGATCTACGCCGGCTGCCAGTGCAACTCGTGCCCGTATATGAAGATGAACACCATCGCGGCGGTGAAGCGGGCGCAGGCCGGTATCGGTACGCGCATCGACTACCTGACGCCTGAGCAGATGGCCGCGGCGCGTTTGCCGATCGAGCGGATGCTGGAATTCTCCAAGCGTTACTACCAGTAAACCCAAAGGGCGACTTCGGTCGCCCTTTGTCTTGGAGGATCGCATGGCAAAACAATTCGATTACCTCGTATTCATCGGCCGCTTCCAGCCGGTGCACAACGGCCACCTGAAACTGATCCACGCCGCGCTTGAGCATGCGGATAAATTGATCGTGATTTGCGGTTCGGCCCGGCAGGCGGCGAGCCCGCGCAATCCGTTCACGCTGGCCGAGCGCGAGGCGATGTTGCGCATGGCCTTGCCGGACGAGTTGCAGCACCGGGTATTCATGGTCGGCTGCTCGGACCGGATGTACAACGATCAGCAATGGGTGACCGAGATCCAGAATCAGGTCGACAAGGTGATTGCCGTCGATACCGCCAGCCTCGGCCATCGCGCCGCCGAGTTCCGCATCGGTATCGTCGGCAGCCGCCGCAGCCGCAATGCCTGGTATCTGGAGTTGTTCCCGCAGTGGCAACGGCTGGATGTTGAGGATGAACCCGATATCGATGCGCAGCGCGTTCGCGATGCCTTGTTCGATGCCGGCGGCACGGCGTTCGATGCGTGTGCGGCCAGATTGCCGCCGACGGTGTTCGACTGGTTGCAGACGTTTCGCGCCGGCGAGGTATACCCGCGCTTGCTGGCCGAGTACCGCTACCTGCAGGACTTCCGCCGTGCCTGGGCGGTGGCGCCGTATCCGCCGACCTTTGTGACTGTCGATGCGGTGGTGATCCACTCTGGGCATATTCTGCTGGTGCGCCGTCGCGGCATGCCGGGCAGGGGCTTGTGGGCCTTACCCGGCGGCTTCATCAATCAGGACGAGCCGATTCGCGACGCGGTCATTCGCGAGCTGAAAGAAGAAACCCGCCTCAAGGTGCCGGCGCCGGTGCTCGCCGGGTCGATCCGGGCCAGCCGGGTGTTCGATCACCCGCAACGCTCCTTGCGCGGGCGAACGATTACGCACGGCTTTTTGATCGAACTGACGCCAACCGGTGAGGGCTTGCCCAAGGTGCGCGGTGGCGATGATGCCGACCGGGCGCAGTGGGTGCCGCTGTTCGAGTTCAACCGGATGGAAACCGAGCTGTTCGAGGATCACTTTTATATCGTCAACTGGTTCCTCGGCCAGATCTGATTCGTCACGCATAAAAAAGCGGCCCCGATGGGGCCGCAATGTCTCTAACTCGTCGAGCTGACCACGCGGGCCGGTACGACTTACTGCGCGTTTTCCTTGGTCACCAGGTTCAGCGGCACAGGAATGGACTTGGGCACCTGCTTGCCATCGATCAGTTGCTTGGCGGTATCGACGGCCATCTTGCCCATCAGGTCCGGCTTTTGCTGCACGGTGGCGGCGAGCGTGCCGGCCTTGACTGCGGCAATCGCATCGTTGGTGGCGTCGAAGCCGACGATGACCACGTCTTTCAGCCCGGCCGCTTTCACCGCTTGCGCTGCGCCCAGCGCCATTTCATCGTTCTGGGCGAACAGGGCCTTCACACCCTTGTTGCCCTGCAGGATGTTCTCGGTCACGGTCAGGCCCTTGGCACGATCGAAGTCGGCCGGCTGTTTGGCAACGACCTGCACATCCTTGACCGTGTTGACGATCTCGTTGAAGCCCTGGCCACGTTCGCGTGCGGCCGACGAACCCGGAATGCCTTCAAGTTCGATGATCTTGCCCTGATGCTTGATCTGGTCGAGCAGGAAGTTGGCTGCCATGCGGCCGCCTTCGACGTTGTCCGAGGCGATGTGCGCAACCACGTCGCCGCCGTTGATGGTGCGGTCGATCGAGATCACCGGAATCTTGGCGTTGTTGGCGCTACGCACGGCGTTGGCCAGTGCGTCCGAATCGGTCGGGTTGATCAGAATGACGCTGACCTTCTTCTGGATCAGGTCTTCGATGCTGGCAATCTGCTTGGCGGCATCATCCTGGGCATCGACGGCGATCAGCTTGATGCCCTGCGCCTTGGCTTCGGCTTCGGCGGCTTGGCGCAGGGTGACGAAGAAGGGGTTGTTCTGGGTCGAGACGGCCAGGCCGATCACCGGCTCGCCGCTGGCGGCTGCGCCCGAGGCGGCGCTGCTGTCCGGGCCTTGCTTCGAGCAAGCGGCCAGACCAAGGGCGATGGCGCCAATCAGCAGGGGTTTGATCCACGGTTTCATGCGACTTCTCCTAAACGTGCGTTGTGTTGTTGGGCAAGCGAATAAAGAGCAGGTGTTCAAAGGAGGACGAGGCCTCCTTGGCTTACTTTTTTCCGGCCCGGTCGATCAGTACCGCGAGCAGAATGATGATGCCCTTGATGACCTGCTGGTAGAACGACGATACGCCAAGCAGGTTGAGGCCATTATTCAGCACCCCAAGCAGGACCGCACCGATCAGTGTGCCGATGATCCAGCCGCGCCCGCCAGCCAGACTGGTGCCGCCGATGACGACCGCGGCGATCGCGTCGAGTTCGTAACCGGCGCCGGCGGTCGGCTGGGCGGAATTCAGTCGCGAAGTCAGGATTACCCCGGCGAGTGCGGCCATCAGGCCGGACATCGAATACACCCACAGCTGTACCCGATCGACCTTTACCCCGGACAGCTTGGAGGCTTCAGGGTTGCCGCCGACGGCGTAGACATGACGGCCGAACACGGTTTTCTTCAGCACGAACCACAGTGCGCCGAAGACCAGCAGCGTAATCACCACCGGCACCGGCACGATGCCGAACACGTAGCCGCTGCCGAGCATGTAGATGAAGTCGCTGTTGAAACCCGTCATCGGGCTGCCGTTGGTGTAGACCATGGTCAGGCCGCGATACAGCGTCATGGTGCCTAGCGTGGCAATGAACGGTGCGACCTTGCCCTTGGTGACGATCAGGCCGTTGACCAGGCCCATCAGCGCGCCGGAGATCAGGCCGATCGAGGTGGCCACGACCGGATCCATGCCACTGCCCATCAGTCCGGCCATGAAGGCGGCCGAGAGCGCGAGAATGGAGCCGACCGACAAGTCGATGCCGGCGAGCAGGATCACGAAGGTCATGCCGAAGGCGATCAGGGCGTTGATCGATACCTGACGCAGTACGTTCAGCAGGTTGCCGACGGTGAGGAAGTCCGGACTCATGGTCGCGAGCACGGCAGACATGATCACCAGTGCGATCAGCGGTCCCAGTTTTTGCAGGGTGGCTTTGGTTTGCGGGCTCATCGTTATTGTCCTCCGGTTGCCGCGTGCATGATGGTTTCCTGGGTGGCGGTTTTGGTGTCGAAAATGCCGGCCTGCCGCCCTTGGTGCATCACGAGGATGCGATCGCTCATCGATAACACCTCGGGGAGTTCGGACGACACCATGACAATGGCGACGCCGTTCGCGGCGAGTTCGTTGATGATCTGGTAAATCTCCGCCTTGCCGCCGACGTCGACCCCGCGGGTCGGTTCATCGAGAAACAGCACCTTGGGGGTGATGCCCAGCCACTTGGCGAAGACGATTTTTTGCTGATTGCCGCCCGACAGTGATTTGACGTCGAGCTCGGCGTCACGAGTTCGGATTTTCAGCCGCTCGATCAGCCCGGCCACCTCGTGGTTCTCTTCGCCGCTGTTGACCACGCCGGCGCGTGCCAGCTTGGAAAGGTGGGTGAGGGTGATGTTTTCCTTGACCGACATCCCCAGTACCAGCCCCTGGCTTTTGCGGTCTTCGGTAACAAAGCCGATGCCAAGATCGATGGCTTCAACCGGATTGCGTATGTCGATCGCTTCGCCATCAAGCCAGACCTGACCGTGTTTGCGCTTGCCGGCGCCGAACAGCGCCCAGACAATCTCGCTGCGCCCCGACCCCATCAGCCCGGAGATGCCGAGCACTTCGCCGGCGTGGACTTCAAAGTTGACGTCGGAGATCGCGTGGCCGTCGTCGAGGTCGCTGACCCTGAGGCGGACGTCGCCGAGTGCCACGTTGCGTTTGGGGAAGCGGTCGCCGATTTCGCGGCCGACCATCATCTTGACGATTTCGTCGAAGCTCGTGTCCTTGATCACGCGCTGGCCGACGAACTGGCCGTCGCGCAATACCGAAATCCGGTCGCAGATTTCGAAAATTTCTTCCATCCGGTGCGAGACATAAACGATGCCGACACCGCGCGACTTGAGGTCGCGCATCAGCCCGAACAGCACCTCGATCTCGCGGTCGGTCAGTGCCGCGGTCGGTTCGTCCATGATCAGCACTTGCGCGTTCAGGCTCAGCGCCTTGGCGATTTCGACCATCTGCTGCTGACCGATCGACAGCTTGCCGGCCTCGATGTCCGGGTCGATGTTCTTCACGCCCAGATGCGCCAGGTATTCAAGCGCCAGTTCGCGCATCTTGCGTGAATCGAGCACGCCGCCCTTGTGCTTTTCGCGCCCCAGAAACAGGTTGTCGATCACCGACAGTTGCGGAATCAGGTTGAGTTCCTGATGAATCATCGCAATGCCGTGGCGCTCGGCGTCCTTGGTGTCGCGGATTTCGACCGGTCTGCCTTCGATTTCGATGCTGCCGTAATCGGCCTGATAAACCCCGCAGAGGATTTTCATCAGCGTTGACTTGCCGGCGCCGTTCTCGCCCATCAGCGCGTGGATTTCGCCGCGCTTGAGTTCGAAGTCGACGCCTTCGAGCACCTTGACCGGGCCGAAGGCCTTGCTGACGTCCTTCATTTTTACAACCATGATCGTCCCCCTTGAAGATCGATCCCTTGACCATTGGTCATTCAGAAGATCACGCCGGCATACAGCACGACATTGGCGTAAGGCGTGGCTTCGCCGGTGCGGATCACCGCGCGGGCAGAGTGCGACAGCCGCTTCAGTTCGTCGTGGGCGACATAGGCGATCTCGATGCCGTCACCGGCCATCGTCGTCGCGCGGCTCATCACGGCCTCGTTCTGGTCGAGCGCTTCGGTGGCGAACACCGCGCGTTCGACCTGCATGTCCTTGAGCACTTCGTCGAGGACGTCGAAAAAGCGCGGTTCGCCGATGCGCAGCGCCAGATCGATGCGTTCGACATGATCGGGAATCGGCAGGCCGCAGTCGCCGATGACGATGCAGTCGGTGTGGCCCAGCGTCGCCAGGACGCGGGCGATATCGCTATTGAGGATGCCGTGCTTTTTCATGCTGCATCCCTCGTGGCGAGAAAGGCGTCGACGTCGGCACGCGTCGGCATACCGCCCTGGGCGCCGGGGCGGGTGACCGACAGTGCCCCGGCGGCGCAGGCGTAGCGCGCGGCGGCGGCGAGGCCCAGATCCCAGAATGCCGCGATGGCGCCGTTGAACGTGTCGCCGGCGCCGGTCGAGTCGACCGCTGCGACCGGGTACGAGGGCTGATGCTGCAGCACGCCGGCGGCATCGGTGAACCAGGCGCCGTCGCGGCCCTTGGTCATCACCACCTTGCCCGGCAGCGTCGCCAGCAGCGCCTTCCAGTCTGCCGGTTTGCCCTCGAAGGCAACGGCAAGCTCGTATTCATTCGGCGTGAACAGCGCGATCTGGCCGATCAGCTTGATCGGCAGCGACGCGGCTGGCGCCGGGTTGAGGATGAAGGGCTTGCCGTGTTTGGCGGCCAGCGCGGCGGCGGCTTCGATGGCCGCCATCGGGACTTCGAGCTGCGCCAGTACGACGTCGGCGTCGGCGAAAGCGGCTTCCGACGCGGCGATGTGCGCGGGGGAGAGCTCGCCGTTGGCACCGGGGATCACGAGGATGGCGTTGTCGCCATCGCAGACGGTGATCGCCGCGATGCCGGTGGCGGCGGTGGCCGAAATACCGATCCAGCGGGTATCGATGCCTTCAGCACCAAGGGTGGCGAGCATTTGCTGGCCGAAAGCGTCGTCGCCGACGCGGCCTATCATCGTCACCTGTGCGCCGAGGCGCGCGGCGGCGACGGCCTGATTGGCGCCCTTGCCGCCGGGGTAGGTGGCGAAGTGCTCGCCGAACAGCGTTTCCCCCAGTCTGGGAAACTTCGCCGTACCGACGACGAGGTCCATATTGATGCTGCCGACAACAAGTACCTTGGTCATGAAAACTCCTTATGCATCCGTAGTACAGGCTAGACCGTTAGCACGGATTCAGAATCTGGAAATGACTGATGTGCTGATGCTAAACCGTGTTAAGCAAAAAAAGTAGACCTAGATCAAGTTTATGTAGTGAATTTATGAAAACTACAGGATTCCCCTTATGAGACGCGATGCAGGCGTGCAACAGCCTGCCTCGGGATCAAGGCCGCCAGGGATGGGGGGAGCAGAGCGCGGGTTTAGCGGCTGCGGTAACGCAGGCTGGCGTCGACCCAGCACGCTGGCGGCGGGATCTCGCCGGCCAGCAAGGCCAGCACCGCTGCGAGGCTACCGGCGGCGAGCGCGTGGCTGTCCTGCGCGACCGATTGCACCGGTTGCGGCAGGCAATCGAGCAGCGGGTGGTCATCGAAGGTGAGCAGGTAGTCGGGCGCGCCGTGGCCGCGGGTATTGACGCAGGCCAGTACGCCTTCAAGCAGGGTAATGCCGCCGGTGAACACCGCCTGCGGGTAGCGGCCATGCTTGGCAATCCAGTCAGCCAGCAGGGCGTGGCCGGAGGCGCGCTGGTAATCACGTTCGCTGATCCAGTCGTCACCAGGCATGATGCCGGCGCGCGCGAGTGCGGCGCGGTAGCCGGCGAGGCGATCGGCGCTGGTCGACAGCGCGGCGCCACCGCCGATGTACACAATCTCGCGGGCGCCCAGATCGATGGCATGGCTGACCAGCGCGTCGCTGGCATCTGCGGCGGCGGTCACGACAAACGGAACCGGGCTGCCGGGTACGCGGCGGTCGGCGAACACCAGCGGCAAGCGCGTGGCCCAGCCGGCGTAGGCCGTCGGATTCGGATTACACGGCACCACGATCAGGCCATCGACCTGTCGCGCGACCAATTGGCCGATGCCGGCGGCTTCCTGTTCCAGATCATCGCTGCTGCTGACGATCATCAATTGGTAACCGGCGGCGCGCGCCAGCGGCTCGAGCGCTTCGGCGAGGCTGGCGTGGGCGAAGTTGGTCAGCTGCGGCACCACCAGCCCAAGCGTGTGGCTGGCGCGCGCACGCAAGGCCCGTGCCGACTGCGAGGGCTGGAACTGGTGCTCGGCAGCAATCGCCAGCACGCGCGCTTGCGTGGCCTCGGAAATCCGGTAGTTTTGCGCGCGGCCATTGAGCACCAGACTCGCGGTGGTGCGGGAGACGCCGGCAAGCCGGGCGATGTCATCGATGGTCAGGCGGGCGAAGGCGGACACGGTGGCGATCTGCTTTGCTAAACCGTGTTAGCTTAGCGTTTGTCGGGGTTCAGGACAAGGTAAAGACCGCGCTGGTTCAGCGCGTGCGCCCACCGCCATCGGGCCACGAGGCGAACTGCCAGTCGGCGAAGCTTTTTTTGTCGGCGAAGTTGGCGAACTGCCGCGGAAAGTTGTTCTGCTTGAGCGGCAGCTTGGGCGATTTGCTGTAAACGCCCATGAAGCCGCCGCCGGGCGCACCGATATAAGCCCAGTCTTCGCCGGTGAGCGGGTCTTTATAGGCGCGGCGCAGAAAGCGTCGGGCGAAGGGCACGCGCGGGTCTTGCACCAGATCTTGCAGCCGCTTCGGATATTGCGTGCCTCCGGCGGTGGTAATGGCGTTGTAGTTCTTGATTGCTAAACGGATTTCATCGCCGACGCGCAGCAGTTCCTGCTCGCGTTCACGCTGCAAGCGGTTTTGCCAGGCCTCGCCAACAAGGCCCAGATAGATGCCCATGACCAGCACCATCATCAATACCCACAGGTAGGCATAGCCGGCTTGGCCGGGCGGCGTCCGTGGGCGACGCTCAAAGTTCACGGTATGGTTTGCCATCGCTGTCGCTGCCATCGGCGCCGCTCTTGACGTCGTAAACGCCGCTGCCGCCTTCCGGCGCCAGCGTCTGCCAGGCATCGCGGCGGTTGGCGACCGGATCCAGCGGCATCTCGCGCAGATAGCGGCGCTGCACCAGCTCGTCCAGCGTGGCCGGATAGCGGCCGGTGTCGGCGTAGAACTTGTCGATGGCGTCACGCATCGCCACGAGGTTGTGCTTGAGCACGGTCTCGGCGGCGCGATCGGTTTGTTGAAAATAACGTGGCACGACCAGGGTCAGCAGGCTGGCCATGATGGCGAGCACGACCAACAGTTCGATCAGCGTAAAGCCGCGGCGGCGTAAAGAAGACATGTCTGGATCACCATTCACGATAGGGCGTGCCATTGAGGCCGACAGCGTTGGAGCGCGTGTAGACATCGTAGACGTCGCGGCCTTCCTGCGGTGAATCGGGCGGGCTGGCATAACTGCGGATACCCCAGGTCTGGGCGTTGCTCATGCTCGGGCAATCGCAGAACGGGTCGCGCGGAATGCGCCGCAGAAAGTAGATTTTCTTGCCGGTCGGATCCGTGGCGTCCTTGACGCCGTCGACGAGCACGGCCAGTTCGGGCGGATAACCGGTGTCGTCGAGCGAGGTGGCGACGCGCTTGTCGGTCGCCGCCTGCTTGTAGGCGTCGATGGCGCTGCGGATCTGCCACAGCGCCTGGCGCAGCTCGGACTCGCGGTTGCGCGTCGCGGCAACCTGCGACAGTGGCAACGCCACCGTCGCCAGCACCGCGAGGATGGTCAGCGTGACCATCAGCTCGATCAGCGTAAAGCCGCGTTGCACGGTTGCCAATCCGTTCAACGCCGGCCCAGTCCGGCGCGGGGCACCGGCGCGTCCGCGACGGCCGGCGCGCCGGTCTGCGCCTGCGGCGCCGGTGCGGCCGGGACTGGTGCCGGAGCTGGTGCCGGAGCTGGTGCCGGAACTGGTGCCGGAACTGGCGCCGGTGGCGGGGCGCTGACCGCGCCGCCCTGGGTCGAGAAGTTGATGGTCGATGCCGGGCGCAAGCGCAGCGGATCGGTCGAAATCGCGCTGTCGGTGCCGCTGTCGAACTGGGTGATATAGCCGCCCGGAATCGGCAGATTGCGCACGATACGCGGGGTGATCGACAGCACCAGTTCGGTTTTCTTCGACGAGTCCGATTTGCTGCCGAAAATGCGATCGAGAATCGGCAGCTCGCCCAGGCCCGGAATCGCATTGCCGGTGCTCTGGCTGGTGCGATTCAACAGGCCGGCGAGGATCTGCGTTTCGCCGTCGCGGCCGCTCATATTGGTTTCGGCGCGGCGGGTGCCGATGGTGTAGGCGGTCAGGCCGGTCTTGGTCGTCATCGTGTCGGTGACATTGGAGACTTCCAGCATCACCTTGACGCCGATATCGCCGTCGTTGCCGATGGTGGGTTCGACATTCAGCGTCAGGCCGACATCCTGATAACTGATGGTTTCGCTGACCACGCCGTTCGAGTTGACCGTGGTGACCACCGGCAAGCGATCGCCGATGAGGATCTTGGCCTTGTCGCGGTTCTTGACGCGGATTTTCGGATTGGCCAGCACCGTGCCGGCGCCCTTGTTGTGCGCGAGATTGGCGGTGATCGTCGGCGAGCCGACGTTGACCAGCACATTGCCCTTGTTCAGGTCGGAGAGTTTGTCCAGGCCGATCAGCCCCGGCGTGAATACACCCTGAGCGCTGAAGCCGCCAGCGGTGGCGCTGATGCTGTCCGGGTAGCGGATGCCGAGGTTGAGCGTATCGCTGCTGTTGACTTCGAGCACCTCGACGTCGAACACCACCTCCGATTGCGGCAGATCCTGCGCCGCGATCAAGCGCTCGGCCACGGCGATCGCGTCGGGCGTATCGCGCATCACCAGCATGTTCAGCCGCTCGTCGATATAGACGTCGCGGGTCTTGACCATCTGCTTGAGCATCGACAGCACCTGCTTGGGATCGGCGTTGCTCAGGTAGAAGGTGCGCATCACCAGATCCTTGTAGTCGCGGTCTTTGTCGGGCCGCTTCGGATAGATCAGGATGGTGTTGTCGTTGAGGATTTTCTTGTCGAGCTGGTTGGTGGCCAGGACCAGATTGATCACGTCCTCGACCGTGGTATCGCGGGCGAAAATCGTCGTGCGCAGGTTGGGCGGCACGTCGCGGTCGAAAATGAAGTTGACCTTGCCGATGCGCGCGATGATGTCGAACACGCTCATCACCGGCTGGTCGCGGAACTGCAGCGAGATCGGGCTCTTCAGAGCCTGCGCCAGTGCCGGGCGCAGATTGGCCTCGCGCGCCTTGCGGTTTTCGATGTCGTCCCGCAGTTTCACCGCCTGCGGGTTGCGCGGATTTTCAGCGAGCAACTGGCGGACGATTTCCAGCGCCTCATCGGGGCGCTTGTCCTTGATCTCGTTGGCGAACTTGAGCATCGAATCGCCGCGGCTAGAGCGTTCGAGCTGGCGCATGCCTTCCTGCGCCCGCACATTGCCCGGCTCCCACGACAGCATCTGCTGGTAACGCGCCAGCGCGCCCGGCAGATCGCCGCGCGAACGAGCGGTTTCGGCTTCCTGCAGCAGCTGTCCCAGCATTTGATCCAGCTGGCGGCGGTAGGCGGTGCGCAGCTTGATGTCGTCCGGATACTGTTTCACTGCGGTTTGCAGCGCACTCAACCCTTGCTGGGTATTGCCTTGTTCGATCAGCGACTCACCTTGCTGGCGCGCGGTATCGGCGGCACAGCCGGTCAGCATCGCGACCAGAATGGTCACGGTCAACGCTCGTTTCACGGCGTTCCTCCTATCGGCAGCACTTGCTGCTGATTCAATGGCATGAATGTAAAGGCGATGGCATCGCGGCTGACTTTGTCGACACGCCAGCTGCCGAGCACGGTTTCACCTTGCTGGATGCGCCCAAGCGCATCGCAGCGATTGCAGACGACGTATTGATCGCCGCCCGCTTGCAGTACAACGTAATCGGTGCCGCGTTCG
The DNA here is from genome assembly GCF_015140455.1 of Jeongeupia sp. HS-3. Classification (NCBI taxonomy): domain Bacteria; kingdom Pseudomonadati; phylum Pseudomonadota; class Betaproteobacteria; order Neisseriales; family Chitinibacteraceae; genus Jeongeupia; species Jeongeupia sacculi. Next base: position 1,933,051 of record NZ_AP024094.1, on the reverse strand, counting down.
TGCCAGGTCGAGACCACCTGGAACGGCAGGGGCGGCGCAACCGGTACCGGCGTAGGAGTCGGTTTGGCCGGCGGCGGTGGCGGTGGTGGCGGCGGCGCCCAGGTCTGCTTCGGGAACAGGTTGACCACGCTGGCATTCGATGCCGCCGGTGCGCGCGACGCGCTTCTGGCAACGCTGCTGGCTTCGGAGGCGATCTCTTGTGCCGGCATGCCGCGCGGCTTGCGCACGGCGGCATCGTTTTCCACCGGTGCATCGGCGCTGTCGTTCCAGATCGTATAAGCGGTCAGCAAGGCGGTGATGGCGAGGATGATTTGCAGCGGACGGGAAAGCATCAACGGCCTCCCTTGCGCGGTGGTACCGGTTCGCCCACTTCGGTCAGATAGCTCAGTTGCAACTGGATCGCGAGCATTTCCTCGCCGATATTGGCGCGACTCATGCTGACCGATTCGACGCGCACGCCCGGAATCGCCTTGAGCGCCTGCATCAACGCGCGCAGCGATGGATAGCTGCCACTGGCAGGAAACTGCAGACCAAAGCGCAGCAGCTGGCCATCCGCCTCGGTGACGCTTTTGTAATCGCTCTGCACGATGGCGATGCCGTTCTTGGTCGCCAGAGCGGTCAACTCGGCCAGAAAGGCGGTGAAGCTGGTATCGCGGCGCAGCTTGACGTAGGCGGGCTCGCTGGCGACCTCACTAGCGCGCACGGTGCGGCGGATTTCGCTCTGCTTCGTGGCGATGGCCGCTTCGCGTTTGTCGAGATCGCGTTCGATCGGCTCGACCTGCTGTTTGAGCAAAAGGACGGCCATGCCGATCAGCGCCAGTCCGACCACGCCGAGCGTGCCGGCGTAACGCGGCCATTGGCGCAGATGCCAGCTCAGTTGCTGCATGTTCATGGCGCCTCCGTTTGACGCCAGTAGACCTCGACTGCGGCACTGGTGGGCCGGAACGGATCGGTCGGCTTGAGTGCCTGCCTTGCCAGCAGCACCTGCTCGACATCGGGCTGTTGCGCCAGTGCATCGATCCAGGCCAGCAGCTCTTTCAGTGTTCTGGCTTCGAGTTCCAGCTTGAGATCGCGCTCGCTCGTGCTCACATCGATCTTGGTGTAGGCAATGCCCGGCCGCCACGCGGCCTCGAGCGCGGCCAGACCCGCGTCGGGGGAGGCGGTCTGCGCGCGCTCGATCGCGGCGACCTTGTCGTTCAGCGGCGCTTCCTTCTGCGCGGCGAGCCGCGAGGTTTCCTGCTTCTTGAGCAGCCACGACTGTTCGGCTTCTTGCGTATCGATCAGCTTGCGGCGCTCGTCGGCGACATCCTGCCGCGCCAGTACCCACAGCAGCAGCACCACGCCGGCAACGATGATGGCCAGACCCAGCCACGGGGTGGTGCTGGGCTGGCGATGAAAATCGAGCTGGATCGACCTCATGCAACGACCTCCGGCCGGGCCCATTCGCGCACGGCGTCAAGCAGCGGATGCAGGCCGCCCAGCCAGTTCAGTTCGAACTCGCCATCGAGATGCTCGGGTGCCTGGTCGTGACCGCCTGCGAGGTAAAGGGTGCGGGGAACGAAGTCGCTGGCGAGCATGGCCGCGTCGCGCGCCAGTGCGGTCAGCGATGCGCCGGCCATGCCACCGGCCGGTGCCGACAGGGTGACGACGCCGCGCCAGGCGCGCTGTTTACGGAACAGGCAGCTGATGTGTTCGGCCTCGGCGACGATCAGCGCGAATTCGGGCGATTTCACTGCCGAATGGTAGCGATTGACGACATCGGTGAGCAGCGGCGCAACGGCGCTCAGCCTGCATTTGCGCGTGCGCGCCAGTTCCAGCAGCGTCTGATACAGACCCTGATCGATCGCCGCGGCGAGCCGGGGCGCGCCGTAAGGGCCGGGTTCGATGGCGACCCGCCAGGTATCGGTGGCGACGTTGAATTGCGACGCCATCAGTACGCGGGCATAGCCCTGCCAGTCGGCATCGCGCTTGAGGTTGTCCTGCCACGGCAGCACCGTGTAGCGCACCCACGGCGTCCCGAGATGCAGGGTCAGGGTATCGAAACGGCCGGCCGGCGCGTCGTTCAGCAACTGCTGCAGCCGCAATACCGCGGTATCGGCGGTGCCGTCGATGGCCTCGCTGCGGCGCGCGACCGGGCCGCGCGGCCAGCGTGGCTTGCTGGCGAGCATGACCTGGCTGCGCATCAGCCAGCCGTGATGGTCAATCGACAAAGGTGACACGATTGATTTCCTGCAAGGTGGTTTCGCCGCGCGACACGGCCAGCATGGCCATTTGCCGCATCGACGCAAAGCCGGTCTGGCTGGCGAGTGTTTTCATTTCGCCGGGTGGCGCGCGGTTGACGATGGCGACCTTGAGGTCATCGTTCAGCCGCAGCACCTCGGCGATAGCCTTGCGGCCGAGATAACCGGTGTCGCGGCAGGCCTTGCAGCCCGTGCCCTTGCGGAAGCGCCAGGCGGCGACCTGATCGCGGTTCAGCCCGGACACCGCCAGCAGTTCGTCGTCCGGATTGTCGTCGGTGATGCAGTGCGGGCAGATCTTGCGGATCAATCGCTGTGCGACCACACCGATCAGCGCATCGACAAAGCTGTGCGATTCCACGCCCATGTGCATGAAGCGGTCGAGCACCGAGAACGCATTGTTGGCATGCACCGACGTCAGCACCAGGTGACCGGTCAGCGCCGCCTGAACGGCGATATTGGCGGTTTCGCCGTCACGGATTTCGCCGACGAGGATTTTGTCCGGATCATGCCGCAGGATCGAGCGCAGGCCGCGCGCGAACGAGAGGCCCTTTTTGTCGTTGACCGGAATCTGCAACACGCCGGGCAACTGGTATTCGACCGGGTCTTCAATGGTGATGATCTTTTCTTCGCCGGTATTGATCTCCGACAGCGTCGCATACAGCGTCGTCGACTTGCCCGAGCCGGTCGGTCCGGTCACCAGTAGCAGGCCATAGGGTTCGTTGGCGAGCGAACGGATCGCCGCCATCGTCACCTCCTCGTGGCCGAGGATGTCCAGGCGCAACTGCTTGAACGAATCGCCGCCGCCCTGCTTGTCGAGCACCCGCAGCACCGCGTCTTCGCCGTAAATCGACGGCATGATCGAGACGCGAAAATCGATGTCACGGCCGTTCATCATCACCTTGAAGCGGCCATCCTGCGGAATTCGCCGCTCGGCGATATCCAGATCGGCGAGCACCTTGATCCGCGATACGGTCTGCTCGGCGGTTTCGATACCGCTGGCGCCGCCAATATGCAGCAGCACGCCGTCGATACGGTACTTGATCGTCAGACCGCTCGGGGTGCTTTCAAGGTGGATGTCCGACGCCTTGGATTTGAGCGCGTCGTACAGCGTCGAGTTGACCAGCTTGACCACCGGGCTGGTATCCGACGCGATCGTCGCCAGCGAGATTTCCGGCACACCGTCGTTGTTGGCCTCGGTGCCGTCGCCGCCGCCGAGCTGATCCATCGCCCGGTGGCTGGTTTCGTACTTTTCCAGGTACGACGCCACATCGTCGTAATGACCAAGCGCGTTGCGAAAGCCGACCGATACCCGCTGCAGCGCCCAGTTGCGCGTCGCCGCGTCAAAGGGATCGCCGTATACCAGCGAGAGGTAGCCGTCGGTGTCCTCGACCAGCACACACTGGTGGCCGACGGCATCGGCATAGGGCAGGAGGTCGTAGCGCGGAAACAGCGCATCGAGGTCGCCACGCGTCAGCGCCGGCAGGCCGAGGAAGGTGCTGACGGTGTAACGGTAATCGTCGTCGGAAACGCCGAGCGTCTGCTGCAGTAGCAAGGGTAGCGGGGTGTCGCCACGGTTGGCGCGCAAGTGCTGGATCAGGTCGAGCGTCAATGCAGACATTACTGCGCGCTCCCGGCCAATTCGAAAATCGGCATGTACAAGAGAAAAACGATGGTGCCGATCATTACGCCGATGAACAGCATCAGGATGGGCTCGAACAGCTTGGTGAACATCTCGATGCCACGGTCGAGCTCTTCGTCGCAAAACTGCGCCGAGCGCTCGCACATCGTCGCCAGCTCGCCGCTTTGTTCGCCAACGCGCAGCAATCGCTCGGAGACCGGCGTGGTCAATTGATAGCGCGGCAGTGTGGCCGACAAACCCTGACCGGCACGGATATCGACGATGGCGCGGCCCAGCGCCAGACGCATCGGCGTTGGCAACAGCTGCGCCGCCAGCTCCATCGCCGCGACCACGGATAAGCCGCCGGCGAGCAAGAGGCCGACGGTGCGGTAAAACCGCGTCAGCGCGAACAAGCGGCGGTAGTCATTCAAACGGGGCAGCCGCCAGACGATTTCCATCAGCGCGGTTTGCACCGACGGCGTGCGCAGCATCAGCACGATACCGGCGATGGTGGCGGCAATACCGGCGAACAACCAATGGCCGTGCTGATGCACCAGATCACCCCACCACAGCATGATTTGCGCGGCGAAGGGGATATTGCGCATCGAGGCGTAAATCTGGCTGAACTTCGGAATCACATAAAACAGCAGAAACAGCATGATGCTGCCGCCGATGGTCAGGATCACCATCGGGTAGATCAGCGCCGCGATCACTTTCTTTTTCACCCCGGCAAGCCGGGTGTCGTAGTGGTGGTAACGCTTGAGTGCTTCGGAAAGGTGGCCGGTCTTTTCGGCCGAGCCGACGGTGGCGACGTACAGCGGCGGAAAGTGCTCGGGCATTTGCAACAGCACTTTCGAGAACGGCAGCCCTTGGTACAGCGTTTCGACCATGCGCGTCAGCACCACGCGGCTGCCGTCCTGCGCGCTTTTTTCCTTCAGCGTTTCGACGGCTTCGACCAGGGTCAGGCCGGCTTCGAGCAGGGCGATCAGTTCCTGGGTAAACAGCGACAGGCCGAATTCGCTTTTGCGAAACGACAACTGCCGTTGTGCCTCGAAACTGACAAGCTGCGCGCCCTGCGCCGCCAACCGACTTCTGAGCTCGGCTTCATTGGCCGCGTCGAGCTCGAGTTCGGAGAGGCGACCGGCCGCCAGCGCTTTGACTTTGTAGCGCATGGGAAAGGACCGGATCGATGCGGATCAGTAACTGATGTCGGTGTCTTCGCCGCTGCCACCCGGCTTGCCATCGGCGCCGAAGGTCAACAGGTCGAAGTCCTTGCCGTTTTCGCCGGGGCGGCGATAAACGTAAGGGCGATCCCACGGATCGTTGGGCACATCCTTCATCAGGTAAGGACCTTGCCAACGGTTGCCGGTATCGGCGGGCTTGGCATTCAGTACCGCGAGACCTTGTTCGGTCGTTGGGTAATTGCCCAGATCGAGGCGATAGTTGTTGAGCGCATCCGACAGCGATTTCATCTGTCCGGCAGCGGTCTTGGCCTTGGCTTCACCGACCTTGCCGAACAGCTTGGGGCCAACATAGCCGGCCAAAAGGGCGATGATCAGGATCACGACCAGCAGTTCCAGCAGGGTAAAGCCAGTCTGTTGCGGATGGCGGGACCATGGGCGGGTGGGGCGGCCAGGCTGCTTCATCGGAGCGTCTCGATCTTTTCTAATTGGTATCGGTATTCACGCGGACAGTGGCGCGGGGCCCGGTCATTGTTGTGAGCGTGAATAGTTGTCTTCCTTCCTTGCATGTCATCCTAACCGGCCCGGGTCTGGCCCGGCAAGCCTTTCAACCCAGTATCGGCAAATGCGCTAAACCAATCAGCATGCGGCTTTGCAGCATATTCCGCATGGCAGAAAAAACCGACCTCAGGTCGGATGGCCTCTTGCAGTGCGGCAAGAAAAAGCCCCCGGTTTCCCGGGGGCCAAGAAGCTCAAAATTGCCGAGCTACTTACTTGCTGATTACTCGCGAACCTTGGCCATCGCCTTGGTCAGTTCGGCGTCGGCGGTATCGCCGTCCAGCGACCAGCTGAACGCGCCACCCAGTTGGTTAGCCTTGATGTAATCGACCTTGGTCTGGATGTCGGTCGGGGTATCGTAGCTCCACCAGTTGTTGCCGTCGTACTTGAACGATTGCTTGGTGACCGGGTGGTAATGCACGGTACCGGCGGCGTTCTTCAGGATCTTGTAGTCCTCGATGCCGGCTTCGTACGTGCCCTTGGCAGCGGCCGTTGCAGCTTGATACAGACCATTACCGCTTGGGCCGGCCTTCACACCAGTCCAGCCGCGACCGTAGTACGGTACGCCGACCAGCAGCTTGCTGCGTGGCGCGCCCTTGGCGATCAGCAGCTGGATTGCTTCGTCGGTGTTGTAGTACGACACCAGGCTGCGCTGACCGGTCTTCGAGTCGATGTAGTTCGGATTGTTGATGTCCTTGTACAGGTGCGCCTGGAAGTCGGTTGGGCCTTGTGCCGCCCAGCCGCCGTTGTAGTCGTAGTTCATGACGTTCACCCAGTCGAGGTGCTTGGTGTACTCGGCCGGTTCGGTCATGTCGATCTTGTCCTTGCCGGCGCCGATGGCGACGGTGAGGGCGTAGCGCTTGCTGTTGGCAGCGCCGATCGCGTCGAGCTGGGTGCGGAACTCCTTGAGCAGCAAGGTGAAGTTCTGCTTGTCAGCCGGGCTGACGGTGTTGTACGGCTGGCCGATCACGCCCGGGAATTCCCAGTCGATGTCGATGCCGTCGAACACGCCTGCACCCACGCCCGGACCGCCGGCGTTGGAGCCCGCATCGAACGGCAGATTGCCCTTGATGTACACGTCGATGCACGAGCTGACCAGTTGCTTGCGCAGTGCGTCGGTGCTGGCTGCCGCCGAGAACCACTTCGACCACGTCCAGCCGCCGAGCGAAATGAAGACCTTCAGATCCGGGAACTTGGCCTTCAGCTGCTTGAGCTGGTTGAAGTTGCCCTTGAGCGGACCGGACTTGCCATTGCGAGGATCGTCCCATGCCGGCCAGCCCCAGGCGTCGCCCGCGAAGCCCTTCTGGTAGTCGGCCCAGGCATCGCCGCCGGTGCCAGCATCGGCAGCGTCCGGATTGGTCGCGCCCGGTTCGAGCTTGTTGATGATGCCGCACTCGTAACCGCCGTTCTTCTGGTACAGGTTGCCGAAGGCGTAGTTGATGAAGGTGAGCTTGGCCGCTGCACCGCTGGTTTCGATGTCCTTGACTTGGTAGTTGCGGCCGTAGATGCCCCACTGCGCGAAGTACGAACCGGCCTGAGCACCGGTGATCGGCGTTGGCGTTGGGGTCGGCGTTGGGGTCGGCGTTGGGGTCGGCGTTGGAGTCGGAGTCGGCGTCGGAGTCGGCGTCGGAGTCGGAGTCGGCGTCGGAGTCGGCGTCGGAGTCGGAGTCGGAGTCGGAGTCGGCGTTGGAGTCGGAGTCGGAGTCGGAGTCGGAGTCGGAGTCGGAGTCGGAGTCGGGGTCGGGGTCGGGGTCACGTTACCCTGCAGCTCCCACGGACCGTACTGCTCGGTACCCGGCACGTTGTTCTGCGTCCACCACTTGGCCTTATAGGTCGCGCCGTTATGGCTCACGCACTGGCCGGCCGTGTAGACGGCGGTGTTCGACCACGCGGTGCAGCCGCTCGGGGTCGGTGCAGGGGTCGGGGTGGCCGTCGGCGCTGGAGTCGGCGTTGCGGTTGGCGTGGGTGTCGGCGCAGGCGTAGGTGCCGGGCTCGGCGTACCGGTGCTGGCGAGCTTCCACAGCGTCGGGCTCGAAGCCGGGTTCCAGTTGGCGCCGACGTAGGCGGTGTGCGTGACCAGCGCCTGGTAGTCGTTACCGCTGTACGACACTTGGGTGCCGACGGTGTAGGTCTGGCCTTCCTGCCAGGCCGGAGCGGCGGCGTAGGCTTGCGCGGCGAACAGCGCAGCCGGGAGCACGGCCAGGGCGAAACGATTGTGTTGCGACATTCGGGTGTCTCTCCATCCTTTGAATCGTCGAGATGCCTGCCCGGCTTTGAATACCAGTCAGGGCAGCGTAGCCACGCAAATTTGCCTGCGTGGCGCACATTCCGGCTTGTCATGTTTTCGGAATGCCGACGGATTATGACCGACGAATTGCGGAAGTCAACTCATTGAAAAATATGAGAAAACCAGCTCTTTGCGAACTATTACGACACTTGTAATAAGCTGCGGGTGCGCGCAGTTGTGCTGCGCGACGGCTGATTATTTGGCGTATTCGCCCAATACCATTGCCCGGGGGGAATGAAGGGTTGAATCGACCTGCCGAGCGGCGTTGGATTTGGTGTTCCGTTGCGGGACGGACACAAAAAAAGGACGGCGATTGCCGTCCTTTTCTTTTCAGACTCCGGGCGGATTGCCGGGGTCGGAGCTGTTGTCGCTTGCGAAGCTTACGCGGCGAGGCGTTGCGCAACCACATCCCAATCGACCAGCTTCCAGAATGCCTCAAGGTAGTTCGGGCGGCTGTTGCGGTAGTCGATGTAGTAGGCGTGTTCCCAGACGTCACAGGTCAGCAGCGCGGTATCGGCGGTGGTCAGCGGGGTGCCGGCGGCACCGGTGTTGACGATGTCGAGGCTACCGTCGGCTTTCTTCACCAGCCAGGTCCAGCCCGAACCGAAGTTGCCGGCGGCCGAGGTGTTGAAGGCTTTCTTGAACTCGTCGAACGACGCCCACTTGGCGTTGATCGCGTCGGCAAGTGCGCCGGCAGGAGCACGGTCGGCGCCGCTGGCGTTGGGCTTGAAGCCGAACCAGAAGAAAGTATGGTTCCACGTCTGGGCTGCGTTGTTGTACAGGCCGCCTGCCGGAGCCGTTTTCACGATCTCTTCCAGCGACTTGCTCTCGTTTTCGGTGCCCTTGATCAGGTTGTTCAGGTTGGTGATGTAGGTCTGATGGTGCTTGCCATAGTGATACGACAGCGTTTCAGCCGACATATACGGTGCGAGTGCATCCTGAGCGTAAGGCAGTTCCGGCAGTTTGTGTTCCATCGTGTTCTCTCCAAATTGGGGTGGTGCGCAGGTCGATATGGGGTCGGCTGAAGGCGTTTCAAGCCAGGCGCCCGCCTTGGGGCGCGCGCGAGGCCTGTGGTATCTTGCACCGGGTGTATTGAAGCCCGTCACGACCTAAGCTAGAGCCATGACCATTCTATCCTTGATTCTTGCCCTTGCGCTGGAGCAGCTGCGCCCGATCAGTAGCCGCAATCCGCTCTATCTGGCGTTTATCCGCTTTGCCAACCGGCTCGAGCGCGGCCTCAATGCCGGCGAAGTCCGCAATGGGGTCTACGCCTGGGGTGTGGCCGTTCTGCCGGTGCTGCTGATCGTGGTGGCGGCGTACTTGCTGCTCGCACGTGCCAATCCCGTATTCGGGCTGATTTTTACCGTGCTGGTTCTCTACCTCACCATGGGGTTTCGCCAGTTCAGTCACGCCTTTACTGCGGTATCCAAGGCCTTGCAGGCTGATGATCTGGCGACGGCCAGATCCATGCTGGCCGACTGGACCGGTCAGCACACTTCGGAAATGACCCCGGACGAAATTTCGCGCCTGGCCATTGAGCAGGGGCTGATCGATTCGTATCGTTACGTTTTTGCGCCGGTATTCTGGTTTGCCGTGCTCGCCTGGCTGGTTGGCCCTGCGGGGGCTTTGCTGTACCGGGCTGCCAGCTTGTTGGCGACAAAATGGGGCGGTCGTGATGATCCCTTTGGTCGCTGTGCCGAAACCGTTCTGGCCTGGCTCGATTACTTGCCGGTGCGGGTGACCGCCGCCGGTTTTGCGGTGATGGGTGATTTTGAAGATGCGGTCTATTGCTGGCGCTCGCAAGCCCGCGCTTGGGTGGATCGTGCCCAGGGTATTCTGCTGGCTTCCGGTGCGGGTGCAATCGGAATTCGTTTGGGCGATGCGCTGCATATGGATCACACGGTCAAGTTCCGCCCCGAGCTGGGCTTGGGCGATGCGGTTAGTCCGGATTACCTTGCCAGTGCGGTGGGTTTGATCTGGCGCTCAATTTTGCTGTGGTTGGTGCTGGTACTCGGCGTGACCTTGGCCATGTGGGTCGCCTAGTTGCCTGTCGCCAAATATGCGCGTGCTTGAATGCGGCCAAATTGATACAGCCCGGGGCAACCTGCTTTATTTTTGATTGCGCCTGACATAACCTTGCCGCTACAGGCCTTACGCAAGCTTATTAGTTGGCCCCCAAGCACGGCGATCGCTTTGTTTGGATAGAATTTACCGCTCTAAATAACATTCTTTGTTGGAGAAAACCATGAAAAAGACCCTCGCTACCCTGCTGACCGCTATGTTCGCATTTGCTTCGATCGGTGCATTTGCTGCTGCTGAAGGCCAATCGGGCCAAGAGCAAGCTGTTGAAGCTGGCAAGGCTCCGGCAACCAACAACGTCAAGAAGGCTAAGAAGGCTAAGAAGAAGGCTTCGGCTGCTGCTTCGGGCGCTGCTGAAACCAAGAGCATCGCAAAAGAGCGCAAGGAAGCCGGCCCGAAGTAATCGGCGCAGCTTTCGTGAAAAGCGGGCTTCGGCCCGCTTTTTTCATGTCCGTCAATCGCGTATCGTCATGAAACCTTGTTGCTGGAGCATGCATAGATGACAACGATTGAAGTTGCAGGTGAGCCATATCGGGTCGGGAATATTTTCTGCGTGGCGCGTAATTACGTCGCGCACGCCAAGGAAATGGGCAGCCAGATCTTGGCCGAGCCGGTGGTGTTCATCAAGCCAACTTCGGCTTTGCTGCTCGAAGGCGCGCCGATCCGGCTTCCGTCGTGGTCGAAGGATGTTCATCACGAGGCCGAGCTGGTGGTGCTGATCGGTGAGGGCGGCAAGGATATTCAGGTTGCCGATGCGCTGACGCACGTTGCCGCGTATGCGCTGGGTCTGGATCTGACCGCGCGCGATGTCCAGGCCGAGGCCAAGAAGACCGGCATGCCATGGACGCTGGCCAAGGGCTTTGACGGTGCCGCGGTCTTGAGCCGCTTCGTGCCCGCCAGTGCCTTGCCGGCGCCTAGTGAAACTAGTTTCGATTTTTACATCAACGGCGAGCGTCGCCAGCATGCCGAAACGCGCGATATGGCCTTTGATGTGGCCACGTTGATCGCATGGATTTCCAGCCGCTTTACCCTGCAAGCAGGTGACCTGATTTACACCGGTACGCCCGAGGGCGTTGGCCCGATTCGCGCAGGTGAGCAGCTGCGGCTGACGATGGGCGAACTGATCGACGCGCGTTTCGACGTCGTTTGAATCGCGGGTTGAGTGTTGGGGGTCAGGCCGCCGGCAGGCTGGCCAGATCCCAGCGCGGTTTGACGCCAAACTGGTAGTCGGCCACCGCGTATTTCAGCCGCATGGCGCCGGCAAAGGCGATCATCGCCCCGTTGTCGGTGCACAGTGCCAGCGGCGGATAGAACACCTCGAAGCGACGGCGTTTCGCCGCCTCATCCAGGCCGGCGCGCAGTTGCCGGTTCGCGCCGACGCCACCGGCAATCACCAGTCTTTGCATGCCGGTTTGCTTGAGTGCGGTGAGGCATTTCTTGCTCAGTACTTCGACAATGGCTTCCTGGAAGGCGGCGCAAATATCGGCGCGTGTGGTGTCGTCCAGCGAGCCATCGTCGCGCAGTTCTTTCTTCACCAGATTGAGTACCGCGGTTTTCAGACCGGAAAAACTGAAATCAAGATCGCCCGAGTGCAGCATCGGCCGCGGCAGCTTGAAGCGGGTTGCATCGCCCGTATCAGCGAGCTTGGACACCTGCGGGCCGCCTGGGTAGCTGAGACCAAGCAGCTTGGCCGACTTGTCGAAAGCTTCGCCGGCCGCATCATCCACGGTTTCGCCGAGCAGCTCGTAACGGCCGATGCCGTGCACCGCCATCAGTTGAGTGTGACCGCCGGAGACCAGTAGGGCGACAAACGGAAAGGCCGGAGCCGGGTCGGCCAGCAACGGCGAGAGCAGATGGCCTTCGAGGTGATGGACGCCGATGACCGGTTTTTGTAGCGCAAAGCCCAGGGCGTTGGCGACCGATGCGCCAACCAATAGGGCGCCGGCCAAGCCAGGGCCTTCGGTGTAGGCGATGGCATCGATGGCGTCGAGTGATTTTCCGGCCTCACTCAGGCACGCTTCGGTCAGCGGCAGGACGCGGCGGATATGGTCACGGGACGCCAGCTCTGGAACAACGCCGCCGTATTCGGTGTGCATGGCGATTTGCGAGTGCAGCCGGTGTGCCAGCAGGCCGGTGTCGGTGTCATAAAGGGCGATGCCGGTTTCGTCGCACGACGATTCGATCCCGAGGACGAGCATGATTTGTGTGCCGAATTGGAAGGATGGGCGTATCCTACCGGCTTGATTCGCCACAGGAAAGCGAGCGGTTTTGACATCGGTCTTGCCTTCTGGGATAATGCGAAACTTTCATCCAAGTGTCCAACACAGATTAACAGGATATCGATCGATGCCTTCCGTACGTGTAAAAGAGAACGAGCCGTTCGAAGTCGCCATGCGCCGCTTCAAGCGCGCTGTAGAAAAGACTGGCCTGCTGACTGAACTGCGCTCGCGTGAGTTCTACGAAAAGCCGACCGCTGAGCGCAAGCGCAAGCTTGCTGCTGCGGTGAAGCGTCATTACAAGCGCCTGCGTAGCCAAACGCTGCCGCCGAAGCTGTACTAATCGGATTGTGTGTCCGAGCAAAAGGCCGCCTCTGAGCGGCCTTTTGGTGTTTTTATCGCGCAAAGCGCGTTTGCCAAGGAAGAGTGTCGATGAGCCTCAAAGCCCAGATCCAGCAAGACATGAAGACCGCGATGAAGGAAAAGCAGGCCACCAAGCTCGGGACGATCCGGCTGTTGATGGCGGCCATCAAGCAACGCGAAGTCGATGAGCGCATTGAGCTCGACGATGCGGCGATTACCGCCGTGATCGAAAAAATGCTCAAGCAGCGCCGCGACAGCATAGAGCAGTACACCGCTGCGTCGCGGGAAGATCTGGCCGATGTCGAGCGTGCCGAAGTTGAGGTGTTGAAGGACTACATGCCGCAACAACTGTCGCTGGAAGAGATCGCTGTTGCGGTTGACGCCGCGATTGCTGCGCACGGCACCGCGCCGGCGGCGATGGGCAAGATCATGGGTGAACTCAAAGCCAAGCTGGCTGGCGTCGCCGATATGGCCGAGGTCAACAAGCTCGTCAAAGCGCGACTCGCCTAAGCGTCCGCGACGCCGGCCCTCTTCATGGCGCGCATTCCGGATTCGTTTATCCAGGATCTGCTCAATCGCGTCGACATCGTCGACGTGGTTGAGCGCTACCTGCCTTTGAAGAAGGCCGGGCAGAACTACCACGCCTGCTGCCCCTTTCATAAAGAGAAAACGCCGTCGTTTACCGTCAGCCAAACCAAGCAGTTTTATCACTGCTTTGGTTGTGGTGTGCATGGCTCGGCGATCAGCTTTGTTATGGAGTACGAGGCGTTGCCTTTTCCGGATGCGGTGAAAAAGCTCGCCGAATCGGTAGGGCTGACCGTGCCGCAAGAAACAAGTGGTGGGTTTGAGGCGCCGCGTGCCGAACCCGGTTTGTTCGACGTGCTCAAGGCTGCGTGCGATTTCTATCGCCAGCAGCTCAAGACCGCGCCGCAGGCGATCGCCTATCTGAAAGGGCGTGGGCTCGATGGCCGTACCGCCGCGCGTTACGGCTTGGGTTACGCACCTGGCGGAGACGATTGGCAGGCGCTCAAGCAGGTCTTTCCCGATTACGACTGGAACAAGCTCTTGGCCGAGGCTGGCTTGGTGATCGACAAGGAAGACAGCAAGCGCCGCTACGACCGTTTTCGCGACCGGGCCATGTTTCCGATCCTGAATCAGCGTGGTGCGGTGATCGGCTTCGGTGGCCGGGTCATGGGTCAGGGTGAGCCCAAGTATCTCAACTCGCCGGAAACACCGGTGTTCGAGAAGGGCCGCGAGCTTTACGGTCTGTCGCAGGCGCGCGGCGCGATTCGCGATGCCGGCCGGGTGCTGGTGGTCGAAGGCTATATGGACGTGGTGATGCTGGCGCAGCACGGTGTCGAGTACGCCGTGGCCACGCTCGGTACCGCCTGCACGCCCGAGCATGTGAAAAAGCTGCTCAAGCTTGCCGACGACGTGGTGTTTTGTTTCGACGGTGACCGCGCCGGACGCAAGGCGGCATGGCGGGCGCTGGAGAACAGCCTCGAGCTGATCGCCGACGGCAAGAAGCTGACCTTCCTGTTCCTGCCGGCCGAGCACGACCCCGACTCCTTTGTGCGCGAATTCGGCCGCGAGGCCTTCGAGGTCAAGGTGCTGCAGGATGCGGTGCCGCTGGCGCAATTCTTGTTGCGCGAACTGTCGTCACAGGTCGAGCTTGAAAGCGAGGAAGGGCGGGCCCGGCTGATTCATCTGGCCAAACCCTATGTGATGAAAGTGCGCGCGCCGGCGTACTCGGTGATGCTGAAAAAGCGGCTGGCGGAATTATGTCGGCTGGAAATGAGCGAACTTGACCTCATCTTGGGTGGTGAGGTCGTGACGCAAGCGGCATCGGCGCCGCAGCAGCAGGATTATCCGTTTGGTGGTGAGCGCCCGCATTACGAGGATACCAGGCAGGGCCGGGGTGAAGAAGAGGGCCGCTGGCGTAGCAATGGTCGTGGCAAAGGACGTAGCGGTGACTGGCGTGATCGACGCGATCGGCCTTTGGCGCCGTTGCCTCGGCCCAAGTCGCAGCGTGACCCGTTGGTTCGCTTGCTGCAACTGGTGTTGACCGAGCCGGCGCTGGCGCGTAAAGCCGAACCGGTGTGGCTGAGCTGGTCGCGTGAAGGTCGCGCAGCGCTGGCGATCGAGGTCTTGCAGATGGCGCGCGAGCATCCGCAATTTGATCGCGGGGCACCGTTGTTGGAACTCTGGCGAGAGGAGGTGTCGTACACCCAACTTGCCAGAGCATTTACACAAGGGGTAGCCGAATTCGAAAGAATGGCGCCCGAAGAGCGTGAAATCGAGTTTTCGGCAGTATTGGCAATGGCGGCGCAAGCGCTGGCACGGCCAGCTACACTGGATCGTCGGGCCGAACTTGAGTATCGCGCAGCGAATGGGGGCCTGACCGAAGTCGAGAAGCAAGAGTACCTGGCATTACTCGCGTCACGCTAGTTTGCCAGAAGCTCCCCGGCTTTGGGGCAGGTTTTCTGATATAATCCTCGGTTTTTCCGAATCTTCCCGAGTCCAACGAGTCATGGCGGCTGATCAAGAATTAGGTAAAGAAGACATCAATCGCAAGCAATCAGGCGGTGCGAACGATGATGCTTCCGATATGCTCGACCCTGAAGTTCGCAAGGCGAAGTTCAAGTCACTGATCGTACAGGGCAAGGAGCGCGGCTACCTCACGTACGCCGAAATCAACGACCACTTGCCTGAAGACATGCTCGATGCCGAGCAGATCGAAGGCGTGATCAGCATGATCACCAATATGGGCATCCAGGTCTACGATGAGGCGCCTGACGCCGAAGACCTGTTGATGTCCGATGCCCCGGCAGCGGTGGCGGATGATGATGCTGCAGAAGAGGCCGAAGCGGCGCTCTCGTCGGTGGATGCCGAATTTGGCCGCACCACCGACCCGGTGCGCATGTATATGCGTGAAATGGGCACGGTCGAACTGCTGACCCGCGAAGGCGAAATCGAAATCGCCAAGCGGATCGAGGAAGGCCTCAAGCACATGATCACGGCGATCTCGGCCAGCCCGACAACGATCGAGACGATTCTCGCTCTCGTCGACAAAGGCTTGGCCGATGAAATCCGTATCGACGATGTGATCGACGGTTTCATCGATCCGAATGCGGTCGAAGTCGTTGCAGCACCGGAACCCGTTGTTGTCGAGGAAGATGCCGCCGAGGGTGAAGAAGGCGAAGAAGAGGAAGACGACGGTGGCGCCAGTGCCGCCGCGGCCAACCTCGAGCTGCTGAAGACCCAGGCCCGCGAGCACTTCGACGTGATCCGCGCGCACTACGAGAAAATGCTCAAGGCGCTGGCCAAGGACGGCCCGCACAGCAAGGCGTATCTCGACCAGCAGGCGCAGATCGCCGAAGAATTCCAGAAGATCCGTTTCTCGGCGCGCCAGACTGAAAACCTGTGTGACCAGGTCCGGACCATGGTCGATGAAATTCGCAGCCACGAGCGCGAAATCATGGACCTGTGCATCCAGCGCGTTCGCATGCCGCGCGACTACTTCATCAAAACCTTCCCGGGCCGCGAAACCGATCCGTCGTGGGTGCTGGAAGAGCTGGCAGCCAACAAGCCGTATGGCGAAATCCTTGCGCGCTATCAGCACGCGGTGATGGAAAAGCAGGAGAAGCTTGGTGAGCTGCAAACGCGCGCCTTGCTGCCGATCAAGGACCTGAAGGAAATCAACCGTCAAATGTCGACGGGTGAAGCCAAGGCCCGTCGCGCCAAGCGCGAAATGATCGAGGCCAACTTGCGTCTGGTGATCTCGATCGCCAAGAAGTACACCAACCGCGGCCTGCAATTCCTCGATCTGATTCAGGAAGGCAATATCGGTCTGATGAAGGCGGTGGACAAGTTCGAATATCGTCGCGGCTACAAGTTCTCGACCTATGCGACCTGGTGGATTCGTCAGGCGATCACCCGTTCGATCGCCGACCAGGCGCGGACGATCCGGATTCCGGTTCATATGATCGAAACGATCAACAAGATGAACCGTATCCAGCGGCAGATCCTGCAGGAAACCGGTATCGACCCGACGCCGGAAGAACTGTCGGAAAAGATGGAGATGCCGGAAGACAAGATCCGCAAGATCCTCAAGATCGCCAAAGAGCCGATCTCGATGGAAACGCCGATCGGTGATGACGACGATTCGCATCTGGGCGACTTCATCGAAGACTCGGTGACCGTGGCGCCGGCTGAAGCTGCGGTGTATGCCGGTCTGCGCGAAGCCACCAAGGAAATCCTCGATACACTGACGCCGCGCGAGGCCAAGGTATTGCGGATGCGCTTCGGTATCGACATGAATACCGACCACACGCTGGAAGAGGTCGGTAAGCAGTTTGACGTGACGCGTGAGCGTATTCGTCAGATCGAAGCCAAGGCGCTGCGCAAGCTGCGCCACCCGACGCGCTCGGAGCGTTTGAAGAGCTTCCTTGAAAGTCTGGGCAACGATCAATAAGATAGGCCCCTATCTCAGTACACGGGCCTTTAGCTCAGTCGGTTAGAGCAGAGGACTCATAATCCTTTGGTCGTGGGTTCGAGCCCCACAGGGCCCACCAATGAAAATCAAGGCTCTCAGCGAATTTTTCGCTGAGAGCCTTTTTTTTGGCAATCCCGTGTGCAAGATTCTTGCACACGGCGAGTAAACGAAGGAGCCGTGTGCAACTGGGAGACGCAGCATGGGCATCACTCAACTGAAAAACGGAAAGTTTCGGCTGCAAGTTCGGCGGAAAGGGTTTCCGACCTTCGACAAAGTGTTCGAGTCGGTAGAGGAGGCGCAAGCCGCAGAAACGGCTGCGGTGAAAAAGCAGAAACCTGTTCAAGATGGCATAACGCTGAACGAGCTGTGTGAGCGATACCACGACTCGCGAGAATTCTCTGAGAAAGCAGAAAACACCCAGACGACAGAGCGCTGCCGCATCAAGCCGGTGCTCGAGAAGCTCGGTGAATATTCGCTGAAAAATCTGGAGCAAGACACCGCGGCCATCTACGACTACATGGACAAACGCTCGAAAGAGGTGTCTCCCCGAACAAAAGTTAAAATTTCGGGAACCACGATTCGCCTAGAAGTCGCAGCACTGTCAGCTCTCGTTGCTTTTGCTAAAACGCGCAAGCTGGTTAAAGAAAACTTTGTCACTCACATCAGTCGACCGGCGGCAAAGAAGCGGCGGCGTCGCGTGCCGCCGCCAGAGTTGGGAAAAGTGCAGGTGTTTGCTCGGTCTGCAGACCCCGACATAGCAAAAGCGGCGCGTTTCGTCGCGGCGGTGCGACACCTAGGCTGCCGTCCGGGGGAGCTTAAAAAACTGCTCATAGAAGACTTGCGGCTAGAACAACGAGAACTGACATTCAGAGACACAAAATACGGCACCTACCGCAACGTACATATCACGAGTGACGCCGAACAGATGCTGCATCTGCAGCTAGCTGACACGCCGGACGGCAGTAAGTTCGTATTCTGTACCCGAGGCAGAACGGGGGCCTGGGTGCCCTACAACTACGCGCACGGCATTGACCTGCTTAAAGAAAAAAGCATTGTTGGCCCGGATTTTCACATGCATGCCGGTCGCCGGGAGTTCATCTCGCGGGCTATCGAGAGCAACGTGCCCTACGCGACTATTCGCAAACAAACGGGGCACAAGAGCACGCAAGCTCTCGAGATTTATGATGAAGGTCTCTCGACGGCGCCGGAGATTCGCGCAGAGCTCGACCGCCTTGGTGACAAAGTGCAGCAAGAGAGTCTGCTCGGCGCGCTCGAAGCACTATGCACGACTGACGAACAACGACAAAAAGTGCGGCAATTGCTGGGCGCAGACAAGGAAAACTGGGTCTCATTCGATGACATGGCAAAGCGAAAGTCAGAAAGGTAACTGAGTTACCCAAGTCCTAGGAGTTGCACAGGTGGTCTGTCCCCATGCAGAAGGACAGAGGATTAAGCGCTAAGCGCTGAATGCTGCCGTTCAAACTCGACCGGTGCCAGGTAATCCAGCGTCGAATGGCGGCGGCGATGATTGTAAAATCGGATGTAGTCGAATATATCCGCGCGGGCCTCGTCGTGACTCCGGTAGCGGGTCAAGTAAACCCGCTCCGCCTTCAACGACCGGAAGAAGCTTTCCATCGCAGCGTTGTCCCAGCAATTGCCCGCTCGTGAATGGCTCGGCACCATGCCGTGCCGTTTCATCTGGTAATCAAACGCACAATACTGGCTGCCTCGGTCCGAATGCAGTAGCACCTCCCGCACCGGTTTCCGTCTGGCAACGGCCATCGTCAACGCAGCATGCACCAGCTCTTGCTGCATTCGATGGTGCATTGCCCAGCCGACCACGGCGCGGGAATACAAGTCCAGCACCACAGCCAGATACAGCCAGCCCTCGTCAGTACGGATGTAAGTCATGTCCGACACCCAGCGTTGATTCATCCCGGATGCGTCGAATTGCCGTTCCAGCCGATTTGGTGCCACCGGAAGCAGGTGTTGGCTGACCGGGACAGGTCGCCACCGTTTACGGGAACGCACCTTCAGCCCGCCTTGGCGCATCAGGCGGCCAACACGGTGGCGGCCACAGGCGAAGCCTTGTGCGACCAGTTCCGCATGTATCCGACGATGCCCATAGATGCCGTTGACTTCGGCATGGACCAGACGGATTTCCCGTAACAGCACGCGATTAGCCATCTCTCGCATCGAAGGCGGCCGGTTGCGCCAAGCGTAGTAGCTGCTCCGTGAGACGCGGAACAACTGGCACATGACGGCAACAGGATAACGTTCAGCAAGCGCCTGAATGGCGCGGTACTTCACTTCGTGGGCTGCGAGAAGATGGCGAGCGCTTTTTTTAGGACGTCACGCTCCATGGTGACGCGTGCTAGATCATCGCGCAGACGCTTGAGTTCGGCTGCTTCGCCCAGTTGCTTGCCATGACCAGGAAAGGCATCCATGCCCTTGAGCAGAAACTGGCGTTTCCATTTGCCCAGCAGGCCTTCGGTGATGCCGAAGGCCTGCGCCACGTGACGTAGCGGCGTGCCAGCCAGGATTTGCTCAACAGCTTCCCGCTTGAAGGACTCGGGAAAGGTACGGCGGATTTGGGTCATGAACACTCCTTGGTGGCGATTATCCACCTTAAGTTAGTGTCCTTCCGTATAGGGACAGACCAGTGCTTCCCGCCGAGTAGGTCGTGCCTTCCTGCCACGTCGGCGCTGCGTGCGCCGCCATCACGCCGGCAGCAACGATCAGCGCGGCACACAGCCGGCTGACGTTGGTTTTGATCTTCACGTTCATGAAATCTCCGTCCTGATTTTTTGATTGGAATGGCCACCGGCTTGCCGGAGTGGCAATCGGAATGCCATCCTTATTTTTTCTTACATTGAAATTTTACTCAATGAATTAAATTGCCAAATATCCTGTAAAAACAACCAGATATCGCAATTTTCCTTACTAGGAAAAGGAGGCGTGAACAGCGCTTTTTCCGCTCGTCCCGGGCATACGGTGCTCGCCGGATTGTTGTGGTAGTCCGGCAGGACGCCGCTTGCGCCGGGGAGAAGGAGGCGGGGCGGAGCGCGCTGGGCCGACATATGGTTGCCGGCCGTGGCGGAGCGGCGCAAAGGGGCGGCGCGAGTGGGTGGGGAGGGGGCGAGCAGGTACAATGGGCGGCTGGCGCATGACTGCATTGCCGTCATCGCCTCGCGCCGTTTTCCTTCAAATCACCAGTTCAAGCTTGAACCGCCGGACGGTTAGAACCGATCGGCGCTGCATGCGTCTACCCGAATGTATCCATCCTCCTTCGACCCACGCTCATGGACCGCCGGCCCGCTTATCAACTCTTTCCGCAAGGCAGGCCGATGACCGCCGTGCGCTGGGACGTGTTTTGTCGCGTGGTCGACAACTTCGGCGACATCGGCGTGTGCTGGCGGCTGGCCCGGCAACTGCAGGAAGAGCACGGCATTCATGTGGTGCTGTGGCTGGATGACCCTGCATCGCTGGCCAAGCTGTGCCCGGATGCATCGGCACATGCGCGTACCCAGTGGCTGCAAGGCGTGACGGTCGAGCGCTGGGACGAAGCGACCGTGGTGAGCGAGCTCGGCGAGGTGGTGATCGAGGCGTTTGCCTGCACGGTGCCGGCCTCGGCGGTGGCGCTGATGCGGGCACGGGCAAAACCGCCGGTCTGGTTGAATTTGGAGTATCTGTCGGCCGAAGACTGGGTCGGCGGTTGCCATCAACTGGCCAGCCCGCAAGGGCATGGGCTGCAAAAGTATTTTTTCTTTCCCGGCTTTACCGCGCAAACGGGCGGCCTGATCGCCGAGCGTGAAATGCGCGCGGCTCGTGCCGGCTGGGGCAAGCACGCACGGCATCACTTTCTGAGCTCGCTTGGCATTAGCCCACGGGATGGCGCGCTGCTGACCTCGATGTTTGCTTATGAAAACGCCGCCTTGGCGGGGCTGCTGGATGCCTGGGCTGCCGGGCCTGAACCGATACACTGCCTGGTGCCGGAAGGGCGCATTCTGCCGCAGTTGCAGGCTTGGCTGGGCGAGGCGATCGGCGTCGGCGAGACCATAGGGCGAGGCGCACTCAGCATCAGTGTCCTGCCTTTCATCAGTCAGGCCGATTACGATCGGCTGTTGTGGAGTTGCGATCTCAACTTCGTTCGCGGCGAAGACAGTTTCGTGCGGGCACAATGGGCGCGAGAGCCGCTGGTGTGGCAGATTTACCGGCAGGACGACGATGCGCACCTGATCAAGCTGGATGCGTGGCTGGCGCTGTGGCTGGCCGGCTTGCCGGAGCCGATCGCCGGTGCCGCACGCGATTTCATGCGGGCCTGGAACCTGGGTGAGCAGGCCGGGAAGGCATGGCCGGCATTTGCCGCCGCCTTGCCGCAATTGCGCCAACATGCGGCCGACTGGGCCGAGCATCTGCTCGCCAATGGCAATTTGGCCGACAATCTGGTCAACTTCATGCGGGCCAAGCTAAAATAGCGAGTTATTTCAAACTCTAACCGCCATTTGCTGTACAGGAATCCTGCATGAAAACCGCACAAGAAGTCCGCCCGGGTAACGTCATCATGGTCGACGGCCAGCCGCTCGTTGTCCAGAAAGCCGAATACAACAAGTCCGGCCGCAGCTCTGCGGTCGTGAAAATGAAGATGAAGAACCTGCTGTCCGACGCCCCGTCGGAAGCGGTGTACAAGGCCGACGACAAGTTCGACGTCGTCGTGCTCGACAAGAAAGAGTGCACCTACTCCTACTTCGCCGATCCGATGTACGTGTTCATGGACACCGAGTTCAACCAGTACGAAGTCGAAGCCGAAAACGTCGGCGATGCCGTCAATTTCATTGTCGATGGCATGGACGATGTCTGCGAAGTGACCTTCTACGAAGACAAGGCGATCTCGGTTGAACTGCCGACCACCATCGTGCGCGAAATCGAATACACCGAGCCGGCTGTCCGTGGCGATACCTCGGGCAAGGTGATGAAGCCGGGCAAGCTGAAGGGCTCGAACTACGAGCTGCCGGTTGCCGCCTTCATCGAAATCGGTGACAAGATCGAAATCGACACCCGTACCTACGAGTTCAAGAAGCGCGCTGCTTAAGCGGTTGCCGCCAAAACAAAACGGCCACCCTCGGGTGGCCGTTTTGCATGGGTGACGGTTTATTCCTTGGTCACGGGTGCTTGGCGGGCGGCGATTTCCTTCTGGATGGCCTCCAGCGCTGCACGGGCTTCGTCGGCCTGTTTCTCCGCCTGTGCCAAGTCTGCCGTTTCATTATCCTGCGCGGGCGGCACGGCGTGGTTCGCGGCACCCTGTTCACTGGGCTCGGCGATCGACTCCTCGGCCAGGTCTTCCACCGACAAACCCAGCGTATGGGCGGCGGCGCGCTGCTGGTACTGGTGGTAGGCCGGGATGGCAATGGCGGCCATGATGCCGATCATGGCAACCAGGATCAACGAGCCGGCGGCGCCGGTGCCCGCGTTGGGGACAAACAGTGCCAACATATAAGCGACCGGGCTACGCTTGGGCATCACCGGCTCGCGCCCGGCCGAGAGCTCCTGCACCGCGTACATGCGCTTGGTTAGCCACGGGTAACTTGAGACCAGCTCGTGAAATGACATCCAGAAGCCGCGCGACCAGTCGATCTGGCCGCTGTAGCGTTGCACGTCGACCTGACGGTAGCTGCCGCCAGCGGCGAGCGTGGCGATGGCGCGCTGCGCATCGACCGGGTTATCGCAGCAGGCCAGGCCGTGGCGATCGCAGGTGTATTCCTGTGCGCGGCGATAGGCAGCACCAAGGAAGGGGATCCAGCTGACGATCATCAGGAACGGCGACCAGTTCAGGTGATTGCGGCGCAGGTGGCCCAGCTCATGGCCGATATAGAAGTCGATGGCCTCGGGGTGATCTTTCAGCGCATCGAGCACCGACGAAAACAGCACGATGTAGCGGCGACCGAGGAATTTGGTTGCCAGTGCATTGAGCATGCCATCGGCCTGCAGCACGAAAGCATCCGGCACGTCGCGAATCTGCAGTTTGCGCGCACAGTGCTGGATGCGCTGATGCAGCTGCGGCATCTGCTCGGCGGTGATGTGCACTGCGGTGCCGCGCAGGTAGGAGATGAACGCCGACTGTGTCAGCAGATAAACCAGAAAACCCATCAGCACATACAGCAGCGCAATGCCCAGTGTGCCGAGCACCAGTGCCAGCCAGACGATGCTTGCCAGAACAACCATGATCCCAAAGAGGGTTTTTTCCTTCCCGTACACAAGGCCCATTGCCCGACTCCCGTTCGTATTGTCGAATATCCTGGGCCAAATACTGCGCATAAATTTCTATTTGTGAAAGTTTTTTGGCAGCTTGTGTATGAAATTGTGATGAAAAAGAAAAAGCCCCGACAGTGCGGGGCATTTGTTGGGGCGATCGTTGCTTACTTGTGCTTGCGTGGCCTGTCCCGGCTTGGCGCAGGCAATAAAAAACCCCAACCGAAGTTGGGGTTTTTTTCGTTCTTCTTCCGAAGACTGCTTAAGCAGCAGCCATTGCCTTGACGGCAGCGGACAGACGGCTCTTATGACGAGCTGCCTTGTTCTTGTGGAAGATATTCTTGTCGGCAATGCTGTCGATGATCGACACCGATGCCTGGTAAGTCACTTGTGCGGCTGCCTTGTCACCAGCTTCGATCGCCTTCAGCACCTTTTTGATCGCGGTGCGGAACGCCGAACGTTGGCTGGCATTGTGTTGGCGGGCTTGTTCAGCCTGACGCGCACGCTTGCGAGCTTGGGCGCTGTTAGCCATATTCTTTCAACTCCAAATAACGGATGTGTGGATTGATATCGGGCATGGCCCGAAGCCAGACCACTTGAGAGCCGGCGATTTTACCGCTTAGTCGTCACTGACGCAAGCCCGTGTGCAATCCGGGCTGTTGCCGTCGGCTGGACGGCGTATCATTCGCAGCGTTTCCAAGTTGCCAGGCGATGTGCCATGAACCTTCTCAAATCGCTTGCCGCAGTGAGCTCGATGACGCTGGTGTCGCGCGTACTCGGGTTTGCCCGCGATGCCATCGTCGCACGAACTTTTGGCGCGGGCGTCATGACCGATGCCTTCTTTGTTGCCTTCAAGTTGCCCAATCTGTTGCGGCGTATTTTTGCCGAGGGCGCGTTCTCGCAAGCTTTTGTACCGATTCTCGCCGAATACAAGAGCCAGCAGGGCGACGAGGCGGCACGCACCTTCGTCGCCTACATTGCCGGCCTGCTGACGCTGGTGCTGGCCGTGGTCACCATCATCGGCATGATTGCTGCGCCGCTGGTGATCTGGATCTCGGCGCCGGGCTTTACCGATACGCCGGAGAAATTCGCGCTGACCAGTTCGATGCTGCGGATTACCTTCCCTTATATATTGTTGATCTCGCTCGCATCCTTGGTCGGCGCGGTGCTGAATACCTGGAACCGCTTCCAGGTGCCGGCGTTTGCGCCGACTTTCCTCAATATCAGCATGATCGTGTTTGCGCTGTGGCTGACGCCGTATTTCAATCCGCCGGTGCTGGCGCTTGGTTGGGCGGTGCTGGTCGGTGGTGTGCTGCAACTGGTTTACCAGCTGCCGCACCTGAAGAAAATCGGCATGCTGGTGCTGCCACGGCTGAACCTGAAGGACGCAGGCGTCTGGCGGGTGCTCAAGCAGATGGGGCCGGCGGTGCTGGGGGTGTCGGTGACGCAGGTGTCGCTGATCATCAACACCATTTTCGCGTCCTTCCTGGTCTCGGGTTCGGTGTCGTGGATGTATTACGCCGATCGCTTGATGGAGTTTCCATCCGGTGTGCTCGGCGTGGCGCTTGGCACCATTTTGTTGCCGTCGCTGTCGAAAACCCACGCCAGCAACGATGTTGCCGGTTACTCGGTGCTGCTCGATTGGGGTTTGCGACTGTGTCTGCTGCTGGCGCTGCCATCGGCGGTCGGGCTGGCGATCACCGCCGAGCCGCTCACCGCATCGCTGTTCCAGTACGGTCAGTTCAGCGCTCACGATTCGCTGATGACGCAATACGCACTGATCGCGTATTCGGTCGGCCTGATTGGGCTGATTCTGGTCAAGGTGCTGGCACCGGGCTTCTATGCGCGCCAGAATATTCGCACCCCGGTCCGCATCGCGCTACTGACGCTGGCGGTGACGCAACTGATGAATCTGGCCTTTGTCTGGCATCTGAAGCATGCCGGTCTCGCCTTGGCGATTGGTCTGGGGGCCTGCTTCAATGCGGGCCTGCTGTTCTGGAAGTTGCGCAGTCATGGCATTTACCAGCCGCAGCCGGGCTGGAGCCCTTTCTTTATCAAGCTGCTGATTGCCGTCGCCGTGATGGCGGCGACGCTGTGGGGCGTGATGTCGCTGATGCCGTCGTGGAGTCAGGGATATATGGCGTCGCGGCTGCTGCGACTGGCGTTGCTGGTTGCGGCCGGGATGGTCGCCTACTTTGGCTCGCTCGCGGTGCTTGGCTTCCGGCTCAGGGATTTCTCGCGCCGAGTGGTTTGAGCGGATCGATGAATGCAATAAAAAACACGCCGGCAAGCCGGCGTGTTTTTTATTGCGCGTTACCGTCGGCCTTAGCGGCGGCTGCCAAGAATCAGCATCACTGCGGCACCCAGTGCCAACAGTGCGCCGCCGAACAGCCAGTGTGGTGGTGAGTGGCGTACGTTGCCACGAACATCCAGCGCCAGCTCGTGCACCGTCAGCGTCTGCGCGCCCACGGCGGTCACCGTGACGGCCAGTGTGCCGCCGTGTTCAAGCGCCAGCGGCGCCAGCCCCATCTGCGTGGGCGTGCGATCCGGCACTGCATCGGATGAGGTCTTGGCATCGACAAATGTCACCGTCTCCTGCGACAGCAGTACGCCGTTCAGCCGGGCGTCGACGACGAATTCGGCGCGGGTTTCCGGGCCAAAGCGCCGTCCGCCAATGTCACCCTTGAGCACAATGCCAAGCGGCGACTGATCGCCGCGCACGGCCAGCGACAGCGTTTGCGGTGCCGGTGTTTGCTGTAGCGGTTGGCTGGACAGCAACTGGCCAGAAAAATGCCGTGCATAGATATACCAGCCGGGGCCGACGGCGATGCCGGCCAGCAGCAACAGCCACCACATCATGCGGTTCGCATCCATACCGGCGCTCAGCGCAAGACCGCGTGCAATGCGGCCAGCAAGGCATCACATTCGGCATCGGTGCCGATCGAGATGCGCAGATGCTGGTCGATGCGCGCTGCCTTGAAGTGACGCACGATCACGCCGTGCTCGCGCAGCGCGGCGGCAAGCTGGCCGGCATCGTGCTCGGGGTGGTGCGCGAAAATGAAGTTGGCCGCACTCGGTATCACCTCGAAGCCCAGTTGCGCCATGGCGGTGACCAGCCTTTCGCGGCTGGCAATGACCTTGGTGCACATCGCCCGGAAGTATTCATCGTCGCCGAACGACGCTGCAGCGCCGGCGATGGCGAAGCGATCGAGCGGATAGGAGTTGAAGCTGTTTTTCACCCGCTCCAGCCCCTCGATCAGCTGCGGCTGGCCGATGGCGAAGCCGATGCGCAGTCCGGCAAGCGAGCGGCTTTTCGACAGTGTCTGCACCACCAGCAGGTTCGGATAGCGATCGACCAGTTTGATGGCGCTCTCGCCGCCAAAGTCGATGTAGGCCTCGTCGATCACGATCACGACATCGGGCTGGCGCACCAGCAGCTTCTCGATCGCGGCCAGCGGCAGCAGGTGGCCGGTCGGCGCGTTCGGGTTCGGGAAGATGATCGCGCCGGCGTCCTGTTCGTAGTCGGCCAGGTCGATCTCGAACGCATTGTTCAGCTTCACGGTGCGATAGTCGATCTGGTACAGCCCGCAATAGACCGGATAGAAGCTGTAGCTGATGTCGGGAAACAGCAGCGGCTTGTCGTGCTTGAGCAGGCCGCAGAACACATGCGCCAGCACCTCATCCGAACCGTTGCCGACGAAGACGTTCTCGCGTTTCACGTCATGGTAGGCGGCGATGGCGTCCTTGAGCTGGTCGGCGTTCGGATCCGGGTACAGCCGTAGCGCATCGCCGGCAACATCGTGCAGCGCGGCGATGACCTTGGGCGACGGGCCGTACGGGTTCTCGTTGGTATTGAGTTTGACGATTTTTTGCAGCTTCGGTTGTTCGCCCGGCACGTAAGGGGTCAGCGTGTGGACGACGGGGCTCCAGAATCGGCTCATTGCGGGGTCTCGCTTGCGTGGAGAATGTTGTAGGGGCTTAGTCTGCGCTGAGTACAAACACGGTCGGGCGCTTGTGCAGTTCGGGTTTGGGGGCGCGGCGCCAGTCGGTGACAGTTTTGCTCTTCACCCATTCGTCAGTGCCGGTCAGTTCGCGCGCCACGGTGAGGTGCGTCGCCGGGCTGCAGTGCTGCAGCAGCGCGGCAAACAGCGCGTCGTTACGGTACGGCGTTTCGATGAACAGCTCGGCCTGCTTTTCCTTGCGCGAACTGGTTTCGAGTGAACGAATGGCGATTTGCCGCTCGGCCTCGTTGCTGGGCAGATAACCGTTGAAGCGGAACTTCTGCCCGTTGGCGCCCGAGGCCATCAGCGCCAGCAGGATCGACGACGGTCCCACCAGCGGCGCGACACGGATGCCGCGCGCATGCGCCAGCCGCACCAGCCGCGCGCCCGGATCGGCGACACCGGGGCAGCCGGCTTCGGACATCAGCCCTACGTGGTGGCCGGCGAGCAGTGGCGCCAGCAGCGCGGCCAGCTCGCCGTCCTTGGTGTGCTCGTTCAGCTCGTGCATCTCCAGGCTACGCAGCTCGTGCGGCGTGCCGAACAGCTTGAGATGGGCGCGGGCGGTTTTCGGTGCCTCGACGACGAAGTGCGTCAGCGTGCGCGCCAGTTCGAGCGCATCGGCGGGCAGTACGTTGCTGAGCGTGTCCTCGGCCAGCGGGACCGGGATCAGGTAGAGAATGCCGGTGCTCATAGAATGTCGACGCCTTCGTGATGGAGCATATCGATCA
Organism: Jeongeupia sp. HS-3; assembly: GCF_015140455.1. Taxonomy (NCBI): domain Bacteria; kingdom Pseudomonadati; phylum Pseudomonadota; class Betaproteobacteria; order Neisseriales; family Chitinibacteraceae; genus Jeongeupia; species Jeongeupia sacculi. Next base: position 1,905,036 of record NZ_AP024094.1, on the reverse strand, counting down.
GTGCAATCAGCGGCAGGCCGATGATCGCCGCCGGGTCGGTCGACTCGATCGCGGCGATCAGCGCAATGCCAAGGCCTTCGGTCTTGGCGCTGCCGGCGCAGTCGTAGGGTTGTTCTTTCAATAGATAGCGTTCGATCGTCGCATCATCGCAATCGCGCATGGTCACGCGGGTGATGTCGGTGTGCGTTTGCGTCGCACCGGTGGCGGCATTGTGTAGCGCCACGGCGGTGTGGAATTCAATCGTCCGGCCGCGCATCGCTTGCAGTTGCGTGACGGCGCGCTCATGCGTGCCGGGTTTGCCCAGCTGCACGCCGTCCAGCAGCGCGACCTGGTCCGAGCCGATCAGCAGCGCGTCCGGAAAGCTCGCCGACAGGGCAACGGCCTTGGCGACGGCCAGACGCAGGCTGGTCTGCGCGGCGGTTTCGCCTTCGAGCGCGGTTTCGTCGACATCAGGGCTGGCAACATCAAAGGATAGTTGCAGGCGTTCAAGCAGTTCGCGCCGGTAGCGCGAGGTGGACGCCAGAATCAGGGCGGGCGAGCGAAGCATTTGTTTTTGCATTGGAAATCCGTCGCATTGGGCGGAAAGGTTTTGACATTCAAGAGGCCAAGATTATATCATGCGCGGTTTCTGGTTCGTTGGCTCATGGGTATGACGGTCATTCACAGCGCCGAATTTGCCCGCGAGGGCGGCGCGCTCGAAGGTGTTGCACAGCTTGCGGATTTTCCGCGGTTGCTCGATTTGCTGGCTGAGTCGCGCGGTGAAGTTCGCTGGTCGATTGGAAGTTATGTCGATCGGTTCGAGCGTCCTACGCTGACAGTCAAAGCCGAAGGCGAGTTGCAGCTGGTTTGCCAGCGTTGCATGGCGCCGATGGCGTGGCCGTTTGAGATCGATACCGTATTGACGCAGTTTCCGACCGAAGAGGCCGCCGATGAGGCGGAAGCGGTTGATGAGGCGCTCGATACCGTGTTGATTGATCCTGCGCTTGATGTACTGGCGCTGATCGAAGAAGAAATACTGCTGGCTATGCCCTACGCACCGCTGCACGTTACGTGCGCTGCGCCGGGGGATACACCGGTAGGCAATACCAAGCCGAATCCGTTTGCTGTCCTGGCTCAAATGAAAACCAGGAAAGCGGAGTAATCGAAACAGTAGTTTTTTCTGGTTTTCAAGGAGTTTTATCATGGCCGTTCAACAGAACAAGAAGTCCCCGTCCAAGCGCGGCATGCATCGCGCTCACGATTTCCTGACCGCTCCGGCGCTGTCGGTGAACGCACAAACTGGCGAAGTGCATCGTCCGCACCACATTTCGCCGAACGGCTTCTACAATGGCCGTCAAGTGATCAAAGCCAAGGGCGAATAAGTCCTGCGTGAAAACGCGTTTATAACCAATCGGTTATGATGACGGCGCAAGCGGGTAATCTCGCTTGCGCCGTTCGCTATTCTGGATTCTGCCTTGTCTGCTATGGACATTACTGTCGCTGTCGATGCGATGGGCGGCGACCACGGTACCCATGTCACCGTGCCTGCCGTTCTCCGCTTCCTCAAGCAATACCCCAACGTCAATGTCGTCCTCGTCGGCCTGCCCGATGCGATCGATGCCGAGCTCAAGGCGCACAAAGCGCAACTTGGGCCGCGTCTGCGCGTCCACGCCGCCAGCGAAGTCGTGACGATGGACGAGTCGCCGCAATCGGCGCTGAAAAACAAAAAAGACTCGTCGATGCGTGTGGCGATCAACCTCGTCAAGTCCGGCGAGGCGCACGCCTGCGTGTCGTCCGGCAATACCGGCGCGCTGATGGCGACAGCACGTTTCGTGCTCAAGACCATTGATGGCATCGAGCGGCCGGCGATCGCCAAGATGTTGCCGTCGGTGAAAGGCACCGAAACCTGTGTGCTCGACCTTGGCGCCAACGCCGATTGCACGCCGCTGCAACTGGTGCAGTTTGCGGTGATGGGCTCGTCGCTGTTCTCCGCGATCAAGGGCAAGGAGTCGCCGGCGATCGGCCTGCTCAACATCGGCTCCGAGGACATCAAGGGCACCGATGCGATCAAGGCCACCGCCGAGCTGCTTCGCGCCAGCAAAATGAACTTCTACGGCAACGTCGAAGGGAACGACCTGTACTCGGGCGTGGTCGATGTCATTGTGACCGACGGTTTTACCGGCAATGTGGCATTGAAGACGTCCGAGGGCATCGCCAAGATGATGGAGCGCTTCCTGCGCGAAGAATTCACCCGCAATATCTTGACCAAGGCCTTGGCCATGGCTGCTTGGCCGGTGCTGTCGCGCTTCAAGAAGCGGATTGATCCGCGCCGCTTTAATGGCGCATCGCTGATCGGCCTCAAGGGTATCGTGGTCAAAAGTCATGGCGGCGCCGATCAGACCGGATTTTACTGGGCGCTGAAACAGGCGACCGACGAAGCGCGTGCTGGCGTGACCCAGCGCATCGCTGAACAAGTACAGCAACAGCTTGCCGATCTTGTCGCCCATCCGGCGGCGGGAACGGATCAATAAACTCACCGCAGGAAGCATTCATGTACGCGCGCATCGCCGGAACCGGCTCCTACCTGCCTGAACACATTCTGACCAACGAAGCGCTGGCGCAACGGGTCGAGACCAGCGACGAATGGATTGCCAGTCGTACCGGCATCCGTCAGCGCCATCTGGCTGCCGACGGTGAAACCACGTCCGATCTGGCGCTCAGGGCCGTCGAGCGTGCGCTGGAGGCTGCCGGCACCGATAAGGCCGACGTTGACCTGATCATCGTCGCCACGACGACGCCCGACAATATCTTCCCGTCAACCGCCTGCACATTGCAGGACAAGCTCGGCTTGCAAGGTTTTCCGGCGTTTGACGTTCAGGCGGTCTGCGCCGGTTTCGTTTATGCGCTGACCGTCGCCGATGCGTTGATCAAGACTGGTGCCGTCAAATGCGCCGTGGTCGTCGGTGCCGAGAAACTCTCGAATATTGTCGACTGGAATGACCGCACCACTTGCGTGCTGTTTGGCGACGGCGCCGGTGCCGTGGTGCTGAAGGCATCGGACGAGCCGGGCATTCTGGCGTCGAAACTGCATGCCGACGGTCGCTACCGCGACATCCTGAAGACGCCGGCCAGCTTCAAGCAGGGCCAGATCGACGGCACCCCGTGGATTTATATGGATGGCGGTGCGGTGTTCAAGTTCGCCGTGCGCGCGCTGGCCGATGTGGCCAATGAAACGCTGGCCGCTGCCGGCGTGGCGCAAGCCGATGTCGACTGGCTGGTGCCGCATCAGGCCAATCTGCGCATTATCGAATCCACCGCCAAGCATCTGCATCTGTCGATGGACAAGGTCATCGTGACCGTCGACAAGCACGGCAACACCTCGGCGGCATCGATTCCGCTGGCCCTGGACGAAGGGGTGCGCAGTGGTCGCATCCAGCGCGGTCAGTTGGTGCTGCTGGAAGGGATCGGTGGTGGCTTTGCCTGGGGCTCGGTGCTCTTCAAATACTGATAAAAACGGCGCAGCGATGCGCCGCTTTTCTTTTCAAATAACTGTTTGAATTTGCCGTCCGGCTAGGCCGGGCGGGACAAGGAGCGTGAAGATGGCGTTAGCCTTTGTATTTCCCGGTCAGGGTTCGCAATCGCTGGGCATGATGAATGGCTTTGCCGACGACGCTTCGGTGCGCCAGACCTTCGATGAAGCCAGTGGCGTGCTTGGCCAGGATCTGTGGGCCATGTGTGCCGACGGCGCCGATGCCGCGGTCATCAACGCCACCGTGAATACCCAGCCGCTGATGCTGACCGCCAGCGTCGCCGTGTTCCGCGCCTGGCGCGCCGCCGGTGGCGCGGCGCCGGCGATAGCCGCCGGTCACTCGCTCGGCGAATACAGCGCGCTCGCCGCGGCCGGCAGCATTGCCTTCGCCGATGCGGTCAAGCTGGTGCGCCTGCGCGCCGAGGCGATGCAAGCGGCCGTGCCGGAAGGCGAGGGCGCGATGGCGGCGATTCTTGGGCTGCCGGACGACGTGATTGTCGCTGCCTGCCTCGAAGCGGCGCAAGGCGACGTGGTCGAAGCGGTCAATTTCAATTCGCCGGGTCAGGTGGTGATCGCCGGCAGCAAGGCGGCGGTCGAGCGCGCCATGGCGCTGTGCAAGGACAAGGGCGCCAAGCGTGCGTTGCCGCTGCCGGTGTCGGTGCCGTCGCACTGTGCGCTGATGAAGCCGGCCGCCGAAAAGCTCGCCGTCGCGCTGGCGCAGATCCATGTCGCCGCACCGGAGTTTCCGGTGATCCACAATGCCGACGTCGTCGCCTATACCGATCCGGTGCAAATCCGCGATGCGCTGGTGCGCCAGCTGTACCAACCGGTGCGCTGGGTCGAATCGGTGCAGAAGATCGCCGCCGATGGTGCCGCCGTGTTCGCCGAATGCGGTCCGGGCAAGGTGCTGACCGGCCTGAACAAGCGCATCGCCGCCGATGCGCAGCATGCGGCGCTGGGTGATCTTGCCTCGTTCGATGCGCTCAAGGCCTTGTTGTAATCAAATTGCTGTAAATTACGCGCCGGCCAGTGGTGCGTGAATCATGATCCGGCCGTGGGCTTAAGGCCCGTGCCAATAGAATGGGAAGCTGTGATGAGTCTCGAAGGTAAAATTGCGCTGGTGACCGGCGCATCACGCGGTATCGGCAAGGCGATCGTGCTGGATCTGCTGGCGCAGGGCGCCACGGTGATCGGTACCGGTATCACTGAGTCCAGTGCGCAGGCCATCGGCGACTACATTGCCGCTGCGGGCGGCAAGGGCCGTGGTCTGGCACTCGATGTCACCGTCGACGGCGCCTGCGAAGCGTGCGTTGCGGAGATCGAAAAAGAATTCGGTGCGATTCACATCCTCGTCAATAATGCCGGCATCACCCGCGATAATCTGCTGATGCGGCTGAAGGACGAAGATTGGGATGCAATCATGGACACCAACCTCAAGCCGGTGTACAAGCTTTCCAAAGCCGTGATTCGGGGCATGATGAAAGCCCGTTGGGGGCGTATCATCAACATCGCTTCGGTCGTCGGGGCGACCGGCAATGCCGGTCAGACCAACTACGCTGCGGCTAAAGCGGCGCTGTTTGGTTTTACCAAGTCGCTGGCCAAGGAAATCGGCTCGCGCGGTATCACCGTCAACGCGGTGGCGCCCGGCTTTATCGATACAGACATGACCCGTGGTTTGGCCGATGAACACAAGGCCAAACTGCTAGAGAACATCACGCTCGGCCGCCTTGGCGAACCGCGCGAGATTGCAGACGCGGTCGGCTTTCTTGCCAGCGATCGCGCCAGTTACATGACCGGCCAGACCTTGCACGTCAACGGCGGCATGTATATGAATTAACGTGTATTTGACCAGAATGAGTCTGCCCGCGTTGGCGAGGTGGCTTTTTTTGGTACAATGCGACCGCTTTTTTTATCCCTTTGAAAGGCTTGGAGTTTAATCCATGGAAAACATCGAACAGCGCGTGAAGAAGATCGTTGCCGAACAACTTGGCGTGCCGGAAACCGACGTCAAGAACGAGTCCTCCTTCGTGAATGACCTGGGCGCCGATTCCCTCGACACCGTTGAACTCGTGATGGCGCTCGAAGAAGAATTCGAATGCGAAATTCCGGACGAAGACGCCGAGAAGATCACCACCGTCCAGCAGGCAACCGACTACGTCACTGCCAATCTGGGTAAGTAAGTCGCAGCATCCAAGACCTCTGCCGGGCATTTTTTCGTCCGCCAGGGGTCTTGTTCCATTCGGCGTTTCAATCGGAGAGTAATGTGTCCAAACGCAGAGTAGTGATCACCGGTCTCGGCCATGTGTCCCCGGTAGGCAATGACGTCGCCACCGGCTGGGCCACCCTGCTCAAAGGGCAGTCCGGCATCGGCAGAATCACCCGCTTTGACGCGAGCGACTACGCTTGCCAGATCGCTGGCGAGGTCAAGAATTTTGACATCAGCCAATACATTCCCGCCAAAGATGCGCGCCGGATGGATAGCTTTATCCACTACGGTGTCGCGGCGGCGTTTCAAGCGATCGCAGACGCGGGCCTGGATGACGTTCCCAATCTGGACAAGACTCGGGTTGGTGTGAATATCGGTTCCGGTATCGGTGGTCTGCCGCTGATCGAAGACATGGGCGTGACGCTGCAGGCCGGTGGCCCGCGCAAGATCGGCCCGTTCTTCATTCCGGGCTCGCTGGTCAATCTGATCGCGGGTCACGTGAGCATTTTCAAGGGCTATCAGGGTCCGAGCTACGGCATTGTTTCTGCCTGCACGACCGGTGCGCACTGTATCGGCGATGCGGCACGGATGATCCAGTACGGCGATGCCGATGTGATGGTTGCCGGCGGTGCCGAAGCGACGATCTCGGGGCTTGGCATCGGTGGCTTTGCCGCGATGAAAGCATTGTCGACCCGTAACGACGACCCGGCGGCCTCGTCGCGGCCGTGGGACAAGGGGCGTGATGGCTTCGTCATGGGCGAAGGCGGTGGCGTGCTGGTACTCGAAGAGTACGAACACGCGGTCAAGCGCGGTGCACGGATTTACGCTGAGCTTATCGGTTTCGGCATGAGCTCGGATGCCCACCACATCACCGCGCCGAGCGCCGAAGGCCCGGCTCGTGGTGTGACGAACGCGCTGCGCGACGCCGGCATCAACGCCGACCAAGTCGATTACGTGAACGCACATGGCACGTCGACGCCGCTGGGTGATGCCAACGAAACCAATGCTTTGAAGATCGCCTTCGGTGATCACGCCAAGAAGCTGGCGGTGAATTCGACCAAGTCGATGACCGGTCATCTCTTGGGCGGTGCTGGCGGTGTCGAGGCGGTGTACTCGGTGCTGGCGCTGTACAACCAGGTTTCGCCGCCGACGATCAACCTGCATGATCAGGATTTCGAAGCCGGTTGCGATCTGGATTACGTCGCCAATACCGCGCGTGATATGAAAATTGATATCGCGATCTCCAATTCCTTCGGGTTTGGTGGCACCAACGGCACGCTGGTGTTCAAGCGACTGAGCTGATCGGTTTTGCCTGGTACCAAAAGGGCTGCTTCGGCAGCCCTTTTTTATTTTCCGTGCTTGCAAGGTGCGGTAGCCGCTCTGACGATGACCGTCCGCTTGGGGATCGTGCTGAAGCGCGAGGCCCGGCTTGGTACAATCGCGGCATGCCGATACAACGCCTCAATTCCGTACCTGATTTACCGGCGCTGGCTGCATCCAGCGCTGACGATTTTCCCTTGTTGATGCAATCATCGGGAGACGCAGGCTGGGACATCCTGCTGGCGCTGCCGCGTGAACGCCGTCTGTATGCGCAGGCCGACGCAGTGCAATTTCTGGATGATCTGGATGCTTTGCCAGTGCACCGCGGTGAAACCGGCCCGCTGCCGTTCTGTGCCGGCTGGGCTGTTTATGCCGCCTACGAGCTGCTGCATGCCTTCGAGCCCAGCGTTGCCGATCGCGATAACGACGTGCCGGTTGCCGCGCTGATCGATTGCCCGGCGGCGGTGCTGATCGATCGCCGTGACGCCTCGGCTTGGCTGACTGCCGAGGATGACGCCACCCTCGCGCGCTTGGCCACGCTTGTCGGCACTGCGCCGGCTTGGTCGCCGCAGCCCTTGCAGGTAACGGCCGTCAGTGAAGATGCGCCGGATGCGTTCCTCGCCGGTGTGGAGCGCTGCAAGCGCTATATCGTCGAAGGCGATGTGTTTCAGGTGAATCTGTCGCGCGGCTGGGATGTCACGCTGGCGGCCGGTTCGCCACACGATCTGTATCACGTGCTGCGCGCCGCCAACCCGGCGCCGTTCTCGGCGCTGCTGCAGCTGGGCGAGCATGCGGTGGTTAGTTCGTCTCCGGAGCGTTTGGTGCGCGTCGATGGCGGCGTGGTGGATACCCGGCCGATTGCCGGTACGCACCGTCGTTCGGTCGATCCGGAAGAAGATGCCGCCCTGAAGCGCGCCTTGCTGGCGACGGTGAAGGAGCGTGCCGAGCACATCATGCTGGTCGATCTGGAGCGCAACGATCTGGGCCGTATCGCCGTGCCGGGCACGGTCGAGGTCAACGAGCTGATGGCGGTCGAGAGCTACGCCTATGTCCACCATATCGAATCGAACATCCGTGCCCGCTTGCGCCCTGGCACCACGGCAAGGCAGACGCTGCGGGCGCTGTTCCCAGGTGGCACCATCACCGGCTGCCCCAAGGTGCGCTGCATGCAGATCATCCGCGAACTCGAAGACCGCGCCCGTGGGGTGTACACCGGCAGCCTCGGTTACATCGGCCGCGATGGCCGGATGGATCTCAATATCCTGATCCGCAGCTTTTTGCAGACCGGTTCGCAACTGTACTTTCGCGCCGGCGCCGGCATCGTCGCCGATTCGGTGCCCGAGCGCGAACTCGAAGAAACCCGCCACAAGGCACGCGGCCTGCTGCGCGCGCTGGGGGTCGAAGGGTGATCCGCCTCGTTGATGGCGTACCGGCCGAATCGCTGCCGCTCGCCGATCGGGCGATTCAGTTTGGTGACGGCGTGTTTCGCACGCTGTCCATCCGCGATGGTGGCATCCCTTTTTGGCAACGCCAGATGGCAAAACTGGCGCATGATGCCGCCGCGATCGGCATTGTCGCGCCGCCAGCGGATGTCTGGCTCGACGACCTGCGCGCGCACAGCCCTGAGTCGGCGACCGTGAAGCTGATGCTGACCCGTGGTGAATCGGCGCGCGGCTATGTGGTGCCGGCCGATTGCCAGCCGCACCGGATCACCCAGATCACACCGCTGCCGCCGCCAGTCGAGCGCGGCGCCGGGGTGACGATTCGCATCTGCGAGACCCGCGCCAGCTGGCAGCCGCGCTTGGCGGGCATCAAACATCTGAACCGGCTTGAGAACGTACTGGCGCGCAGCGAATGGACAGACTTGGCGATATTCGACGGTCTGCTGCTCGACCGTGACGGCGACGTGATCGAAGGCTCGATGAGTAATGTGCTGCTGCTTGAGGACGGCGCGCTGCTGACGCCGACACTCGACGGTGGCGGTGTCGCCGGGGTGATGCGCGATGTGGCCTTCGCTGCCGCCACCGGGCTTGGCTGGCAAACTGGCGAGGCACGGATTTCCTTGTCGCGCTTGCTGCAGGCCGAGCGCGTCTGGCTGTGTAACAGCTTGATCGGGCTGGTGCCGGTCGCTCGATTGGCCGAGCAATCTTGGTCGGCACATCCGGCCGACTTGACCTTGACGATGCAGATCGCTGCGCTGGCTGCAAAGGAAACGCAATGGCTCGTTTGATGCCCCTCCTGTTGCTGCTGCTGCTCCCTGCCGCGTGGGCCGTCTCATCGGCGCCGACTCCGGCCCCCGTCTATTACCAGGCTGATCCGGTCAAACTGGCGCAACTTGAAGCACAGCGTTGCAACAAGCTGACCAAGGAGTCGACGTTGATTCGCCGCCGCATGGCTGGCTTCAACCGGCCTTACGACCTTGAGAAGCTCAAGCAGCGGTTAGCGCAACTTGAGGCGGATTACGCCCGCTATTGCAGCAAGGCCCAGTCGGCAGCACCGAGCCGTTAAGGCTGCAGTGATTGCAAAGCAGGGCGAGAGCCCCCATGTTTGATGAATTGCCACGTTAAATCCCCATAAGCTGCCATGACCAATGCGCCACTGACTCAACCCGCTGTCGAAAAAGCCGGCGTCGCTCGCCTGCCCACGCCGCATGGCGTTTTCATGGCGCATGCCTATCGCTCCGGCCTCGACGATGTCGAACACCTCGCCGTCGTCATGGGCGATCCTGCCGGTGAGGCGACCTTGGTCCGCTTGCATTCGGAGTGCCTGACCGGCGACGTGTTTGGCTCACTGCGGTGTGATTGCGGCGAACAGCTGCACATGGCGCTGGAACGCATCGCCCGCGAAGGGCATGGGGTACTGCTGTATTTACGCGGTCAGGAAGGGCGGGGGATTGGTCTGGCGCACAAGATCCGCGCCTACGAATTGCAGGACAGCGGCCTGGATACCGTCGACGCCAATCTGGCGCTGGGTTTGCCGGTTGATTCACGTTCATACGAGGCAGCGGTGGCGATGCTGCGTGATCTGGGCGTGAGCTCGGTGCGCTTGATGAGCAATAACCCGAAAAAAATTGCCGCGCTCGAAGCCGCAGGCTTGCCGGTGCAGGCGCGCGAGCCACATATGGTCGATCCCAATCCGGAAAACCGTCATTACCTCAGCACCAAGCGCCAGCGTATGGGGCATTTGCTTAAAGACCGGTGAGTCAGGCAACAAACCGGCATTAAACTAAGAGGGTTCCCGGGCGGTCCTACCGTCACGGCCATAAAACGGGTGGCGCCAATCAAACTGGCGCACCCGGATAAAGGGGATCCTCATGCATCGCAAAACCATCATCAGTACGCTGCTGTCACTGCTCTGGCTGAGCAGCTCGCCCACCGGCTGGGCCGCCACAACGGTGGAGCCCGCACCGACCAAGGCGGCCATGCTCAGCGCCGGTTCGCAAGCGGTCGGTTGGCCGCGCTTGGTCAATGGCCAGAATGGCGAGCAGATCTATGTCTATCAGCCGCAGTTGGATGCGCTGAACGGCAATACGCTGACCGGACGCTCGGCGGTGCGCGTGACCGGCAAGAAGGACGACGTGTTCGGCGTCATCTGGTTCAGCGCCCGCGCCGATATCGCCAAGGATCAGCGCGTTGTGACGCTGAGCCAGTACAAAATCACCAAGGCCAGCTTTCCGACGGCGACGCGCGACGAATCGCGTTATCTGTCGACCCTGAGCGGCGCCTTGCCGCGCGCCGGTTGGGCGGTGGCCTACGATGCGCTCGAAGCCGATCTACAGATCAATCGTGCCGAAGCGGCGCAGGCTGGCCAGGTGGTGAAGAACGATCCGCCGGCGATCATCTACAGCAACCGCCCGGCCATGCTGGTGATGATCGATGGCGAGCCGGCGCTGCGCAGCGCCGGAAGCGGTCTGATGCGGGTGATCAATACCAGTGCACTGATCGTGCTCGATGAGGTCAAGGGCGATTACTACCTGTGGGCCGCCGAGCGCTGGTTCCAGGCCAAGGCAGCCACCGGCCCATGGCAAGTCGCGACGAGTCCGCCAACGGCGACGTTGAATCCGCTACGCGACGGTTTGCTGAAAGACAACAAAATCGACCCAATGTCGGGCAAGGGCGCCGACGGCAAGTCGGCGTTTGCGCCGAATGTCGTGCCGGCGGTCTATGTTGCGACCAAGCCGACCGAGCTGCTGCAAAGCCAGGGCGAGCCACAGTATTCGCCGATCCCCGGGACGCAACTGTTGTATATGTCGAATTCGTCCAATGATGTCTTCATTCAGATCGGCAGCCAGCAACTTTATGTACTGATCTCCGGCCGCTGGTTCACCGCCAGTCGCATTGACGGTCCGTGGCAATACGTCCCGGCGGGCAAGCTGCCAACTGATTTCACCCGCATCCCGACCGATCACCCGATGGCTGGTGTGCTGGTATCGGTGCCGGGTACCGCACAGGCCAGCGAAGCGACCATTGCCAACAGCGTGCCGCAGACTGCGCAAATCAAGCGCAGCACCAAACCCGAGGCGGTGAACTACGATGGCGGCGCCGCGAAGTGGAAGAGCGTCGACGGCACGCCGCTGCAATACGCCTACAACACCGCGACGCCGGTCATCCGCGTCGATTCGCATAGTTATTATCTGGTGCAGAACGGCGTCTGGTTCGTTTCGACCTCGGCCACCGGGCCGTGGAGCGTCGCGGCAGCGGTGCCGGCGGTGATCTACACGATCCCGGTCAGCTCACCGATGCACTATGTGACCTATGTGCGTGTCTACAGCGCCACGCCGAGCGTGGTTTATGTTGGCTACACGCCGGGCTACTACGGCACCGTGGTGTCGAGCGATGGCGTCGTCGTCTATGGCACCGGTTACGTCTACCCGACCTATGTCGGCACGGTCTGGTATCCGGCGCCGTATACCTATGGTTTTGGCGCTGGCTTTGCCTGGGGCACGGCGACCGGCTTCGCTTTTGGTTTTGCCATGGGTGCGTGGATGTCGCCGTGGTACTGGGGCGGCGGTGGCTGCTGCTGGGGTGGTGGTGGCAATACCTACAACATCAACGTCACCAACAACTACAACCGCTGGGGCCATAACTCGGTCATTACCGGCCCGAACAATACCTACCGAACCGGCCAGGTTGGCCAGACTCATTTTGCCAACAGGCAGGGCAGCGGCGATCTTTACGCCGGTCGTGACGGCCAGGTCTACAAGCGCGATAGCGGCGGTCAGTGGCAGAAGTATCAGGGCAACGGCAACTGGTCGAACGTCGACAAGCAGCAAGCGGCCGACAAGCTGAAGAGCGGAGCTCAGAACTACGCCAACAGTCCGAAGGGACAGCAGCGCATCCAGAACGCCAAGGATTTCGCCAATTCGCCGCAAGGTCAGCAAGCGGCGCAGCGAGCCAAGGACTGGAAGCAGTCGCCGCAGGGCCAACAGGCCGGGCAGAATTTCCGCGAGAACCATCAGTCACTTGATGGTCAGTTCCAGGCGCGTAGCGCCGGCGACCAACGTGCCGGCAACTTCCAGCGCGGTGGCGCTTCGGGAGGTTGGGGCGGTGGCGCTGCGCGCGAAGCGCCGCATTTCGGCGGCGGTGGTTTCGGAGGCTTCCATGGCGGTGGGTTCCGTCGCCGATAAGTAGGTATATAAGCGTGGAGCGTAAAACGGGCGGCCTTTCGGGCCGCCCGTTTGGTTTTTGACGCTGCTGATGGGGCGCTGCCGCCGCAAACCGCCCGCCATCCGGCCGAATGCTGACGATTTTTATGCCATTGGTCTTGTTTTGTCAGCTTTGGCGGTGGGGTTTGCCGGGTGGTGCGAAAGAGTGGGATTTGGGTGCAGTAAAAATTCGCTGTCCGATCAGTGGCTTAACGCCTTGGTTGCGAATTTGTTGCGAGGAGGTGTTGACGCAGGAGAGGGAAGTGCTTAAAGTTGCGTTCTCTGCTGATGACGCAGCGAAAGAAACGAAGCGAAACCCGCCGAGTTTACCGAGCGAAGTGTTCAGAAGCAAGCGATCTTTAACAAATTACAGCCGATGAGTGTGAGTGCTTGATGAGTGCATCAAGTACTTGCACTTAGATGATAGAAAGTAAATCTGACCGCTTCGGTGGTTGGGTGAGTTTTTTTGAGTTAACGCAAGTGCGCAATTATTCAGTGATTAAACGAAAGAGTTTGATCCTGGCTCAGATTGAACGCTGGCGGCATGCTTTACACATGCAAGTCGAACGGATTTGAGGGGCTTGCTCCTCAAGTTAGTGGCGAACGGGTGAGTAATACATCGGAACGTGCCCAGTAATGGGGGATAACCTGCCGAAAGGCAAGCTAATACCGCATACGCCCTGAGGGGGAAAGTGGGGGATCGCAAGACCTCACGTTATTGGAGCGGCCGATGCCTGATTAGCTAGTTGGTAGGGTAAAAGCCTACCAAGGCAACGATCAGTAGCGGGTCTGAGAGGACGACCCGCCACACTGGGACTGAGACACGGCCCAGACTCCTACGGGAGGCAGCAGTGGGGAATCTTGGACAATGGGCGAAAGCCTGATCCAGCAATGCCGCGTGGGTGAAGAAGGCCTTCGGGTTGTAAAGCCCTTTTGTCAGGGAGGAAATCCTGGCCCCTAATACGGGTCGGGGATGACAGTACCTGAAGAATAAGGACCGGCTAACTACGTGCCAGCAGCCGCGGTAATACGTAGGGTCCAAGCGTTAATCGGAATTACTGGGCGTAAAGCGTCCGCAGGTGGCTTGTTAAGATCGATGTGAAAGCCCCGGGCTCAACCTGGGAACTGCATTGATGACTGGCTCGCTAGAGTACGGCAGAGGGGGGTGGAATTCCGCGTGTAGCAGTGAAATGCGTAGATATGCGGAGGAACACCGATGGCGAAGGCAACCCCCTGGGCTGATACTGACACTCATGGACGAAAGCGTGGGGAGCAAACAGGATTAGATACCCTGGTAGTCCACGCCCTAAACGATGTCTACTAGTTGTTGGGCTTTTCGGAGCTTAGTAACGCAGCTAACGCGGGAAGTAGACCGCCTGGGGAGTACGGCCGCAAGGTTAAAACTCAAAGGAATTGACGGGGGCCCGCACAAGCGGTGGATGATGTGGATTAATTCGATGCAACGCGAAAAACCTTACCTGGTCTTGACATGTCTAGAATCCCGAAGAGATTTGGGAGTGCCGTAAGGAGCTAGAACACAGGTGCTGCATGGCTGTCGTCAGCTCGTGTCGTGAGATGTTGGGTTAAGTCCCGCAACGAGCGCAACCCTTGCCATTAGTTGCTACCATTCAGTTGAGCACTTTAATGGGACTGCCGGTGACAAACCGGAGGAAGGTGGGGATGACGTCAAGTCCTCATGGCCCTTATGACCAGGGCTTCACACGTCATACAATGGTTGGTACAGAGGGTCGCGAAGCCGCGAGGTGGAGCCAATCTCAGAAAACCAATCGTAGTCCGGATCGCAGTCTGCAACTCGACTGCGTGAAGTCGGAATCGCTAGTAATCGCGGATCAGCATGTCGCGGTGAATACGTTCCCGGGCCTTGTACACACCGCCCGTCACACCATGGGAGTGGGTTTTACCAGAAGTAGCTAGGCTAACCCTCGGGAGGCCGGTTACCACGGTAGGATTCATGACTGGGGTGAAGTCGTAACAAGGTAGCCGTAGGGGAACCTGCGGCTGGATCACCTCCTTTAAAGATAATGCCTCATTAAGCATTCACACTCATCGGCTGTAGGTTAGAGATACGGAGAACTGGGTCAGTAGCTCAGTCGGTTAGAGCACCGTCTTGATAAGGCGGGGGTCGCTGGTTCGATTCCAGCTTGACCCACCATTTGCTTTTTTAGTGAATGACAAGACAGTTTGATCCGATGGGGGCATAGCTCAGTTGGGAGAGCATCTGCTTTGCAAGCAGAGGGTCGTCGGTTCGATCCCGTCTGCCTCCACCATTTTAGTTTTCAGAACTAAGTTTGCTGATGTTGGTGTAGCAATTTTAGTTCTGACTGCTTCAGTTGGACGAGAATTTATTCTCTGTATCGCTCTTTAACAAGATAGAAGAAGTAAGACTCAGATTTATTCAGTAATGAATGGGTTTGATTGCATCGAGTTTTGAATTCGAGAACTTTGAATTCGAGTCGCAAACATAACTGTAATCTTGAACTACGCGTTTGAGGTTATAGGATCAAGCGAATAAGTGCATCTGGTGGATGCCTTGGCGATTACAGGCGATGAAGGACGCGGCAGCCTGCGAAAAGCTGCGGGGAGCTGGCAAACGAGCTTTGATCCGCAGATATCCGAATGGGGGAACCCACACCTTTTGGTGTATCCATGACTGAATACATAGGTCATGTGAAGCGAACCCGGCGAACTGAAACATCTAAGTAGCCGGAGGAAAAGAAATCAACCGAGATTCCCAAAGTAGTGGCGAGCGAAATGGGAAGAGCCTGTACGTGATAGCGATTGTCTTAGCAGAACGGAATGGAAAGTCCGGCAATAGTGGGTGATAGCCCCGTATGCGAAAAGATAAACGTGGTACTAAGCGTACGACAAGTAAGGCGGGACACGAGAAATCCTGTCCGAAGATGGGGGGACCATCCTCCAAGGCTAAATACTCGTAATCGACCGATAGTGAACCAGTACCGTGAGGGAAAGGCGAAAAGAACCCCGGGAGGGGAGTGAAATAGATCCTGAAACCGGATGCATACAAACAGTGGGAGCGGACTTGTTCCGTGACTGCGTACCTTTTGTATAATGGGTCAGCGACTTACGTTCAGTAGCAAGCTTAACCGAATAGGGGAGGCGCAGGGAAACCGAGTCCGAATAGGGCGATTAGTTGCTGGGCGTAGACCCGAAACCAAGTGATCTATCCATGGCCAGGATGAAGGTGCGGTAACACGCACTGGAGGTCCGAACCCACTAATGTTGCAAAATTAGGGGATGAGCTGTGGATAGGGGTGAAAGGCTAAACAAACTTGGAAATAGCTGGTTCTCCCCGAAAACTATTTAGGTAGTGCCTCAAGTATCACTAACGGGGGTAAAGCACTGTTATGGCTAGGGGGTCATCGCGACTTACCAAACCATTGCAAACTCTGAATACCGTTAAGTGCGAGCTTGGGAGACAGACATCGGGTGCTAACGTCCGGTGTCAAGAGGGAAACAACCCAGACCGCCGTCTAAGGTCCCAAATGATCAATTAAGTGGAAAACGAGGTGGGAAGGCATAGACAGCCAGGATGTTGGCTTAGAAGCAGCCATCATTTAAAGAAAGCGTAATAGCTCACTGGTCGAGTCGTCCTGCGCGGAAGATGTAACGGGGCTCAAATTGATAACCGAAGACGCGGATATGTACGTAAGTACATATGGTAGGGGAGCGTTCCGTAAGCCTGTGAAGGTGGCTTGAGAAGGCTGCTGGAGGTATCGGAAGTGCGAATGCTGACATGAGTAGCGTTAAAACGGGTGAAAAGCCCGTTCACCGAAAGCCCAAGGTTTCCTACGCAACGTTAATCGGCGTAGGGTGAGTCGGCCCCTAAGGCGAGGCTGAAAAGCGTAGTCGATGGACAACAGGTTAATATTCCTGTACCGATTCTGAGTGCGATGTGGGGACGGAGAAAGGTAGGTCAGCCATCTGTTGGAATAGGTGGTTTAAGCGTGTAGGTGGGGGATTTAGGCAAATCCGGATCCCTGTTAACACTGAGGCGTGATGACGAGGTGCCATTGGCACTGAAGTGATTGATCCTATGCTTCCAGGAAAAGCCACTAAGCTTCAGCTCAGAATTGACCGTACCGCAAACCGACACTGGTGGGCAGGATGAGAATTCTAAGGTGCTTGAGAGAACTCAGGAGAAGGAACTCGGCAAATTGACACCGTAACTTCGGGAGAAGGTGTGCCTCTGTAGCGTGAAGCGACTTGCTCGTGGAGCGTGAAGAGGTTGCAGTGAAAAGGTGGCTGCGACTGTTTATCAAAAACACAGCACTCTGCTAACACGAAAGTGGACGTATAGGGTGTGACGCCTGCCCGGTGCCGGAAGGTTAATTGATGGGGTGCAAGCTCTTGATCGAAGCCCCGGTAAACGGCGGCCGTAACTATAACGGTCCTAAGGTAGCGAAATTCCTTGTCGGGTAAGTTCCGACCCGCACGAATGGCGTAACGATGGCCACACTGTCTCCTCCTGAGACTCAGCGAAGTTGAAGTGTTTGTGAAGATGCAATCTCCCCGCTGCTAGACGGAAAGACCCCGTGAACCTTTACTGTAGCTTTGCATTGGACTTTGAAGTGGTTTGTGTAGGATAGGTGGGAGGCTTTGAAGCAGAGACGCTAGTTTCTGTGGAGCCGTCCTTGAAATACCACCCTGACCCCTTTGAGGTTCTAACCTTGGTCCGTTATCCGGATCGGGGACCGTGCATGGTAGGCAGTTTGACTGGGGCGGTCTCCTCCCAAAGTGTAACGGAGGAGCTCGAAGGTTACCTAGGTACGGTCGGACATCGTACTGATAGTGTAATGGCACAAGGTAGCTTGACTGCGAGACTGACACGTCGAGCAGGTGCGAAAGCAGGACATAGTGATCCGGTGGTTCTGTATGGAAGGGCCATCGCTCAACGGATAAAAGGTACTCCGGGGATAACAGGCTGATTCCGCCCAAGAGTTCACATCGACGGCGGAGTTTGGCACCTCGATGTCGGCTCATCACATCCTGGGGCTGTAGCCGGTCCCAAGGGTATGGCTGTTCGCCATTTAAAGTGGTACGTGAGCTGGGTTCAAAACGTCGTGAGACAGTTTGGTCCCTATCTGCAGTGGGCGTTGGAAATTTGAGGGGGGCTGCTCCTAGTACGAGAGGACCGGAGTGGACGCATCTCTGGTGTACCGGTTATCACGCCAGTGGTATCGCCGGGTAGCTAAATGCGGAATAGATAAGCGCTGAAAGCATCTAAGCGCGAAACTAGCCTCGAGATGAGATTTCCCTAAGGCCTTGAGCCTTCTAAAGGGTCGTGGAAGACCACCACGTTGATAGGTCGGGTGTGGAAGCGCAGTAATGCGTTAAGCTAACCGATACTAATTGCCCGTGCGGCTTGATCCTATAACCTGAACCGCGTGGTTCGGGTATGATGCGACAGGCTCGTAAATATCAAACCCGAGTCATTACTTCTTCTATCGAATTCAGAGATATGACTAATACAGTCGTAACTCCACCAGTTACGTCTGGCGACCATAGCGAGTTGGTCCCACGCCTTCCCATCCCGAACAGGACCGTGAAACGACTCAGCGCCGATGATAGTGCGGGTTCCCGTGTGAAAGTAGGTCATCGCCAGACTCCCCATAGAAAACCCCCCTGCAGAATGCTGCAGGGGGGTTTTGCTTTTGGCTTTATGCGCGGAAAAAGACGGCGCAAGGCCTGCTGTGTGCTAGATGGGATGGTTTTTCCATCTCGATCTTGGTTTCATCTCAATCTACAGCTAGCTTGTAGATGTTGCCTGATGTCATTGCGCCGGCCCGGGGCCATGATCTAGCTGGGGGAAACGATGAGTCATTTTCTCGACCGCCTGACTTTCTTCACGAACGAGAGCGAGCCTTATTCAGGCGGCCATGGCGAAGTACGTGCCGAGGACCGGACCTGGGAGGATGCCTACCGGAACCGCTGGCAGCATGACAAGATCGTACGGTCAACGCATGGCGTGAACTGCACCGGCTCCTGTAGCTGGAAGATCTACGTCAAAGGCGGGATCGTTACCTGGGAGACCCAGCAGACCGATTACCCGCGTACCCGTCCTGGCATGCCCAATCATGAGCCGCGTGGTTGCTCACGCGGCGCCTCATACAGCTGGTATCTCTACAGTGCCAACCGGCTGAAGTATCCGATGATACGTGGCCGCCTGATGCGTCTGTGGCGCGAGGCACGCAAGACGCTGGCACCGGTAGAGGCATGGGCTTCGATAGTCGAAGACGAAGCCAAAGCCAGGGATTACAAGACGATCCGCGGGCGCGGTGGATTTGTCCGCGCCAACTGGGATGAGGCGACCGAGCTGGTTGCCGCCGCCAATATCTACACCATCAAGCGCTATGGGCCGGACCGGATCATCGGTTTTTCACCGATTCCTGCTATGTCGATGGTCAGTTACGCTGCCGGCAGCCGCTATCTCAGCTTGATCGGCGGCACCCTGATCTCGTTCTACGATTGGTACTGTGATTTGCCGCCTTCCAGCCCGCAAACATGGGGCGAGCAGACCGACGTACCCGAGTCCGCCGACTGGTACAACTCCGCCTTCATCATCGCTTGGGGTTCGAACGTCCCGCAGACACGCACTCCCGACGCGCATTTTTTCGTCGAAGCACGTTACAACGGCACCAAGGTTGTCGCGATCACGCCGGATTATTCCGAAGTCGCCAAGCTCTCGGATATCTGGCTGCACCCTAAGCAAGGTACCGATGCTGCACTCGGGATGGCGATGGGGCATGTGATCCTCAAAGAGTTTTTTATCGATCGCCAAACCGCCTATTTCGATGACTACTGCCGCCGGCTAACCGATCTACCGATGTTGGTTTTGCTTCGAAAGGACGGTGACCGGTTTGTTGCCGATCGCTTTGTACGTGCATCGGATTTTGCCGATAACCTTGGCCAGGCAAACAATCCGGAATGGAAAGTCGTGGCCATTGACGAAGCCGGTGGCTCCTGCGTTGCGCCGCAAGGTGCAATCGGCTACCGCTGGGGACAGCAGGTCGAAGGCGATCTCGGCAAGTGGAACCTTGAGCAGAAAAATGGCGCGACCGGTGTCGAGCTGAAGTTGGCGCTGAGCCTGATCGATCGGCGTGACGATGCGGTTTCGGTGGCCTTCCCGTATTTCGGCGGCACTGCCTCTGCCGACTTCACTGCCAACGATCAGGGTGGTCAGATACTGGCGCGGCAAGTACCCATCAAACGACTGGCGCTGGCCCATGGTGATGCGCCGGTAGCGACCGTCTTTGATCTGATGTGCGCGCATTACGGCGTTGATCGAGGGCTGGGCGGCGAAGTTGCCACATCCTATGACGATAATGTCGCTTATACGCCGACATGGCAGGAGTCGATTACCGGCGTACCGGCTGCGCAGGTAATCGCTGTGGCCCGTCAGTTTGCCGAGACAGCGGAAAAGACGCAGGGTCGGTCGATGGTGATCATCGGCGCGGCGATGAATCACTGGTACCACCAGGATATGAACTACCGCGCGGCGATCAATATGTTGGTGCTGTGCGGCTGCGTCGGCGTGTCCGGTGGCGGTTGGGCGCATTACGTGGGTCAGGAAAAACTGAGGCCCCAAACAGGTTGGACTGCGCTGGCCTTCGCGCTCGACTGGCTGCGTCCTCCACGGCATATGAACGGCACGTCGTTTTTTTATGCCCATACCAATCAATGGCGTTATGAAAAAGTCGGTATCTCCGAAATTCTCTCCCCTCTGGCGGACCCTAACCGCTACGGCGGTAGCCTGATCGATTTCAATGTACGGGCCGAGCGGATGGGCTGGCTCCCGTCTGCACCGCAGTTGGCGACCAATCCGTTACGGATCAGCGCTGCCGCAAAGGCAGCGGGGCTGGAGGCCAAAGACTACGTTGTGAAGTCGCTCAAGGACGGTTCGCTGACGATGTCATGCGAAGACCCGGATGCAGCGGTCAATTTCCCTCGCAACCTGTTTGTGTGGCGCTCGAATCTGTTTGGTTCGAGCGGTAAGGGGCACGAGTATTTCCTGAAATACTTCTGTGGTGCACAGAACGGTTTGCTCGGTGACGACCTGAGCGTGACCGGTGGTGAAAAACCCCAGGAGGTGGTCTGGCACGACAAGGCGCCTGAAGGAAAGCTGGATCTGATTACGGTGCTGGATTTCCGGATGAGCACGACCTGTCTGTACGCCGATGTCGTGTTACCGACGGCGACGTGGTACGAAAAGAACGATCTCAATACCTCGGATATGCATCCTTTCATTCATCCGCTTTCCGCTGCGGTCGATCCGATCTGGCAGAGCAAGAGTGATTGGGAAATCTACAAGGCGATTGCCAAGAAGTTTTCTGAATTGGTGGTTGGTCATCTTGATGTTGAACAGGATGTGGTCCTGGTTCCGCTCTTGCACGATACCGCCGGAGAATTGGCGCAACCGTTTGAACCCAAGGATTGGAAAAAAGGTGAATGCGAGCTGATCCCGGGAAAGACTGCCCCCAATATCGTCGTCGTCGAGCGCGATTATCCGAATACATATAAGCGCTTTACCGCGCTCGGCCCATTGCTGAAAAAACTGGGCAATGGCGGTAAGGGTATAGGCTGGAATACCGAGCACGAGGTCGACGGGCTGGCCAAGCTCAATGATGTGGTGACCGACGAGGGCCCAACCAAGGGGCTGCCGAAAATCGAAACCGACATCGATGCGACCGAAGTCATTCTGTCGCTGGCACCGGAAACCAACGGCGAGGTCGCGGTGAAGGCGTGGGATGCCTTGTCCAAGTTCACCGGGCGTTCACACGCGCACCTGGCCGATGTGCGCGAGGACGAGAAAATCCGCTATCGGGATATCCAGGCGCAGCCGCGAAAGATTATTTCCAGCCCGACCTGGTCCGGCATTGAAAGCGAACACGTCAGCTATACCGCCGGCTACACCAATGTGAACGAGCTGATTCCATGGCGCACGCTGACCGGGCGGCAGCAGTTTTATCAGGACCATGCGTGGATGCGCGATTTTGGCGAAGGGTTTGCTTGTTACCGCCCGCCGGTCGATACCAAAACCGTCGCGCCGCTGGCGGGAAAAGCGCCAAACGGAAACCCGGAGATTTCGCTCAACTTCATCACCCCGCACCAGAAATGGGGCATTCATTCCACCTATACCGACAATCTGATCATGCTGACCCTGTCGCGGGGCGGGCCTATCGTCTGGCTATCCGAAGATGATGCCAAACTGGCCGGAATCGTCGACAACGACTGGATTGAACTCTTCAACGTCAACGGGGCGATTGCCGCACGCGCGGTGGTCAGTCAGCGGGTCAAGCCGGGCATGTGCATGATGTATCACGCGCAGGAAAAAATCGTGAACGTCCCCGGTTCCGAGATTACCGGCCACCGCGGCGGGATCCACAATTCGGTGACCAAAACGGTACTCAAGCCGACACATATGATCGGCGGCTATGCGCAACTTTCTTACGGCTTCAATTACTACGGCACCGTCGGCAGCAATCGCGATGAGTTCGTGATCGTACGCAAGATGGCCAAGGTCGACTGGATGGATACGCCGGCCGGTACCGAGAGCGAGGGCTGACCATGAAGATCCGTGCGCAGATTGCGATGGTGCTGAATCTGGACAAGTGCATTGGTTGCCACACCTGTTCGGTGACCTGCAAGAACGTCTGGACCAGCCGTCTCGGGATGGAGTACGCGTGGTTCAACAACGTCGAGACCAAGCCCGGCATTGGTTATCCGAAGGAGTGGGAAAACCAGGACAAGTGGAAAGGCGGCTGGGATCTAAAGCGCAACGGCAAGCTGAAGCTCAAGCAGGGCGGTCGCTTGCAAGTGCTGCTCAACCTGTTCGCCAACCCGAACCTGCCCGAGATCGACGATTACTACGAGCCATTCACGTTTGATTACGAATTCTTGCAGACCGCGCCCGAGATGCCGACGCCACCGGTGGCACGGCCAATTTCGGTGATCAGCGGCGAGCGCATGGAAAAAATCGAATGGGGGCCGAACTGGGAGGAAATCCTGGGTGGCGAGTTCGCCAAGCGCAGCAAGGATTACAACTTCGAGAACGTGCAGAAAGAGATATACGGCGAGTTCGAAAACACCTTCATGATGTATCTGCCGCGGCTGTGCGAACACTGTCTTAACCCGGCTTGTGTCGCGTCCTGTCCGTCCGGATCGATCTACAAGCGCGAGGAAGACGGCATTGTGCTGATCGATCAGGACAAATGCCGTGGCTGGCGCATGTGCGTGTCGGGCTGCCCGTACAAGAAAATCTATTACAACTGGTCGTCGGGCAAGGCCGAGAAATGCATCTTCTGTTATCCGCGCATCGAAGCCGGGCAGCCGACGGTATGTTCTGAAACCTGTGTGGGCCGGATCCGCTATCTGGGGGTGATGTTGTACGACGCCGACCGGATCGAGGAAGCGGCCTCGGTGCCGAATCCACAGGACCTGTACGAAGCGCAGCTCTCGATCTTTCTCGACCCGCATTCCCCTGCCGTGCAGGAGCAGGCACGCAAGGACGGCATTCCTGATCTGTGGCTGGAAGCCGCGATCAAGTCGCCGGCGTACAAGATGGCGATGGAGTGGAAGATCGCCTTCCCCCTGCATCCGGAATACCGCACCTTGCCGATGGTCTGGTATGTACCGCCGCTCTCGCCGATTCAGGCCCGGGCCAATGCCGGCGAGATCGGCGTGCAGGGGCATCTTCCCGATGTCGAGAGCCTGCGTATCCCGGTGCGCTACTTGGCCAATCTGTTGACTGCTGGTGACGAGAAACCGGTGGTCAAGGCGCTGAAGAAAATGCTGGCGATGCGGGCGTTTTACCGAGAGCGCCAGCTGGAGCGCCGCGACAATCCCGCATTGCTCGCCGAGGCGGGGCTGACGCTTCGCGAGGTCGAGGACATGCACCGCTATCTGTCGATTGCCGATTACGAAGATCGTTACGTAATCCCGACCACGCATCGCGAGTATGCCGAGAACACCTACCAGTTGCGCGGCGAGTGCGGCTTCTCGTTTGGCAATGGCTGCTCCGACGGCAGCTCAGAGCCCAGTCTTTTTGGCGGCAAGATGACCGGCAAGAAGGTGATTCCGCTGAAGACCATGGGCGGGCGCGGTAACGAAAACAAGGTGGATTACTGATATGGCTGCCATCGGCTTGGGACTGTCTCGGCAAGACGCCGTGGGCAAGCGATCGGCAACCGTGCTGCTGCGGGTACTGGGCGTGCTGCTGCAGTATCCGGATCAGCGGCTGCGGTCGGCGCTGCCGGATGTTGCGGCCGAGCTGGCCACGAATCAAGGCTTGCGGGGTATCGATCGCGAACGCCTCACCGAGCTGGTCGAGAGTCTGAGCCGTGGCGATGCTTTCGACATCGAGGAAGCCTATGTCGGTCTCTTTGATCGCGGCCGTTCGACCTCGCTGCATCTTTTCGAACATTTGCATGGTGAAGGGCGTGATCGTGGCGCCGCGATGGTGCAATTGGGCGAGATGTACCACCGTGCCGGCTTCATGCTCAAGCCCGGCGAACTTCCCGATTACCTGCCGGCGCTGCTGGAGTTTCTTGGTTGCCGCCCGCTTGAGGAAGTCCGAGCGGTGCTGGCCGATTGTGCTCACCTTGTGCGCAAGGTCGGCGAAACGCTGGCCGGGCGGGGGAGCCGCTATGCGGCGGTGTTGGATGCGGTGCTCGTTTTTGGCGGGCAGCAAGGCCTCGATTGGTCGCGCGCACCTACGCCAGAGCCATTGACCGATATTGATGACGACTGGATGGATACGCCCGCGTTCGACAAACCGGACGAATTGCCGGCGACATCGACCATCCGTTTCATGCCCCGGCCGGGGCGTTGACGGCCTGTTTCATCGCCCCGAATTCGCGCAGGGGAAAGGAGTCGTGTGATGGATGCCGGGACTTATCTGCACCAGTTTCTATTTGGGTTCTACCCGTACATTGCCTTGACGGTTTTTTTTGTCGGTAGCCTGCTGCGATTCGATCGGGAGCAGTACAGCTGGCGCGCGGATTCGTCGCAATTATTGCGGCGCAAGCAGTTGCGCTGGGGATCGAATCTGTTCCATTTCGGCGTACTCGTGGTGTTTGCCGGCCATCTGGTCGGTTTCCTGATGCCCGAACCCATTGTGCTGGCACTGATGAGCGAACAGGCGCACGAACAGATGGCGATGCTCGGCGGTGGTGTGGCCGGCGTGGCCGCGATCATCGGCTTGTCGATGCTGATCCACCGGCGCCTGAGCGACCCGCGCTTGCGCTCGAACAGCCGGCCTTGGGATTTATTGATTGTCGCCATTCTATGGGTGCAGCTGGCTCTGGGGCTGGCGACGGTCTATTTCTCATCGGTCAAGGTCGAGGGTTACAGCTTTCAGGCGCTGATCCATTACGTGCAGGGCATTGTGATTTTCCGACCCAATAATGCCGATTTGCTGATCGCGATTCCCTGGGTCTACAAATTGCACATCTTTCTGGGGCTGACGATTTTTCTGGTGTTTCCGTTCACCCGGCTGGTGCATATCTGGAGCGGGCTGGCGTCGGTGTTCTACCTGTTCCGTCCCTATCAATTGATGCGAACGCGGCGTACATCGCAGGCGCGTGGCGTGCAGGGGTTGAAATGATGAGTGAAACCGCCAGCGTCAATGGACAGGTGCTTGCTAGCGACGGTATGGCCAATGTCGAGAGTGCCGCGGTGTACGAGCTGTTGCGGCAACGGGCCGTCGGGCTGGGATTGCTGGATGCCACGGCCGATCCGGAGGCAGTCGAGCTGGCGGTTGAAGCCTTGCTGGAGCGGGACGTGCAGGTGCCGGAGGCCGACGAAGCGGCATGCCGGCGTTTTTACGACGCGCACGCAGCCGACTACGTGCTGGGCGAGCGTGTCGGCGTCCGGCATATCCTGTTCAGGATGAGCCCGGCGGTGCCGGTTGCGGCCTTGCTGAACAAGGCGCAGGAGGTCTTGCAGGAGGTGCTGTCGCAGCCGGCGCTGATGAGCGACTGTGCCAGGCGCTGGTCGAATTGCCCCAGCAGCGAAGCGGGCGGCTCGCTGGGCTTGCTGAGCCGGGGCGATACGGCACCCGAGTTCGAGCAGGCAGTGTTCGGCGGCCAGAGCATCGGCGTGCTGCCGCAGCTGGTTCGCACCCGCTACGGTTTTCATGTTGTTGCGGTTGACGCGCGCGAGCCGGGCAAGCAGCTGTCGTTCGAGCAGGTGAAACTGCAGGTCTCGCGGCAACTGCATGCGGCGGCACTCAAACGGGCGTTGTCGCAGTACGTACAACTGCTCGCAGGCGAAGCGCAATTGAGCGGGGTCGAACTCGAGCAGGCCGACTCGCCCTTGCTTCGATAGGTTTATCCACGCTTATCTTGGGCAACGGTGTGCGTAGCATGTGGATAAGCGGATTAAGCGCTTGTTTAAAAAGTGGAAATACCGGCAGCGCGATTGCTGACCGATTTGCAGCGCTTACTCACCATTTGCTGGTGCAAGGGTGTTGAATCCCTGTGGATAGCGGCGCCAAGCCGCTGATAGACCTGCACTTTTTCGGAGTGCCTGATTTTTATGCAACTCCCGCATCATGTGCCGCTCTTGAGGCACTGGCACTGCAGTGGTGAATTGGTCGCCGAAAATGGGAGGCTAAGCTGTGGGCAGGCTGTGGATAAGGACGGCAAGTCATTGTTCCCGATGACATTTGTGACCATGCGAATTTTCCGGGTCGCACCGGGGGGCGCAAGTCGGCGCTACTCGCCATTCATCCACGGATTGTGGCCATAAGGCTGTGAGCGGGCTGTGGATAGGTCTTTCAGCGCCTTGTTTCCAAGGCGTTTTTATCCGGCGATCATTTCATGGGCAGCATGCTGATCCGGCATGCGACGGTATGGCGCCGATCGGGTTCGTTGATTCCTTCCGCTCGGGGCCAAGCGCCAATCCACCGTTTGGCCGCAACAACAATGTGGGCCGGCTGTGGATAAGCAAAGCAGCATGCTGTTTTTAAAGCCATTTTTCCGATTGCGTAAAATTTGGGCAGCCGCTTTCCTCCAGATGGCATGCTCGAACGCTGGGGCGCAAATGGCCTGCCCGGGCCGATATCGGTCTTGTTCATCCACGTATTCGCCTCACAAGCTTGTGTGCGGGCTGTGAATAAGCGCAGCAAGGCGCTGTTTGCAATGCACTTTTTCGCACTGCCTAAATATTGGGCGGAACGGCGGCTGCGTTACAATGACGCTCCCGTTTTCGCCCTGCTTGCGCGGGGTTTGTCTTTTGCCCCGAGCTTGCACCTCGGTGCCCGCCGAGGTTAGTCATGCCGCTCAAAGCCCCCGAATTGCTCCTGCCCGCCGGTACGCTGGAAAAAATGCGTGCCGCTTACG
The DNA here is from genome assembly GCF_015140455.1 of Jeongeupia sp. HS-3. Classification (NCBI taxonomy): domain Bacteria; kingdom Pseudomonadati; phylum Pseudomonadota; class Betaproteobacteria; order Neisseriales; family Chitinibacteraceae; genus Jeongeupia; species Jeongeupia sacculi. The sequence continues at coordinate 1,877,977 of NZ_AP024094.1, read as the reverse complement.
ATTTCGGTGCCGACGCCGTTTATGCCGGCCAGCCGCGCTACAGCCTGCGGGCGCGCAACAACGATTTCAAGCTCGAGCAGTTGCAGCAGGGGATAGCGGAAGCGCATGCACGCGGCAAGAAGCTGTTCGTCGCCAGCAACATCCTGCCGCATAACGGCAAGGTGAAAACCTATCTGGCCGATATGGCGCCGGTGATCGCGATGAAGCCCGATGCGCTGATCATGGCCGATCCCGGCCTGATCATGATGGTGCGCGAACGCTGGCCGGAGCAGGTGATCCATCTGTCGGTGCAGGCCAATACCGTCAACTACGCCGGGGTGAAGTTCTGGCAGTCGCTAGGGCTGGAGCGGGTGATCCTGTCGCGCGAGCTGAGCCTCGACGAGGTAGAGGAAATCCGCCAGCTTTGCCCGGACATGGAGCTGGAAGTCTTCATCCACGGCGCGCTGTGCATTGCCTATTCGGGGCGCTGCCTGCTGTCGGGCTACTTCAACCATCGCGATCCGAATCAGGGCACCTGTACCAACGCCTGCCGCTGGGACTACACGCTCAGCGATACCCGCACCGACGATGCGGGTGACGTGCAGCCGGCGAAAATCGATTTCGATTTCAATCGCGCACTTGGCGAGGCCGAGCAGTCATTCGCGGCCTGCGGCGGGGCCGAGCGCCATCCGTTCGCAGACAAGACCTATCTGATCGAAGAGGCAAGTCGGCCCGGCGAGATGATGCCGATCATCGAGGACGAGCACGGCACCTACATCATGAACAGCAAGGATCTGCGCGCGGTACAGCACGTCGAACGGCTGGCGAAAATCGGCATCGATTCGCTCAAGGTCGAGGGGCGGACCAAATCGCTGTATTACGTCGCGCGCACCGCGCAGGTCTACCGCCGGGCCATCGACGACGCCGTGGCCGGCCGCCCGTTCGATCCGGCCCTGCTCGCCGATCTAGACGGCCTCGCCAACCGCGGTTATACCGACGGCTTTTACCAGCGCCACTACACCCACGAAGCGCAGAACTATCTCGACGGCCACTCGAAGGCCAAGCGCAGCCAGTTCGTCGGTGAAGTGAAATCGGTGGCCGATGGCTGGGCGGAGATCGAGGTGAAGAACCGCTTTGAAGTCGGCGACGAGCTGGAAATCATTCACCCGTCGGGCAACGCGCTGATCACGCTGGCCGAACTGCGCGGCAAGACGGGCGAGCCGGTTAGCGCGGCCGCCGGCAATGGTGTGCAGGTGAGCATGCCGCTGGATTCGCGTTTCGACGGCGCGCTGATCGCGCGGCTGCTGCGCGATTAAGCCGTCGCCGCTAGCCGGCCGAGCAAGGCCATGCCTTGCTCGAAATCGTCGCTCCACGGCGAGCCGTAGTTGAGCCTCAGGCAGTTGCGGTACTGCCGGCTCGCCGAAAAAATCGGCCCGGGGGCGATGCTGATGCCGTGTTCGATCGCGCGGCGATGCAGCTCCAGCGTGTCGAACCGGTCGGGGAATTCGACCCACAGGAAGTAACCGCCGCTGGGCCGCGAGACCCGGACATTGGCCGGGAAATGTGCGACCAGCGCGCGGTTCATGCACGCCAGCTGCGATTCCAGCGCATGCCGCAGCTTGCGCAGATGTTTGTCGTAGCCGCCGGTGTGCAGGTAATCGGCAATCGCCACCTGCGCCGGCACGCTGGCCGACAGCGTGGTCATCAGCTTGAGCCGTTCGATCTGCTTGCCGAAGCGCCCCGGCGAGACCCAGCCGATCCGGTAACCCGGTGCCAGCGTTTTCGAGAACGAGCTGCAGTGCATCACCAGCCCCTGGGTATCGAAGGCCTTGGCCGGCAGCGGCGGATGGTTGCCGAAGTACAGCTCGCCATACACATCGTCTTCGATTAGCGGAATCTGGTGCCGCGCCAGCAGCGCGACCAATGCCTTCTTCTTGTCCTCGTCCATGCTCGCGCCCATTGGGTTCTGGAACGAGGTCATGAACCAGCAGGCCTTGACCGGATGTCGTTCCAGCGCCTGCGCCAGCGCATCCAGATCGAGCCCGTCCTTCGGGTGAACCGGGATTTCCAGCGCCTTCATTTTCAAGCGTTCGATCGCCTGCAGCGCGGCGTAAAAACCCGGTGATTCGATCGCGATCACGTCCCCCGGTTGTGCGACCGCCGCCAGGCACAGGTTCAGCGCTTCGAGCGCGCCATTGGTGACGACGATGTTTTCCGGTGCCTGCGGCATGCCCATGCCGAGATAGCGCAGCGCGATCTGCTGCCGCAGCGCGGTGTGTCCGGGCGGCAGGCTGGCGACGGTGTCCCACGGATCGATGAAGCGTGCCGTCGATGCCAGCGAGCGGGCGAGGCGCGGCAGCGGAAACAGTTTGGGCGACGCGAATGCCGATCCCAGCGGCAGGATGTTGCGATCCTGCACCGCGCCGAGCACCGAGAACACCAGTTCGCTGATGTCGACCGGTGCCGACACCTGCGGCGGATGGCTAGGGGCGGGCTCCGGCGGCAGCGCCTGGCCGGCGCCGGCGACGAAGTAACCCGAGCGTTCGCGCGCGCGCACGAGGCCGCGTTTCTCCAGCAGGTAGTAGGCCTGGAACGCCGTCGACGGGCTGACGCGATGCTGCGCCATGACCTTGCGGATCGACGGCAGGCGCGTTCCCGGTGCCAGCCGGCCGCTGCGGATGTCGGCGGCGATCAGCTCGGCGATGTCTTCGTAACGCTTCATGGCTGCCCTGGTTTTCAATCTGATACGCAAAAATATCATTTTTCTGATTCTGTTACCTATGCGGACGTCCGGCCACACTGGATACCGGTCAGCAAAGTGCGGCGTCGCCGTGCATGGCCGGTCGGTGAGGGAAACCGGTGTATCGATACGATCAATATGACCTGACACTGCTCGAGCAGCGCACCGCGCAGTTCCGCGATCAGGTGGCGCGGCGGCTCGGCGATGCGCTGAGCGAAGAAGAATTCCTGCCGCTGCGCCTGCAGAACGGCCTGTACCGCCAGCGCCATGCCTATATGTTGCGGGTGGCGATTCCCTACGGCACCTTGTCGTCGGCGCAGATGCGTGTGCTGGCCGAGATCGGCTTGCGCTGGGATCGCGGCTACGGCCACTTCACCACGCGGCAGAACATCCAGTTCAACTGGATCAATCTCGAAGACGCGCCGGACATCATGGACAGGCTGGCCGAGGCGGAAATGCACGCGATCCAGACCTCGGGCAATGTGGTGCGCAACATCACCACCGAGCAGTTCGCCGGCGTGGCCGCCGACGAGGTGATGGATCCGCGCCCGCTGGCCGAAATTCTGCGGCAGTGGTCGACGCTGAACCCAGAGTTCGCCTTCCTGCCGCGCAAATTCAAGATCGCCATTTCGGCGTCGGCGAGCGATCGCGCCGCCGTGCAGGCGCACGATGTCGGCATCTATCTGTATCGCGCGCCGGGGGGCGAGCCGTTGTTGCGGATTCTGGCCGGCGGCGGGCTGGGGCGTACGCCGATGCTCGGATCGGTGATCCGCGAGGCGCTGCCGTGGCAGCACCTGACGACCTACGTCGAAGCCATCCTGCGCGTTTACAACCGCTACGGCCGGCGCGACAACAAGTACAAGGCGCGCATCAAAATCCTGGTACAGGCGCTCGGCGCCGATGCGTTCGCCGCCGAGGTCGAGCGCGAATGGGCGCTGCTGTGCGACAGCCCGTCGACGATCACCGCCGACGAATACCGCCGCGTCGCCGCGCATTTCGCAACGCCCGACTACGCCGACGCCGCGACCGATCCCGCCGTTCTCTCGGCGCATCTCGCCGGCGATGCCGCATTCGCCCGCTGGCACCGACGCAATGTCCATCCGCACCAGCGGCTCGGTTACGCCAGCGTCACGCTCTCGACCAAGCCGGGCATCGCCGCGCCGCCGGGGGATGTGACGAGCGCACAAATGGATGTCGTCGCCGACTTGGCCGATACCTTCGGCTTTGGCGAAATCCGTGTCAGCCATGAACAGAACCTGATCCTGCCCGACGTGCGCCAGCGTGACCTGTTCGCATTGTGGCAGGCGGCCGGGGCCGCCGGGCTGGCGACCGCGAACGTCGGTCTGCTGACCGACATCATCGCCTGTCCCGGCGGCGACTACTGCTCGCTGGCGAACGCGCGCTCGATTCCGCTGGCGCACGCGATCCAGGCGCGGTTCGACGATCTGGATTTCCTCCATGACCTCGGCGAGCTGTCGCTGAACATCTCCGGCTGCGTCAACGCCTGCGGCCATCACCACCTCGGCAATATCGGCATTCTCGGCGTCGATAAGAACGGCGAGGAGTGGTACCAGGTGACGCTCGGCGGCGAGCAGGGGCAGGAGGCGGCGATCGGCAAGGTGATCGGCCGGTCCTTCCGCGCCGGGGAAATGCCGGACGTGGTCGACAAAATCATCGCGACCTTCTGCGCGCACCGACTGGGCGACGAGTCGTTCGCCCAGACCTGCCGGCGCATCGGGCTCGCTCCGTTCAAGGCGCGGGTTTACGCGCAAGAGGAGGGCTGACATGAAACGGATCATCCGGGTGTGTGAGGGCAAGGCCGACGTGGTGGCCGACGCGCTGGAGCTGCTGCGCGGCGATGCGCTGACGCTGGCCGATGTGGCCGCCGGCCGCATCCTGCCGTTGCCACTGTGGCGCGCATGGCGCGAGCAGGCCGGCTCCGGTGTCGTGATCGCCGGCGTCTGGATTGCCGCGGACGACGAGTTCGACGATGTCGCCGAGGCGCTGGTGACACTGCCGCTGCTGGCGGTCGATTTTCCGACTTTCCGCGATGGCCGCGGCTACAGCGTCGCCTATCTGCTGCGCAGCCGCCATGGCTATACGGGCGAGCTGCGCGCGGTCGGCGACGTGCTGCGCGACCAGCTGTTCTACATGCATCGCTGCGGCTTCGACAGCTTCGAAGTCCGCGCCGACAAGGACATCCACGATGCGCTGCTTGGGCTGACCACCTACACGGTCCGCTACCAGGGCGCCGTCGATGATCCGGTGCCACTATTCAGAAAACGCGTCGCCGATCCGTCCGGATCCGCCGATCACCCCTGGGAGCCTTGAATGAACAGCCTGACCGCGGTCGATCTGGCGCGTATCCAGTTCGCCTTTACCGTTTCCTTCCATATCGTGTTTCCGGCGATCAGCATCGGGCTGGCGAGTTTCATCGCCGTGCTCGAAGGCCTGTGGCTCAAGACCGGCCAGCCGGTCTACCTCGACCTGTGCCGCTTCTGGTCACGCGTGTTCGCGGTCGCCTTCGGCATGGGCGTCGTCTCCGGCGTGGTGATGAGCTACCAGTTCGGCACCAACTGGAGCGTGTTCTCCAACTTCGCCGGCAGCGTCACCGGCCCCTTGCTGACCTACGAGGTGCTGACGGCGTTTTTCCTCGAAGCCGGCTTCCTCGGCATCATGCTGTTCGGCTGGAACAAGGTCGGCCCGCGCGCGCACTTCGGCGCGACGCTGATGGTCGCGATCGGCACGCTGATCTCGACGTTCTGGATTCTGGCGTCGAACAGCTGGATGCAGACGCCGGCCGGTTTCGAGATCGTTGACGGCCGCGTGGTGCCGACCGACTGGTGGGCGGTGATCTTCAACCCGTCGTTCCCGTACCGGCTGGTGCACATGACGCTATCGGCCTTCGTCGTCACCGCCTTGCTGGTCGCCGCGACGGCGGCGTGGCATTTGCTGCGGCAGCGGCGCGATGCGGCGATCAAGACTTCGTTCGCCATGGCGCTCGGCATGCTGGTGATCCTCGCGCCGCTGCAGGCTTTCGTCGGCGACCTGCACGGGCTCAACACCCTGAAGCACCAGCCGGCCAAGCTCGCGGCGATCGAAGGCATCTGGGAAACCGAGCAGGGCGGTACGGCGCTCAATCTGTTCGGCATTCCGAACATGAAGGAGGAGCGCACCGACTACGCGCTGGCGATTCCGCATCTGGGCAGCCTGATCCTGACGCATTCGTGGGACGGCGAAATCCGCGGCCTGAAGGAATGGCCGCCGGAGGACCGGCCAAATTCGCTGATCGTGTTCTGGAGCTTCCGCATCATGGTCGGCCTCGGCCTGCTGATGATCGCGCTGGCGGGGCTGTTCCTGCTGCTGCGCTGGCGCGGCCGTCACTTCGAGAGCCGCATTCTGCAGCGCTTTGCACTGGTGATGGGGCCGAGCGGTTTCATCGCGCTGCTGGCGGGCTGGGTGACGACCGAAGTCGGCCGCCAGCCGTGGGTGGTCTACGGCCTGCTGCGCACCGCCGATGCGGCATCGCCGGTGTCCTACCAGCAGGTCAGCGTGTCGCTGCTGATCTTCGTGATCGTCTACTTCCTCGTCTTCGGCACCGGCATCTATTACATGCTCAAGCTGCTGCGCACCGGGCCGGTGACGGACGATCACACGCCGGACGGCGAGCGCGAACCGATCGGCACCACCGCAACCTATTCGGGACGGCGGCCGCTCTCCGGCGCCGACGATGCAATCGACCAAGGAGCCGGACATGATTGATCTCGCACTGATCTGGGCCGGCATCATTGCGCTCGGCGTGTTCATTTACGTGATGCTCGACGGTTTCGACCTCGGCATCGGCATCCTGTTTCCGTTCTTCCCGGCCGAGACCGATCGCGACGTGATGATGAACACCGTCGCGCCGGTGTGGGACGGCAACGAAACCTGGCTGGTGCTCGGCGGCGCCGGCCTGTTCGCCGCTTTCCCGGTGGTGTATTCGGCGGTGCTGTCGGCGCTGTACCTGCCGCTGATCCTGATGCTGGTCGGGCTGATTTTCCGCGGCGTGGCGTTCGAGATCCGCGCCAAGGCGACGCGCACCCGCCATCTGTGGGATCTGGCCTTCATCGCCGGTTCGGTACTGGCGACGTTCTGCCAGGGCGTGGCGCTCGGCGCCTACATTCAGGGCATCCAGGTCGTGGGGCGCGAGTTCGCCGGCGGCGGCTTCGACTGGCTCAGTGCGTTCAGCCTGTTCACCGGTTTCGGTCTGGTGCTGACCTATGCGGTGCTCGGCTGCGGCTGGCTGATCATCAAGACCCAGGGTGAACTGCAGCGCAAGATGTTCATGCTGATGACGCCACTGACCGGGCTGATGCTGGCGGCTATCGGTGTCGTCAGCCTGTGGACGCCGCTGATCGATCCGGCCGTCGCAACGCGCTGGTTCAGCCTGCCCAATCTGCTGTGGTTCGCGCCGGTGCCGCTGGCGGTGCTCGGCTGCGCGTGGGGCATCCGCCGCGCGGTACAGAAGCGCAACGAGCATGCGCCGTATTTCCTCGCGCTGGCGATCATCGCACTCGGCTACATCGGCTTTCTGATCAGCATCTGGCCGCACCTGATCCCGCCGGCGGTGACGCTGTGGGACGCCGCCGCACCCGAGAGCAGCCTGCGTTTCACGCTCGTGGGGGCGCTGATCATCATCCCCGTCATCCTCGCCTACACCGCGCTGGCTTACTGGGTGTTCCGCGGCAAGGTCCGCCATGACGATGCGGGGTACCACTGATGCGTGGCCCGGAGCGTCGTGGCGCCTGGCGTGGCGCGCTGTGGTTTGCCGGCCTGTGGCTCGCCGGTGTGCTCGCGCTGACCGCCGTCGCCGGTTTCTTCCGCTTGCTGATGCGCTGGGTCGGCTAGCCCGGCGTGACGGTGAGTCGGCCGCACCAAACCAGCAATCACTAATATATATATGTAATCGGATTCGAGATGAGCAAAACCATCCCCATCGTCCCGGTCGCGGCAGACGCCGCGTACGAGACGACGATCAACGTCGCCGGGCACCGCAAGATCTACGCGCGCCTGGCGCACGGCTTCTGGAGCAACTGGCGCATCGCCGCGGTGATCGCCACCCAGCTGTTTTTCTATCTGGTGCCGTGGTGGCAGATCAACGGCCGGCAGGCCTTGCTGTTCGATCTGGAAACCTTCCGCTTCAACGTCTTCGGCATGGTCTGGCTGCCGCAGGACCTGATCTATCTGGCCGCCTTGCTGATCTTCTGCGCGGTGGCGCTGTTTGCCTGGACCGCGGTGGCGGGGCGCTTGTGGTGCGGCTTCGCCTGTCCGCAGACCGTCTACACCGAAATGTTCATGTGGATCGAACGCTGGGTCGAGGGCGAACGCAATGCGCGGATCAAGCTCGACCGCGCGCCGGTGTCCGGCGGCAAGATCGCGCGCAAGACCGCCAAGCACGGCTTGTGGATCGCGTTGTCGCTATGGACCGGCTTTACCTTTGCCGGCTACTTCACGCCGATCCGGCCGCTGTGGCAGGCGACGCTGGACTGGAGCGTCGGCGGCTGGACCACGTTCTGGATCCTCTGCTACGCCTTCATCACCTATGGTCACGCCGGCTGGTTGCGCGAGCGCATCTGCCTGCATATGTGCCCGTATGCACGTTTCCAGAGCGCGATGTTCGATCGCGACACGCTGGTCGTCAGCTACGACAGCGGCCGGGGCGAACCGCGCGGTGGCCGGCGCAAGGACACCGACTTCGGTCAGCAGGGGCTGGGCTCGTGCGTCGACTGCACCGTCTGCGTGCAGGTCTGCCCGACCGGCATCGACATCCGCAACGGCCTGCAGTACGAGTGCATTGGCTGCGGTGCGTGTATTGACGCGTGCAACGACGTGATGGACAGGATGAACTACCCGCGCGGGCTGATCCGCTTTACCACCGAGCATGCGCAGGCCAGCGGGGCAGGGAAGGCGACGATCGCTCGACGCATGCTGAGACCCAAGGTGCTCGCCTATCTGGCGGTGCTGGCGGTGATTGTTGCCGGCAGCATCGCGGAGCTGGCCAACCACCAGCCGCTCAAGCTCGAGATTGCCCGGGATCGCGGCATCCTCGCGCGCCAGACCGACAACGGCGAGATCGAGAACGTCTACATGCTGACGATCCAGAACGTCGACGAGCAGGCGCACCGCTACCGGATCAGCGTGGAAGGATGGCCGGGCGTGAAAATGGCGCCGCTGGCACCGGTCGAGATTGCCGGCAGCGCAAGCGTCACGATGCCGTTGCACCTGTCGAGCGCAGTCGATTCGGGAGGGCTGAGGCGACGGGATGTGTGGGTGAATGTCGAGGCGATCGATGATCCGGCGCTGCGAGTGCGCGAGAAAACGACCTTTTTCAGCCCTTGAGCGATCGCTGAATCGCTGATTTACCGGCCGTTTGTCGACGACAAACGGCCGGTATGACCGCAGGTCGACCTTGTGAATTGCCGATTAGCGTATATCTTGAATCGGGACTCGTGTCGGTCACGCGGGTCTTCAAGTCATCGGGCGCTCGTCTTGCTGACGGGAGCGCGGAAATGAAAAAACCCCTGAGCTCTTTCGAGTTCAGGGGTTTTGTATGGGTCTTGGCGGAGAGGGTGGGATTCGAACCCACGGATGGCTTGCACCATCGCCTGATTTCGAGTCAGGTACATTCGACCACTCTGCCACCTCTCCGGCAAGAGAGGTGCACTATACACTGATTTTCAGAAATGGCAACAAACTCTTTACATTTGTGTTGTCGAGGTTCTGTTGGCAGAATGCAGTCCAACAGCATTTCTCTGGAGCGGCATGAAGAACTGGTTGATAGCTTTGGCAACGGTGGCCCTGGTGGGGTGCGGCGATATGCCGGCAAACACTGCACCGCAGACGTCCCCTTGGTCTGAATCACGTGAGTTGGTAGTTCTGGTCCAAAACGGCCCGACCACCTTCTACGTTGATGCAGAGGGGCACTATGCAGGGCTGGAATATGATCTCGTTACGCGTTTTGCGTCTGAAAATGGACTCAAGGTGCGCTTCGTGGTCGAACCAAACTACGCGAAACTCTTCGAGCGGCTCCAGCGACACGAAGCACATCTGGCCGTCGGCGTACATGCAACCAAGGACGAGCAGGGCATCCGTTTTGGCCCGGCTTACCAATCGGTGCGCCCGGTCCTTGTTTACCGTAACGATCGCAGCGAACAGCGTGCGCTGGATGCGGTACGCACAGGTAGCGCAACCATCGAGACCATGCCGCAGTATGTGCAGGGGCTCAATCAGCTCAAGCTCGAATTCCCGTCGCTGACCTGGCGCATTGCCGAAGCGGGCGATGGCGAGGAGCTGGTTGAGGCGGTGGCGCAGCGCAAGATCGATTATGCGATCGTTGACTCGCAAGTAGCCGGGCTGGCGCAGAAGTACTATCCGCAAGTGGCCATCTCCAGCAAGAACGGCGAGCCGCAACAGCTGGCTTGGGCGATGCAGGATGGCGATAGCGATCTGCAGGCCAAGCTGACGCAGTTTTTCGGCGAAATCAAGACGGACAAATCGCTCGCCAAGCTGATCGATCGTTACTACGGTCATGTCAACCGGGTCGGTTCGCCCGACGCCGTGGCCTTCCTGAACAAGCGCACCAGCGTGCTGCCACGCTATGAAAAGTGGTTCAAGAAAGCCGAAGCGGAAACCCAGATCGATTGGCGTCTGCTTGCTGCGGTGGGCTATCAGGAATCGCATTGGGATCCTGCTGCCGTGTCTGCGTTTGGCGTACGTGGCCTGATGATGTTGACGCAAGATACCGCGCAGCGCATGGGTGTGGATCGGCTTGATCCTTTGCAGAGCATTCTTGGTGGCGCGCGTTATCTCGCCCTGCTGCGTGATGGTTTGCCTGACGAAGTGGCCGAACCCGATCGCACCTGGCTGGCGCTGGCCGCCTATAACGTTGGCCTCGGTCATCTGCTGGATGCGCGTGAACTGGCGCGCCGCCAAGGCAAGAATCCGGATAGCTGGGCCGATGTGAAAACAACGCTGCCGCTGCTGCGTGATCCGAAGTATTACAACACGGTGCGCTTTGGTTATGCCCGTGGTGGTGAACCGGTTGCCTATGTGGAAACCCTGCGCAGCTTCTATGACATCCTGGTGCGTTTCGAAGCACCCGCGGTCACTCCGGCCGCGCCGTTGCTGGCGGAGAATGTCGAAGTGCAGAATCCGGCCAATCGCGTGCTGCAGATCAGCAACCGCGTTGCCAAAGCCAAAACTAAAAAGCCGGTGATGACCGCCGCGCTGTGAGCCCTACCGGCGAGCAAGCCTCGCTATTTGAATCGCCGGCCAAGAGGCCGGTTTTTTCTTGTCCGTCGTTCCGGCCGGATTGGCTGCGCGTGGGGCGGCGGCTACAGGTAAAATGGCTCCTTTGCGATTCATACCTGTTGCCGCCATGACTGCTCCGACTTCTGCCATCCGTACCCGTTTTGCGCCCAGTCCCACTGGTCTGCTGCACATTGGTGGCGTGCGTACCGCGCTGTTTTCCTGGGCCTACGCCAGAAAGAACAAGGGCACTTTCGTGCTGCGGATCGAAGACACCGATCTCGAACGCTCGACCCCGGAATCGGTCGCGGCGATTCTCGACGGCATGCACTGGGTCGGCCTCGACTACGACGAAGGCCCGTTCTACCAGATGCAGCGCATGGATCGGTACAAGGCAGTGATCGCGCAGATGCTCGCGTCCGGCCACGCCTACCATTGCTACTGCTCGCGTGAAGAGCTGGACGTCATGCGCGCCGAGGCCGAAGCCCGGGGCGAGAAGCCGCGTTACGATCGCCGCTGGCGTCCGGAAGACGGCAAGACGCTGTCCGAACCGCCGGCCGGCGTGCAGCCGGTGGTGCGTTTTCGCACCCCGATCGACGGCGTTGTGGCCTGGGACGACCAGGTCAAGGGCCGGATCGAAATCGGTAACGTTGAGCTCGACGACCTGATCATCGCCCGTCCGGATGGCACGCCGACGTACAATTTCTGCGTCGTGGTCGACGACTGGGACATGCAGATCAGCCACGTGATTCGCGGCGACGATCATGTGAACAACACGCCGCGACAGATCCACATGTATCAGGCGCTCGGCGCGCCGGTGCCGGTGTTTGCGCATCTGCCGATGATCTTCAACGATCAGGGGCAGAAGATGAGCAAGCGCCGCGATGCGGTCAGCGTGGTCGATTACGACAAGATGGGTTTCCTGCCCGAAGCGTTGCTTAACTATCTGGCCCGCTTGGGCTGGGCGCACGGCGACGACGAGTTCTTCACCGTGGCGCAGTTCGTCGAATGGTTCGATCTGGCCAACGTCAGCCCGAGCCCGAGCCGTTTCGATCGCGACAAGCTGCTGTGGCTGAACGCGCAGCACATCAAGGCGGCCGAGCCGCTGCGGCTGGCGCAACGCGTCGCCGGTTTTCTCGCGGACAAGGGTGTCGATCCGGCGACCGGGCCGTGCCTTGCCGATGTGTGCGTGCTGCTGAAGGATCGCAGCCAGACGCTGGTGGAGATGGCCGATCAGGCCGAGTATTTCTACCGGCCGCTGGTGCCGAGTACCGATGTGGTCGAGAAGCACCTGACGCCCGACGACGAAGCGCGCCTCGGTTTCTTCGCCGAAGGCGTCGCGAAGCTGGAGAGCTGGGATCAGGCCAGCCTGTCGCAATTCATCAAGGATTTCGTCAAGCAGCAGGGCGTGAAAATGCCGCAAGTGGGCATGCCGCTGCGCGCCAAGGTGTTCGGCACCACCAGCACGCCGTCGGTCGATGCCGTGCTGGCGCTGATTGGCCGCGAGGAAGTGCTGCGCCGCCTGGCGCTGAAGGACTAAGCGCCTATCACCCCGCAGGCGATCCGGGCGCCGGAGTTACCTGCGGGCTGACTGCTCAGATCGTCGGCGCCGGCATGAACGACCAGCGCGCGGCCGACGAGGGTGTCGAGCCTGACGCCGTTGAGGCCGATTGAGGTCGACACCCGGCCATCGGCGCCGGCGGTGACATTACCGAGATCGCCGACGTGGTGCATTGGCGTCGCCGGACCACCGTGCTGGTGGTTGTCAGGGTTGAAGTGCCCACCGGCACTGCTGGCATCCGGGGCCGAGCAATCGCCTTTTTCGTGCACGTGAAAACCATGCTGGCCCGGCGTCAGGCCGGTCAGCGTGACGTCGAGCACCAGTTTCGAGCCGTTCTGGCGGAACATGACCTGGCCGCTGGCGGTCTGCCCGCTGGTCGGCAGCAGTCTGGCCTGGGTCGTTGGCCCCGACTTGGGCATCATCGAGCAGGCGGTCATTGCGGCAAGACCGGTCAGCAAAAGGGTGTGACGCATGGCAGGCTCCGGTGCCGCAGGTAACGGCCGATCTTTAAGATGTAGCCCCGTAAGGCAAGCGGGGCAAGCAGGAGAAGACAAATGACCTTACAACAGCAGATCGGCCAGCTCCTGATGGCCGGATTCGACGGTTTGACCCCTACACCGGCAATCGAAAGCCTGATCCGCGAGTGCCGGATTGGCGGGGTGATCCTGTTCCGCCGCAACGTCGACACGCCGGCGCAAGTGGCCGCGCTGTGCCGGCGTTTGCAGCAAATCAACGCCGAAGTCAGCGATGTGCCGCTCCTGATCGGTATCGATCAGGAAGGCGGCATGGTGATGCGGATCGAAAACGGCATGACGCCGCTGCCGTCGGCGCTGGCGTTTCAAGCGGCCGGTTCGGTCGACGATTGCCGCGAACTGACCCGGGTCGGCAATGCCGAGCTGGCCGCGCTGGGCATCAACATCAATTTCGCGCCGGTGCTCGACGTCAACAACAATCGGGCCAACCCGGTCATTGGCGTGCGCGCCTTCGGTGAGGACGTCGACACCGTCTGCCGCTATGGCCTGGCGGCGCTCGACGGCATCCATGCTGCCGGGCTGGCGGCGACGGCCAAACACTTTCCCGGTCATGGCGATACCGATGCCGATTCGCATCTTGGGGTGCCGCGAGTGGGCCACGATCGGATGCGGCTCGATGCGGTCGAGCTGGCGCCATTCCGTGCCGCCATTGCCGCCGGTGTCGATGCAGTGATGAGCTCGCACGTGGCGTTTCCGGCGGTCGAGCCCGACCCGGATCTGCCATCGACGCGTTCGCACGCGGTGCTGACCGGTTTGCTGCGCGATGAGTTGGGCTTCGACGGTGTGGTGTTTACCGACTGCCTGGAAATGGACGCGATCGCCAAAGGGCCGGGCGGCACCGTCGGCGGTGCGGTCGATGCGTTCAAGGCTGGCGCCGACGTGCTGCTGATCTCGCATCGGGAAGACCGCCAGCGCGGTTTTCTTGACGCCATGGCCGCCGCGGTGGCGGCCGGTGATATCGATATCGCCCGGATCGACACTGCGGTGGCGCGGATACTGGCGCTCAAGCGTCGCCACAACATGGCGTGCTGGAACGCGCTGGCGAGCGACCCGACTCCGGCGCTGCGCACCACCGAGGCGCTGGCCTTGTCGGCACGCGTGCACGCCGCTGCGGTAAGACGTAGCGGCCGCGGCATCGACCCGACCCGGCCGGTACTGCTGCTGAGCTTTGAAGTCCGCACCCGTACCGAGATCGACGAAGTTGCCTTGGGCAAGGCGGCGCTGCTGCGCGATACCCTGGCGACGCCGCTCTTGGCGAAGGGCGTTGCGGTCGAGGAAATCGCGCTGCCCCTGGCGCCGGACGACGCTGAAACGGCTGCGACGCTGGCGCGTGTGGCCGATGCCGTGCAGGTGGTCTGCGTCAGCTACAACGCGGTGCTGCAACCGGCGCAGCGGGCGTTGATCGCCGCCTTGCCGGCCGAGCGCTTGTGGCTGATCGCCGGGCGGCTGCCGTACGATCTGGACATCGTGCCGGATGCGCAGGGGCGCCTGGCTGCGTTCGGCAACCGGCCGGCCATGCTCGATGCACTCGCTGCTGCCTTGCTGGGAGAGCAGTAAAAAAAGTGGGGAGCCGAAGCTCCCCGTCAAGACCGCATGCCCCAGGCAAAGGCATGAGCAGCATGGTGATTGCCGGCTTGCGCCGACGTTGCGGCGATCGATCACGCCGCGAAATGGCTAGCTTGCATTCATGGCACTGGTCTTATCAATGCCATTGGTATATGACCACCATAGTATCTTCGATAGTTGTATTGTCAAGAAAATTGCGGCGAAATTGCGCTGCTTTATCGGTGTTTTGCCGACGTTGTGCTTTCAGTTACTGAATGCTTTCTGTTTTTCTGATGATGTATGCAATATCAAAGGTCTTGTCCATGATGAGCGGCTGGTCTGGTGGCCTTGGCCGCAGGGGTGATCGGGTATACTAAGCCCCCCATTTGTTTCGCCTGAATGTCAATACCATGCGTATCTTGCTTGCTCTGATGCTGAGTTTTTCCCTCTGCACCGCTTTTGCCGAGGATGCGCCGTTGCCATTCGATGATCCGTCCGCTTTGCCGCCCCCGGCAGCCCGCGCGGCGCCGCAGGCCAGGAAGGCATCGGTCCGGACCGAGAGTACGGCACGCAGCAAACCGGCTTCGTCCCGTCACTACAGCAAGGCCACGTACAAGCGCAGCCAGGCGAAGCATCGCTCGACCAAGGTGTCGAGCAAATCGCATGGCAGCAAGGCAGGCAGCCGCCAGAGCGCGAAATTGCACAAGGCCACCAAGGCGCCCAAGACCATCAAGGCGCAGACCCGCGGTGCGAAGAAAGGCAGTGTCGCGAAGACATCGGCCGGCAAGCGGGCCGCCTACAAAAGCGTGCCCAAAAGCGCGTCCAAAAACACCGGTGCCAAGAAGTCGCTTGCCAAAAAGGCCACCAGGCAAGGCAAGCCGGCTCGCCAGAAGCGCTGAGGCCAGACATTCCCCCCGGTGAGTGACTGCGGCAGGGGCACGGTGCCCCGGGGAGTTGCAACCCGGCGCATCCGTGCCTGACGTCAGTCGTCGCTGCCCGCGACGCAGATCGTCCTGCTGCGCCGATGGGTGCTGCTGAACGCGGCCAGCTTCACCGGGCCGGTCACGCGAACTTCGCCGGTATACAGCGTCGATTTGAAATCCGGCTCGCTGCCATCGGTGCTGAAGCGGATGGCGAGGCCGGGCGCGGAAACATTGGCGCTCAGCACGCCGTTTTCGATCTTCGCCCCGGGTACCGGGATGCGATAGCCGTAGCCACCCGACAGGCCATCCAGCCGCGGCAATTCGCGCTGGCCAAGCCGGTTCGCAAATTCGTTCCAGTCCGCCGCCATCCGGGCCTGGCGTGCCGCAGCGTCGGCGATGAAGGTCCACCCCGGATCGCTGGCCCAAGCCCGCTCGGCCAGTGCGATCATCCGTGGCAGCGCCAGATATTCGAGCCGTTCGCGATTGCGGATGTTCTCGGCCCACAGATGCCCCTGCATGCCGAGAATGTGTTTCCTGCCGGCGTCGCTCAGCCGGGTTTTTCCGGCGAGATCCCGGGCGTCGAGCGGATTGCCCAGATTCGTCGTGCTGGCGGTGGTGAAGATATCCAGCGGGCAGAATTCGAACGTATCGCGTGTTTCGGTAAAGCCGCCCCAGTAATAACCGGGCTCGGCCGGGTCTTTGGCATAGGCCAGATCGAAATACAGCGGGCTGACATTGCACAGCACGGTTTGATAGCCGGCATTGGCAAGCCGGTAGGCCATGTCTTCCTGGCCGCCGCCCCAGCTGCTGTTCCAGGCATAAGGGCGAAGACCGGCATCGATGAAGTCCGGGTTCAGCCGATGCCGCTGCGTGTCGGCGTTTTTCAGCAGCGCGGTTTCTTCCCAGCCCGCAAAAGCCAGTGCGTGTTTTTTGAGGATGTCGTGATACCGCGCCAGCGCGTACACCCGCAAGGCCTCAACGTCGGGCAATCCCTTTTCGGCCATGAATGCCTGGCAGACAGGGGAGTGCGCCCACGCGCCTGCGGGTACTTCATCACCGCCGGTCTGCACGGTCGTGAGTCTGGCGCCGGCTTCGACGTACATGGCCTTGACGTCGACCAGCACGGTTTCGATGAAACGGTAGTAGGACTCCTGGCCGATGCAGATCACGTTGTCGTGCCAGAGCTGCACCGATTCATGCCGGGATGCGTCATCGGGATCGGATAACAGGTATTCCATCGCCTCCTGCTCGCGGCCTTGCTGCATCAAGCGCGCATGGCGCTGCTGCATGGCCTTGATGGCGGCCCTTGCGTGCCCCGGGGTCGTGAATTCCGGGATGACTTCGATATGCCGCGCCGTGGCATAGCGCAGGATGTCGATGAAATCCTGCCGCGTGTAATGGCCCGTTCCGGCGCTGCCGTCGGCCTGCGCCCCGGAGCCGAAGCTCGGCGGCAACTGGTCCGGGTGGCCATGGCCGCGCTGGCTGCCGGCGCCGACCAGCTCGGGCAGCGAGGGAATCTCGAGCCGCCAGCCTTCGTCATCGCTCAGGTGGAAGTGGAAGCGGTTGAGCTTGTACAGCGCCATGCATTCGAGCAAGCGCAGCACGGTCTGCTTGCTGGAAAAATGCCGGCCGACATCGAGCATCATGCCGCGATAGCCGAAGCGTGGCGCATCGACGATCTGGCAGCACGGCAGCGCAAGCGCCGGCCGCGGATTGACGAAGGCTTCCACCGGCAGCAACTGGCGCAGGCTCTGAATGCCGTTGAACACGCCGGCGGCGCTGGTGCCGCTGATCCGGATGCCGTCGCTGCCGATGTCCAGTTCATAGGCTTCGTCCGCCATCGCGCCCTCGGCCACGGCAAGCGGCGCGATCCGCAACTGGATGGCCGCGCAGCCCGGCGGGCAGAACGATGCGCGTTGCAGTTGCACGCCGCTGACCTCGGCAATGATGGCGCGCAGCAGCGCCGCTTCCTGCGCCAGCGCGGGCTCATGCACGATCAGCGTGTCCTTGGTCAGCGCGAAATGTCCGTCGCTGTAACGGGCCTGCAGCGGCGTCGGCGTGATCTTGCCGACCTGCTCGACCGGCAACTGCGTCAGCCCGGCATTGTTTTCATACGTCAGTAGCGGCGTACCGAGCGGCACCCGGTCGAGGTGGTTGCGGTTCCTTTGCGCGTCGCTCAGGAAGGGCGCGATGTCGGGATCGCCGATGTCCTCGACCCGTTCTCCGCCTGCACCCTCGTCGTACACCATGTAAAAGCCCAGTGGCGCGTCGGTATCGCTGATCAGCCAGAACGGTCCTTCATAGCCGATGACCCTGGTTTCGCCCGGCGCCAGAACGCCGAACTCCGCGGTGGGGGACAATCGCCAGAGATCGCCGTTCTCGTGCGTAATGCACACGCCCGCGGAGACGCGCTCCGGATTGATCTGCCGGCAGGTGTTGAAATACAGCCCCCAGCCGCTCTCGGGCAGGGGGAGGTGGGACAGGTTACGGATCTGCAATTCGGCGCGGTAATTGTCGCCGTCATGCGAGTTGCAGATGCATGTCCAGCTCAAGGCCAGATGCGATGCCGCGGGGTATGGCGTGCTCATGAGGGGGTGCCTGTTCAGGTGGATGCGAGGGAGGGCTGGATCATCGATCTGATCCACAGGCGGCAGCGGATGCGCCGGGTCGTCAGCACGGCCTTGACGACGTCTTCGAGCATGACCAGCACGAAGACCGCCGGCAGCGGGAGGCCGAAATAGAACGCGCCCAGCAGCGCCAGCGGAATGCCGACGCACCATTGGCCGATCACGTCGATTTTCAGACCGGCGCCGACATCACCGCCGCTGCGCAGCACGCCGCTGATGCCGACCGCGTTGATGGTCTTGATCCAGAAGGTGATGACCATGATGAAATACACCTGCGTGGCGACGGTGTGCGCGGCGCCGTCGAGCCGGAACACATGCAGCAGCAGCGGCATCGCCAGCAACAGCATGAGGCCGAGCAGGATGGACGTGCCGATGCTGATCCGCAGGTAGAGCCAGCCAAGGCGCCGGGCCTGCGCAAAGCGGCCTTGCCCGAGCCGGTGCCCCAGCAGGATAGATGTCGCCGTCGCCAGGCCTTGCTCGACCGCGATGCTGATCGCCTCCAGCGGGGTCAGCGAGGCCATGATGGCCAGCTCATGGGTACCGATCCGCCCGTAGATCGCGCCGTAGGTAAAGATGCCCAGCGACCAGATCAGCCCGTTCACCGTCGACGGCACCGCGATGCCCAGATAGTGGCCGGCAAAACCCGGCGGCAGCGTCGCGAGATCCCGCCAGCGGGGCATCAGTTCGGGCTTGCGGATGGCGATCCAGGCCAGCATCAGCACCGCTTCGAGCGCCGTGCTGAACAGCGTGGCCCACGCCGCGCCCATGATGCCCTGTGCGGGAAACGGGCCTGCGCCGTTGATGAGGATGATGCACAGCACGACATTGGCGATCACGCCGATCAGGCTGAGCGCGGTCGCGGTGCCGGCGTGGCCGCTCACCCGCAGGCCGATGCCCAGCACCGCGCTGACGGCCATGAAGGCAAAGGCGCCGGCGAAGATGCGCAGGTATTCGACCGCATTGCCGATCACGGCCGGATCGGTACTCGCCAGCCGGATGATGGCCTCGGCGAAAAAGCCGAAAACGATCACGACCGGGACGAGGATGAAGGCTAGCGAGAGCAGCAGCCCGAGGCCGATCGAACGGCGCAGGCCCAGCAGATCGCCATGGCCAAAATACTGCGCGCCAAGCACGCTGCAGCCGCTGGCGAGCCCCGCCAGTGCGACCATGCCGACCATGATGGCCTTGCTGGCAATGCCGACCGTCGCCACGGCCGTCTCGCCGAGATTGGCGGTGAGTACGATGTCGGTGATGTTGCGTGCCGACATGAATAGCAGTTGCAGCATGACCGGAATCGCCAGTGCGTAGAACTGGTGCAGCGCCAGCCGCAGGCGCGGGCTGATCGTCAGCATGCTGCGTCCTCGGGCTGTTGCGGCATTGAAGCGTGCAATTGCAGGTCGAGCAGGTCATCGATGATCCAGCTCGCATCGCCGAGCGCATGATCCGGGTGCGAGGTCCGCAGGGCTACGACGGCCAGACCCGCCGCGCGGGCGGACAGGATGCCGGCCGGTGCATCCTCGAAGGCCAGAATCCGTGATGCCGGCAGCCCCAGCGCGGCAATGCCCTGCACATAGGGGGCGGGATGGGGCTTGCCGTGCCGGACATCTTCCGCGCCGATCAGCACTGGTGGCTGAGGCAGGTCGAGGTAGGCCAGCTTGGCGATCGCGAGCTGGCGCGGTGCGGATGTGACCACGCCCCATTTCTGCTGCGTAGCGGCCAGCCATTCGAGCAATGCCCTGGCGCCGGCAATGGCGGTGGTGCCTTCGAGTGTCTGCTGCTCTTCGGCGATCAGCATCTTCAGCGTCGCTTCGGCGTCCAGGTGAGGCGCGACGAGGCGGATGGTATCGATGCCGCGGCGGCCATGGATATGTTGCAAAACCCAATCAGCATCCAGCCCCGTGTGCGTGGCCCAGCGCCGCCAGAGCCCTTCGATGCATGGCGTGGAGTCGAGCAGGGTGCCGTCCATATCGAACAGGAAACCATCAAACTGATTCAGGCTGGGCATGGGATACACCTTCGGTTTCATCGGGAAACCGGAGGCTGCCATGCCGATGTCGTGCTATCAACGGATCAGGCTGAAGCTGGAATATGCAGTGTCGGAGGTGGGTATCCGGGGATCATCACTTCTTCCCGGGTCTGCGGCTCAGCCTGCGTCGGTGCGATGAAAGCGCGTGCGGAATTCGCCGGGCGACATGCCCTTGCTGGCACGGAACTGCCGGTTGAAATGCGAGAGGTTCCGGTAACCCATGTCGTGGGCAATGGTGGCGATCGGCTGGTTCGAATCGATCAGCTCGGCGCAGGCGCGGCCGATGCGCAGCCGCGCGACGTATTCCGAAATGCTGGCGCGGGTGTGCTGGCGAAAAGCGCGGCACAGGCTGTTGACGGTGAGATTGGCCAGCGCGGCCAGTTGCCGCAGATCGAGCGGCTCGCGGTAATGGGTGGTCAGGTACTGTGTGACCCGGGTGATGCGGTTTTCGCCGTGGCGATCGGGGGCGCCCGAGAACGCGGCCGATGACAGCTGTATCGGCTGATCCGATTTCAGCACGCCCAGCACCTGCAGCAGCAGGATCAGTCGCGTCATCGGCGTGGCTTCTTCCATCTGCCCGATCAGCGGACGCACCCGTTCGAGCGCGGCATCGCTGAACTTCAGGCCGCGGGATGCATCGGCCAGCCAGCGCAGCAGTGGCTGGAACTCCGGGCACGTGGCGCACAGCCGCGCTATCCATTCGTGGGTAAACCAGATGACCCGCACCGCAATCAGCCGGTCTGCCGCGACGGCCTGCACCGCCCAGGTGTGCGGCAGATTGGGGCCGGTCAGCACCAGATCGGCGCCGTCGCAGGCGCCGATGTGATCGCCGATGTAGCGGCTGCCGCTGGCGTTCAGCACCAGCGACAATTCGTATTCCGGATGGTAATGCCAGTTGAACGGCAGCGCGGCCTGCGCGTTGCGCTGGAAGAATGCCCACGACTCGCCATTGTCTGCGGTGATGACTTCAAAGTTCGCTTTCATGCGGGCTCACGGCGGTTGGACATGCGGCGTATCGGTCGGGATGTGCAGGCGATTCTATACGGGCCGCGGGATTGGGGGCGACGATGCCCGCGTCGCCGAGGCGGCAGAAAACAAAAACGGGGACCGAAGCCCCCGTTTTCGTCGTGCCTGGCCGTGATTTACTTCAGCGTCACGCCCCAGTTCTTCTCGACGCACTTCACGTAGTTGCCTTCGATCAAGGCGTTGTACGGCGTCTGGTAGCTGACCAGCATGCACTGGTTGTCGCCGCCGGTGTTCCAGTTCTTTTCCCAGTAGATGTTGTACGCCGCCGAGCTGCCCGGGCCGAAGCGCTGCATCGTGGCGCAGCTCAGCTGCTCCTTGCTGTAGTCCCAGCCCAGTTCGCGCGAGAACTCCTTGTAGTAGTCGATGCGGTTCTGTGCCGCCTGTTTCTCGGCCCCGAGGCCGCATTCGGCGTTGATGATCTGGATCGTCGTCGCGAAGTTGTTGCCGGTGCCGGCGGCCTGGTCGGTCTGGTTCGGTACCCAGGTGCCGTCGATCACGTGCAGCATCGACGGTTTCGGCGGTTGCGGGTAGACGAAGAAGAACGTCGCGCTGGCGAGGTTGAGCCAGGTCGACGCCACCAGATCCGGATCGTTCAGCAGCTTGAACTGGTCACCCGAGAACATCGCCTGCGAGAACGGGCCGTAGTTGTAGTTGTACGAAAGCTGCTTGGCGCCACGGCCGAAGTACTTCTTCCAGCCACCGTCGGCGCCCTTGCCGCAGGTCCACACGGTGTTGAAGACCGGGTCGGCGCATTCGGTGTTGTAACCGCAGCCCGGGCCGGTTTCCTCGCAACCGAGTTCGCGCAGGTACTTCAGCGCCTGACGCCATTCGGGCACCGTGTCGTTGCGGTTGTGGTCGCCGGTTTCCTGCGCGAAGTGCGCGAACATCGTCGCCAGACTGTGGCGGCAGATCGCATCGGCGTCGCGGCCGTCCTTGTAGTCGTCGCAGATCGCCGGGAATTTGGCGTTGGCCTGCAGGAAGCGCTGGTAGGTGTAGCTGGCGTCGCGGCGCGGGAACAGGTATTCCCACTTGGCTTCCGGCAGCAGCCGCTCGATCCGCTTCACGTTGAGCGGGTTGTCCGCCTTGCCCGGCGCGACGGCATCGACGACGGCGTTTGGCGCGGTGCGGATCGACGCCTTGATGCTGCGGAAGAAGTCGTTATTGGTCAGCTCGGCTTCCTTGGCCTCGGCCTGCGCCTTGGTCAGCGGGCCGCTCGGAGCCGGCGTCGGTGTGGTACCGCCACCGGTCGAACCACCGCCGGTCGAGCCGCCGCTGCACGCGCCGGCATCGACCCAGACGCCGCCCTTGCTCGGGTCGTCGCCCTTGGTCCACCACTTGGCGCTGTAGTTGCGGTTCAGATGGCTGGCGCTGGCGCCGCCGCTGTAGGCGGTGCCTGCGTTCCACGCGGCGACGCAGGCGGTACCGGCCGGGGTCGGCGCGGGAGTCGGCGCGGGAGTCGGCGGAGGAGTCGGAGCGGGCGTCGGCGCAGGTGTCGGAGCAGGTGTCGGAGCGGGCGTCGGAGCGGGCGTCGGAGCGGGCGTCGGCGCGGGCGTCGGAGCGGGCGTCGGCGCGGGTGTTGGCGCAGGCGCAGGTGTCGGCGTCGCGCCGCCGGCGCTGCCGGTCAGTTCCCACGGGCCCCATTGTTCGGCGCCGGGCGTGTTGCCCTGGGTCCACCACTTGGCCTTCCAGGTCTTGCCGCCGTGATCGACCGACTGGCCGGCGGTGTAAACGGCCTTGGTGTCCCAGGCCGGGGCGGCATGGGCCAGTTGTGCAGCAAAGACTGCGGCCACGGCAAGCGCG
The DNA here is from genome assembly GCF_015140455.1 of Jeongeupia sp. HS-3. Lineage (NCBI taxonomy): Bacteria > Pseudomonadati > Pseudomonadota > Betaproteobacteria > Neisseriales > Chitinibacteraceae > Jeongeupia > Jeongeupia sacculi. Next base: position 1,854,931 of record NZ_AP024094.1, on the reverse strand, counting down.
GCGATCTTCGGATAAAACATCTCGACTCCATCGTTATGGCCGGTGGCGAAGAGGTTGGATCAGACCGCGCCATGGCTGTGGATATGCAAAAAGCATGGCGATGGTAGCACCGGGTTCGGCGAGGTAATTTGCACTGTAAGTTGTAAGCTTTCTGCCTGAATGGCTGTTTGCACGCCAACAAACCGGTACCGGTTTCGCTGCGCGCGGATACCCGCGCCGTGGGGATGTCTTGCAAAACAAGCGGGTATCACGATCGGCACGGTATTGATGCCGGTGCCGATCGCCAGGTCGGCGGGCTGGAAACCGGCTAGTCGTTTGCGTTTGAAGCCGCCGGCAGCCGACGTGCGTCGGCATCGGCTGGGCAGGCGGCGAGACTTGCGCGCACCGACAGCGCTGTCGGTTTACAGTGTGTGTAGTCTTGGCCGGCTTAGTCTGAACCGGAATGAAAGAAGGCCGGCAATGCCGGCCTTCTTACGAGGTAGAGATACTTCAACCGGCGATGCGGGCCAGCTCGGCGAAGTAGGTCGGGAAGGTCTTGGCGGTGCAGTTCGGATCGAGGATGCGCACCGGCACGCCGCCGAGCGCAACCAGCGAGAAGCACATCGCCATGCGGTGATCGTCGTAGGTGCCGATTTCGGCGTTCGGTGTCAGCGCGGCCGGCGGGGTGACGACGATGTAATCCTGGCCTTCTTCGACGATGGCGCCGACCTTGCGCAGCTCGGTCGCCATCGCGGCGAGGCGGTCGGTTTCCTTGACGCGCCAGCTCTCGATATTGCGGATCGTCGTCGTGCCATCGGCGAACAGCGCGGCGATGGCGATGGTCATCGCCGCGTCGGGGATGTGGTTGAGGTCGACGTCGACGGCCTTCAGTCTGCCCGAGACCGGCGGCGCGACCTCGATCCAGTTCGGCCCCCAGCTGACCTGCGCGCCCATCTGTTCCAGCGTTTCGGCAAAGCGCTTGTCGCCCTGAATGCTCTCGCTGCCGACGCCTTCGACCCGCAGCGCACCGCCCAGTGCCGCGATCGCGCCGGCGGCGAGGAAGTACGATGCGCTGGATGCGTCGCCTTCGACGAAGACTTCGCCGGGGCTCACATAGCGCTGGCCGCCACGGATGACGAACGCCTGCCAGTCGCGGTTTTCGACGCTGACGCCGAACTTGGCCATCAGGTTCAGCGTGATCTCGATATAGGGCTTGGAAATCAGTTCGCCGACCAGCTCGATGGTGACGTCCTCGCCGCTCAGCGGCAGCGCCATCAGCAAGGCGGTGAGGAACTGGCTCGAGACATTGCCCTTGACCGGAATGCGCCGGCCGCTGCCGATCTCGCCCGGATGGATCGCCAGCGGCGGGAAGCCCTCGTTGCCGAGGTAGTCGATTTTCGCGCCAGCCACGCGCAGCGCATCGACCAGATCGCCGATCGGCCGCTCGTGCATCCGGGCGACGCCCTTGAGCGTGTATTCGCCGCCGGCCATCGCCAGCGCGGCGGTCAGCGAGCGGACGGCAGTACCGGCGTTGCCAAGGAAGAACTCGCCGTGCTTGACCGGAAAGACCCCGTTGCCACCCTGAACGGTGAAGTCGCGCGTGTCGCCTTGCTGGCGGCAGGCAATGCCGAGCTGTTCCAGCGCTTCGAGCATGCGCTGGGTATCGTCGGAACCAAGCAGGCCGCGAATCAGCGTTTCGCCTTCGGCGAGCGCAGCCAGCAGCAGGATGCGGTTGGAAATGCTTTTGGAACCGGGGATTTGCACGGTGCCACGGACGTGGGCGATCGGGGCGAGGTCGAGATATTCCATGGGGCAGGCGGCAGGATTGGGGGAAACCCCGATCATAGCGCGGCGACAGCCGTTTCGGCGACCGCCGCCGGGAGGAGGTGATGGGGGCCGGGATACTCCCCGCTACGGCGGCGCGGTCATTCCGCACCCTACCTGGCGCCTTCCGTCCGGCAGGGTGACGCCGATAGCGAGATAAACCGCGTCCAGTGGGCGTGCCTGCCAGGCTCGCAGACGCAAAAGCGGGGAAACGCCAGCTGGCGTTTCCCCGTTATCAATGCTGCCCAGGCTGCGCTCAGAACGGCCAGGCCGGGCTGGCTGCGGTCATGCTTACTTTGCGCACCGTGCTGTAGTTGTTGGTGCTGGTGTTGGCGTAGAAAAATGCCGATTCCTGAGCAAAACCATAGCTGTCGACCTGGCTGGCCGCGGCCGCCGAGTACTTGATGCCCCACAGGTCGAAGGTCGGCCGCTGGTTACGGTGGGTAATCCACGACAGGGCGATCAGCATATTGTCGTTGCCGTCCACACTCGGGCGGGTGGTGTACTGGCTGTAGCCGAGCTTGTCCTTGTTGGTGGCCCAGTCCGTCTGGGAGAACAGCCGCGAGTGCAGGTAGAGCAGGGTATAGATATCCCAGGCCTGCGTGGCATTGCCGGTTCGCTCCTGCCAGTAGTGCACCCACTGGGTGTAGAACGCCATGCGGATGCCGTTTTGCGCGGCATAGCTGGTATCGGCCCACAGCGCCTGATACGCCGAGTCGACCGGGGTGGAGGTGGCTTTGGCGGCCACGATCAGATCGAAGGCATTGCGATATGCCACGCGGGTGTTGTTCAGATCCACGCCCAGTTCGCGATACATGCGCCACATCTTGTGCAGCGGGAAGATCTGGTTCGACACCTCGCCGGTGGCCGCGCCGGTATAGATGCTCAGCACGCCCAGCTGCAGGTTGTGACCGAGTTCGTGGCTCTCGCCCCAGCCGCGTGGTGTCAGGCCCCAGGTCTGGTCATACGGGTTGCCCGAGCAGCCAGCACCGCACTGGGCATACACGTCGATGTTGATATGCTGCGTCCCCGGCCCGCGGTGCAGGGTCGCATCGCTGCAGTCCCAGCCCTTGGTGCCGCAGTAAGTGGTGATCGACGCCGGCAGGGTCTTGCCGGCGCGGGCAAAACCGGCGAAGCCGTAGGCATCGTCGAAGAACAGGTTGATCATCTCGTCCAGGTACTTGTTCATGTCCCCCTTGTAGTCGCTGCCGTTGATTACGTCGCGCAGCATGCTGGTCCGGGCATGCGCCTCCATGCCGGCCATCTTGATCTCGACCCAGTCGGACGTCGTGCTGGTCAGTGCCGAAACAAAGGCGGTGCGGTCGCTGCTGACCGTGGTATCGAGGAAAGGCTGTTTGGCGACGCCGCGCAGCTTGAGCTTGACCACCTGGCCCGGGGTCGCGCCGCTGTATTGCAGTTGCAGTAGGCCGCCATAGGGGGTGACCACCGGCAAGGTGGTGCCCGCCGCCAGCGGCATGCTCGGGCTGGCGAGGATGCGTGGACGGGTATAGGCGTTGCCGATCTTGGTCGACGATCCCCGCTGGGTGTTGATGCGCAGCGCGGTGGTGGCGGTGCCGGCGTCGAGCACGGTGATCTGCAGCGGCTGGCCCGGCATGGCCATGCGGCCGATAGCGGTGAAGCCGCCGGTATCGCTCAGGGTGACGCTGACGGTTTCATCGCTCGCGCTGACCGGCAGTTTTGCGCCATTGGCGCTCATGAAGGTGCCCAGATCGTTCTGCCGGCTACCGACACTGCGTACATAGCTCACCCAGGCGTCGGCGATCATCGCCTGCTGGAAGGCGGCCGGGTTCTTCTGCTTGTCGAGCGGGTAGACGATCTGCTTGCGGGTCACGTCGGCCCAGAGCGTCAGCAAGCGCAGCAAGGTCGTGTCCGGGGTGGCGAACAGCGGCCGGACATTGCCGTTGAACGTGTTGAGCTGGGTGCGGATCAACTCGGTGGGGGTGATCACTTCATCATTGAAGCGCGGGACATCGCCGCAACTGCTGTCGCCACATTTGCTCCAGTCATAGTCGCTGCGCAGCTTGTCGGTCGCCAGGCGGGAGAGCAGTGGCAGAATGTCGTCGAACTGGTCGCTGACCCTGGCGTTGGCCGCGTCGCTGCGGCCCGCCGCGACCTTGTCGCCAGACCAGTAATTGCCGCCGTAACCGCCCAGATCCAGGGACATGGCGTTCAGCATCTGCCGGCCGGACTGGCTGTCGCCCCAGCCGCCGGTGTGCAGGTAAAGCACCGGTTTGCCAGATTTGAGTAACGTGCGGGTCCGCGCGGTCAGGGTGGCGTCGACCGCCACGCCCGAGCCGACGATCACCAGCGAAACGCGCGCGGCGCAGGCGCTGTCGGCCAGCGCATCGCAGCCTGCATCCTTGGCCGTTATCCCGGCCTTGCCCAGACCGCTGATGGTGTTGCCGACGGATACGCCGGCAATGCTGACGTCCATCGACGCCGGCAGGGCGGTATCGGCATTGCCGCTCACCAGCCAGGACAGCAGTCGGCCGAATGCCGGCGCATGGGTGAGGGTGCCGCTACGGAACTGATCCAGCACATTGGTGCCGTAGCCGGCGCTGCGGCCGCCTTCGGCGATGCTGATGCTCGCCAGCATCTGGCCACCATCACCGACGATCAGCGGCTGGGCCAGTTCTGGATTGCCCGGCAGGATGAACTGGCTGGAGCTGCCGGGGGTGTATTCACTGCTGACACCGCGCTGCAGCGACTGGGTCAGCGCAGCTTGTGCTTTCGATAGCGACAATGCCCGGTTGTAGGCTTGGACGATGATCGGCAGTGGATCGCTCAGCGCGGCGGGATCGCCGCTGGCGACTGCGGTATCGATTGCAGAGACGACGGCGGGGGGCGGAGGCGGTACGGGGGTGGGGTTCGTGCCTGTTCCGCCACCGCCGGCCGTTGTGGTGCCACCGCCGCCGCCGCCGCTATCGCCACCGCCACCGCCACCGCCACCGCAGGCGGTCAGTGCTGCGACCAGCAGCACTCCCCAGACTTTGCTCCAAGCCATGATCCATATCCCTGATTTTTTTATAATAAATAAATCTATTGAAATGCGCGCATCATAATATCAGCGGATACTGAAATAGCCGTTCATTCCCGACGGAGTTCAGCCGTATTCCGGCAACTACGTCGGGAAGACCGGTCTGGTCATGGCGAAAAATGATTCTGGGAGGCATTTGCCGCCGCGCGCATTGGCCTGCTCGGGTGCGGGTGGTGTCGACCAGCAAATGCAGGCTGCTGCGCCGGACGGAAATCGTGAAGACGGGATACTTTTTCCGCCGGCACAGCGCGCTGTAATCGGGCGCTGGCCAATCGAGTCCAGCCCGTTTGAGCAGACAGGCCGCCATGCCGGTCGTCTGGCGCAGCGGAAGGCCGAACAGGTTCTTGAGCATCAGGCAGGACTGGATCGCCGCATCGGAGACGACCTCAGGACGGTCTGGTTTGCCGCTTTTGACCGCAAACCAGGCCATATCCTGATCAAGCTAGAGCAGTAGTGAACCCCGTTGTTTCACGCAGCGTTACGGGTACGAAGACGGCGGCTCGCAAGACCATCTGATTTCGGATGTACTGAACGCCGAGATCGCCCGCCAGCGTGTGCAACTGAACGCTGCGCCGACCGACTTCGCCATCGCCAGCCAGCTGGCCGAGCAGCACCTGAAACGCTTTCGTCGCGACAGCGATCCGTGTGATCTCGGTCAGGCCGACGCGGTGATCGCACGGTGGCTGAACAAGAACGACCCGCCGGCAACGGCCTTGCTGCTGCGCGCGAGCATCCTGCAGGTGCAGGGAAAGTACGCCGAGGCCCGGCAAAGTTGCGGCGCGATGCTGCTGCAGAACGCATCGCTTGACAGTGCAGGACAAGGAGATGCAAGGGCGCTGGGATATCGCGCTGCGTGATCTGGACAACCCGCTGGTGCTCGACGCCGACGGTAACGGTCGGCTGACATGGGGCGAGCTCAAGGCGCGGCAGCGCGACATCGGCAGCTACGCGCTGGCGCGGCTGACGCTGAGTGCCGGCGGGCAGGCGTGCGCAATCCAGCCGCAGGACATGCTGATCGATCACCACACCGACGGCGCCTATGCGGTACTGATGTTCAACGCCCGCTACGCGGTGCCGCCAACGCGGCTGAAGATCGGCTACCGCCTGTTTGCCGATCTGGACACCCTGCACAAGGGGCTGGTGCATGTGGTCAACGACGGCGCGATTTCAACGGCGATTCTCGGGCTGGATCGTCCGGAGGAAGTGCTCGATCTGCACGGCAAATCGCTTGGCGGCGTGCTCGGCGATTTCATGCTCGAAGGCATCTGGCACATCTGGCACATCTGGCACATCTGGCGCAGTTTCGACCACGCGCTGTTCCTGATCGCCTTGCTGCTACCGGCATCGTGGGTCGCCACCGGCCGGGGCTGGCAACCGGTGAGGTCGGTGAGGCCGGTGCTGATGGAGATGTTGCGCATCGTGACCGCGTTTACCGCCGCGCACGCCATCACGCTGACGCTGGCGACGCTGCACCTGATCAGCCTGCCGGGTGTGGTGGTCGAAATCGGCATCGCCGTCACCATCCTGCTGACGGCGCTCAACAACCTCTACCCGGTCGTGCAGCGGCGGTTGTGGCTGGTGGCTTTCGTGTTCGGGCTGATCCACGGTTTCGGCTTTGCCAATGTGCTGACCGATATGGCGCTGTCGAGCACGCATCTGGCCGCGGCGCTGGCCGGTTTCAACCTCGGCGTCGAATGCGGCCAGCTGGGCCTCGTGCTGTTGCTGCTGCCCGTCCTCTACCTGTACCGGCAGGAGCGCGGCTTCAAGCAGGTGCTGCTGTATGGCGGTTCGGCCGCGATCTGCGCATTCGCCGTCGTCTGGGTCTGGCAGCGCAGCGCGCCGCTGCTGGCCTGATTCCGCGGCAGGCGTCGTTAGCGGGCGTCCGACGGGGAGATCAGCCGTTCGACCGCCGCATCGACCCGGTCGGCGTCGAGCTGGTTCAGGCAGTTCATGTGTTCGAGCGGGCAGGTGCGCTTGAAGCACGGCGAACAGACCAGATTCAGCGAGACGATCTCGGCGTGCTCGGTCAGCGGCGGCGTGAAGCCGGGGCTCGACGAACCATAGACGGCGGCCAGCGGCACGTTCAGCGCCGCTGCCACGTGCATCAGCCCCGAGTCGTTGCAGACGGCGACCATCGCCAGACTCATCAGGTCGATCGCTTCGGCCAGACTGGTGCGGCTGGCGAGGTTGATCACGCCGGGGGCGAGTGCTTCGATTTCGGCGGCGATCTCGGCGTCCTTGATCGAGCCGAACAGCCAGACCTGCTCGCCGCGCGCGATGCGGTGGCGGGCGAACTCGGCGAAATGGCGCGCCGGCCAGCGCTTGGCCGGGCCGTATTCGGCACCGGGGCAACAGGCGACGATCGGTTTGGCGGTATCCAGACCCAGCTTCTGCAAGGTCGCGGCGCGCGCGGCCGGGTCGACCTTCAGTTGCGGATAGTGTGATCCGCCCGGCAGCGCTGCGTCGGCGGCGACGGCGAGCGCAACAAAGCGCTCGACCATTTTCGGATAGCGATCCTTGTCGAGCTTTCGCCAGTCGTTCAGCAGACCGTAGCGCGATTCGCCCAGCCAGCCGGTGCGTGTTGGAATGCCGGCAAAGAACGGCACCAGCGCGCTTTTGAGCGAATTGGGCAGCAGGATCGCCTGATCGTAGCCGCGTGCCTTCAGTTGACGGCCGATGGCCCAGCGCTTGCCCAGCGCCAGCTCGCCGTGGCCGAAGGGGTTGTCGATCGCGTCGCGGATTTCCGGCATCCGTGCATGCACGGGCCGCGTCCAGCTTGGGGCGAGCACGTCGATGGCGACGCCGGGGTGCTGGCGTTGCAGTTCGGCGTACAGCGGCTGCGCCATGATGGCGTCGCCGACCCAGGCCGGGGCGACGATCAGGATCTGTTTCATCGTTAACAACTCATGTTGAGCGGGGCGGGCAAGCGGTCATTGTGCGAGGCCGGTTGCGAGACCACAAGAAAGCGCGCGTCGGTGCCCCCTGAATTGGCGAGCTGATGCGCATGCGCCGGGGCGATTTCCAGCCCCTGGCCGGCGGCAACGCGGTGGGTGATACCGTCGACCTCGATCGCCAACTCGCCGGCCAGCACATAGAAAAACTGCCGCGCTCTGGCGTGGGCATGGCGGGTTTCGCTGCCGCCCGGCGGCACGCGCTCTTCGATGACCGACAGCCCCGGCTGTTTCACCAGATGCCAGCCGTCGCATACGCCACCCCAGCGGTAGTGTTCGGCGCTGCCCGTATCAATCACGCTCATGCTGTTTCTCCAAAGACAAAGCGGCGCATTGCGCCGCTTTGTGACCGCGTATCAAAACCTCAATGAGATTTGATGACTTCGCCTGCCTTCAGGCGATAGTGGGTGCCGCAGTACGGACACAGTCCTTCACCGGTCTGGGTCAGATCGATGAACACGCGCGGGTGCGAGTTCCACGCCAGCATGTCCGGCATCGGGCAATGCAGCGGCAGATCGTGAGCGGTGACTTCGATGTCGCGTTGGGTATTTTCTTTCAGTGCCATTTCGGTGTTCCTGATCAAGCCAGCGTGAGCCAGTCGGCGCGCTTGGCGTCACGGCCTTGCACGATGTCGAAGTAGCGCTTCTGGATTTCAGCGGTGATCGCACCGCGGCTGCCTTCGCCAATCGGGCGGTTGTCCAGCTCGCGGATCGGCGTGACTTCGGCGGCGGTGCCGGTGAAGAAGGCTTCGTCGGCGATATAGACTTCGTCGCGGGTGATGCGTTTTTCGATCACTTGCAGGCCCATCTCGGTGGCGATCTCGAACACCGTGTTGCGGGTGATACCGTCGAGGCACGAGGTCAGGTCCGGCGTGTACAGCTTGCCCTTGCGAACGACGAACACGTTTTCCCCGGAGCCTTCGGCCACATAACCGTCGACGTCGAGCAGCAGCGCTTCGTCATAGCCGTCGCGCACCGCATCGGTGTTGGCGAGGATCGAGTTCATGTAATTGCCGTTGGCCTTGGCCTTGCACATCGTGATGTTGACGTGATGGCGGGTGAAGCTCGACGTCTTGACGCGAATGCCTTTTTCCATGCCTTCGACGCCCAGATACGCGCCCCAGGGCCATGCGCCGACAATCACCTGCACATTGTTCGCCGGTGGCGCGATGCCGAGCTTTTCCGGGCCGTAGAACGCCATCGGCCGCAGATAACACGACGCCAGCTTGTTCTCGCGCACCACGGCCAGCTGGGCTTCGTTGATCTCTTCTTTCGAGAACGGCAGCGCCATGCCGAGGATCTTGGCCGAATTGAACAGGCGATCGGTGTGGTCCTGCAGGCGGAAAATTGCCGCGCCCTTGTCGGTCTCGTAGGCGCGCACGCCTTCGAATACGCCCATGCCGTAGTGCAGCGTGTGGGTCAGTACATGCGTGGTCGCTTCGCGCCACGGGACGAGTTTGCCGTCGTACCAGATGACGCCATCGCGGTCGGCCATCGACATAGGTGTTCTCCTGCGGATTCGGGGGTGCGTAAAGGTGAAAATTGTAGCTGAAAACGGCGGCTTTCAGCGAGCCGGCTGTATCGGCGGGGCCACCCCATTGCCGCCGATCACGAGTTTGCTATGGCTGTGGTCGACGGGCGGGGCATGCGCTCATAAGCGGTCGAGCGGAATTTTCAGATAGCGGCCGCCGTCGGCCTCGGGCTCGGGCAGCGCGCCGGCGCAGATATTGAGCTGGGTTGCCGGCAGCATCAGCGCGGGCACATCCAGCGTCGCGTCGCGGCTTTGCCGCAGCGCGACGAAGGCCTCGCGGTCGATGCCGTCGTGGATATGAATGTTGCCGGCCTTCTGTTCTGCCACGGTGCTGATCCACACCGGCGGGCGGCCCGGCGGCGGATAGTCGTGGCACATGAACAGCCGCGTTTGCGCCGGCAGCGCCAGCAGCCGCTGGATCGAGTCATACAGCGTGGCGGCGTCGCCGCCGGGAAAATCGCAGCGCGCCGTGCCGATGTCGGGCATGAACAGCGTGTCGCCGACAAAGACCACATCGCCGATCCGGTAGGCGATGTCGGCCGGGGTATGACCGGGGACGAACAGCACCTCGGCGACAAGTTCGCCGATCCGGAAGGTGTCGCCATCGGCAAACAGGTGATCGAACTGACGACCGTCGACCGGGAAGGCGTCGCCCAGATTGAACAGCGTGGCGAAGGTGCGCTGCACCGTGCCGATGTGCGCGCCGATGGCGATGCGCCCGCCAAGCCGGTCGCGCAGCCACGCCGCCGCCGACAGGTGATCGGCGTGCGTGTGGGTTTCGAGTATCCACGCCAGCGTGAGCCGCCGCGAGGCGATGAAATCGATGAGCCGCTGCGCCGAGTGCGTATCGGTGCGGGCTGCGTTGGCGGCGTAATCGAGCACCGGATCGACGATCGCGGCGTGCCCGCCGGCCATGTCGTAAACGATGTGGCTGACGGTGCCGGTGGCCGGATCGTGGAAGCTCTCGATTTGCGGGCTGTTGCTCATGGAGGCTCCGGCTGAATGATATATTCAATAATATAATATTAATTGATATTATGTATCCATCGACAATCAGGACATCCCGCCCGTGGACGACTCTCCGCCCGAACTTGAACGGATGCGCGCCGCCGCCAGCGCCGCCGTGGATCTGCTGAAAACGCTGGCCAATCAGGACCGCTTGCTGCTGCTGTGCCAGATGTCGCAGGGCGAGCGCAATGTCGGCCAGCTTGAAGCCGATCTCGGCATCCACCAGCCGACCTTGTCGCAACAACTTGGCGTGTTGCGTCGCGCCGGTCTGGTGGCGACGCGCAAGGACGGCAAACAGGTGTTTTACAGCCTGGCCAATGACGCGGCGATCGCAGTGATCGGCACGCTATACCAGCAGTTTTGCGGCAACGAGGAGGCACTATCATGACCATAGACTGGAGTGCATTTACCCCATGGAGCGCGCTGATCGGTGGCGCGCTGATCGGCGTGGCCGCGAGCGTGCTGATCCTTGCCAATGGCCGCGTCGCCGGCATCAGCGGCATTGTTGCCGGGGTGATGCGGCCGCAGCGTGGTGAAACGGCGTGGCGCGTGGCCTTTGTTGCCGGGCTGCTACTGGCGCCGTGGCTGTACCGCAGCGTGACCGCCTTGCCGCGACTGCAATTCGATGCCGGCTGGGGCACGCTGGTGGTCGCCGGCTTGCTGGTCGGCTTCGGCACGCGGCTCGGCTCGGGTTGCACCAGTGGTCACGGCGTGTGCGGCCTGTCGCGGCTGTCACTGCGCTCGCTCGCGGCAACGCTGGCCTTCATGGCGGCGGGTTTTGCCACCGTGTTTGTCGTCCGTCATGTGATCGGGGGCTGAGATGCTGAACCTGACTGCTTTGCTGGCCGGGCTGCTGTTCGGCCTCGGGCTGATCGTGTCGGGCATGGCCAATCCGGCCAAGGTCACCGGTTTTCTCGATCTGGCCGGCCGCTGGGATCCGTCACTGGCGCTGGTGATGGCCGGGGCGATCGGCGTCGGACTGGCCGGCTTCGGCATCGCCAGACGCCGCGCGACATCGTATCTGGGCGAGGTCATGCAGTTGCCGGCATCGAGCGTCATCGATCGCAAACTGATCGTTGGCGGGCTGCTGTTCGGCATCGGCTGGGGGCTGGCCGGCATCTGCCCGGGGCCGGCGCTGGTGGCGCTGAGCGCCGGTGCGCCGCAGGCTATGGTGTTCGTGATCGCGATGCTGGCCGGGATGGGCTTGCACCGGTGGTTTGCGAATCGCGCCTAGGCGAGCAAACGCCGCGCGGCATCGACGACGATGTTCACCGCCGTGTGCTCGGCGCGTTTCATCGCCTCGGCGTCGGGTTTTTCCTGTTGCGTGCGGTTGACGATCACGCCGGCGATCATCCCGGCCTTGAGGCCGAGCGCCGCGCACATCGTCAGCAGCGTCGCCGATTCCATGTCGTAATTCATCACCTGTAGCGCCTGCCATTCGGCCATAGCCCCGGCCCATTCGCGGTTCACCCGGCCCGAATAAGTATCGTAGCGTTCCTGCCCCGGATAGAAGGTATCCGACGACGCGGTGATGCCGACGTGCAAGCGCGCACCGGCAGCCCTGGCGGCGGCGACCAGCGCGGTGGTGCAGTCGAAATCGGCGACCGCCGGATAGGCGGCCGGCGCGTAGTGGTAACTGGCACCGTCGAGCCGCACCGATGCGGTCGTCACCAACACGTCGCCGACGGCGATGTGGGGCTGGATCGCGCCGGTGGTGCCGACGCGCAGAAAGCTGCGGATACCGAGCTGGGCGAGTTCTTCGACGACGATAGACGTCGACGGCCCGCCGATGCCGGTCGAGCAGACGATCACCGCCTTGCCGTCGAGCTCGCCACGCCACGAAACGAACTCCCGCTGGCTGGCCAGATGTACCGGTCTGCTCATCAGCGCGGCGATGCGCTGGCTGCGCGCCGGATCGCCGGGGACGATGGCGAGCGCCGCGCCACCCAAGTCGGCCCTGGCGAGGCCGAGGTGGAAGACTTCAGATTGCGGCATCGGCGCCTCCGTTGGGGGCGAGGTAGAACGCGCCGGGCAGCAGCGCACCGGCGCTGGTGACTTCAACGTCACCGTTGAGATTGGTCAGCACGACCTCGAGCGCCGGCGTGCCGAGTTCGATCATCACCTGCCGGCAGGCGCCGCACGGTGCGATCGGCCCGTCGGTATCGCCGACGACGGCGAGCATGGCGAAATCACCGGGGCGATATCCGGCGGCGACGGCGGCAAACAGTGCGGTGCGTTCGGCGCAGTTGCACAACCCGTAGGCTGCGTTTTCGACATTGCAGCCGTGGAACACCCGGCCGTCGGTGGTCAGCAGTGCGGCGCCGACCAGAAAGCGCGAATACGGCGCATAGGCCTTCAGCCTTGCGGCCCTGGCTTCGGCTAGCAGTTGTTGCTGGTTCATGGCATCGCCTTGAGCATCAATGAAAAGAGGCGCTGGCCATCGGCAGCGCGCCTTTTCAGCATAGAAGCACGCATGGGCTTGATCTGTCGAAAGCCGCCGTCAGCCCTGTGCTGCGATGGCCGCCAGCGCGCCGGCAATGCGCGCATCGTGGCTGCCGCGCATCACTAGATAAGGCGCACCGCTGGCGTCGAGCGCGGCGCGATAGCGATCGAACAACATGCCGCGATCGTTCGGGTGTTCGCGCAGCGGATCGGGCTGCCATGGTACATCCGGGTAAACCAGCAGGTGCAGCGCGTAATCGCCGGGCTGCCACAGTGCTTCGATTTCCGCTGGGCAATGGCCGTAGGCGACCTCGGCCCAGATCTTGCACACCAGTGCATTGGTGTCGCAGACGATCTGCCGCCGACCCTGGGCGATACGGTTTTCCAGCGCGCGCTGGCCTGCGGCAATCTCGACGATGTCGGCCAGCGTGTAGGCGGTGCTTTCGCGCCCGGCGAACCAGTCGCGCACATATTCGTGCACCCACGGGCAAGCCAGCGCCGTGGCCAGATCGTGCGCCAGCGTGGTCTTGCCGCTGGATTCGGGGCCGACGATGGCGATGCGCCGGGTCATCGTGCCGCCTTGCGCCATTGCCACCAGCCGCTGGCGGCCAGCGCGGTGAGGATCAGATAGAGCAGTGCGGTCAGCTGCAGATCCTTGTGCCAGTAGATGCCGGCTGCGATCAGGTCGAGCACGATCCAGTACAGCCAGTTCTCGATCTTCTTCCGCGCCTGCAGCCATTGCGCCAAGAGGCCGAACACGAACACGGTCGAATCGAGCACCGGCACGTCGGTCGGCAGGAAGTGCACCTGCATCGTCGACACGGCAGCGGTCGCGGCAAGGGCGGCGCCGTTGAGCGCTATGGCCTCGCGCCGTCCCAGCCGCGATATCGGTAGTGCTGGCGCTTGCGGGCTCTTGCGGTGCCAGTGCCACCAGCCGTAGATCGCCAGTGCGGCGTAGACGAGTTGCAGCGCGCTTTCGCCGAACAGTTGCGCGTCCAAGAACAGCCACACGTACAGCAGGCTGGCGCAGAGCTGCAGCGGCCAGGTCAGCACATGGCCGCGTGTCGCCAGCGTGATGCCGGCGAGCGTGGCGATAAAACCGATGATTTCGAGTGAACTCATGGGGCTCCTTGCGGGCTACAAATGCAAAATCCGCCTTGCGGCGGATCTTGCGCTCGGGCGTGGCGGGCTTATTCGCCGGTTTCGTCTTTCTCTGCGGCTTCCTGCGCGGCACGGTTGGCCAGATAGTGAGCGCGACGCGCTTCCTTCTCGATCAGCTTGGCGGCGCGGGCTTCGGCCAGTTGTGCTTCTTTTTCCTCGCGTTTGGCCTTGGCGAGCGCTGCGGCGGCTTTTTGTTCGGCCTTGACCGCTTCCTTGAGCGCCGCTTCGGCGGCGTCCATCGCGGCGACTTCCTCGCGGCTCAAACCGGGGCCGGTTTTCTCGAACCAGGCGATCGATTCAACGTGCGCCGTGTGCGGGAACATATTGATCACGCCGGCGGCCTTGAGCGTATAGCCCTTGATGTTGACGAGGATGTCGGCATCGCGCGCCAGGGTCGACGGGCTACAGGAGACATACACAATCCGCTGCGGGCCGTGTTCGGGCGAAATCGCCTTCACCAGCGCGATCGCGCCATCGCGTGGCGGGTCGATCAGCATCTTGTCGAAGCGGCCCAGCTGGTCCAGCCATTCCTCGGTCATCTCGAACAGATTGGCCATGGCGAAGTCGGTCATGTGTTCAAGCTGGTTGTGGCGCGCGCCTTCAAATGCACGCTCGACCAGCTGCTTGCTGCCTTCCATGCCGAGCACCTTGGCGCCGCGACGGGCGATCGGCAGGGTGAAGTTGCCCAGGCCGCAGAACATGTCGGCGATGGTTTCACCCGGCTGCGGATCAAGCAGATTGATCGCGCGCTCGACCATCACCCGGTTGACCGCGTGGTTGACCTGGGTGAATTCGGTCGGCTTGAACGGCATTTCGATACCGAACTCGGGCAGCGTGTAGTTGAGCTGCGGCGCGTCCTTCGGGTACAGCGGGAAGGCGGTGTCCGGGCCTTTGGGCTGCAGCCAGATCTGCACCTTCCATTCATCGGCATAGGCCTTGAAGTGGGCTTCATCCTCAACCGTGATATCGGCCATATTGCGGAACACCAGCACGGTGACGTTCTCGCCGGCGGCGACTTCGATCTGCGGCATCTGGGTGATGATGGACAGCTTGGCAACCAGTTCGCGCAGCGCCGGCAGCTGTTTGGCCACATGCGGCACCAGCACATGGCATTCGGTCATGTCGGCGACATAACGCGAACGCTTCTCGTGGAAACCGACCAGCACACCACCTTTTTTGGCGACATGGCGAACCGACAAGCGTGCGCGGTGGCGATAGCCCCAGGCGGTGCCGTAGATCGCCGGCAGGCTGGTCTCGAAATCGACCTTGCCGATGCGCGCCAGATTGTCTTCGAGGATGCGTTGCTTGGCCGCGACCTGCGCGCCGAACTCCATGTGCTGGATCGAGCAGCCGCCGCAGACACCGAAGTGCGGGCACTTGGGCGTGGTGCGCATGAAGCTTTCGTTGTGGATCTCGAGCGCCTGCGCGTTCTCGAAGCTGGGCTTCTTGCGGTAGCTCTGATAGCCGACCGTCTCGAACGGCAGTGCGCCGTCGATGAATAGGGTCTTGCCATCGACGTGCGCGACGCCGTGGCCTTCGTGGTCGAGCGATTCGATGCGGGCGGTAGGGGGCGTCATGTTGCGTAAATGGCTGTAAAACCGGCAATTATACGCGGGCAAACACGATCGGCGCGGCCGTCTGGCGCGGCTTGTTTATGATGGGCTCGCGATAACTTTGTGCGTATGTAAGCAATGACCAGAAAATCATACTTCCAGTTTGACTCACTCGTTCAGGCCGACAGTTGGGAGTTGTTCTCCCTGGCCGTGGTCGACGCCGCGCTCACCGCCTTCGGCGCCACGCGCACCTTTCTTGTTTTACAGGAAGGCGGCGAGCCGCGCGTTCATGCCCAGGCGGTCGCAGGCCAGCGGGCACTGTCGTTTGCCGAACCACAGTTGCCCGACAGTTTCTTTGGTCTGCCGGTGGATGAATTGGTGTGGCAGATGCAGGAACCGGCGCTGTCGGTCGGGCCGATCGACTATCAGGCGAGCGAAATCTGGGACGACGGTGCCGGCCAGCATCGCCAGCGCCTGTTGTTGCCGCTGATCTCCCAGGGCCGTCTGGCCGGCTTGCTTTATGTTGAGTTTACCGAACCCACCACGGTCAAAGAGCAGGTCAAGAGTGTGTCGTTCCGGCGCGAATGCGAGGCGCTGGCGGCCTTGGTGGCCGAACGCTGGGCGGTGACGATTGAGGGCCAGCATCATTCGCTTGATGAAATGACCGGCAAGCTGCAGGCCAGCCTTGCCCGCGCCGAAGATTACCGCGGCCTGCTGCAAAGACTGCATCAGGTGACTTTGCAAATGGCCGAAGCACCGGATCTGGATGCGCTGTATTGCCGTGCCGTGACGCTGGCGTTGTCCGAGCTGGATATCGACCGGATGGCGATTTTCGAAGCCGATGACGAGCGCAAC
This sequence comes from Jeongeupia sp. HS-3, assembly GCF_015140455.1. Taxonomy (NCBI): domain Bacteria; kingdom Pseudomonadati; phylum Pseudomonadota; class Betaproteobacteria; order Neisseriales; family Chitinibacteraceae; genus Jeongeupia; species Jeongeupia sacculi. The sequence goes on along the minus strand of NZ_AP024094.1, from coordinate 1,838,570 downwards.
GAAATGCGCGGCACCTATGGCACCGACAACAATGGCGAGCTGACCAACGAGAGCTGGTTTATCAGCACTTTGCCGCAACACATGATGCTCGACGAGAGCCGCCGCCGGCCGGGCGAGGTGATCGTCAACGAGGATGCGGCGCTGTATTACGACAAGGTCGTCGTTGGCCGTGGCTGGAACGCGATGATCGGCCTGTGGATCGACGACAAGATGATCGGCTGGATCGCCGCCGACAACTTCCTGCGCCGCCGGCCGTTGCAGCCTTATCAGCGCGAAGTGCTCAAATTGTTCGCGTCCATCGTCGCCCAGTTCATCGGCAACAAGCGGGTCGAGGCCGAAATGCTGGCGTTGAACGCGCGGCTGTCGCAGCAGACCCAGGAGCTCGCCAGTGCGCGCGACGAGGCCGAGGCGGCCAGTCATGCCAAGAGCGCCTTCCTGGCGACGATCAGCCATGAAATCCGTACGCCGCTGAACGGCATGCTGGGTTTTCTGCAATTGCTGAGCGACACGCCGCTGACGCTGGATCAGCGCGATTTCGTCGATACCATCGCCCAGTCGGGCGATACCCTGATGTCGCTGATCAACGATCTGCTCGATTACTCGAAGATCGAATCGGGCAAGTTCAGCCTGGAATCGCGGCCCTTCGACGTGCGCGCCGTCGCCGCCGAGGCGTGCACCATGCTCGGCGCACGTGCGGCGGAAAAGCGGCTGGATCTGCGGCTGGATATTCAGAATGTCACCGTGCCCGGCTATCTGGGCGACGCGGTGCGCTTCAAGCAGGTCCTGGTCAATCTGGTCGGCAATGCGATCAAATTCACCGATCGCGGCCAGGTCGGCGTGCAGTTGTCGACCGATGCCACCGGGGCGCTGCGGGTGGCCGTGACCGATACCGGGCAGGGCATCGCGATCGACAAACAGGCATCGTTGTTCCAGCGCTTCTACCAGGCCGAATCGGGCTCGACCCGGCGCTATGGCGGCACCGGGCTGGGGCTGGCGATCAGCAAACTACTGGTTGAACTGATGGGGGGTGAAATCGGTGTGCATACGGTGCCCGGCGCCGGTTCGTCGTTCTGGTTCATATTGCCGGCGAGCGCCACGACACAGATCGCCGGCTGGGGTGCCAGCTGGCAGCCGGCCGGTGCTGAAACCGCGTTTCTGGCCGGACGGCGCTTCGCCTGGCTGGGACAAAGCGTCTACCGCGACCACGTGGTGGCGTATTTGAGCGAATGCGGCGTCGAATGGTGCGATCTGCATTCGGCGCAGCTGGTGATCGCCGACGAAAGCTGCAGCGGTGACATTCCGGCTGACAAGCACCGGCTGCTGCTCTGTTGGGCGGCCGGCATCGTCGCCCGCCCCGGCGAGCGCCGGCTGAAAAAACCGCTGATCGGCTATGCGGTCCTGATCCGCCAGCTGTACGGGCTGCTGGTGCATCCGCTGGTGTTCGAAGCGCGCCCGGCCAGTGTGCAACCGGAGCCGCTGCCGCTGCGGCACATCCTGCTTGCCGAGGATAGCCCGGTGAATCAACGGGTGATCGAGGTCTTCCTGAACCGGCTCGGCTACGAAGTCGCCATCGCCACGAACGGGGCCGAGGCGCTCAAGCTGGCGGACAGCCAGGCTTTCGATCTGGTGTTGATGGATTGGCAGATGCCGGTGATGGACGGCCTTGAAGCGACCCGCCGCCTGCGCGCCGATCCGCGCAGCCGCGATTGGCCCATCGTCGCGCTCACCGCCAATGCCAACCACGACAGCGAACTGATGTGCCGCGAGGCCGGGATGAATGCCTTCCTGCCCAAGCCGGTCGATCTGGCCCGGCTGCAGGCGACCTTGCGCGAGCTGCTCGGCAAGGCCGAACCGGCCGCTTGGCCTGCCTTGTCCAGTTGAATCCGCGGCGCTGAACCGGTGGATCGCCGGGCGCATACTGCCGACACCGTTCCGCATTCAGGAGTCCCGCAATGACCTTGCAGCAAAAACTCGGTTTCGATGCCGACGCGCGTGTGTTGATCCTGCACGCCGACGACATCGGCATGTGCCAGGCCACCGTGTCGGCGTGGGCCAGTCTGGTCGAATTCGGCCTGATGACCTCGGCGTCGGCGATGCCGCCGTGCAGTTGGTTTCCTGCCGCCGCCATCGCCGCCGGGCAACTGGGGCGCAAGGCCGATCTGGGCGTGCATCTGACCCTCAATTGCGAGTGGCTCAATTATCGCTGGGCGCCGATCACCCGCAGCGCGCCGGAAGACGGCTTGACCGGGCCCGATGGCTATTTCCACCCGCTGGCCAAGCCGACGCATGAACACGCCAAGGCCGATGCGGTCCGCACCGAGCTGGTTGCGCAGATCGAGCGGGCGATCGCAGCCGGGGTCGAGCTGACGCATCTGGATTCGCACATGCTGACGATGTTCAGCCCGGCGCTGCTGCCGGTCTACCTCGATCTGGCGCACCAGTACCGCTTGCCGCCGCTGCTCCCGCGCTGGAGTGCGGCCGAGATCGCCCAGTGGTGCGTGCTCGATCTGGATGTGGCGCAGACGATGTTCGAGCAGGTCGCTACACGCGAAGCGGCCGGTGAAACGGTGCTGATCGACCGCTTCGAAGGACTGCCGTTCGATGAGGCATTCGAGCTGGACGAGCGTCGCGCCTGGGCACTGAACTGGCTCGATACGCTGGGTGCCGGCGTGCATTGCCTGGTCGGTCACCCGGCCGACGACACGCCGGAGCTGCGTGCGATCGCCGCCGACTGGCGCGTACGCACCGGCGACCGCGCGCTGTTCGCCGATCCACTGTTCCGCGACGCCATCGCCGAGCGGGGCTTCAAGCTGATCGGCTTGCGGGAGATCCGCGACGCGGTTTACCCGCGCTGAACCGGGGAACGCGGCAAGGTCAGAACTTTTCGATGTTCTTGGTCATCACCTTGCCGTTGATGAACTGGATGGTGATCGCGGTATTGCGGCTTTTCCAGCTGGCGCTTTCGCCGCTGATGCCGAACACACTGCCGCCGTCGGTGGTGTCCGGCTCACCCAGCAGCTTCACGACCTCGTCGTGCGGCATGCCGGTGTTGATTTTCTGATAGTTCTCGCTCGTGACCTTGGAGCAGGCGACGAGGCAGAAGGCGAGGAGCAGGGCGGCGATCAGGCGCATTGACGGTTCCGAAAAGGGGGGGGCGATCAATACGCTACCTTAGCAGATCGCTCGCGCTTGAGGCGTGGCCTGCTTCACGCGTCATACGGGTAAGCGCTTATCAAACTGTCATTCAGCTTGCTGCTAGCATGGAAGCACGGTTTTTCCTTCCGGGGGCGCAGCATGAAGCACAGGGCATTGCTCGGCAGTATCTTGATGATGGCGGCATTCGCCGCGCTGGCGAAGCAGCCGGTAGCCACCGGCCACGGCGGTGCGGTGGCGACGATCTCCGAACCGGCCAGCCGCGCGGCGATGGACATCCTCAACGCCGGCGGCAATGCCGTCGATGCCGCGGTCGCCGCTGCGGCGGCGCTGGGGGTGACCGATCCGTTCAGCTGTGGCATCGGCGGCGGCGGTTTCATGATGATTTATTCGGCCAAGGACAAGCGGGTGATCACGATCGATCACCGCGAAAGCGCGCCGCGCTCGTTCAGCCCGACGGTGTTCCAGAAAGATGGCAAGGCGATGGAATGGGACGACGTCGTGCCCAACGGCATCGCCGTCGGCGTCCCCGGCACGGTGCGCGGCTGGAGCGAGGCACTGAATCGCTACGGTACGATGAGCTTCGCCCAGGTGCTCAAGCCGGCGATCCGCATTGCCGAGCAGGGCTTCAAGGTCGAGCCGAACTTCAACCGCATCAGCGCGCTCAACGAGGCCAAATTCGCCCGCTTCAGCTCGACCAGCAAGCTTTACCTCAAGGATGGCAAGGCGCTGCCGGTCGGCGCGCCGTTCCGCAATCCCGACATGGCCAAGACTTACCGCGCCATCGCCAAGGGCGGGGTCAACGCGTTCTACGAGGGCCCGATCGCGCAGGCGGTCGTTGATGCGGTGAATCTGCCGCCGGCCACCGCCGGCACCAAGGTCTACGCGGGCGCGATGACGCTGACCGATCTGAGGGATTACGAGGCGCGCTTCCGCCAGCCGGTGGTCTCAAGCTATCGCGGTTACGAGGTCTACGGCATGCCGCCGCCATCGTCGGGCGGGATCGCGATCGCCGAGGCGTTGAATATCCTTGAAACCTTCGACCTCTCGCGCATGACGCGTGCGCAGGCGCAACACCTGTATCTGGAGGCGAGCCGGCTGGCGTTTGCCGACCGCAACGCCTATGTGGCCGACGGTGAATATGTCGACGTACCGCTAGCGGGATTGATCTCGAAGAACTTCGCCCGTGAACGCGTCAAGCTGATCGACCCGAAAATGGATCATGGCAAGATGGCGCAGGGCGATCCCTTCCTGCTCCAGCAAGACCCATCGGTGCCGCTGCGCCCGGCACCTAAGCGTGTCGCCGAGCCGGCGCACACCACCCACCTGACCGTGAGCGACAAAGAGGGCAACATCGTCGCCTACACCTTCACGATCGAGGACTGGGGCGGTAGCGGTATCGTCGTGCCCGGCTACGGCTTCCTGCTCAACAATGAAATGACCGACTTCGATTTCAGTGGCCCGGCGCCGAACGTGGCCGAAGCGGGCAAGCGGCCGCGTTCGAGCATGAGCCCGACCATCGTGCTCAAGGATGGCAAGCCGGCGTTCACGCTCGGCTCGCCCGGCGGCTCGACCATCATCACCACGGTGCTGCAGACGATCTTCAATCACGTCGACCTCGGCATGCCGCTCGCCGACGCATTGGCCGCGCCGCGGATGTCGCAGCGCAACCGCGACAAGGTGCAGGTCGAATCGCTGCTCAATTTTATCGGCAGCGACGAGGCCAGGGCGCTCGAAGCCTATGGCCATGCGTGGGAAGACAGCGACCAGATCGGCGCCGCCAACGCGATCCGCTTCAACGACAACGGCAGCGTGACCGCGATCAGCGAACCGAAGCGCCATGGTGGCGGCAGCGCCATCGTCCAGCGCAAGTAAGGCCTGCCTCATTCGGCGGCTGTGCCGGCGCATCTCGCTCCCGTTCGATGCTCGGAATCCTCATGTACCCAAATGTATATTCCGGTTCCCGCGCTTCGGGCGGAAGCGACCTGCTTTGGCTCGCTCGCCGACTGAGCTAGGTGGTGTCGTCACAAGATGCGCGCCCAGATCGCAATGCAGCGAATCTGGACTGCCGCCAGGAATGACGCCGCATTCTTGGCATAGCGCGTGGCGATGCCTCGCCAGCGTTTGAGCTGCAAAAACGCATTTTCAACCAGATGCCGGTGGCGATACAGCGCCGCATCGTGTTCACGCGGCGCCTTACGGTTGCGGCGCGACGGAATCACCGTTCTCATGCCTTGCGCCGAGGCCTGAGCAACGATGGCGTCGCTGTCATAGCCACGATCAGCCAGCAGGTATTCCGCGCTCAAGCCGTCAATCAACGCGCCGCCCTGGGTGCAGTCCGCCGTCGTGCCCGAGGTCACCAAGACCCGCACCGGCATGCCGTGCGCGTCCACCGCCAAGTGCAGCTTACTGTTTAGCCCCTTTGGTCACCCCCATTGCCTGATTGCCGCCGCGTGCGCCGGCGGCATGCGGATGCACCTTGGCATGCGTGGCGTCGATCATCAGCCATTCGAAATCCGGATTGGTGATCAGCGCTTCAAGCAGGTGTGCCCAGACGCCCTTGTCACGCCAGCGACAAAAGCGGCGGTGGGTGTTCTTCCAGTCGCCATAATCGGGCGGCAAATCGCGCCATGGGGCGCCGGTACGCAAAATCCAGAACACGGCGTTGAGGAACAGGCGGTTATCTCTGGCCCGGCCGCCCCAGGCGCCGTGGCGACCGGGCAGGAGCGGTTCGAGCAAAAGCCACGTTTGATCAGGAAGGTCGTGGCGGCGGTGTACCAGGCGCTTGGTCGGCGGTGTGCTTGTCATGGCGGCAGCATACACACTCGGCCAATCACTCGTGACGACACCATCTAGGCTGGTCGCGCCAAATACAGGCAAAAGAAAAGGGCGGGAAAACATCCCCGCCCTTTTTCATGCTTTGCACCGTTTGTCGCAGCGCCTGTCTGGCATCTCGCCGCCGCGCTTTTTCGGTTTGCTCATGGCTGCCTGCCTTGCGTGAACTGGCCGCGACCGCAAACGGGTTGCGCGGTACCAAGGTGTTGCCGATTTTTTTCATGTGTTTCCTTCTGGAGTCAGAACGGCGGCCAGCATCGCCGGCCGCCGTGGCTGGAGTCAGCCGCGGGCGGGCCATGGCGTGAGGATTTCAAAGCCGTCGTCGGTCACCGCGATCATATGTTCCCACTGTGCCGACAGCGAGCCATCACGCGTGACCACGGTCCAGCCATCCGTCAGCTGCTGCACGCCGGCGCTACCGGCGTTGATCATCGGCTCGACGGTGAAGGTCATGCCTTTCTTCAGCAACAGCCCGGTGCCGGCGCGGCCGTAGTGCAGCACCTGGGGGTCTTCGTGGTAGACCTTGCCGATGCCGTGGCCGCAATACTCGCGCACCACCGAATAGCCGGCGGCTTCGGCCAGCGTCTGGATCGCGTGGCCGACGTCGCCGAGGCGCGCGCCGGGGCGGACCGCGCCGATACCGGCCATCATCGCGTCGAAAGTGACATCGGCCAGCCGTTTGGCGGCCGGGCTGGGCGTACCGGCGAAGTACATCCGGCTGGTGTCGCCGTGCCAGCCATCCTTGATCACGGTGACGTCGATATTGACGATGTCGCCGTCCTTGAGGATGTCGCGCGGGCTGGGGATGCCGTGGCAGACGACACCGTTGACCGAGGTGCACAGCGTTTTCGGGAAACCGTGGTAGCCGACATTGGCCGGCGTGGCCTTCTGCTTCTTGGTGATGTGCTCGAAGCAGCGGCGGTCCAGCTCTTCGGTCGACACGCCGGGTACGACGTACTCGACGATCATTTCCAGCACTTCGGCGGCGAGCTGGCCGGCGACGCGCATCTTGGCGATCTGGGCTTCGGATTTGAGACTGACGGACATGGCGGTTTCCATTGCTGTGCTGGCGATATTCTCCCACAGCCACGCAGGCCCGGCAGCCGATTGCGACCGATTCCCGTTCCGCGCAGATGCGTGGCGGATCGGCGACGCTGCTGCGGATGCTTGTCGCGGTGGCGGGCGCATTCCGTAAGATGGCGTTTTGCCTCGACCACGAGAAGCCCATGACCGGCCCGACCCGAATTTACCTTGGCTGCTACGGCGATGCCGATGAAGCCACGATTCACGTTTACGATTTCGACGCGACCAGCGGGCAGATGGCGCCGCTGCAGCAGTTCGCCGGCATCGTCAATGCATCCTATGTGTTGCCTGACGTTGCCAATGCACGGCTGTATGCGGTGAGTGAAACCGGCGAGGGCGAGGTCTGCGCGCTCGCGATCGGTAGCGACGGACGCCTGTCCTTGCTCAACCGCCAAGCGAGCGGCGGCGATTCGCCGTGTTATCTCTCCAAGGTGGGCAATGCGCTGCTGGTGGCCAATTACTTCGGCCACAACGCCGCGCTATTGCCGCTGGCCGCCGACGGCTTGGTGTTGCCGATGGCGGGCGAGGTGCGTCATAACGGTGCCAGTCACGTGAATGCGGAACGGCAGGATGCGCCGCATCTGCACAGCATCACGCCGAGCCCGGATGGCCGTTACGCGCTGGTGCTCGACCTCGGGCGCGACGAGATTGCCGTGTACCGGATCGACGGCCAGCAACTGGTGCCGCACGGCCAGACCGCGACCGCACCGGGAGCCGGCCCGCGCCATCTGGTGTTCGATGCAGCCGGGCGTTTTGCTTATGTGGTCAACGAGCTCACCAGCGAAATTGCGGTGTACGCGTGGCACGATGGCCAGCTTGAGCACCGCCAGACGATCTCCTCGCTACCGGTCGGCTTCGAGGGCGACAACACCGGTGCCGAGCTGCAACTGAGCCCGGATGGCACTTTTCTGTATGCATCGAACCGCGGCCACGACAGCATCGCGATCTTCCGCGTCGTCGACGGCCTGCTCGAAGCGGCCGGCCACGTGCCTTGTGGCGGGCAGATGCCGCGCAATTTTGCGCTATCACCTTGCGGTCGCTGGCTGCTGGTCGCCAATCAGGCTAGCGGTGTGCTGGTGCTGTTTGCGCGTGATATTGCCAGCGGCGCGCTGACGCAAACGGCGATGTCGGCCAAGCTGGATCGGCCGGTGTGTGTGAAGTTCGTGTAAAGCCGCTTCAGCGTCTTTAAAAACGCACGTCAGCGTACTCGTCACCTTTCTTCTTGAACACACTGGCCGCGAATGGGCACAGCGGCAGGATCTTCATGCCCTTGGCCCGTGCATGTGCCACGGCGGCGTCGACCAGCCGGTAGCCGAGTCCCTGGCCGCTGTAGGCCTGGTCGACGCCGGTGTGGTCGATGATGAAGCGATCGTCGCCGAGCGGAGAGTAGGTCATTTCGGCGACGAGCTTGCCGGCATCGATGATGATGAAACGGTGCTTTTCGATTTCATGCACAACGCTGAGTTCGGACATCGACGGCTCCGGTTGGCTTAAGGGTAGGTCGCCAGCCTAGCATGGCTCGCCCAGTAAAAAACCGGCCAGAAGGCCGGTTTTTTTATTAGTGGCAGGCGATCAGCCAACCCAGCGCCGTGCATTGCGGAACATCCGCAGCCACGCGCCATCCTCGCCCCAGCCTTCCGGATGCCACGAGTTCTGCACGGTACGGAACACGCGTTCCGGGTGCGGCATCATGATCGAGAAGCGGCCATCGGCGGTGGTGACGCCGGCGATGCCTTGCGGGCTGCCGTTCGGGTTCCGCGGGTAGGTTTCGGTCGCCTTGCCGCCGTGGTCGATGTAGCGCATCGCGACGATAGTCTTGCCAATATCACCTTGCTGACTGAAGTTGGCAAAGCCCTCGCCGTGGCTGACGACAACCGGGACTTGCGTGCCGGCCATGCCGCCGAAGAACAGCGATGGCGAATCGGTCAGCTCGGCCATCACAAAGCGCGCTTCAAACTGCTCGGACTGGTTACGAGTGAACTTCGGCCACGCTGCAGCACCCGGGACGATGCCCGAGAGGTTGGCCATCATCTGGCAGCCGTTGCAGACACCGAGGCCGAAAGTGTCGGCACGGTTGAAGAAGGCTTCGAACTGTTCGCGAGCACGCTCGTTGAACAGGATCGATTTGGCCCAGCCTTCGCCGGCGCCGAGCACGTCGCCATAGCTGAAGCCGCCGCAGGCGGCGAGGCCGGCGAAATCGGCCAGCGAGATGCGCCCGGCGATGACGTCGCTCATGTGCACGTCGGTCGCGGCGAAGCCGGCGCGGGTGAACGCGGCGGCCATTTCGACGTGGCCGTTGACGCCCTGTTCGCGCAGCACCGCCACGCGCGGCTTGGCGCCGGTGGCAATGAATGGCGCGGCGATGTTGTCGCTAGGATCGAAGGAGAGCTTGGCGAACAAGCCCTTGTCGCCCTTGGCGTCGAGCTGCGCGTATTCCGAATCGGCGCAAGCCGGGTTGTCGCGCAGGCGCTGAATGCGCCAGCTGGTTTCCGACCACGCCTTGTGCAGCACGACGCGATTTTCTTCCAGCACCAGACGGTTGCGCTTCTTGATCTTCAGCGCGTCGTCCTTGTTGAGCGTGCCGATCACGTGCAGCTCGCTGCGGATGCCGACGTTGGCGAAGGCGGCGATGACCGCGGCGGTGTCGCTGCGTTTCACTTGCAGCACGGCGCCGAGCTCTTCGTTGAACAGCACGCCCATCATCCGGCCGTTTTCGGCGCGGGCAATGTCTTCCGAAGTCAGCTCGTCTTCTTCGCGACCGCGGCGGCGGCGTTCGATACAGAGCTCGTCGATTTCCAGCGTCACGCCGACATGGCCGGCGAACATCATCTCGGTGACGGTGGCGAACAGGCCACCGTCGGAGCGGTCGTGGTAGGCCAGAATGCGGCCATCGGTATTGAGCTTCTGCACCGTTTCAAAGAACGATTTCAGATGCGGCACGCTGACCACGTCCGGCGCCCACTGGCCGACCTGCTTGTAGACCTGCGCCAAGGCCGAACCGCCAAGGCGGCATTTGCCGTCGCCCAGATCGATCAGGATCAGGTCGGTATCGGCTTCGTTTCGCAGTTGCGGCGTCAGCACGCGGCGTACGTCGGTGACCGGGGCGAAGCCGGTGATCACCAAGGACAGCGGCGCGGTGACTTGCTTGGCTTCGTCGCCCTCGGACCAGACGGTCTTCATCGACATCGAATCCTTGCCGACCGGGATCGAAATCCCCAGTTCGCGGCACAGATCGAGGCCGACGGCCTTGACGGTGTCATACAGGTTGGCGTCTTCACCCGGATGGCCGGCCGGCGCCATCCAGTTGGCCGAGAGCTTCACATCGGCGAGCTTGGCGATCGGTGCCGCGGCGAGGTTGGTCAGCGCTTCGGCGACCGCCATGCGGCCCGACGCCGGGCCGGAGATCAGCGCCAGCGGCGTGCGCTCGCCCATCGCCATCGCTTCGCCGAGATAGGTGTCGTAACCCATCGCGGTGACGGCGACGTCGGCCACCGGCACTTGCCACGGGCCGACGAACTGGTCGCGCGCGGTGTAGCCGCCAACGGTACGGTCGCCGATATTGATCAGGAACGATTTGTCGGCCACGGCCGGCAATTGCAGCACACGGTAGGCGGCTTCTTTCAGATCGATGGTCGACGAATCGAACATCTTCAGTTCAGGCTTCACACGGGTGACGTCGCGGGTCATTTTCGGCGGCTTGCCGAGCAGCACTTCCATCGGCATGTCGACCGGCTTGTTGCCGAAATGCGGGTCTTCGACGACGAGCTGCTTTTCATCGGTGACGCGACCGACCACGGCGAACGGGCAGCGTTCACGCTCGCAGATCGCCTCGAATGCCAAGAGGCTTTCCGGCGTAATCGCCAGCACATAGCGCTCTTGCGATTCGTTCGACCAGATTTCCTTCGGGCTCATGCCCTTTTCTTCGATATTGACCTTGCGCAGGTTGAACACTGCGCCCTGGCCCGCATCGTTGACGAGTTCGGGGAAGGCGTTGGAGATGCCGCCGGCGCCGACGTCATGGATCGACAGCACCGGGTTGTTTTCGCCTTGCTGCCAGCAGCGGTCGATCACTTCCTGCGCACGACGTTCGATCTCCGGGTTGCCACGCTGCACCGAATCGAAGTCGAGGTCGGCGGCGTTGGAACCGGTGGCCATCGAGCTGGCGGCGCTGCCGCCCATGCCGATCAGCATGCCCGGGCCGCCGAGCTGGATCAGCAGGCTGCCGTCGGGCAGACCGTGCTTGCCGACGTGGATGGCGTTGATATTGCCCATGCCGCCGGCGAGCATGATGGGCTTGTGATAGCCGCGACGCTCGCCGCCAAAGTCTTCTTCAAAAGTGCGGAAATAGCCGGCGATGTTCGGGCGGCCGAATTCGTTGTTGAACGCGGCGCCGCCGATCGGGCCTTCGATCATGATGTCCAGCGCCGAGGCAATGCGCTCGGGCTTGCCGTAGGCCGGGTCTTCCCAAGGCTGGATCGCGCCGGGGATATTGAGGTTGGAGACGGTGAAACCGGTCAGGCCGACCTTGGGCTTGGAGCCACGGCCGGTCGCGCCTTCGTCGCGGATTTCACCGCCCGAACCGGTCGCCGCGCCCGGGAAAGGCGAGATCGCGGTCGGGTGGTTGTGCGTTTCCACCTTCATCAGGATGTGAGTGGTTTCATCGTGGTAAGCATATTCGGCGCTGCCCGGCGTCGGGTAGAAGCGGCCGATCTGCGCGCCCTCAATCACCGACGAGTTGTCCGAGTAAGCGACCACGGTGCCTTCGGGGGCGGCCTTGTGCGTTTCGCGGATCATGCCGAACAGGCTGTACGGCTGCGCTTCGCCGTCGATCACGTAATTGGCGTTGAAAATCTTGTGGCGACAGTGTTCGGAATTGGCCTGCGCGAACATGGTCAGCTCGACGTCGGTCGGATTGCGCTGCAGCTTGGTGAAGTTCTCGACCAGATAATCGATTTCGTCGTCCGACAAGGCCAGACCGAATTCGACGTTGGCTTTTTCCAGCGCCGGCTTGCCGCCGTTCAACACATCGACGCTCGCCAGCGGCGTCGGCTCGAAGTGGCGGAACAGCTCACGGCCGGCGTCCAGCGTCTCGAAGACCTGTTCGGTCATCCGGTCGTGGATCAGCGGCAGCAGCAGGCTCTTTTCCGCGGCGGACAACGGCGCGCCGTTCTTGCTTGCGTACACGGCCACGCCGCGCTCGATCCGCGCGATCTGGCCGAGCCCACAGTGTTCGGCGATGTCGGAGGCCTTGCTCGACCACGGCGAGATGGTGCCCAGGCGCGGCAGCACCAAGAGCAGCGAGCCGACGGCTTTCGCGGGCTCTGCCGGTTCGCCGTAGTGCAGGATGCGCGCCAGCGTCGCCTGGGCTTTATCGTCCAGCGGTGTGTTCACTTCCGCGAAATGCCAGAACTCGGCGTACAGATCGGCGCTGATGCCGTTGTCGCTCAGCGCATTGCGCAATTTGTCGAGTCGAAAGGCGGAAAGTGCGGTGCCACCGCGTAGCTGAAGGACGTCTGCCATGTCGTAAGGTCCGGAAATCATGGGTAAAAATCTGAGGCGCAATTGTACCGAAAAACCGGCTCGGCCGCTTTGCGCTGCATCGGCCGTCCGGCGGCGTTTTTCCTTGCTTGTTGTGTGTAAGGAAAAGCGCAAGCCGAGCACTGTTCCACTTAAGCACTTGCTTCTACACTGTCGCAGTCGGGTGGCGCTTAGACCACCGTCTCACGTATCTGGATAGAGGAAGAGAAGATGACCCAGCCCGCAGGCAAGCAACTGGCTTTGCAATGGCAGTGCATCACCAACGGCCACAACGGCGATAACTTCATCGCCGAACTGACGCTGAGCAACCGTTCCGCCGTGCCGCTTTCGGGCGAAGGCTGGGCGATCTATTTCAATACCTGCCGCAAGATCAAGCCCGAGGGCATCGAAGGCGGCGTGGTGATCGAGCAGGTCAACGGCGATTTGTGGCGCATGGTGCCGGCCGCCGGCTTTGGCGGCCTTGCCGCCGGTGAAAGCCGCGTCATTCGCTACGAAGGTTTGTTCTGGGTCATCCAGGAAACCGACGCGCCGCTGGGTTTCTACATTGTGTACGGCGATGGCACGCCGCAAGCGCGCGCCGAAGCGATCGGCGACCCGCTGATCCTGCCTTTCGCGACCGAGGGCCAGCGCAACCGCTCGGCCAACGACAAGGTGCAGCCGGTGACGCCGGCGACGCGTTTTGCCGACAACGAAAAACTCACCCTGCTCGCCGCCGACGCCGTCGGCAAGATCACCCCGACGCCACTGGAGTCGAGCTTTGGTGGCGGCCATTTCGTCATCGACGCGAACACCGCGATCGTCCATTCGGATACGCTGAACGCCGAGGCCGCCTTCCTGCAAGCCGCGTTGGCCGATGTGGGTGTGCAAGCGCAACGCGCCGCGCAAGGCAAGGGCATCGTGCTGCAGATCGGCGCCGTCAACGTCGCCCAGACCGGTGCAGCTGTCGAGGCGTATTCGCTCGAGATCGACGCCAGCGGCGTGGTGATTACCGGTGCCTCGGCACACGGTGTCTTCAACGGTATCCAGAGCCTGCGCCAGTTGCTGCCGGTCGATGCCTTTGTGAACCCGCTGCCTGCGCTGGCGGTGCCGTTCGGCCGCGTCGTCGATGCGCCGCGCTTCGCGTATCGCGGCCTGCATCTGGATGTGGGTCGTAACTTCTCGTCCAAAGCGAGCGTACTGCGGCTTTTGGAATGCATGGCGCTGTACAAGCTCAACCAGTTCCATTTTCACCTGACCGATGACGAAGGCTGGCGCCTGGAAATCCCGACGCTGCCGGAGCTGACCGAAATCGGTTCGGGCCGCGGCTTTACCGCTTCTGAGACCGATCATCTGGTGCCGTGCTTCGGTTCGGGCGCCGAGGTCGAAGGGTCGAGCGGCACCGGTTTCTATAGCCGTGCCGAGTTCATCGAAATCCTCAAGTTCGCCACCGAGCGCCATATCGAGATCGTTCCCGAATTCGACGTGCCGGGCCATGCCCGTGCGGCGATCAAGGCGATGAACGTGCGCTACGAGCGCCTCAAGGCCGCCGGCCAGCTCGAAGCCGCCGAGCAGTATCTGCTGGTCGATTTCGCCGACAAGTCCGAGTACGAATCGGTGCAGCTGTGGCACGACAACGTGATGTGCATCGCCCGTGAAGGTGCGTACAACTTCATCGAAACGGTGATCACCGACGTCAAGGCGATGTACTTTGATGCCGGTGCGCCGCTGACGACCTTGCATACCGGCGGCGACGAAGTGCCGCACGGCGCGTGGGAAGCATCGCCGATCTGCCTGGCGTTCATGCAAGAACACGGCATGACGACGATCCAGGAACTGCAGGACCACTTCCTCGAGCGCTACCGCGACATTCTCAAAAAGCACGGGCTGATTTTTGGTGGCTGGGAAGAAATCGCGCTGAAGAAGGAAACCGTCGACGGCGTGGTGCATCACGGCCCGAATCCGAAGTTCGTCGATGCCAACTTCCGCCCTTACATCTGGAACAATGTCTGGGGCTGGGGCCAGGAAGACTTTGCCTATCAGCTGGCCAACGCCGGCTACAAGGTGGTGTTGTGCAACGTCACCAATCTGTACTTCGATCTGGCGTATGAAAAAGATCCGCTCGAGCCGGGCTACTACTGGGGTGGCTTCATCACCACGCGCAAGGCGTTCGAGTTCTGCCCGCTGGATATCTACACTACGGCGACGGTCAACCTGCTCGGCCATGACCTGGGCGACTCGCTCAAGGACAAGGTCAAGCTGACTGAGCAGGGCACGGCCAATGTGCTCGGCATTCAGGGTGAGCTGTGGGCCGAGAACATCCGTGACGCCGGCCGGCTCGAATATCTGGCGATGCCGCGTCTGATCGCACTGGCCGAACGCGCCTGGGCAAAAGATCCGGGCTGGACCTTTGTCGCCGACAAGGTGGCGCGCGATGGACGGATGGATGCCGACTGGAACCAGTTCGCCAACCGCCTCGGCCAGCGCGAACTGCCGCGTCTGGACGGCGTGGTTGGCGGTTACGGCTACCGCGTGCCGGTGCCGGGCGCGAAAATCGACGGCGGCAAACTCGTCGCCAACGTCGAGGCGCCGGGCTTTGTGCTGCGCTATAGCGTTGATGGCAGCGAGCCGACCAATGCCTCGCCGGCCTATGCCGGCCCGGTCACGGTGTCGGGCGCGGTGAAGATTGCCGCGTTCACCACCACCGGTCGTCGCGGTCGCGTGATCAGCGTTGGCTGATCGCAGTCATCGCACCAACAAAAAACCCCGCTCAATGCGGGGTTTTTTGTTGGTACTGAACCAGCCGGCATTCGGCCGGCCCGACTGGCCAGCCTCAGCTGGCCAGTTCAACCGCGCCAGCCTTAGCTGGCTAGTTCAACCAGATGCAGCTCGATCTCGACGTTTTCGTCCGAATGGCGAATTTGCGCCAACAGCACGGCATCGACGAAGTTGGCGAAGCGGCGCAGCAGGATCGAGTTGGCCAGCGCCGGCACCATCTCGTTGCGGAAACCCGAAACGTAGCGCAGTGCGCCGACGCAGTTCTCTTCGAGCTCGTCCTCGTATTCGCCCAGCAGATCCTTGATTGCCTTGCGGATCTCCTTCACTTCCTTGAAGAGGTCGCTGGAGATATCGCACAAATCGGTAAAGCGCAGCGATACATCGATATGGCCGCGGCCGGCGATGCGGCGCGCCAGCGTGCGTGAGGCTTCGCACAGGCGGTCGAGGTCATGGTCGGACAGCTGTACGTCGTCGAGCGGAAAATATTCATGCACCGCAGCCAGTGCCTGGCGAACGCCTTCACCGTGGCGCAGCGATTCGGGCAGCGCGCTGCTGGCGCGCGCGGTAACTCTGTAGATTTGGGTCATCACGTCCTCCTTGTCTTTAGCGGCACCGGTGCCCGATTCTGTGTGAATGCGACGGGCTTCGGCTTCGGAGTGCAAGGCTACACCATCCGGGTAACGACGGCCCTAATGGCGATCGCGCAGGCGCACCGACTGTGTCAACAGCATCAACTCGCAGAGCCGTTGTTGACCGGACTGCGCTGCGATGGTGTAGGGCGTGCTGCCGTCCTGATGGCGGGCTTCCGGATTGGCGCCGTGATCGAGCAGGCGTACCGCCACGTCGGTGTGCCGGTTGGCGACGGCCTTGTGCAGCGCGGTCCAGCCTTCCGGTGTGCTGGCATCGACCATGGCGCCGGCGGCAATCAGCCGTTTGACGATGGCGAGATGCCCACGGCTCGCCGCTTGAATAAGTGCGGTGAAGCCGCTGTTGCTGCCGGCATTCACACCGGCACCCGCGCCGATCAGCATTTCGACGACCGACTCATAGCCATTGAGCGCGGCCCAGTGCAGCGGGGTATAACCGCCGCGATCACGCAAATGGATGTCGGCGCCATGGCGCAACAGCCATTGCGCCGAGCCCATGCTGCCGTCGAAGCTGGCGCGCATCAGCGCGGTCCAGCCGTTTTCATCGGCATGATCTACCTTCATGCCGGCGTCGAGATAAAGCTGCAGGGTTTCGGGTGTGGCTTGGGAAACACTGCGGTGAAAGTCGCCGACGGTAGGGCGCAGACCAAGCTTTTCCAGCGCATCGACCGCGGACTCACGGACATGATCCCAGACGCCTGCGCTCGGGGCTGGCTGGTTCAAGATATCGTCGTGGGCGTTGCCGAAGATCATCAGCTCCATGCCGATCTCTGGCGGAAAGCCCTGACGATCGGGCCGATCCATGATCATCAGCGATTCGAGATAAGCGCCCATGGCCTCGCTGCCCCATAGATCAACCAGACGCCCGGCAATACGCGGGAAGCGTTCGATCAAACGGTTCGGGCTGCGATGGTCTTGCCCGTGTTGCGCGAGCAACGTGTGCAGGGGGTGGGTCATTGCCGTACAAATGAGTGGGTTCTCACTATTTAATAGTCATTTGAGCCGTTTGCAAAAGGCAATATGTTTCTTGAGTATTTTCGGCCCGAGGCTGGACAAGCGGCGTGTCCGGGCGTATATTCCCGCTTCTCGCAACGGCACACCTTCCTCAGTGCCAGCGGCGAAGTAGTTGCAAATCGATTGTGAATGCCGACATGGTGAAATTGGTAGACACGCTATCTTGAGGGGGTAGTGGCTTCGGCTGTGTGAGTTCGAGTCTCACTGTCGGCACCATTCAAATCGAAACAAAGCCGAAGCGCATGCTTCGGCTTTTTTGTTGTCCGGGCGTTACGCGACTCGGCTACAGTCAATCTGTATAATCGGATGCTGATTGACGGAGCGCGACGTGAACGACGAACTTGGATTTCATCGCGAGCTGCAAGGTAGCCACATCGATACCCAGTCGATGTCGGCGCGTGGCGAACCGCGTTATCTGCTGAACTGGCATGTGTCGCTGGTTTATCAGGAAGCCGGCAAACGCCAGACCTTCCGTGGCCGGATTTTCGATCTCTCGTATTCGGGTTTCAGCCTGCTTTCCGATCACAATCTGCCGGTATCGGATCAGGTCACCGTGCTGATCTCGGTGCCGCCACTGGTGGCCGGCAAGCGCGCCCGCATCCTCGAGGCGAAAAGCCGCGTGCTCTATACCGTGTTGTCGAGCGAGTTCAGCCAGTTTCGCATTGGCGTCCGTTTTCTCGCTTTCAAGGCCGATGGCCGCCGCTTTCTCGAACACAATCTGGCGGAGCGCGTGCCTGCGCCCACATCAATGCGGCGCGACGAATGACGCGCTAGACTTGGGCCTCCACACCCGCTCCTGATCGACCTTGCCTACGCTGACCAAACCCTCGTTTCGCCAATTGTTGCTGCTGGCCTTCATTCTGGCCGCTGCGCTGCTGAGCGCGACCTCGCTACGGGCGCTGTCGACACTGCAACAGGCGGCAGAGCAGAGCCGTTCACTTTCCGACGCCGCGGTGCGGCAGACCGAGGCGGTCGAGCGCCTGAACGAGCGCACCCAGTTGTTCGAGCGCAGCCTGCGCCAATATCTGGTGCTCGATGACGCGAGCTTTCTGCTGCGGGCAAAAAATGCCCATCAGGATGCCAGCGACACCGTGCGCTGGCTGAGCAGCCATGCCGGGCAGGATGCGGCCTTGGTGGCGGCCTTGCAGCGCTGGGGGCAGCAGGGCGGCGCAGCCAGCGCCGTGCTGGCGCAGGATGTCATTCGCGATCGCAGCTTGCAGATGAAGCTGTTCGAGAATATCGCCCACTTGCACAGCCTGAACGAACAAATCACCCAGGAAAGCCGGCATGAGCTGGACCGGCGCAACGATGCCTTGCTGGACGAGCTGGATCACGAGCGGCGCACGATTGCGATCATGGTCGCGGTGGCCATCGGTATCGCTGCGCTGATTGCTCTGGCGCTGGCCGGCTGGCTGGCGCGGCCGCTGGCAAAAATCGAGGCGGCGATCCTTCGCCTCGGCGAAGGCCGGCTGGATGCGCCGATCGTGATCCGTCGTGGCCCGGCCGACCTGCGGCGGCTCGGTGTGCAGCTCGACTGGCTGCGGCAAAGGCTGGCCGAGCTGGATGCCGAGAAGGCCCGCTTTGTCAGCCACGTGTCGCACGAACTGAAAACGCCGCTGGCGTCCTTGCGTGAGGGCGTGGCGCTGCTGGCCGACGAGGTGCCCGGTACGCTTAATCCGGCGCAGGGCGAAGTGGTCGGCATCCTGGCGCATAATGTCGCGGCCTTGCAGCGGCAAATCGAAGACTTGCTGCGCTACCATTCGATGCATTTCTCGGCGCGGGAACTGATACGCGCGCCGGTCGATCTATCGGCCTTGATCGCCGCGATCATCGACGCGCAGCGCCTGCAATGGCAGGCGCAGGCGTTGTCGGTGCTTGTCGATGGCAGCGCGCCGGCGCTGAGTGGCGATGCCGACAAGCTGGGTGCGGTGATCGGCAATCTGCTGTCGAACGCGATTCGTTTCAGCCCCAGGGGCGGCGTGATCCGCTTTGTGCTGGCGCACGATCACGGCACGACGACGATCGATTGTATCGATCAGGGGCCGGGCGTCGCCGCCGCGGACGCCGAGCGGATTTTCCAGCCCTTCGTCCAGGGCGAACGCCAGCCCGGCGGCGCCCGACGCGGTAGTGGTCTGGGCCTGTCGATCGTCAGCGAATACCTTGCCGCCCACGGCGGCCGCATCACCCTGTTGCCGAGCGAGCGCGGTGCCCATTTCCGGATTGAACTACCCGATGACACGATTGAAACGACCTGAATACCTCTTGCCCCTGCTGTTGCTGCTCGGTGCCTGCGTGAGTCCGCCGGCGGCACCGCCGCAACCGGTTGCATCGGCGCCGGCCAAGGCCGCGCCGGTCGCGAGTGCACCCGCAGCGGTGATCGCGCCCGACTGGGCCGGTTTGTTCGCTTACGCCGCCTCGCTGCATGCGCGGCCAGCCGCCGAGCTGAACCGGGACATCGCCCGTCTGGCGAGCGAGCCCGGCGAGATTGCGCTGATCCAGCGCGCCATGGCCTATGCACAGTTGCGCGGCAATGGCGATCTGGGCAGGGCGATCGGCCTGCTCGATACCGCGCAGAGGCTGACCGGGCCGCGGGCCGAGGCGCTGCGGCCGCTGGCGCAATGGTTGTCGGCGCAGTATGCCGAGCAACGGCGACTGGATGGCGAGGCCGACAAGCTGAGCCAGCAACTGAAGGACGCGCAGCGGCGCGCCAACGATCTGAACGACAAGCTCAATGCGCTCAAGGCGATCGAGCACGGCCTGCCGATGAAGCCGGCTGGCAAGGCGGCGACACCATGAGTAGCGCATCCTTGCTTCTCGTCGACGACGATGCCGATCTGCTGCGGCTGTTGTCGATGCGGCTGACCGCCGCCGGCTACAAGGTCACGACAGCTGAAACGGTGCAGACGGCGCTGGCGCAGCTGGCGGTGGCGACGCCGCAACTGGTGATCAGCGACGTGCGCCTGCCCGACGGCGACGGCCTGGCCTTGTACGCTGAAATCCGCGCGCGGCTGCCGGCCTTGCCGGTGATCCTGCTGACCGCGCACGGCACGATTCCGGATGCGGTCGAAGCGACCAACCGCGGCGTATTCGGCTATCTGACCAAGCCCTTCGACAGCAAGGTCTTGCTGGAGAAGGTCAAGCAGGCGCTGAGCGTCTCGGCGGCGACGCCCGAAGCCGGCGATGAGGCCTGGCGCAGCGAAATCGTCAGCCGTTCCAGCATGATGGCCGAGCTGCTGGGCGAGGCTCGCCTGATCGCCGCGTCCGACGCCAGTGTGTTGATTCGTGGCGAATCGGGCACCGGCAAGGAGTTGCTGGCGCGGGCGATTCACAAGGCCAGCCCGCGCTCTGGCAAGCCGTTTGTCGCGATCAACTGCGGCGCGATTCCGGAGGCGCTGCTGGAATCCGAGCTGTTCGGCCACGTCAAAGGCGCGTTTACCGGCGCGATCGCCCATCATCGCGGCCTGTTTCAGGCTGCCGATGGCGGCACGCTGTTTCTGGATGAAATCGGCGATATGCCGCCGGCCTTGCAGGTGAAGTTGCTGCGGGTGCTGCAAGAGCGCGCGGTGCGGCCGGTCGGTGCCAGCGAATCGGTGCCGATCGATGTGCGCATCCTCTCGGCGACGCATCGCGATCTGGATGTGGCGATGATGGAGGGCGAGTTCCGCGAGGATCTGTTCTATCGCCTCAACGTCGTGGCGCTGACCTTGCCGACGCTGGCCGAGCGGCGCGAGGACATCCCGCTACTCGCCAATCACCTGTTGCAGCGTCTGGCCGACAAATACGCCAAGCGGCTGAACGGCTTCGCGCCCGACGCGCTGGAGGCGCTGTCGACGGCGGCCTGGCCCGGCAATGTGCGCCAGCTCTTCAACGCGATTGAGCAGGTGTGCGCACTCTGCACCGCGTCTATCGTGCCGCTGGCACTGGTCCAGCGCGCCTTGCGGCAGCCGTCGGCCGAAGTGCTTAGCTACGCCGAAGCCAAGCGCCGCTTCGAGCTCGATTATCTGACCCGGCTGTTGAAGCTGACCGACGGCAATGTGGCCGACGCCGCCAAGCTTGCCGACCGCAACCGCACCGAGTTCTACCGCTTGCTGCAAAAACATGCACTGGCGCCGGCGCTGTTTCGCAGCAATAACGACGATGTCGTCGACTAGCGACGCTGATAAATTCATATAAATCAACGGCTTGTTATTCTGCCCGCCTTGCTTGTCGGCAGGTGGCGACAAATGAGGACGCCAGTCGCGGCGATTGAGTGGTCCTTGCGGCTAAATTTCTTCTAGTAGACTGATTGCATTGGTTTTTTCATAGTCTGGCACGGTGCTTGCATTGGATGGCGTGCCTGCACCGGTTTTGTTGTGGATGCAGGCCAAAGAAACCAACAAGGCATCTAGAGAAACCATCAATGCACCAGCCGCTGATTCTTGCCGCCATGCTTGCTCTTGGCGCGACGACCACCGTTTTCGCAGTGGATCAGCGCGCCGCCAGCACCGGCGCGACCGAGCGGTTCGGTACGTCCAGCTCCAGCGAGGCATTCGTCGACGACGCCATCCTCACCACGCAGGTGAAAGTGGCCTTGTTTGACGACCCGGCGCTATCGACCTTTAACGTCAAAGTCCGCTCGCAGCGAGGGCACGTCATATTGTCCGGCACGGTGAGCACCGCCGAGGAACGGACGAAGGCGATTCAGATCGTCGCCGGGGTGCGCGGTGTCAAGAACGTCCACAGCGCCATCGTGATCAAGGAAAAGGCTCGCGCCCGCCTGGTGTGATCTGCCTGCCCAAACCGTATTCAATAAGGATTTGTCGTGAAAACCCGAACCAAGACCGTCCTGATCGCCAGCCTGCTTTCGCTGGGCCTATATGCGCAAGTTGCGAGCGGTGCCAGCGAGAATAGCCAATCCGATGCACAGATCGCCAAGGCGGCAAACACCGCGCTGCAGCAGAACAAGCAGCTCAAGTCCTTTGGCTTGCGCGCAGTCAGCGACAAGGGCGTGCTGACGCTGCAGGGCACCGTCGATACGCCATCGTCCGGTGCGCTGGCGGTGGCGGTGGCGTCGGGCGTGGATGGCGTGCGCGACATCCGCAGCGATATGCGTCTGCCGGGCGGACCACTGAAAATCTGATCTCTTGATCCGGTTCAAACCACGTTTTCGGGGCAACAGGTCCTGCACGTCCTGTCGTGACATCGATGCCGGCTTAGCCGGAAACTCTCCCCAAAACAAAAGGCTGCCTGTTGGCAGCCTTTTGTCTCACCGGCGCAATGCTTAGTGCTGCATGGCCAGCATCAGGCCGTTGAGCCGCTTCACGAAACCGGCCGGATCGTCAAGCTGGCCGCCTTCGGCCAGTAGCGCCTGATCGTAGAGCAGGTGGGTCCAGTCGCCGAAGCGCTCGCCTTCCAGCTCGGTCTTGAGCTTTTGTACCAGCGGGTGGGCCGGGTTCAGTTCGAGAATCGGTTTGGCGCCGCCAACATCCTGACCGGCCGATTTCAGCAGCCGTTCCAGATTGGCGCTCATGTCGTTGTTGTCGACCACGAGGCAGGCCGGGCTGTCGGTCAGCCGGGTGGTGACGCGCACGTCCTTGATCTGCCCGGCTAGCGTGCTCTTGACCTTGTCGAGCACCGACTTGAACTCGGTTTCGGCGGCTTCCTGCTGCTGCTTTTCTTCCTCGTTGGCAAAGGCGTCGAGCTTCAGTTCGCCCTTGGCAACCGACTGCAGTTTCTTGCCTTCGAACTCGGTCAGGCTGGAGGTGAACCATTCATCGACGCGGTCCGACAGCAACAGCACCTCGATGCCTTTCTTCTTGAACACTTCCAGATGCGGGCTGTGCTGCGCGGCGGCAAAGGTGTCGGCGGTGATGTAGTAGATCGCGTCCTGGCCTTCCTTCATCCGGCCGATATAGTCGGCGAGGCTGACGTTCTGCACGTCGCTGTCGTTAGCGGTCGAAGCAAAGCGGGCCAGCGCGCCGAGTCTATCCTTGTTGGCGGCATCTTCGCCGACGCCTTCCTTCAACACCTTGCCGAACTCGTTCCAGAACAGCGTGTAATCATCCGGGCGGTTGTCGCGCAGGTCTTCCAGCAGGCCGAGCACCTTCTTGACGCAGCCGGTCTTGATCGACTCGACGTCACGGCTTTGCTGGAGGATTTCACGCGATACGTTCAGCGGCAGGCTGGCCGAATCGATCACGCCGCGCACGAAGCGCAGGTATTGCGGCATCAGCTTTTCGGTGTCCTCGAGAATGAACACGCGCTTCACGTACAGCTTCACCCCGTGGCGGCGCTCGCGCTCGTACAGGTCGAACGGTGCGCGTTTGGGGATGTACAGCAGCTCGGTGTATTCCTGCCGGCCTTCGATCCGCGCGTGGCTCCAAGCCAGCGGCTCTTCGTAATCGTGCGAAACGTGCTTGTAGAACTCCTGGTACTGCTCGTCGGAGATCTCGCTCTTGTTGCGCGTCCACAGCGCGTTGGCCTGGTTGACGGCCTCCCATTCGCCGCTCGCTGGCAACTCTTTTCCCTCGTCGTCGTATTCGGCGCGCTTAGGGCAAAGGATAGGCAGGTTGATGTGGTCGGAGTAGCGGGTAATGATGCTGCGCAAGCGCCAGTCGTTGAGGAACTCGTCTTCGCCTTCCTTCAGGTGCAGCACGATCTCGGTGCCGCGGCCGGCTTTGCTGACTTCTTCCAGCGTGTATTCGCCGTCGCCCATCGATTCCCAGCGCGTGGCGACGGTTTCGCCGGCGCGGCGTGTCGTCAGCGTGACCTTGTCGGCAACGATAAAGGCCGAATAGAAGCCGACGCCGAACTGGCCGATCAGGTGCGAATCCTTGGCGGAGTCACCGGTCAGCTGGCTGAAGAATTCCTTGGTGCCCGAGCGGGCGATGGTGCCGATATGGGCGACAACATCATCGCGGTTCATGCCGATGCCATTGTCGGCGATCGTCACGGTGCGTGCGTCCTTGTCGAACGAAACACGAATGGCCAGCTCGCCATCACCTTCGTAACGCTCGGCGTGCTGCGTCGCTTCAAAGCGCAGTTTGTCGCAGGCGTCCGATGCATTCGAGACCAGCTCGCGCAGGAAGATTTCCTTGTTCGAGTACAGCGAATGAATCATCAACTGCAGCAGTTGTTTGACTTCGGCCTGAAAGCCAAGTGTTTCCTTGCTCATCGGTGCATTGCTCCTTGCGTGTTTCGATCGGGGCCTTGGCCCGGGGACCTGAACAACGTGGGGGCAGGATGTCCCTTTTCAAGGCAGGGTTAATCCGTCGCCGCCGGAGCCCAAACGCAAAAACGGAGCCCGAAGGCTCCGTTTCTTTGACGCTAACTCTAAAACGATCGGAAGGATCGATTAGAAGTAGGTACGCACACCAACGATACCGCGTTGGGTGTCTTGACCCGCGCTGGTGGCGCTGTAGTTGTACAGGTCATCATCGGCGCTGTACGACGAGTTGGCGTCGTTCTTCACGTAGCGGTATTCAGCGTAAGCGAAGGTGTTCTTGGACATGTGGTAGTTGTAACGTGCCGAGAACGCTTGGGCGCCCGAATCGGACTGAGCATTACCACCCTTCAGATCGTCCAGGTAGGTGTAGCCGAGGTAAACATCGTTACGACCCTGGTTGTACGACAGCATCAGGTTGTACATGTTCTGGTTGTAGTCTTCACCCGCGTTCAGTGCGGTGCCGCCGTAGGTAGCGCCAGCCGAATTCGGGGTGAATTCCATGTACTTGTAGCCACCGGTGATGCCGAAGCCGTTACTGAACTTGTACTGCGCACCAACGTAGCCGGTCTGGCTGTCGGTATCGTTCGAACCGCCGCCCAGTGCATCGCCGTAGTTGTACGAACCGTCTGCTTTTGCGTAGGAAGCGCCAGCGGTGATGTCCTTGGTGCCGTCGAAGCCTTGACGGGCTTGGTAGCCGGCCAGAACCTTCAGGCCGCCATTGGTGTAGGTACCAGCGACGTCGTAACCGTAGCTGCTGGTGTCACCAGTGCTTTGGTTTTCAAGGATGTAGTCGGCAGTCAGTTGCATGCCGCCGAACACCGGGCTGGTGTAGCCGACGATGTTGTCAGCACGTTGGTTCATGCCGCGACCGTAGTCGGAGAAGAACCAGTCTGCACCGGTATCGCCGTACAGATCATCGGTCAGTGCGTATACGCCGGTACGGAACTTACCAACACGAACGGTACCGAAATCGCCTTGCAGGCCACCGTATGCGTCACGGTTGCCCCACTGGCTGTTCGCGGTGTAGCTCGAACCGGCGTTGATGTTGTTGATTTCCTGATTCAAGGTCCAGATGACGCTCATGCCGTTGTCGAGCTTGTCACGGCCGCTGAAATCGATTTCGCCTTGGTACTTCACGGCGCCTTGGGTGCTGTCACCGGTATCACGGGCTTGAACACCGAAGTCGACCTTACCACCAATCGTTACTTCTGCCTGTGCAAGGCCTGCGGCGCCGAATGCCAGAGCGATGGCGAGAGCTGCATGCTTCATTTTCATTTGGTTTTCTCCTTCGAGGGAAAGGGTCTTTGCACGTCCGGTTCGAGAGTCCCGAACCACGCTGTGCAGTCTACGAACCCGGCGAGTTCGAAGCTGGTAACTATTTCCACTATTGAATCGGTAATTGTTACTGCCGGAGTTGGCCGGATTTTCCCTCTTACGTGCGCGCGCGAACGTGCGTGCTATATTTGGCTGCAGCGCAATCGGCGCCATGGGTAGGATTCAGCGATGCTTCGTCGAGTGGTGTTCAACCAGAAGGGTGGCGTGGGCAAATCCACCATCTCGGTCAACCTTGCCGCCGCGGCGGCACAGGCCGGACGGCGCGTGCTCGTCGTCGATCTCGACCCGCAGGGCAATGCCAGCCGTTACCTGCTTGGTGATGCGCTCGATGCGACGACGCCGACGCTGGCGGCATTTTTCGACCAGGTGCTCAATTTCAGCCTGTATGCCAAACCGACCCGCGCCTTCGTGCATCCGACGCCGTTTGCCGGTTTGTCGGTGATGGTGTCCGATCCGGACATCGCCGAGCTGGAAAGCAAGCTCGAATCGCGGCACAAGATCTACAAGCTCAAGGAAGCGCTGGCCGAGTTGGCCGGTGATTTCGACGAAGTGTGGATCGATACGCCGCCGGCGCTCAATTTCTTTACGCTTTCGGCGCTGATCGCCGCCGATGGCTGCCTGATTCCGTTCGATTGCGATGCATTCTCGCGCCAGGCGCTGCTGTCGCTGATGAGCCGGGTCGACGAAATCCGCGCCGATCACAACGCCCAACTGGCGATCGAGGGCATCGTCGTCAACCAGTACCAGCCGCGTGCCAGCCTGCCGGTGCGCATGGTCGAGGAACTGGCGGCTCAGGGTTTGCCGCTGTTGCCGACGCGATTGTCGAGCTCGGTGAAAGTACGTGAGTCGCACGAGCGCGCGGTGCCGCTGCCTTTTCTGGATGCGCGCCACAAGTTGGCGCTGGAATTCACTTCGTTGTACGCCGATCTGGCGAGTGCCCGCGTCTGACGGGTATGCTGACGGCCCTTAGCGCATAGGGAGAGAACATTGCCACAGCAAGACGCCCGCATCCTGGTGGTTGATGATGAGCCATTCAATCTGGAAATCCTCAGCGAACACCTGACCGACGTCGGCTACGAGGTTGTTACCGCCGAGGACGGCGAGGCCGCGTGGTCGCTGCTCACCCACGATCGCGACTTCGACACCATCCTGCTCGACCGAATGATGCCGCGCATGGACGGCATGGCCTTGCTGGCCCGGCTGAAACAATCGGAATGCAGCCATATTCCGGTGATCATGCAGACCGCCGTCGGCGCCGCCGAGAACGTTCGCGAAGGCCTGGCCGCCGGGGCCTATTACTACCTGATCAAGCCATTCCAGCGCGACATGCTGCTGGCCATCGTCGCCGCGGCGGTCAAGTTTTACCGCGAAACACGCCAGCTTGAATCGCAACTGGCCGATCAGGCCTCGACCTACCGGCTGCTTGAGCGCGGCGAGTTCCGTTTCCGTACGCTGGATGAAGCGCGGCAGCTCACCTTGCTGCTGTCCAATGCCTGCCCGGAGCCACAGCGTGTGGCCGTCGGTTTATCCGAGTTGCTCGTCAATGCCGTCGAACACGGCAACCTTGGCATCAGCTATGCCGATAAAACCCGCTTGTTGCAGCAGGGACGCTGGCAGGAAGAGGTCGAAGCCCGGCTGGCGAGCGCCGACTTTCGTCGCCGCAACGTCAATGTTTCGTTCGAAAAGCGTCCGGATGCGCTGGTGTTCACGATCACCGATGAGGGCAACGGTTTCGAGTGGCAGCCCTTCCTCGAGTTTTCTCCGGAGCGCGCGTTCGATCCGCACGGGCGCGGCATTTCGATGGCGCGGATGCTGTCGTTCGATAGCGTCGAGTATCAGGGCTGCGGCAATTCGGTGATTGCCCGGCTGCGCGTCGAGGATGACTGAACGGGGCGTGTGTTCATGCACACTCGTTCGCAAAAGGCCGGCAATCGCCGGCCTTTGTCATTCGAGTATTTCCACCGCCATGCCGGTCTCGATCCGGCCGCTGTTCTCGGCGATGACATTCTGGCCGAACAGCACGCCGCCTTCGCCCTTGCGCTTTTTGGCCAGCGTGCGCAGCGGTTCCTGATCGGCGGATTTTTCACCGCTGTCGGGGTCGACGGTGGTGAAGACGCAGCGCGTGCACGGTTTGACCATGCGCAGGATCACCTCGCCGATGCGGATGCGCGTCCAGCCATCCTCGGCGAAGGGTTCAGCGCCGTCGATGACCAGATTGGGGCGAAAGCGTGCCATGGCGAAATCCTGCCCGGCCCAGTCGGATAGCTGCCGGCGCGAACCCTCGCCGATCAGCAGCAAGGGGTAGCCATCGGCGAACGACAGCGGAATATCCGGATGCTGCTTGACCCGCCGCTGGCTTTCGCCGGTGTAGAGCAGCCGCGCGTCACAGCCGAGGTAGTCCGATAGCCATTGATCGGCCTCGACAGGGCCGTGCCAGGCGCCGAACTCGTCCTTCCATACCTGGGCCGGATGCGCTTCGGTAAATGCCGCGCGCGCAATGCTCAGCGCCGGCATGCCGGGGGCGCTCAGCGTCAGCGTGGTGTCGCCTACATCGGCACGCACCCGGACCAGTTGTGGCCAGTCGCGCCCGGTCATGAAGCGGCCGTTGCGATCGGCGACCAGCCAGGCGCGGTCGTCGGGCAGGCCGCTTGGGCCGATGCGGCTGTGCGTCAAGGTCTCACCGTGGATCGATTTCACCGGGTAGCGGTATAGCGCGGTCAAGGTCGGCATGGGCGGGCTCGGATGGAATGTACGGCGACTGTATCAGTCCGCATCGGTTACAGGCAGTGGCAGCGCCTGTGCCGCGGTGGCAGACCAGTACGGCCGGTATTGCTCGCGCCAGCGCCGAACCTGGATGTCCTTGCCGACGTCGAAGGTGACGGCGCCATCGTTGTCGGTGCGCAGGATGCCCGCTTCGGCATTGTCATAGCGATCGACGATGCTTGGATGCGGATGGCGGAAACGGTTCAGATAACCGGCGGAAAACACCACCCATTGCGGTCGCGTCGCGTCGATCAGCATTTGCGACGATGACGAACGGCTGCCGTGATGCGGCGCCACGACGATGGCGGTTTCGGCCAGCCCCTGACTGACGAGGTCGATTTCCTCGTTGCGGCCGAGATCACCGGCCAGCAGCAGCGCGTGGCCGTCGGCGCTGCTGATTCGTAGCGTGCAACTCCCGGCGTTGTCGTTGCGAAACGTCGCACCGGCGGCGGGCCAGAGCACATCGAAGCGCACGCCGTCCCAGTGCCACGACTGGCCGGCGATGCAATCCCGATGCGGCGTGTTGCCGATCGGCGCACGGGCAGGGTGACCGGCCGGGAGCGTCGAATGCAGTTCGCCGACCGCCAGTGCGCGCAACACCGCCTCGGCACCGCCGCTGTGGTCGTTATCGTTGTGCGAGATCATCAAGGTGTCGAGTCTGGTGATGCCCTGCGCGCGCAGTAGCGGTAACAGCGCCCGGTCGCTGGC
The DNA here is from genome assembly GCF_015140455.1 of Jeongeupia sp. HS-3. NCBI lineage: Bacteria > Pseudomonadati > Pseudomonadota > Betaproteobacteria > Neisseriales > Chitinibacteraceae > Jeongeupia > Jeongeupia sacculi. Next base: position 1,809,536 of record NZ_AP024094.1, on the reverse strand, counting down.
CGTGGGCGGGCCGCTGTCGTACAGCAGTGTGTGTGAGCCGGTTTGCACCAGCACCGCCAGACCTTGACCGATATCGATCACCGTGGCGCGAAAGTGCCCCTCGGCGAGCGGCGGCGGCGCTGCTGCGATCAGCGGCAGTAGCAGCACCGGCGCGTACCAGCGCCCCGGCAGGCCGCGCGGTGCCAGCCACAGCAGCACGCCCAGCGCCGCCGGTAGCCATGCCCATGTGGGCGGTGCGGCCATGCTCAATACCGGCGCCAGTGCGCACAGTTGCAGATAGCGATCGGTGAGCGCAAACGCGCGCTCGGCCAGCCACGGCAGCGTGCCGCTCGGGTCGAGCAGGCCGACCAGCGCCAAGGGCGTGACGATCATGCTGACCAGCGGAATCGCCAGCGCGTTGGCGATCGGCGAGATCACCGGCAGTTGCTGAAACACCAGCGCCAGCACCGGAAAGCTCGCCAGCGTGGCGGCCCATTGCGCGCTTATCCAGCTGCGCCAAGGGGCGGCCTTGCCCAGCGTGTTGGCGCAGGCGAACAAGAGCGCGCCGACGGTGAGAAAAGACAGCCAGAAACCGACCGACAGCACCGCGAACGGATCGACCAGTACCACCGTGGCCAGCGCTAGCAGCCAGGTGAACAGCGGCGCGCTGCTGTGGCCGCGCCATAGGCCGATGGCGGCGATCAGCAGCATCAGCAGCGTGCGCTGTGTCGGCACGCTCAGGCCCGAGAGCAGGCTGTAACCGAGCGCGGCCAGTACCCCGGCGACGAGCGCCGCGCGCTGCGCCGGAACCCGTGCCACCAGCCACGGCACACGGCGCCAGCCGGTGTTGACCAGCGCGCCGAGCAGCGTTGCCCAGAGCGTGATGTGCAGGCCGGACACGCTGATCAAATGGGTGACGCCGGTGGTGGCGAAACGCTGCCATTGATCCTTGGGTACGCCGCCCTGATCGCCAATGGCCAGCGCAATGACGACGCCGCGATATGGCGCATCGCCAAGTTGCATCTGCAACCGGTTGCGCAAGGCTTCGCGCAGCCGGTTGATGCTGGCTTGCCAGGCATGGCCGGCTTGCCGTTCGGCCGATTTGACGCTGGCGGTCGCACCGATATTTTCACCCAGCAGCCAGCGCTCCAGATCGAAGCCACCGGGATTGGCGAGGCCATGCGGACGCTTGGGCCGTAGCGTTAATCGCCAGCGTTCACCCGCGTGCGGTTGCAAGGTCTTGCCGTAGCTGTTGACCTGCACGCGGCGGGGCAAGCCGGCGGTATCGCTGGCTTGCACCACGAAATTAAAGCGCCAGCCAAAGCGGCTTTGCTGCGGTAGATCGGCGATATAGCCATCGGCGACGATCGTTTGTTGTTCCAGCGCGGCGGGCAGGCGTTCGGCCAGCCGCAACTGGGCGCGGTAGTCGGCGTAGCCAAAGCCAAGCGCGGCGGCGATCAGCGCATACGCCAGCACGCGCAGTCGCGCAAAGGCGATCGCCAGCGCGCATGCCACGGCGATGACAAGCAGCGCCGGCCACAAGGCGGGCAGGGTGGACAGGCGCTGCAAGAGGCAGACGCCGGCGACAAAAGCGATGAGGATCAGGCAGGTGGGCACGCATCAGCGTAGATGCTGGCGTTTCATTCAGCCAAACCGGCCTGCTACACTCTGCCCCATGCACTACGACGCAGACATACTGATTATCGGCGGTGGCCTTGTCGGCACCGCGCTGGCCGCCGCGCTGGCAAAAAGCACGCATTCCATCCTGCTGCTGGAAGGCCGCACGCCGCAGACGCAGGCGCCCAGCGAGCGTTGGGACAACCGCGTTTACGCGATCAGCCGCGCCAGCCAGCGACTGCTGAGCGACATCGGCGCGTGGCAGCGGCTCGACGCCGCGCGAATCCAGCCGGTATCGCGGATGCAGATCACCGGCGACGACGGCCGCAGCACGCTTGCTTTCGACGCGCTCGACGCCGGCCTCGATGCACTGACGACGATACTGGAAAGCGGCAATCTGCAAGCCGCATTGTGGCAAACCGCGATGGCGGCACCGAATGTCAGCGTAATGGCGCCGGCCGAACCGGCCGCGTTTGCCTACGACGACGACGGTGTTACCGTCACGCTCGCCGATGGCCGCAGCATCCGTGCAAGGCTGGCGGTGGGCGCCGACGGCGCCAATTCGTGGTTGCGCAATGGTGCCGGCATCGACAGCAGTTCAAAGCCCTACGGACAGTGGGGCGTGGTTGCCAATTTCGAAACCGAGCTGCCGCATTATGGCGTTGCGCGGCAGTGGTTTTTCGACGATGGCATCCTCGCGTGGTTGCCGCTGGCCGGCAAGCGCATCTCGATCGTCTGGTCGTGCGATGAGGCGCGCAAGGATGAACTTCTGGCGCTGCCGACGGCCGAACTCGACGCCAAGGTCGCCGCGGCCGGTGGCCGTGCGCTCGGCGAGCTGCGTTGCATCACCCCGGCGGCGGCGTTTCCGTTGCGGCTGACGCATGTGCGCGAGCTGGTTCGCGCCGGCGTGGCGCTGGTCGGCGATGCGGCGCATACGGTGCATCCGCTCGCGGGGCAGGGCGTCAACCTCGGTTTTGGCGATGTAGCCGAACTGGCGCGGGTGCTGGCTGCGGCGGATTCGACCAAGCTGGGTGATTACCTGACCTTGCGCCGTTACGAACGTGCGCGGCGCGAGGCGATTTATGTCATGCAGGGCGCGTGCGACGGCCTGCAGAAGCTGTTCAACAACCGCAATCCGCTTTTGAAGACGCTGCGAAACACCGGGCTGGGCCTGACCGATTCGCTACCATGGATTAAACAACAACTGATTCGCCACGCGATGGACGCGTGAGTGCCAAAGGAAACCGCATGAAGTTGACCCGCATCACCAAGAGCCTCGCCGTCATCGGCATGGTCGCGCTGACCGCTTGTTCGGCGCAGGCCGATAGCAAGACCGATATAAAGCAGATTCGCCAGAAGCTGGCCTCGACGCTGCAAGGCCGCGACATCACCGCGGTGAACGCCAGCCCGATCAAGGGCGTGTACGAAGTGGTGATCGCCAATCGCCAGATCGTTTACACCGACGCGCAGGCCAACTTCGTCATCGTCGGCGATATGGTCGACGTGGCCAAGAAGGAAAGCGTCACCGAGCGCCGCATGGCCGAGCTGATGAAGACCGATTTCAGCAAGCTGCCGATGGATCAGGCGATCAAGGAAGTGCGGGGCAATGGCGCCCGCAAGCTGGCGGTGTTCTCCGACCCGGATTGCCCGTTCTGCAAACGACTGGAGCAGGAAAGCCTGAAGGGCGTCGACAACGTCACCATCTACACCTTCCTGTTCCCGCTCAACATCCACCCGGATGCCGAGCGCAAGTCCAAGCTGATGTGGTGTGCCGACGACAAGGCTGCGGCGTGGAGCAACTTCATGAACGACGGCAAGCTGCCCGAAGGCAAGGCCGATTGCCCGAACCCGATCGCCAAGAACCTGGCGCTGGGCGAATCGCTCGGCATTACCGGCACGCCGGCGCTGATTTTCGGCAGCGGCCGTATCGTCTCCGGCGCGATTCCGCGCCAGCAGATCGAACAGCTGCTCGACGGCAAGTAAGCGCGTTTGCTGTAACGAAAAAGCCCGCCTTGATGGTGGGCTTTTTTGCGTTTGTGGCGATAGGCGCAGTACGCCGCGAGAGCGGCCGCCGTGTACACTCGCAGATAGAAAAATAGTAACCTTTTAGAAGGTACGTAATATGCCGATGGTGTGATCGGATATCTCGCATATTTCTTTATTTACCGTGCTATGCACCATGGTGCATACACTACGTTAGGCATCATGTTCAAAATTTTTTTCGCTTTGGCAATTGGAATTCTACTAATGTCCGTAGTAGGTGGCGCCTATTACATGTACGTTGGACATGGGCATCCTTTTTCGACAAATGGTGAAAATTGGAACCAGTTTGGTGGATATTTCGGAGGGGTAGCAGGTGTCCTGCTTTCCTTTATTAGCATTCTTTTGCTTGTATATACTATTCACCTACAGAGCCAGCAACTTTCAGATGCTCAGGACGAGACGTTAAAGCGCGATCTACTTGCCCACGTGACAAAGGCAGATGAGGAGGTTGAACACTGGCTCCAGCGTAAACTCGCCACGCACAATAAATCTGAAGAGACCATTGAATTCGGAGATGTTGTTTGGGGGATTCTTGAACCAAGCTGCATCAATACCAAAGCGTTCGAAATTGCGGTTATACGGTTACACAAACTAACGTGCCTCTACTGTGAGGCTCTTGCCCTCTACCGCAACAACGTTGATCCATACTTCATTTTTAAATATCACCAGCAAAAGGCTCAATCGCTTCTTGATTTTCTTAAGCCACATCAAAATCTGTTAGGTCAAATGGCGGGACCTTCTTTGCTGTTCTGCCAAAGCCATTTAAATGCTCGGCATGAAGCCTAACACTTCATTCAACCAGGATGGGCTACCGCCCGCCCGTTAATTTAAACTACAAGGACTCCCCCGTCCCTTGCTAAAGGACGTTGTCGTTCGGCAAATGGCCGCACCGCCGCTTGAATGCGCGAGAAGGTGAAGGGCTGCAACACTACAAACGGTCATCTTGGGCCTATTCAGCCCGGACCCTGATACAAGACGCGCGCGCGGGCCTCCATCGTTAGCCGGGGAGATTGGCCCCATTGAATTAATCAGCCCGTAGGTTGGGCTGAATGAAATGAAGCCCAACGCTCAATCCATCCTCTTGCGGAGTGTCGAATCATGCGCTATCGACGGGCTCGTTTGGAAGGAGGCACTTATTTCTTCACGGTCAATCTGGCTGACCGCCGCCAAGACTTGCTGATTCGCCATATTGATGGCTTACGGCAAGTTATGCGAAAAGTGCAGGTGACACACCCATTTCAGATTGTTGCCATGGTGGTGTTGCCAGACCATCTGCATGCCATCTGGTCTTTGCCGCTTGGTGACGCTGATTATTCCCTGCGTTGGTCGCTGATCAAGGCCGGATTTTCCCGGCAGCTTCCCAGAGTCGAGCTTGTTCGCGAAAGTCGAAGCCGCAAGCGAGAACGGGGCGTTTGGCAACGGCGGTATTGGGAACATCAAATCCGGGATGAAGCGGATTTGCAGGCGCATGTCGATTACATTCACATCAACCCGGTCAAACATGGTCATGCCCATCGAGCCGTGGATTGGCCTTACTCAAGCGTGCATCGCTATGTTGCCGCAGGGTTGTTGGCGGCAGATTGGGGTGGTGAATCGGATGTGGAAGGGCGTTTTGGTGAGCAGGGGGGAGCGGGGTGAATGTCGATGTTGGGCTTCATTTCATTCAGCCCAACCTACGTGCTAAATAAGCGACCACGCAGCTCAAAAAAAGCCCACCGATCTGGTGGGCTTTTTGTTTGGCCAGACGTTATGACCTTAGCGGTGTAGCAACGCCGGCGCCGAGTGCGCAACGAAATCCGCTAGCAGCGCACTCGCGCCATCCCAGACGATCTGCACGCCGAGGCAGAACAGGATGAAGGCCGACAGCCGCAGGAACACGATGGTGCCGGTGCTGCCGAGCAGCCGCATGATGCGTTCGGCGTAGCGGTAGCAGAAGTACAGCGAGTAGGCGACGAGCGCGGTGGCGATGATGCTGGCGATCGGCATGTCCAGCCGGTGCAGCAGGCCCGGGCCCTTGAGGCCGGCGCCGAGCGTGATGGCGACGGTGATCGTGCCGGGGCCGACGGTGATCGGAAAGGTCAGCGGATAGAAGGCGCGCGAGCGCAGCTCCTCGGCGCTGTGCTCCAGCGCCACCGCCTGTTCTTCCAGCTTGCGGTTGCTGTTCTTGCCTTCGTCCGACAGCAGCTTCCACCCGGCCGCGGCGACCAAGAGGCCGCCGGCAACGCGGATGATCGGCAGCGAAACCTCGAAAAAATTCAGCACATAGCTGCCGGTGAACATGCTCACCAGAATCAGGAAGAAGCTGTAGATGCCCACGCGGCGGGCGAGGATGGCTTTTTCCTGCTCGTTGTACGCGGTGGTCATCGACAGAAAAATCGGCGCGTGCCCCGGCGGATTGAGGATGGGCATCAGCGCGGCGACAACCAGCAGGATGTTGCCGAGGAAGGCGGTGATCGTTTGCAGCATGTAGTACTCCGTGGGGTCGCGGGCGGAGCGGAAGCCCGCGATGCTCCGATTGTAGTTCTGTCAGCCTTGGCCGTGGTGCCGCTTTGGTCATGTCATCTAGATGTCGTGACAAATTCACCAAGCGGAAAGCTGCGATTCATATTCGCCGTGCACAGTGCGATGCCCTCTCGCAGAAGGGGGCATAACAACACGGAGTGAGAGATGAATCGACGGCATTTCCTCAAGTACGGTGGGGTCGGTGCGGCGCTGAGCGCTTTGCCGCTCAGCCTGCAAAAAGTCCTGGCCGCCGGCACGCCTTCGGGCGGCAGCCTGGCCTCGGTGGCGCATGTGGTGATCCTGAGTCAGGAGAACCGTGCGTTCGACCATTACCTCGGCACGCTCAACGGCGTGCGCGGCTACAACGATCCGCACCCCTTGCGCCTGCCCGACGGCAGCAGCGTGTTTGCGCAGAAGAGCGCCGCCGGCAAGGTGATCTGGCCGTTCCGGCTCAATGGCGCCACCACCAATGGTCAATGCATGGTCGATGTCGCCCATAGCTGGACCGACGGCAGGCAGGCGTTCAATGCCGGCGTGATGGACAAATGGATTCCCAACAAGGGCAATAACGGCATGGCGTATTACACCCGCGCCGATATCCCGTTCCACCATGCGCTGTCCGATGCGTTCACCACCTGCGATCACTATTTCTGTTCGGCCAATACCAGTACCAATCCGAACCGGCTGTTCCTGATGTCGGGCGCCAATGGCCAGGGACAATGGGCCAATGGCGCGTCGATGAACAACGACGAGAGCAAACCCTTTACCTGGACGACCTACGCCGAGCGGCTCGAAGCGGCCGGCATCTCGTGGAAGATGTATCAGGAGCAGGATAATTACGACGACAACGCGCTGGCGTGGTTCAGCAATTTCAAAAATGCCGCCACGACATCGCCGCTGTATCAAAAGGGCATGGTGCGCCGCGCACGCAACGCCTTCGCGCAGGATGTCGCCAACGATGCCTTGCCGGCGGTGAGCTGGATCATCGCCCCGGCGGCGCTGTCCGAGCATCCGCACTACAGCCCCAATGTCGGCGGCGATTACGCCAAGATCTTTCTCGATGCGCTTGCCAGCAACCCGGCGGTATGGGCCAAGACGGTATTCATTTACACCTATGACGAAAATGGCGGCATCTTCGACCACGTGGTACCGCCAACACCGCCGATCGGCACGACCAATGAATGGAACAGCGGCTATCCGCTGGGCCTTGGCCACCGCATCCCGACCTGGCTGATCTCGCCATGGAGCGTCGGCGGCTGGGTACATAGTCAGGCCAGCGATCACACGTCGACCTTGCGTTTCCTCGAGCGCTTTACCGGCGTGCAGGAGCCGAACATCAGCGCGTGGCGCCGCAGCGTGTGCGGCGATTTGATGGATGGCTTCGACTTTGCCGCCAGCGGCTATGGCTTCCCCTCCAGCTTGCCGAATACCGCGACGCTGGCGAGCGATGCGAACTTCGCCTGCGCCAGCCTGCCGGCGGCCGTTCCCAATGGCGAGGTGTCGGCACCGGGGGTCGAAAGTGGCGGCGCCCGGCCGTTGCGGCCGGTGGCGGTGCAACCCGATCTCAACGCCAGCGTCGATCCCGCGAGCAAGAAGCTGACACTGTCGTTCGCCAATGGCGGAACGCAGGGCGCGGCGTTCGATATCCACGGCTACGGCACGCTGACCTTTGCACCCATCTTCGTCACCGTGCCCGCCGCCGGCAGCCAGACCCAGATCATCGATGCCAGCGCGGTCAGCTCGGGGCGCTTCGATATTGCCGTGCACGGCCCCAACAGCTTTTACCGTCGTTTCGCCGGCAGCCTGCTGCCGAGCGCATTGCAGGGGGGCGCGTATCCGCAGGTGAGCGTGGTGCCGAATCCGGCCGGCGGCGTGGTGAGTGTGAGCATCCAGAACCGCGCGGCCGTGGCGATCACCGTCAACATCGACGACTACCTCGTCGGCCAGCGCACGCCGCAAGTCATTGCCGCCAATGCCACGGTGACGCTGTCGCTGGCGACGCGCAGCAACTGGTACGACTTCATGCTGCTGGTCGCCGGCGACACCGGCAATACCTTCGTTTACGAGTATTGCGGCCATATCGAAGGCGGCACGAGCATGACCTTTCCGGGCCGGCTCGGCATCGCCGGGGTGACGCCGAGCCCGACGCCCGCACCGACCCCCACGCCAGTGCCCGGCGCGGGGGCGGGGGCGGGTTTCACCGCTGCTTTGCTCAGCGGCATGAGTCATTACTACCGCTTTGAAGGCAACGGCAGCGACGAGGCCGGCAGCGCCGCATTGAGCAGCACCGGCCCGGTGGCGTACCCGGCGGCTGGGAAATTCGGCGGCGGCATCAGGCTCGACGCGCTGCAGGCCGCCGCGGCCTTTCTGCCGTTCGACATGAGCGGCGGCAATTTCACCCTGGGCTTCTGGGTCAGGATGCCGACCAATATGGGCACGACCATGACCAGCATCGTCGCCAACAAGGACTGGGCGAGCGGCAAGAACGCCGGCATCTCGATCGGTCATTCGGGCGATGGCCGCTTCAAGTTCAATATCGGCGACGGCACCAACCGCGCCGACGGCTATCTGGCCATGGTCACCGGCAGTTGGGTCTATGTGGCGATCGCCGTCGATACCGCGACCAGAACGATGCGCTGCTATGCCAGTAATGCCGCCGGCAGCGTCGCCGAGGCCGTGCTCAGCTACGCCAATGTCAGCGGCAATATCGTCCCGAGCTTTGGCCGCTGGGCGCTGAACGAAGACGGCCGCGGCACCTATTACAGCCGCTATCCGGCCGAGCGTTTCCTTATCGAGTTCGACGATCTGGCCGTATGGGGCAGGGCGCTGGTGGCGAGCGACATCCAGGCGATCGCCTCGGCCAACCAGCCGATCCAGACCTTGCGGACCGCGCCGACGCCGGCGCCATCGGCTTGGGGCGCTGCCTTGCTGGGCGGGCTGGCGCATTACCACCGCTTTGACGCCGACGGCAGCGACGACGTCGCCGGCAGTACCGCAACCGTCACCGGCCCGGTGACGTATCCGGCCGCGCAGTACGGCAACGGCATCCGCCTCGATGCATTGCAGGCCGCCGCCGCTTTCCTGCCCTACGACGTCAGCGCGGCCAGTAACGCGTTCACCTTCGCTTGCTGGGTGAAGATGCCCTCAAACATGGGCACCAGGATGACCAGCATCGTTGCCAACAAGGACTGGGCGACCGGCAAGAACGCCGGCTTCTCGATCGGTGCGTCGGGCGACGGCCGCTTCAAGTTCAATGTCGGCGACGGCACCAACCGTGCCGACGGCTATCTGGCGATGCCGCTCGATATCTGGTGCTACGTGGCGATCTGCGTCGACAAGGCGGCCAAGACCATGCGCTGCTACGCCAGCCAATCGGCGACCGATGTGCGCGAAACCGTCGTCAGTTTCAGCAACGTCACCGGCAATGTGGTGCCGAGCTACGGGCGCTGGGCGCTGAACGAAGACGCGCGCGGCGATTATTACAGCCGCACCCCGGCAGAGCGTTTCGCCATCGCCTTCGACGACGTTGCCGTATGGACGCGTGCGCTGGGCGTCGACGAGATCAAGGCGGTCGCCGCCTCGGGCCAGCCGCTGGCGAGCCTGCGTGCCGTACCGGCACCAATGATGATGAGCGTGACGTCGACCTGCGCCGCCGAATGGGGGTCGGCCGCCGCCTACGATGCCGGGGCAACCGTCGGCTACAACGGCCGCAACTACCGCGCCAAATGGTGGACACAGGGCGAACGCCCCGATACCAACAGCGGCAGCGCCAAACCGTGGGAGGATCTCGGTAGCTGCTGAGTGTGGTTCAAGCCACGCAAAACGCCCCGCAATGCGGGGCGTTTTTCATTCCGGGCGGCAACCGGCTATTTGCTGCGGCCGTCGTACTGCTGGATCTGCAGGCTGGCGGGCTCGATGCCCTCAAGGCAGCGCACATTCACCGCCGCGATCTCGTTGCCGGCCGGATCGCTGCCGCGCCCGAACGGGCCGCAGCCGCAAGTCGGACAGAAATGGTGCTGAATCACGTGTTTGTTGAAGGTGTACGTGCTCAGGTCCGCTTCCGGCGTCACCAGCTTGAGGCTGGCGCGCGGCACGAACCACAGCAGGTGGCCGCGGCGCCGGCAGATCGAACAGTTGCATTCGATCACCGTACCGATTTCGCCTTCGACGTCGAACGCAATGCGCCCGCAATGACAGCTGCCGCGATAGATCATGGTTGTTCCTTATGTTGATGACGTGAACGCCGTGTTTTTATAGCGCCTGTCCGTCACAGCGGCGAGATTTCTGGCCATGGCCCGCGCACACCAATGTCATCATCACGGTGCGAGCTTGGATATAATCCGTTCTGTAAGTAAGAAAATTACAAATTACTAATACTTAGCGACAAGGGATCTGCCACGAGCGGGTCATGCCGCGTCATCAAGCCTCGTCAGGGAGGCGCCGGAGTTATCCAATGAAGCTTTCCACCCGATTGGGCCTGATCGTCGTTTGTGCGGTGATCGGTCTGGTCATCATCGCGGGCTATGCCTTGCAAACCATCCGTTCCACCATGCTGCAGGAGCGCCGTGGCGAGATCAGGCTCGTTCTTGACCTGGCGGTCGGGCAGATGAAGCGCTACCAGGCGCTGGAGCAAAGCGGCAAGCTGACGCGCGACGAAGCCCAGGCCCGCGCCATCGATGCGGCATCCGGCCTCGTCAAGGGCGATGACTATGTCTTCGTCCGCACCATGGATGCCAGGATCCTGGCCCATCCGAACCCGAAGCGGGTCGGCAAGATCGATTTCGGCTCGAAACTGCCCGATGGCCGCAGCACGCATCAGGCCTATATGGATGTGCTGGCCAAGAGCGATTTCGGTTACACCGACATCGTGACCAAGCGCCCCGGCAGCGAGATCGAAGTGCCCAAGATCAACGGCGTGATCAAGGTGCCGGGCTGGGACTGGATCATCGGCTTTGGCGTATTCACCGACGACATCGACCGCGCCTACTGGCGCTACGCGCTGAGCTTCCTGCTGATCGGCCTGGTGGTGCTGGCGGTGGTGATTGCGGTGGCGGTGATGATGTCACGGCGCATTTACAGCCGTCTTGGTGGCGAGCCCGATTACGCGACCGAAGTGGCGCAGGCGATTGCCGCCGGTGATCTGAGCCGCCATATCGACGGCAAGGTCGCGCCGGACAGCCTGCTTGGCGCGGTGGCGACGATGCAGGGCAGCCTGCGGCAGATGATCGAAGGCATCCAGCGCGGTTCGGGCGCGCTCGGTCATGCCGCCGCCAGCCTTTCGGGCCAGATGACGCAGATCAACCAGTCCGCACGGCAGTCGTCGGACGCGACCGCGGCGACGGCGGCGGCGATCGAGCAGATGTCGGTCAGCGTCGACCAGATTTCGGAGAGCGCGCGTGAAACCGAAAGCAACTCGTCGCGCTCGACCGAGCTGGCCGCGCAGGGCGAATCGCTGGTGAACAACGCATCGGCCGAAATCCAGCGCGTCTCGGTACAGATCGGCGAGGCCTCGGCCTTGATCGCCGGGCTGGTCGAACGCTCGCGCGCGATCGACGGTATCGCCGGCGTGATCAAGGACATCGCCGATCAGACCAATCTGCTGGCGCTGAACGCCGCCATCGAAGCCGCCCGCGCCGGCGAACAGGGCCGCGGCTTTGCGGTGGTTGCCGACGAGGTGCGCAAGCTGGCCGAGCGCACGACCCAGGCCACCGGCGAGATCGCCGCCATGACGCAGGCAATCCAGGCCGATACCGGTTCGGTGGTCGACAGCATGGACGCGGTGAAGCCGCGGGTAGCGCGTGGCGTCGCGCTGGCGGGCGAGGCGGCCGAAGCGCTGCGCGAAATCAGCGTCGGTTCGGCCTCGACACTGGCGAAGATCCGCGACGTCGCCAACGCAACCGCCGAGCAGAGCACGGCCAGTGCCAGCGTCGCCAGCAATGTCGAGCGCATCGCCAATATGGTCGAAGCCTCGGCCGATTCGGTCGGCGCGGCCAATCGCAATGTGCAGGAACTGGAAGCGCTGTCGGCGCAGCTGAAAGACTCGGTGGCGCGTTTCAGGCTCTGAGCGGTTTCCCCAAACAAAAAGCACATCCGCGGATGTGCTTTTTTCATGCTTGCGGTGAATGGAACCACGTCCATTCACCAGCGGAATCAGGCTTTTTTCAGGAAACAGGCCTTCAGCATGAAGTTGCCGGCATCCATCTTGCAATCGACCTCGTGATCGCCGCCAACCAGGCGAATGCTCTTCACCTTGCTGCCTTGCTTGAGCGTGATCGACGAACCCTTCACCTTCAGATCCTTGATCAGCACCACCGCGTCGCCGTCCTGCAGCACCGTGCCGTTGGCGTCCTTCACCACCCGCGCGTCGTCATCGTCGCTCGCCGCAGCGCTGGCCGCCCACTCATGGCCGCAATCGGCGCAAACGTAGTTGTCGCCATCCGGATAGGTGTTCTCCATGCTGCATTGGGGACAGGCGGGAATCGTGGACATATGGGCTTTCCAGTCTATGAGTTCAGCGCGGAAGTATAACTGCCGCGGGTGACGCGGCGCCGTGCGATATGTAGCTTGTGCTGTGCCTGATGTGTATGAAAGAGAGTGCGTTTTTCATTGTTGGCGCTCAGTTTCGCTTGCGGCTTGATCACCAAGTCGCGCAATGCAGCGACCATGGCCGGAATGGCGTAACCGCCTTCGAGCTAGGCGCTCCAAGCTTGGGAGTCGTCGCTTTGCTGAGCATCAGCATCGGCTTGAACCTTGTTGTCATACCCGCCGTATTGCCGTCAGGTACTGGGCGCATCGTCCGGCCCGATCAAAGGGCGGCAGCGATGCAAGCGGGCTTACGGTATGCCTGGCGTCTGGCTCTGTGCGGGATAAATCCTGTCGAAATACTGGCCCAACAGTGCAGGTGACGCGCCTTGGGACTTGAGTTCGGCCATGAAGTTGAGGGCGGGGGTCAGGTGGCTGAAGATGTGCTCGTAGGCACCGCAGAAATAGTTGTGGCGCTCGCCATCGGCGTTACGGACAAAGCGGTGCTTGGGGCAGCCGCCATTGCACAGCTCGACCCAAGGACAGGCACTGCACTGGCGGTTGAGCGCGTCTTTCCGTGCCGAGAGCGGGGCGGTGGCTGCGCCGATTTGTGTCAGCGTGTGCGTCTTGATATTGCCGATCAGGTGTTCGGGGTAGACGAAGTGATCGCAGCTGTAGACGTCGCCATTGGCTTCGATCGCCAGATTTGCGCCACCGCAGCTTTTCTGAAAAATGCACATGCTTGGTGCAAAGCCGCAGAAACGCGCCAGCAGTGACTCGAACATCTGCACGAAAACCGTGCCGATATCGTGACGTGCCCATTCGTCGAAAATCGCCGTCATGAAACGACCGTATTCGAGCGCATCGACCGAAAAATCGGTCGGTGTTGGCTCGACCTGCTTGTTTGCAAACCACACGGGCCGGTGCTGCTCATCAAGCTCGCCGGTTTCGACGACAGGAATGAACTGTAGATAAGTGCTGCCAATTTGCTTGAGGAAACGATAAACCCTGAGCGGATGCTTGACGTTCCGGTCATTCACGACCGTGAGCGTATTGAATTCGACGCCGTGGTGCTTGAGCAGTTCGACCGCGCGCATGACCTGCCCGAAGGTGCCGCGCCCGGTCGCGGTGACGCGGTAGGCATCGTGGAGTTCTTCATCGCCATCCAGCGACAGGCCGATCAGGAAATCATGCTCCTTGAAAAATGCCGCCCATTCGTTATCCAGCGCGATGCCATTAGTTTGGAAGGCATTGTGAATACGCTTGCCGCCGGCACAGGCTTGTTGCAGCGCGACCGCGCGACGATAGAAATCGAGGCCGGCCAGCGTGGGTTCGCCACCCTGCCAAGTGAAGTAGACATCCTGCCCGCCAGCGTCGACCTGCTTGCGGACAAAGGTTTCGAGCACATCGTCGGCCATGTTCAGGCCATTGCCATGCGGTGGCTCGACGAAGGCTTCCTTTTGTAGATAGAAGCAATAGTCGCAGCGGATATTGCACTTGAAGCTCGTCGGCTTCGCCATGAAACTCAGCATGATCGCTCCCGATGCAAGACCGGCAAGACCCTGGGAGCCTTGCCGGTGAGTGTTTCCGCTGGCCGTGCCGCGGGTTTGATGGGTAGGGCTTATTTCATACCGTCGAGCAGTTGCTGGTACTTGGGCTGGTTGTTGTCCGTCGCCGGCTTGGTCGCTTGGCCCATCCAGCCGTGAATTTGCTGTTTCAACTGGGTGACCACCTGCGGATTTTGCGCCGCGACATTGTGCTGCTCGGACACGTCATCGGCACGATACAGTTCGTAGGATTGATTGCCGGTGTAGTAATGCAGCGCCCATTGGGCGTCACGTACCGTCCAGGTGAAGGCCGAATCCTGTTCGCGATATGGATTATGCGGGTATTCGTCCGATTGGCCCGATACGAACTTGTCGTAGTTGGTCCAGAACGGAATGTTTTTGGCATTCCAGTGGAAAGCACGGGGTTGTGCCCAATACAGATACTCGTGTGGTGTTCCCTGCGTTTTTCCATTCAGATAAGGCAGCAGATTGACACCATCCAGTTTCTTGTTGGTCGTCGGCAGGGGAATGCCGGCTGCGGCCAGCGCCGTCGGCATGATGTCCATTGACGACACCATATTCTTGTATTTCAGGCCGCTTTGCAGTTTGCCCTTCCAATATACGAACATCGGCACATGCACGCCGCCCGACCAGGTCGTGCCCTTGTTGCCTTTGAACTGGCCATTCATCGGTAGCGGCGAATCGATCACGGCGCCGTTGTCGGCTAGGAAAAACACCATGGTGTTGTCCGCTTGGCCACTCTTTTTCAGCGTATCCATGATGCGTTTTACATTCTGGTCAACGGCATTGATGGTCGCGTAGTAATTATCCACATCCTGATTGCCGGTATGGAAAATCTGGTATTTCTTCGGAGCCATTTTTTCCAGTGGAATATGCACCGCCGGATAGGCAAGGTAGACGAAGAACGGCTTGTCGTCGGCCTTGCTGTTCTTCATGACCTTCAGCGCCTGATCGGTCAATTGCTCGGTCAGGTAGCCCTTGGGTTGGACATTTTCCCGATTCTGGAACAATGACGGCGAATTGTAATAGGCCGCGCCGGAGTTGTGATAACCAAAGAAATAGCCAAAGCCGCGATTCTGCGGTTGATAAGGTTCATTGGCATAGGTCACGAAGTTGTCATGGTAATCACGCGTTTGCTTGTCTTTGGCGATGGGCACATTGGTGATTTCCGAGACATGCCATTTGCCGATGGCCGCCGTGCTGTAACCGTAATCCTGAAAATATTTGGCCAGGAAGGTCTCATCCAGACTAACGCCTTTTTCCGCATCATCGTTGCTGTAGATGCCATAGCGCGATGGCGCGCGCGACGTCATGATGGCTGCCCGCGACGGGCCGCTGACGCCATGCGCCACAAAGCCCTGCTGCAACATGACACCGTTGTCGGCCAGCGTGCGCAGATAAGGCGTTGAATGCTTTGCTGCGTCGATCGCCTTGTCGATATTGGCCTCGTAACGCTTGGGGATTTCCAGCGACTTGAGGAATTCGGTCTTGTCGAAGGCGCTGTTGTCGTAGTTCAACTGACCATAGCCCAGATCATCCATGACCACGACAAGGACATTCGGCTTGCCCTTGGTGCTGTACTGCACCGGTTCAAAGGACTTGTTGATGGCGACATTGGTCGCCGTGCCCTGCTGCTTGACGTCCGTTGCGGCTGCACTCAGCACCGGCAGACAGGCTGTGCTCAGCGTTGCGGCAACGTAAATCGCCAAGTTCGACTTTTTGAACATAGAGAGGTTCCTGATTCAGGATGAAAACGTGTCAATGAACGCGGCCGGAGATGGAGAGCTGGGCAACATGGCGCGCAACGAATGTTTCAATATGCGCATTGCATGCGGCCAAGTCAAACGCCCCTAGCCCGAACGGCGCGTCTACCTTAAGTTCGCTCCAAAACAGACGTCAACGTGGAAAATTACAATCGTAATGCTGAGTGCATTTTCCAATAGATGCCTTTTAAGTAAATGGTATTCATTAATTTCTCTCTGTGGTGCAGAAATAATTTTTTATATTATTGGTCAAGTCGTTCCAAAAGTGAGATGTGAGCTGTGAGAACGTACCGTTCCCGGGGAGCTGCGAAGCCGGGATAAACCTGCCGTTCGGTCTCATGTGCCTGATTTCATCGGCGACCAGGCTTGCCAAAATGCGCCAGCAAATCCAGCGCCGTTTGTGCCAGATACGCCGCACCGAGCGGCAGTGCGGTTTCATCGACGATCATTTTCGGGCTGTGCAGCGAGTGGCCGTTGCTGTCCGCGCCCATGGTGCCGAGCAGCGCGAAGCATGAGGGCACGGCGGCGGCGGTGAAGGAGAAATCCTCGCCGCCCATCAGCGGCGGCAGCTCCAGCAGCGCGTCCTCGCCGAGCAGGTGTTGCGCGGCGCGGCGGGCGATAGCGGCGACCTCGGGGTTGTTCATCGTCACCGGGTAGCCATTGAGGATTTTGCAGTCGATCGTGGTGCCGTGCATGGCACCCAGATGCGCGCAGATGTCGGCCATGCGCGCGTGCACGTGCGATCGGGTCTGGGCGCTGAGCGTGCGGATGGTGCCGGTGAGGCGAACCGAGTCGGCGACGATATTGGTCGCGGCGCCGCCGGCGATGGTGCCGACGCTGACCACGGCCGAATCGGTCGGGCTGATATTGCGGGCGACGATGGTTTGCAGCGTGCCGACCAGTTCGGCGGCGATGACGATGGCGTCGATGCCGGCCTGCGGCGAGACGCCGGCGTGCGCGGCGCGGCCGTGCACGACGATGTCGAATTCGTCGCTCGCCGCCATCACCGCTCCGTCGCGAATACTGATCATGCCGGTGGGCATGACCGGCACCTGATGCAGCGCGATCGCGGCGCTGGCGCCCAGATGCACGCCTTCCTTCACCATGCGCTGGCCACCCGAATACCCGTCCGGATCGTCGTAGCAGCCTTCCTCGGCCGGCTGGAACACGAAGCGCACGGTGCCGGCGAAATCGGCCTCCAGCAGCAGCCGCGCCGCGCCGAGGCCCATCGCCACATGGGTGTCGTGGCCGCAGGCATGCATCACGCCGGGGCATTGCGAGGCGTAGGGCAGGCCGGTGGCCTCATCGATCGGCAGCGCATCCATGTCGGCACGGATGATGATGATGGGGCCGTCGCCCTTCTTCAGCTCGGCCACCACTCCGGTGCCGGCCACGCCGCCACGGCTGGGTATTCCCAGCGCCACCAGTTGCGCGACGATCTGTTGCGCCGTGCGCGTTTCCCGGTAGCCCAGTTCCGGGTGCTGGTGGATATCCCGGCGGATCGCGACGATATAGTCGTGGATGGCTTCGGCTTGGGTACGCATGGTGAATTCCTTTCCGCTGGTCTTGGGCGTAAACGATTCGGTCGGCGAGCGAGCCAAAACAGTTTGTTTTCGCCCGAAGCGCAGCCGCCGAATGAGCGTTTACAGCGCGGGGCTGTGGTATTGACGGTATAGCTTCTCTATCCCGGCTTCGAGTTCGGCCGACAAGGTGATTTCGCTACTGCCGATGTTCTCGCCAAGCTGGGCCAGCGTGGTTGCGCCGATGATGGTGCTGGCGACGAACCAGCGGCTGTGCACGAAAGCCAGCGCCAGTTGCGTCGGCGTCAGCCCGTGTTCGCGCGCCAGCGCGGCGTAGGCGGCGACGGCTTCGTCGACAAAGGGCTTGCGGTAGCGCGAGCCGAATTGCGGGAAGCGGCTCAGCCGGCCATCGGCCGGAGCGCCGGCGATGTACTTGCCCGACAGCAAGCCGAAGGCGAGCGGGCTGTACACCAGCAGCGATACCTGTTCGCGGTGGCAGGCTTCGACCAGGCCGGTCTCGAACGTGCGGTTGATCAGGTTGTAGACGTTCTGGATGGTCTTCATCCGCGGCAGGCCGTTGGCATCGGCCGCATGGCCCCATTCGGCGACGCCCCAGGCGGTTTCGTTCGATGTGCCCAGATAGCGCACCTTGCCGGCGGTGACGAGCTTCGACAGCGCTTCGAGCTGCTCGCTGATCGCCGGCGTATCGGGCTTTTCCTCGGCCGGGTCGTACTGGCTGGCGCCGAACATCGGCACCGCACGCGCCGGCCAGTGCACTTGATACAGATCGATGTAATCGGTCTGGAGCCGGGCGAGCGAGGCATCGCAGGCGGCGACGATCTGCGCCGCGTTCAGTTGCGGGCCACCGCGTATCCAGTCCATGCCGCGATTCGGTCCGGCGACCTTGGTCGCCACGATGACCTTGTCGCGCGGCTGCTTCGCCAGCCAGCTGCCGATGTACTGCTCGGTGCGACCCTGAGTTTCACCGCGGCCGGGTACCGGATACATCTCGGCGGTGTCAATGAAATTGACCCCGGCGGCCGTCGCCGCATCAAGCTGGGCGTGCGCGTCAGGCTCGCTGTTCTGCTCGCCGAAGGTCATGGTGCCAAGGCAGATCGACGAGACCTTGAGGTCGGTGCCGGGCAGGGTACGGTATTGCATTGCGGTGATCTCCAGAACGGAAAAAGCCGGGATCACCGGCTTTTCCTTGTTGCGTTTCGTACTCAGGCTACTACTTGCGCTTGCGATCGTCGATCGGGGTCAGCGTGTAGCCCTGTTTTTTGAGCTGCGCGACGAGGCCGGTTTTGCCCGGCAGGTGCAGCGCGCCGACGGCGATGAAGCTGCTGCCCTTGGCAAGCTGCGGCCCCATGCGCTCGACCATGCGCTCGTTGCGCTCGTCGATCAGCGTCTTTTGTTTCCAGGTATTGAAGAACGCCTGATCGGCAGGCGGCAGCGTCACTTCGTCCTGATTGGCAAAGCGCACGATGCCTTCGACGTCACGCTTCACGTACATGGCGATCAGTTTGCGTGAATAGGTATCGACGTCGGCTTGCTGGTCGATCAGCGCGTACAGCAGGGTTTTTTGCTTGTCGGCCGGGATCGCCTCGAATACGGCGGCCTGTTCGGTAATGGTTTCCAGCCCGGTGTATTGCTTGCTGCCCTCGATCGCCATCTTGGCGAGCATCAGGTCCAGCGGCAGGTCACCGGCTTTCTTCTTCGGCACCATCAACAGCATCGCGGCGGCCCACGGCTTGATCCGCTTGGCGGCGACTTCGGGGTAATCGCGCGCGGCCAGCTCGGGCAGCAGTTTCTGATAGTGCTCGGCGTCGATCTGGTCGGCGAGCAGCTCGCCCTCGGGCATCAGCACGCGCTTGGCGAAATCCATCATGCCGTTGAAGTCGATGCGCACTTCGGTGGTGACGGTGTCGGCGTCGTCGAACGCTTTTTGTACCTGCGGCGAGAGGCGGGTGACCTCCGGATCGCTGACGTGGGCGGTACCGAACAACCAGGACGGCTTCACGCCCGGTTTGTCGATTTTCCATAGCACCGCGCGCGGGAAAGACTCGCTCTTGGCCGGCGTGGCGGCAAGGGCCGGAAGTGGCGCCAGCAGCGTGGCGGTACAGAGTGCGGCAATCAGTGGGCGAAGTCGGGCAAACATCCGGCGGGTCTCCTGTTATTTGGGCTCGATGGCCCCCGGTCGACCGCCAGTATAAACATCCTCGGCCCGCTATCGCAGTACCGGTCTTCGGGCGTGTGTTTTACAAGCCGGTGAGCACCTTCACCGCCTCGACGAACTGGTCGGCATACGGGCCGGCCTTGCGCGATTCGCGTAGCGCCATATTCCAGCGGGCAATGGCGTTTTTCAGTGCCGGCGCATCGGCGACGGCCTCGATCTCGCTGATCAGCCCGCGCCCCATCAGGCCGAGAAACTCGTGCGTGCTCTCGGTCATCAGTTCCTTGGCCTTGATGATGCGGATCGGATCGACCGCGTCGAGCGGTCTGGGCTGGCGGGTTTCGGCCGGCGCCGGCGGCGCGATGGCGATGGGGTCGGTCACGACGGCAGGGCGATCCGGCGCATCGATGCACCGGTGCGTTTTCAGTTCGGCCAGTAGCGGCGCCAGATCGGCGTGTCCCAGCACGGTGGCGATATCGGCCAGGGTGCGCTGGCCATCGATCAGGATCAGCAGGCGCCGCGCGCGCGCCGAGAGGCCGAGTCGACGGGTATCGATTTCGGCCTGGCCCTGCGTGGTCTTGGCGTACACGGTTTGCAGCATCAGCATGCTTGCCTCTTCTGGCAGTGAAGGCGGGCAAGGTAGCAAGCGGATGTTTCATTCTTGCGATGCCGTCGCCGGCCCGGCCGGGGTCAACCCCAATGGTGTCAAGGGTGGTGGCGTGTTACCAAGGCTTGCCCTGGATCAGTCTGTCTTGCCGCCGGCCGGACAGCGGCATCTTGCGTTTGGCATCATGGGGCAGCGGTTAAAAGCGGGAGCAAGGCAGTGCGCAGAAAGGACACGATCTACCAGGAGCTGGAACGCTTGACGCGGCCATTGCAGGCGTCGGCGCTGATGGCCGGCGGCGGTATCGATGCCGAAACCATCGGCTACAACCTGGGGCTGGCCCGCAATTCGGTCAGCAAGGATCTGAACGAGCTGTGTCTGGAAGGCAAGGTCATCAAGATCAAGAGCCGGCCGGTGCTGTTCCTGCATCGCGCCACCGTCGCCAGCGTGCTGAACGCCGAGCTTGACCCGGCGCTGAACGAAGTGCGCGAGCTGGCCGAACTGCTTGAGCGCGACGACGACGAGGCCGCCGGTGACGCCCCGTTCCAGGCGCTGATCGGCTATGACCAGAGCCTGAAACAGGCGGTCGAGAAGGGCAAGGCCGCGGTGCTGTACCCGCCCAACGGGCTGAACGTGATGCTGACCGGGCCATCGGGCGTCGGCAAAACCTATTTTGCCGAGCTGATGCACCGTTTCAGCGATTTCGCCCGCGAGGGCGCGGCACCGTTCGTGTATTTCAACTGTTCCGAATACTTCAACAACCCCGAGCTGCTGACCTCGCACCTGTTCGGCCACCAGCAGGGCGCGTTCACAGGTGCCGCCAACGCCAAGGAAGGGCTGGTCGCCAAGGCCGAGGGCGGCTTTCTATTTCTGGATGAAGTCCACCGCTTGCCGTTCGAAGGGCAGGAGAAGCTGTTCTCCATCCTCGACAAGGGTGTGTACCGGCGGCTCGGGTCGAGCGACAAGGAAATCAGCAGCAATATCCGGCTGATCTGCGCGACCACCGAAAACATCAAGTCGACACTGTTGCGCACCTTTTTGCGGCGCATCCAGGTGGTGATCGATCTGCCGAGCTTTGCCGAGCGCAGTTTTGACGAGCGCTTGGAAATGATCGTGCGCTTTTTCCAGGCCGAAAGCCGCAAGACCGGGCTGACGATCAAGGTGAGCAAAACCCTGCTCGGCCACCTGCTGTGCCGCGAGTACGAGGGCAATATCGGCGAGCTGAAAAGCGACATCCAGTTCATCTGCGCCCAGGCCTATGCCAACCAGTTCGCCACGCGCAGCCCGCAGCTGAGCGTGGACGAAGGCTATCTGGATCGCAAGGCGGCGCATTACGACATCCGCACCAAGCTGATCCTCGACGAACTGCTCGGCAGCGAATTCCTGTCGCTGTCGCCGAACGAGGTGCAAAAAATCGAGCGCACCGCCTTGCTGCCGGTCGAGGGCAAGGATGCCGATCTTTTTTATGCCTATCTGGCCGAGGAATACACCCAGCTGCAGCGCAGCAACATCCCGGCCAACGAGATCAGCCTGATCCTGCGCAAAAAACTGCAAACGGTGTTCGATCACAAGATCCACCACGCCGAGGTGAACGCCTTGCCGACGCTGGCCGGCGTGTTCGGCCTGCAGATCGAGCAGCGCATCAAGCTTTTGATCGCGTTCATCGAGGGGCTGACCGGCTACAAGATGAGCGAGACCATCGCCGGCCACTTGCGCAATCACTTCATCACGCTGCTGTCGTACGTGAAGAAGGGCAAGATTCCGGGGCTGTACTCGGCCAACCTGATTCCGGACGAGGCCAAGACCGAGTACGACAACGCCAGGCTCGTGTGCAAGAAGATCGAGGAAACCTTCTTGATCGTCTGCCCGCCGGCCGAAATGATCTTCATGTGCCTGCTGCTGGCCGAACTGAAGTCGCAGCGCCACGCGCACCGGCTGCACCAGGACTGCGGCATGATTTTGATCTCGCACGGCGACAGCACCGCCAGCAGCATGGCCGATTACGTCAACAAGCTGATCGGCCGCGAGCTGGTGATCGCCATCAACATGCCGTTCGAGCAGTCGGTGCACGACACGCTGGCGCTGTTCATCAAGGAAGTGGCGCGCTATCAGTACAAGAAGCTGATCCTCGCCGTTGACCTCGGTTCGCTGGTGCATTTCGGCGCCGTCGTGCGCAAGATGTTCAAGATCGAAACACTGCTGATCCGCAATGTGACGATGATCGGCCTGCTCGAAGTGGCGATGGATCTGTCGTACGAAACCACCGACCTCAAGGTACTGGGCGAGCTGCTCGCGCAGAGCGGGCTTGATTACGACCTGTACGACCCGGCCGGCGCCGACGAGGTCAAGGTGATCGTGGTGTCCTGCGTCACCGGGCTGGGCACGTCGGTGAAGATCCGCAAGATGATAGCGGATGTGTTCGAGGACATGCTCACCGACCGCATCCGGCTGATGACGCTCGATTACGCCGAGATCGAGCAGCTCGACAAGCTCAGCAGCCATATCGGCGAGAACGAACGGCTGGCCGGCATCATCGGCTCTTTCCTGCCCAAGCTGCCCGACGTGCCTTTCCTGTCGCTGGAGGAGCTGTTCTCCGAGCATGGCGCCGAGCTGGTGATGGACATGCTCGATGTCGGCATGAGCCGGGACGAGCGCGAGTTGATGCTGGATAAGGTGGCGATGAAGTTCATTTCCACCGTCACCATCGAAAGCATCATCAACCAGATTTCGGTCTTGAATCCGCACCGGGTGCTGCAGGAAATCGAGGCGGTCTTTAACCAGATCTGCCAGGCGCTGGACATCAAGCCGTCGCGCAAGGTGACACTGCGCTTCATGATCCACTGCTGCTGCATGGTCGAACGCATCGTGATCGAGCGTAAACCGTTACAGATGACGCTGCCGCCCGGCGCCATCGCCAACGACACGGCGTTTTCTGTCATCAAGGCCGCGTTCGCACCGATCGAAACCGCCTACAACATCCGCCTCTCGGATACCGAGCACTTCTACATCTACGAGCTGCTTTTCAAGTAAACCTGCACCTCAACCGCGGCCTCGCCAGCCGGCAAGCCGCGGTTCTGCTCGTTTTTTCCCAATTCCGTCCGGCCGTCTTCCCCCCTTGTTTAGCAGGTGGGGTGCGCGGCTGCGCCTTCGTCTCGCGCCCCTCATCCGTTCTCGCCATCTGTCATGCCAGATGGCATGGCGGGCCGTGATGCTGGGGGCGGCGTGCGGTTATGAAAAATTAATCTGCGCTTATCTTGCTGTTTTTAAAGGTATTTTGCGTTCTGTTTTTCCGGTGTGACAGTTGCTGGCACGCATCTTGCCCTTATGGGGTCATCGCCCGGTTGCCACCGGTGCCCAGCCTCACGAACAAGGAGAAAACCCATGACGCAAGCCGTTTCCGAAATCCTCACGCTGACCCACGGTGGCTGGGGCGCCAATCTGATCGACTGCCTGAAGATGGTCGCCGGCGAAATCCACGGCGTGTCCGATATCGCGCTGATGCCGGTCGACACCATGGGCGAGTTCTACGAGACGGTGAAAGCCAAGGTCGCCAGCATGCCGGCCGGCTCGCTGATCATCGCCGATTTCACCGGCGGCTCGACCTCCAACGTCGCCGCGCGGCTGTCGGCCGATTTCGATATCGGCGTGATCACCGGCCTCAACGCCACGCTGATGCTCGCCGCGCTCGATATGCGCGAAGAAGGGCGTCTGGCCGATCAGGTCGACGATCTGGTCGACGTCGGCCGCAACAGTTTCAAGAACATCGTCAAAAGCCTGCAGCAACGCTGAACCGTCACTCATTCAATCCAGGGAGAAACAACATGGCCAAAATCGTCCTTTGCCGCATCGATAGCCGTCTGATCCACGGTCAGGTCGTCACCAAGTGGGTCGGCCAGTCGCAGGCCAACCGCATTGCCGTGGTCAGCGACGAGCTCGATGCCGATCCGTTCATGAAGAGCATTTTCATGATGGCCGCGCCGCCCAACATCAAGGTCGATTGCTACAGCGTCGCCGGTTTCTGCAGCACCTGGACCGAGACCCAGCTCGGCGCCGGCAATGTGCTGGTGCTGTTCCCGAATCTGGCGTCGGTGCGTCAGGCGGTGATCGACGGTTTCAACGTCGAGCAGATCCAGGTCGGCGGCTTGGGTGGCGGCCCGGGCCGCAAGGTGGTGTTCCAGAACATCACGCTCGACGACGCCGACGAGGTCACGCTGCGCGATCTGCAGGACCGTGGTGTCGATGTGATCTTCCAGACGATCCCGGAAGACAAGCCGCAAAAGCTCGCCGACATCCTCAAGCGCCTGTAACCCCGAACCTGAACGAGGAGTCTCGACATGAGCACCTTGATGATCGCAACCCTGATGGGTTTGTATTACTGGTTTGCCCGCCTGCGGCTGGGCTATACCTTCTCCGGCATGCTGGTGCAGCCTATCGTGATCGCCGTGTTCGTCGGCCTGATCACCGGCAATATGCAGACGGCGATGATCGTCGGCGCCGGTATCCAGCTGGTGTATCTGGGCGTCACCTCGACGCCGGGCGGCAATGTGCCGTCCGATCCGGCGCTGGCCGCGTGTATCGCGCTGCCGATCGCGGTGCAGACCGGCATGGACGCCAATCTGGCGATTGCACTGGCGATTCCGTTCGGCGTGATCGGCGTCTTCGTCGACCAGCTGCGCCGCACCATCAACGCGGCGTGGGTTCACATGGCCGACAAGCACGCCGAGACCTGCAATATCGGCGGCATCATGCGCTGCGCCTTCCTGTGGCCGGCACTGATGGGCCTGGTGATCCGCTTCCCGGTGGTGTTTGCCGCCAACTACTTCGGCCAGTCGGTGGTCGAGCGTTTCCTCGCCTTCATGCCGCACTGGCTCACCCACTCGTTTGAAATCATGGGCGGCATCCTGCCGGCGCTGGGCTTCGCGATCACCATCATGGTGATCGGCAAGAAAACGCTGATTCCTTACTTCGTCGCCGGCTTCTTCGCCGTGCTTTACCTGAAGGTCGACATCATGGCCGTTGCCATCTTCGGCACCTGCATCGCCTTCCTGATCCGCGGTTTTGGCAAAAACGAGGAGGCATGATCATGAACGCTACCGTTATCGAAAAAGACATCGCCCAGGTACAGAACGGTCCCCTGCTCACCAAGGCTGACATCAGCAAAGCCTGGCTGATCTACTACATGGGCGCCGAGGTTTCCAACTCGTACGAGCGTCTGCAAAGCCTGATCTTCTGCGCGTCGATGACGCCGGTGCTGACCAAGCTCTACCCGAACAAGGAAGAGCAGGCCGAAGCGCTGAAACGCCACCTGAACTTCTTCAATACCGAAGGCGTGATGGGCGGGATCATCCAGGGCGTGGCGATCGCGATGGAAGAGCAGAAGACCCGTGGCGAGCCGATCACCGACTCGTCGATCATCGGCATCAAGACCGGGCTGATGGGCGCGCTGGCCGGCGTTGGCGATTCGATCATCTGGGCGGCGATGATGCCGCTGCTGATCGCGCTGTTCATTCCGTTCGCCGCCAAGGGCAGCGCGATGGGCGGGATTGCGCCGCTGGTGCTGTACACCGGCATCACCATCGCCATCAGCTTTGCGCTGTGCCACAAGGGCTACAAGCTCGGTAAGGAGTCGATCGTCACGCTATTGCAGGGCGGCAAGATCAAGGAACTGATCTACGGCGCCAACGTGCTCGGCCTGATCATGATGGGCGCGCTCGCCGCCAGCTACGTGAAGCTGACCACGCCGCTGAAGTTCAGCTTCCTGCAGGGCTCGGAAGTGGTGGTGCAGCAGGTGCTCGACTCGATCGTGCCGGGGCTGCTGCCGCTGGCCGCGGTGTTCGCGATCTACATCTACATGCTCAAGAAAGGCCCGCGCTATACGGTGATCCTGCTGTCGGTCGTCGTGTTCAGCCTGGTCTGCTCGATCACCGGCATCCTCTGAGGAAAAGACGATGAATATCTATGAACGCATCGGCCTGAAGCGGGTGATCAATGCCTGCGGCAAGATGACCATCCTCGGTGTCTCGGCCGTCGAGGCCGAGGTGATGGACGAAGTCGCCGAAGCCGCATCGAACTACGTCGAGATCGAGAAACTGATCGACCGCGTTGGCGAGCTGATCTCCACGCACACCAGCGCCGAGGACAGCTGCGTCACCTCGAGCGCGTCGGCCGGGATCGCGATCTCGGTCGCCGCGGTGATCTCGAACGGTGATCCGAACCTCGTCGAGCGTCTGCCCGACAGCTCGGGCCTCGCCAACGAGGTGATCCTGCTCAAGGGCCACAGCGTCAACTACGGCGCGCCGGTGACGACGATGATCCGCCTCGGCGGCGGCGTGCCGGTCGAGGTCGGCCAGGCCAACGAATCGGAAGCCTTTCACGTGGCATCGGCGATCACCGAGCGTACTGCGGCAATCGTCTACGTGAAGTCGCACCACGCGGTGCAGAAGGGCATGGTGCCGCTGGCGGAGATGATCCTCATCGCTCACGAACACGGGCTGCCGCTGATCATCGACGCCGCCGCCGAGGAAGACCTGCGGAAGTACGTCGCCGCCGGCGCCGATCTGGTGATCTACAGCGGCGCCAAGGCGATCGACGCGCCGACCTCGGGCTTCATCACCGGCCGCAAGGCGCTGATCACCGCATGCAAGGCGCAGTACCACGGCATCGGCCGGCCGATGAAGATCGGCAAGGAATGCATGCTGGGGCTGGTGAAAGCGCTGGACCGTTACGCGGTGCGCCATCACGACGGCCGCGCCGATATTCCGCTGCTGGAAGCCGCGATCGCCAAAATCAGCGCGATGCACGGCTTCTCGGCCGATCTCGAGCAGGACGAAGCCGGCCGCGAGATTTTCCGTGCCCGCATCCGTGTCCACGCCGACGTACTCGGTGCCGATGCGGCGGCGATCGAGGCGCAACTGCGCGGCGGCAGCCCGGCGATCTACACCCGCAAGTATTACCTCAACGCCGGTGTGTTCAGCATCGACCCGCGGCCGCTGCAGGGCGATGACCTCGACGTGATCATCGCGCGCCTGCAAGCCCTGTCCGACCAATACAAGGAAAACGCATGATGCAGACGATTTCTTTCTACAAGGATCGCGTCGCGGTCAACGTGCTGGCGCGCGATCTGGATAACGCCGAGGCGTCGTATCTGGCAGCCGAAGGCCATGCCGCGATCGGCCTGCTGTCGGCCCGTTTCGATACGGTGGAAGAGGGCGTCGTCGCCGCACGGCAATGGCAGGAGCGCGTCTGCGTGTCGGTCGGCCTTGGCGCCGGCGATCCGGCGCAGTATTACAAGGCCGCGATGATCGCCGCCACCACCGCACCGGGCCATGTGAACCAGACCTTCACCGGCGCCGGCTTCACCGCCGGGGCGCTGGCCGCGCGCTGCGTGAGCAATACCCGCATCAACGCGCTGATCCGCCCGACCGGCACACCGGGCAAGGTGATCGTCTCGACCGGTGTCGCCGGCAGTAGCGCCGAAGCTCCGGCGCTGGTCGACACCGATACCGCGGTGCTGATGATCCGTGACCTCGGCGCGCACGCGGCCAAGTTCTTCCCGATGGGTGGGCTCAAATCGCTGGCCGAACTCGAAGCGCTGGCGAAAAGCTGCGCCCGCCACGGGCTGGAGATGATCGAACCCACCGGCGGCATCGATCTGGCCAATTTCGGCGAGATTCTGCAGGTCTGTCTCGACGCCGGCGTGCCCAAGGTCATGCCCCACGTCTACAGCTCGATCATCGACAAGGAAAGCGGCAAAACCCGGCCCGAAGACGTGGCCGAGCTGCTGCAGATGGTGAAGCAACGGGTCTGATTACCCCCCAGCCCGTGATTGACGCCGCCGGCCCTGCCGGCGGCTTTTTTCATCCCGGCCGGACGGCCCGCGTCGCCAGAAAGGTCGGCATATAGCGGTCGAGCAGGAAACGCGGGTTTGGTTGCGCATCCTCGTAGAAACCGGTGATCGCCAGCCCGGCGTCGGTCTGTCCGGCGATCAGATCGGTCAGGCTGTGGCCGAACACCAGCGCTTCGCCATTCTGGCGCTTCTGTGCCAGCGCTTCGGCATCGAGGTCGGCAACATCGGAATAAGGCAGCGTGTAATGCGGCTTGACCACACCCTGCTCGAGCCACGCCGGATCGCGGTCGCCGACGAACACCACCGGGTTGTAGAAGCTGGCGAGCAGCGCACCGCCGGGCACGAGCACGCGTCGGCATTCGCGCCAGACCGGGCGGACGTCGGGCACGTACAGGTTGGAGATCGGGTGGACGATCAGGTCGAACGAGGCATCGGCAAACGCCGACAGATCGCGCATATCGCCCTGTACCGTGGTCAGCTGCAACCCGCCGCGATCGGCGACGAAACGGTCCCGTTCCAGTTGTTCGTCCGACAGATCGAACACCGTGACCTCTGCGCCGGCGGCTGCCAACACCGGTGCCTGCTGGCCCCCGGCCGCGGCAAGGCAAAGGATGCGCCGGCCGCTGACATCGCCGAGCCAGTCGCCGGGCAGCGGGCGTGGCGTGATGTGGAGCTGCCACCGGCCGGCACGCGCGGCGGTGATGACGTCGCTGCCGACGGGCTGCGACCACTCGCACTGTTGCCGGGCCTGCCGGTTCCAGGCCACGCGGTTGTGGGCGATGAGTTCGGTGGCGTGCATGGCGGCTCCGGCGTGTCGGGAAAAACCGCATCATAGCCCCGCGCGATTGCGCCGTCGGCGGCGCTTTTCACGTGCTCGCTCACCACCCGGCATCCGGGCGGTTTTCCGTCAGAGGGAACGCGGCGGCCGGGGACGTTAGGGCTTGGCGGATGCGTAGGCCAGCGAGACGTAATGCCCGAGCTGTCTGGTGCCGATGTCGTCGACGCCGTGGAGCTTCAGATGGCGGCGCAACTTCCCCTTGCCTTCGAGCAGGCCGAACTCGTCCGGGAGCGATGCGCCATGGCTGAACTCGATCGACACATGGCTGGCATAGGCAAACACGCCGCAGAAGGGCTGCGGTGCGCCGAACAGGATGCCGCCGTACTTGACCTGCTCGGTGACGTCGTCCCCGGTGGCGAGAACCATGCGCCGAACCGCGTGCACGATGGCGTAAAGGCGGTCGCTGGAGAGGCTGATGTCCTGCAACAAGGCGGCAATCCGTTCGTCCTGCATTTTGTTTTCCCGGTGGTCGGTCTATCGGTCGGGCTGCCCGCGGCACCCGAGCAGCATCGGACATTGGCGCGACGTAAAAGGTTGCCGGCGCGGCCGGTTTTTCCGGCTGCACATGAGTGCGGTGCGAGGTCGGCTCGGTGAACTCGCACGTCGCTGCACGGTCATGCTCGGGGGACAAGCCCCCATCATCCGTCGCACGCAGCGACGAAACGCAAACCAGGAGTCGATCATGCCCAAAACCGTCCTCAATCCCGACAGCGTATTCGATACGCGGCAATACGGCTTCAGCCAGGCCGCGATCGTGACCGGGCAACGCCGGATGCTGCTGTCCGGACAGGTTGGCGTCGACGCCAACGAGCGGACCGTCGGGCCCGGATTGCAGGCGCAGACCGAAGCGGCCCTCGACAATATCGAGCGCGTGCTGGCGGCGGCGGGCGCCGGGCTGGAGCAGGTGGTCATGTTGCGGATCTATATCTGCGAAGCTGCGAGGGACGAGCAGGAGGTCATCGCGCAAGCACTGCGCCAGCGGTTTCCGGCCGATCCGCCGCCGTCGTCGTGGATCATCGTCAGCGGGCTGTCTTTGCCAGAATGGCTGATCGAGATCGAGGCGGAAGCCATCCTCGACTAGCCGGCCGGTGCCGGTGACATCAGCGCAGCGAGTCCACCGCAATCCGCGTCGCCGCCGCAATCACCTCGTCCGGCCACTTCGCTTTGGCGTCCGGCTGGGTGAAGTAAATGGCGAGAACGACGGGTGCGCGGCCCGATGGCCAGAGTACGGCGATGTCGTTCGTCGTACCGTAATCGCCCGAACTCGTCTTGTCGCCGGCCTGCCAGCCGGCGGGAAGTCCGGCGCGGATGCGTTTGTCGCCGGTGGTGTTGCCGCGCAGCCAATACTGCAACAGCCACCTTCTTGTGCGGATATTCCTTCAGGTATTCCTTGATGAAGAAAACGCAGAAATTTTTACCTGATGTTTGGATATTTCAGTTCTCTTGATGAGACGCCTTTCAACAGGTTGCATTCATTGCGGCCTGATCTGTTTTTTTGCTGAAATATCCCGATAGAGCAAAAGCGAGAGCCATGAAAAAAATGTTTTCATGGCTCTCGCTTCGCTTATTTTACATCAATTGTTATTCTGGAGCTGAGGCGCTTGTCAATGGGGCCTTTCTTTTTTTCAACGCACTGCTGTATGTGAGTTGCAAATTTTAATGCTGCATTTTCGGTTGGATTGTCCATTTTTCTCAAGTCTGCATTGTATTCTGCGGTGCACGCTTGAGCATATTTATTGATGCCCCTCGATACGGAGCAAGATGCTCCAAGGTAGGTTAAGAGAATGACAACCGAATATTTGATGTATCTAATCATGATAATTTGAAAGGTGATTTCATGTATGTGGGATGCGGGTCGCTGGCTAAGGTAAGCGGTGCGTTGTTTGCTGCGTTTTCTGCTTTGTCGCAATTTCCGGAAGGCTGAGGTGCCGATGTGCTAATGCAGCACCTGCGATCAATAAAATTGGATATGAAAAAATTTCATATACTGATATGGCTATTGCCGCGGGATTTCTGCCGAACGCCATGAGTTCGGGTAAACGCAATATAAGAGTCGGTAGCGATATGATCAGTGCTAGGGCTGCAGCAGTTTTCTGGTAGAAAAATGCTAATGGATAACAGAACAGAATAGAAACAACTACCGCTGCAATGAATCCCTGAGCGAGTAGCGTTCCGAAGACGAGAGCGTGTTCCTTGGGGAGAGGGAATATTTCACCGAGAAGATTCAAGCTGTAGCCGTATGCAACGACACTGCCCAAGGAAAAAACAGGAATAAGCAATATTCGTATGACGGTGAAAGGGGATGAGGACATAAATGCGTTTACGCGTGAAAGGGGTTTTTCCGTCCCGTGGTAACGGCGGGAGCCGCAGGCAGCGTGCGCTGCGATGATGAAGCTCCCATTTATGGTTGCTTACGCAGTTAGAAATAAACTGCATTATTACTGTTGGCATCGATCCTACCAAGAGTGTCTTTGCCGCCAGCGGTGTAGATAACGCCGGTTGGTGCAGGGCAAACGCAGGAGTCGCAGGCTGCGTTGCTCACGCTGATTACCCGGCTATCGTTTGCATGATCGGCATGGAGGCCCGCCCCGGCGTGCGCTGCTGGATTCGCGTTTTCATGTCGCATCGCGCGCAGCGAGGAAAAAGCCGGCACTTGTCGGCGCCGGCCTTGGGTTTACCAGCTCGATTCGCGCTCCGGGCTTGCACTGATCTTGTGGATCGACAGATCGGCGCCGTTGAATTCTTCCTCGTCGGATAAACGCAGGCCGACGGTCTTCTTCAGTGCGCCGTAAACGATCAGCCCGCCGGCAAAGGCGATCACCACGCCCATCAGCGTGCCGACCACTTGCGCCCAGAAGCTGACGCCACCGGCGCCGCCGAGCGCTTCCAGACCGAAGACGCCGGCGGCGATGCCGCCCCAGGCGCCGCAGATGCCGTGCAGCGGCCAGACGCCGAGTACGTCGTCGATCTTCCAGCGGTTCTGCACCACGGTGAACAGCCAGACGAAGCCGGCACCGGCGACGCCACCGACGACCAGCGCGCCGAGCGGGTGCATCACGTCCGAGCCGGCGCAGACGGCGACGAGGCCGGCGAGCGGGCCGTTGTGGATAAAGCCGGGGTCGTTCCTGCCGGCCCACATTGCGGTCAGCGTGCCGCCGACCATTGCCATCAGCGAGTTCATCGCGACGAGGCCGGAGATGCCGGCGATTTTCTGCGCGCTCATCACGTTGAAGCCGAACCAGCCGACGATGAGGATCCACGCGCCGAGGGCGAGGAAGGGAATGCTCGACGGCGGGTGTGCGGCGACGCCACCGTCCTTGTGGTAGCGGCCACGGCGCGCGCCGAGCAGCAGTACGGCGGCGAGGGCGATCCAGCCGCCGACGGCATGCACCACCACCGAGCCGGCGAAGTCGTGGAACGGCGCACCAAAGGTGGTCTTGAACCAGTCCTGCACGCCGAAGTTGTTGTTCCACATCATCCCTTCAAAGAAGGGGTAGATGAAGCCGACCAGCAGGAAGGTCGCGGCCGATTGCGGGTGGAACTTGGCGCGCTCGGCAATGCCGCCGGAGACGATGGCCGGAATGGCGGCGGCGAAGGTCAGGAGGAAGAAGAAGCGCACCAGCTCGTAGCCGCTGTCCTTGGCGATCTCGGTCACCGGGCCGAAGAAGTGCGTGCCGTAGGCGATGCCGTAGCCGATGAAGAAATACGCGATCGCCGAGACGCCGAAGTCGGTGAGGATCTTCACCAGCGCGTTGACCTGATTCTTCTTGCGGACGGTGCCGAGCTCAAGGAAGGCGAAGCCGGCATGCATCGCCAGGATCATGATCGCCCCGAGCAGGATGAACAGCACATCGGTGCTGGTTTGGAATTGGTTCACTGCATGCTCCCTGATGTTGGCGCTTTGAATCGGTGCGCCTTGTGTGCGGTGCACCGAAAGCAAGCAGCGTGCCGAAGCAATCAGGTGGCTGTTTTCAAACGGATTGTTTCGTTTCGGCTGGCTGGTATCGCTGAATGGTTGCGCCGATTTGGTGCGGCACCGGTCCTGGTTTGGCCTGATCTGCACTCAAAAGGGGCTTTGTGGCGATGCTGGGGCGTGGCGCCGGCCGAGCTGGAGCAATAAAAAAGCCCGCATTGCGCGGGCTTTTGGCGGGGCAGAACCAAACCGGGTTAGAAGCCGGTCCAGGTACCGAGCAGCAAGCGGTACGAGTCGGTACCGGCTTTCGCACCGTACGATGTGCCGTAGGTGGCACCGATGTTGCCGTTGGTATCGTTGGTGCCGTAACGCACGTCGAAGTAGCCGGCGGTATTCTTCGACATCGTGTAGGTATAGCGCCCGAGCAGCGTCTGGCTGTCGCTGTCGTCGATCTTGCTGCCGTTGATGTCCTTGGCGCCGAAGAAGTAGTTATAACCGAGCGAGAAGCTGTTCTTGCCGAAGGCATAGATGCCCTGCACCCAAGCATGCTGCTGTTCCGGGCCGGTGAAGTAGTTGCAACCGCCGACGTTGTCGGCAAAGCCGCCGCCTTCGCCGGCACCAGCGTTGGCCGACGCCGTGCATTGCCACCACTTGTAGCCGCCGCGCAGGGTGAAACCGCTGTCGCCGAAGGTGTAGCCGCCGGCGATAAAGGCGAATTCGTCCTGGTCATCGCTGACGTGGCCATCTTTCAGGCGCGGTTTGGCCTGCTGGTAACCGACGTTGAGCATCGCGCCGTAGCCGCTGTAGCCGGCGGTGATGTCGGCGAAGTATTCGTTGCCGTTGCCGTCGACCTGGTTTGCCTGCGTGCGCAGTGCGTACATGCCGGAGATGGTGAAGCCGCTCAGGTTCGGCGAGTCGTAGACGATGGCGTTGTCGATGTTGAAGCCGAGCAGGCCGACTTCCTCGATATGCATCGAGCCGCCCTGCGCAGCGTACGGCCAGTCGAGCACCATGTACGACGGCGAGTAGACCTTGCCGAGGCGAACCTGGCCCCAGCCACCCTTCCAGCCGCCCCACGCTTCCCGGTTGCCCCAGGTGCGCGAACCGTTGCCGCTGTTGTTGTCGTTGTTCTTGGCCGAGTCGCTGCGGTAGTTCTCGGCACCGGTCCAGATCTTCCAGATCACGCTCGAACCGTTGTCGAGTTTGTCTTCACCGGCGAAGAACAGCCGCGGTTCAACGTCGAGCTGAACGTTGTCGCGGAAGCCGTCGGCTTCCGAGCCTTCCAGCAGAATGTCGGCTTCGATCGACCCGCCGATGGTGACTTCCGCCCAGGCCGGGCAGGAGAGACCGGCTGCGAGCAGCAGGGCGGATAGTGTGCGGCGGCACATGCGCTTGTGCATGAAAGCTCCTTTCTAGTTTGAACACCGCCTTCAAGGACTGCCTGCGTTGGAATTCACAGCGAAGCCGAGGCGAATGGGGATGAGTTTCGACAAACCCGGGCCTCTGGTGCGGCAAGCCCATTCGCATAATGTAATTTATTACTTGAAATTACAAGTCTATACGTTGCCCCGCGTTGCTGAGTGGGGGGGGGCGTAAGCGTTGCTGACAAAAAGCTGGAAAGCCAACGACTGCTCGGGTTGCAGCGGTGGGACGCGTGATGAGCCATGGCCTTGGCCGTACTGCGGCGCGAAAAAAAAGCCCGCTGGTGCGGGCTTTTTGTCGGACGGGGTGTGGCTTGCTCAGAAGCCGGTCCAGGTACCGATGAGGATACGGTAGGAGTCGGTGCCCGGCTTGTACGACGTGCCGTAGGTCGCACCGATGGTGCCGTTGTCGTCGTTGGTGCTGAAACGGGTGTCGAGGTAGGCCGAGGTGTTCTTCGACAGCGCGTAGGTGTAGCGCGCCAGCAGCGTCTGGCTGTCGCTGTCGTCGATCTTGTTGCCGTTGATGTCCTTGGCGCCCCAGAAGTAGTTGTAGCCGACCGAGAAGCTGTGCTTGCCGGTGGTGTACATGCCCTGGACCCACGCCTGCTGCTGTTCCGGGCCGGTGAAGTAATTGCAGCCGCCGACGTTGTCGTCCAGGCCCTGATCGGTACCGGCTGCGCCGTTGGCCTGGGCCGACGCCGAGCAGTTCCACCACTTGTAGCCGGCACGCATGGTCCAGCCGGTATTGGCGAAGGTGTAGCCGCCGGCGACGAAAGCGAACTTGTCGACATCATCGCTGACGCCGCCGCTTTGCAGTCGTGGCTTGGCTTGCTGGTAGCCGGCGTTGACCGTCGCGTTATGGCCGCTGTAGCCACCGGTGATGTCGGCAAAGTACTCATTGCCGCCGCCATCGACGTTGTTCTGCTGCGTACGCAGCGAATACATCGCCGAGACGTTGAAACCGTTGATTACCGGCGAGTCGTAGACGATCGAGTTTTCGACGTTGAAGCCGAGCAGACCGACTTCCTCGACGTGCATCGAGCCGCCCTGTGCCGCGTACGGCCAGTCGAGCACCATATACGACGGCGAATAGATCTTGCCGAAGCGTACCTGGCCCCAGTTGCCTTTCCAGCCGCCCCAGGCTTCGCGATTGCCCCAGCTGGCCGGGCCGTTGCCGCCATTGACGTCGTTGTCCTTGCCGGTGCGGTAGTTCTCGGAGCCGGTCCAGATCTTCCAGATCACGCTCGAACCGTTGTCGAGCTTGTCGTCGCCCTGGATGAAGATCCGTGGTTCGACGTCGAGCTGGACGTTATCACTGAAGCCGGCGGCATTCGAGCCTTCCAGCAGGATGTCGGTTTCTATCGAACCGCCGATGGTGACCTGCGCCCAGACCGGGGTGGATAGACCAGCCATCAACAGCATGGCCGAGATTGCATTGCGACAGAACATACCCTTACTCACGATCGACTCCTTCTCTGTGTGTAACAAGTTCCTGACCGTCCGGCGGTGTAACTAGCAGCGGTTCTTTATGTGAAAAGTTGTGGAACTCAACGGAGGTGACTTTATGCCGATGCGAGTTTGGTTACAAATGTAATTGGTTCACTTGTTATTGTTTCTATAAACAACTTGGCATACCTAGGTGCTGGGAATGACGGACATGAAAAAAGCCGGTCAGCAGACCGGCTTTTCTGGCGAAGGCGGGAAATCAGCCTTTCTGGGCGCGCTCGAAGCTGGTGACGATCTCGGCCTGGGCGGCAGTCTTGTCGCCCCAACCGGTGATCTTGACCCACTTGCCCTTCTCCAGATCCTTGTAATGCTCGAAGTAGTGCTTCACTTGTGCGAGCAGCAGTTCCGGCAGGTCTTCCAGTTTCTGGATGTGCGCGTACATCGCACACACTTTCTCGACCGGCACGGCGATGACCTTGGCATCCTGACCGGCTTCGTCTTCCATGCCCAGCACGCCGATGGCGCGGCACTTGATGACCATGCCGGGGGCCAGCGGGAACGGGGTGTGCACGAGCACGTCGACCGGATCGCCATCCAGCGACAGCGTGTGCGGCACGAAACCGTAGTTCATCGGGTACGACATCGAGGTGCCGACGAAGCGGTCAACGATGATGCAGCCGGCTTCCTTGTCGAACTCATACTTCACCGGCGGGGCATTGGCCGGGATTTCGATGATGACGTTGAAGTCGTTCGGCAGGTCCTTGCCGGCGGGGATCTTGCTGATGTCCATGCTGCGTCCTGAAGTCGGGTTTTTAGGGAAACGGGCGAATTATAGCGGTAGGTGATTTCGGCCGCATCCGATGCGATAAAGCAATGGCAGAATGCAGCTGATTTGATCATCCACAGCACCGTGTCACGATGCTGCATTTAGAATGACGGCATAAACGGCCACAGGCGGCAGCCATGAAAAAGCACTACCTGACTCCCTTGTTCGATCCGCGTTCGGTGGCGGTGATCGGCGCATCCGATCGCGCCGGTTCGGTCGGCGCCGTGGTGTTTGCCAATCTGCTCGAATCGGGCTATTCGGGCAAGGTTTACCCGGTCAACCTGCGGCACGCCAAGGTGCAGGGCGCCAGCGCGTTCAAGCATGTGCGCGATATCGGCGCGCCGGTCGAGCTGGCGCTGATCACCACGCCGGCCAAAACGCTGGCCGATGTGATCGACGAATGCGGCCGTGCCGGCATCAAGGCCGTGGTGATCATGAGCTGCGATTTTGTCGGCACCGACGCCAAGACCCAGAAGCTGCTCGACCGCATCCTCGCGCGGGCGCGCCAGTACGGTATCCGGCTGATCGGGCCGACGGTGTTCGGCATGGCGCGCGGCGCCAGCAAGTTCGCCGCAGCCAATTATCTGGGCAAGATCAAATCCGGCAGCATGGCGCTGGTGTCGCAGTCGTCGTCGGTGGCGTCGGCGATTCTGGATTGGGCCGAATCGCACGATATCGGTTTTTCGTCGGTGGTCTCGCTCGGCGTTGCCGCCGATGTCGACGTCGGCGAGACGCTGGATTATCTGGTTGCCGACAACAAGACCAAGAGCATCCTGCTGTATATCGAAGACGTCCACGATGCACGCACGCTGATGTCGGCGCTGCGCGCGGCGGCACGCTCCAAGCCGGTGCTGGTGCTCAAGGTCGGCCGCTACGACGACGAGGTCAAACTGGGCCGTACCCACTCCGAACGGCTGATCGGCCGCGACGATGTTTTCGACAATGCGCTGCGCCGCGCCGGCGTGCTGCGGGTGCGCTCGATCAACCAGATTTTCACCGCCGCGCGGGTGCTGACCAATAACTACCGGGTCAAGGGCCGCCGGCTGGCGATCCTGACCAATGGCATCGGCGCCGGCTTGATGGCGGTCGATCGCGCTCGCGATCTGAACGTGCCGCTGCCCAAGCTCTCGCCCGAGACCGTGGCGCGGCTCGATGCGATCATTCCGGGCCAGACCAGCCGCGATAATCCGGTCGATATTCTCGGCAACGCCCCGGCGGCGCGCTTCGAGGCGGCGACGAGCATCATGCTCGACGATCCGGAGGTCGACGGCGTGCTGGTGATCTTCACCCCGCAAGCCGGCACCGATCATATGGAAACCGCCAAGCTGCTGGTGGCGCTGCGCAAGGCGCACGACAAGCCGATTCTGTTTGCGTGGATCGGCGGCAAAAAGGTCGAGGCCAGCCGTACGCTACTGACCAAGAGCGGTTGCGCCTATTTCCACTCGCCCGAGCAGGCGATCGAGGTTTTTTATTCACTCGCCGCCTGGCAACACAACCAGCAATTACTACTACAAACGCCGGGGCCGATCGGCGAATGGGAAGCGCCGGATCTGGAAACCGCGCGCTTGATTATTGATGGCGTGATCGCCAGCGGCCGCAGCGTGCTCGATGAAATCGAATCCAAGGCGGTGCTGCGCGCGTTCAATATCCCGGTGACGCTGACCATGCGCGCCGCCAGCGCCGATGAGGCGGTGAACGCGGCGATGGGCATGGGTCTGCCGGTGGTGCTGAAGATCGATGGCGAAGGCGTGCTGCACAAGACCGATATCGACGGCGTGGCGCTGGGGCTGAACAGTCTGGTGCAGGTGGCGTCCGAGGCAAACAAGATGCTCGCGCGCGGGCGAGACCGGCTCGGCGATCAGCTCAAGGGGCTGACGGTGCAGCCGATGCACGGCAAGAAGAACGCCCGCGAACTGATGGTCGGCGTGGCGCACGACCGTGCCTTCGGCCCGGTGATCACCTTTGGCGCCGGCGGCATCGCCGTCGAGGTGTTCAACGACGTGGCGGTAGCGCTGCCGCCGCTGAACGAATATCTGGCCGAAAACCTGATTCGCCGCACCAAGGTGAAGAAGATGCTCGACACCTTCCGCAATCAGCCGGCCGTGGATATCGACGCCGTGAAGGCGGTGTTGCTGCGGGTTTCGGAGATGGTCTGCGAATTGCCGCAGATTCAGCATCTGGACATCAATCCGCTGGTGGCCGACGAAAACGGCGTCGTGGCGGTCGATGCGCGCATCATCGT
Source organism: Jeongeupia sp. HS-3 (assembly GCF_015140455.1). Lineage (NCBI taxonomy): Bacteria > Pseudomonadati > Pseudomonadota > Betaproteobacteria > Neisseriales > Chitinibacteraceae > Jeongeupia > Jeongeupia sacculi. Next base: position 1,770,713 of record NZ_AP024094.1, on the reverse strand, counting down.
CGCACCGGTTGATCCGGATGCGCGCCGTTACGCCCATATGGCGATCCACCCGTATCCGTCGCAACTGGTGCAGGTGACGCAACTGAAGACCGGTATGCCGGTGACCATCCGGCCGATCCGCCCCGAGGATGCCGAGCTGGTCATGGCCTTCGTCGGCAATCTATCCGAAGAAACACGCTACAACCGCTATATGAGCACGCTCAAATCGCTGCCGCAGATCCAGCTGGCGCGCTTTACCCAGATCGATTACGCCCGCGAAATGGCGCTGGTGGCTGCGGTGGAGTCGGGCGGTGGCGAGGCGATTGTCGCGGTGGCGCGCTTTGTGGTGAACCCGGATTACGACAGCTGCGAGTTCGCCATCGTGATCGACGATGCCTGGCAGGGCAAAGGGCTGGGCAACCGCTTGATGAATGCCTTGTTTGATGCGGCGCGCGGCATGCGTTTGACCATGGTCGAGGGCGAAGTGCTGACCAGCAACAAAACCATGCTCTCCTTCATGCGCTCACTGGGCTTTGAGGTGACGCAGCATCCGGAGGACGATGGCCTCAAGTGGGTGGTGAAGTCGCTCTGACGGTGTCCGGCGGCACGCCGGGAATTGTCGGATTGTTCCCGGCAAGCAAATCGGTCACGCTCTTTCGGCCGACGCCAGGGCGTCGACGAATGAAGCGTCGCTGAAAAAGGAAATCGTTTGACCGTCCTGCCCAGACTCATCGGCCTGATCGCACCCGTTGTCGCGATCTGCCTTCCCACTATCGCCGGCGCGGCCGACGACGACGCCAGAATCCGCGGTATCGTCGATGCGGCAATCCGCCCCGTGATCAAGACGTACGACGTACCCGGCATGGCCGTCGCGGTCATCGTCGACGGCCGACCCCGCTTCTTCAGCTACGGCGTTGCGTCGCGGCAGAACAGTACCCCGGTCAGCGAAAATACGCTGTTCGAGCTCGGCTCGGTCAGCAAGACGTTCACGGCAACGCTGGGCTTGTACGCACAGGCAACCGGGAAACTGTCGCTGGATGACCATCCCGGCCGGTATATGCCGGAACTCAAGGGATATCCGATCGACAAGGCCAGCCTGCTCGATCTGGGCACCTACAGCGCCGGTGGCCTGCCGCTGCAGTTTCCTGACGATGTGTCGGACGACGCGCGGATGATCGATTATTTCCGGCAATGGCGGCCGGATGCCGAACCCGGCGTGCAACGCCGGTATTCCAACCCCAGCATCGGCCTGTTCGGGCATCTCACCGCGCTCGCGCTGAAGCGTGATTTTGCCGGTGCCGTGGAAGGCGAGCTTTTCCCCGCGCTCGGCCTGAAACACAGCCATGTCCGCGTGCCGCAAAGCGCGATGGCCGATTACGCATGGGGCTACGACAAGGCGAATAAACCCATACGGGTGAATCCCGGGATGTTCGACGCCGAAGCCTATGGCATCAAATCCACGGCCGCCGACATGGCCCGCTTCGTACAGGTGAACATTGATCCGGGCAAGCTCGAAGGGCCGATGCGGCGCGCCGTCGAAGGCAGTCATGTGGGCTACTTCAAGATCGGCGACATGGTGCAGGGCATGGGTTGGGAGCAGTATTCGTACCCGATCCCGGTGCAGCGGCTGCTGGCCGGCAATTCGGCGGACGTGAGCATGAAGCCCAATGCCGCGACGAAGCTGACCCCGCCGCGCAAGCCGTCCGGCGCGACGCTGTTCAACAAGACCGGCGCGACGAATGGATTCGGTGCCTACGTGGCCTTCGTGCCCGAGGAGAAGATCGGCATCGTGATGCTGGCGAACCGGAATTTCCCGATTTCCGCCCGGATCGAAGCGGCACATGCGATTCTGACGCAGCTCGCGCCCGGCGCGAAATAGCCCCGGAGGGCGAGCGGGCTCATTCGCCCGCTCGTTGATTCGGCGTGGCGCCATCGCATGCGACGACGTCCTGAAGGCCTTCGCCGGCACACGGTTATCCCTGGTACGTCCCGGGCCCGGCTGCGCTCATCAAGCCAGATCGAACACCAGCACCTCGGCGTGCTGGCCGTGCTTGAACGTGATCTTCGCCTCATCCGTGAACATCGCCGCATCGCCGGCCTCCAGCGCAAATCCGTTGACCTCAATGCTGCCGCGCGCAATGTGCACATAGGCTTGGCGCCCCGCCGGAATGGGCTGATGCGCCGATTCATCGCCGTCAAACAGGCCGGCGTAAAGTCGCAGATCCTGATGGATCGTCACCGATCCGTCGGCACCGTCGGCGCTGGCAATCAGCCGCAAACGGCCACGCTTTTCATCGTCGCCGAAATAGGTTTCTTCGTACGACGGTGCCACGCCGGTGGCGTTCGGCATGATCCAGATCTGCAGAAAATGCGCTTCGCTGGCTGCGGACGGGTTGAACTCCGAGTGTTGCACGCCGCTGCCGGCGCTCATCCGCTGCACGCTGCCGGGCTTGATGGTCGAGCCGTTGCCCATGCTGTCCTTGTGCGCCAGTTCGCCGTCGAGCACGTAGCTGATGATTTCCATATCCCGGTGCGCATGGGTGCCGAAACCCATGCCCGGTGCGATACGGTCGTCATTGATCACGCGCAGCGCACCGAAGTGTACGTGGGCCGGGTCGTGATAACCGGCAAACGAAAAGCTGTGCCAGGAATCCAGCCAGCCGTGGTTGGCATGGCCGCGTTCATGGGCTTTGCGTAGCGTGATCATGGCGATCTCCTTCGAAGTAATTGAAGCAATGAAGCCATGCTAAAGCTTGACTGCTGGCGTTGATAGCGAAAAGATATGGATATCTTGTTCAAGATTATGAATGGATTTCGCCCGTGCTCAGACTGAATCTGGAATCGCTGGAAATCATCGATGCAATCGCCCGCAAGGGGAGCTTTGCCGCCGCCGCCGAAGCGGTGCACCGGGTGCCGTCGGCGGTGACCTATATGGTCAAAAAGCTGGAGGACGAACTGGATGTGCAGCTGTTCGATCGCAGCGGTCATCGCGCCAAGCTGACCCCGGCCGGCGAGACGCTGCTTGAAGAGGGCCGGCATTTGCTCAGGGCGGCGGGTGATCTGGAATGCCGGGTCAAGCGCGTTGCCACCGGCTGGGAGACCGAGCTCAATATCGCCGTCGACGCGCTGATGCCGGTATCGCTGCTGCATCCGTGGATCGCCGCCTTCGATGCGCTCGGTTCGGGCACGCGGCTGCGTTTTTCACGCGAGACGCTGGGAGGGATGTGGGAGGCGCTGGTCGACAATCGCGCCGATCTCGCCATCGGTGCTTCGCTCGAAGGGCCGCATGGCGGCGGTTATGCGACGCACTATCTGGGGGATTGCGAATTCATTTTCGCCGTTGCCCCGCAGCATCCGCTGGCCGCATTGCCCGAGCCGCTCAAGGCGGTGCAAATCCAGCAACACCGGGTCTGCGCGATTGCCGACAGCTCGCGCCACCTGATGCCGCGCACCGTCGGCATCCTTTCGGGGCAGGAAACCATTACCGTGCCCGATCTGGCCTCCAAGTTGGAGATGCAGCTGGCCGGGCTCGGTTGCGGCTACTTGCCCTACTGCGTGGCCGCGCCGTATCTGGCCGATGGGCGGCTGCTGCGGCGCGCGGTCGAAGAGGTTAAGCCACCGACCCGGCTTTACGCCGCCTGGCGAACCAGTGGCGCGGGCCGAGCCTTGAAGTGGTGGCTGGATGCGATGGCCAATGACGACCGGATCGGCCGCTGGCTGGCGGGCAATTAATTGCCTGTCCTGGCTTGCTTGGTGGGCACCGGTTTCACGGTCGCTGGCTTTTTGGCCGAGGTGGTTTTTTGTGGCGCGGGTTTGGCCGGGGCATCCGGGTCGGCCGGCAGTATTTCCAGCGATTGCACCGCGACGCCGGTACAACTGAGCGCACGGTCGATATCGCCGATCACGCGTACCTTGGTGCGATCGTTGATGGCCTCTTTCGGCCAATGTTCGGTGTCGATATCGATGCCGATTGCGCCGCTCTTGTCGCGGAACTCGTAACGCTCGCCCTTCAGTTTGCGCAGGATATAACCCTCGAGATTGACTGCGGTTTTATCGGGCGCCTGCAGCGCCGCTGCTGCGTTGTCGACATCGGTCGTTTCGCTACCGGGGCCGCTGTAACCGGCGATGGCCGGCGGTAAGCATAAGCCTGTCAGCAGTGCGATGCAGGCGAGGGTGGGGGAGTGCGTGCCGTTGCTCATGATGACCTCCTAGTCCCATGTTCAGGGCTCGTCCGCGCATGTTTTTCGCGATGTAGGGAAAACGTGTCGCTGGCCCTTGAGCTTGCAGTGTAGGCATCAGCATCAGCGCAAGCGGGGGGCCAACAAGCAAAAACCCGCGGTAAACGCGGGTTTTTGCTGGCGAGCAGACAAGCGGTTTTATTGCTTTCCGGCTTCAACCTGGATCGTCAGTTTGACTTCATCACCTACGCCCGGCAGGTAAGCTTTCATGCCGAAATCGCTACGCTTGAGCGTCGCGGATGCCGCTGCACCGCACCATGCTTTCTTCATCATCGGGTGGGGGCCGCACTTGAAGTCGCTCACGGCTAAGGTCAGCGGCTTGGTCACGCCGAGCAGGGTGAAGTCGCCATCGACCGCAACGAGCTTGTCGCCGTCGAACTTGAGGTTCTTGGATTTGAACGTCGCGGTCGGGTACTTCTCGACGTTGAAGAAGTCTTCACCCTTCAGGTGCTTGTCGCGTGCATCCCAGCCCGAATCGATGCTGGCGGTATCGATGCTGATATCGACGCTGCCGGTCTTCTTCTCGGCATCCAGCACGATATTGCCGCTGGTCTTGTCGAAGCTGCCGAACTGGGTCGAGAAGCCGAGGTGGCTGACCGCGAAGTGTGCGGCGGTGTGCGACGGGTCGATCGCGTAGTTTTCCGGCGCGGCAAAAGCGGCCGATGCGAGCGTGGCGACGGTGGCGGCGAGGATCAGTTTTTTCATGTGTAGTTCTCCAGTGGTCAATCGACGATGAAAAGGGTGGCACCGATTCGGGTGGACGAGCGATGCGCTTCGGCGTTATCGGCCACCTGATAGCTCATGCCGGGCGTGAGCGTATAGCGGCGGCCGTCGGCGAGTTCGGTGTCGAGTTCGCCGGCGAGGCACAGCAGGATATGGCCCTTGCTGCACCAGTGATCGGCCAGATAGCCCGGTGTGTATGTCACCCGGCGCACGCGCACATCGCCAAACTGGCGGGTGCGCCAACGTGCCTCGCCGGTTTCACCCGGGTGCAGCGTCTCTTCAACGCTGTCCCAGTCAGTCACGCCAAAAGCGATCTGGTTCAACTGCATGCCTATTTGCCGGCCTTGCCGTTCAAGACGAAGCGGTACTTGACCAGCACCTCGTCGGCGACGGCACCGGTATCGGCCCAGTCGCCATCGCCGAGCTTGTACTGCAGCCGCAAGAGCGGGAAGCTGCCGTCGAGCTGCAGCTCGGCGCCGTTCTGTTTGGCGGTAAAGGTCGAAACGATGTCGCGGCTGACGCCCTTGATCGTGAGCGGGCCGCGTGCTTCGAACTTGCCGTTGCCGAGCGACTTGACGCTCTTGGCGGTGAACGTCGCCTTCGGCGTAGCGGCGGTGTTGAACCAGGCCTTTTTCTTGGCTTCGCTGTCGCCATCGGGGCTGCCGGTATCGATGCTGGCCAGGTCGACGGTAAATTCGGCCTTGGTCGCCTCCGGCTTGGCCGGGTCGAAATCGACATTGGCGACAAAGCGCTTGAAGCTGCCGTCGCTCGGCGTATTCATCTGCTTGAAGGTGAAGCCGACCTGGCTCTTGGCCGCGTTGAGCGTTTGCGCGGCCTGCGCCGGCAGGATCACTGCGGAGGCAAGGGCGGCGGCGATCAGCGTGGTACGAAAACGGTTCATGGGTGTTTTCCTTGTGGGATGCCGCGGTCAGCGGCCTCGGGGCAACATGCGCGACAGCGTCGTGTCGCGGTCGATCAGGTGATGTTTGAGCGCTCCGGCAATGTGCAGCACCACCAGCGCCAGCAGGGTGTAACCAAGGTAATAGTGAATTTCGGCCAGCGTGTCGCCGAGCCCGATGTTCTTGCCCACGAGGTCGGGCAGTGGCCATTCATTGAACAGCACCACCGAATAGCCCTTGGCCGAGCTCATCAGCCAGCCGATACAGGGCAGCGCGAACATCAGCAGGTACAAGAGGTGATGGATGCCGGCGGCGGCCTTGAGCTGCCATGCCGGCTGGCCGGGCAGCGGCGCCGGTGCGCCACGGCCGAGACGCCACGCCAGGCGCAGGATCAGCAGGAACATCACGGTGATGCCGGCCCATTTGTGCCAGGCGATCACCTGGAACTTGAGCTTGAAGGTCTGCGGGCCGAGTTCAAGGCTGTTGAAATACCAGATCAGGCCAAAGGCCGAGAAGATCAGCAGCGCCATCAGCCAGTGCAGTGACATTTGCAGCGGATCGTAGCGGTCTCGGGACATGGAAAATCCTTATTCAGAAATATTGACCAGCGGCAAATAGTATTGCCGAAGCCAAGGTATGGGATATCGAAAAATATGCAACTGATCATTCAGTAAAATTGAATGAAACGGGCAAGTAGCTGCGGCCAATGTAGCCGCTGGCTTTGTGCTGTGTCGAGCGCTTACACTGCGCTAAAGGTGAATTTGCCCCGCAACAGGTAGAATCCCCTACCCGGATGTTTGCACAATGCGCGGCGTCCTTATCGGGACGTACGCCATATCAGGAATCTACTGAGTATGAAAGACATCGAAAAGTTCATCGGCGGCTTCCGTCGCTTCCAGCACAAGTACTTTGGTGAAGATACCAAGCTCTTCGAGAGCCTCAAGCGCCGGCAGAAGCCCAAAACGCTGCTGATCGGTTGTTCCGATTCGCGTGTCGATCCGGCCATCCTCACCGATTGTGATCCGGGCGATCTGTTTGTCGTGCGCAACGTCGCCAACCTGGTGCCGCCGTTCGAGACTGGCGGGCAGTATCACGGTGTGTCGGCGGCGATCGAATACGCGGTCAAGAGCCTGAAGGTGCGGCAGATCGTCGTCATGGGGCATTCGGCCTGTGGCGGCATCGGCGCGCTGATGGCGGGCGACGACGAGCCGAGCGAAACCGACTTCATCGGCCGCTGGGTGCGCATCGCCGATCCGGCCAAGCAGCAGGTGCTGGCCGAGCTCGACTACAAGAGCCCGGAAGCGCAGATCCGCGCTTGCGAGCTGGCGGCGATCATCGTCTCGCTCGACAACCTGATGTCCTTCTCGTTCGTGGCCGAACGCGTCCAGGCCGGCGAGCTGGCGCTGATCGGCTGGTATTTCGACATCCAGCAGGGTGCGCTGTATCAGTTCAACCCGGAAGTGCACGCGTTCGAAGCGGTGGTCGAAGGTCCGGAAGCCAACGGCACGGCAGCCTGATTAGTAGCCGGGCTGGTTTTCGGGCTGCTGGCCGCGATAGCGATCAATGGCCGCGGCAAGATCGCGTTCCTCGTCGCAGGCGCCGCAGAGCGCTTTCAACTCGGCCAGCAGCGCCTCGGCCTTCTCGGGCTGGCCATCCATCAGCCAGGCTTCGCCGAGATACTCGCGGGCGCCGAGGTGTCCGGGGTCGAGCCGCAAGGCCTCGTCATAGGCCGAGAACGCTTGCGGCAGCTTGCCGCGCTGGCGTTCGGCATAGCCGGTCCAGTTCCATAGATCAGCGTTGCCCGGATCGCGCCTGCGTGCGGTCTCGAGCACCTGCAGCGCCTGATCCCACTCTTGCCGCTCGATGTACTGCCGGGCGCTGGCAATGGCGCGCGGTGTGGCGTCGTTGTAAGCGGGTCTGACCGGCGGGCCGCCGCCCGCTGCCAGCGCTGGCCCGGTGAAGGTCAGGGTCGCCACCAGCAAGAATGTCCGCCACATTGGTCTGCTCCGAACGATGCACCCCTGTAAGCATGACAAAACGCGCCGGCAGCGGGGCTACGGGCGCGTTTGGGGCAAGACGAATGGTGCTTATCGGTCGAGCTGGAACAGCTCGCGCAGCTTCAGCGCCACGCTGGCATCGGTGTTGAGGCCGATCTGCGGGACATCGGGCAGCAGTGCGACCAGCTTGGGGTTGGCATTGCCCATCAGGAAGGCATGGCCCACCGTGCCGAGCATTTCCAGGTCATTCAGCCCATCGCCAAAGGCCACGCAATCCTTCATGTGCAGTTGCAGCTCGTCGAGCACCACTTGCAGCGCATGGCCCTTGGACACGGTCGGCGCCATGATCTCAAGGCAGTTCGGCAGCGAGTAGGTGATGTACAGCCCGTGGCCGAAGCGCTCGTACAGCTTGGCTTCGATTTTGGCCAGATGCGCCGGATCGGCGATATACAGCACCTTGCCAACACCTTCGCCATCGTGATTGGGCAAATCGGTCACGCGATAGCCGAAGCCGGAGTCGGAGTGCATCGCCAGCAACCATTCGCATTCTGCGCCGACCAGCCATTCCTCATCGAGGTACAGGTTGACCTGAGCGCCGTCACTGAATTCGGGCTGCATCATTTCGCGCACGATGGCCGGGGCGATATTCTTGGCGTACATCTGCCGGTTGTCCGGATCATGCACCCGGGCACCGTTGGAGGTGATCAGGTGGGCACGAATACCCAGTGCGGCGCGAATGCCACGAACGTCGCAATAGTGGCGGCCGGTCGCGATGACCAGCGGCACGCCGCGCGCTTGCAGCGCTTGCAGCGTCTGGGCGGTGAAGGCCGAGGCGCTATGATCGCCGTCGAGCAGCGTACCGTCGAGGTCGGAGGCAATAACCTGATACATGGGGACTCCGGGCAGAAGGATTTGCTTATTCTACCGGCACCAGTCCCTTGATTTGCAGTCAAAAATGCCATTGGGCTGGGTGGTGGGCTAGCGGATTTCCCCGATGTGCGGGAAGGCTGGCTGTGGCGGATCGAGGTACAAGCGCCCCCGTTTGACCGATAGATCGCCGAGGGCGGGGCTGTGTGCAAGCAGCGTCCATTGTGGCTGGCCTTCGGCCGGCATGAATGAAACGACACGCAGACCGTTGCTCAGTAAAACCACGATTTCTGGTAATCGGCCGATGAATTCGACGCCGTCTACCTTGCTGCCCAGTAGTTGCTTGAACATTCCCGGCCAGCGTTTTTCTTCGCTCCAGCAACCACCCAGAATCGAGCGCGGGCGTTCTATGCGCCAACCCCATTCAATCATCAGACTGATCTGGCCGCAGGCATTGCCAGGATCGCCATTGCGTTTGGTTCGCGGCGTCAGCATGCCGAATTCCAGAAACAATGCCGAACGGTGTCCCCGCCAGACGTGGCTCACGGTTTTGCCGAGTATGGCCTCAGTGAAAGGAGTAGCCAGCTGCATCGGCGCTTGCATTTTCAAAAGCCGGCGCCGGGCCGAGCCAGATAGTCCAGCTCATCCGGCGTGCTCTCGCGGCCGAGCACGGCATTGCGGTGCGGAAAGCGGCCGAAGCGGGCGATCACATCGTGGTGCAGAACCGCATAGCGGTGGAATTCGCCGAGCACGTCGTGGCCTTGCCAGTTTTCGGTCAGCGCGATCATTTTTTCCTGATCGGCCAGCGATTCGGCGTGCTCGAATGGCAGGTAGACAAAGAGTTGCTCGACCGGTGCCAAGGCAAGATGCCAGCCCTTGCTCACCACGGCGTCGGCGGTCTGGCGGGCGAGCGGGTCGCCGGCGAAGGCGGCTGCGCTGCCGCGAAACAGGTTGCGGGGAAACTGGTCCAGTACGATCACCAGCGCCAGCGCGCCGCGCGTATCCAGCGCCCAATCGCTGCAGCGGCCGGCCAGCGCGGCCTCGACGGTGGCGAGAAAGCGGCGGCGAATCGCGGCATCGAAAACCGCGTCCTTGCGAAACCACGCCGTGCGCGGCTGGTGGTAATCGGGATCGTCCGGGCAGCCGAACCAGAAGGCCAATACCTCGTCGGGCGTGGCCACGGTATCGCGGCCGCTTTTGACGCGACCACTCTTCACTTGTCCCTCTGGGCTGAAGCGACGGATCAGTTCGGTCATGGTGCTTTCCTGTGTGCTGTTCTTGTCGGCAGTGTAAACCGCGATACGCGCGGCAGCGCTACAATCGCGGCTTGCAAGGAGAGGTGATTTGGAACGCAAGACAATCGACGTGGTGGTGCTTGGCGCCGGCGCGGCAGGGATGATGTGCGCGGCAACGGCCGGCACGATGGGGCGCAGCGTGGTGCTGATCGACCATGCGACCAAGCTGGCGGAAAAGATCCGCATATCCGGTGGTGGCCGATGCAACTTCACCAATATGAATACCCGCCCCGAGTGCTATCTGTCGCAGAACCCGCATTTCGTGAAGTCGGCGCTGGCGCAATACACCCAGCACGACTTCATCAAACTGGTCGAGTCGCACGGGCTGACGTACCACGAGAAAACGCTCGGCCAGCTGTTCTGCGATCAGGGCTCGGGCGCGATCATCGAGATGCTCAAGCTTGAAGTCGACCGCGCCGGGGTGCTCTGGCGCATGCAAACGCCGATCGGCGAGGTACGGCGCGTTGATGATGGCTTTGAAGTCGATGCCGGCGATGAAACCTGGTGTTGTGCCTCGCTGGTGGTGGCGACCGGCGGCTTATCGATCCCGCCCATTGGCGCCACCGGTATCGGCTACGACATCGCGCGCCAGTTCGACCTTGATATCGTGCCGACCACCGCGGCGCTGGTACCGCTCACTTTCCAGCCGCAGGACATGTGGGGCGAGCTGGCCGGCGTAGCGCTGGAGGCCACCGAGGTCAGCGCCGGCAAGGGGCGTTTTCGCGAGGACATCCTGCTGACGCACAAGGGCGTATCCGGCCCGGCGATCCTGCAGGTGTCGTCCTACTGGCAACCGGGTGAGCCGGTGACAATCAACCTGCTGCCCGACGAAGATCCGGCCGAATTTCTGGCCAGCGCCAATCGCGATGCATTGCTGTCGACGGTGCTGGCCGAACGGCTGCCACGCCGGTTTGCACAAGCGCTGGCCGGGCAGTTTGGCGAGGTCAAACCCTTGAAGCAGTATCTGCCCAAAGAAATGAGCGCGATCGCCGAGCGCCTCTCAGCCTGGCAGGTGGTGCCGTCGGGGACGCTGGGCTACAAGAAGGCCGAGGTCACCAAGGGCGGCGTGGACACCAAGGGCTTGAACTCCAAAACCATGATGGCGCGCGATGTACCGGGGCTGTTTTTCATTGGCGAGGTCGTCGATGTGACCGGCTGGCTGGGTGGTTACAATTTTCAGTGGGCCTGGTCGTCGGCTTATGTGGCAGGACTCAACGCATAGTGCTACGGTAGAAATGCAGGTTGGGGCATGGCCGGAATGAGGTCAGCGCCCTGTACAACCGGCAGACGCAGTGCCGGATCTTGATCGAATTTCGGTTCGATCCGGAACCTGACGGTGGGAATCGAGGCGAAGTGGAATGAAGTAGATCGTGAAGTGGAAGGATGCCATCGATTACAGTCCCGCTGGGCTCGTTCCAGGAGGGCGCCATGCGGCGCCCTTTTTCTTGCCCGTAAATCGCGCATCCATGTGTACGCTACGCTCGTCTGCCTGCTCATGGAGTCCGCTTTGTCCGAATCTTCCGCACGCCCCGGCCACCATACCGACACCGGTTTTCGCAATCCGGATGGCTTAACCCGTCCCGGGTTTGGCGATGTACTGCGCTGGCAGTGGAACCGGTGGCGAGGTCCAAAAATCGCACATCGACCCGAACGCATCCCGGTGGCAACGCCCGCACCAATGGATGCCCGTGCCGAGGCCGATGCCATTGCCGTGACCTGGATCGGCCATGTCACCCTGCTGATCCAGATCGGCGGCCTGAATGTGCTGACCGATCCGCTGTTTTCACAGCGCGCATCACCGGTGCAATGGGCAGGGCCGAAGCGGCGCGTCGTGCTGCCGATGACGCTGGCCGAGCTGCCGCGCATCGATATCGTGTTGCTGTCGCACAATCATTACGATCACCTTGATGCCGGTTCGATGCACGCACTGGCGCAGCAAGCCGGTGGGCCGCCACGGTTTTTGGCGCCACTCGGCCTCAAGCCGTGGTTTGCCGCTGCCGGGCTACCCGAACCGCTTGAGCTGGACTGGTGGGATCAAACGCAAATCGGGGCACTGAACATCACTTTTGTGCCGGCACAGCACTGGAGCAAACGGCGCTTGTGGGGTGATGAAAACACCTCGCTGTGGGGCGGTTTTGTCATTGAGCACGCCGATTATCGCCTCTGGTTTGCCGGCGACACCGCTTATTCGCCGCGGCTGGCGGAAATCGGCCGGCGGGCAGGGCCGATCGATTTCGCCATGATCCCGGTCGGCGCCTATGCGCCACGCTGGTTCATGCACAACCAGCATGTCGATCCGGTCGAGGCGCTGCAATTGTTCAACGATGTCGAGGCGAAGGCCGCCATGGGCATCCATTGGGGGACATTCGCACTGACCGATGAACCCATCGACGAGCCGATCGATGCCGTGCCGCTGGCGCGTGCCGCCGCCGGCGTGGCCGATGAGCGTTTTTCGCTGTGGGCCATTGGCGAGACGCGGCGCTTGCGCTAAGGGCGGCGGCAAAAACAAAGGGCGCCATTGGCGCCCTTTGTGATGACGTGCCGTGCTGCGGATCAACGCAGACCGAGCACATCCTGCATATCGAAGAAGCCCGATTTTCTGCCGGCAAGGAAGTGCGCCGCGCGGATGCTGCCTTGGGCATAGATGGTGCGGTTGCTGGCTTTGTGGCTGATCTCGATGCGTTCGCCCATGCCGGCAAAGATCACCGTGTGATCGCCGATCACATCGCCGCCGCGCAGCGTTGCGAAGCCGATCGTTCCTGGCTCACGCTCACCGGTGATGCCTTCACGGGTGTAAACAGCCGCATCGCCGAGCGTGCGACCTTGGGCCGTGGCAACGGCCTCACCCAGCATCAGTGCCGTGCCCGACGGGGCATCGACTTTCATGCGGTGATGCATTTCCAGCACTTCGACGTCATAACCGGTTTGCAGCGTTTTGGCCGCCACTTCGAGCAGCTTCACCAATAGATTGACGCCCACGCTCATGTTGTAGGCGTGGACGATGGCGATGTCGCTGGCTGCGGCATGAATCGTCGCGCTACCAGCCTCGTCGAAACCGGTGGTGCCGATGATCATGTTCACGCCGTAGGCACGGCAGGCGGCGACGTGCGCCAGCGTGCCTTCCGGGCGGGTGAAATCGATCAGCACGTCGGCGCCTTCAAGCGCGCTCAGGTCGGCGCCGATCAGCACGCCGCTTTGCTGGCCCAGATAGGCCGTTGCATCCTGGCCGAGCGTGTCCGAACCCGGGCGGTCGAGCGCGGCATACAGTTCGCACTCCGGCGCGGCCAGCGTGGCTTCGACCAGCATCCGGCCCATGCGCCCCGAGGCGCCGGCAATCGCGATTCGAATCGTCATGATCAGCGGTCCTTCAACAGCGGTTTGACTTCCTGGGTCGGGCTGTCGGCCGAACCAGGGACGGCCGTGCTTTGCATGTCAGCATTGCGCGGCTCTGCGCGGGTGTCGAGCATCTTGGCATCGTTGGCGCGAACGGCTTCAGGCAAGGTTTCGCCAGCCCAGCGCGTCAGGCTGTCGCCATCGAAAAACACCGCGAAGGTTTTTTTCTGCTCCAGACTGCCACCGCGCGCATCGCTGTAGACGTAGTCCCAGCGGTTGGCGTGGAATGGGTCCGTCAGCAGCGGCGTGCCGAGCAGGAAGCGAACCTGTGACCGGGTCATGCCGGGCTTGAGCTTGCCCACCAGATCGGCGGTAACTTCATTGCCCTGCGGGACATCGAGTTTGTACGGGGTCAGCCAGTTCATTGCGCCGCAGCCGCTGAGCAGCAAGGCGGCAACAAGGGGAGCGATCAAGCGAAGTTGCATGGGGCCGGCAATCCGTGGAAATGGACAAATCGGTGCGCCGGCATCCGGTTGGAGTCGACGCAGTAAACGCTATATCATACCGGTAGTCAGCAAGGCTCGCAGCCTCGCCGACACACCTTGCCCGGATACGGAACCCAATGAGCAAAGCCAACGAACTCAAGGGCATGGGCCTTAAAGCCACCGGCCCCCGCCTGAAAATCCTCAATTTGTTCGAGACCAGCGAACAACGCCACCTTTCGGCCGAAGATGTTTATCGGGTCTTGATGGCTGAACACACGGACATCGGGTTGGCGACGGTTTATCGGGTACTGACTCAGTTTGAGCAGGCCGGCATTCTGGAGCGCCATCACTTTGAAACCGGTAAGGCCGTGTTCGAGCTTAATCAGGGCGGTCATCACGATCATCTGGTGTGCGTGAAGTGCGGCAAGGTCGAAGAATTCTGCGATCCGGAAATCGAAGCCCGCCAGGAAGCGATTGCAACCAAGCATGGCTTCGAAATCCAGGATCACGAGATGTATCTGTACGGCATCTGCCAGGATTGCCAGCAGAAGAAGTGAATCTAGCGCGATGATCGCCTGGCTCGATCACAGTTTGCGCTTCCCGCCGTTGGCGCATGCGCTGGCCGAACCCAACGGTTTGTTGGCGGCCGGCGGCGATCTTGCGCCGCAACGGCTTCTTGCCGCCTACCGCGCCGGCATTTTCCCTTGGTATATGCCGGACGAACCCATCCTGTGGTGGAGTCCCAGCCCGCGCATGGTGCTGGTGCCGGCGGAGCTGTACGTCGGACGTTCGCTCGCCAAGGTCATCCGCCATCGTGACTATGAGGTCCGTTTCGATACCGCCTTTGCCGCGGTGATGGCCGGTTGCGCCGCACCGCGTGGCGGCGGGCACGGCACGTGGATCAGCGACGAAATGCGCGCCGGCTACGGTCAGTTGCACGATCAGGGTTATGCGCACAGTGCCGAATGCTGGATCGATGGCGAGCTGGCCGGCGGACTTTACGGTGTGGCGATCGGCCGGATGTTCTACGGTGAATCGATGTTCGCCCGCGCGCCGGATGCGTCGAAAATGGCTTTTGTTCATCTGGTACGCTGGCTGCAGCAACAGGGCTTCGGGCTGATCGATTGCCAGATGCGTACCGATCATCTGGCGCGTTTCGGCGGCCGGGAAATTCCACGCGATGAATTTATTGTTAGGCTGAAATCGCTGACAGCCCAACCAGAGCTACCCGGACCGTGGTACTACCGGGCGCAGGGGGAACCAAGATGAACCCGCGTATCCAGTCCTTGCAATTGCAGTTCTACGCCACCGCGCCGTACCCGTGCAGCTATCTGCCCGAGCAACTGGCCCGCTCGCAGGTGGCCGTGCCCTCCGAGCTGATCGACGCGCAGAGCTATAGCCAACTGGTGCAGATCGGTTTTCGGCGCAGCGGCCAGTTTGTTTACCGGCCGCATTGCGACCGTTGCAAAGCCTGTGTGCCGGTGCGGATTCCGGTGAATGAATTCGAAGCGGACCGCAGCCAGCGCCGGGCACAGCAGCGTCACGGCAATATGCGTGCGCGGCTGTTGGGGCTGGAGTATTCCGACGCGCATTTTCTGCTCTACCAGCGCTATCAGGCCCAACGCCATGCTGGAGGCGGGATGGATCAGGATGGCCGCGAGCAGTACGAAAACTTCATCCTCAAAAGCAATGTTGCCAGCTTTCTGGTTGAGTTCCGCGAAGCAGGCCAGTTGCGCATGGTCAGCCTGATCGACCAGCTCGAAGACGGCATGTCATCGGTGTACACCTTCTACGACCCCGATGTGGTTGGCGCCAGCTACGGCGTTTACAACGTGCTATGGCAAATCAGTCTGGCACGCCAATTCGGCTTACCTTACCTGTACCTGGGCTACTGGATCGAACGCTGCGGCAAGATGGCGTACAAGACCCGCTACCGGCCGATAGAGGGCTTGGACGGCGGCGGGTGGCAGCGCTTGTAATGCTCGGCGGGTTATTTGCCTGAGGGCAGTTCGGTCATGTCGGTGACCTGCAGCTGCGGGCGCAGCGGTCCGTCTCCGCGTAAGCGGGCCACCGTACCGCGTACGCGCAAGGCCTTGTTCTGCAGCGGGACATATTGCTGCTTCTTCAGCCCGGTCAGTTCCCATTGCTCGGACTGTCCCACCAGTACCGGAACCGCGAAAGGCTCGTTGCCCTTGAGCACGAGCGTGCCCTCGGCGGTAATGGGCTGGCCCAAGGTGTAATTAAGGCTGGCGCAGGATGCCAGTAGCGGCAGTACGGTCAGGATCGGCAGGACAATCCATCGGGATAAAAGCATCGGTTTTCTCCAACGTACAACGGCCATGGCGAGTGCCATGGCCGTTGTGACAGTCTGTTATCGGCTCAGTTCACGATCACCGACAGGGTTGTACCGGCCGGCACGGTGAGCATTTCGACATAGCTGGCGCCGGCCGGTTTGCGCACGATCGGGAAGTGGGCATAGCCCTCGAGCAGGCCAGGGACGCTGGTCGGCAGCTTGCGGACGCTGGCGTAGTTCGATCCGTTGAGTCCCGGTAGCGTGAAGCCGCTGTCGACGCGTTGCGGATAGCCGAAGCCTGCGGGCGACGTGGCGGATGGCAGTAGCGCAATGCTCGCGCCCCAGCGGCGCAGTGCTTCGGCGTAGCCGCGACCGCCAAACTGCTTGATGGAGCTGTCGAGCAATGCGACCGGCTGACTGCCCGCATTGAAGCTGGTATTGCGCAGGAAGTGCTTGTAGAAGCCGACCCCGTACTGGCGCAGCAGGTAGGCGCCGAAGCTGCCGGTCACGTTGTAGCTGAAGCATTGCGATTTTGTATCGTTGATCCAGTTCAGCGGGTTGCAGTTGTATGCACCTTGAGCAAGCCATTCCGGGAAGCGCCCGTCGCGGATCGGATGATAAACGGCGTCGAGGCGCGTGCCGATGATGTCTTCCATCATCATGGCGCTCATTTCTTCCCAACTGGTATCAAAGGTATTGTCGGTATTGACGGTGTTGAGCACGACGCCACGCTGATAGAAGTTGATCATGTGCACGAATTCGTGCGCCAGCGTGCTGATCTCGTTCTTGATGCCGGTTTCACCACCGAGGTACACGGTCTCGGTATCCATGTAGAAGGACAGCGACTGGTTGCTGTTCTTGAGCTCGGCGTGGTTGTTGTCCTTGAGGAAATTGTTGAGCGACCAGAAATAGCCCATCAAGCCGTAAGGCTTGTTGTTGCGGTCGAAGTTGACGAAAACGATGTCGATTTCCTGGTTGGCCGGAATCAGATCGGTGTACGGATGTGCACCCCAGGGTTGACCTGCAAGGCCGGTGACCATCGAGTACACCGAGTTACTGCCGTCAACGAAACGGCTGGCGAGCGCGTCAAGTTGCGCCGCGGTCAGCTTGCCGATACCGAACTCACCGCTCTCGACCCAGAAGTTGACGACGCGGCCGTCGGCAGCGGTGACTTTTTTCTGCAGCAGAGCGTTGCGGGTTTCCAAGGTGTCGCTGACACCGTTGTCGACGGCCCAGGAACGGGCATCGCCGACCACAGCGGCACTGGGCGCCTTGATCGCGCGTAGCGCGCCGGCGGCACGTTGCAGCGTGGGGCGGTTGCTGTTGAATTCGCGAACCCGCTTGGGAATATGGTTGATGCGTTCGTCCGTCTCGGTCGAGACCGACTTGAGCGAGGCAAGCTGTTGCGAAGCAGACAGCGTGATGGTCGGCATGGCGACCGGATTCGGCGTCTGGTTGGTATAGATCAGCGTTACGGTTTTGCCCGTGACACCGCCCAGGGCTACCGCAACGTTGGCTGGGTTCGACGTGCTGTTGGTGTAACGCCATGCGCCGACACCGGTTCCCGAGTAGATGACGCTGTTGGTGCCGCAATTGGCACCGATGCAGTCTGCTTCAAATGCATTGTCGTTCACGACCGGTGGAACAGGGGTCGGTGTCGGTGCGGGAGTAGGAGTCGGCGTTGGTGCTGGTGCCGGGGAGGAATCTCCACCTCCGCCACCACCACCGCAGGCAGCAAGCAGGATTGATGCAAGAATTGAAGCAAGTTTCAGTTTGTGGGCGGGGCGGTTCATGGCTGGATTCACGAGGCTTTTATGGTTGAAGGCGATGCTGCATATAAGCCAACAATGATAAGTGCGTGTAATTTTTTTGTAAATAAATGCGCAAATGTGTGCTGATACTGGTGCTTTTTAGTCAATCTGGTCATTTTTATGATGGGTTTGACGTAGATTTTCAGATTTTTCTTACATATGTAAAAGTGTTCTTGATTGGTTGATTGTTTCGAACAAGAAAAAACCCGGCGAAGGCCGGGTTTTTTCTTGTTCGACGAGCGATGCAGTTCAAGCATCGAGGCCGTTATGCCTCAGCAAGGCATCAATCTCCGGCTTGCGGCCGCGGAACGCGGTGAAGCTGTCCAGCGCCGGTCGGCTGCCGCCACGTGCCAGCACTTCGCGGCGGAAACGGGCTCCGACTTCGGCGTCGACGACGTTACCGCTCTGTTTGGCCGCGTCTTCAAACGCGGCGTAGGCATCGGCGCTGAGTACTTCGGCCCATTTGTAGCTGTAATAACCGGCCGCGTAACCACCGGCGAAGATATGGCTGAAACTCTGCGGGAAGCGGTTGTAGTCCGGCGGCGTCGGCATGCCGAGTTCCTGCTGGATTTGCAGCGCCTCGGTTTGCGGATCGACCGCGCCGGTGTTGCCGTGCAGCGCCATGTCGAAAATCGAGAAGTACAGCTGGCGCTGCATGCCCGAGCCCGACTGAAAGTTCTTGGCGGCGAGCATCTTGTCGTACAACGGTTTGGGCAGCGATGCACCGGTCTCGACGTGGTGGGTCAGCTGCGGCAGTACTTGCCATTCCCAGGCAAAGTTTTCCATGAACTGGCTCGGCAGCTCGACCGCGTCCCACTCGACACCGGAAATGCCCGATACCGACAGTTCGTCGACTTCGGTCAGCAGGTGATGCAGCGCGTGGCCGGTTTCATGGAACAGCGTGATCACGTCGTCGTGCGGCAGCAGCGCCGGCTTGCCTTCTACGCCCTGGGCGAAATTGCAGACGATCAGCGCCACCGGTGTTTGCACGCTGCCATCGGCCAGCTTGCGACGACCGCGCACATCGTTCATCCACGCGCCGCCTTGCTTGCCGTCGCGCGCGTACAGGTCGAGATACAGCCCGCCAACGAGCGAACCGTCCTTGTTCTTCAGATCGAAGAAACGCACGTCCGGGTGCCACACCGGCGCCTGGCCGGCAACGAATTGCAGGCCGTAGAGTTGCTCGACCAGCCGGAACAGGCCGTCGAGCACGGTGGGTTCGGTGAAGTATTGCTTTACCTCCTGCTCGCTGAACGAATAGGTTTCTTCGCGGATGCGTTCGGACACAAAACCGACGTCCCACGCTTCGAGCGTGTCGTAGTCGAGCTTGGCCTTGGCCCAGGCTTCCATTTCGGCGCGGTCGGACTGCATATGCGGTTTGGCGCGGGCGGCCAGATCGCGCAGGAAGCCGAGCACCTGCTCCGGGGTTTCGGCCATCTTGGTGGCGAGCGATTCTTCGCTGAAGCTGGCAAAGCCGAGCATCTGCGCGCCTTCCTGGCGCAGCGCGTGGATTTCCTTGATCAGCGGCGTGTTGTCGCGCTCGACCGGGCCGAACTCGGACGCGCGGGTCACATAGGCGTGGTACAGCGTTTCACGCAACGGGCGGTTTTCGGCGAACTGCATCACCGGCAGATAGCTGGGGATTTTCAGTGTTGCTTTCCAGCCGGCCTTGCCATCGGCTTCGGCACCGGCGCGCGCGGCGGCTTTCCAGTCGTCGGGCAGGCCGGCGAGTTCGGCCTCGTCCTCGATATACAGCGCGAACGCGTCGGTTGCATCGAGCACGTTCTGCGAGAACTTGGTCGTCAGCTCGGACGACCGTTCTTCGATCTCCATGAAGCGCGCTTTTTGTGCCTCGGCCAGTTCGGCGCCGGACAGCTTGAAGTCGCGAATCGCATGTTCGACGATGGTGCGGCGGGTTTCATCGTAGCTGGCGAACTCGGGGCTGGCGGCGAGCAGTTTCCAGCGCGCGTACAGCTGCTCGTTCTGGCCGAGTTCGGTATAGAAATTGGAAATTCGCGGGATATTGGCGTTGTAGACCTCGCGCAATTCCGGGGTATTCATCACCGATTCCAGGTGCGCGACCGCGCCCCAGGCACCGCCCAAGCGCTCCATCGTGTCCTCGCTTGGCGCAACGAAGTTGTCCCATGTCGGGGTTTCGACGGCCTCGGCTGCGGCGACGGCCTGACGCGCCGCTTCCAGCAGCACATCGAGTGCCGGATTCACGTGTTCCGGGCGGATTGCGTCGTACTGCGGCAGGCCGGCAAGGTCGAGCAGCGGGTTGGTCTGGGTCATCGTTGGGTCTCGGGTAGAATCGTTGTATCAGCGTAGATGCGCCTTGCGCGCGCCATTTTCAAGACACGACAGAAGGATTAGGCAATGGCAATCGAACAATTCGACGGTATCGCGCCGCAGCTTGGCGATGGTGCATGGGTGCATGCCGGCGCTCAGGTGATCGGCGATGTCCAGCTTGGCGCCGACGCGTCGATCTGGCCCGGCGCGGTGCTGCGTGGTGACGTCAACCATATCCACATCGGCAAGGATTCGAACGTGCAGGATTGCAGCGTGCTGCACGTGACGCATAAGCGCCCGGACGATCCGGACGGTGCGCCGCTGATCATCGGCGATCGCGTCACCATCGGCCATGCGGTGATTCTGCACGGCTGCACCATCGGCAACGAGGTGCTGGTGGGGATGGGCACGATCGTCCTCGACCGCGTGGTGGTGCAGGACAGGGTGATGATCGGCGCCGGTTCGCTGGTGCCGCAGGGCAAGGTGCTCGAATCGGGCTATCTGTACCTGGGCCGGCCGGTGAAGCAGGTTCGGGCGCTGACCGACGATGAACTGGCGCACTTCAATTACTCGGCCGCGCACTATGTGAGGCTGATGAAGAAGTACCGCGACCAGCCAGCGGACTGCTGATAAAACCCTGCTGGCTGCGTTGTGCTCGCTTGCCGTACTCGCTTGTACTGTCTGCGCTTCGCACGCCTTGCCAGCACCGCTGCGCTGAATTTTCTCAGCAGTCCGGCGGGATTCTGAGCCTAACGGCGTGTAGCTATGAGTGGGCTCCGGGGGTATGAGACAATCGCGCCATGTCTGAATTGAAATTACTGCCGGCGCGATTCATCAGCGTCGAGGGCGTCGATGGCGCCGGCAAGAGCACCCAACTGAACTGGCTGGCCGACTGGCTGCGCTCGCAGGGCATCGCGCCGGTGCTGACGCGCGAACCCGGTGGCACGCCGCTCGGCGAAAAGCTGCGCGCGCTGCTGCTGTCCGAAGCCATGCATCTGGAAACCGAGGCGCTGCTGATGTTCGCCGCGCGGCGCGAGCATCTGGCCGGCGTGATCGAACCGGCGCTGGCGCGCGGTGACTGGGTGGTGTGCGATCGTTTCTCCGATGCGACCTGGGCGTATCAGGGCGGTGGTCGTGGGCTGGATCGTGCCAAGTTTGCCGCGCTGGAAGACTGGGTACAGCGGCGCGGTGATGGTCTGCTGCAGCCATCCCTGACCCTGGTGTTCGACGTGCCGCCCGATGTCGGTCAGGCGCGCATGGCCGGACGCGACGGGCTCGATCGGTTCGAACAGGAAGCATTCGATTTTCACGCCCGCGTCCGTGCAGCGTATCTTGAACGCGCCGCCGCCGATCCGGGCCGGATCAAGGTGATCGACGCGACACGCTCGATCGCCGCTATCCAGGCCGGCCTGGCGCTGGATGTGCCGCGCTGGCTGCGAGGCGAGGCATGAGTTATCCGCTTTATCCGTGGCAAGGCGAGCCATGGCGGCAGCTGATGGGCAATGCCGCGCAGTTGCCGCATGCGCTGCTGCTGACCGGCGCGGCCGGCATCGGCAAACGCCGCTTTGCCGACCGGCTGGCCGCATCGTGGTTGTGTGAGTCGCCGGATCGCGCGATCGCGCCGTGCGGCGTCTGTGACGCTTGTCGCTGGTTTGCCGCCGGCAATCACCCCGATTTTCGGGTGCTGGCGCCGCAAGACCCGGAGCCGGAACCGAGCGAGGACGGCAAGCCGGCGAAGAAAAAATCGGCGCTGATTACCGTCGACGATATTCGCGAGCTGGGTGACTTCGTGAATCTGAGCGCGCATCGTGGCGGCGCCCGCGTGACGCTGGTTTATCCGGCCGAACTGATGAACACCGCTGCGGCCAATGCCTTTTTGAAAACGCTGGAGGAGCCGCCGCAGGGAGCGCGCTTCATCCTGGTGTCGCACCAATGGCGCCGGCTGCTGCCGACCATCCGCAGCCGCTGCCGGGTGTTTCCGCTGCCGACGCCGGTGCCGGAGCAGGCCGCGCAATGGCTCGGCGAGCAAGGTGTCGTCAATCCGTTGCTGCATCTGGCCCATAGTGGCGGTGCACCCTTGGCCGCGCTCGATGATGCTTCGGCCGAGTGGCTGCCGTGGCGCACCAAGCTGCTCGATGGCGTGGCGAATCCGGGCAGCCTGGATGTACTGGCGATCGCCGCCGAGTTCGATCGTGCCAAGGTCGAGATGACCTTGATCGTCGATTGGTTGCAGAAATGGGTACACGACCTTGTCGGGTACTCAATGGCCGGCAAAGTTCGTTATTATCCGGATCGGAGTGAGGCGCTGGCACGTTTGGCCCCGCGTGCCGCGCAACTGCCGCGTTTTGCCGAGCGGCTGATCGAGGCACGCCGGTTGGCGACTCACCCGTTGAATGCGCGTCTCAATATCGAGGCGTTGCTTTACGATTATCTGGCCGCGCTCAAGGGTGCGGGAGAGCGACGATGACCGAAGATTTCCGCCAGCAGCAAACCTCGCGCCCCGGCGTGCTGTCGCTGAACATCAAGGAAAAGGCCGCGCTGTACGCGTCGTACATGCCCTTTGTGAAAGGCGGTGGCATTTTTATCCCGACCAGCAAGCCTTATCGGCTGAGCGATGAAGTGTTCATGCTGCTGTCCTTGCTCGACGATCCGGCCAAGATTGCGGTATCGGGCCATGTGATCTGGCTGACGCCGGCGGGGGCGCACAATAACCACCAGCAGGGCATTGGCGTGCGTTTTTCCGGCAACGAGGCCGGGGCGCAGGCCAAGGCCAAGATCGAAGGTCTGCTCGGCGGCTATCTGCAAAGCGCGCGGACCACGCACACGATGTAGACGCGATTCGCTATCGCAACTGATTTACACTCAGGGCTGCACACGCAGCCCTTTGCTATTGCTGCCCTTTGCGGCGACTGTTTCAACAAGATTTCAGGTTCAACAGCCATGTTTGTCGATTCGCACTGCCATATCAATTTTCCCGAACTGGCCGCACGCCGCGAAGAGCTGCTGGCGGCGATGGCGGAAAACCGCGTCAGTCACGCGCTGTGCGTGTCGGTGAATCTGCCCGAATGGCCGAGCGTGATCGCCATGGCCGAATCGGCGCCGAATTTGTTTGCTTCGGTCGGCGTGCATCCGGACTACGAAGACGTTGAAGAGCCGACCGTCGAGGGGCTGGTCGAGCTGGCCAGGCATCCGAAGGTGATCGCCATCGGCGAAACCGGCCTCGATTACTACCGGCTCGAAGGGGATCTGGAATGGCAGCGCGAACGCTTTCGCGTGCATATCCGCGCCGCCAAGGCGACCGGGCTGCCGCTGATCATCCATACGCGCTCGGCATCGGAAGACACCATCCGCATCCTCAAGGAAGAGGGCGCCGACACCGTTGGCGGGGTGATGCATTGTTTTACCGAAAGCTGGCAGGTGGCACAGGCGGCGATGGAGCTGGGGTTTTATATCTCCTTCTCGGGCATCGTCACTTTCAAGAAGGCCGAGGAGCTCAAGGAAGTCGCCAAGCTGGTGCCGCTGGAACGGATGCTGATCGAAACCGATTCGCCGTATCTGGCGCCTATGCCTTATCGCGGCAAGACCAATCAGCCGGCGTGGGTGCGCCATGTTGGTGAGCATATCGCCGATCTGCGCGGCATTCCGGTCGCCGAGGTCGCCGAGGCGACGACGGTCAACTTCTTCAAGCTGTTTGCCAAGGCTGCGGCATGACTGCCGGCGTTGAGGTCACGCTGCTCGGGGTGGGTTCCAGCGGTGGCTCGCCGGCGCTGGGTTGCGATTGCCCGACCTGCGCATCAAGCGACCCGCGCAACCGGCGTACCCGGGCCTCGGCGGTAATCCGCGCCGGCGGGCAGACCTTCCTGATCGATACCGGCCCCGATCTGCGTCAGCAAGCGCTGCGCGAAAACCTGCTGCGCGTCGACGCGGTGCTGTACACGCATCCGCACGCCGATCACCTCAACGGCATCGACGACCTGCGCGCGTGGTGCTGGCTGCAGAAGGCGGCGCTGCCGGTGTTCGGCAACCGGCTGATGCTGACGCACATCCGCGAGCGCTTCCCGTACACGCTGTTTGCGCCAAACGAATACTGGGATAAGCCGGTGCTTGAGTTGACCGAGGTCGAGCGTGAACCGTTCGAGTTCAACGGTGTGACCGTGACGCCGATTCCGCTCTTGCACGGCAAATGGCCGACGCTGGGCTTCCGGATCGGCGATGTTGCCTACCTGACCGATCTGTCCGAAATTCCGGTGCAGAGCCTGCCGCTGCTGGCAGGTCTGGACGTGCTGCTACTCGATTGCCTGCGCAACAAGCCGCACCCGACCCACCTGAGCGTCGATCAGGCGCTGGCCGTTGCGGCGCAAATCGGCGCACGCCGCACGGTGTTGATCCATATGACGCACGAGCTTGAGTATCACGCCCTGTCGGCCCGCATACCGCATGGCGTATCGGTCGGCTACGATGGCATGACCATCGTCAGCGAAGGAAGCCTCCATGGCTGATGGCCGATTCAATGTACTAGGCGAACCGCTGGTGCCGTGCAGCCTCGACCCGCTGACGGGCTTTTTGCGCGACGGCTGTTGCGCCGAGCATGCCGATGATCCCGGTCAGCACACGGTGTGTACCCGTGTCACCGGTGATTTTCTCGCCTTTTCGCGCGAGCATGGCAATGACCTGACCACGCCGCGCCCCGAATGGGGGTTTTCTGGCCTCAAGCCCGGCGATCAATGGTGTTTGTGCGCCGGGCGCTGGATCGAGGCGCTGCTGGCCGGCCACGCGCCGCCGATTTTGCTGGCCGCGACCGACGAGGCGATTCTGGACGCGGTATCGCTGGAAACGCTGGTCGCTTATGCGGTTGATCGGCCGTAGCCAACGTTCGAATGGATCTGCAAAAAACGGCGCAATGGGCGCCGTTTTTCATTTGGATATGATGCTTGAGTGCTATTTCGGGGACGAGGCCAGCAAAGGCTTGAGCTCCGCGGCGATCTGCTGCGACAGCTTTGAAACCAGCCGGCCGTGTGCGGCCACCAGCGCATCGTAGCTGGCGTCCTTGGCTGCTTCGCTGGCGCTGAAGCGGCCATTCTTGATGACCTTGCCGCTGACGTCGGTGACGCGCCAGAGCGCATCGATCGTTGCGCTGCCGCCGAGGATGGAGTCGAAACGCTGGATGTCGACCGCAAGGCGGAACGTCGCTTCGCTGCCGGCGACTTGCGACGGGGTCGCGACCGGGGCGCCGAGTTGCCGGGCCAACTGTTCGGCCAGTGCAGCGGCGAGATCGCCGCGCAGCGGCTGGATCCAGCGCCGTTGCTCCACAATGCGCAGCTCGCCGTTCTGCTGTACCACCAACTGCGGCCGATCAACGGCTTCCGGTATCGTTACCGCGCTGATCGCAATCGGCACGCTGGCGCTGCCGCTGATTGCCGGCGCTTCCACCAGCGTCGAGCTGCCGAGGCTGTAGAAATAGTCTTTCGGTGCGCTGGCGCAGCCGGTGGCGATCAGCGCGGCCAAGCTGGCGGTGACGAGGGTACGGGTAAGGTGCTTCATGGTTTCTCCTCCGGCTTGCCGCGTAGCAGCGACTCGGGATGGCGTTCGAGATAATCGGTGAGGTTGCGCAGTGATTCGGCCGCGCGGCTGACCTCTTTGAGCGTATTGCCCATGTTCTGCTGCAAAGGCGAGCCGTCGGCCATCACCTGCTGCGCCGTTGCCAGCGTTGCCTTGGCCTGGCTCAGCGTCCGGGCCGCTTCGGTGGCCACATCGCCGTCCAGGCGTTCGACCAGTTTGTTGGCGCGATCGATGGTGCCGTCGAGGTTCTGCAAGGCCTTGCGCAGATCCTGGCTGATGCCTTCGAACGGAATGTTGTCGACCTTCTTGAGGATGCTGGCGGCGGCGTTCTGCATGTCGCCAAAGCTGCCCGGCGTGGTCGGAATGACGACGGGGCTGTCGTTCCAGTTCATCTTGGTCTTGGTCGCGTTCGGGAAGAAGTCGAGCGCAATGTACAGCTGCCCGGTCAGCAGGTTGCCGGTGCGCATCTGCGCGCGGAAGCCATGCTCGATCAAGGCATTCATGACCTTGTGATGATTCGGGTCGCCGGCCTCCATCGGGGCGGAGGCGCCCTTGCGGTAGCGCGCCTTGAGCCGGCTCGGGTAAATCAGCACTTCGACCGGGAAGCGCAGGTTCTTGGCCTTGGGGTCATATTCGAGATTGATCGACTTGACCTCGCCGACGATGATGCCGCGGAAGTCGATTGGTGCGCCGACCGACAGTCCTCTCAGGCTTTCCTGGAAGTACATCAGGAAGGCTTCGGCGTCGGCTTCGGGCGTCTTCATCGCCAGTACGCGGTCGGAGAACAGCCGGAAGGCGGTATTCTCCGGCGCCGGTGCCAGCTGGCTACTGTCATCCGGTTCCTGGAAGGCGATGCCGCCGGCGACAATGCTGGCGAGCGATTCGGTGCGGACGCGGAAACCGTTGGCGTCGAGGCTGACGTCAAGGCCGCTCGCCTGCCAGAAGCGCGTGTTCGGCGTCACGTATTTTTCGTACGGTGCATTGACGAAGGCTTTCATCGTCACGCCCTTGCCGTTGGGGTTGAGCTGGTAGCCGATGACCTGGCCGACGAGGATGCGCCGGTAATAAATCGGCGAACCGACGTCGAGCGAACCGATCTCCTTGGTGTTGAGAACGAACTGCCGGCCCGGCAAGCCGGAGGTGATGATCGGTGGTACTTCCAGCGCGGTGAAGCTGTGCTGTTTCTCCTGGCTTTTGCCAATGTCGACGCCGATATAGGCACCCGACAGCAGCGTATCCAGCCCGGAAATGCCGCCGACGCCGACACGCGGACTGACAATCCAGAAGCGTGTGTCCTTGACCAGCATATTGCCGGTGTCCTTGGCCAGCTCGGCCTTGGCGATCACATACTTGCGGTCCGGTGACAGCGCCACGCTCTTGACCAGGCCGATATCGACGTCCTTGTATTTGAGCTTGGTCTTGCCGGCCTCGATCCCCTCGGCGGTGCGGAAGGTGATGGTGATTTCGGGGCCACGGTCGAGCACGGCCTTGACCGCGAGCCAGCCACCGATCAGCGCGGCAACGATGGGGATGATCCACACCAGTTGCAGCGTGCGCTTCTTCGGAGGGTCTTCCTTGGCTTCGGGTAGGCGATCGAGCGGATCGGGACCGAGCGGGGCGGTGTCAGTGCTTTGCGTCATGTGTTTCTCCAGAGGCTTCTTGTTCTTTGTCGAGCGGATCCCAGATCAAGCGGGGATCGAAGCTCATCGCCGACAGCATCGTCAGCACCACCACCGCAGCAAAGGCGACCGCGGCCGGGCCGGCGGCGATCGAGGCCAGTGATTGCACCTGCACCAGCGCGGCAAGGATGGTTACCACGTAGATGTCGAGCATCGACCAGCGGCCGACGAACTCAACCAGCCGGTACAGCTTGGTCCGTTGTTGCGGTTGCCAGTTTGAGCGGCGGCCGCAGGTGATCAGCAGCAGCAGGATGGCGATCATTTTCAGCATCGGCACCATGATGCTGGCAAAGAACACCAGCGCTGCCAGCGGCCATTCACCGCTGACCCACAGATAGACCACACCGCTGAGGATGGTGTCCGACTGTACGCCGACGATAGAGCCGGTGATCATCATCGGCAGCACATTGGCCGGGATATAGAGAATGATCGCGGCGATCAGATAGGCCCAGGTTTTTGCCATGCTGTTCGGCTTGCGAAAATGCAGCGCCGCACCACAGCGCGGGCAGTGGCCGTGACCGCTTGGCAGCTTCGACAGCAAACCGCAGTCGTGGCAGCTCGCCAGCCGGTATTGCCTGGCGGTGCTCATCGGCATTGCGCCATGCGGCGCCAGATCAGGTCGAAATGGAGAGAGCCGAGCATCGCCGCCATCAGCGGAATCAATAGCACCAGCGCCCACAGCGAAACACCGGGCACAACGCTGGCGTAGGCCATCAGCTTGACCACCGAGACCAGAATCCCCAGCAAATAGACCTCGATCATTCCCCACGGACGAGACAGATTCAGCAGCCGCAGCAACTGGGCTGCACCGGGCGGGCGGCGGCCCAGTTGCAACAGCGTCAGCAGATAGATCAGCGTCAGCAGCGTCACCCCGGGGACGATCAGCGTGGTCAGTGCGACCAGGATTGAAACCGGGGCAACGTGGGTTTGCCACAGATGCTCAATCGCGCCAAGCATGCTGGTGGCGAGCACATTGCCCTGCATGTCGATGGCGACGATGGGAAAGGCGTTGGCGACGATGAACAGCAACAAGGAAGCGACCGCCAGCGCCAGCGTGCGGTTGATGGCATCGGGGTGGTAGCGGTAGAGCTCGGCATTGCAGCGGCAGCAGCGCACGACGCGGTTTTTCGGCGGGTAATGGATGCGCTGCAACTGGTCACACTCGTGGCAGGCGACGAGTTCGATCGTATCGGTCATGGGGGCTAGGGCGCTGTCGTTCGATACGGGCAACGTGCGTCTCCGGGGCGATGTAAGCGGTCAGGGAAAAAGCGCGAGGGCTGAGCCTGGCACCGATGTAAGCATAACCGATGCCATCGATTTACGACGCAGCAAAAAGCCCGGCTGACGCCGGGCTTGTTTTGCGAGGGCAGGTGCTCGATCAGAACGCCGGCACCACGGCACCCTTGTACTTGTCGAGGATGAACTTCTTGGTTGCCGGGCTGGTCAGCGCGGCCGAGAGCTTCTTCAGCGCGGCGCTGTCCTTATTGTCCGGACGGGCCACGATGATGTTGACGTACGGCGACTGGCTGCCTTCGATCGCCAGCGCATCCTTGGTCGGGTTCAGCTTGGCTTCGAGCGCGTAGTTGGTGTTGATCAGGGCGATATCGACCTGGCCCAGCACGCGCGGCAGCATCGCGGCTTCGAGTTCACGAATCTTCAGCTTCTTCGGGTTTTGCACGATGTCGCGCTGGGTGGCCGACAGGTTGGCCGAATCCTTCAGCTTGATCAGGCCGGCTTTTTCCAGCAGCAGCAGCGCGCGGCCGCCGTTGGTGGCGTCGTTCGGGATGGCCACGGTGGCGCCTTCCTTGATGTCGGCCAGCTTCTTGATCTTGCTCGAGTAGATGCCGAACGGCTCGATATGCACGCCGACCACGGTCACGAGGTTGGTGCCCTTACCCTTGTTGAACTCGTCCAGATAAGGCTTGTGCTGGAAGAAGTTGGCATCTAGCTTCTTTTCGGCGACCTGGACGTTCGGTTGCACGTAGTCGGTGAAGACCTTGACATCGAGCTCGACGCCTTGCTTGGCCAGCGTCGGCTTCACGAATTCGAGGATTTCCGCGTGCGGCACGGCGGTGGCGCCGACGGTGAGCTTTTCAGCAGCAACAGCATTGAACGCGAGCGCGGCCGCGATCAGAGCGAGGATTTTTTTCATTGGAATACTCTCCTTGTGGGACGGTTGAACCAGCCGCATCCGGGTGGGACGGCTGGGTTATTTGCGTGAAAAGTGAGTGACGAGGCGATCGCCGGCCATCTGCAGGACCTGGACCAGCACCAGCAACAGCAGCACGGTAACGACCATCACGTCGGTCTGAAAGCGCTGATAACCATTACGCACCGCCAGATCACCAAGACCACCGCCGCCGACCAGACCGGACATCGCCGAATATGACACCAGCGTGATCGCGGTGACCGTCACCGCGGCCATGATGCCGGGCAAGGCTTCGGGCAGCAGTGCACCGAGGACGATTTGTCGCGTGGTCGCGCCCATCGCCTGGGTGGCCTCGATAATGCCGCGATCGACTTCGCGCAGCGCGGTTTCAACCAGCCGGGCAAAGAACGGCGTCGCGCCGACGACCAGCGGCGGCACGACGCCGGCAACGCCGAACGACGTGCCGGTGATCAGGGTGGTGAGCGGAATCATCACGATCAGCAGAATCACGAAAGGCACCGAGCGCAGCACGTTCACCACGAAAGACAACAAGCCGTACACCACCGGTTGCGCCAGCAGCTGGCGTTTGCCGGTCAGGAACAGCAGCACCCCGAGCGGCAGCCCGAGCACCAGCGTGAACAGCAGCGACCAGCCGAGCATCGAAAAGGTGTCATGGCAGGCTTGCCACAGGTCGATCCAGTCGATGTTTGGAAGAAGGGGGGAAAGGAGGGTTTCCAGCATCAGCGTAGCGCCTCGACAGTCAGTCCTTCGGATTCAAATCGGGCCAGCGCCGCGTCAACGTCGCCACCGGTCAATGCCAGTGTCAACTGGCCGTACGGGGTGTCCTTGATCCGGTCGATCCGGCCGGCGAGGATGCTGAAATCGACACCGCAGTCGCGTGCCACCTTGCCCAGCACCGGCTCGTAGGTGGCTTCGCCACGGAAAGTCAGCCGGATGATGCGGCCCGGAACATGGGCGAAGTCATCGCGCTGCTCGTTGTCGTCGACGTGCTCGGATTCCTGCACGAAGCGCTTGGTGGTGATGTGTTTGGGATGCAGGAACACATCGGCCACCGGGCCGTGTTCGACCACCTTGCCGCCATCGAGCACGGCAACGCGATCGCAGATGCTGCGGATCACGTCCATCTCATGGGTGATCAGGACGATGGTCAGCCCCAGTTCGCGGTTGATTTCGGCCAAGAGGCGCAGCACCGATTGCGTGGTTTGCGGGTCGAGCGCGCTGGTGGCCTCGTCGCACAGCAGGATCTTTGGTTCGGTCGCCAGTGCGCGGGCGATGCCGACGCGCTGTTTCTGGCCGCCAGAGAGCTGGCTCGGGTATTTATTGGCGTGTTCGGACAGGCCGACGCGCGCCAGCAGCTCGGCGACGCGGGCGTCGGTTTCGGCGCGGTTTTTCTTGCCGGCCAGCCTCAGCGGGAAGGCGACGTTATCAAAGACGGTCTTGCTCGACAGCAGGTTGAAGTGCTGGAAGATCATGCCGATGCGCCGGCGCAGCGCGCGCAGGGTGTCATCGTCGAAACGGGTGATGTCGTCGCCGTCGATCAGCAGCTCGCCGCTGCTGGGACGTTCGAGCAGGTTGATCAGCCGCACCAGCGTCGATTTGCCGGCGCCGGAGTGGCCGATCATGCCGTAGATTTCGCCGGGACTGATCGTCAGGTCGATGCCGGACAGGGCGGGTATATCGCGGTTATCGACGCGATAAGACTTATGAATATTCTTGAACTGGATCGTGGTGGTCACGAAGCAACCTTGTGGGTGTGCGCTGTACTTGAAAGATCGGCTTTTAGCCGCAAGAGCGCCATTTTAGCGAAGCGCTATATAACGGTAAAATCTTTATGGAGATAAACAAATCGCACAAGGGAATTATGCACCGCAAATGTAATCCCGGCACGCTGCGCCGATACCGGCCGGTTTGCTGCGTTTTGCGGTGAGATGCGATCCGGTTATCCAGGCGGCTCGCGGCAAGTGCTTTATCGCGTTAAAATAGCAGGTTACCTGTCACCTGAAATCTGGAACCGGCAATGGATCAAGCCCTGGACAAAATCCTTATTCTCGACTTCGGCTCGCAAGTTGCGCAGCTGATCGCGCGACGCGTGCGTGAAGCCCATGTGTACTGCGAACTGCACTCGTTCGACGTCTCGATCGACTTCATCCGCGAGTTCAACCCGAAGGGGATCATCCTGTCCGGCGGCCCGAACTCGGTGTACGAGAGCGATTATCAGGCCGACCCGAAGCTGTTCGAACTCGGCATTCCGGTGTTCGGCATCTGTTACGGCATGCAGTGGATGGCGCAATCGCTTGGTGGCCAGGTCGATGCCGGCCATGTGCGTGAATTCGGTTTCGCCGAAATCCGCGCCCGTAACCACAGCAAGCTGCTCAACGGCATTGAAGACCGCGTCGGCGAAAACGGCGAAGGCTTCCTCGAAGTGTGGATGAGCCACGGTGACAAGGTTACCGCGCTGCCGGACGGCTTCAAGATGATCGCCGAAACCCCGTCGTGCCCGATTGCGGCGATGGCGAACGAAGACAAGGGCTTCTACGGCGTGCAGTTCCACCCCGAGGTGACGCATACCATCAAGGGCCGCGACATGCTCAACCGCTTCGTGCTCGATATCGCCGGCTGCAAGCCGAGCTGGACGATGCCGAACTACGTCGAGCAGGCCGTCGAGCGCATCCGTGAACAGGTCGGCAGCGATGAAGTCATCCTTGGCCTTTCGGGCGGTGTCGATTCGTCGGTCGCCGCGGCGCTGATCCATCGCGCGATCGGCGATCAGCTGACCTGCGTGTTCGTCGACAACGGCTTGCTGCGCCTGAACGAGGGCGAGCAGGTGATGAACATCTTCAACAAGCACCTTGGCGTCAAGGTGATCCACGTCAACGCGACCGCGCAGTTCATGGGCCATCTGGCCGGCGTGTCCGACCCGGAAGCCAAGCGCAAGATCATCGGCCGCGAGTTCGTCGAAGTGTTCCAGGCCGAGTCGGCCAAGCTGCCGTCGGCCAAGTGGCTGGCGCAAGGCACGATCTACCCGGACGTGATCGAATCGGCCGGCGCCAAGACCGGCAAGGCACATGCGATCAAGAGCCACCACAATGTCGGCGGCCTGCCCGATACGCTGAAGCTGCAACTGCTCGAACCGCTGCGCGAACTCTTCAAGGACGAAGTGCGCGAACTCGGCGTCGCGCTCGGCCTGCCGCACGAAATGGTCTACCGCCACCCGTTCCCGGGCCCGGGCCTCGGCGTGCGCGTGCTCGGCGAAGTGAAGCAGGAGTTCTGCGACCTGCTGCGCCGCGCCGATGCGATCTTCATCGACGAGCTTCGCGCCTTCGACTGGTACGACAAGACCAGCCAGGCGTTCGCCGTGTTCCTGCCGGTGAAGTCGGTTGGCGTGATGGGCGACGGCCGTACCTATGAATACGTGGTGGCGCTGCGTGCGGTGCAGACCAGCGATTTCATGACCGCCAAGTGGGCCGAACTGCCGTACGAGCTGCTCGGCAAGGTATCGAACCGCATCATCAACGAAGTCCGCGGTATCAACCGCGTTGTTTATGACGTGAGCGGCAAGCCGCCGGCAACGATCGAATGGGAATGATTCAGGCGTCCCTCACCGGTCGTTGGTGAACGCTGAAAATCCAGAAACCCCGGGCTTTTGCCCGGGGTTTTGTGTTTCTGGCTTTCGGTATCTATCGGTGGAAGACGGTAGTATTGACGGTCAATGTGGAGGCGTCATGACGGTCGGTGGTTTTTACCGTGTCGGTGTTCGAGGCAAGCCTGACGGTAAAAATGTAATCCGGCGCTATAGCGGGTGGTGGCGTGTTTACTAGACCTGCAAAAAGTGCGTCGTGGCATCGACCAAGTGCCGAAAGACGAGGGTCACACGCCTGACGTTTCGCAGGCTTTCCGGCATCGCCAGCCACACTTCCAGAGCGAAGCCGAAGCGGTCATCCAGTACCTGAACCAGACCATCGCGTTGCGCAATGGCATGGTGGCAGGGGCCGATGCCCGCTTGATGGCCGGCGCGAGATACTGGCTATCGGACGCGATGACCCTCGATGCAAGGTGACAGATCCGATCCCGGCCCGGATCAGTCGCCTAGCTGATGCTTGTACATTGCTGCCAGTAGATCGGACTGCGTGATGATGCCGACGAGTTTTTCGTTGGCAACGACCGGCAGATGGTGAAAGCCGTCATCGCTCGAGAGCGTGACGAGCGTTTCGATGGGCGTCTGTGGTGTGGTGCTGCGGACATCGCGAATCATGAGGTCTGATACCTGCAAGTCTGCGTTCGGCGTTCTGAGGTGTGCAGGTATAAGTGGATCGACGAAAAAATCCATCATCGACAATATGCCGACCAACCGTCCTTCCTCGTCCGCGACTGGGGCCGTGGTCAGTTTGTGCTCGATGAGCCGCTGCCAGGCATCCGCCAGTGTTGCTTCCGGGAGCACGGTAATCACGTCGCGCGACATGATTTCACCACACAGCAAGGGGCCAAAATGACGCTGTCTGGCTCGCATCACCGCAGCCTGCACGATTTCTTCCAGATCATCCTGGCTGATGTCGACCACCTCGCCGCGCTCGGCAATCACTGCGTCCAGATCGGCACGAATGATGCCTGTGCGCTCGGTCGGCAGCGGGTCCTGAGTGAGGTGAGGGTTCGGGCGAGCGGGTGAATGATGGGGATAGCGTCGCTGGATGATGTTGTTGAACACCAGCGCGCAGATCACCAACAGGACCGAGTTGACGAGTACCGGACTGACCGCAAAAGCGAAGCCCAAGCGGTCAACCGCGGCGCCGCCCATGACGGCCGTTGCAGCCACCGCACCGGATGGCGGATGCAGGCAGCGCAACTGGATCATGGCGCCGATCGCGATCGCCCCCGCCAGGCCTGCTGCCAGGCCGGAATGACCGATCCATCGCGAACAAGCGACACCGATCAGCGCGGAAACCAGGTTGCCGCCCAGAATCGACCACGGTTGCGCGAGTGGGCTGGAAGGGACGGCAAACAGCAGCACTGCCGAGGCTCCCATGGGGGCGACAAACCACAGATTGAGCGTTCCCAAGGCATTGCGGCTGATGATTTCGGTGATCAGCAAGCCAAATCCGGCGCCGAATACACTGAGTAACTGTTCCTTGCGGCTGACCGTGCTGGGCGGTGGAACAAAGGCGCGTAGCCAGAGAAGAAGGGGGTGCATGCTGGGACTCCGTGGGGAAATGGCGGGCCTTTGCGGCCTCGAATCGATCAAGCGCGGCATTTATATCATCATGTGATATAAATGCGCCAACCCTGTTTCCCCGGAACCCTCATGACTGAAAGCAAACTGACCAAGCCCCAGTACGAAGCCCTATCTGAGTTTCGCTACCAGTTGCGCCGATTTCTTCACTTCAGCGAGACGGCAGCGAAGGCGGAAGGGCTGACCCCGTTGCAGTATTTGCTGCTGCTGCACATCCGCGGCTTTCCCGGGCGAGACTGGGCAACGGTGAGTGAGCTGGCAGAACGGTTGCAAACCCAGCACCACGGTGTCGTCGCGTTGCTGACCCGTTGCGAGGAAATTGCCTTGGTCGAGCGTCGCAGAAATCAAAACGATCGGCGGCAAGTCGAGGTCCATCTGCTCCCGGCGGGGGTACGGGCTTTGGAGAAGCTCGCCGCGTTGCATGAGGCCGAGCTGCTCTCGTTGCAGAGCACGTTCCGCGTGACCCGTATTACCGCTTTCAACGATGCCGACGAGCTGGCTCAGCGGGCCTTGGGAGGGAAAGCATGAGTGGCGTCAAAAGTGACTATGCGCTGGACCGCAGTCGCCTGTTGCGGCTGGTTGCGGTTGCAATGGTGGTGGGGGCGGTTGCCACACTGGCTGCACTGCTGCTGGTCCAGCTCATCCGCTTGTGTACCAACCTGTTTTTCTATCAGCACTGGTCGTTTGCTGAGTCCTCGCCTGCACTGAACACGCTGGGAGCCTGGGTGATCGTTTTACCGGTGATTGGCGGCGTGCTGGTCGGATTGATGGCGCGATACGGCAGCGACAAGATCCGTGGCCATGGCATTCCCGAAGCGATGGAAATCATTCTGTTCGGCAAAAGCCGGATGTCGGCAAGAGTGGCTGTACTCAAACCACTGTCATCCGGCATCGTCATCGGCAGCGGAGGTCCCTTTGGTGCAGAGGGCCCGATTATCATGACCGGTGGCGCATTGGGTTCGTTGCTGGCGCAATACCTGAACCTGAGCGCTGCCGAACGCAAGACCTTGCTGGTTTCCGGTGCGTGCGCGGGCATGACCGCGATCTTCGGGACGCCTGTCGCCGCGCTTTTGCTTGCGGTAGAAATGCTGTTGTTCGAGCTGCGCCCTCGCAGTCTGTTGCCTGTGGCCATGGCATGTGCCGTTGCCGGCTTCCTGCGCCCATTCATCTTCGAGGCGGGGCCGCTGTTTCCGCTGGCCGTTGCACCGGTCACCGCGTCCGCGCTCGTCTCCGGCATCGTTGCGGGAATATGCAGCGGTGTGTTGGCCGTGATCGTCACATTGGCGCTGTACCGGACCGAGGATGCTTTCGCAAAGCTCCCGGTTCACTGGATGTGGTGGCCGGCAATCGGTGGCGTTGTGGTCGGGATCGGCGGCTACTTCGAGCCACGGGCCTTCGGCATCGGCTACGACGTCATTGGTGACCTTTTGAACAACCGGCTCGCCGTAGCTGCAGTTGTGAGCCTATTGGCGGTCAAGGCTGTGATGTGGGTCGCGGCCCTGGGCTCCGGCACGTCCGGCGGTGTATTGGCGCCGTTACTGATGATTGGTGCCGGATTGGGCGTTGTGTTGTCGCCATGGTTGCCGGGTGGTTCGGCCGGTTTGTGGGCGCTGGTTTGCATGGCCGCGGTGCTGGGGAGCGTCTTGGGGGCGCCGTTGACGGCCATCGTGTTTGCAATCGGCCTGACCCATGCAACGAATGCGCTGTTGCCGCTGCTACTGACGGTGGCTGTGGCTTGGGGGGTGACCACGCTGGTGCTGCGCCGCTCGATCATGACCGAGAAAATCGCTCGTCGTGGCCTGCATATCTATCGCGAGTATGCCGTCGACCCTTTGGAGCGTATGCACGTGGATGATCTGATGAGCCGGAGTGTCATCAGTGTCGATGCGGCCATGACGATCAGGCAGGCCCGTGCGACGGTTGATGCGCAGCAACACCGGCGGTTGCCGGTCGTATCCAATGGCCGGTTGCGAGGCATGCTCGAATCAGGGATTTTGAATGACCATCGCCATGACGAGAATCTGCAAGTCGCCGATTTGCTGGCTGGGCAACACCAATGGGTGTTGTCGACCGAAAGCGCCCGGGCTGCAGCAGCACGAATGATCGATTTGAAAGTGAGCAGCGTCCCGGTCGTGGCCGATGCAGATGGCTTGCAACTCGTTGGCGTCCTTGCCATGAGCGATCTGTTACGTCCGGTAGGGGCATCCTGGCAGGAAGAAACGCTTCTTGAGCGCCTTCGGTGAGGACGGGCTATCGGCCGGGGCAGGCCTGATCACCGAGCGGGCACCGTATGTGGAACGTCTTGGATGCGTGCGAGCTCGCTTGACCGATGGTTTCCATCGGTATTGTCGGGTGTACAACCAAACGGGATAAGGAAGACGTAAATGGCGAAGAAGTTCCCCATCAACCCGGCACACCCCGAGCGGGTGTGCTGGGGGTGTGACCGATATTGTTCTGCCGATGATTTGCGCTGCGGGAACGGTTCCGGTCGCACGCAGCATCCGGCGGAAATCCTGGGCGACGATTGGCACTCCTGGACGGCAGACGAGCAGAAAGCGGAACCAACTGAATGAAACCGGTACCGGGCCGGACGGTTGGAACACTATCGCACGGCTAGCGCGGCGCCGATCAGGATATCGGTGGTCGCCGGTAGCGCCGCAAGCAGCCCGATATCCGGCGCATAGGTCTGGCTGGCCGCATAGGCGCCTTCGATCAGCAAGGTCAACCCCTTGGCCAGCGCGACCGGATCGCGGGCGCCGGTACGCGTGGCCAGCGCGGTCAGCCGCTGCAGCAGTTGCCGCTTGTTGTCGGCGACGAAGCTGCGGGCGAAATGGTCACGATCCGGATATTCGACGGCGATGTTGATAAAGGCGCAGCCGCGGTAGCCCGGTTTGCTGGCCCGATCGGTCAGGTCGGCGACGAGCTGCCGCAGCGCGGCGACGGCGTCGTCCGGGGGGGGGCGCGCGGTGCTGGTGCTGCGGATCAATCGCACGCCAGGCACGACTACCGGCGCGGCCACACTCGCAGCGCAATCGGCTTGACGTGTGGTCTGCACGAAACCCCGTCCGGGGGAGGGGGCCGTTGTCGCCTGGATGGCGCGCCGGATCGGCAAGGTGTATGTCTGCCGCCCATGGTTCGCCCGAACGGGATTACTCGTCGTCGATAACGGTGTAGGCTGAGTTACCTCGTACCCCGTGGGGAACGGCATGACCAACAGCTGGTATCTGGGCACCTTGCACAGCGCCGCGATTCGCCAGGAGCGCGCGCAGTCCTTTGAAGATCAGGCCAAAGGGCAGTTGCGCAAAGATGCATTTCTGAAGACGCGCGCCTTGCGCTGGGCGCATGAAGACAAGCTATTCGCCAGCGCGCCGCAGGAAGTCTGGGAAGAAAAAAACCCGGCTTAGGGCGTTGTTAGCGCATTCAGTGGCACCCGCCGCGGGCGGGACGTGGCTTCTATTCTTCCTGAGCATGGCGTGGCCCATGCAGACATTGCCGCCCAAGCTGGCGGCAAATCGTCAAACAATCGTTTTGTTCCTGTCATCTGTGACGACTAGCATCGACGGCCTTCTCAAGGAGGTCGTGGCTCATGGATCGTCGGCGTTTTCTCAAGCTCAGCGGATTTCTTACCGTCTCGACCGTCGCGGGTCTATTGGCCGGTTGTGGCGGCGATGATGCGACCGACACGACCGTTGCGGTCCTTCCTCCCGACGGCAAGCCCACACCGGCGCAGGCGCTGAAGTTTCCACAAGGCATCGCTTCGGGCGATCCGCGCGCCGACAGCATCGTGCTCTGGACCCGCGCCGTACCGCTCGGCGCCGACGCGGTGGCCAGCGTGCCGGCCGCAGGCGATTTGCCGCTGCGGCTGATCGTCACCAGCGATGATATGAGCGCGCTGATCGGCAGCAGCGCCGTGCTTGGCGGCAAAGTGCTTGCCGACGTTTCGCTCAGCGCCCAGGCCGCGTGGGATCACAGCGTTCGCCACAAGCTCACCGGGCTGAATCCGGCCACGACCTATTATTATCAGTTCGTCTCCGGCGAGACGCGCTCGGCGGTCGGGCGCTTCAAGACCGCGCCGGCCGAACACCTTGATCCGGGTACGTTGAAATTTGCTTTTCTGTCGTGCCAGGACTGGAGCATCAATCACTGGGGCGGCTTTGATCTGCTCGCGGCCGAGGACGTCGATTTCGTCGTTCACCTCGGTGATTACATTTACGAAACCGTCGGCGAAGCGTTTCAGGCCGGCGCGGTCGAGGCGATGCATGCACCGCTGAGCTTGCCGGATGGCCCGTACAAGTCCGGCAACTCGGGCGCCCGCTACGCCAATACCCTTGCCGATTACCGCGCGCTGTACAAACAGTACCGTAGCGATCCGCGCCTGCAGCAGGTACATGCGCGCTTTGCGATGATCGCGATCTGGGACGATCACGAGTTCTCCGACGATTGCTGGGGCGATGCGAGCACCTACGACAACGGCAGCTACGACAAGGCCAGCGGCCGTGGCGACAACAGCCACCAGACCGCGCGCCGGCGCGGCGCCAATCAGGCGTGGTTCGAGTTCATGCCGGCCGATGTACCGTTCGATGCGGCGGCGAGCGGCTTTCAGACGATCAAGCTGTACCGCGATTTCCGCTTTGGCAGCCTGATGCATCTGGTGATGACTGACGAGCGCCTGTACCGCGCCGATCATTTGATTCCCGAGGCGGCGGTCGGCAGCAGCATCGGCAGCCGCTATCTGGTGCCGACGGCGCAACTGGCCGCGGCCGAGGCGCAGAAATTCGCCGCCGGCACTGCGAGCGGCGACCCGCTGGCCCAGGTCTCGGTGCTCGGCAAGACGCAGCGCGAATGGTGGCAATCGACGCTGGCCGGCAGCAAGGCGGCGTGGAAAATCTGGGGCAACGAGGTCTCGCTGCTGCGCATGCGCCTTGATGCCAGCAAGCTCGCCGGCGTACCGGCGGCGCTGCGCAAGGAATTCGTTCTGAACGCCGACCAATGGGACGGCTTCAATGCCGAGCGCAAGGTGCTGGTCGGCTTCCTGCGGCAGCAGAAAATCAGCGATGTGGTGGCCATCACCGGCGACATCCACAGCTTCTATGCCGGCGTGGTGTACGACGATTACGCTACCGGCGCACCGGGCATGGTCGATCTGGTCACCGCCGGCATCAGCAGCGATTCCTTCTATCACTACTTTTATGCCGCCGCGCAGGATCCGGCGCTGGCGGCGGCCGCACCGCTGGTTTACACCAGCGAGGCCGGCGCCGAACAGCTCGCGATCCAGATGCTGTCGGCCGCGATCGCCGGCGCCGCCGGCGTCAGCGATCTTTCCGATACCGCCGCCGTGCAGGCGGCGGTGCAGGGCGCGATCGTTGCAGGCAAGGTGTCCGCCACGGCGTTCCAGACCACGAGCGGCCTGGCCAAAACGCCGATCAATACCTTCGACGATACCGTGGGCGGTGCGTTAGGGACGACGCTGGCGGCGACCATGGCCGCGCTCGCCGGCAAATCGGCAGCGGTGGCGACGCTGTCCGGGCTGATCCGCCAACAACTGGCCGCGGTGATGGGGCTGCCGGTGGCGTCGGTGCCGGCCACCGAGGTGCTCAAGCGGCTCAACCCTTTCGCCGATCAGGCCAGCGGCGTCGCGCCGGTGAACAATCCATGGATTGCCTATACGGATACCGATGCGCAGGGCTATGCGGTGGTGACCTTGAGTGCGGGTGAGCTGCGGGCCGAGTTCAAAAAGATCGCGCGGCTCGACGGTCATCGCGCGCCAGCGGCACCGTTGCTGCAGACGACCCGTTTACAGGTGCCGCGTGGTCAGGTGAAGGTGAATCGCCTTTAACGGATGTGCGAATGCTGACGACTTGCATTTGATATTCCAGTTGGAAATTAATATCCTATTTGTAATTATTTGTGGGAATAAGTGAACGGGGGTAAATTGCCTTACAACATATCGTAAGGCACAGCGTCGCAAGACCGGTGGCCGACAAAAAGGAGACCGAGATGGATGCAAACCCGACGCTGTTATCGTTTAGCGGCAGCGATGCCGAACCACTGTCGATTCGCGCCAAGGCGGCGGTGTTTGCCGACCGGACTTCGCGCGATCTGCTGCTACAGCTGGAGCGCATCGCGCCTTCCAGCATGCCCGTACTGGTGATCGGCGAAACCGGCACCGGCAAGGAGCTGATCGCCCGGCATATCCATCAGCTCAGCGGCCGCAAGGGGCCGTTCGTGGCGGTGAACTGCGGGGCGATCAGCGAACAGCTGGCCGAGAGCGAGCTGTTCGGCCACGAAGCCGGCGCCTTCACCGGCGCGGTGGCGCGGCGGGAAGGCTGGTTCGAGGCGGCGCACCACGGCACGCTGTTTCTTGATGAAATCGGCGATTTGCCGCTGCCGCTGCAGGTGAAGTTGCTGCGCGTGTTGCAGGAGGGCGAAGTAGTGCGCGTCGGCGCGCGCAAGCCGATTCCGGTCGACGTGCGCCTGCTGGCGGCGACCAACGTCGACCTGGCCGATGCGGTCGCCGCCGGGCATTTCCGCCTCGATCTGCTGTACCGGCTCAATATCGCCCAGTTGCGGCTGCCGCCGCTGCGCGAACGTCGCGGCGACATCCTGCCGCTGGTCGAGTACTTCATCGGCCGCTATAGCCAGCGCTTGCAGCTGGCCCAGCCGGCGCTGTCCACCGATGCGGCGCAGGCGCTGCTGGCCTACGGCTGGCCCGGCAATATTCGCGAGCTCGAAAACGTCGTCCACTTTGCCTTGCTGATTGCCAGCGGCAGCGAAATTCGCGCCGAGCACCTGAAGCTCGCCGGGGCGCCGGTGCCAAGCAGCCAGCACGATGCCAGCGGCGGCACGCCACTTGAACTGATGGGCCAGCAACTGCGGCAACTGTTCGCCGGCCGCCACCCCGGCCTGTTTCACGAGCTGGAAAAGCTGATCCTGAACGAGGCCTACCACCACAGCGGCTACAACCAGGTGCGTGCGGCCGCGCTCCTGGGGATCTCGCGCAATGTGCTGCGCACGCTGTTGAAGCGGCACGGCATGTTGCGGGAATCCGATACGGGGGCGCCGTGGCAGGGCGCGCATGCTGCGGTGGCCACCGCCTGAGCTTTTTCCACCGCCGACCGCGTCAACGTCGCCGGGGGCAGAGCGTCAGGCAGAGCCCACCGCCTGTTCCCCGCCCATCTCGCCAGTCCATGACCGCTGATTCCGCTTCGCTACGGCTATCACCGTCCCTTTCTGGCTTTCTGGTCTGCCCAAGCGCTGACCCGTTGCCATCGGCTGACAGATGTACACGCTGACCGGTAGCGCGCTCGATCCCGGCCTGGCCGGGCTGATCGAGTTCCTGCTGCGGGTGCTGTT
Source organism: Jeongeupia sp. HS-3 (assembly GCF_015140455.1). NCBI lineage: Bacteria > Pseudomonadati > Pseudomonadota > Betaproteobacteria > Neisseriales > Chitinibacteraceae > Jeongeupia > Jeongeupia sacculi. Next base: position 1,728,519 of record NZ_AP024094.1, on the reverse strand, counting down.
CATGCAGCGGATCGGCCATGTTGTCGACAAACGCGAGCGCCTGCATCCCGGTATTTCCGTCCCTGCCCGGCGGTTTGTCGATGCTGACATGCTGACTTTGATTTTGTCGTAATGGAATAACATCGCAAATCAATATTCTTTGTTGTTCTATTTGCGCCCGGCTAATCTGGCAGTACAGCCCGCGCAAGGATCACAACATGACCGCTCACACTACGCTGGCCGCCGCGAAAGCCGATGCACTGCAGGCCTATATCGTCGGCGCCGACTCGCTCGGCAACATCCCGGATGTGCTCGCCGACTACGGTATCCGTATCGGCCACCACATTACCGGCCGCAACCCCTCGCACCAGCGCCGCCCCAGCGGCATCAAGGGCATGGACATCGTCATCCTGTTCACCGATTTCCTCGGCCACAACGTGATGCGCAATTTCCGCTCGGCCGCGCAGGCCGAGAACGTCCGCTTCGTCGCCTGCCGCCGCTCGACCTGCGCGCTGGCGGCGTCGCTGGACCGGATCGGCGCCCAGGCGCGCTGAAACCCCGGCAGGGCGGGGTGTTGCCGGATTGCTGCGGCCGGCGAGTTTCATGACCCTGCCATCGCGCTGGTGGTCGGAATCCGGAAGGGGCGGTGCACCGGGGCAATCGTTGCCGATCGCAGCCAGTCTGCTGGCCGTCCATTCGAATTGATACTTGCATTGCAGCCAGCCTGATCCGTTCGGCAAGATCGGGAAATGAGTGCGTCATGACATTGTGATAAAAAGACGCACGGGGTGCCGCGACGGCGCCCGTTCCTACCGAAAGGATGCTTCCATGGCTCAGCAAGTGTTCATCAATCTCGCGGTCGACGACCTCGAGCGGTCCAAAACCTTCTTCGCCGCGCTCGGCTACAGCTTCAACGCGCAGTTCACCGACGAGAATGCGGCCTGCATGGTCATCAGCGATACGATCTACGTGATGCTGCTGGTCAAGCCGTTCTTCCAGAGCTTTACCGACAAGGCCTTGTGTGACGCGCGCACGCATACCGAAACGCTGACCTGCTTGTCGTGCGAGAGCCGTGCCGACGTCGATGCGCTGGTCGCCAAGGCGCTTGCAGCTGGCGGCAAGGCGCTGCGCGAACCGAAGGACTACGGCTTCATGTACAGCCACGGTTTCGAAGACCTTGATGGCCACCTGTGGGAACTGATGTATATGGACCCGGCGCACGTGCAGCAGTAATCGCTGCGCCAAAGTACAAAGCCCCGATGCGTCGGGGCTTTGTTGTTTTCGGGACGGGGGCAAGCCTCAGGCTGCAATCGCCTGCGGCCGGGCATGGCGGTTGACCGGCCGCGGCAGGCCCAGATGCTCGCGCAGCGTCGTGCCCCGGTATTCGGTGCGGAACAGGCCGCGCCGCTGCAGTTCGGGCACGACCAGATCGACGAACTCGGTCAGCCCGGTCGGCAGCACCGGCGGCATCACGTTGAAACCGTCGGCACCGCCTTCTCTGAACCACAGTTCGAGCTGGTCGGCGACGGCCGTTGGCGTACCGACGACCGTCCAGTGGCCACGGGCGCTGGCAACGCGCTGCGCCAGCTGGCGGATCGTCAGCCCGTCGCGGCGCGCCAGCGCGACGACCAGCGCCTGCCGGCTCTTGGCGCCGTTGGTTTCCGGGATGTCGGGCAGCGGGCCGTCGAGCGGGAAGCCAGAGAGGTCGAAACCGAGCTGGCCCGACAGCAGCGCAACGCCGCTCAGCGGATCGATCAGCGCCTGCAGTTCGGCGAACTTGTCCTGAGCCTCGGCCTCGGTGCGGCCGATGATCGGCGAGAGGCCGGGCAGGATCTTCAGCGCATCGGCGCTGCGGCCGTAGCGGGGCAGGCGGGCCTTGACGTCGGCGTAGAACGCCTGTGCGTCGTCGAGCGTCTGCTGCGCGGTGAAGATCACCTCGGCCGTCTGTGCCGCCAGCTCGCGGCCGGCTTCGGACGAGCCCGCCTGTACCACGACCGGATGGCCCTGCACCGGCCGGGGAATATTCAGCGGCCCGCGCACGCTGAAATGCTCGCCCTTGTGGTGCGGTGCGTGCAGTCTGGTGGCGTCGAAGAACACGCCGCTTTGCTTGTCGCGGATGAAGCTGTCGTCGCCCCAGCTGTCCCACAGCGCGGTCACCACATCGTGGAACTCGCGCGCGCGCTCGTAACGGACGCCGTGGTCGAGGTGGGCTTCGCGGTTGAAATTGCGCGCTTCGGCGTCGGTCGCCGATGTGACCAGATTCCAGCCGGCGCGGCCGCCCGAGAGGTGGTCGATCGACGCGAACTTGCGCGCCAGGTGGTAGGGCTCGTTGTAGGTGGTTGATGCGGTCGCGATCAGGCCGATGCGTTCGGTCACCGTCGCCAGCGCCGCCAATAGCGTCAGCGGCTCGAACTGGCCGATCTGGCCCGAGCGGCCGATCACCTCGGTCGGGTAGTCCCAGACGGCGACGCCGTCGGCGAAGAACACGCCGTCGAACTTGCCGCGTTCGGCGGTCTGCGCCAGCGCTTTGAAATGGTCGAAATTGAGCCCGGCGTCGGCCTGCGCATCGGGATGACGCCATGCGGCAACGTGGTGGCCGCTGGTGAGCAGGAAGGCATTGAGGTGAAGCTGGCGTTGGCTCATCGAAACCTCGCGGTGCATTTGAAAAAGGGCACCCGTTCGGGCGCCCGTGCGATCGGCCCCGGCCGGCGATCGGTGCCGGGGCATCATCGTCAAGCGGTCAGGCAGCCCTGTCGGCGGCGGCACTTTCGGTATTCGCCGCCGGGGCGAACCTGGGTGCCTTGCTGATGGTGCGGCTGCGCTGGCCGTCGATGCCCACCGCCGGCACGCCGGCGACGGTGACCCGGTGCAGCACACGGTGCGCATCGCCGTAGTCATTGATCGCGTAGTGCTGGGTGGCGCGGTTGTCCCAGATCGCCACGTCGCCGGCCTGCCAGCGCCAGCGCACGGTGTTCTCGAGCCGGGTCACGTGGCTTTGCAGCACCGCGTACAGGTGTTGCGAGTCGGCGGCGGTAACGTCCTTGAGGCGCTTGAGGAAATGCCCGAGCAGCAGGTTGCGTTCGCCGGTTTCCGGGTGGACATGCACGACCGGATGCTCGGTTTCGTACAGCGTCGAGGTAAAGACATTCTTGTAGCGCTCGATCTGTTCGGCGCTGACGTTCTGGCGATAGCTGGCGTAGTCGTACTCGTTGCTGTGTACCGCCCACAGTTTGTCGGCGAGTTCGCGCAGCGGCTTGGGCAGATCGAGGTAGGCGGTGTGGGTATTGGCCCAGACGGTATCGCCGCCGTGCTCGGGGATCTTGATCGCGCGCAGGATAGACGCCTTCGGATAGGCGTCGACGAAGGTCACGTCGGTGTGCCAGCTGTTGGCGCGGCCGCCGTGGGCCGAGTCGAGTTCGAGCACGTAATCGGTGCCGTCGACCGCCGGCACCGTCGGGTGCGCGACCGGGGCGCCCAGCAATTGGGCAAAGGCCTGCTGGCCGGCGTCGTCCAGCGTCTGGGCGCGGAAGAACACGACCTTGTGCTTGAGCAGCGCGGCATTGATGTCGGCGGTGACGTCGGCGGACAGCTCGCCCGACAATTGCACGCCACGGATTTCAGCGCCGATGCGGCCGGCGACGGGATGGCTGGTGATCTGGCTCATGATGGCTTCCTTGACGTGTCGGTGATGCGTTTCAGAAAGGGCGGCTGCCGGCGAGGCTGACGCGCTTGAGCGTGCGGCGCTCGGCGGCGGGAAAAGCGGTGCGCGCGTGCAGCGTGGCCTGGTTGTCCCAATGGACGATGTCGCCGACGCTCCAGCGGTGGGTGTAACGGAAGCGCGGCTGGACGATGTGCTCGCGCAGCCGGGCAATCAGCGCCTCGCCCTCGGCCGGGGCTATGCCCAGCAGCTCGACTTCGGTGTGGGTCGACAGGAACAGGATTTTCTTGCCCGAGCGCGGGTGGGTACGCACGAGCGGATGCGGAAAGGCGGCGCCGAGCGGTTCGCGCGCCGGGCTGCGGTAGGGCGGGTATTCGGCCTCGCCGCCTTCGGCCTTGATCCGGGCGTTCTCGATCTGGCGAACGAAAGGGTTGTAGGTAATCAGCTGCAAGCCGTCGATCTGCGCCCTGGTCGCGTCGTCGAGCGCTTCATACGCGGCGTTGAGGTTGTACCAGCTGGTATCACCGCCGATCGCCGGGACTTCCAGCGCATACAGCAGCGAGCCGGCCGACGGTAGCGGCGTCCACTGGTGATCGGCGTGCGGCGTGAGTTCGCCGCTGCCGAGATAGCCGCCGGTTTCGACATTCGAAACGAACACCACATCGGGCGGAATGCCTTGCGCTTCCGACCCCAGCACCGGCACATCCTGCGGCCGGCGGAACACGCTGCCGAAGTAGGTCGAGAAGCTCAGGAAGGCATCGTCGTCGAGCCGCTGCTGCTTGAAGATCAGGATGTGGTGATCGTCCAGCGCCGACTGCAGTGCAAACACCAGCGCCGGGCTGAGCGGGCGATTGGCATCCAGCCCGTCGACCACGGCACCGAGCGCCGCGCCGGTCGGCGTGATGCGGACTTCTTCGATGGCCTGTGGCGTATGCAGGCCGGCCGTGGCGTCGGGCCGGGCGTGGAATGCGCGGGAGAGTTGCGGGGTGCTCATGGGGCTTCCTTGTTCGGGTGGGACAGTCAGCCACCCGCAGCAGAAAGCGTGCCAATCCCCGTCATCCAGCAAAACCGCGCCCTCGTGACCGGCCGGGTAGGGCCGGGAGCCGGGGGCTGCTGCAAATGCAGCAGCAAGCCCAGCACTCTGCTGGATTTGGTGCAGTGCAACGAACCCTGTGCCGTCCGGACGCCCTGCCGCTGCAATCGCAGCATCCTGCTGCGCGTGCCGTTGTTCCGCCCGCAGGCCGCCCGCTTTATTCCTGATGAATCTAATAAAAACATGTTGGCATGCAATCTGCTTATAAGAATTCGCAAGCGGTGAGGAATGCCGCTGCGGCGTATACGCCAACAACGAGGACACCCGCCTGCCGCAGATCCTGCGGCAGCGACGTCGTCCCGGCCTTGAAGGCCAATCTATAAGGGAGATGATTCATGCAACAGCACAAAGCCTGGCTGGGAGCCGGCTTGCTGGCGCTGGCCAGCGTCGGCCATGCGGCCGCACCGAGCAACGAAGAACTGCAAAAGCAGATCGCCGCGCTGAAGAAAGCGGTCGATGCCTTGCAGCAGCAGCTCGACCAGAAGGCCGCCTCACCGGCGGCACCGGCTGCAACTGCCGTGGCCGATGCGGTCGGTGCCCCGGCAACGCGGGAAGACGTGCAGGGCGTGCAGGCCGATCTGGAGAACTTCAAGTATCAGGTGCAGCGTGACCGCGATACCGCGACGGCCACCAGCGCGCGTGCGCTCAACATCAGCGGCACGATCCAGGCCCGCGCCGCCTATTCGACGCAAGACACCAGCGCCGCCTCGAGCACGCCGGCCGGTGTCGTCAACGACCGCAACTCCAGTTTCGACGTGCCGACGGCCATCCTCGCCTTCTCCGGCAATCTATATAAGGATTACGACGAAGGCCGCAACCTCGGCTACCGGCTTTCGGCAGGTGCCTCGCAGCAGACCGCCAGCAACAACAGCTTCCTGAACCTGCTCGATGCCTATCTGAGCTATTCGGTGCTGCCGACGATCGATCCGGCCAGCCCGCGGCTTGAGCTTGCGTTCGGCCAGCAACTGCTGCCCTTCGGGCTCGAAGTACCGGCGACCGAAGACCTGAAGCCGGTCATCCTGAATGCCCAGTTCACCACCCGGCTGGGGCTGGCACAACGGCAGATCGGCCTGATCGCCCGTGGCGATCTCGATCCCACCGTGGACTACGGCTACAACTATCGCGCGCCGCTGCTGAGTTACGCGCTGGGCCTCGTCAACGGCAATGGCCCGAACACCTCGGACAACAACAGCCCCAAGGACTGGGTCGGCCGGCTCGCGTTCACCGTGCCGTCCGATTACAACTCGTGGCTGCGTCAGCTCACCGTGGGCGGCTCGTTCTATCGCGGCAAGGCCAATCTGTTCGTCCCGGGCACCAGCACCCTGGTCGGCAAGGGCGACCGGGTGCGCTACGGCGTCGACCTGACCTACAACCACGAGCCGTTCGGCGTCACCTACGAATACATCCAGGGGCGCGATGACGTCGCCGCCGGTACCACCGCCGCCAACGCCAAAGTGGCGGCGGTGAAGAGTGGTTCGCACACCGCGACGCTCTTCTACAACGTCGGTGAACAGTTCGTGAAGGGCTTCCGCGCCCAGGGCCGCTACGACGACTGGTGGCCGAAGTCCTACCAGCCCTTCTTCCGCTACGACCGCTTCGACCCCAACGTCGACAGGCCGGGTGACGAAAGCACGATCTCGACGCTGGGCCTGAATGTGTTCTTCGCCCAGACCACCAAGTTCCAGCTCAACGTCAATTACACCGACGACAAGGCCAGGAACCAGTCGTACAGCGACTTCCTCGCCCAGTTCCAGTTCGGTTTCTAAGCCTCTGTGGCCGGATCGCGTTCCGGCCTCGACCCAAGGAGTACGCACGATGAAAAGATTGTTCCGCACCACGCTGGCCGTGATCGCGCTGGCGCTCGGCACCCAGGTCATCGCGGCCGAACCGCTCAAGGTAATCCGTATCGGCGTCTCGCAGGTCGGTACCGGCAATCGCCCGGTCGTCGGCGGCTCACCCATCGGCATCGTCAATGTTCGCGGCGAGCTGGAAGAAGAGTTCCGCAAGGAAGGCATCAAGGTCGAATGGAATTTCTTCAAGGGCGCGGGCCCAGCGGCGAACGAGGCGCTGGCCAACAAGCTGCTCGATTTCCTGTTTCAGGGCGACATGGCGTCGCTGGTCGGCCGCGCCAGCGGGCTGAAGACCAAAATCCTGCTCGGCCAGACGCGCAACGGTTCCGGCTACATCGCCGTGCCATCGGGCTCGCCGGTGCAATCGCTGCAGGATCTGAAAGGCAAGAAACTGGCCGTTTTCAAGGGCACCGCCGGCCAGTTGCAACTGGCGCGGATCTTCGACAAGCAGAGCCTGACCGAGCGTGATTTCCGCACCATCAATATGGATACGGCTTCAACGCAGGCGGCCATCGCCACGCGGGACATCGATGCGGCGATTTTCGGCGCCGACATCTTCCCGCTGATCGATAGAGGCATCGCCCGCATCATCCAGAAAACCGGCCCCGACGTGGCGCTGACCAGCCACTTCGCCGTGACCGAGGATTTCGAGAAGCAGTATCCGCAAGTAGTCCAGCGCGTCGTGAATGTTGTGGTCAAGACCAGTGCGTGGGCCAGCGACGAGAAGAACCGCGATGCGGTGTTCCAGCAATGGGCCAAATCGGGCGTGCCGTACTCGGCGTTCAAGCGCGATTACGAAGGCCAGTTGCTGAAGGAACGGCTCTCGCCGCTGCTCGATGAAAACTTCTACAGCCACTACCGCGATTCGCTGGTGCTGGCGAAGAAGCTGAAGCTGATCCGCGGTGATATCGACGTCGATGCGTGGATCGAGCCGAAGTACCTGAAGCAGGCGCTGAAGGAACAGAAGCTCGACGGCTACTGGGCCGAGTTCGACGTCGCCGGCAAAACCCGGGTCGCGGCCAAATAGGCGCGGATCGATAAGGGGTCATGTCGATGTCCGTCACCGCAAACGACGTCATCCCGCCCCTTGCACTCGCGCCCGAAGCGGGCGCGGTTGCAAGAGGGCTGGGCATTCTGAAACACAAGCTGCAGCGCGCGGCTGTCGGGGCATTGCTGCCGCTGGCGGTGCTGGCGTTGTGGCACGCCGCCGCCAGCCGGGGCTGGATTGCATCGCAGATCCTGCCGGCTCCCGAGCTGGTCTGGCAAACGCTGAACGAGCTGTGGGCGTCGGGCGAGCTGTGGGACAACCTTGCCATCAGCTTGGCGCGCGTCGCCTGGGGCTTCTCGGCCGCGCTGCTGATCGGCGTCGCCCTGGGCGTGGCGATGGGCGTGTCCAGCACGGTCGAGGCTTATCTTTATCCGAGCTTCAAGGTGATTTCCGAAGTCCACGTGCTCGGCTGGATTCCGCTCTTGATCATGCTGTTCGGCATCGGCGAGGCAATGAAGGTCATCGTCATCGTCAAGGCGGCGATGGTGCCGATCACCATCAATACCCAGCAGGGCATACGCAATATCTCGCAGAGCTATCTCGAGGTCGCGCGCGTTTACCGCTTCAACCCGCGCCAGCTGTGGCTGAAGGTGATTTTCCCGGCGAGCCTGCCGAGCCTGTTCAACGGTTTCCGCTATGGCCTGACCAATGCCTGGCTCTCGCTGGTGACGGTCGAGCTGCTCGCCTCGAGCGAGGGCATCGGCTACCAGATGGTGCTGGGGAGACAGCTGTTCCAGCTCGATGTGGTGATGGCGTGCATGGCGGTGATCGGCCTCGTCGGGTTGGCGATCGATGTGGTGCTGCAGGCACTGGAGGCGTGGTTGCTGCGCTGGCGCCGTGCTGCGTTTTAAGGAGAGGGGCATGAGTGACAACGAACTGAGCCAGGGCATCGACAGCGGCGTGCTGGCCACCGATGGGCCGGTCATCCGCGATGAGGCCAGGGGGCGGCCGCTCTCGGCACGGGCGAGGGCGTGGATCGCCGGTAAGGACTGGCGCGGCTGGGCCTTGCCGCTGGCGGTGCTGCTGTTGTGGGACGTGCTGACGCGGTTCCTGCTCAGCAATACCGAGATACTGGCGCCGCCGGTACAGGTGTGGCGCGAGGGCGTGCATCAGATCGTCAACGGTGGCTTCGTGTTCGACATCATCGCCAGCGTCAGCCGCGATCTGGCCGGTTTTGCCATCGGCGGGCTGGCCGGCTTCGGGCTGGGCACGCTGCTCGGCACCTCTCCGCTGGCCGAACGGCTGATCGGCCCGAGCTTCAATGCGGTCAAGCAGATCGCGCTGTTCGCCTGGATTCCGTTGATCTCGGTGTGGTTTGGCGTCGGCGAGCCGGCCAAGGTGGTCTTCATTGCGCTGGCGGCGTTCTACCCGGTGACGATCAACACCTTCGAAGGCATCCGCGCCGTCAACCGCGATTACGCCGAAGTCGCGCGGGTGTACGGCTTCGGCTGCTGGCAGTTGTGGCGGCGGGTGATCCTGCCGGCGGCGAGTCCGCAGATCTTCACCGGCCTGCATCTGGCGCTGATCTACGCCTGGCTTGCGACCATCGGCGCCGAGTACTTCCTCAAGTCCGGTTATGGCGTGGGCAACGCGATGATCGACGGCCGCGAGCACTTCAACATGGGCTCGGTGCTGTTCGGCCTGGTGGTGATCGGCCTGATCGGCGCGGCGCTTAACCAGCTTGCCGTGCGCATCGAGGCCCGCGCGCTGTCATGGCGCAACCGCACGGCATGACCGCTGCCGGCGCGACCACATATATAGAAAGGGAAAATGGAATGACTTTCCAACTCGGCACTCTCAGCCTGCAGCACCTGAAGAAGCAGTACACCGTCAAAGGCGAAGCCTTGCCGGTGCTGGATGACGTCTCGCTCAGCATTGCGCCGGGCGAATTTGTCAGCATCGTCGGCAGCTCCGGTTGCGGCAAGTCGACACTGCTGCGCCTCGTGATCGGGCTGGAGGACGATTATCAGGGCGAGATCCTGCTCGACGGCGACCGCATTCGCGGCACCAGCCTCAAGCGCGGCATCGTGTTTCAGGAGCACCGGCTGTTTCCGTGGCTGACGGTGGAGCAGAACGTCGGCCTCGCGCTGGAGAACTCGCCGCTCAGCGCCGCCGAAAAGCGCGAAACGATCGCCGACCATCTGGAGCTCGTCGGCCTGGACGGTTTCGAGACGGCGTATCCCTATCAGCTCTCCGGCGGAATGAGCCAGCGCGTGGCGATTGCCCGCGGTCTGGTGAATCGGCCGGAGATCCTGCTGCTCGATGAACCCTTCGGCGCGCTGGATGCGCTGACCCGCGCCAACCTGCAAGCCGAACTGCAGCGGATCTGGCAGGCCGAAGGCATCACCATGATCCTGGTGACCCACGATGTCGAAGAAGCGGTGTTTCTTGGAGACCGGGTGGTGGTGATGCAACCGCGCCCCGGCCGGATCAAGCGCATCGTGCCGGTCGACCTGCCACACCCGCGAGACCGGGCATCACCGATCTTCCAGTCCATCCGCGACGACGTGCTCTCCGAATTCGGCCACCTCCCCAAGCCGGTGCTGCTGGAACCGGAGCCCATCCGTCGCTTCAGCGACTACGTATTTGCTTGGTGAGACCTTTGTTGACGCAAAAACGGGCGGCCTTCGGGCCGCCCGTTGGCTTTTTGGCGCCGCTGATGGGGCGCTGCCGCCAAAAACCGCCCGCCATCCGGCCGGTTGCTGACGATTTTTATGCCATTGGTCTTATTTTGTCAGCTTTGGCGGTGGGGTTTGCCGGGTAGTGCGAAAGAGTGGGATTTGGGTGTGGTAAAAATTCGCTGTCCGATCAGTGGCTTAGCGGGTTGGTTGCGAATTTGTTGCGAGGAGGTGTTGACGGGGGAAGGGGAAGTGCTTAAAGTTGCGTTCTCTGCTGATGACGCAGCGAAAGAAACGAAGCGAAACTCGCCGAGTTTACCGAGCGAAGTGTTCAGAAGCAAGCGATCTTTAACAAATTACAGCCGATGAGTGTGAGTGCTTGATGAGTGCATCAAGTACTTGCACTTAGATGATAGAAAGTAAATCTGACCGCTTCGGTGGTTGGGTGAGTTTTTTTGAGTTAACGCAAGTGCGCAATTATTCAGTGATTAAACGAAAGAGTTTGATCCTGGCTCAGATTGAACGCTGGCGGCATGCTTTACACATGCAAGTCGAACGGATTTGAGGGGCTTGCTCCTCAAGTTAGTGGCGAACGGGTGAGTAATACATCGGAACGTGCCCAGTAATGGGGGATAACCTGCCGAAAGGCAAGCTAATACCGCATACGCCCTGAGGGGGAAAGTGGGGGATCGCAAGACCTCACGTTATTGGAGCGGCCGATGCCTGATTAGCTAGTTGGTAGGGTAAAAGCCTACCAAGGCAACGATCAGTAGCGGGTCTGAGAGGACGACCCGCCACACTGGGACTGAGACACGGCCCAGACTCCTACGGGAGGCAGCAGTGGGGAATCTTGGACAATGGGCGAAAGCCTGATCCAGCAATGCCGCGTGGGTGAAGAAGGCCTTCGGGTTGTAAAGCCCTTTTGTCAGGGAGGAAATCCTGGCCCCTAATACGGGTCGGGGATGACAGTACCTGAAGAATAAGGACCGGCTAACTACGTGCCAGCAGCCGCGGTAATACGTAGGGTCCAAGCGTTAATCGGAATTACTGGGCGTAAAGCGTCCGCAGGTGGCTTGTTAAGATCGATGTGAAAGCCCCGGGCTCAACCTGGGAACTGCATTGATGACTGGCTCGCTAGAGTACGGCAGAGGGGGGTGGAATTCCGCGTGTAGCAGTGAAATGCGTAGATATGCGGAGGAACACCGATGGCGAAGGCAACCCCCTGGGCTGATACTGACACTCATGGACGAAAGCGTGGGGAGCAAACAGGATTAGATACCCTGGTAGTCCACGCCCTAAACGATGTCTACTAGTTGTTGGGCTTTTCGGAGCTTAGTAACGCAGCTAACGCGGGAAGTAGACCGCCTGGGGAGTACGGCCGCAAGGTTAAAACTCAAAGGAATTGACGGGGGCCCGCACAAGCGGTGGATGATGTGGATTAATTCGATGCAACGCGAAAAACCTTACCTGGTCTTGACATGTCTAGAATCCCGAAGAGATTTGGGAGTGCCGTAAGGAGCTAGAACACAGGTGCTGCATGGCTGTCGTCAGCTCGTGTCGTGAGATGTTGGGTTAAGTCCCGCAACGAGCGCAACCCTTGCCATTAGTTGCTACCATTCAGTTGAGCACTTTAATGGGACTGCCGGTGACAAACCGGAGGAAGGTGGGGATGACGTCAAGTCCTCATGGCCCTTATGACCAGGGCTTCACACGTCATACAATGGTTGGTACAGAGGGTCGCGAAGCCGCGAGGTGGAGCCAATCTCAGAAAACCAATCGTAGTCCGGATCGCAGTCTGCAACTCGACTGCGTGAAGTCGGAATCGCTAGTAATCGCGGATCAGCATGTCGCGGTGAATACGTTCCCGGGCCTTGTACACACCGCCCGTCACACCATGGGAGTGGGTTTTACCAGAAGTAGCTAGGCTAACCCTCGGGAGGCCGGTTACCACGGTAGGATTCATGACTGGGGTGAAGTCGTAACAAGGTAGCCGTAGGGGAACCTGCGGCTGGATCACCTCCTTTAAAGATAATGCCTCATTAAGCATTCACACTCATCGGCTGTAGGTTAGAGATACGGAGAACTGGGTCAGTAGCTCAGTCGGTTAGAGCACCGTCTTGATAAGGCGGGGGTCGCTGGTTCGATTCCAGCTTGACCCACCATTTGCTTTTTTAGTGAATGACAAGACAGTTTGATCCGATGGGGGCATAGCTCAGTTGGGAGAGCATCTGCTTTGCAAGCAGAGGGTCGTCGGTTCGATCCCGTCTGCCTCCACCATTTTAGTTTTCAGAACTAAGTTTGCTGATGTTGGTGTAGCAATTTTAGTTCTGACTGCTTCAGTTGGACGAGAATTTATTCTCTGTATCGCTCTTTAACAAGATAGAAGAAGTAAGACTCAGATTTATTCAGTAATGAATGGGTTTGATTGCATCGAGTTTTGAATTCGAGAACTTTGAATTCGAGTCGCAAACATAACTGTAATCTTGAACTACGCGTTTGAGGTTATAGGATCAAGCGAATAAGTGCATCTGGTGGATGCCTTGGCGATTACAGGCGATGAAGGACGCGGCAGCCTGCGAAAAGCTGCGGGGAGCTGGCAAACGAGCTTTGATCCGCAGATATCCGAATGGGGGAACCCACACCTTTTGGTGTATCCATGACTGAATACATAGGTCATGTGAAGCGAACCCGGCGAACTGAAACATCTAAGTAGCCGGAGGAAAAGAAATCAACCGAGATTCCCAAAGTAGTGGCGAGCGAAATGGGAAGAGCCTGTACGTGATAGCGATTGTCTTAGCAGAACGGAATGGAAAGTCCGGCAATAGTGGGTGATAGCCCCGTATGCGAAAAGATAAACGTGGTACTAAGCGTACGACAAGTAAGGCGGGACACGAGAAATCCTGTCCGAAGATGGGGGGACCATCCTCCAAGGCTAAATACTCGTAATCGACCGATAGTGAACCAGTACCGTGAGGGAAAGGCGAAAAGAACCCCGGGAGGGGAGTGAAATAGATCCTGAAACCGGATGCATACAAACAGTGGGAGCGGACTTGTTCCGTGACTGCGTACCTTTTGTATAATGGGTCAGCGACTTACGTTCAGTAGCAAGCTTAACCGAATAGGGGAGGCGCAGGGAAACCGAGTCCGAATAGGGCGATTAGTTGCTGGGCGTAGACCCGAAACCAAGTGATCTATCCATGGCCAGGATGAAGGTGCGGTAACACGCACTGGAGGTCCGAACCCACTAATGTTGCAAAATTAGGGGATGAGCTGTGGATAGGGGTGAAAGGCTAAACAAACTTGGAAATAGCTGGTTCTCCCCGAAAACTATTTAGGTAGTGCCTCAAGTATCACTAACGGGGGTAAAGCACTGTTATGGCTAGGGGGTCATCGCGACTTACCAAACCATTGCAAACTCTGAATACCGTTAAGTGCGAGCTTGGGAGACAGACATCGGGTGCTAACGTCCGGTGTCAAGAGGGAAACAACCCAGACCGCCGTCTAAGGTCCCAAATGATCAATTAAGTGGAAAACGAGGTGGGAAGGCATAGACAGCCAGGATGTTGGCTTAGAAGCAGCCATCATTTAAAGAAAGCGTAATAGCTCACTGGTCGAGTCGTCCTGCGCGGAAGATGTAACGGGGCTCAAATTGATAACCGAAGACGCGGATATGTACGTAAGTACATATGGTAGGGGAGCGTTCCGTAAGCCTGTGAAGGTGGCTTGAGAAGGCTGCTGGAGGTATCGGAAGTGCGAATGCTGACATGAGTAGCGTTAAAACGGGTGAAAAGCCCGTTCACCGAAAGCCCAAGGTTTCCTACGCAACGTTAATCGGCGTAGGGTGAGTCGGCCCCTAAGGCGAGGCTGAAAAGCGTAGTCGATGGACAACAGGTTAATATTCCTGTACCGATTCTGAGTGCGATGTGGGGACGGAGAAAGGTAGGTCAGCCATCTGTTGGAATAGGTGGTTTAAGCGTGTAGGTGGGGGATTTAGGCAAATCCGGATCCCTGTTAACACTGAGGCGTGATGACGAGGTGCCATTGGCACTGAAGTGATTGATCCTATGCTTCCAGGAAAAGCCACTAAGCTTCAGCTCAGAATTGACCGTACCGCAAACCGACACTGGTGGGCAGGATGAGAATTCTAAGGTGCTTGAGAGAACTCAGGAGAAGGAACTCGGCAAATTGACACCGTAACTTCGGGAGAAGGTGTGCCTCTGTAGCGTGAAGCGACTTGCTCGTGGAGCGTGAAGAGGTTGCAGTGAAAAGGTGGCTGCGACTGTTTATCAAAAACACAGCACTCTGCTAACACGAAAGTGGACGTATAGGGTGTGACGCCTGCCCGGTGCCGGAAGGTTAATTGATGGGGTGCAAGCTCTTGATCGAAGCCCCGGTAAACGGCGGCCGTAACTATAACGGTCCTAAGGTAGCGAAATTCCTTGTCGGGTAAGTTCCGACCCGCACGAATGGCGTAACGATGGCCACACTGTCTCCTCCTGAGACTCAGCGAAGTTGAAGTGTTTGTGAAGATGCAATCTCCCCGCTGCTAGACGGAAAGACCCCGTGAACCTTTACTGTAGCTTTGCATTGGACTTTGAAGTGGTTTGTGTAGGATAGGTGGGAGGCTTTGAAGCAGAGACGCTAGTTTCTGTGGAGCCGTCCTTGAAATACCACCCTGACCCCTTTGAGGTTCTAACCTTGGTCCGTTATCCGGATCGGGGACCGTGCATGGTAGGCAGTTTGACTGGGGCGGTCTCCTCCCAAAGTGTAACGGAGGAGCTCGAAGGTTACCTAGGTACGGTCGGACATCGTACTGATAGTGTAATGGCACAAGGTAGCTTGACTGCGAGACTGACACGTCGAGCAGGTGCGAAAGCAGGACATAGTGATCCGGTGGTTCTGTATGGAAGGGCCATCGCTCAACGGATAAAAGGTACTCCGGGGATAACAGGCTGATTCCGCCCAAGAGTTCACATCGACGGCGGAGTTTGGCACCTCGATGTCGGCTCATCACATCCTGGGGCTGTAGCCGGTCCCAAGGGTATGGCTGTTCGCCATTTAAAGTGGTACGTGAGCTGGGTTCAAAACGTCGTGAGACAGTTTGGTCCCTATCTGCAGTGGGCGTTGGAAATTTGAGGGGGGCTGCTCCTAGTACGAGAGGACCGGAGTGGACGCATCTCTGGTGTACCGGTTATCACGCCAGTGGTATCGCCGGGTAGCTAAATGCGGAATAGATAAGCGCTGAAAGCATCTAAGCGCGAAACTAGCCTCGAGATGAGATTTCCCTAAGGCCTTGAGCCTTCTAAAGGGTCGTGGAAGACCACCACGTTGATAGGTCGGGTGTGGAAGCGCAGTAATGCGTTAAGCTAACCGATACTAATTGCCCGTGCGGCTTGATCCTATAACCTGAACCGCGTGGTTCGGGTATGATGCGACAGGCTCGTAAATATCAAACCCGAGTCATTACTTCTTCTATCGAATTCAGAGATATGACTAATACAGTCGTAACTCCACCAGTTACGTCTGGCGACCATAGCGAGTTGGTCCCACGCCTTCCCATCCCGAACAGGACCGTGAAACGACTCAGCGCCGATGATAGTGCGGGTTCCCGTGTGAAAGTAGGTCATCGCCAGACTCCCCATAGAAAACCCCCCTGCAGAATGCTGCAGGGGGGTTTTGCTTTATGCGCGCAAAAGAGGGATGCAGTCCGATTGCCGCCAGCTTTTGTGCCATGAAAACATACATCCTGCCGTTTGACGGTGCCGTATGGCTTTGGATGTCCTCCCCTTGCAGTGCTAGATTGTCTCGCTTTCAAAGTCTAAGTTAATGATTTTGAAAGAATATCAGCTTGGCTCGCCTGATCGGTTTTCCTTGATTCCAAGGAAGGGAACGCAGGCGAAGCCGGATCAAAGACTGGAGGAGACGAGGATGAAGCTGTACTGGAGTGCGCTGTTTTTGCCGTTTTTTTCGCTGGTACCCAATCTGGCCCTTGCACATGGCACGATGGAAGTACCGGTCAGTCGTGTACTGAACTGCTTCAAGGAAGGTCCTGAAGCACCGCAATCGGCCGCATGCCAGGCGGCTGTCGCCGTTTCTGGGCCGCAGATGCTGTATGACTGGAACGGCGTGAACCAATTGCCCAATGGCAACCATCAGGCATTTGTTCCGGATGGCCAATTGTGCGGCGGCGGCAAATCGAACTATGCGGGCCTGAACCTGGCCCGTACCGACTGGGTCAGTTCGCCGATCGCGCCGGATGCCAGCGGCAACTTCGAGTTCATCTACAACGCTCCGGCTCCGCACACGACGAAGAACTGGGTGTTCTACGTCACCAAGGATGGCTGGGATCAGACGCAACCGTTGAAGTGGGGCGATCTGGAGAAGTTCTGCGAACTGGGTAACACCGCTGCAGATAGCACCAAGCGCTATCACCTGACTTGCCCGCTGCCCAAGAACAAGACCGGCGCGCATATCATCTACAACACGTGGCAGCGTTCCGATAGCGCCGAAGCTTTCTACTCGTGCTCCGACGTGCGTTTCTCGGCCGTCGCATCCAACTACAAGGAACTGGGGCAGATTCGCGCCTCGCAAGATCTTGCTTCGGACACCAAGGTCACATTGCGGCTGTTTGATGCCAATGGCGGGGATCTTGAGTCCATCAGCGCGGTCATGAGCTGGGACAGCGTCACTGGTGCGGAAATGTTCCGCGCGGCTAACTGGCCGTACTATCTGGCGAAGGCGATCAACAGTGCGTCGCGTTACATCGTGGCCGGGATTCTTAACAGCGGCGGTGCTGTGGTGCCGGAGACGAACGCGACGACCAACCGCATCTACTCGCGTGACGGCAAGTCGTATACCTATGCGATTGATGTCGCCGGCGCAGTAGTGCCGACTCCTGTGCCGACGCCGACGCCGACGCCGACGCCGACGCCGACGCCGACGCCGACGCCGGCTCCTACCCCAGCGCCAACCCCAGCGCCGACTCCGGTTCCAACGCCAGCGCCGACCCCAGCTCCGACGCCAACCCCATCGTCGAACTGCGCTGCAGCCTGGAGTGCTGGTACGACCTACGCAAACCCGGGCAGCGCAGTCAGCTACCTCGGCCACAACTACAAGAACAAGTGGTGGACGGTCGGAGATGATCCGACCAAGTCCGGTCAGTGGGGCGTGTGGCAGAATCTCGGCACCTGCAAATAAGTCTTCGCCGAAGCTGTACGCAAGCCCTCCCGTGTGGGGGGCTTTTTTCATTTGACCAGGCGTCTTGGAGCAGTTTTGAATTTGTCTTAAATCAAATTTGTTTTATAATTTCAGGAAATACTGAAAATACAGGAATCACTGGAATGATGTCGCCGCTCACCGAGCGTTTCGTGTTGCATTTTGGCGAGATGGGTAGCCGCTGGGGGGTGAACCGCACCGTCGGGCAGATCTATGCCTTGCTGTTTCTTTCGGTCAAACCACTGAATGCCGACGAAATCGGCGAAGAGCTGGGATTTTCGCGTTCCAACGTCAGCATGGGCTTGAAGGAGCTGCAGGCTTGGCATCTGGTGCGGCTGCTGCATCAGCCGGGAGATCGGCGCGAGTACTTTGAAACGCCCAAGGATGTCTGGGAGATTTTCAGAACCTTGGCCGAAGAGAAGCGGCGCCGCGAAATTGAACCTACCTTATCGTTATTGCGTAGTGCTTTGCTCGAAACCGCGCAGGACGATGCCGAGCGCCATGCCCAAGCGCGCATGCGCGAGATGCACGCGCTGATCGAGATGACCACTGGCTGGTTCGACGAGGTGCAGCGCCTTTCGCCCGATACCTTGCGCAAGCTGATGCTGCTGGGAGCCAGAGTGACCAAGCTGCTGGAAATGGCTGACCGCCTTCGTCTGGGTGGCGGCAAGGAGGCGCCATGAAACGCCGCACCGGTTTACCCCTGTGGCTGGAAATCACCGTGATTCTGCTGATCAAGTGCCTATTGTTATATGGCGCCTGGAAGCTGTGGTTTGCCGAGCCGATGGCCAAAAACATGACCGTTCCCGATCGTGCGATCAACCAGCAGTTGCTGGGTGGATCGACCACGATGCCCGCCAATTTACCCTCTTCTGGAGATACCGATGTTACCCGTCGCTGATGTGGTGGAGCTGTCACGGCTGCAGTTTGGCCTGACTGCCATGTTCCACTTTCTGTTTGTGCCACTCACGCTGGGGCTATCGTGGATTCTGGTGATCTGCGAATCGGTGTACGTGATGACCGGGCAACAGGTCTACAAGGACATGACCCGGTTCTGGGGCAAGCTGTTCGGCATCAACTTTGCCATGGGCGTGACCACCGGGATCACGCTCGAATTCCAGTTCGGCACCAACTGGGCCTATTACTCGCATTACGTCGGCGACATCTTCGGTGTGCCGCTGGCGATCGAAGGCTTGATGGCTTTCTTCCTTGAATCGACCTTTGTCGGTCTGTTCTTCTTCGGTTGGGACAGGCTTTCAAAAGGCAAGCATCTGCTGGTGACCTTTCTCGTCGCCCTCGGCTCCAATCTGTCGGCGCTGTGGATTCTGATCGCCAATGGCTGGATGCAAAATCCGGTTGGCGCGGAGTTCAACCCCGTGACCATGCGCATGGAACTGGCGAGCCTGACCGAGGTGTTTTTCAACCCGGTGGCACAGGTGAAGTTTGTGCATACGGTTGCCGCAGGCTACGTGGCGGCGTCGATGTTCGTGCTCGGCGTTTCGGCGTGGTATTTGCTCAAGGCCCGCGACACCGGTTTCGCGCTGCGCTCGTTCGCGATCGCCGCCGGCTTCGGGCTGGCGTCGACCTTGTCGGTGGCGGTGCTTGGGGATGAATCCGGCTATACCACCGGCGAAGTACAGAAGGTGAAACTCGCCGCGATCGAGGCCGAATGGGAAACCCAGCCGGCACCGGCGGCGTTCACACTGTTTGCGATCCCCGACCAGGAAGCCGAGCGTAACCATTTCGAGGTGAAGATTCCATATGCGCTCGGGCTGATCGCGACGCGTTCGCTCGACAAGCAGGTGACCGGGATCAAGGATCTGAAGCTCGAGCACGAAGTGCGCATCCGCAGCGGCATGCTGGCCTACGATGCGCTGAGCAAGATGAAGGCCGGTGACAAGAGCGAGGCCGTCAAGGCGCAATTTGCCAAGCACGAGAAGGATCTCGGCTTCGGCCTCTTGCTGAAGAAGTACACACCGAACGTGATCGACGCGACCGAGGTGCAGATCAAGTCCGCCGCCAATGACACGATTCCGCAGGTCGCGCCGCTGTACTGGTCATTCCGGGTGATGGTCGGCCTGGGGATCTGGTTCCTGTTCATCTTTGCCGCATCGTTCTACTTCTTGGCGCGTCGTAATCTTGCGCCACAACGCTGGCTGCTCAAACTGGCGGTCTGGTCGATCCCGCTGCCGTGGATTGCGATCGAGGCGGGCTGGTTCGTTGCCGAATATGGCCGCCAGCCATGGACGATCTCGGGCATCCTGCCAACCGGTCTTTCCGCTTCGGCGCTGAATGTGGGGCAGTTGTACTTCAGTCTGGCGGGATTGCTGGGGATTTATTCGCTGCTGTTCGTGGTGGAGATGTTTCTGATGCTCAAGTACATCCGCCTCGGGCCGGCTAGCCTGCATACCGGCCGTTATCACGGCGAAACCGACACCCAGCCGCAACCGGCCTGAGGGAAAGATCATGATGGATTATGAAACGCTGAAACTGGTCTGGTGGGGGCTGATCGCCGTGCTGCTGCTCGGCTTTGCCCTGACCGGTGGTTTTGATTTGGGTGCTGCGGTGCTGCTGCCCTTTGTCGGCAGGAGCGACGACGAACGGCGGGTGGCGATCAATGCGATCGGACCGACTTGGGAAGGCAACCAGACTTGGCTGATCACCGCCGGCGGGGCGATTTTCGCAGCTTGGCCGCTGGTGTATGCCGCTGCTTTCTCGGTGTTCTACATCGCCTTTATGCTACTGCTGTTTGCGCTGTTTCTGCGCCCGGTCGGGTTCGACTACCGTAGCAAGGTCGCTGATCCACGCTGGCGTAGCACTTGGGACTGGGGGCTATTCATCGGCGGGCTAGTGCCGGCGATTCTTTGCGGCGTGGCGATCGGTAATCTGTTTGTCGGTTTGTCATTCCAGTTCGATGATTCGATGCGTGTCAGCTATGGCACCGGCTTCTTTGCACTGCTGAACCCGTTCTCGCTGTTCTGCGGACTTGTCTCGCTGGCGATGTTGGTGCTGCATGGGGCTACTTTTCTGTTCTTGCGTACCGATGCCGATGTGGAGAAACGCGCGCGCTTGGCGGTGATTGGTGCCGGTCTGCTCACGGCCGTACTGTTCGGACTGGGAGGTATCTGGGTCAGACAGTTGGCGGGAATGCATATTGCGCAAATTGGTGACGTTAATGGCGTAATTACGCCGCTGTCGAAGCTGGTGCAAGTCAGTGAGGGCCGTTGGCTGGCGAACTTTGATACTTGGCCCATCGCATGGTTGGCGCCGCTTGCCGGGGTTGGCGGCGCTTTGCTGGCTGCGCTGTTCGGGGGCTTGCGCTGGAAATGGCCGGCTTTTCTGTCCAGTGGTTTGACGATTGCCGGCATCATCTTGACCGCAGGGCTGGCGCTGTTTCCGTTCGTGCTGCCGTCGTCACTCGATGCCAACTCCAGCCTGACGATCTGGGATTCGGTTTCCAGTGAGAAAACGCTGGCGATCATGCTCGGCATTGTTGTGCTGTTCCTGCCTATCATTTCGATCTACACCACCTGGGTTTATCGGGTGATGCGCGGCACAGTGACCATCGACCAGATTCGTAACGAAACGCATACCAGTTACTAAGGAGCGCGAACAATGTGGTATTTCGCCTGGATTCTCGGCCTCGCCGCCGCGCTGGCTTTTGGCATCATCAATGTGATGTGGCTGGAAAGCCATTTCAATTTCCGCGAATCGTATGAAGATACGGTCAAGCAGCGCTTCAGCAACGCTCGGGGAAAGCGGCGCAAGGGCAAGCGGGCCTGATGTGGATCAAAGCGGGCTTCGGCCCGCTTTTTTTTTTGCCGGTGCGGATTGAGGATTGGCTCGCTTTGGCGCCAATCCTTGGGCGATACTTGAGCGAAAAGCACCCGATGTGAGCTGGTCGGCCGCGCGAAAATGGGCGCTGTGCTGTCTCTCCGCGGGGTCATCCACTTCAGGAAAATCTGCATGAAATTAACGACGCTTGTCGCGCTGCTGATGGCCGGATTCGCCACCATCCCGGGTGGGGCGACCGCGGCCGAAACGATTTTCCTGCCGCAGCAATTGGCAAGCGACGAGGTCGAGGTCTTGTTCGTCAACCGTACCGATGTGACGGAGACCTTCACACCGCCGGGGCAACTGGTGTGCCCCGGGGGGCTGACGTGCAAGATCTGGTCTGTCCCCATGCAGAAGGACAGAGGATTAAGCGCTAAGCGCTGAATGCTGCCGTTCAAACTCGACCGGTGCCAGGTAATCCAGCGTCGAATGGCGGCGGCGATGATTGTAAAATCGGATGTAGTCGAATATATCCGCGCGGGCCTCGTCGTGACTCCGGTAGCGGGTCAAGTAAACCCGCTCCGCCTTCAACGACCGGAAGAAGCTTTCCATCGCAGCGTTGTCCCAGCAATTGCCCGCTCGTGAATGGCTCGGCACCATGCCGTGCCGTTTCAGCAACATCTGGTAATCAAACGCACAATACTGGCTGCCTCGGTCCGAATGCAGTAGCACCTCCCGCACCGGTTTCCGTCTGGCAACGGCCATCGTCAACGCAGCATGCACCAGTTCTTGCTGCATTCGATGGTGCATTGCCCAGCCGACCACGGCGCGGGAATACAAGTCCAGCACCACAGCCAGATACAGCCAGCCCTCGTCAGTACGGATGTAAGTCATGTCCGACACCCAGCGTTGATTCATCCCGGATGCGTCGAATTGCCGTTCCAGCCGATTTGGTGCCACCGGAAGCAGGTGTTGGCTGACCGGGACAGGTCGCCACCGTTTACGGGAACGTACCTTCAGCCCGCCTTGGCGCATCAGGCGGCCAACACGGTGGCGGCCACAGGCGAAGCCTTGTGCGACCAGTTCCGCATGTATCCGACGATGCCCATAGATGCCGTTGACTTCGGCATGGACCAGACGGATTTCCCGTAACAGCACGCGATTAGCCATCTCTCGCATCGAAGGCGGCCGGTTGCGCCAAGCGTAGTAGCTGCTCCGTGAGACGCGGAACAACTGGCACATGACGGCAACAGGATAACGCTCAGCAAGCGCCTGAATGGCGCGGTACTTCACTTCGTGGGCTGCGAGAAGATGGCGAGCGCTTTTTTTAGGACGTCACGCTCCATGGTGACGCGTGCTAGATCATCGCGCAGACGCTTGAGTTCGGCTGCTTCGCCCAGTTGCTTGCCATGACCAGGAAAGGCATCCATGCCCTTGAGCAGAAACTGGCGTTTCCATTTGCCCAGCAGGCCTTCGGTGATGCCGAAGGCCTGCGCCACGTGACGTAGCGGCGTGCCAGCCAGGATTTGCTCAACAGCTTCCCGCTTGAAGGACTCGGGAAAGGTACGGCGGATTTGGGTCATGAACACTCCTTGGTGGCGATTATCCACCTTAAGTTAGTGTCCTTCCGTATAGGGACAGACCACCTCTTTGGCCGATTATTCGCCGGATCGTTTTTCGGCCTACGAACCGATGTATTTCGTCGCCAACACCAATCTGGACGATGCCCGCTTCCAGTTCAGCTTCAAGTATCAGTTTTTCGACCCCGAAAACGACTATGTGCACCAACAACCCTGGTTGGCCGGTCTGCGTTTTGCCTATACCCAGACGTCGCTCTGGGATATCGGCGAGGACTCCAGCCCCTTCTTCGATACCAGCTATAAGCCCGAGCTGTATTACGAGCAGGCCAATGTCGTTGAGCTGCCTGGCGTCAACCGCACCGACATTGCGTTTGGCTACAAGCACGAATCGAACGGACAGGGTGGCGATGCGTCGCGCAGCGTGAACCAGCTGTTTGTTCGTCCCAGCTTCCTGTTTGGTGATCCGCAGGGCTTGAGCCTGATGTTCCAGCCGATGATTTATGCCTATCTGGGCAGCTTGTCGGACAACCCCGATATCGCCGACTACCGCGGTTATGTCGATTGGCGGCTACGCATCGGTAGTCCGGATGGCTTGGTGTTCTCGACGCTCGCGCGGCTAGGCAAGGGCGGCAAGGGCGGTATCGAACTCAACTGGAGTTATCCGCTCCGCGCCTTTGCCGGCATGGATCTGTTTGCCTACGCCCAATACTGGAATGGTTATGGCGAAAGCCTGCGTACTTATGACGAAAGCTCGCAGAGCTTGCGTCTCGGGGTGAGCTTCACCCGCTGACGTCTGGCAGAATGCGGGCATGACCACTCGCTTTTTGCACGTCCCGCCATCGGTGCCGCCGCGTGCCGCGCCGCCTCTGCTGTTCATTCACGGCGCTTATGTAGGCGCCTGGTGTTGGCAAACCTATTTTCTGCCCTGGTTTGCGGCGCAAGGCTATGACTGCTACGCACTCAGCCTGCCCGGGCATGCTGAACGGGGAGGGCGCGACCGCTTGGATCACTTCGGGCTGGACGACTACGTTGCCGATATCGTCGACGCGATGACGGTTCTGCCGGCAACGCCGGTCCTGATCGGTCATTCGCTCGGTGGTTGGCTGGCGCAGGAGGTGGCCGAGCAGGTCTCGGTGCCGGGTCTGGCGCTGCTTGCCAGTGTGCCGCCTTACGGCCTGGCAGGATCATTGGCGCATATGAGCCTGGCCTCGCCGCGGCTGTTACTCGGGCTGGGCCGGTTTCAGCTGGCTCATGCGCCGCTTGGCCTGCACGAGCCGGAGCTGCATATGTTGCGCGAGCTGCTGTTCTCAAGCGGCGCCGATGACGTTGAAGTGCGTCGGTTTGTCGCCCTGGCCCAGCCGGAGTCGACGCGAGCACTCACCGAGCTGATGTTGCCGCGGCCGTGGCGGATGTGGCGGGCTGCGCCGGAACGACGTTGCCTGGTGATCGGCTGCGATGGCGACCAGCTGATCTCGCGCCACGATGTCGATGTCACCGCCAAGCATTGGCGCGTCACGCCGCACTTCGTTCCCGGCGGTCATGCGCTGATGGCCGACGCCGCCTGGTTGCAGGCTGCCAGGCTGATCGACGCTTGGCTGGCGGAGTGAGGCGGCCGTTCTGAATGCCGATCGATTCGTGCTAGAGTCTTGCCGCTGCACCAATTTGGTGAATTGCCGCCGATCTGCCGGCGACGCTACCTTGTCCAAGATGTTCTGATCATGAAAACACTGATCGATCCGGCGCGCTGGCCGCGCCGGCTGTCCCGTTTCATTCCGCCTGCACCCACAGTCGGCCATGTCGAACGCTGGCGCGCGGTCGGCTTTTCGCTACTCGCGGTACTGATTTGCGGCCTGACGACCCATCTGTTCATCGGCCCGGCCTTGCTGCCTTGGCTGGTGGCGTCGATGGGGGCTGCGGCAGTCATCATTTTTGCCATGCCGAGCAGCCCGGTAGGACAGCCTTGGGCGCTGGTTGGCGGGCAAATGGTTTCGGCGCTGATCGGCGTAGCCTGCCTGCGTTGGCTCGGGCCATGGCTACCGCTCGAGTTTGTTGCCGCGCTGGCGGTGGCGCTGTCGATTGCGGCCATGCTGTATGCGCGCTGCCTGCACCCGCCGGGCGGGGCGACCGCGCTGACCGCGGTGCTCGGCGGCGAAGCGGTGAGCCGTCTGGGCTTCGGTTTTGTCTGGATGCCGGTGCTGGTGAATGCGCTGATCCTGCTGGCAGTGGCCCTGATCGCCAACAACAGCGTGCGTGGTCGCCGCTATCCGCTGATGCGGCAACAGGAAAACCCGCATCGCACCCTCGACCCCTTGCCGACCGCACGGGTCGGCATTCGCGAGGCTGACCTGACCGCGGCGATGCACGAGATCGGTGAAATGGTCGACGTCAGTACCGAGGAGCTGAGCGATATCGTCGCGCGCGCCGAGCGTCATGCCGCAACGCGGCAGTGGGGAGAGCTCGATTGCGCGCAACTGATGTCGCGTGATCTGGTTACGCTGCCCACCGGTGCACTGGCTGCCGAGGCCTGGGCGCTGCTGCGCCGGCACCGCATCGGCGCCTTGCCGGTGATTGATGCGGGCAACGGGCGGGTTGCCGGTGTCCTGGCATTGGTCGATTTTCTGAAATATGTTGAAGCCGATACCGACATGGCGCTGCCGCAGCACCGGCAGCCCGGTTTGACGGTGGACGCCCTGATGAGCCGGCAAGTGGTGACGGTGAGCATGACAACGCCGGTGCGCGAGTTGGTGCCCTTGATGGCCGACCAGGGCGTGCACCGCTTGCCGGTCGTGGATGAGGAAGGGCGGCTGGTCGGCATGGTGACGCAATCGGATCTGATCGCCGCACTGTCGCGTAACGGCACGACTGCCGTATCCTGAACGCAGACTATTGCGGAGCCAAACCATGAGCAGCATGACCAAAACCGACGCCGAATGGCGTGAACAACTGACGCCGGAGCAATACCGGGTAACGCGTCAGGCGGGTACCGAGCGGCCGTTCTCGGGCGAGCATTACCAACAGAACGAGGCTGGCGAATATCATTGCATTTGTTGCGATGCGCTGCTGTTTCGCTCAGGCAGCAAGTTTGATGCAGGCTGTGGCTGGCCGAGTTTCTGGGAGCAGGCCGAGCCGGGCGCGATTATGCGGATCGACGATCATAGTCACGGCATGATGCGAACCGAGGTGCGCTGTGCGCGCTGTGATGCGCATTTGGGCCATGTATTCCCCGATGGCCCCGAGCCGACCGGCGAGCGCTATTGCATCAATTCGGTGGCGATCGCATTCTCACCCGAAGACTGAACTGGCTTGGTAGTTGTGCCAGCGCAATTTATGCACCGTCTTTTGCCGGTATCATCCATGTACATTTTGTAACATGCCGTTCAGGCCTGCTCGCGCAGGTGTTCCGGCTCCGACATGGGATGCATCCGATGAGATACTTGAAGCTGACCGGCGTGGCTTTGTTGATGGCGGCCGGGCTGAGCGCCTGCGGTAAGGGCGGTGATGCCGAAGGCGGCTCGGTGCAGGTGGAGCAGAGCGAAATCATCAGCGCGCTCAATAACGAATTGCATACGGCCGAACGCAGCTGCATTCCGATGCCGGTACGTTTTGCTGAACCGGTGACCAAGGGCTATGCCAAGGCCACCGAGCCAAATGGCGCGCAGCTCAGCGCGCTGGTCAAGGTCGGCTTGATCAAAGCCGTGGCAGCGGACGATGGCAAGATCGAGTTTGAACCGACCGATGCCGGCCGTGATGCCTATACCGGGCTGGCCGAACCGGCTGGCCCGGGCTTTTGCAGCGGTGGGCTTGAAGTCGAGAAAATCATCGAAGACAAGACCGACGAGGAGCGCAGTGATTTCCGTCGCCATACGGTGCGTTTCACCTACAAGATTGTCGAGCCGGCAACGTGGCAGGCTGATGCCGATATCCAGTCGAACTATCCGGAATTCGCTAAATTGATCGCCGGTGAAGGCAAGGCCGAATTCGCTGCCGTGATCGAAAGCCGTGGTCAGGGCTGGCGTGTTGAGTCGCTCAGCGATATCAAATAAGCCTGAAACAAGCCTGGATGTACCCGATAAAAAAAGCCCGTCAGATGACGGGCTTTTTTTATCGGGTAACTGCGGCGATCAGAGATCCAGTTCCTCGACCCAGCCCAGCGCGCTCATATGCGAACGGTTGAGCACATCGGCGGTGATCTGCAGCT
This sequence comes from Jeongeupia sp. HS-3, assembly GCF_015140455.1. Classification (NCBI taxonomy): domain Bacteria; kingdom Pseudomonadati; phylum Pseudomonadota; class Betaproteobacteria; order Neisseriales; family Chitinibacteraceae; genus Jeongeupia; species Jeongeupia sacculi. Next base: position 1,701,506 of record NZ_AP024094.1, on the reverse strand, counting down.
GTTCGGTCAAGCGTGGCACTTCGGACATGTCCGGATCTTCGCAGGCCTCGGCCAGCTCCAGGAAGGGGCCGTAGACGCCGCTGCGGTTGATCAGTGCATCGCAGATGTTCTCTGGCAGGATCAGTGTTTCCAGCACTTTGTCCATCGGCATATCGAGCAAGACATCCAGCAGCGAGAACATGCCGACGATGAAGAGATTGTCTTTTTCCTGGCCATCGAGGTAATGGCTACCGAGCAGTTCGACCATGCGCCCGCGAGTGACCGCCGTTTTTAGCAACGCCGGTGGCGAGCCGCTTTCGGCCGCTGCGGTGACCAGCAAGAGCGTCAGCCAGCGATAGAGCTTTTGATAACCGAGGATGGTGACTGCGTGGCGGAAAGACTGGATTTCGCATGACAAACCGAAACCGGCCGAATTGATGTAACGCAGCAGCTTGAACGACAGTGCAACGTCGCATTTTAGTGCGTTCTCGATTTCTCGAATTTCTGCATTGTTGCGCAGCATATTCAATAGATTGAGGATGTTGGCATAGCTCGGGTGGATGACCTTGGCCGACAACGTTTCCGGACGGGCGAAGTAGTAGCCCTGGAAGCAGTCGAAGCCGATATCAAGACATTGTTTGAACTCGGCCTTGGTTTCGACCTTCTCGGCGACCTGCAATGCCGGATATTTGCGCAACTCTTTCGATAGCGCAGGCACTTGCGGCATACCCAGTAACTGGATATCGAGCTTGATGTAGTTGGCATGCTCGATGAAATGCATGCTCTCCTGAGTGAGCACGAAATCGTCCAGTGCAATCCCGAATCCTTGGGTGCGCAGGCTCTGCAGCCGTTCCAGCAAGGCTGGGGACGGCTGGGTCGATTCGATGACCTCAAGCACGACCCGCTGCGGTTGCAACAGCTCGAGGAAATTGCTCTCTAGCATCGATTCGGCGACGTTGATGAAGGCCAGTTTGCCTCCCACCAGCCAATCGGTGCCCATATTGGTGAGCGTATTGACCAGCACATTGGTGCTGGCCTGCATATCGCTGGTGAATTCTGCGGTCTGCGCGTCCTGATCCAAGCGGAACAGCAGCTCATATCCAATGATCTGCTGCTGCCGGTTGAGAATGGGCTGGCGGCCAATGAAAGCGTGATCTTGCGTCATCGTTATATCCACGTGCTACGGCGAGTTGGCTGCCATTGTATCAGCCGATGCTGATGTTTATCGTCTTGTCATGCGGTTGCGAGCCAGCGTGCTGCACTGGGGGCCGCAGTTTCTGCTGCCGGGGTGGAAAGCAGGTCTTCCATATCCAGCACCAACACCACCGACCCATCGCCGGAAAGGGTAGCGCCGGCAACGCCAAGCGGGCGGATGTTCTGCAAGGGCTTGATCACCACGTCATCGCGGCCGATGAAACTGTCGACGGCCAGGATGAAGGAATGCTCGGCGCTTTGCATCAGTACGCCAAAGCGTGGCACCTGCGTTTCTGGCCAGCCAAGAAGGCCGGCAAGCGATTTGACCGGCAAAATTTCGTCGCGAACGACGATGGTGGCGCGGCCGGAGACTTCCTGGATCGAACGATTGTCGATTGGAATGATTTCCCGAACCATCGCCAGCGGCACCGCAAAGGCCTGGTCACACACCCGCACCACCAGCACCGGCAGGATCGCCAGCGTCAGCGGCAGCGAAATCGAGAAACGCGAGCCTTCGCCGACGACCGACTGGATATCGATGCGGCCATTGAGCTTCTGGATATTGGTTTTGACCACATCCATGCCGACGCCGCGACCGGACACACTGGACACTTGGTCCTTGGTTGAAAAGCCCGGCAGAAAGATCAGCTGCAGGCTTTGTTTGTCGTCGAGGCTGTTGGCCGTTTCGGCATCGATAAGTCCTTTGTCGACCGCCTTTTTACGAATCACATCGGGACGCATGCCGTGGCCGTCGTCGGTGATCTCGATCAGGATATGGTCGCCGACCTGGACCGCGCTCAATTGCACGATCGCCTTGGCGGGTTTGCCGGCCGCGAGCCGCTCGGCGATGGTCTCGACACCGTGATCGACCGCATTGCGAACCAGGTGAACCAGCGGATCGTTCAGGTCCTCAAGCATGGTTTTGTCGAGTTCGGTTTCCTCGCCACTGATGACGAGCTCGACTTCCTTGCCAAGCTGGCGTGCCAGATCGCGTGCAAGGCGCGGATATTTTTGGAACTGACGGCCAATCGGCTGCATCCGCGTTTTCATCACTGCGTTTTGCAGATCACCAACCAGTAGATCGAGCTGGCTGATGGCTTCGTCGAGTGCCTTCAGTGTGGTGCTGTCGATCTTGCCCGAGACCACGTCGCTGCGCAGCGTCGTCAAGCGGTTCTTGGTCAGACCAATTTCGCCGGAAAGATTGAGCACCTGATCGAGTCGATGGGTATCGATCCGGATCGTGGTTTCCTGCGTGCCGGCTGCGGCGCTGAGATTGGCCGATTTTGCAGGCAGGCGCGGTGCCTGCTCATTCAGCATGACTTCGGGTTCGGCGATGCTGAGTTGCTGCTGCGGCGGCACGGTTTGCACCACCGGTGTGTTGCCGAGCAGGGCGTCGTACAGATGCTGCCAGTCCGGCTCCGTCCCGTTGGTTACAACGGCTTGGGCTGGGGCGGCAGGGGCCTGCACCTTGGCATTGATCGCGGTCGGGCCATCGCCGCGCAGCGCGGCGTCGAGCGCTTCGAGCAGCTCGGGCGCCGCAGCCTGCGGCATGCGGCCTTGCGATAGCACGCCGAACATCTCGCGCACTTCACCCGTTGCGGCGAGGATGACATCGAGGTATTCCGGCGAGAACGCCATCTCGCCGTTGCGCAGCTTGTCGAACAAATTTTCGGTTCGATGACACAGGCTGACCATTGCGTCGACATTAAGAAATCCGGCGCCACCCTTGATGGTGTGGAAACCGCGGAAAATATCGTTCAGCAGATGGCGGTCATCCGAGCGCTTTTCCAGTTCGACCAGCTTGTTGTCGACGTCGGAAATCAGTTCGGATGATTCGGTGATGAAATCCTGCAGCAAATCGTCCATGCCGGCAAAATCGCTCATAAGGGCGCTCCTGTGAAAAAATGGCGGTGACGGTCAGAAGCCGAGGCTTTCAAGCAGATCGTCGACTTGCTGTTGATTGGTGACAATGTCGGTCCGGCCTTCGGTATTGATCGCCGGGCCGTTCAGCAGGGAGCTTTCTTCTTGCTTGGCGTGCTGCTGCGAGAAGATCACCAGGAAGTCGAGCAATTGCGCTTCCATGTCCTTGGCCATCTCAAGCACCTTCTTGATGACCTGGCCGGTCAAGTCCTGGAAGTCTTGTGCCATCATGATTTCCAGCATTTGGGTGCTGATCTGCTCGGAATCATCGCTGGTTTGGCCGAGATGTTGGCGGGTACGACCGACGAGTGCCTTGAATTCGTCGACCGATAGCTTGTTGGCCAGCAGCTGATCCCATTCGCCCGAGAGTTTGCGGGCATCGCCGGCAATACGGTCTTGCAATGGTTTGGCGGCGTCGAGTGCGTTCAGGGTCCGGTCGGCGGCCTGTTCGGTCATCGTTGCGATATAGGAGAGGCGATCGCGTGCATTGGGAATCTGCGACGCGGCTTTTTCCAAAGACTTATCGAGGCCGAGTTCGCGCAGCGTCTCATGCAGTTTGCGGGTCAGCTGACCAATATGCGAAAACATCGCCTTGGCCGGTTCGGTCAGCGCCTCGTCGTCTGCGATGTGCACGTCAGCCTGGCTGGCCGTTACTGCTGCCGCTGCGACGGGCGCTGCGACCGGCGTTTCCCAGCTGGATTGGGCAATGCTGTCAAAAAGGGCTTCCAGCTCGGCGTTATCGGCACTGGTATTGGCAAAGTCGCTCACGTCAGACTCCTGAATGCGTATTTCGCAAGGCGCTTGAGCGACTTACTTGTTGATATTGGCGAAAATTTTCTTGAGCTTTTCATCAAGCGTCGCTGCGGTGAATGGCTTGACGATATAGCCCGATGCACCGGCCGTAGCTGCTTCGATGATATTTTCTTTCTTGGCTTCGGCGGTCACCATCAGCACCGGTAAATGCTTGAGCTGCGGATCGGCACGGACGGCCCTGAGCAACTCGATGCCCGTCATGTTCGGCATGTTCCAGTCGGTGACGATGAAGTCGTAAGTCGTGTTCTTGAGCTTTTGCAGCGCGATTTGGCCGTCTTCGGCTTCTTCAACGTTGGCAAAGCCCAGTTCCTTCAGGAGATTGCGGACAATACGACGCATGGTGGAAAAGTCATCCACAACAAGAATGCGCAGGTTGTTATCGGACATATAGCGTGTACTCACTCAAAGGACTTATGTGGCGACGTTTTTTCAGGCGCTCAGTAACGGTGCCAGCGTATCGGCCAGCACGACAGGGTCGAATTTTGCCACATACGCATCCACACCTACGCTCGCGCCCATGGCACGGTTGGCGTTGGAGGAGAGCGAGGAATGCATGACGACCGGGATGCCGTCAAAACGACGGTCGGACTTGATGTGCTTGGTCAGTACATAGCCATCCATCTCGGGCATTTCGGCGTCGACCAGGATCAAGCGCAGTTTCTGCGACAGTGGTTCGCCGTCGTGCGTGGCACGGTTGGCAAGCGCGCCGAGCTTGTCCCAGGCTTCTTTGCCATTGTTGGCTTGTTGGTATTTGACACGGATTTTGTCGAGTACGCCGACGATTTCCCGGCGGGCGACGACCGAATCGTCGACGAAGAACAGAAAGTTGTCCTGTTCCATACCGACTTGCTGCAGCTCTGGGATGACGGGTTCGCCAATGACGCTGGCGAGAATCTGTTCGACGTCGAGTACCGAGACCAGCTTGCCATCGGGCAACTCGGTAATGGCGGTGATCAAGGCCTGATTACCGGCGAGCATGTTCTCCGGTGCGCGCACTTTGTCCCAGTCGACGCGAATGATCCGGTCTACTTCGTGCACCAGAAACGCCTGGGTATGCTTGGAAAACTCGGTGACGATCATGGTGGCATTGGCATCCGTCGGAGGTTCGCCCTGTGTAGAAACGAATTTGGACAGGGAGATCACCGGGATGATGTTGCCACGCAGCGAGATCACGCCTTCGACGCCGAAGGGCATGTTTGGCGTTTTGGTGATCTTGGGCGTTTGTGAGACTTCACGCACCTTGAACACATTGATCCCGAAGGTTTCGCGCGTACCGAGCGAAAACAGCAGGATTTCCATTTTGTTCGAGCCGGCAAGTTTGGTGCGGGCGTCGACGTCGTCGAGCAGATTCATGGGGGTGAGGCTCACGGTGGGCTCCGTTTGGGTGGCACGCCTCAGGCGCTAAGGAGGTATTGGGCGACCAGTTCGGACAGCTTGTGCGGCTCGAATTTGGCAACGTAGCCATCGACGCCGACCGATTGCCCCAGCTTCTGGTTCGAATTGCCGGATAGCGATGAATGCATGATGACCGGGATGCCGGCAAAGCGTGGATCGCTCTTGATCATCCGGGTCAGCATATAGCCGTCCATCTCGGGCATCTCGACGTCGGTGAGGATGAGCTGGATCAGTTCACGAACCTGTTTGCCACGAAGCTCGGCCGAATGGGCGATGCGCTGCAATTCATCCCAGGCACGTTTGCCGTTGATTGACTGTTGATAACCAATCCCCATGGCGTTAAAGGTCATCTCGATCTGCCGGCGAGCAACGACCGAGTCGTCGGCAAAAAACACCGTCATTTCGCTGAATTTCTGATCCTTGACCACCGCGCCGACGTCGATGGCCTGATCGGTTTGCGTGGTTTCGGCCAGTACCTTTTCGACATCGAGCATCATCACGAGCTTGCCGCTATCGAGTTCGGTCACGGCGGTGACCAAGCCGCCCATTTGCATGGTGAGCATATCCGGCGGGACGCGCATCAGTGACCAGTCCAGACGCAGGATGGTATCGACTGCTTCAACGAGGAAACCTTGAGTCTGACCGTTGTATTCGGAAACGATCATGATTTCGGGCTTGCTGCCGGTTTTGATCCCGGCATACTTTGCCAAGTCGATCACCGGTACCAGCGAACCGCGCAGGCTGACCATGCCCTCCACCGAAGGGGGCATGTCCGGGGCTTGGGTGATCTCCGGGGTGCGCATGACCTCGCGCACCTTGAAGACATTGATGCCGAAGTTTTCACGCCGGCCAGTGCGTGAGTCGACGCCCAAGGTGAACAGCAGGATTTCCAGCTTGTTCGTGCCAGCGAGCTTGGTCCTGGCATCGATTTTCTTCAGAAGGTCGGACACGGGCGGGGCTCCTGGTGATCTGATTTTTCTGCCGTCTTGTGTAAGTATTTACCTGTATCTCAGGCGGGTGCTGATATGTCTGCGGCAACTGTTGAGCCAGTATATCGGCAGAAAATACCAAAACCTTAGGGTTTGCTGATAAACAAGGCAGGGTGCGGCTTTCAAGCCCATTTATAATGTAAAAGTGCGTAGGTAACAAGGAGGGGCGACATGGCTGAACCAGGAAACAACATCGACCCGCGCGAGCTGGAGGCGGCCTTCTCGCTGTTTACCGAAGCTTCACAACAGCTTGCGAATACTTACGCGGAATTGCAACAACAAGCAGTGTCTCTGACCGCCCAGCTTGAAATTGCCAACGGCCATTTGCGTCGGGAGCTGGATGAAAAAGGCGCTTTGTCGCGGCGTTTGGCCATTTTGATGGATCGCCTGCCGGGTGGTATCGTTGAGCTGGACGCTGCGGGCCGGGTGACTATGCTCAACGTCGCCGCCCGTACCATGCTGGCGCCGCTGACCGAAGGCATGGATTGGCAGACATTCAGTTCGGCGAAACTGGAAGAAAGGGGCGGTGATATATGGCTTTATCCGGGTGAGCGGGTCTCCGCACGCCTGCGTATCGTCGGTACCAATGTGCCCGAGGAGGCGTGCCGGATACTGTTGGTGCAGGACCTGACCGAAACATGGGCACTGGAGCAGTCGCTGGCGCAACACAAGCGTCTGGCCGCGATGGGGGAAATGGCTGCGGGGTTGGCGCACCAGTTGCGTACGCCGCTGGCGACCGCGCTCTTGTACGTGGGGCATCTGGCACGACCTGCCATTGTCGAGTCCGATCGGCTGCGCTTTGCAGACAAGACGCTGCTACGTTTGCGTCATCTGGAGTCATTGATTCAGGACATGTTGCACTTTGTCCGCGGGAATGCGCAGGGTGGTAATGCGCTCGAATTGATGCCGGTATTGCTGGATGATTGTCTGGCCGAGGCAGCGCACACCATCGAGCCGCAGCTTGATGCCAAGCGTATGCGCCTCGCCTTCATGCCTTTGGGCTCCGCCGTGCGGGTGCGGGCTGACCGAAAAGAATTGATCGGTGTCGTGCTGAATTTGCTTGAGAACGCGATGCAGGCAAGCGAAGATGGTGCTTGCATAGGGCTTTCTGTATTCTGTGATCAGCGTTTCGCTACAGTCACGGTTCAGGATGAGGGGCGCGGGATCGCGCCGGAAGCGGTAGATCGACTGTTTGAACCGTTTTATACGACGCGCAAGGATGGAACCGGCTTGGGTCTGGCCATCGTGCGCAGCCTGGTCGAGCGTTTCGGTGGTGATATCTCGGTTCGCTCAGTGTTGGGCGAAGGTACTGAGTTTCACGTCCGGTTGCCAGTTCTGGACGACGTCTCTAATGTTTGAGTTCAGCGAGTCGGCCTTGCCGAGCGCCGCCCGTAGCTTGCGTTGTTTGTTGCGATTTCTGATTGCTAGAAAAGGTTAAATAGAAAATATGTCGCCTACCGTTCAGATCGAAGGGGATATTGGCCGGGTTGTACTCTCGGGCCAGTTTGATTTCAGCGCACACCGCGAATTTCGCCAAGTATGCGAAACCCTGATTGCCGACCCGGTGGTTAAGGAAGTCTTGGTCGATTTTCAGAACGTCAATTATCTCGACAGTTCTGCGCTGGGTATGTTGCTGCTACTGAAAGAGAAGATAGGTGCAGTCAACAAGGGCCTCGCCCTGGTGAATTGCCGCGATACGGTCAAACAGGTGTTGGAAATCGCCTGTTTTGGCAAAATTTTTACCATCCGCTAACCCGCTGATTGTCACTGTCTGCAATGCGCATTCTTGTCGTCGATGATACCGAAGCCGTACTGCTGCTGATTTCACGGTTCGTCGAGGCCTTGGGTCACGTTGCGATCCCGGCGCGCGACGGTGCGGAGGCCATCCGTATCTGGCGCGAGGAGCGTCCGGAGCTGGTGCTGATGGACATGATGATGCCCATCGTCTCCGGACCCGAGGCGGCAGCAACGATCAAGGCGGAATCCGGCGAAACCTGGGTGCCGATCGTGTTCGTGACCGGCATCGGCGAGGAAAGTCGGCTTGCCGAAGCGATTGAGCAGGGTGCCGACGACTACATCAATAAACCCGTCAATCTGCGGGTGCTCGAAGCCAAGCTCAAGGCTTTCCAGCGTACGCTGGAACTCAACCGCAAGGTCCGGGAGCAATCGACCAAATTGGCCGATTACTACGCTCGGGCCGAGGAAGAAAAGCGCGTTGTCCAGCATTTGATGGAACAGATGGTCAATGCCGAACGATTATCCGACTCCCAGCTTGAGTACTGGCTGTCGCCGGCGGAGAGTCTGTCCGGTGATATGATCGCCGCCGCACGCACGCCGGGTCGGGTGTTGCATTTGATGCTGGCCGACGGGATCGGTCATGGGCTGACTGCGGCATTGAATGTGCTGCCCTTGACTCAGCCTTTCTACAGTATGACCGAGAAGGGTTATGCGATCTCCGACATCCTGGTCGAGATGAGCAAGAAGGTTCGCCAAGTTTTGCCGGTGGGGCGTTTTGTCGCCGTGGTATTGATCGCGATTGATGAGGCGAATGGCTGCATCGAGGTCTGGAACGGTGGCATGCCAACGGTGCTGGCGATCGACGATGGCGGCGATGTGCTTCATCGCTGGGCCTCCAGTCACCTGCCGTTGGGGATCACCCCGACCGACGAGGTGGATGCAACAACCGAACGCTACTACTTCGATACGCCCGGATCGGTCGTTGCCTATTCGGATGGTTTGACCGAGGCACGATGCTCCGATGGCCAGTCTTTCGGCGTTTCACGCTTGCTCGACATCTTGCGGCGGCCGGCGGATGTACGCCTTGAGTCGGTGAAGGCCGAGCTTGGCGCCCATTTGGCCGATACCGCGCATCACGACGATATTTCTCTGGTGCTGGGGCATTTCGGCGCGCGCTTGCGCGAGGCAATTCGTCCGGCCGCAGAGCGGCGCCGAGCTTTCGAGCTGGCCGGCTTTTTGGGCGGTGCCGAGCAAGCTTGGCAGTACGGTTTGCAGCTTGGCGCCGCCGAGCTCAAGTACTTCAATACCGTGCCGTTCATGATGTCGTTCGTGAACGAGATCAAGGCGCTGGCACCACATAAATCAGATGTCTTTCTGATGTTGACCGAGTTGTTCGTCAATGCACTCGATCACGGCTTGCTGCAGCTGGATTCGTCCATCAAGCAGCAGCCCGGTGGACAGGAGCGCTATCTGGCCGCACGGAAGGCGAGTCTGGCGCAGCTTGAATCGGGACGCATCGACATCGTCCTCACCGGCTTGCGCAGTGACGGGCAGGATGTCTTGAGAATTCATGTTCGGGGCACCGGTGCAGGGTTTGCCTGGCAAGCGCCGGAATCCGCCGGGTGTGGGTTGGCGCTGGTGCAGGCATTGAGCGAGCATCTGGCGTTCCAAGGCGCGGGGAACGAAGTGGTCGCGTATTATCTGCTCGATACATCCCTTGTGCTGAATCCCTAACCGCAGTGATCGAACGGTCGCTGCTGTAGTTCTCATCCGATGCAAACCATCATATCAAGCAATCCTGGCCGTTTATTCGGTGCCGATGGCCGTGTGATTGCCGTGGGTGCTTCAACCGGCGGAACCGAGGCGCTCAAGGCGCTGCTGGTACCACTGCCGGCAACCTTGCCGCCGATCGTTATCGTTCAGCATATGCCCGCCATGTTTACCGGATCGTTCGCGCGTCGGCTCGATGGCTTGTGCGCCTTGCGGGTGAAGGAGGCCGAACACGGCGATACGCTGGAGCCTGGCTGCGTCTACCTTGCTCCCGGGCATTCGCATCTGCAATTGGCGCGTGTTGGCGGGCGTTTAAGTTGCGCACTCTCACAGGCCGATCCGGTCAATCGTCACCGGCCTTCGGTCGAAGTGCTGTTTCAGTCCGTCGCCCAATTGGTCGAGGCACGGGGGCTGGGGATCATGCTCACCGGTATGGGCAAGGATGGCGGAACCGGAATGCGCGCGATGCACGACGCTGGCGCGTACAATTTTGCCCAAGATGAGGCGAGCGCAACCGTGTTCGGTATGCCCAAGGAGGCCATCGCGCTAGGCGGGGTCGACGAGGTTTTACCTTTGGCGCGTATCCCCGAACGTTTGCTGGCCAGATTGGCGATTTCGCGTTGAGTTGTTGATGGAGAGTGAGCCGTGGCTTTACCAGTCTTGGTCGTTGAAGACGACGAAGCATTGCGCGAAGCGTTGTGCGATACCCTTGAATTGGGTGGGCATGCCGTTTTGGCTGCCTGTGACGGCAGCGAGGCCTTGGCGGTGCTGGCCGGTGGTCAGCGTGTTGGCTTGGTGTTGTCGGATGTACAGATGCAACCGATGGATGGAGAGACGTTACTGCTCGAGGTAAAGCGGCATTACCCCGGCTTGCCGGTCATCCTGATGACGGCCTATGGGATGGTCGATCGCGCCGTCGCGGCCTTGCATGCGGGCGCTTGCCATTATCTACCCAAGCCTTTCGAGCCCGATTTGTTGTTGCAGGAGGTCGCCAAATACCTGTTGCCCGGTGAGGTCGACGAAGAGGTGATCGCCGAGGATCCGGCCATGCGGCGGATTTTTGATGTGGCTGAACGGGTCGCCCGGAGCGATGCTTCGGTGCTGATCACCGGTGAATCGGGAACCGGCAAGGAGGTGTTGGCGCGCTTCCTGCATAGCCACAGCGCCCGGACTGCCAAGCCCTTTGTGGCCATCAACTGCGCCGCCATTCCTGAGCAGCTGCTCGAATCGACTTTGTTCGGCCATGAGAAGGGTGCTTTTACCGGCGCGGCGAACCAGCACATTGGCAAGTTCGAGCAGGCCAACGGCGGCACTTTGCTGCTCGATGAAATTACCGAAATGCCACTGGCCTTGCAGGCCAAGCTGCTCCGGGTGTTGCAAGAGCGTGAGGTCGAGCGCGTTGGCGGCGCACGGCCGATTGCGGTCGATATCCGGATACTTGCGACGTCGAACCGCGATCCGCTGACAGAAGTGGCAAACAGTCGTTTTCGGGAGGATCTTTTCTACCGGCTGAACGTATTCCCCCTGCACTTGCCGGCCTTGCGCGAACGGCCCGACGATATTCTGCCGCTTGCGCGCGCAATGTTCGCGCGGCACGCTGCCCGGCAGCAGCGGCGGGTACCAGTCATTAACTGTGATGCCGCTGCTGCGCTGCAAGCACACTGCTGGGATGGCAATATCCGCGAGCTGGATAACGTGGTGCAACGTGCGCTGATTCTGGCGCCGGGCGATGAAATTGCCGCCGAACACCTGTACTTGCCGGTTGCGCAGGCAAACTTTGCCGCCATGCCGGCAAGCCAGCCAGTACCGGCCGGCCGGCCGGCCGATCTGCGCGAGCTGGAAAAACAACATATTCTGGATACACTCAAGGCCGTTGCGGGCGTGCGCAAGCTAGCAGCGGAGCGGCTTGGCATGAGCGAGCGAACGCTGCGCTACAAGTTGCAGCAGTATCGTGAGGCTGGCGATATAACGCCAGGCTAGCTGGATGGCGCGTTTTTTGCTTTATGTTGGCGTATTGAAGTAGCAAACGTATTCGCGATTAGGACATTGTTTATATGAGCGTTCAGGGCATCGATCAGCTGCTTGGTCAGTTGCAGGCCATGTCGTCGAAGGCGGCCGGACAAAGCACGCCCGCCGCCGATGCGGTGGGTGGCGCCGATTTTGCGGGTCTGCTCAAGTCCTCGCTCGATCAGGTCAGCCAGATGCAGCAGGTCGCACAGACCCAACAGGCCGCATTCCAGTCCGGTGCGCCCGAGGCGGATTTGCAGGATGTGATGGTCTCGCTGCAGAAAGCCAGCCTGAGCTTTCAGACCATGGTGCAGGTCCGCAACAAGCTGGTGTCGGCCTATCAGGAAGTGATGAACATGCAGGTATGATGCGGCATCGCTGCCTGCTTACTGTGCCAGGTTGAAAACAGTTAGAATGGCGCGTTAATGATTCTATCCATCCTAGTTTGATTCTCTATGGCTGAAGCGGGCGCGACGAGCGGCAATCTCGGATCGGGGCAAGGCGTCGCAGCGTGGCGTCAGCGTTTTGCCGCCATCCCGAACGGCCGCAAACTCGGCCTGATGATCGGCGCAGCGGTTCTCATCGCTGCGGCGGTCGGCGTGTGGCTGTTCAGCAGCACGCCCAATTTCCGTGTTCTCTACACCAATATCCCCGACAAGGATGGCGGTGCCATCGTTCAATCGCTGCAGCAGATGAACGTGCCCTATCGGCTCGACGCTGGCGGCATGATTTCGGTGCCTGCAGACAAAATCTATGACACCCGCTTGAAGCTTGCCGGCCAAGGGCTGCCGCGTGCCGGTAACGCTGGTTTCGAGATCATGGATAACCAGAAGTTCGGCGTGTCGCAGTTTGCCGAGCAGGTGAATTACCAGCGCGCTGTCGAAGGCGAGCTGGCGCGCTCGATCGAAACGATCTCGGTGGTCGAGAAGGCCCGCGTGCATCTGGCCATGCCCAAGCAAACGGTTTTTCTGCGCGACCAGCAAAAGCCAAGCGCTTCGGTACTGCTGACGCTGCAGGCGGGGCGCTCGCTTGATTCGGGCCAGGTAGCCGGCGTGATCAATCTGGTGTCGTCGAGTATTCCCGATCTGCCTTCGAAAAATGTCACGGTGGTCGATCAGAACGGTGATCTGTTGTCGCGTCCGCAGGACATGAGCCAACCCAATCTGGATGCGCGGCAACTGGTTTATGTGCAGCAGATCGAGAAGAATTACGTCGGACGTATTCAGGCGATTCTTGCGTCGATTGTCGGCAAGGACAACGTTCGCGCCGAAGTGACCGCTCAGGTCGATTTTTCCGAGGTCGAGCAGACCAGCGAAACCTTCAAGCCCAATAGTCCGCCGAATGCGGCAGCGATCCGTAGCCAGCAAACCGCCGAGCAGCTGGGGCGCAACGTTACCGAGTCTGTCGGTGGTGTGCCGGGTGCGCTGTCGAACCAGCCGCCGGGAGCCGCGGTTGCGCCGATCACGGTGCCGCTGGCCTCCGATGTAGCCGCGTCGAGCTCTGGCAACAGCAATAGCAGCAAGAATGCGACGACCAATTACGAGGTCGACAAAACCATTCAGCATGTGAAGCAACCGGTCGGCAATGTGAAACGCCTCTCGGCCGCGGTCGTCGTCAATTACAAGCTAGGGCGCGACAAGGGTGGCCAAGCTACTTATGTGCCTTTCACTGCGCAGGAAATGACCCAGCTCAACGATCTGGTGCGTGAGGCGATCGGTTTCAACAAGGATCGTGGCGATTCGGTCAATATCGTCAACGCAGCCTTTGCCGACTCGCAGCCGCTGGCTGAAAAGCCGATACAGGACAAGGCGCTCGATTATGCGCGCGCCAATCTGACCGATCTGCTGAAGCTGGGCTTGATTGCGCTGGCGGTACTCTACCTGCTGCTGTTCGTGGTGCGTCCGCTGATGCGCGATCTGGCGCGTGGGCGCGATGTGCCTGAGCCGGTCGATCTGGAGTTGGGTGAGCCGCTCAGTGGCGATGAGACGCAAGCGGCGCAGCGACAGGAACGGGTTGAAGAAGACAATGTCCGGCTGTCGGCACTGGCCGATCGTCTGCAACAGGGCAAGGAGCTCGCCAAGAACGACCCGCGCATGGTCGCGACGATCCTGCGCGAGTGGATGGCGCGGGAAGAAGACGCTGCAAATCCGAACAAGGTGGGCTGAGTGAACGAAGAAGGCGTGCGCAAGGCGGCGATTCTATTGATGACGCTGGGCGAGGAAGCCGCGGTCGAGGTTTTTAGATACCTTGGCCCCAAGGAAGTGCAGCGGCTCGGTTTCGCGATGGCGAATATGGAAAACGTTCAGCGTAACGAGGTCAACACTGCGCTGGAGGACTTCGTCGTCGCGACCGAAAGCCGTGCCAATCTGGGCGCCGCCGACGAGTACATCCGTTCGGTGCTGACCAAGGCGCTGGGCTCGGACAAGGCTGCCAATCTGCTCGACCGCATCCTGCAGGGTAACGACAACAACGGGATCGAATCGCTCAAATGGATGGATTCGGTGGCTGTCGCCGAATTGATCCGCAACGAGCATCCGCAGATTGTCGCGACGATTCTGGTGCATCTGGAGCCGGATCAATCGTCCGAAATCCTCGGGCATTTTGTCGAGCGGGTCCGCAACGACGTGCTGCTGCGTATTGCCACGCTTGAAGGTGTGCAGCCGGCGGCGTTGCGTGAGCTCAACGATGTGCTTACCCAGTTGCTGTCGGGCTCGGACAAGATCAAGAAGAGCGCGATGGGCGGCGTACACATGGCCGCAGAAATCCTCAATTTCATGGGTGGCGTGACCGAAGCATCGGTGATTTCCAGTATTCGCGACTACGATCCGGAGCTGGCACAAAAGATCCAGGACAAGATGTTCACCTTCGACAATCTGCTCGATATCGACGACCGGGGCATTCAGATGTTGTTGCGCGAAATCCAATCCGATTCGCTCATCGTTGCGCTCAAGGGTACGAGCCAAGCACTCAAGGACAAGGTTTTCAAGAACATGTCGCAGCGCGCGGCCGAGATGCTCCGCGACGATCTGGAGGCCAAGGGGCCGGTCAAACTGTCCGAGGTCGAAGCCGAACAGAAGGAAATCCTCAAGATCGTTCGTCGCCTCGCCGACGAAGGGCAGGTTGTGCTGTCCGGCAAGGGCGACGAAGGGCTGGTCGAGTAAGCCATGGCCGGACCGATCCGCCGCGTGATCCCGCGCGAAGAACTGACCGCCTGGGAGCGCTGGGAGCTGGGGGCGATCGATGAAGAGCGCCGCTTGCGCCAGCCCGCACTGAGCGTTCCGGCCGCCGAGCCCGCACCAGCTCCGCCGCCCGAGCCGCCGGCTGAGGCCGCCATAGCTGCATTGCAACTGCCGCCGCCCGAGCTGGTGCCGGTTGCCGAAGTGAGCTTGCCAACCGCTGAGGACATTGAGGCGATCGAGCAACAGGCAATGCGCGAAGGATTTGATGCCGGGCTCGAAGCCGGCCGACTTGCGGCCGATGAAGAGGTTGGCAAGCTTAAATCGGTGTTGCAGGCGCTCGATCACCTTGCTGTCGGTGCGGAGGGCGCGCTGGCGGAGTCGGTGCTGGATCTGGCGCTGGTGCTGGCGCGCGAGCTGATTCGCAGGGAGCTGGTTGCCGATCGCCAATTGCTGTTGCCGGCGATCACCGAGGCACTGACGCAGGTGCCTGCTGCGGGTGGCGTATCGCGGCTTTATCTGCATCCCGATGATCTGAGTGCGCTTGAGCCGATGCTCGCCATCGAACTATCCGGCGAGCAATGGCATCTGGTTGCCGATCCGCGTCTGGCCTTGGGCGATGCGCGTATTGAAACGGTATCGACCCGGATCGATCTGGCCTTGCCGACACGCTGGGCAACGCTTCTGGGCGTGCTCGGTCGCGCTGGGCGCGATGATCTGGGCTGGGCTGCGGCCTTGCCCAAGGGTGAGCCGGACGGTGGCTGACACGCTGCAGCGCTGTCATCAATACCTCGCCGATTGTGGCGATGCGGTGCGCTGGGTGCGGCCGTGGAAGCCGCGGGGCAAGCTGGTGCGTGTTTCCGGGCTGGTGCTCGAAGTCGCCGGGCTGAAACTGCCGCTTGGCGCATCCTGTGAAGTGATGACCCCGGGTGGCCATCCGGTTGAAGCGGTTGTCGTCGGTTTCAACGACGACCGGCTGTTCCTGATGCCGCTCAGCGAAGTTTACGGCGTTGAACCCGGCGCCGAGGTCGTGCCGCATGAAGACACTGCGGCCTGGGTGCCCGAATTCGGCAATCCGCGGCCGCCGGCAAGACGGCTCGAAGACCATGGCCGGCAGGTGCCGGTAGGCTGGGGACTGCTCGGACGGATTCTCGACGGCCTGGGCCGGCCGCTCGATGGTCGCGGCAAGTTGCAGGTCGATGCCTACGCGCCGCTGTTTGCACGCGCCTATAACCCGATGGACAGGGAGCCGGTGCGCGACGTCATGGATGTTGGCGTGCGCGCCATCAACGCGATGCTCACCGTTGGCCGTGGTCAGCGGCTGGGCTTGTTCGCCGGTTCCGGCGTCGGCAAATCGGTGCTCCTGGGGATGATGGCGCGCTTCACCACCGCCGACGTTGTCGTCGTCGGCCTGATCGGCGAGCGGGGGCGTGAGGTCAAGGATTTCATCGAGAACATTCTCGGCGACGAAGGTTTGGCGCGCTCGGTCGTCGTCGCTGCGCCTGCCGATACACCGCCGCTGTTGCGTCTCTATGGTGCGGCTTACGCAACCAGCATCGCCGAGTATTTCCGCAATCAGGGCAAGCATGTGCTCTTGATCATGGATTCGCTGACCCGCTACGCGATGGCGCAACGCGAGATTGCATTGGCGGTCGGCGAGCCGCCGGCGACCAAAGGTTATCCGCCATCGGTATTCGCACGCCTGCCGCAGCTGGTCGAGCGCGCCGGCAATGGCCGCGAAGGCGGTGGCTCGATCACCGCTTTTTATACCGTGCTGTCCGAAGGGGACGATCAGCAGGATCCGATCGCTGACAATGCCCGGGCGATTCTCGATGGCCACTTTGTACTCAGTCGGCAACTGGCCGAAGCCGGCCACTATCCGGCGATCGACATCGAGGCATCGATTTCACGCGTGATGCACGATATTGTTGCGCCCGAGGATTTCGAGCTGGTGCGCCGCTTCAAGTATTTGTATTCGCGTTACCAGCGTTCGCGGGATCTGATCAGTGTCGGTGCTTATGTGCCGGGCTCGGATTCTTTGCTTGATGAAGCGATCCGGCGCCATCCAGCGTTTGAAGGCTTTCTGCAGCAGCGGATTCACGAGCAGGAAAGCTATGCTGGCGCTCGAGCCAAGCTGGCCGGTTTGTTTGCATGAGGGCGGCTTAAGGCATGGCGGCGTTTCGCTTTGAATTTTTGCTTGAACTCGCAACGGATGCACGCGAACGCGAAGCCAAGTTACTGCAAGCTGCGCAGGCGGCCGAGCAGGGCGCGCGCGACCGGCTGACGCAGATCCAGCATTACTGCGACGAATACCGCCGCAGGCTGACCCAGAGCGGTCAGAACGGCATCTCGGTCGTGCAGTTTCGCGATTACCAGCTGTTTCTGGGCAAACTCGACGACGCCACCCGACAACAGAGCGCCGAGGTCGTGCGTTTGGTTGCCGAGCGTGATGCGGCGCTGGCACGGTTTGTCGAATGCGAGAAAAAGCTCAAGGCCTACGAAGCGCTCAAAGTGCGTCACGGCAAACAGCAAGACCGGCTTGAACTCGTGCGCGAGCAAAAACTGCTCGACGAATTCAACAGTCGGCGGCGCTAACCGCCCGGGTGGATTTTGTAGACGTTCGACGACAGCTGCAGCGTGGCGTCGAAGGAGACCGGCGGCTTGTGTGGATGCACCTTGAGGATGGCATCGACGCGAAAACGCAAGGCGCGTTCGAGCTCGCGCGGCGCTTCAAGCGAAATCCGCACCCGCCCCAGCCGCGGTTCGTGCCGTTCGATCGATTTGCGTATCTTTTCACGCAGAAACTCCCGGTCTTGCGGATTCAGCAGGCTGATGCCCGACAGATCGGGAATGCCGAAGCCGACCATCGATTCGGCCGCGAGCGGGTGTGCCTCGAAAAGTTCGGAGTAGTCGATCGTTCGGGTATTGAGCAGGGCTTCCAGATCGCGGGCCAGCGCGCGCTTGAAGTCCGGCATATCGAACAGCATCCAGCCACTGCCTGGCGGCTGATCCGGCTCGTCGTCGAGCAGACGGTCCAGCACCGAGGGCTGAACCGTCATGGCGGCGCGGCTCATCAACCGAGTAAGGGGGTGATTTGCTGGCCGAGCAGCACGCGGTAGGTCACGAAGATCGCGACCGCGACGATGGCCAGTACGCCGAAGTACAGCCACAGCGGCAATTCATGCCGCACGAAAGCCTGAAAGCGCTGCGGCAGCTTCCAGTTCGGCGCGAATTCGGCCTTGCCGCCGCGCACCTGCTGGATTTCCTGGCCGAGCCGGTGAGCCAGATAGCCGAGCTTTTCACTGCCCTCCAGCAGGTACTTGCCCTGAAACCCAAGCAGCAGGCAGGTTTGGTAGACCTCAAGCGCCTCGACGTGCTTGGCCGGATCCAGCCGCAACATGTCCAGGCGCTCGAAAAAGCCTTCGCCGGCCAAGTGCTCACCGAACAGCCGCAGCTGCAGCGGCATCCGCTCCCACTCTTCGCGCAACGGAAAATCCGACGACAGGACGATTTCATCCATCAACGCACAAAAAGCGTACTTGGCCTGCTCGACCGCTTCGCCTGATTTGCCGAACTGGCGGGCGTGCCGCTCGAACTGGGTGAGGAACTGATCGACACGACGGTTGAATTCGGTGGCGCTGTTCGGTGCATTGCCGTCGCGCAGCAGGAAAAGCAGATAGGTGCCGTCCTCAAGCATCTCGCGCAGCGCCGGTGCTGTGGGCTGCTCGACGCTGAGCGGATGGGCGATGTCGGTGGGGGCGTTCATACCGGGTCCTTGGAAAGGGTAGAGGTCAGCGGAAGACCGCGATCAACTCGAGCCGCAGTTCGGCCAGCGTCTGCGGTACGTAGATGCAGATCGAGCGCGATTGCAGCATGCGCTGGAAGATATCGCCGCGCGGTTCGAGCGCGAAGTAGTGATTGCCGACCCGAACCGGGATCGCCGAGGGTGTCTGGCCGACGTGGCTGAGGCTGACACCGCGCAAAGCCGAGTTGAGGATCTTTTCGACGTCGTCGGGCGCGCCAACCTTGAACTTGAATGGCACTGATTCGATGACCTGCGCCGCCGGCAGATCGCTCTGCACCGACAGATAGAAATCGACGTTATCGAGCAGGCGATCGCTTTCCAGCCGGCCGATATGGAACGATGCCTTGGGCTGGTTCAGCGGGATCACCATGTAACGCGCGGAAATGACCGTATCGAGCAATTCGCGGATCTGGATGTCGAGCACCGGTAGCACTTCGGAGAGCGCGTCGTGGCGGTAGGGCGGTAAATCGCCGAGCGAATAGATGGTCGAGAAGGTCTGCAATTCGCCACAGAACTCGGCCAGTGCCAGATACAGCTCCTCCGGGTGGAGTGGTTCGCTGCGGGCAAGGTGGTTGAGGCGGGCGAAATTACGGTTGACCGTGTGCAGCAGCCAGAACGAGGCGATATCGGTCGTGCCGTATTCCATGACGTTCTTGGCGCGCTCACGGTGAGCACCGGCCAGCGCCTGGCTTTTGACGACCAGGATATCGAGCAGCCGGCGCAGGATGCGCGCCACCGGGGCCGATGCGCTGACGGTGAGCAGCGGCGGCAGATAGTCGTCGATGTGCTGCCATTGGCCGGTGGCATTTTTGGCGAGGCGGGCGACGGGAATCGAATCGTAACCGTCGCGGTTTTCTTCCTCGACCATCAGTCGAACATCGAGCTCCAGCGTACTCAGATCAGCCTCAAGCGCCTGGGTATAGAGATCGGCGGTGGCGTATTGCTGGCTGCGAAAACGTGTCGGCCGGTTGGCGCTCTGCGCTTCGGCCACGGTATTGCCGCCATAGGGCATCAGATGCGCGAGGCAGGCATACAGGGTGGTTTCGACGCCGAGCTGCGGGATTTCGGCAAGGTCGCGTGAGCGCGGGAGCGGTTCATGCAGCGGCGCGTTGAACGCCGTGCCATCGCGAAATGTCCAGTCCCGGACGATTCACCACGCGCTTAACAAATAAATCCGGCCGTCGCTGCTGCCAATCTTTCATCGCCTGCAGCGGCGTTCGGTGTTGCAAGGCCAGTTGCGGTAAGTGCTGGTTGTACAGCCACACATAGCGCTGCAACGTCTGCGCCAAGTCCTCACCAGACTGGAAGCGATGCGTCGCCAGCACCTCGCTGATTCGACCGTTGAAACGCTCAACCATGCCGTTGGTTTGCGGATGGCGCGGTTTGGTCAGCCGGTGCTCAATGTTCAGCGCTGTGCACAGCCGATCAAACTCATGCTCGCCGCTGGCGGTCTTGGTTTTATTGAACAAGCGATCGGTGAACTCACTGCCGTTGTCGGTCAACAGGATCTGCAATTTAAACGGGATGGCTTTGGCCAAGGCGGCCAGGAATGCCTTCGCGCTTGCAGCGGTCTTGTTGGGCTTGATCTGCACGAACACCCAGCGGGTGGCGCGGTCGATGGCGACGAATAGATAGCGGCGGGTGGTTTCGTCCGGCATTTGCGGCAGATATTTGACATCGACGTGGATGAAGCCCGGTTCGTAGTCCTTGAAGGGTTTGCTGTTGCGCGCCCGCTGTGTCGGTTCGAGCGCATGCAGGCTGCCGACGCCGTGGCGGCGCAGGCAGCGATCCAGCCCAGAGCGGGAGACCGTCGGATGCAGGAACTCGCGGATCACCACCAGCAAATCATCCAGCCCCAGCTTAAGGGTTTGGCGCAGTTGTACTGCGACCGCTTCTTGCGCGGGTGTCAGCGTGGTTTGCAGTCGATGCGCCGTATGCGAACGATCCTGTACGTCCTGGCGTTGGCGCCATTTGCGAATGGTATCCACGGTGACGCCGTAGCGACGTGCCAGTTCGGTGTTGGGTATGCTGGTCGGCGCCGCCTGGATTTCGGCACGAATGGCCGGGGTGGTGCGGGCGCGCTGGTGCAGTTGGACGATCATCGGGCTGACCTCGACAGGGAAGCTCGCAGCTTAGCAAGCGCATGGCGGGCACAGTGAAGTCGCCAGCTGCGAGGGCTTAGATTCTCATCCGGGATGCGACAAGTAGTGCCGTGATGTGGCTTGCTGCTGAAAATAGCCGTTAATGAGACGCGTCCGGCCATTTTCGACCAATAGTCCGTTGATTTCAGCCGCTGATCATTTGCCTGTTTTCGCTGACTTGTTTATTGTTGTTGCTTTTGATTTTGGTAAGGACGTCGCTGGGAAATGATTGCCGCATATTGGCGCTATTGGGGCAAAGCCAGTCCGGATGATCTGCCCGCTGTGGCGCGTTACCATTTGCTGCCATACCACTGTCTCGATGTTGCCGCGGTCGGCCATTGTTTGTTGCGCCAGAGCGGTGGCCTCGATGGGGAGTCGTTTGTCCGCAAGCTCGGGCTGAGCCTCGCGCAGTTCCAGTCGTTGTTTACCTTTCTGCTCTTGTTGCACGATCTCGGCAAATTCGCGCGTGTGTTCCAGAAGTTGGCGCCCGATCTGTCTCCGGACCTGGTTTCGACGCGTACCGCCAAGCAATACAGCGAACGGCATGACACCCTTGGTTGGCTGCTGTGGCGCGACGAACTGGCCAACAACTTCCCGGCAGAACATCTGCCGGAGCCCGCACACGGATACTGGAACGATTGGCTCAAGATCGTGACCGGTCATCATGGTATGCCGCCCAATGAGGGCGGTTCTACGCTGCTTGACCTCGACGATTTTTTTCTCGACGACGATGTGGACGCAGCTGCCGCGTTCGTCGCCGACGCAGCCGAGTTGCTACTGCCCGCCGATTTACAGGCGCCGACCGCTGCACAATGCGATGCCCTGCGTCAGTCCAGTTGGTCACTGGCGGGTTTGGCTGTGCTGGCCGATTGGCTGGGATCGAATCAGAATTATTTTCCCTATCACGATCAGCCTCGGCTTTCGCTGCGTGATTACTGGGAGCAGGTCGCTTTGCCGGCGGCCGAGCGTGCCGTGACCGACGCGGGGCTCGCGGCCAATGACATTGCACCGTTTCCCGGTGTTGACCACCTTCACGAAATATTTGGATACCTCAGCCGGCCGACGCCGCTACAGCACTATGCCGCGACCGTTGTGCTAGCCGATGGCCCGCAGTTGTTTTTGCTCGAGGACGTGACCGGCGCCGGTAAAACCGAAGCCGCGCTGATCCTGACACACCGGCTGATGGCGGCTGGACGGGCCAGCGGCTTCTATTTCGGCCTGCCGACGATGGCGACGGCGAACCAGATGTATCGGCGTGTCGGCGACGTTTACGCGCGTTTCTACCGGCCCGGACAGACGCCATCGCTGATGCTGGCACACGGCGCGCGCGACTTGATCGATGAATTCCGCATGTCGATTCAGCCCAAGGATCGCGGCTACGACAGGGGCGAGGCCAGCGCGACTTTGCAATGCAATGGCTGGCTGGCCGACAATCGCAAGAAGGCGTTACTGGCCGATATTGGTGTCGGTTCGCTTGATCAGGCCTTGCTGGCGGTCTTGCCGGCGCGGCACCAGTCGCTGCGGATGCTCGGCTTGGCGCGCAAGGTGCTGATCGTTGACGAGGTCCACGCCTACGATAGTTATATGAACCGATTGTTGTGCCGTTTGCTGGAAGGGCACGCGCGGCAGGGTGGTTCTGCGCTGCTGCTGTCGGCAACGGTGCCGGCATCAACGCGTGCCAGCTTGATCGCGGCATATCAAAAAGGCTTGGGTGTTACCGGGCAGGACTTGCCTGCCGATGAACGCTATCCATTGGCCACTCAAGCCGCTGCTCAAGTGCGCACCGAAGCCTGTGCAACCCGCGAACAGGTCAAACGGCGGGTCAAGATTCAACACGTGCACGACGAAGCCGACGTGCTGGCCCTGATTCATGAACACCTTGCCGCCGGACGTTGTGTGGGCTGGATACGCAATACCGTAGAAGACTGCCGCAATGCCTATCTGGCGTTGCAAGCCGAGCTAGATGACGACGCACTCATCCTGTTTCACAGCCGTTACGCGATGGGACATCGCCTCGATATTGAAAACCGCACGCTGGACACCTTTGGCAAGCATTCGATCACGGCGGATCGCAGTGGCAAAGTCGTGATTGGCTCGCAAGTGATCGAACAGTCCCTCGATCTGGATCTTGATGTACTGATCAGCGATTTGGCGCCGATTGATCTGTTGATCCAGCGCGCCGGCCGTTTGCAGCGGCATGTGCGCGATGCGCAGGGCAATCCGGCCGATATAGAGCAGCGCCCGGCGCCGGTGTTGTACGTGTTTGGCCCGGCACCGACCGAGACGCCGCCAGCGAATTGGTACGGTGCAGTTTTTCCGAAAGCGCAGTACGTTTATCCGGATATCGGTCAGCTGTGGCTAACGCAGCGGGCCTTGCTCGCTGCCGGTGAAATCGTTTCGCCAGGTGAACCGGGTCAGCCCGGCGCGGTGCGGCAGCTGGTCGAGGCCGTGTACGGCGACGACGCGCAGATCGACATTCCCGACACACTGCAAGAGGCCAGCCGCAAGTGCGAAGGCGAAGCCTTGGCCGAACAAAGCCAGGCGAATTTCAATGCGCTCGACTTGGGTAAAGGCTATTGCCGTGACAGTAACCGCCATTGGGACGACGAAGCGCGTATCCCGACCCGCTTAAGCGACGAAACCCAAACGCTTTACCTCGCCCAGCCCGACGGCGAGGCGCTGAAACCGATTGTCGAGGCGGATCGACATGGCTGGCCGTTGTCTGCGGCACGGCTCGGCACCTACAAGATCAGGGATTTGTCACCGGCATGGCAAGACCGTTTTGGCGCGGCGATTGCCGCCTTGCGTGAACGCTATCCGCTGCTGGAAGCACCGGCCCTCGTCCTGCCGCTCTTGCCCATCGAGAATGAGGCCGGGCGTTGGTATGCCGAGGCGCTCGATGGGCATGGGCGGGAGGTGCGTCTTGTTTATTGCGCGGGTCTTGGGGTGCTGACGGCATGAGCCCAAGTATGAAAAGGGCGGTGGCCCGGCCTTTTCTAAATATCCCCGCGACTGCAGGGAACAGGAGTATAAATATGGTTGTTTATTGACACTATGAAGACATCCCCGCGATCGCGGGGAAGGAAATGACATACGAAGGATAGGTATGAATCTTCTTGATCAGGGCAATTTGTGGCTGATGTTGGATAGGGCTGAAGCAGGCCCGGTATCTGCGGCTGTGTGCGACGTTTCTAGTGATCAATTCGTGGGTGTCACTGCGCCGCGCGCCGACTTTCGCGGTGCGCTATACCAGTTCTTGATTGGTCTGCTGCAAACCGCCTACGCGCCCAAAGACCACGACGAATGGTTTGCGCGCTGGAAGACGCCGCCATCGCGTGATGAGTTGGCCAAGGCATTTTCTCCGTTCGCTGCGGCGTTTGAGCTTGATGGCGATGGCCCGGCGTTTATGCAAGATTATGAGGTGCTTCCTGAGAAAAATATAAACTCTACTGATTCATTGCTTATTGATCTTGGATCTGAGTCAAATATTTATTTCAATAAACTGCGGGCTTGGGATGGCATGTGTCCGGCGTGCTTTGCAACTGCGATTTTTACATTGCAAATAAATGCACCTGCTGGCGGCAGAGGGTATCAAACGTCCGTGAGGGGCGGCGGGCCACTTACTACGCTTATTCTTCCCGCGAAGCAGGATGCGACACTTTGGGAAAAGCTGTGGCTCAATGTATTACCGAGTAACCATTTTCTTGATAGTGACTGTGATTCAGTAGTTTTCAAAGAATCTTTAAATTTTCCTTGGCTGTGCAGCACGATTGTTGGGGGTAAAGCGGGCATTCCCATTGTGCCGTCACCAGAGAATAAATTACTTCCATATTGGGGAACCCCGCGACGAGTTAGTGCGGAGTTAAAAAACAGACGTGCTGGTGAGTGTGAAATATGTAGTGCTCACTCGAATGAATTAATTGAAAAATATCGATTTTTGAGTGGAGGGGCTGATTATAAGGGGCCGTGGACTCATCCACTCTCCCCTTATGTTCTCGATTCAAAAACTAGGGAGGTGCTGTCGTTTAAGGGTGGACGTGCGTATGGCGGATATAAAAATTGGGCTAGCTTTACGCTCGGAGATGAAGATGCTGGGGTTTGTGTGGCTCAGGTGATCGCTGATTTTAATAGCCGAAAATTCCGCTATTTCCCTGCGAAAGAGAGAGCTGTCGTCGTATGGTGTTTTGGATATGACATGCAGCCTGGTCAAGCAAAAGCACTTTGCTGGTATGACACCGTGCTCCCACTTTATGTGCACGATTCCGAAAAAATAAAAAAGAAAATGGATAGTTCGACTCGGCTTTTACTAGAAGTCGCCAGCGAGTCCGCCAGATTACTTGGCAAATACGTCAAAGCCGCCCGTTTTAGTCGTCCGGCCGACGTCGGCAACGAACCGGCGGTGCCGCAGAGTTTTTGGCAGGGCACCGAAGCCTTGTTCTACCAATCCTTGCAAACCATGGCGAATGCCGAGGCGCTCGACGAGAACACTGTCGCAGCGATTTACCGCGCTTGGCTGAT
Source organism: Jeongeupia sp. HS-3 (assembly GCF_015140455.1). NCBI lineage: Bacteria > Pseudomonadati > Pseudomonadota > Betaproteobacteria > Neisseriales > Chitinibacteraceae > Jeongeupia > Jeongeupia sacculi. The sequence continues at coordinate 1,676,062 of NZ_AP024094.1, read as the reverse complement.
CAAGCTGCGCGGCAAAACCATCGCCTTGTTCGACGACTGGGTTTTGAGTGCCCCGATTGAGGACATGGACATGAAACGCGTGGTGCAGGCGCGTACTGAACTTGGCAAGTGGCTCAACGCCGCCAAGCCGATGAAATCGATGTGGCAGATCGTCAAAGACGTCGAAGCCTTACAGAAGGAGGGCGCATGAAACGGCAGTATCTTGATGACTATCAGGCCGAGCTGATCCGGCAGTGGTGGACCAGCCTGCAACCGCAGGAAGACGCTCCCAAAGGCGGGCCGTTTGCGATGTTTACCCGCGCCGATCGCGCCTTGCTGCGCCGCTGCGCCGAGTCCGGCGAGGTGTTGCTGCAATCGGCGTTTCAGCGGCTGTATCAACTGCTCGGCAAGCCAGATCCGGACCACCGTTTTCCGCTGCTTGCAGAAGATCCATCGGCATTGGCGCTGGTGGCCGGCGTGCTGGCGCATGTGAAAACCGACATCAAAACCGGCGCCAGCTTCGCCGCCTTCCTGGGGGCAAAGGGCGAGAGCGGCCAGCCGTTGATGAGCGAGCTGCGTTTTCAGCGCTTGCAGACCTGCGACAACGAGGCCGATTTCTACCGTCAGGCGATCGGGGCGGTGAAGTTGGCTGACGCGGCGGTCGATGTGGTGGCGCTGGCCGACGACCTGCTCGCGTGGATATGGGAATACCGCGATGGCCATGAGCAGGCGCCGGCCAAACGCTTGAAAGTGCGCTGGGCGACCGATTATTACGGCGCGGCGCTGAAGTAAATCGCGCCGCCGGCTCAACCCATCCGAATCAACCCGCTTAAATCGACTGACTGAAAACAAGGCAAAACAATGACCCGCTATATCCAGTTGCACCTGCTGATTTCCTACCCGCCGGCCAACCTGAACCGTGATGATCTGGGCCGGCCCAAAACTGCCCGTATGGGTGGTGCCGAGCGGCTGCGCGTGTCGTCGCAGAGTTTGAAGCGTGCATGGCGCATATCCGAAGTGTTTCAGCAGCAACTGGCCGGCACCATCGGCACGCGTACCAAGCGGCTGGGGCGCGATGTGTTCGACGCGCTGCTTGCGGCCGGTGTATCGGATAAAAATGCCAAGGATTGGGCATCGAAAGTCGCCGGCGTTTACGGCGCAGTGAAGAAAGACAATCCGCTGGAAATCGAGCAACTGGTGCACGTGGCGCCGGAAGAGCGCGCAACCCTGGACGCGCTGGTGGCGACGCTGGCCGCTGAAAAACGCGAGCCGAGCAAGGCAGAGCTCGATGCTTTGCTGCATACCCAGCACGCGGTCGATATCGCCATGTTTGGCCGGATGTTGGCGGCCAAGACCGAGTTCAACGGCGAGGCCGCGGTGCAGGTGGCGCACGCCCTCGGCGTGCATGCGTCGGTGATCGAGGATGACTATTTCACCGCTGTTGATGATCTAAATCAGGACGATGCCGGTGCCGCGCACATCGGTGAGTCTGGTTTTGCCGCTGCGGTGTTCTATCAGTACGTGTGCATTGATCGCGATCAGTTGGAACGCAACTTGGGTGGCGACAAGGCCTTGACCGCAAAGGCGCTCAAAGCGCTGGTCGAAGCCGCGCTGACCGTCGGCCCGTCGGGCAAGCAAAACAGCTTTGCCAGCCGCGCTTATGCGCATTACGCCTTGGCCGAAAAAGGCAGCCGCCAGCCACGCTCGCTGTCGCTGGCCTTCTTGAAGCCGGTGTCGGGCAACGACTATGGCCGCAGTGCCGTGGCCGAGCTGGAAACGGTGCGTACAAATATGGACAAGGTCTATGGCGCCTGCGCCGACGCGAGCTACGACGTCGATGTGTTTGCTGGCAAGGGTAGCGTTGCCGAGCTGATTGATTTCGTCGCGGCGGAGTGAGGCGATGAGCGACTATCTGGTGTTTCGCCTCTACGGGCCGATGGCCAGTTGGGGAGAAATCGCGGTGGGCGAGTCGCGGCATTCGGCCGCGCAGCCCTCGCGCTCGGCGCTGATTGGCTTGTTAGCCGCGGCGCTGGGCATACGCCGCGATGACGATGCCGCGCAGGCCGCGTTGGCGACTGCTTATCGCTTTGGTGTGAAGCTGGCGGCAACGGGCATGCCACTGCGTGATTACCACACGGTGCAAGCGCCGGGGCGGCAGAAAAAGGTGACGTACCGCACTCGCCGCCAAGAGCTGGCCGATCCCGCTAAATTGAGGGCGCCGCTGTTATCGGCGCGTGAATATCGGGTCGATAGTCTCGCCATCATCGCGGTCGAGGCCTTGCCCGATGCACCGCATGGCCTGGCTGAGTTGGCCGGTGCGCTGGATCGACCGCATTTTCCGCTCTATCTTGGCCGAAAATCATGTCCGCTGGCTGCGCCGCTTGCGGCTACCGTGGTGGCCTCGCCTGATCTGAAAGCCGCGCTGGATGGCGTCGATGCTGCGCTGTTGCTGCCCGGTATCGAAGGGGCTAGGGCGTCACGGCGGCTGAAAATAGATCGTGCCGCGCGTTATTTTTGGGATCAAGGCATGGAGGCCGGCATGCCGGTGACCATGACGCAAGTGCGCCACGATCAACCGATCTCGCGGCGGCGCTGGCAGTTTGCGCCGCGCAATGAACTGGTCCATCTGGCCGAGGAGGGGCTATGAGCTATTTTTCCCGAGTTCGGGTCAATCCACGCGGGTTGGATCGACAACAGTTAAGCGCAGCACAGGCGGGGGATGCGTATCGCGATCATGCGCTGGTTTGGCAGTTATTCCCGGGCGATGCGTCGCCGCGTGATTTTGCTTTTCGCGCAGAGCGTAGCGACGATGGTCAGATCGTGTATTACGTGGTGTCGCAGCGCGAGCCGCAAGCGTTGCCGGGATGCCTGGCTGTCGACGCTAAACCCTTCAATCCTCGCTTGGTCGAGGGCGAGTGGTTGCGTTTCGATTTGCGCGCCAACCCGACGGTGGCGATCCACAAGGAAGGCACGAAGCGCAGCCAGCGCCATGATGTGCTGATGCACGCCAAGCAGGGCGCCCAGAACGCCGCGCTCGCGCAAGCGGCGATGGATGCTGCGGCGGCAAAGTGGCTGGTCTCGCGCGCCGCTAGCTGGGGGCTGGAGATCGAGGCGGCGTCAGTGCTGGCCAGCAGTTACACCCAGCATCGTCTGGGCAGTAAGGGGAGGAACATCCGCTTTTCGTCGGTCGATTATCAAGGGATGGCGCGCGTGATTGATGCCGGCAAACTGCAGCAGGCGATGCTGCACGGAGTCGGCCATGCCAAGGCCTTTGGCTGCGGCTTGCTGCTGGTCAAGCGGATCGCCTGATGCTGCCGCCGCTCAAGCCCATTTCGATCAAGGAGCGTTTGTCGGTGCTGTTCATCGAGCGTTGTCAGCTTGATGTGCTCGACGGTGCGTTTGTTGCCGTCGATGCCACCGGCGTGCGCACGCATATTCCGGTCGGTGGTGTCGCTTGCCTGATGCTCGAACCGGGCGTGCGCGTCTCACATGCCGCCTGCGCGCTGGCGGCGCGGGTCGGCACCTTGCTGGTGTGGGTTGGCGAAGCGGGTGTGCGCTTGTACTCGGCCGGCCAACCCGGTGGTGCGCGCTCGGATCGCTTGCTCTACCAGGCCAGCCTGGCGCTGGATGATGAGGCACGGCTCAAGGTGGTGCGCGAAATGTACCGGTTGCGCTTTCAAGAGGAGCCGCCACAGCGTCGCAGCGTTGAACAATTGCGCGGCATCGAAGGTGCGCGGGTCCGTGCGACCTACAAGCTGTTGGCGCAGCAATACGGTGTGAAGTGGCAAGCACGTAACTACGATCAGCAGGACTGGGACGCTGCCGACATCCCCAACCGCTGTCTGTCTGCCGCGACCGCCTGCCTGTATGGCGTGACCGAAGCCGCGGTGCTGGCCGCCGGCTATGCGCCAGCGATCGGCTTCATCCATACCGGCAAACCGTTGAGCTTCGTTTACGACATCGCCGACATCTACAAGTTTGAAACCGTGGTGCCGGCGGCATTCAGCGTCGCCGCCAGACCGGTAGCGCAGCCCGAGCGCGAAGTACGCCTGCGGTGTCGCGATATTTTCCGGCAGACCAAATTGCTGGAACGCATCATCCCTGATATTGAAGTCATCCTCGCCGCTGGTGGCCTGGCGCGCCCAGAGCCGGCCGAAGAAGCGGTTCTGCCGGCGATCCCGAATGCGGAGGGCATTGGCGATGTTGGTCATCGTGCTTGAAAGCGCGCCACCACGACTGCGTGGGCGGCTAGCGGTGTGGTTGTTGGAAATCCGCGCCGGTGTTTATGTCGGTAATTACTCGAAAAAGGTTCGTGAACACATCTGGAGCCAAGTTGAGGCGGGGATCGAAGAAGGCAACGCCGTGATGGCTTGGCGAACCAGCAATGAGGCGGGCTTCGATTTCATCACCTTGGGTACCAACCGGCGTATTCCACTGGAACTCGACGGTGCCAAACTGGTGTCGTTCTTGCCGCTGGAGGTGGCGAAGTAGTCGTGCTGATGGTGGCGTTCTTTAACAAAAGAAGAAGCTGTAAGGCATCCTGAAAGTTTGGTAGAATTTCTGGGTGTGAAATAGCCTATATGGTTCAAAGAGTTATTTTTAGTCCGTTCCCCGCGACCGCGGGGATGAACCGTCGTAGCGCAGCGCATCGGACAATTCGCACGCCCGTTCCCCGCGACCGCGGGGATGAACCGTCGCAGGCCGATACCATCAACGCCGAATTTGGCCGTTCCCCGCGACCGCGGGGATGAACCGCTCGCGCTGACCGCCTGGCCGACCGGCAACCCCCGTTCCCCGCGACCGCGGGGATGAACCGGCTGTTGCGGAGCTGATTGGACAGATCAACCTCCGTTCCCCGCGACCGCGGGGATGAACCGCGTTCCTCTGCGGGGCCAATGCTGTGGTAGGACCGTTCCCCGCGACCGCGGGGATGAACCGACCAATAGCCTGCCGGCGTTCGGTGGTATCGACCGTTCCCCGCGACCGCGGGGATGAACCTTAGCCGCCGCTAAGTCAACAAGCCCCGCCCAGTCCGTTCCCCGCGACCGCGGGGATGAACCGGTCTACAGCGGCACCAATAAGGCCGTGTACAACCGTTCCCCGCGACCGCGGGGATGAACCGTCAGCCTGCTCTCGCTCGAGAGCCTGCACGCCCCGTTCCCCGCGACCGCGGGGATGAACCGGCGCTTGACGATATTCGTCATGGCGACATTGCCCGTTCCCCGCGACCGCGGGGATGAACCGGACTCGACCAGCGGCACGCCCAAGACGCTGGCCCCGTTCCCCGCGACCGCGGGGATGAACCGACAAAAGCACCACCTGCCGACGATGCAAATGCCCGTTCCCCGCGACCGCGGGGATGAACCGGTCTACCTGCTCTGCGAGGGCTGCGGTGGTCACCGTTCCCCGCGACCGCGGGGATGAACCGAAAAGGTCGTGCGCCTTGGCGACAAGCAAATCCCGTTCCCCGCGACCGCGGGGATGAACCGAAATCGACTTGAACAAATCGGTCGAAATTGTCCCGTTCCCCGCGACCGCGGGGATGAACCGGCTTGCTCGCCCATGTCGGTGCCTGGCTGTCGCCGTTCCCCGCGACCGCGGGGATGAACCGGGCAGCGTGCTGTCCGCTGACGATGTGCAGTCCCGTTCCCCGCGACCGCGGGGATGAACCGTTGCAGGCTTTACCATTGTGAAGACCAATAACCCGTTCCCCGCGACCGCGGGGATGAACCGTGAACAAGTATTTGTACATGAACAGCGACGAGCCGTTCCCCGCGACCGCGGGGATGAACCGGTTTGCATAGCCGCTGCAAAGGGCATTTGCAGACCGTTCCCCGCGACCGCGGGGATGAACCGTTGACTGATATCAACCATCCGATATGTGTGAGCCGTTCCCCGCGACCGCGGGGATGAACCGGTGCTGACGCTCACTGCGCGTGGCGTGCAGCACCGTTCCCCGCGACCGCGGGGATGAACCGTCGCATTTCAGGTAATGCGCTGGCCGCGACCACCGTTCCCCGCGACCGCGGGGATGAACCGATCAATATCGGCTTTTGCATCAGGCTTTGCCACCGTTCCCCGCGACCGCGGGGATGAACCGATTTCGCATGAGCATATGCAGTTCTTTCGGATCCGTTCCCCGCGACCGCGGGGATGAACCGGATACGAAGATGCTCACATCCTTTGCTATGGCCCGTTCCCCGCGACCGCGGGGATGAACCGCTATCGAGTGGCTCGACAAACCGGATTACAACCCGTTCCCCGCGACCGCGGGGATGAACCGTGCCGCTCGCGCTGGGCGTCGCTGCCTGGGGCCCGTTCCCCGCGACCGCGGGGATGAACCGATCCGCGACACCGTCGTTGCCGATGCGTCGCGCCGTTCCCCGCGACCGCGGGGATGAACCGTCACCGGATAGGGCTGTTAGAAGGGCCGCATCCCGTTCCCCGCGACCGCGGGGATGAACCGCTAGATTCCCGCAGTTTGAAGAGTGGGAGACTCCGTTCCCCGCGACCGCGGGGATGAACCGTCATGGGAAGCCGCCGCCATGATGTTTGATGACCGTTCCCCGCGACCGCGGGGATGAACCGAAACCGCACGCGACCTGCTGAGGTGTCCTGAACCGTTCCCCGCGACCGCGGGGATGAACCGCGGGAGGCATGCAGCTTCCGCTGTTGGCTTTGCCGTTCCCCGCGACCGCGGGGATGAACCGGCAACTAACCTAGTACGTTCTGATCGGCCCCACCGTTCCCCGCGACCGCGGGGATGAACCGCACTTCATTCAATTTATTGCGCAAACCGTCAATCCGTTCCCCGCGACCGCGGGGATGAACCGTTAGGATCATACTGGTAACGAATGCCGTTTTCCCGTTCCCCGCGACCGCGGGGATGAACCGGAAAATCGTTTGCTATTCCGAAAACAGGACACCCGTTCCCCGCGACCGCGGGGATGAACCGGCTGAGGCATACGGTTTACTCGAATCCGCGCTCCGTTCCCCGCGACCGCGGGGATGAACCGTCGGTGAGCTGGATCGCCGTTGCGTACTGGCCCCGTTCCCCGCGACCGCGGGGATGAACCGGTCAATGAACGCGTACGGGTCAGCTTCGGTTACCGTTCCCCGCGACCGCGGGGATGAACCGGTTAGCGCCAGCAAAGTTAGCGCCAGCAAAGTTCCGTTCCCCGCGACCGCGGGGATGAACCGTTATCAACGTGCAATGCACACCAGAAGCGACACCGTTCCCCGCGACCGCGGGGATGAACCGCGCGGCGCACGTTCGAGCTGCTGCCACACCTGCCGTTCCCCGCGACCGCGGGGATGAACCGGCGACCCGGTCGGCCTTGCCGAAGAGCGCACCCCGTTCCCCGCGACCGCGGGGATGAACCGGCTTCGGCGCGGGTCTGCGCCGGGCTGGTCTCCCGTTCCCCGCGACCGCGGGGATGAACCGCGTCGATCCGGGCATTGCTGGCCTCGACGTCGCCGTTCCCCGCGACCGCGGGGATGAACCGCCGTTGAGGCGTTGCGCTTGCGCCTCGAGGAGCCGTTCCCCGCGACCGCGGGGATGAACCGCAGGCAGGTACCGCGAACGCACGCCCAATCAACCGTTCCCCGCGACCGCGGGGATGAACCGGCCAGCCCCTTCCGCTTCCGCGCCTATGAGGGCCGTTCCCCGCGACCGCGGGGATGAACCGACCGCACGCGCCGGCCGCGCCCGGCGGTGGTGCCCGTTCCCCGCGACCGCGGGGATGAACCGGCGCCGGCGCTGCCGGTGGTGGAGGTGCAAATCCGTTCCCCGCGACCGCGGGGATGAACCGGCGAATGGGGCAAGTATGGCGAACGTGTTGACCCGTTCCCCGCGACCGCGGGGATGAACCGTCGCATTTCAGGTAATGCGCTGGCCGCGACCACCGTTCCCCGCGACCGCGGGGATGAACCGGTTGAGCTCGAACGCCAGCGCGTTCGGGCTGTCCGTTCCCCGCGACCGCGGGGATGAACCGGGTGTTCATGCTGGTCTCCGATAGGTCTTGGTCCCGTTCCCCGCGACCGCGGGGATGAACCGTCCACCGGGGCCGGTCGGTACCAGATCCTGCACCGTTCCCCGCGACCGCGGGGATGAACCGGGAGAAGGTATCCAGCAGTCTGCGTTTCAATTCCCGTTCCCCGCGACCGCGGGGATGAACCGGGGCTGACCGTCGCCGACCTGATCAGACGATACCGTTCCCCGCGACCGCGGGGATGAACCGGTACCCAGCGCGCGCATCGGCGGCAGCAGCCTCCGTTCCCCGCGACCGCGGGGATGAACCGACGTAGTTATTCGGGATGGAGCCGAACTGCGACCGTTCCCCGCGACCGCGGGGATGAACCGCGCCGGGCACCGTGCCGCAGCGTTCCGGTACTCCGTTCCCCGCGACCGCGGGGATGAACCGACTTTTTGCAACTTCTTCGATTCCAACTTGCGCCGTTCCCCGCGACCGCGGGGATGAACCGATGCGCGGCCTGTCTTCTTTGACGAAATCGCGCCGTTCCCCGCGACCGCGGGGATGAACCGTGAACCCACATTGACGCTTGATACCGCGCCGTACCGTTCCCCGCGACCGCGGGGATGAACCGGTACAGCGTTACGTCGGTTCCTTCTTGCGGGGCCCGTTCCCCGCGACCGCGGGGATGAACCGGTTCGACGTATTGCGCGTCGCTTATTACTTCGCCGTTCCCCGCGACCGCGGGGATGAACCGTGTCGCAGCTAAAACCCGCGTCGCAACTTGCCCCGTTCCCCGCGACCGCGGGGATGAACCGTTGTCGGCGAACTTCCGCGATTCCGCTTTGGACCGTTCCCCGCGACCGCGGGGATGAACCGCAGATCAATGAATTTCAGTCACCGACGGAGTTCCCGTTCCCCGCGACCGCGGGGATGAACCGCGGTTGAACCCGCACATCACGCCGCAGCTGCGCCGTTCCCCGCGACCGCGGGGATGAACCGGCTTTCCCAGGGCTGAGTCGCGGTGTCGTCAACCGTTCCCCGCGACCGCGGGGATGAACCGCGCTGGGCGGCGCAGGTTCGCCCGGACGTGATCCGTTCCCCGCGACCGCGGGGATGAACCGCACCTGTACGGCCCATCGGTCGACCAGGTATTCCGTTCCCCGCGACCGCGGGGATGAACCGTCACGTTTTGTCCTTGGTCATGCGGCCATCGGCCGTTCCCCGCGACCGCGGGGATGAACCGCTCTTGTTACGCCGCATTCGCCGGCATTGAGACCGTTCCCCGCGACCGCGGGGATGAACCGGCGCTGCTGGACGCGGAAACCTGGCTGACCGCCCGTTCCCCGCGACCGCGGGGATGAACCGTCGGCCGGAATGGATGACGAAGAGGCGCGCACCCGTTCCCCGCGACCGCGGGGATGAACCGCCATTTACTTGGTCCTTGCCATATCGGTCTGCACCGTTCCCCGCGACCGCGGGGATGAACCGATCACCGATGCCAAGCGCAAATCCGAGGATGCCCGTTCCCCGCGACCGCGGGGATGAACCGGCTCGCCACCGCTCGCCATACAGCGCAGCGAACCGTTCCCCGCGACCGCGGGGATGAACCGCTGCGGATCTGACCCAAAGCGGCTGGTACTGGCCGTTCCCCGCGACCGCGGGGATGAACCGGATTTTCTCGGGCTGTCGGCCTACGAACGGATCCGTTCCCCGCGACCGCGGGGATGAACCGACACTAGCCGATACGCCGCGCGAGCGGATGAACCGTTCCCCGCGACCGCGGGGATGAACCGGTCAGTTGGCCATCAAGACCGCCCGCGGTGCCCCGTTCCCCGCGACCGCGGGGATGAACCGGCGCCGATGAGGCGTGCCATCACCGCCGTCCCCCGTTCCCCGCGACCGCGGGGATGAACCGTCACCCAGCTTCAGGCGGTCTATCGCGAAACACCGTTCCCCGCGACCGCGGGGATGAACCGCATTCGAGTCGCTGTTGAATACCGCCAAGACCCCGTTCCCCGCGACCGCGGGGATGAACCGACGCTCAAGGGCACGTTTGCCGAGCTCAACGCCCGTTCCCCGCGACCGCGGGGATGAACCGACCATCGCCAGGCGGATCACCGAAATCACTCGCCGTTCCCCGCGACCGCGGGGATGAACCGAACCCTGAAATCGTCACCCTCACTGTCGGTCAACCGTTCCCCGCGACCGCGGGGATGAACCGCCGCTACCGGCTGGTCGACGACGGCAACGGCGCCGTTCCCCGCGACCGCGGGGATGAACCGCAGATCGTTGAGCGAATGCTCGTGCTGGCCGTACCGTTCCCCGCGACCGCGGGGATGAACCGCACGCCCGATCATCGACGGCGCCGAGTCCTTTGCCGTTCCCCGCGACCGCGGGGATGAACCGTCAGCAGGACGAAGACGCCGTCGAGGCGTTCTCCGTTCCCCGCGACCGCGGGGATGAACCGTACTGGAGCCACGCGAAGCCGGGCGAGTACTGCCCGTTCCCCGCGACCGCGGGGATGAACCGTCCTGGAGCCACGCGTGGCCGGGCGAGTACTGCCGTTCCCCGCGACCGCGGGGATGAACCGCGCGGCGCACGCTCGAGCTGCTGCCACACCTGCCGTTCCCCGCGACCGCGGGGATGAACCGCCGTATCGGCTTGCTGCTGCTGGGGTTTGGCGCCGTTCCCCGCGACCGCGGGGATGAACCGCCGTTCAATGGTACCAACAAGGCCGTCTACAACCGTTCCCCGCGACCGCGGGGATGAACCGGTGTTCGATCCGCTGCAGTGCGGTGTTGAAGCCCGTTCCCCGCGACTGCGGGGATGAACCGGTCGGCACGTACAGCACGTCGATGGTTTTCATCCGTTCCCCGCGACTGCGGGGATGAACCGCTTGGTCAATCTCACCTCCCGATACGACTGGCCCGTTCCCCGCGACTGCGGGGATGAACCGTAATAGCCGGTCTTGATACCAGTGCCGGATAACCGTTCCCCGCGACTGCGGGGATGAACCGGCGATCGTACTGACGACCACCGAGACCGTCCCCCGTTCCCCGCGACTGCGGGGATGAACCGTGCAGATCACCGGCCGGCTGTCGTTCACCCGCCCGTTCCCCGCGACTGCGGGGATGAACCGATGACGATCAGCCGATCGTCAGGCTCTACCAGCCGTTCCCCGCGACTGCGGGGATGAACCGTCCTTGCCGTGCATCGAATCGCGCCGGATCAGCCGTTCCCCGCGACTGCGGGGATGAACCGGGCTTCGATTTCGCGGGCCCGCTCACCCCGCCCCGTTCCCCGCGACTGCGGGGATGAACCGATCAGCAAGGTGCCCAGCGCGCGCATCGGCGGCCGTTCCCCGCGACTGCGGGGATGAACCGATTGTCCCGATCCGTCGAGCGTACATCGTGCTCCGTTCCCCGCGACTGCGGGGATGAACCGGTCATCCGCTATTTGGGCTGGTGCGCAATCATCCGTTCCCCGCGACTGCGGGGATGAACCGCAGCTTAGGTGGTGTCGTCACAAGATGCGCGCCCAGATCGCAATGCAGCGAATCTGGACTGCCGCCAGGAATGACGCCGCATTCTTGGCATAGCGCGTGGCGATGCCTCGCCAGCGTTTGAGCTGCAAAAACGCATTTTCAACCAGATGCCGGTGGCGATACAGCGCCGCATCGTGTTCACGCGGCGCCTTACGGTTGCGGTGCGACGGAATCACCGTTCTCATGCCTTGCGCCGAGGCCTGAGCAACGATGGCGTCGCTGTCATAGCCACGATCAGCCAGCAGGTATTCCGCGCTCAAGCCGTCAATCAACGCGCCGCCCTGGGTGCAGTCCGCCGTCGTGCCCGAGGTCACCAAGACCCGCACCGGCATGCCGTGCGCGTCCACCGCCAAGTGCAGCTTACTGTTTAGCCCCCTTTGGTCACCCCCATTGCCTGATTGCCGCCGCGTGCGCCGGCGGCATGCGGATGCACCTTGGCATGCGTGGCGTCGATCATCAGCCATTCGAAATCCGGATTGGTGATCAGCGCTTCAAGCAGGTGTGCCCAGACGCCCTTGTCACGCCAGCGACAAAAGCGGCGGTGGGTGTTCTTCCAGTCGCCATAATCGGGCGGCAAATCGCGCCATGGGGCGCCGGTACGCAAAATCCAGAACACGGCGTTGAGGAACAGGCGGTTATCTCTGGCCCGGCCGCCCCAGGCGCCGTGGCGACCGGGCAGGAGCGGTTCGAGCAAAAGCCACGTTTGATCAGGAAGGTCGTGGCGGCGGTGTACCAGGCGCTTGGTCGGCGGTGTGCTTGTCATGGCGGCAGCATACACACTCGCCAATCACTCGTGACGACACCATCTAGGCCGCAGCAAAACGACCCAACCTCTGTGGTGCTACTGCGTGGCTAACGCCGAGGGTCAGGGGGCAGTGCGCGAAACCCCTTGCTGCAATGTGTGGGGGCAACTTGCCTTTGATGCCCGGAAATGCATCAAGGGCTTACAGATTCATCATCTGTAAGCCCTTGATTTTACTGGTGCCGACGGCAGGGATCGAACTCGCGACCCCCTGATTACAAGTCGGTTGCAAGTCTCTTGCCGCACATGAAGATGCCAATAAAAACAATATGTTGCCATACCCTGAGCTACTTAAGCTTACTGGATTTTGCTGCATTTAGTGCAGCAAAATTGCAGCAGGAAATGGTTATGCCCTGGTATGGGAGGAGGGGGACTCGAATTCCCGTTAGGAGAAACGAAGGATTTGCCAAAAGAGCCACTTCGTATATGAAAATGTGGATTCGGTCGACCCCAGTCGGACAGGTCAGGCACGGTCAGCCGAGGCTTGAGCACCGTTACTCGTCCGATTTTCTCCTCGGTTTGCTCGCGCGTTGTCGTGGCTTGGCCTCCCGGGTCAACATGAGCGGATTGATGGTTGCCACGGGAGCGATGGTATCCAGCCAACTCTGGCGGCCAAGGGCTCGAACCACCAAGAGGAGTGTGCGCAGTGAAGAACCGTTCCCGCTTTCGAGGTTTCGCAGGGCGCGCACGCTGACACCGGCACGTTCGGCAACCCGAAGCGGAAATCTTTGTTCCAGAGATGCCCGTTTTCCGGCAGCCAAACGCCCCCCTTCGCTCTGCGTCAGCCCTTGAATCCCAGTCCATAGCCGCAGAAAAGGTAGTGACTGGTTGCTTCCCGGTCGCTAAACTAGCTATTCATATTGCTATTCAAGATTCTATTCATCGCCATGGCTCAACACCCTGAAACCGTCCGCCAGTTGCTCGGTCAAGGACCGCAGACTTCGCGCCAACTCGTTGACACTGCGGGTATTAGCCAGCCGACGGTGTCGCGCGCACTGGCTACGCTGGGCCATGAGGTGGTTCGCATCGGGGTCGGCTCCGCTATTCAATACGCCCTGCGGGACTCGTCTCGTGGCTTCGCGTCGGCACCTATTTTCCGTGTCAGCGAGGAAGGGCAGATTCGGGAGCTTGGTGTTCTCGTTCCTGTTCGCCCGGACGGGTTTGTCATGGTGCAGGCCGACGGCGTGGCCCGTCATAGCGACGGGCTGCCCTGGTGGCTATTCGATATGCGGCCTCAGGGTTATCTTGGCCGGGCTTACGCATCGACGCATGCCGCCGGACTCGGCTTACCTGCAAACCCGGAACACTGGAGCGACCCTGACGTCATCAGGGCGCTGCTTGCGCAGGGCCATGACGCCATCGGCAACCTGCTTGTTGGCGAGGTCGCGCGCGCCCGGTTTATGGATATGCCGGCGCCAACCCCGGCTGACCGGGAGGTTGACTACCCCGCGCTGGCTCTGGCTGCGGGTGCCGGTGAGGTGGCGGGTTCGTCTGCCGGTGGCGAACAGCCGAAGTTCTGCACCTATACCGCACGCGGTCATGTATTGGTGAAGTTTTCGGCGCCGAACGATAACCCGGTCAGCGAGCGATGGCGTGACCTCCTGCTTGCCGAGCACCAGGCGCTCTCGGTGCTTGGCGTCGAAACGGAGGTTTTCGATTTCGGCGGTCAGCGATTTCTTGAAGTACCGCGATTCGACCGCGTCGGGCCGCTCGGCCGTATTGGCGTGGTTTCGCTACGCGCACTCGACGCGGAGTTCGTCGGCGATGCGTCGGCAGCCTGGCCGTCACTGGTAAGCCGCCTTGCCGTTGATGGCAATGTCGGTGCGGATGCCGTCAATGGCGCCGCTAGGCTTTGGGCATTCGGAACACTCATCGGCAATACGGACATGCACGCGGGAAACCTGTCGTTTATCGGCAGCCACGGTCGCCCGTATCAGCTCGCGCCAGCCTACGATGTGCTGCCGATGGGGTTTGCCCCCAGAAGTAGCGGCGCAATCGGCGATACGCTTCCGCCGGCTTCACTGTCAGCTGTGGTCGACGGTGAGACTTGGCGCGAGGCGCTGCATCTGGCTGAACGCTTCCTAGGCCTAGTCGGCGAATGCGATGGCTTCTCTGGCAGCTTCTCTCCTTGCATTGAAGCGCTACGCCGGCACATTGAAGAGGCGGCATCCCGCATCGCCCGGTTGGGATAACCCCCCCCTCCGGCAGATTGTCGATATTGCTCATTAGCGCAAGCATCGTTCGGATGCCCTGTTTGTGGTGTATGCATCAGCAACGTCAAGGGTGCAGCGAATTCATGTTCGCGCATCAGGTGGTCTGTCCCTATACGGAAGGACACTAACTTAAGGTGGATAATCGCCACCAAGGAGTGTTCATGACCCAAATCCGCCGTACCTTTCCCGAGTCCTTCAAGCGGGAAGCTGTTGAGCAAATCCTGGCTGGCACGCCGCTACGTCACGTGGCGCAGGCCTTCGGCATCACCGAAGGCCTGCTGGGCAAATGGAAACGCCAGTTTCTGCTCAAGGGCATGGATGCCTTTCCTGGTCATGGCAAGCAACTGGGCGAAGCAGCCGAACTCAAGCGTCTGCGCGATGATCTAGCACGCGTCACCATGGAGCGTGACGTCCTAAAAAAAGCGCTCGCCATCTTCTCGCAGCCCACGAAGTGAAGTACCGCGCCATTCAGGCGCTTGCTGAGCGTTATCCTGTTGCCGTCATGTGCCAGTTGTTCCGCGTCTCACGGAGCAGCTACTACGCTTGGCGCAACCGGCCGCCTTCGATGCGAGAGATGGCTAATCGCGTGCTGTTACGGGAAATCCGTCTGGTCCATGCCGAAGTCAACGGCATCTATGGGCATCGTCGGATACATGCGGAACTGGTCGCACAAGGCTTCGCCTGTGGCCGCCACCGTGTTGGCCGCCTGATGCGCCAAGGCGGGCTGAAGGTACGTTCCCGTAAACGGTGGCGACCTGTCCCGGTCAGCCAACACCTGCTTCCGGTGGCACCAAATCGGCTGGAACGGCAATTCGACGCATCCGGGATGAATCAACGCTGGGTGTCGGACATGACTTACATCCGTACTGACGAGGGCTGGCTGTATCTGGCTGTGGTGCTGGACTTGTATTCCCGCGCCGTGGTCGGCTGGGCAATGCACCATCGAATGCAGCAAGAACTGGTGCATGCTGCGTTGACGATGGCCGTTGCCAGACGGAAACCGGTGCGGGAGGTGCTACTGCATTCGGACCGAGGCAGCCAGTATTGTGCGTTTGATTACCAGATGTTGCTGAAACGGCACGGCATGGTGCCGAGCCATTCACGAGCGGGCAATTGCTGGGACAACGCTGCGATGGAAAGCTTCTTCCGGTCGTTGAAGGCGGAGCGGGTTTACTTGACCCGCTACCGGAGTCACGACGAGGCCCGCGCGGATATATTCGACTACATCCGATTTTACAATCATCGCCGCCGCCATTCGACGCTGGATTACCTGGCACCGGTCGAGTTTGAACGGCAGCATTCAGCGCTTAGCGCTTAATCCTCTGTCCTTCTGCATGGGGACAGACCAATCAACAGCGATACCAAACTGACTTGGGCTTGTGCCTACGGTCACAGCTGGCAAGCCAGGCCATCCTTGGTCAAACGTGGATCTTGGTGCCCGGAATGTGCACGAGCCGGTGGCAGGCGACGGCGTAGGTCCAAGGCCGGTGTCGTGCCAATCCTGTTGTGATTGCGATCGATGCCCAATGCCGCTGCATTGGTGCTCGTGCCCAAATTCACTGCATGCGTTAATCTACGTCTGACAAAAAATTGCAATATGACTGACGTGCTGTGAATGTTTGGTCATGATAGGGGAGAGGTACGAGTGGCCACACTCATTCCAAATCTGGGTAGTTGCCTCAGCCGGATGACGTCTGGTGAGAAGCGCTTTGCCCGTCGGCTGGAAGCACTGCTCGAAGATGACTATTTGTGCTGGTACGACGTCACCGTCGGCGTCAAACGGCGGCGCCCTGATTTCCTGGTGCTCAATCCCCATCGCGGCTTGCTGGCGCTCGAAGTCAAAGACTGGAAGATCGGCAGCATCGTCTCCGCTACTCCAACGATCATCCAAGCCGAGTTCAACGGGCGGATGGTCAAGGACGTCAATCCGCTGCTGAAGGCGCGTGATTTCATCAACGTCACCATCGATTTGCTCAAGCAGGACCCGCTGCTACTGCAGGGCCCAAGCAGCCGCTATGCCGGCAAGCTCTGTATGCCCTACGGCCACGGCCTGGTGCTGACCAACATCTCCAGGCGGGATTTCGAAGCTTCGGGCTTGGAAGAGGTGATGCCAGGGCATCTGGTGATCTGTCAGGATGAAATGACCGAGTCGGCGGAGGCCGAAGCGTTTCAGGAGCGGCTCTGGCACATGTTCCTGCACCCGTTCCCATGCACGCTCACCTTGCCGCAAATCGATCGCATCCGTTGGCACCTGTTCCCGGATGTCCGGATCGTGACGCGACAAGGCAGCTTGTTTGATCCACCCGAAGGGGCTGCGCCTTTGGTGCCAGACCTGATCCGGGTGATGGATGTGCAACAGGAACAACTTGCCCGCAGCCTCGGCGACGGTCACCGCGTGATCCATGGCGTTGCCGGTTCCGGCAAGACCATGATCCTTGGCTATCGAGCTGAGTTTCTGGCGCAGGCATCGCCTAAACCGGTGCTGGTGCTGTGCTTCAATCGTGCGCTGGCCCAGAAACTGACCGGCTGGATGGCCCACAAAGGGCTTTCTCAGAAGGTGAACGTCCGTACGCTGCACAGCTGGTGCAGCGACATGATCCGTACCTATCTACTCACTCGGCCTGCAGCTGGGCCAACCCAGTTCGCTGAACTGGTCCAGACCGTCATCGATGGCGTCAACCGTCGCGAAGTGCCGGCAGGCCAATACAGCGCCGTCCTGATCGACGAAGGACACGATTTCGAACCGGAATGGTTCCGCCTGATCGTGCAGATGGTCGATCCCAACACCAATGCATTGCTGGTGATGTACGACAGCGCACAGGACATCTACCAAAAGGCCCGCAAACGGCGCTTCAGCTTCGCCAGCGTCGGTATCCAGGCCCAAGGCCGCACCACGATCCTGAAGCTGAACTACCGCAATACCGCCGAGGTGCTGGGTGTCGCCTATGCATTCGCCAACGACCTGTTGACGGCGCAAGAGGCGGAAGACGATGGCGCACCGCTGATTGCTCCGCAAAGCGCCGGTCGTCACGGTCCCGAGCCAGAGTTCATCCAGCTGCCGACCTTCCACGACGAGGTAGGCTGTATCGCCGACAAGCTGCGGGCACATAACGAGGCGGGCACGCCACTGTGCGACATTGCAGTCCTGGTCTATCGCAACGCCCAAGTTGAGAAAGTCGTGGCCATGCTGAACCAGCAAGGCATCCCTGCTCGGGCAGGGCTGGCTGCCCCGACAGATACCGATACCGAACGTGTCAATGTCCTGACGCTGCACGCCAGCAAGGGGCTGGAGTTCGCCATGGTAGCCATTCCCGGGCTGGGCGAAATGCCCTATGCCAATCACGACGCCAATCAGCAGGCGCGTGTGCTGTATGTCGGCATGACGCGGGCGATGAACAACCTGCTGATGACGGCCAGTACGGAATCCGATTTCGCGGTCAAAGCGCGCCAAGCGTGTGAGCTCGTCGTTGCTTAATTTGAATCTCTAGACAATGGGCCGCTACGGCCTAGCTGTCGGGCTCATCAAGCAGAATGGTGTGAATGCTAGTTTCATAAAAACTTAACCCGTGTGTCATGCCGCTCTCATACCTTTTGAAGTGCGACCATATTGCATACCCAAAGGGTGGAGTTGCCGGGTGCCCGAGCAAAACGGAACAACCGGCGTTGAACATTCTTGGGAGACTGGCATACCAGTCGCCCAGTACGTTCGCATGTCCACCGATCATCAAAAGTACTCTACCGAGAATCAGGCAGTGGCGATCGCGGAATACGCACTCCGTCACGGCATGCAGATCATCAAGAGGTACGAAGACTCTGGAAAAAGTGGCCTGAATCTGAAGGGGCGTCGTGGCTTGCAAGCGTTGTTGCGGGACGTGAAGCAATCGCCTGTGCCGTTCCAGGCGGTTCTTGTTTACGACGTCACTCGCTGGGGGCGTTTCCCTGATCCGGACGAAGCGGCGGTCTACCAGCATGCTTGCAAGAGCCGTGGCGTTCAGGTGATTTACTGCGCGGAGCCATTCAATAATGATGGCTCACTGCCTTCAACAGTCTTCATCGGCATAAAGCGCAGCATGGCGGCGGAGTTCAGTCGTGAGTTGGGTGTAAAGGTATTTGCAGGCGCGTGCAATATCGTCCAGCATGGTTTTCGACAAGGTGGCGCGCCAGGTTTCGGGCTGCGGCGCCAGCTCGTCGATGAGAAAAACAACATCAAAGGTGTGTTATCTCGTGGCGAGCGGAAGAGCATTCAAACGGATCGGGTGATTCTGGTGCCGGGACCACCGGAAGAGATTGCGGTAGTCCACCGCATCTACCGACTCTTTTTGGAAGAAGGGCTTCCTGAGCGAGTTATCGCTTCAATCTTGAATCGTGAGGGGATTCTGTCTGATGCCAGCGTACCTTGGTCTCGTGGAACCATTCACCAAATTCTGACCAACGAGAAATACATCGGAAACAACGTCTACAACCGCACGTCCTTCAAATTGAAAGTTCGGCATGTGCGTAATCCACCGGAGCAGTGGATTCGCAAAGAAGCAGCATTCGAAGCGATCGTGCCAGTGCAGATGTTCATGCAGGCCCAAGCAATCATCGCTGCCCGGTCATTCCATCTGGATGATGGCCAGATGCTCGATATGTTGCGGCGAATCTTGGAACAGCACGGGGCGCTCTCAGGCATTCTGATCGACGAGGAGGACAATACGCCTTCCAGTTCGGCTTACCGTACTCGATTTGGTAGTTTGCTGCGGGCGTATCGTCTGGTTGGCTACAAGCCCAAACGAGATTATGCCTACCTGGAAATCAACCGGGCACTGCGCCGACGCCATCCGGAGCTGCTCGACGAAATCATTGAGGGTATCGGGCGTACAGGCGGATGGGCCGCGCGTGATAGTTCCACGGATTTGATCACGGTTAACGGTGAGTTCACCGTGTCATTGGTCATTGCACGTTGTAAATCTACTGCTGCAGGCTCTCATCGCTGGCGGATTCGTTTTGACACGAGTCTTCGTCCAGATATTACGGTGGTAGTACGCATGGATCCTTCCAATCAGTATGCGTATGACTATTACGTATTTCCTGCAATCGATTTTTCCGCAGAAAATTTACCAGTCTTAGAAGAAAACGGTTTCACGCTGGATGTCTATCGTACTGATTCTCTTGATGGCTTCTATCAAATGGCAGGACGAATTCCCCTCCGGGAGGTTGCATGACCGCTCCACCGTCGCACGTTGAGATGATTTCGATTGCGGATATTGCTGTTGTCAATCCTCGCGTACGTAACCCAAAAATCCACAAGACCATCACAGAAAGCATTGAACAGGTCGGGCTCAAGCGACCGATTACGGTGAGACGTATTCAACCGGGGGATGGTGCTTTGCCCTATGCATTGATCTGCGGCCAAGGGCGGCTTGAATCCTGCAAGATGCTGGGACAGACGCATATCGCGGCCATGGTGTTGGACGTTGATGAGGAAACTGGCCATGTCATGAGCATTGTGGAGAATGTTGCCAGGCGTACGCCACGTGCAGTAGAAACCATGGATCAGGTACGAGTGCTTAAACAGCGCGGCTATAGCGAAACAGAAATTGCAACCAAACTGGGTTACACCGCGTCTTGGGTCAACAATGTGGCCAACCTTCTGGAGCGCGGCGAGAAGCGGTTATTGGCTGCTGCAGAGGCCGGGATTATTCCATTGCACTTGGCTGCTAACATTTCGAGGGCCAGTGATAGCGAGGCGCAGCAATTATTGATGGATGCTTATGAGCAAGGGGAGCTTAAAGGCAAAAAGATATCCGTTGTTCGACAAATCCTTGAGCAGCGAGCTCGGAGTGGAAAGAAGGGAAATAACATTTTTGCTAAGGGTGTGGCTCGCAAGCAAATGACCCCTGATGAGTTGGCCAAGCTCTATCAGCGCGATGTCGAAATGCACCGTCGAATTCAGAAAAGAGCGGAGTACACACAGCAGTCCCTGCTGCTGGCCCAGCAAATTTTCAAGGAATTGTTTGCGGACAAGGACTTTTGCGCGCTGTTGAAGACGGAAAAACTTGTAACCGTTCCTCAGCCTCTGGCTAGCCTGCTTCCGCGCGGAGGATTGATGTGATGGCTGGAGTCACTTTGAAGCAGGTCCGTTTGGGGTTCGAACGCGATTGTGTCCAATTGCCATTGGATGCGCTTCATTATCCCATTTCGCTGCCGACCGGCATAAAGACATCGGTCAAATATCTTCAGATTCGTAGCTCGATACAAGTGATCGGCTTGGTCGAGCCAATCGTCATCACTCCTGACCGGGAGAAGCTAGGTACTTTCATTGTACTGGATGGCCGGATGCGGTTGGAAGCGTTGCGAGATTTGGGCGCGAAACAAGTGCTGTGTCTGATTTCAACGGATGATGAAGGGTATACCTATAACAAGCGGGTGAATCGTCTATCCGTTGTTCAAACACATCGAATGATTGTTCGTGCGGCAGAAAGCGGTGTTTCGGTGGAGCAGTTGGCGGAGGCGTTGGATTTATCGCCGAATTCTATTCGCGAGAAGTTCAGATTGCTCGATGGTATCTGCAACGAAGCAGCGACACTGCTCGCCGATAAACCGGCCACAGCTGGCATGTTTCGCATCCTTAAGCAGATGAAGCCATTTAGGCAAATCGACGTAGCCCAAGCAATGGTTAATCTTGATAACTACTCCGTCAAGCTGGCCACGGCGATGCTACAGGCTACATCTCCTGATCAATTGATAGAGAAAGCAGCATCCAAGATGCAGAACGCAGTTCCAGCGGAAGCCTTGCAGCGCCTAGAGCGTGAATTAGCGGCGGTACAGGCAGATACCCGTCTACTGGAAGAAGGGTATGGCCCGGCGAACTTGCAACTGGCTATCGTCAAGACGTATATCGGGAGCTCGTTACTGGAAAACGCAGCGATTGTTCGATGGCTGGCTAAGAATCGAGCCGAATATTTGCAGCAGCTTCAGCGTATTGCGGATATTAAAGCGCTTGCTATGCAGTAGGTCGGGGTGTCTGTAAAGAGAGGCAAAGAGAGTGCTTCGGAGAATTATGGGGAATCAACGAGCAAGCTCGCTTCAACAGCGTGAAATGCAAATCTAAAGGCAGATTCACGGGGCAACCTGGCATGCGTGTGTTCGTCTCCCGTGATGGTGGGCCAGTTTCTTGCTGCACTGTGCTCTCAACTGGCGCGTCAGCGTCTGTTCGATACTGTTGTTCTCCACGCACTGAGCATCATCCGATCTCGTTGTTCAGCACAACACAGAGGCGTTTCACGGCGGCAGGCCGGCACCACGTGTGCGTATGTGGTTGCGAAACCGGGTAAACGACGGGCAGACTCCCGGTATCCCTGAAAACACCATGGCACGAGCACGAAGCGCTCATGCCGGCATATCGTCTGCCGTCGACGCAAAACCCAGATCCAAGTGACCATGTCCCCACTGCAAACCCTGCTACACACCTTCCGTTCTGCCGCCGTCACCGAGCGCGAAAAAGGCACCTATTTCGAAGAGCTGATCGTCACCTACCTGCGCAACGAGGCGACCTACGCTGATCTGTACGCGAAGGTCTGGATGTACGCCGACTGGGCGAAGGAAATGGGGCTGGATGGCAACGATACCGGCATTGATCTGGTCGCGCAGACGCAGGGGACCGGCGAATATCACGCGATCCAGTGCAAGTTCTACGCCGAGGACTATCGCGTCCAGAAAGCCGACATCGACAGCTTTTTCACCGCCTCTGGCAAGAAGCCGTTTGCGCATCGCATCATCGTCACCACGACCAACAACTGGGGCGTGCACGCCGAGGATGCGCTGCGTGATCAGCAGCCCCCGGTTAGCAAGATCGACCTGTTCGACCTGGAAAACAGCCAGGTCGACTGGGCGCAGTATCAGCCCAAGACCGCACCAACGCTCAAGCCGAAAAAGCAATTGCGCGAACACCAGCAAAGCGCGCTCAAAGCCGTTGAAAACGGCCTTGCCACCGCTGAGCGTGGCAAGCTCATCATGGCCTGCGGCACAGGCAAGACCTTCACCAGCTTGAAGATCGCCGAGAAGCTGGCCGGCAAAGGCCAGCGCGTGCTGTTCCTGGTGCCATCGCTGTCACTGCTGTCGCAAACGCTGACCGAATGGACGCAGGAAAGCGATACCCCGCTGCACAGCTTTGCCGTTTGCTCCGACAGCGACGTCGGCAAGAAACGCAAGAAGGATGACGACGAAGTCCAGACCTTCACCCACGAGCTGCGCTACCCGGCCACGACCCAGGCCGACCGCCTCGCCACCGAAATGGCCAAGCGGCACGACGACGAACACATAAGCGTGGTGTTTTCCACCTACCACTCGATCGACGTGCTCAGCCGCGCCCAAAAAGAACATGGGCTGGCCGATTTTGACCTGATCGTCTGTGATGAAGCGCACCGCACCACCGGCGCCACCTTTGGCGATGACGACGAGTCGGCTTTCGTGCGTGTGCATGACAACAGCGACATCCGGGGCGGCAAGCGGCTGTATATGACCGCCACCCCGCGCATCTACGGCGAAAACGCCAAGGCCAAGGCCGATAGTGGCGATGTGGCGCTGTGTTCGATGGATGACGAAAGCCTCTACGGCAAAGAGTTGTTTGTCATCAACTTCTCCGAAGCCGTACAGCGGGAGCTATTGGTCGATTACAAGGTCATCGTCCTGACCATCGATGCCGACCATGTGATCGGCAAACTCGGTGATCTGCTCGGCAAAGCCAACGAGCTGAAAGTGGACGACGCAGCTCGTATCGTCGGTTGCTGGAAGGCGTTGTCGAAACAGGATACCGCCGACGATCTTGGGGGCGATGCGGAGCCGATGCGCCGCGCCGTGGCTTTTTGCCAAGTGATTGCACCCAGCGCCAAGGCCAAGAAGCATCAAGTCGCTTCCACCAACATCGCCAACTTGTTTGCCGACGTCGTGGAAGCCTACAAGGCTGAGACGTTCGACGACGATCTGCCGTCGGTCACACTCCGGTGCGAGGCTGAACACGTTGACGGTGGCATGAACGCCAGCCAGAAGGAAGAAAAGCTCTCCTGGCTCAAGGACGAGACGCCGGACAACACCTGCCGCATTCTCAGTAACGTGCGCTGCCTGTCCGAAGGCGTCGACGTGCCGGCATTGGATGCCGTGCTCTTCCTCACGCCGCGTAACTCGCAGGTGGACGTGGTGCAATCGGTTGGCCGCGTCATGCGCCGTGCCGAAGGCAAAAAGCGTGGCTACGTCATCCTGCCGGTGGTGATTCCGCCGGGCAAGGAAGCGCATGAAGCGCTGAACGACAACGACACCTACCGCGTCGTCTGGCAAGTGTTGCAGGCGCTGCGCTCGCACGACGACCGTTTCGACGCGATGATCAACAAGCTGCAGTTCGACAGCCGCGATCCGTCGAAAATGGAAGTCATCGCCATCACCGACAAGGTGGCCAAGCCCAGCCGCAAAGGCGGCAAGACGGGAGACGGCAACACCGCCGACCCGCGCCGCAAGACCGGCAAGGGCACGCATACCTTGGGCGAGACGCCAGAAGAGCGGCAAAAGCGCGGCGAGTTTAGCGGCGACGGTAATCTGCAATTCGAGATCGGTGAGATCGAGCGCGCCATCTACGCCAAGGTGGTGCAAAAGTGCGGCAACCGCCACCACTGGGAAGACTGGGCGAAAGACATCGCCAAGATCGCGCAGACGCACATCGCCCGCATCAACGGCATTCTGGCCGATTCGGCCAACGTCAGTGAACGCGCGGCTTTTAACGCTTTTGCTACCGAATTGCGCGACGACCTCAACGACAGCATCAGTGACGCTGAAATCGTCGAAATGCTTGCCCAGCACCTGATCACCAAGCCGGTGTTCGACGCGCTGTTCGCCGATTACTCGTTTGCCAGCAACAACCCGATGAGCCAGGCCATGCAGGCGGTGCTTGACGTGCTGCACGAACACCATCTGGCCAAGGAGGCCGACACGCTGGAGCGCTTCTACGCCAGCGTGAAAACGCGCGCCGAGAATATCCAGAGCATGGATGGCAAGCAGAAAATTGTCGTCGAGCTGTACGACAAATTCTTCCGCAACGCCTTCCCACGCATGACCGAGCGCCTCGGCATCGTCTACACCCCGGTCGAAGTTGTCGATTTCATCATCGAGAGCGTCAACCACCTGCTACACACCGAGTTCGGCCAGACGCTCGGCAGCGACGGTGTACACATCATCGACCCGTTCACTGGTACCGGCACCTTCATCACCCGGCTGATGCAGCTGGGGCTGGAAAAAGGCTACTTCACCCCGGAACAGTTGCAGCGAAAATATCGTGGACAAATCCACGCCAACGAAATCGTGCTGCTCGCTTACTACATCGCTGCCATCAACATTGAGGCCGTCTATCACGGCCTGGTCGGTGGCGAGTACCGGCCTTTTGAAGGCATCTGCCTGACCGACACCTTCCAGATGTACGAAAAGGACGATCTGGTCGATCAACTGCTAGTGCAAAACAGCGCTCGCCGCAAAAAGCAGAAGGCGCTCGATATTCGCGTAATTATTGGCAACCCGCCGTATTCTGCGGGGCAAGATAGTGCGAATGACGATGCGGCTAATCTTGATTACCCGCATCTTGATCAGCGAATTTCGCAAACCTATATTACTCGCTCACAAGGTAAAGGCGGGAAACGCTCGTCCTACGATAGCTATATCCGTGCCATTAGATGGGCATCTGATCGACTCGGCAATAGCGGGATAATCGGTTTTGTTTCTGGATCCGGATTTGTGGAAAAGCCCGCTATGGATGGGATGCGTAAGTGCCTTGCCGAGGAATTTACCAACCTCTACATCTTCAATCTACGCGGTGACATTCGTAAAAACATGTTGAGCAAGGGCAAGGCAAAGGAAGGGCAGAACATTTTTGGTAGCGCCAGTATGACGGGTATTGCCATCTCTTTATTGGTGAAGAACCCGAAGGCAAAGCAATACGGTCAGATTTTCTATCACAATATTGGCGATAATTTAAGCACGGCGGACAAGCTGGAGCGCATCAGCGCCTTAACCAGCATTGCAGGCATCAACACTGTTAATGGCTGGGCACCCATCACTCCTGACCAGTACGGAGATTGGCTGAGTCAGCGCGATGATAGTCTTTCGCAATTTTTGCTAATTGGGACAAAAAAAACCTCTAACGAGACTGTTTTATTTCAAATGTTGTCGAATGGAGTAGTAAGTAATCGAGATGCGTGGGTTTACTGCCACTCAAAGGAGCAGCTTTCCAAGCAATGTCGCGAAATGATTGCGTTCTATAATTGTGAAGTAGATCGATATAAAGAATATCGAGGCAGCAATAACGAAATTGTTGATGTACAGGATTTTGTCAAAAAAGACACCGCTCAGATAAGCTGGGGCGGGGGTAATTGGCAAGCCAAGTTTGCAAAAGGCATAAAAGAGAGGTTTGAAGAAAGCTGCATTTCACGCTCGCTTTACCGACCATTTGCAAAGATTTGGCATTACGGTGGTAGTACATTCAATCATAGTTTTTATTCAATGCCGCGAGTTTTTCCAACCCCATCTGATATTAACTTTGTAATTTGTATTTCTGGGGTTGGTGCAAGAAGTGGATTTTCTGTTTTGATAACAGACACCATGCCGAACCTGCACACTCTGGATACAGGGCTGTGCTTTCCTTTCTATATGTATGAGTCCGCTGATGCAGACCAGCTTGCCGGCGGTGGCACCAATCCTAATGGGGATTTGTTTGCAGCCAAGGAAGGCTCGCAAGCCCATGCCCGCTACACCCGCCGCGATGCAATCACCGACGAAGGGCTGGCGCACTTTGCTGCTGCCTATCCCGGCGAATCCATCGGCAAGGAGGATGTGTTCTATTACGTCTACGGCCTGCTGCACTCGCCGGACTACCGCGAACGCTACGTCGACAACCTCGCCAAGGAGCTGCCGCGCATCCCGCGCGTGAAGATCTTTGCCGACTTCCGTGCCTTTTCTGGCGCCGGTCGCGCGCTGGCCGAATTGCACCTGAACTACGAAACCGTGGCGATGTACCCGGCGGACATCATCGGCGATACCGGCGAGTCTGGCTGCTACCGCGTCGAGAAAATGAAGTATGCCAAGAACGGCAAGGACAAAGACCTGAGCACGCTGATCTACAACGACCAGATCACCGTCCGGGGTATCCCGGTGGCTGCGTATGAGTACGTCGTCAACGGCAAGCCTGCGCTCGATTGGGTCGTCGATCGCCAGGGCGTATCCACGCACAAGGACAGCGACATCGTCAACGACGCCAACGACTGGGCGACCGAAACGATGGGCAACCCGCGCTACCCGCTGGAGCTGTTCCTGCGCGTCATCACTGTCAGCCTGGAAACCATGAAAATCGTCAACGCGCTGCCGAAGCTGGATATCCTGACCGATCAGGACGCATCCCATCAGGAGTCAGGCGCATGATCGTCGGCATCACCATCCGCAACTTCAAAGGCATCCGCGAGCTGGTCGATTTGCCGCTGGCGGATTTTCATGTGCTGGTCGGCCCCAATGGCGTGGGCAAGACGACCTTTCTGGATGCGGTGGATTTCGTTCGGGATTGCCTGGTCAACGGGCCGCTCAGCGCGGTGGAATCCCGCCATATCGCCGACTTCAACGACTTGACCTGGATGCGCCGGGGCGGCGTGATCGAGATTGGTCTGAAGCTGGATTTGTCCGCCCAGTATCCGGAGCTGACCGACAAGCTGCTCGATTACCGACTGGCACTGCGGCTGGATGAACGGTTGGGGGTGTGCATTGACGACGAGTTACTGACGCTCCATTCGTTCCATGTTCTACGGGCCGGAGAGCCGCTGGGAAGCAGCCGCAGCAAGCCACGCCGTTTGCTCGGCAAGACCAGCAAGGGCACCGATTTCTACGCGCGTGAAAGGGGAACGTATCAGGACTCGTTCAATTTCGGCCTGGATAAGCTCGCGCTGGCGCTCACGCCGCCGGATGAAGAACGTTACCCTACTGCCAACGCAGTCCGTCGCTTCCTGATGCAAGGCGTGCGTTACATCCAGCTCGATAGCCCGGCGATGCGGCTTCCTTGTCCTGCGACCCGTTCCACTGATCTGGAGCTGGATGGCTCGAATCTGGCGCGTGTGGTGGGGCGTTTGCTGGAAAACCGGGATGCGCCCGGTGCCTGGACAAAAGACGTTTTCCGCAAGGTGGCCGGAGAGACTGGCAATGCCAGCCCGCGCTGGCCGGAACCGGATAGCCCGGTCGCACATTGGGTCAGTCACTTACGCTATGCCTTGCCGGACCTGACCGAGATCGGTTGGGCGCGGCGAGAAGCCGATAACGCCGAGTACCTTTTGCTTCGTTACGAAAGTGGTCTGGAAGCGCCCAGCTGGGTATTGAGCGATGGCACGCTGAGAATGCTGGCGCTAACGCTGCCTGCTTTCCTGCCACCAGAGGCCGCCGTTTACATGGTGGAAGAGCCGGAAAATGGCGTTCACCCCAAGGCGCTGGAAATCATCCTGCGATCGCTCACGAGCATTCCAGGTGCGCAAATGCTGCTGGCGACGCATTCGCCGTTTGTGGTTCAGCATTGCGGTGCGAAGCCACTGCTGTGCTTCAGCCGGGACGAGCAGGGCACACGTATCACTCCCGGCGAGCAACACCCCATGCTGGAAAACTGGGATGGCGCGCCTGATCTGGGCATTGTCTTCGCCGCCGGGGTGCTGGAATGAAAGACCTGCTGGTGTATGTGGCGGACGCAGACGCCGAGGCGTTTCTATGCTCCGTGTTGGCCAAGCCACAGGCTTTGGGCGTTCGTCCATTCAGCTTCGAGATCATGCGCAACCCGCAACGGGATGCCGGCATGGTCAATACCGGCGCCGAGCTGGCGCGGATGCAGAAAGGCAAATTCGGCAAGGCGCTGCTGCTGTGGGATCACCACGGCTCAGGACGGGACAAACGGCAAGACGCGGCAAGCGTAGCAGCTGAAATTCAGAACAAGTTGGATAGTTACACCTGGAGCGGCAACAGCGCGGTGACCGTCCTCGTTCCAGAGCTGGAAGAATGGTTATGGCACTGCGAGTCGGCGCTGGTGGCGCATTGCCGGATCAGCCCGCAGCAGTTGCAGCAGTGGATTGACGAGCACGCAGTCAATCAGAAACAAAATCCTGCCGAGCTGAAAACTAGCCAGCCCAAAGAACTGTTCGAGCATATCGTCAAACAAAAGCTCCGAAAAACCATTTCCCCACGCGACTTTGAAGAAATTGGCAAGAGAGCGGGCATCAAAGGTCTGGAAGCCTGCCCGTCCTTTGCCAGTATTTGTGCCTGTTTGCGTAACTGGTTTCCGCTGTAGAAAGGTTGTCCTTATACGCATTCTGGTTTTGTGCTGGTGTAGCCCGACTTTAGATCACCAGCCGATGATTGCCGATCTTGGGGATGAAAGCAGAGCGGTGAAGTAAAAAAGAAGAAGCCCCCGGCCCGCGAAGGGCCGGAGGATGATGTTGCTTGGTTGAATTGGCGGCGTGGTCTGATCAGCCAGCCTGCTGGCCGGCTTGGCACTTAATTTTTCCATTCTCCCGATAAGCCGCGACGGACAAGAGCATGGTGGTTAAGACTCACGACTGAAGCTATCTTCATGAGAAGAATCATGTTGATAATGTTTTTTCATCCATTCAACAAGCCCATATGCTGCGAAGCCGTACACCACTACGGCGCCGATATATCTGAACATTTGAAATCTCCATTGACGATGGCTGTTGCTGCCAGCCGTTGAGCACCCACTTGGCGACCGCCAGCACATTGACGAGCTGCGCTGCGCCAGCCTTGAGCAGTTCGGTCAAGGTCGAGCGCCAGCCCCCGGCCCGCAAGGGGCCGGAGGGGATGTCGCTGGGGTGGATTAACGAGAACGCCTGATCAGCTAGCTATCAGGCTTGCCAAGCACTGGCTTTTCCATTCTTCCAGCATGTCGGCTGTGACCGGTTCCTCGTCTCCTTTCTCCTTGTGGAAGGCGGCGACCTTGGCGTCGGTGCAATGTTCGAGCTTGGCGTCGTTGGCTGGCGTGGTGCTGTTTGTGGTCGATGCGGCTTCGGGCGCCTGGGGATAGCCTTCATGCCACTGAGTTTGCTTGATGACTTTGCCTGTTTCCGGATCGAACTGCTTGACTAGGCCCTCGGCGAGGCCGTTTTTCACTTGCTGGCGTTGCAGCAATCGGCCTTCGCTGTCATAGCTAAAGACTTCGCCTTCCATTCGTCCCGCAACAAAGTCGGCCTTGAAGCGCAGCTTGCCGGTGTGCTCGTCATACCGCTCGATACTGCCGACCGGCACCCCTTGTTCCCAGCTCAACTGATGCATCCGCTTGCCGGTGGCCGGGCTGAAGATCTCCGACGGGCCGTTGAGCCGGCCTGCACTGAAACGGGCCGAAGCAATGGTCTGGCCTGCCTTCTTGGGATTGAGCACGACGAAGTCGCCGTCGACCACTCCCTGCTTGAACGGAATCTCGAACACCGCGCCGCCACCGTCAGGTGCGCTACAGGAGGTGACGCCGTCCGGGGTGCCGTCCTGAATCGGCGCATCGCAACGTAACCCACCGCCGAATCCATGGTGGTCTGTCCCTATACGGAAGGACACTAACTTAAGGTGGATAATCGCCACCAAGGAGTGTTCATGACCCAAATCCGCCGTACCTTTCCCGAGTCCCTCAAGCGGGAAGCTGTTGAGCAAATCCTGGCTGGCACGCCGCTACGTCACGTCGCGCAGGCCTTCGGCATCACCGAAGGCCTGCTGGGCAAATGGAAACGCCAGTTTCTGCTCAAGGGCATGGATGCCTTTCCCGGTCATGGCAAGCAACTGGGCGAAGCAGCCGAACTCAAGCGTCTGCGCGATGATCTAGCACGCGTCACCATGGAGCGTGACGTCCTAAAAAAAGCGCTCGCCATCTTCTCGCAGCCCACGAAGTGAAGTACCGCGCCATTCAGGCGCTTGCTGAGCGTTATCCTGTTGCCGTCATGTGCCAGTTGTTCCGCGTCTCACGGAGCAGCTACTACGCTTGGCGCAACCGGCCGCCTTCGATGCGAGAGATGGCTAATCGCGTGCTGTTACGGGAAATCCGTCTGGTCCATGCCGAAGTCAACGGCATCTATGGGCATCGTCGGATACATGCGGAACTGGTCGCACAAGGCTTCGCCTGTGGCCGCCACCGTGTTGGCCGCCTGATGCGCCAAGGCGGGCTGAAGGTACGTTCCCGTAAACGGTGGCGACCTGTCCCGGTCAGCCAACACCTGCTTCCGGTGGCACCAAATCGGCTGGAACGGCAATTCGACGCATCCGGGATGAATCAACGCTGGGTGTCGGACATGACTTACATCCGTACTGACGAGGGCTGGCTGTATCTGGCTGTGGTGCTGGACTTGTATTCCCGCGCCGTGGTCGGCTGGGCAATGCACCATCGAATGCAGCAAGAACTGGTGCATGCTGCGTTGACGATGGCCGTTGCCAGACGGAAACCGGTGCGGGAGGTGCTACTGCATTCGGACCGAGGCAGCCAGTATTGTGCGTTTGATTACCAGATGTTGCTGAAACGGCACGGCATGGTGCCGAGCCATTCACGAGCGGGCAATTGCTGGGACAACGCTGCGATGGAAAGCTTCTTCCGGTCGTTGAAGGCGGAGCGGGTTTACTTGACCCGCTACCGGAGTCACGACGAGGCCCGCGCGGATATATTCGACTACATCCGATTTTACAATCATCGCCGCCGCCATTCGACGCTGGATTACCTGGCACCGGTCGAGTTTGAACGGCAGCATTCAGCGCTTAGCGCTTAATCCTCTGTCCTTCTGCATGGGGACAGACCAGACTGCGGTTTGGGCTATTAGTAGCAGAAACCGCAGGAATAGCATCTGGAGGATGGTGCCCGGGACCGCGAAATGATCCATTCGTAGCTCATTTGCCCCACTTTAGCATGACTACGCGACATCGGTTCCGGCGGTGCAGACGTTGTTTAGGGACGGTTACCGGGGCCGACACGGGGCGCTGTGGATGGCTCCCGGAGCTCTTGGAGAATGTTGCGTATGGTCGTGGAGTTGGAGTGGAACGATATGGCTGAGCGCGGTCTGTTCACCTCTCAATCGGCGAATTGTTATGGCATGTGGCGTAAAAATGGCGTGAGGTGCCGCCTTGAGCGATGCGTGGAGCAGGTGCTGGCCCAGTTACTCCCGGAAGGGCCTTCGGTATGCGACGGACAACGACATCTGCGTGGGTGAGCATCCGTAGGTTCGTCATGTTCGGTACCGTGCAGAAGGGTTCGGCTCAGTCCGATGAATTGATAGTGTGAATTTTTACATTTGAAGAATGTGCTGGACTAGCGTTAGCTATTTGCGAGAGGGGGCGTTCTGCGCTCCCCCGGTTTCATCAACCCGTAGGCCACAAAAAGGAGTGTCACCATGCAGTCACGCATGGCTACAGATCACGACGCTGGACGGAGTGATTATCAAGACTGTGAGAACGTGCAGCAGGCGCGCAGTAATGCCGCAGTTTTGTTCATCGGCAGCACTATAGTGCGTTCTTGTAATGAAAATGATTCGGTTCGAGTGGTGGTGATGAAAAAGTCCGCCGCTATGATTCATGCCATGAAGGTTTTTCGTGCCATGAGAGTTAGAGCTGTAGCTCGTGAAGCAGATGAAAAGAAAGGCGGACGAATTTTACTGCCTTGTCGACCAGTTGTTGCAAATCGGGGATTTGAACGATGCGCGACTGCTCGCACTGCATCATCACGTCACGCACGCAACCGCCATTCGGGCAAAGCTACAAAATCATCATCTTCTGACTCATCCGACGGAGAACCCGGCGAGGCAGATCATTTCGGCCCGCTTATTGT
The DNA here is from genome assembly GCF_015140455.1 of Jeongeupia sp. HS-3. NCBI lineage: Bacteria > Pseudomonadati > Pseudomonadota > Betaproteobacteria > Neisseriales > Chitinibacteraceae > Jeongeupia > Jeongeupia sacculi. The sequence continues at coordinate 1,643,703 of NZ_AP024094.1, read as the reverse complement.
CCTTCCTTCCTCATTTGTACCCGCCCCATCCGTCCTGGATGTTCGGCATATTCAATTCTCCAATTCTACCGCCTCGCTAGATTGCAACTACGCGATCCAGTGCATTCGCTCGTCTGCGACATTCGCTCGAAACAACCGCTGTTCGACTCGGATGATGACGTCATTGCCGAGGGGGCCGCATGCGCGTTTCGTCAGCCGCACCATGCTGGCCGGAGGTGTGCAATGAACCCGTTACGACACAACGATCGAATCCTTCGCATGCCCGAGTTGGTCGCGCTGGTGGGTTTGAAGCGGACGATGATCTACGAGCGCCTGAAGATTGGCGGGAAATACGCCGACGGTTCATTTCCACGCCCGATCAAGCTGGGACCACGCGCGATTGGTTTCCTGGAGTCGGAAGTCCAGCGCTGGATTACACAGCGTGCAGATCAACGAATTGAATTCAAATTTGGAACAAGTGAGGAAGTAGCATGAATATGAACATCAATTTCAACACCTTCTCTATTCTTGGTGGCGATCTTCCGCCGGCATTGAGGGATGCGATCAACGAGGTCGAGAGCAACACGAAGGCACCACGTGCATTGGTGGTTTCTGCTGCGCTGTCTGCCCTGTCGACCGTCGGTCAGGGGCTGATCAACGTCCAGGTTCCAACGACACATAGCCTGCGACCATGTTCGCTGTGGCTGATTACGTTGGCCGAATCGGGTGAACGCAAATCCACGATCGATCGTTTGTTCGCTGCTGCAATTATCGAGTTCCAGCAACGGCATGCCACGCTGTTGGCCAAGGCGTGGAACGACTATCGTGTCGAACACAAGATCTGGAAGGCCGAGGAAGCTGCACTTCTGAAGCAGTTGACCAGACTGGGTATTCGCCATGGTAACGGTGGTGATGATCTTCGAGTCCAGATCAAGGTGCACGCGGCGCGTGAGCCGATTGCGCCGAAAGCCCCAAAACTGTTGTACGAGGATTGCACCATCGAGGCACTGCAGCATCAATTGTTCGGCGCATGGCCGAATGCTGCGCTTGCCTCCAACGAGGCTGCAGTCATCTTCAAAGGTCATGTTTCACAACATCTGCCTGTGCTCAACAAACTTTGGGATGGCGATGACGTTGACATCGATCGCATGACCCGCGAGAGCTTCACCGTCAAGGATGCACGATTGACGCTGTCGCTGATGTCGCAACCCAAGCCGTTTCAGGATTTTGTCCAGCGCAACGACGGCGAGGCCCGTTCGCTCGGCTTTTTGGCACGGGCATTGGTCTGCCAGCCTTTTTCGACGCAAGGCATGCGATTCATCGATCGTCCCGTTACGTCGTGGGAGCATTTGCCGAAATTTCAGCGGCAGCTTGCCGGGCTGCTGGAGCAATCGGTATCGACGGACGGAGAGCCCCTGCCGGAACGAGAAACCATGGTCATGTCAGAGGAGGCATCGCAGTGCTGGATCCTTTACTACAACAGGGTCGAACAGCAGTCGGGTTTGGGAGGCTGCTACGCAAACTGCAAGGATCACGCTGCCAAGCTGGCGGACAATGTGGCCAGACTGGCTGCGCTGCTTCAGTTGCTGGACGGCGGCGAGATTATCTCGCTGCAGAACGTCGAGCGTTCGATCGTATTAGTAGGTTGGTATTCGAACGAGTTTATCCGGCTGTTTTGCCCGCCGCCGCCGATTCCGCAGGTCGATTTGGATTTAAATATGCTGAACGACTATTTAAGCCGCCTTCGGGGGCAGGGGTGTCGGTACGTCGCAAAAAACTACGTACGCAAATACGGGCCGAATGCGCTTCGAAACAAGCAACGGCTTGACCCGGTGCTGGATCGGATGGTGCAGCTGGGCTGGATTACGCTTTGGCTTGATGAGAAAAAGAGCAAGTACATGGATCTGTGGCCACTGCTGATTTTTGACCAAGGGGGGTGGGAGAAGCGCTTGGTCCGGTAGGTTTCAGGAACCTAGACCTGGACAGGGGGCCGCAATAGCGGCCCTTTTGTCGTTTGCGGTGAACCTTGACGTTATGGTTGCAACGGCCTGCTGTGAGCTTGATTGGACTAATCACCGGCACAACCTGGTCGAAACCAAGATGCGTTGCATCAAGATGAGCTGGCGTTTTTGTCGGGGGAAATGTCGGGGGAAATTCTTGTGCACGGCAGAAATGCAACAAGGGGTTACAGACTTATCATCTGTAACCCCTTGGTTTTACTGGTGCCGACGGCAGGATTCGAACTCGCGACCCCCTGATTACAAGTCAGGTGCTCTACCAACTGAGCTACATCGGCGAAGAACGACATTCTAGCGGCTTGGCGCGCGCTTGGGAACTCCCTGAGGCGATCTTGATGCGTAAACGCGATTCACAGCGGCCGATTTCACGGCTAAAATGCAATTCAGTTGCAACTAGCCCGATTTTTCCCGTTCCGGCGTGGCCGTGGCGGGGGTTTCCGAGATGACTCATTCCACTTCGAACAATATGACCAGCGCGCCGCGGCGCCTGGCGAGCTGGCTGTTTGCCCTTGGGGCCTGGCAGCGGCTGCTTCTGGTTTCGCCCATGATTATGCTGATCTGGGCGCTGGTGGCGTGGTCGCTTCTATGATCACGCTCGATCATGTTTGCGTGAAATACCGCCAGCGGCTGGCCGTGGCCGAGCTGTGCGGCACGTTTGCGACCGGGCGCTCGACGGCGATCGTTGGCCCGAATGGCGCCGGCAAGACGACCTTGCTCAAGGCGATGGCTGGGCTGTTGCCGCTGGCGTCGGGGCAAATTCATAGCCCGGAGCGGGTGGCTTATCTGCCGCAGCGCACCGAGCTGGATCGGCAGTTTCCGATGACGGTGGCCGAGCTGGCGCTGTCCGGCAGCTGGCGCCGCAGCGGCGCATGGCGCCGGTTGGGGCGCGGCGAGCAGGACAGGGCGGCGCATGCGCTGCAGCATATGGGGCTGAGCGAGCTGGCGAACCGGCCGATCGGTACGCTCTCGGGCGGGCAGTTGCAGCGGGCGCGGTTTGCCCGGCTGATGGTGCAGGATGCGCCGGTGTTGCTGCTCGACGAGCCGCTCAACAACCTCGATCCAGCCAGCCGTGATCTCTTGCTCAAGCAGCTGACCGATTGGCAAATCGACGGCCGCACGGTGATCGCGGTGATGCACGATCTCGATCTCGTCTCGAAACATTTCGATGAAACGCTGCTGCTGTCCGGCACCGTGCAGGCTTGGGGCGCGACGCCGACGGTGCTCGCCGCCGCGCGCGCCGAGGTCGGGTTTACCGGCCATTCCCTGTGGGTGAACCCGCTGGCCGAGGAGGCGGGATCATGAACCTGCACGAACTATTGATTTCACCGTTTGCCGAGTTCGACTTCATGCGCCGCGCGCTGGTCGGCTGTGTGGTGCTGGCGCTGAGTTGTGCGCCGGTCGGGGTGCTGCTGGTGCTGCGACGGATGAGCCTGATGGGCGACGCGCTGTCGCACGCGGTGCTGCCCGGCGCGGCGGTCGGTTATCTGATTGGCGGCTTTGCGCTGCCCTGGCTCGCCGGCGGCGGCATTGTCGCCGCGCTGCTGGTCGCGGTGCTCGCCGGCGTGGCGGGGCGCTATACGGTGCTGAATGAAGACGCCAGTTTCGCCGGTTTCTACCTGATGGCGCTGGCGCTGGGCGTGGTGCTGATTTCGCGCTGGGGCAGTCAGGTGGATCTGATTCATCTGCTGTTCGGCTCGGTGCTGGCGATCGATGACGCCGCGCTCTACATCGTTGCGGCGGTGGCGACGATCAGCCTGGGCTGGCTGGCGCTGTGTTATCGCGGTGTGGTGCTCGAATGCGTCGACCCGGGCTTTCTGGCCGGCGCCGGCCGTGGCGGCAGCCCGTATCACCTGGGCCTGATCGTACTGACGGTGCTTAACCTCGTTGCCGGTTTCCAGGCGATGGGCACCTTGATGGCGATCGGCCTGATGATGTTGCCAGCCACGGTGGCGCGCTTGTGGGCCGATACCTTGCCGGGGTTGATGAGCGTGGCATGGCTGGTGGGGCTGGTCTCGACCATCGGCGGCTTGCTGGTGTCGTACCACGCGGGCCTGCCGTCCGGCCCGGCAATTGTGCTGATTGCCAGTCTCTTCTACATGGTTTCGCTGATGGTTGCACCGCATGGTTGGCGCGGGCAGCAGGGCCAGCAGACCGAGGCGCGTTAAGTTTTTTATAAGGAGTCGGGCATGATTCGTCGTTGCATTCTCAGTGTGGCCTTGTCCTTCGGTGTGATCGGCGCCGCGCAAGCGGCCGAGCCGCTGCCGGTGGTGGCCAGCTTCAGCATTCTGGGCGATATGGTGCAGAACGTCGGCGGAGATCGCGTCAAGGTGACGACGCTGGTCGGCGCCGACGGCGATGCGCATGTGTATCAGCCGACGCCGGCCGACGTCGGCACGTTGAGCAAGAGCCGGGTGTTCTTCGTCAACGGCCTGGGATTCGAGGGCTGGATGAAGCGGCTGACCGCGTCGAGCAAGTACAAGGGCACGGTGGTGACGGTGTCCGACGGCATCAAGCCACGGGCGATGGCGGGTGACGGCCATGATGGCCACGACCACGGTGCCGATCCGCATGCCTGGCAGAATCCGGACAATGCCCGGCTGATGGTGAAGAACATCGCCGTCGCGCTGGCGAAAATCGATCCGGCCGGCGCCAGCGTCTACAAGGCCAATGCCGCGAAGTACGATGGCCAACTGGCGGAGTTGTCGCGTTGGGCCGATGCGCAGGTCGCGGCGATACCGCTGGCCAAGCGCAAGGTGATTACCAGTCACGATGCCTTCGGCTATCTGGGCGCGCGCTATCAGATCACGATGCTGTCGCCGCAAGGTTTGTCGACCGAGGCCGAGGCCAGTGCCAAGGGGGTTGGCGCGCTGATCCGCCAGATCAAGCAAAGCGGCATCAAGGCGGTGTTTGTCGAGAACATCAGCAACCGCAAGTTGATCGAGCAGATCAGCCGCGAGACCGGTGCTTCGCTTGAAGGCACGCTGTATTCGGATGCGCTGTCAAAGAACCCGCAAGCCAGCAGCTATCTGGCAATGTATCGCCACAATATCCAGACCCTGGTCGCGGGGATGAAAGTGAACCAATGATCGGGTGATGATGCTTCGATCAGCAATAAAAAACCCGGCTTGGCCGGGTTTTTTATTGCACGCGCCGCTTACTTCTTGGCAGTGTCCTTCGATGAAAAGAACGCATCGGAGAAGAACTCTTCTTCGGGCAGACCGCGCGCAATGCAATGCTGGAACGCCGCCTCGACCATCATCGGTGCGCCGCAGGCGTAAACCTGCCAGCCGGAGAGATTGCCGAAATCATCGAGCAGCACATCGTGCAGGAAGCCGGTGCGCCCTTGCCAGTTGGTTTCGGGCTTGGGTTCGGACAGCACCGGGATAAAGGTGAAGTTCGGATGCTCGCGCTGCCACTGATCGGTCAGCTCGGTCATGTAGTAGTCGTCGATCGTGCGCGCACCCCAGTAAAGGATCATCTCGCGCTGGATGCCCTTGTTGAAGGCGTGCTCGAGAATGCCCTTGATCGGCGCGAAGCCGGTACCGGTGGCGAGGAAGATGATCGGCTTGTCGCTATCCTCGCGCAGGAAGAACGAACCCAAGGGGCCGGTGAAGCGGAAGATTTCGCGCTCTTTCAGCTCGTTCCAGACGTACTCGGAGAAATCGCCGCCGGGTACATGGCGGACATGCAGTTGCAGGTATTCGGAATCATGCGGGGCGTTGCCGATCGAGAAACTGCGCTTCTTGCCGGTCTTGGTATGAATATCGATGTACTGGCCAGCGAGGAACTGCATCCGCTCGGTCGCCGGCAGTTTCAGCGACAGCACCGCCACGTCGTGCGACACCTTGTCGATTTTCTGCACCCGGCACGGCAGGGTCTTGATCTGGATGTCCTTGGTTGCGGCGACCTCGCGGCATTCGATCGTCACCGTATCGGTGACGGCGGTGGCGCAACAGAACAGCGCCAGGCCGCGCTCGCGCTCGGTTTGTGACAGCGCCGATTCGGCATGCGGGCCATGTTCGACCTGACCTTCGACCACCAGCCCTTTGCAGGCGCCACAGGCGCCGTTTTTGCAGCCGTAGGGCATGTTGAAGCCGCTGCGCATTGCGGCATCGAGGAGGGTTTCATCGGCTTCGAGGCTGATTTGCTGGCCCGAGGGCAGAATGGTAAGTTGCTTCGACATTCTTGACGGTCTTCTGATTGGGATGATCTTGCGTAAACGGATACTGAATAAACGTCTGGCCAAGTCGCCTCGACCGCGGCTGCTGATCATCGGTTGTGGTGATGTCGTCACCCGGGCACTGCCGTGGCTGTTGCGCCGGTTTCGCGTCTACGCCAGCGCCCGTTCGAGCGAGTCGGCGGTGCAGTTGCGCGCACTTGGCGTGTTACCGGTGCCGGTGGATCTGGATGCCGGTATTCCGACCCGTCTGGCCGGTCTGGCGCAATGGCTGATTCACAGTGCGCCACCGTCGGCGAGCGGTTTGCTTGATCTGCGAACCCGTCGCCTGGCCGCTGCATTGGCACGCCCGGATATGCGAGCCAGTTTATCACACGCCCGCCGCGCCCCGCGCCGGGCGGCGTATATCGGCACCAGCGGCGTTTACGGCAATGTCGGCGGCGCGTGGGTGGATGAAACCCGGCCACTGACACCCGATACACCACGGGCACGGCGCCGTGCCGATGCCGAGGCGGTGTTGCGGGCGCTGGCGCGCCGGCAAGGCATGCATTTGGGGTTGCTGCGCGCACCGGGGGTCTATGCGGCCGGACGTCTGCCCGATGCACGCATCCGCCGTGGCGAGCCGGTCATCGCCGCCGACGAGGACAGTTACTCGAACCATATTCATGCCGACGATCTGGCGCGCGCGGTCTGCCGGGCGCTGTTCCGCGCCCAGCCGCTGCGCGCCTACAACGTCAGCGACGACGCGCCGGGGAAAATGGGCGACTGGTTCGATCTGGTCGCCGATCACCTTGGCCTGCCGCGCGTGCCAAGGGTGAGCCGGGCCGAGGCGCAGGCGCAGCTAGCGCCGGGTTTGTTGAGTTATCTGAACGAGTCGCGGCGGCTGGATAACGCGCGAATCAAGCGCGAGCTGCGCTTGACGCTGCGTTGGCCGTGCGTAGAGGGTTTCCTGAAGCGGCACTAGGCCAGGCGCATACCTTGTAAACGCAAAGGCGGGGAACCCCTGGCCATTGTGAATACGAGATACCGGGCTGAGGTCTGAGGTAAAACGGGCCCGGTGTTTTCACCGGGCCCGTAGTGTTACTGCATCTACTATCCAGAAACCATGATGGATCGCCGGACGCCGCGCCTGCTTAAAGCAGTTCGGCCGGGATGTTGCCGCCGTTCTGGGCCAGCTTCTGCAGCACGGTCTTGTGCAGCCACATATTCATCTGCGCCGAGTCTTCCAGCTTGTCGGCCGGGCAATGCAGCTCGCTGGCGAGTTCTTTTCGGGCTGCAAGGCTGCTGTCGAGGCCGAGCAGCTTGAGCAGATCGACAATCGACGTTTGCCAATTCAGTTTTTCGGGGTTTGAACTCGCGAAGCCTTCGAGCTGGGCCACCACATCGACCTGGCTGATCGCCGCGACCACAATCGCCGGCGCGCCAGTCGCTGCTGCGGCGGTCGCTGCCGCCGGCCCGGCTGCGGGGGCGCTTGCTGCTGCGCTTGCCTCTGCGGCCTCTTTCTTATCGTCGCCAAAACCGAGCTTAGACAAAATGCTGCTGAAGATACCCATGTTGTACGCCTCAGAAAGTGATCAGGAGGCTCCCTTATAGCAAGAAGCCATGATCAGCATATGACAGCGAAACGTAATCTGCGGGAAATATGGGGTTGAGCCTGCCGGGTTTAGCCCGTCAGGGCGCGGCGTTCTCGTTCGAGCAGGGCGATTTGCCGTTGCAGCGCGGCTTCGGCGCTGCGAGGCAAGGAGAGGAACTGGCAGCCCAACAGCGGTTGTTCGCCCTGCGGCAACAGCACCGTGCGCACGCCGCGTACCGATAGATCGGTCTGGAAGGTGACGCCAGCGCCCAATTCCAGTGTGGCCTGGCGCAGTATGTCGCCCCGGGTCAGCAAGCCGACGTTGACCGAGCCGGCCCACAGGCCGACCCCCCCCAAGGAAAGATCGTGCAGATTGAAGCTGACCGGGCTGCCGTCGGGCAGCTGGGTATGGCAGCGGTAGGGGGTGACGATCGGCGTGGTCAGCCGGAAAAATTCGCGCCGTTGCAGTTTGACCAGTTGCGTCGGCAGCGCAGCTTCGAACGCAGGCGAGCCTTCGTGCTGGACGATCACCGGTGCCTCGCAGACGAATTGCACCTTCACGCCATCGGGCAGCGCAACAAACACATTACGCGGCGATGCCTGCAGTGCGCGGTTCAGCGCCTCTTGTCCCGCCCAGTCAAAACGAAAGCGCCGGGCTTTGACGTCGACTTCGAGGATGCGTGTGGTCAGCATCGATTTGCCGTGATCGAAGTAGATCGTCACGAAATCGCCGCGCGTTGACAGGTTCCGCAGCACGGCGCCGACTTCGAGCGGATTGGATAGCGTGTAAGACGCGAGGTCGTCATTCTCGGCGAGCGGGTGGGGATCGATCTCTGGCATGACCGGTTATTCCTGGACGAGTTCGCGCAGATCGTGGCCGAGCACCGCGGCGCCGGCGCCGTAGTTGACCAGCACGCGCAACTTGCCCTGCTTGTCGATGAGGTAAGTACCCGCGCTGTGGTCGACGGTGTAGTTCGCGCCATCACCCTGTTGCTGCACGATCACCTTGTACTGTTCGGCGACCTTGTCGACCGCGTCCTTGCTGCCGGTGAGGCCGATGAAGCGCGGATCGAAGGCCGGTACGTATTGCGCCAGCACCGCCGTGGTGTCGCGGCTTGGGTCGACGCTGACGAACAGCACCTGGACCTTGTCGGCATCGGGGCCGAGCTGCTTCATCACTTCCTTGAGCTCGACCATGGTCGTCGGGCAGACGTCCGGGCATTGGGTGTAGCCGAAGAACAGCGCCACGGCCTTGCCCTTGAAGTCGGACAGCTTGCGCGGCTTGCCGTCCTGCGCCGTCAAGGTGAAATCGCCGCCGAAGCTGGCGCCGGTGATATCGCTGCCCTGAAAGGTATCGGGCTTCGAGCATGCGGCCAGAAGCACGGCAAAGACGAGGGCAAGCAGCAGGCGGATGGGGCGCATGAGCGGACGGAACCAGGAATCAAACCGCCAAGTGTGCAATGCCATGTGAGTGACGGCAAGTGCAGACGTTGGCTTACACATCAAGTTGTACCAACTGCTGTGGCGCGATTTCTCCGGAAAGCGCATCCGGCGAGTGGCCGATTTCGGCAATCAGTGGTGCCGGCAGGTGGCTTTGCAGCCATGCGAGATTGTCGTCGTAGCGATCCATCGCCGGGGCTATGCGGTTGGCGATCCAGCCCGCCAGCGGCAGGCCGGCGGCGACGATGGCGTTGGCCGACAGCAGCGCATGGTTGAGGCAGCCGAGGCGCATGCCGACGACGAGGATCACCGGCGCCCCGAGGCGTTGCGCCAGCGTCTGCATGTCGGCATCGTCGGACAGCGGCGCATGCCAGCCGCCGGCGCCTTCGATCAGCAGCACGTCGGTGAGTGCTTGCAGCCGCGCCGCGCAATCGATGAGATGATCAAGCGATACCGACACCCCGGCTTCGCGCGCGGCCAGATGTGGCGAAATCGCCGGTGCGAAGCGGTAGGGGTTGGCGAGCTCGGCCGGTACCATGACGTTGCCGGCGGCGCGGTGCGCGACCACGTCGCTATTGATCAGCTCGCCATCAAGCACTGTGCAACCCGAAGCGACCGGCTTCATCGCCACCGCCCGCAGCCCGCTGGCGGCAAAGCCGCGCAGCAACTGGCAGGTGGCGACGGTTTTGCCGACGTCGGTGTCGGTGCCGGTGATGAAGTAGGTCGTCATGCCAAATCCTTGCGCGCGTCGAGCTTGCGGGCGTGACCACGGGCCAGATCGGCCGGGTACTTTTCGGCGTTGAGTTTGAGCTTGCGCTCGACCACCGCGTTCAGGTCGAGCCCGGCGACGTCGGCCAGCCGCAACAGGTAGAGCAGCACGTCGGCAACTTCTTCGCCGAGCCGGGTGGCGAACTCGGATTCGGCGCACAGCGACTGCGACTGCTCCGGCGTCAGCCACTGGAACAGTTCGAGCAACTCGGACGCTTCGACCGATAGCGCGCAGGCGAGGTTTTTCGGGGTGTGAAACTGATCCCAGTCGCGCTCAAGGCTGAAGGCGCGCAGCCGGGATTGCAGGTCGTCGGTATTCATGTGGCTATCTCGGTAAAAATCAGGCGGGCTGAATCATCGCACTGCTGCCGTTTAGCAGCACCGCCACCGGCGCACCAATGCGCAGTTGCTCGACATCGGCGCTCAGCGTCGCCAGCGTGTCGTTGCCGATCGCCACGGTGACCCGCCAGAGCACATCGGCCGGTTCGATCGCCAGCACGATGCCGTTGAGCGCGTGGCGGCCGGCGGGTGTCGCCGGCAGCATCACGTCGCGCGGCGTGCCGAGCGCGGCCAGCCGGCCCGGTTCGAGCACGGCAACGCGGTCGGCCAGCCTGAATACGTCGCCGAGGTCGTGGCTGACGATGATCGTCGTCAGTTTTACCTGCTTCAGCATGGCGTCGATGTCTTCGCGCAGCGCCACGCGCAGGCCGGGGTCGAGCGCCGACAGCGGTTCGTCGAGCAACAGCAGGCTCGGTTCCTGCGCCAGCGCCCGCGCCAGGGCAACGCGCTGGCGCTGGCCGCCGGAGAGCTGCTGCGGCAGGCGTTTGGCCAGCCCGGTCAGCTGGGTCAGCGCCAGCAGTTCATCGAGCTTGGCCGGATTGGTTGCGGGCTGCGCGAACGCCAGATTCTGCCGCACGTTCATGTTCGGAAACAGCGCGTAATCCTGAAACACATAACCGACCCGGCGCTGCCGGGCAGGGAGGTCGACCTTGCGATCGGCATCGAACCAGACCGTGTCGCCAAAGGCGATGCGGCCGTGTTTGGGCCGCGCCAGGCCGGATATCAGCCGCAACAGCGTGGTTTTGCCAACGCCGGACGGGCCATACAGCGCCAGCCGCTCGCCCGGGGCCAGATCGAGTTCAAGCGACAGTTCACGTGCGCCATCGGCGGTGGGAATCGTGTGCGAGAGTGCCAGATTCAGCATTGCCGTGCCTCGTGCCGCGACTGGATCAGCCGCAGCAATAGCAGCACCGCGAAGGCGAACGACACCAGCACTAGCGCGTAGCTGTGCGCGCCGGCGTAGTCGAGTGCTTCGACCCGTTGATACAGCGCGATCGAGGCGACCTTGGTGTCGCCGGTGACGCCGCCACCGAGCATCAGCACCACGCCGAACTCGCCGACCGTATGCGCAAACGCCAGCACGATGCCCGACAGCAGGCCGGCGCGGGTATTGGGCAGGATCACCCGGGTGAGGATGGTGGTTTCGGTCTTGCCAAGCGTGCGTGCGGCGTCGATCAGGTTGGCCGGCAGCTGCCGAAACCCCGATACCAGCGGCTGCAACATGAAGGGCAGACTGAACAGCACCGAACCGATCACCAGGCCGCTGAAGGTGAACACCAGCCGCAGGCCGAGTGCGTCCTCCAGCCAGCGGCCGGTGAACGACACCGGGCTGAACGAAATCAGCAGGTAGAAGCCGAGCACCGTCGGCGGCAGCACCAGCGGTAGCGTGCACAGCGTTTCGATCACCGGCCGGATACGCGAGCGGCCGAAGGCGAGCCAGCGCGCCAGCGGAATGCCGATGATGACCAGCACGACGGTGGTGATCGTCGCCAGTTTGAGCGTCAGCCAGAGCGGCTGAACATCAAGGGCTTGAACATCGATCACGCGGTTTCCACCGCCATTTCATTGGCCTTGACCAGCCATTCGAGCATATCGCCGATGACAATCGACAAGCGCCGGGCCGAACCGCTGGTGATCACCGCGGCGATGCGCTGCCCGTGCCAGTCCAGCGTCACGCGCGTCAGCACCACGCCGGCATCGATACCGACGACGCGCGCCGGATGGCGGTTGCGCAGGCTGATCAGTCCGGTTAAATCCTTGGCCAGCGCGACTTCGGTTTCCTTGCACAGCAGCGTCACCGGCGCGCCAGCGGCCAGCGGCACTTCGCCGACGATGGTCGCCACCAGCACGCCACCAGCGGAGTCAGCTTCGATCAGCGTCATGCCGGCGCCGTGCTCGATCCGGCTCAGCGTCGCGGCGATGCGGTTCATGGCAGTTTGTACCCGGCCTGCTTGAAGATGTCCTGGGCTTTGGGCGAGAACAGGAACTGGTAGAAGCGCTTGGCATCGGCAGTGTCGTGATCGTTCGAGTACTTGAGCAGCGCCGCGCGCTGCGCGATCGGCTCGTAGGCGCTGGCGGGGATTTCCAGCCACGTGCCCTTGCCCTGCATTTCGTTCGAGATCACGACCGATTTGGCGGTAAAGCCCAGATCGGCGGCGCGGGTGGCGATGAACTGGTTGGTCTGGCCGATGCTTTCACCGAACACGAGCTTGTGGCGCGTCGCGTCGGCCAGTTTGAAATGCTGCAGCGCCTGCACTGCGGCGCGGCCATACGGCGCGGTTTCGGGATTGGCGACGGCGATCCGTTCGATGCCCGGTTCGCGGACGAGCTTTTCCCACTGGTTGAGATCAAGGTCTTTCAGCGTCCACAGCACCAGCGCGCCATAGGCGTAGACCTTGCTCGGTTCCAGCGTTTGTTTGTCGGCGTCGAGCTTTTTCGGGTAATCGGCGTCGGCCGACAGGAACACATGAAACGGCGCGCCATTGCGGATCTGCGCAAAGAACTTGCCCGATGCGCCATAGCTGGGCACCACATCCTGGCCGGTCTCGGCCTTGTACGCCTTGGCGAGATCGTCGAAGGTGTACTGCAGATTGGCGGCGACCGCGACATTGATGGTCGCGGCCTGGGCCAGGGCTGCGGCGACCAGAGTCAGGCCGGCGGCGAGGAGGTGTAGCTTGCGCATGGACTATCCTTTCGGTGACAAGGCGATGACGGCAGTATATCGATTGCTCAAGTCCGCATACGATAGGCCAAAGGGCCTAGCCGATGCTCAGGCCGTGTGATGGGCGAGGGTATAACGGGCGCCGCCGTCGAGCGCCAGCGCATCGACGAGCACGGGCATGACCTCGTTCAGCGTCGCCACCAGCGTGTACGGCGGGTTGACGATGAACATGCCGCTGCCGTGCATGCCGAAACCGTCGCTCGATGGCGACTGCACATATAACCGTACATCCAGCCAGCCCTTGGCCGGCAGTTTTTTCAGCGCCTCGGGCAGCTCGCGCGATTCGGCGCGCTGCAAGGTCGGGTACCAGATCGCGAAGGTGCCGGTGGCGAAACGGCGCAAGCCTTCTTCCATCGCCTTGATCACGGTGCGGTAATCGCCCTTGTCTTCATACGGCGGATCGATCAGCGTCAGCCCACGTCGTGGCTGCGGTGGCAGCACCGATTTCAGCCCGTTGAAGCCGTTGCCAGCCTGCACCTGCGCCTGGCGGCCGAGCGCTTCGCAATTGGCTTCAAGCAGCTTGCTGTCGCTCGGATGCAGCTCGAACAGCCGCAGCTTGTCGTCACGGCGCATCACCGCCTGTGCGACCAGCGGCGAGCCGGGGTAGAAGCCGAGCTTGCCATCGGGATTGAAGCGGCGGATTACCTCGACATAGCGGGCGAGCGCTGCGGGCAGGTCCTTGCGCTTCCACAGCCGGGCAATGCCGCCCTCGAACTCGGCATTCTTCGCCGCATAACCCTCGGTCAGCTGATACAGCCCGGCGCCGGCGTGGGTGTCGACGTACCAGTACGGCTTGTCTTTTTGGTTCAGATAGCTCAGCAGCTCGACGAGGAGAAAGTGCTTGAGGACGTCGGCGTGATTGCCGGCGTGGAAGGCATGGCGGTAGCTGAGCATGGTGCGGGCCGAAGCAAAACCCCGATTTTCCGCGTTTGCCACCGCCTTGCCTAGTTGCGCGGTGCGATACCTCCGGCGGACGCGTTCAGTGATTCGCGTAAATCGACGCCGCGCGCAGTCGTCGCGAAATGGCCGCGGCGATCACGCAGGCCGGCAGCAGTGCCAGCAGCAACTGCACTTGCCCGGTCATTTCCAGCACCATCAGCGCCGACATCACCGGCGCGTGGGTGGTGGCGGCAAGAAAGACGCCCATGCCCGCCAAGGTAAACAGCAGGGGGCTGCCGACGTTGGGGGCGACGAGGGTGATCAGCTGGGCAACCAGTTGGCCGAAGGCCGCGCCGACCAGCAAGGTGGGCGTGAAAACGCCGCCGGGCGCACCCGAGCCGATGCTGCCGGCGATGGCGATCAGCTTGCACACGAGGATCAACAACACGATCTGCCACGCTGCCGGCGCCAGCAAAAACGACTGTACCGCGCTGTAACCGTTGCCCCAGGCCTCGGGCCGCAGTACCGAGATCAATCCGACCACAAGGCCGCCGGCGGCCAGTTGTGCCGGCAGTGGCCAGTTCAGCCAGCGGAAGCCCTTGCGGCTGACATCCAGCCAGGCCAGAAACAGCGGCCCGAGCACGCCGGCGACGATGCCGCTCAGCGCCACCAGCGCAAGGCCGCTGGTGTCCAGCGATGCACCGGCGGCGACCTGATACAGCGTGGTATCGCCCGAAAGCGCATGGGTGACCAAGGCCGATGCCACCGCTGCCAGTATCACCGGGCCGATCGCTGCCAGCGCCAGCGAGCCGAGCAGCACCTCGGCGATAAACAGCGAGCTGGCCAGCGGCGCGTGGTAAGCGGCGGTAAAGCCGGCAGCCACGCCGCAGGCCACGACCAGACGCAGATCGACCCGATGCCGCAGCCGTGCGCCAAGGAAGGAGCACGTCAGCGCTGCCAGCAACACCATCGCGCCTTCACGGCCGACCGCGCCACCGGCGACGACGACCAGATACGAGGCGATGATTTTGCCAAAGCCGCCGCGCTGATCGAGCCGGCCGTCGCCAATGGTCACCGCTTCGATATAGTCGTCGGCATGCCGCGGCGAACTGGCGCGCGCACGGTTCCACAGCCACAGCAGCGTACCGGCGGCCAGTCCGCCGAGCGCCGGGGTGATGATGCGCTGCCACGCGGGCAGACCGCGCGCGGCGGCGACCAGGCCGTCGGTGTGGCCATAGAGCAGCACCTCGGCGAGATCGAGCGCCTGATGAAACACCCAGACCGCCAGCGCACCGATCACGCCTGCGGCAATCGCGGTGGCGAGGCGCAAGAATTGCGGATCTATCGTGTTGATGAAACCGGGGCGGCGCCGCGCCAGTCGCTCGGATGCAGGCATGAAGTTCTCGAATGAATACCGGTTGAGCGCCGCGCCAAGGCGATGCAATGCGTACTTTAAGGTTGATGCGGCGCGGGGGCGAGCCGAAAAAGCGCGAAGCGGCTTGGGTGCATCGCTTACACTTTCGCGATGACTGCTTCCACGCCCTACGCCAATCTCACGCCCGATGTCGTGCTCGATGCGCTCGACGCCGTCGGCCTTGCCACCTCGGGCCACCTGCTGACACTGAACAGTTTCGAAAACCGCGTGTTCCAGATCGGCATCGACGACGACGCACCGCTGATCGCCAAATTCTATCGCCCCGAACGCTGGAGCGATGCGCAAATCCTCGAAGAGCACACCTTTACCGCCGAGCTGGCCGCGCTGGAGATCCCGGCGGTGCCGCCGCTGGTGATCAACGGCAGTACGCTCAACACCAGTAGCGACGGTTTCCGCTTTGCGGTGTTTCCGCGCCAGGGCGGCAGGGCGCCCGAGCTGGATCGTGCCGGCACGCTGGAATGGCTGGGGCGATTTCTTGGCCGTATCCATGCCGTTGGCGGTACGCGGCCGTTTGCGCACCGGCCGGCGCTGTCGATCGAATCGTTCGGCCAGGTGCCGAGCCGCTGGCTGATCGACAGCGGTTTTATGCCGATGGAGCTGAAAACGGCCTACCAGAGCGTGATCGCCGAAGCACTCGACGGCGTGGTGCGCGCGTTTGAACGTGCCGGCAACGTCAAGGCGATCCGGCTGCACGGCGATTGCCATCTGGGCAACGTGCTGTGGACCGACGCTGGCGCGGGCTCAGTCGGCGGCCCGCATTTCGTCGACTTCGACGATGCGCGCAGCGGCCCGGCGGTGCAGGATTTGTGGATGCTGCTCTCGGGCGAGCGCCACGAGCGGATCTCGCAACTCGCCGACCTGCTCGCCGGCTACGAGGACTTCTGCGATTTCGACGCCCGCGAGCTGCATCTGGTCGAAGCCATGCGCACCTTGCGGCAGATCCACTACGCCGGCTGGCTGGCGCAGCGCTGGGACGACCCGGCGTTCCCGGCGGCGTTCCCGTGGTTCAACACCATGAATTACTGGCAGGACCACATTTGCGGCCTGCGCGAACAGATCGAGGCGATGGCCGAGCCGCCGCTGTGGCCGGTTTGATGCACGGTTTCCCCCTCTTTTGAACGACGAGTTGCCATGATTCGCATGCTGTTTGTGATTGTTTTATCGATGAGCCCGGCGCTGGTTTTGGCAGATATCAGCTCGCCGCCCAGGCTGAGCACCAATCAAGCACATGTACCCGTTCGACCGGCGTACCCGCAAACTTCCCGTGCAAAAGGCGAAGAAGGCTTGGTGCAGATCTCGGTCAATGTGCGCAAGGATGGCGGCGTTGAAAGCACATCGATCCGACTCAGCTCGGGATTCCCGGCGCTGGATGCTTCAGCGCAGACATATGCCGCAACACTCCGGTTCGTACCGGCCAGGCTGGCGAGTGGCGAGCCAACGGCGGGAAAAATCACTATTCCGTTCCAGTTCAAGCTCAATGAACCCGCTTACTTCAGGCCCGATAACAGCGCCTTCTTCAAGCCGGCTTATTTCCCCGAACCGGATGTCTTGCTGATCCGGGGGCGTTACATCTACGCCGAGATGGGCCGTGATCTGGGTGCTGCCTTGCAGCGGTACACGGTTGCTGAACCCCGGAAAATCGTTCTCGACCTGCGCGGCAACCAGGGTGGTACGCTGCTCAACACGACGGTGCTGGCATCGGTGTTCCTGCCGGACGGACTCAAGTTGGCGAGCTATCAGGACAAGAAGTCTGCGAGCCAGATCGACGTCCGGAGCGGTAGCGCCTCTTATCAACAGATGTCCAAAATCCCCGACCCGTTGTCGGGCTTGCCGGCGTATTTCAAGACTGTGCCGATGTGGGTGCTGGTGAACGAGAAAACAGCAGGCCTTGCCGAACTCGTCGCCGCCGCCTTGCAGCATTACCAGCGGGCGATCATCGTCGGCAACAAGACCGCCGGTGATGCGATGGCGCAGCTGGGCACGCTTGGCAGGCTCGAGTGGCTCGACGCCGACGGCGAGTCTATCGCGGGCCGGGGCGTCGTTCCCGACGTGCCGTGGCGCGACTTGAAGATCGGCGACGACATGCCCGACATTGCGGTGGTCGAAGCGGTCACGGCGCAGGCCGCCGGCCGGTGGGTGAGGGCGCCGGCCGATGCATCGCCCGTTTCGCCGCAGCGCGCCGGCATCAATGCGGTGATTGACGCCAAGGCCGCCGCTGGCGAAGACTAGCCGGATTCCTACTTTTGCCGGCTGCCCGCCGGCCTGCCCACCATGCGACTGCTGCTGGCCGAAGACGACGACATGATCGGCCGTCACCTCGAAGCCGGACTGCGCGACGCCGGCTTCAGCGTCGACCGCGCCACCGACGGCATCGCTGCCGATCTGGCCTTGCAACAGCAGGAATACGGGCTGGTGTTGCTTGATCTGGGCTTGCCAAGGCAGGATGGCCTGACCGTGCTGCGCCAGCTGCGCCAGCGCGGCGGCACCACGCCGGTGCTGATCCTGACCGCGCGCGATGCCGTGGCCGACCGGATTGCCGGGCTCGACGCCGGCGCCGATGATTACCTCGTCAAACCGTTCGATTTCGACGAACTGCTGGCGCGCATCCGCGCGGTGCAGCGCCGCCACGCCGGTCGCGCCAGCCCGCTGTTCGAGCACGGTGCGCTCAGGCTCGATCCGGCCAGCCATCAGGTCTGGCTCGGCGAGCGCGAGGTGGCGCTGTCGGCGCGTGAATACGCGCTGCTGTTCGAGTTGCTGCAGAAACCGGGCACGCCGTTGTCGCGGGCGCGGCTGGAAAACCGGCTGTACGGCTGGGATGAAGAGGTCGCCAGCAATGCGGTCGAAGTCCACATCCATGCGCTGCGGCGCAAGCTCGGCGCGGCGTGGATACTCAACCTGCGCGGCGTCGGCTACTACGTGCCCAAACAGCCGCCGGAGGCCGCATGAGCTCGCTGCGCCGGCAACTGATGCTGATGCTGCTCGGCGGCATGGCGCTGGTCATCGCCGTCGCCGCCGCGCTGGCCTTCCACCGCACCCGCAACGAGGCCAACGAGCTGTTCGACTACCAGCTGCGCCAAATGGCGCTGTCGGTCGTCAACCAGACCTTCATCCCCGGTCGTTCGTCGCTGCGCTCCACGGCCGGCTTCGATTTCGTCATCCAGGTCTGGGATCCGGATGGCGTGCAGCTCTACTACTCGCACCCGCACCGCGTGCTGCCGGCGCAGGTGCAGCTCGGCTACGCCACCGCCGCGACCAGCGAAGGTGATTGGCGCACCTACGCCGTCGCCGTGCCGGGCAAGGTGATCCAGATCGCCCAGCCGATGCGCACGCGCAACCGGCTGGCGCTGGATACCGCGTGGCGCACCACGGTACCGCTGCTGCTCGCCTTGCCGCTGCTGCTGCTTGGCGCGTGGTGGGTGATCGGCCGGGCGCTGCGCCCGCTGGAGGCGCTGCGCCGCGAGGTCGCCGCGCGCACGCCCGATGCGCTGGCGCCGCTGCCGTCCGGCCTTGCGCCGGAGGAGGTTCAGCCGCTGATTGCCGAGACCAACCGGCTGCTGCTGCGGCTGGGCGACGCGCTGGCATCGCAACGCGCATTCACCGCCAATGCCGCGCACGAACTGCGCACGCCGCTGGCGGCGCTGCAACTGCAGCTCGCCAGCCTGGAGCGCGCGCCGGACGACGCCAGCCGCGCTGCGGCGATCACCGAACTCAAGACCGGCCTCGCTCGCGCCGGCCATATGCTGAACCAGTTGCTGACGCTGGCGCGCAACGAGGCCGCGTCCGAACACAGTGTGCTGGCGCTGGCGCCCATCGTCACCGACGTGCTCGCCGAACAGGCGCCGCTGGCGCTTGCCGCCGGGCTGGATCTGGGGGCGACCGACATCGACGCCGACGTGCAGGTCTCCGGCAACGCCGACGCACTGCGCTCGCTGATCGCCAACCTCGTCGGCAACGCCATCCGCTACACCCCGAGCGGCGGGCGAATCGACGTCGCGCTGCGCCGCATCGACGGCGAGGACAGGGCACAACTCAGCGTCGCCGATAGTGGCCCCGGCATTCCGCCGGCCGAGCGCGAACAGGTGTTCCAGCGCTTCTACCGCCGCCCCGGCAGCGTGGGTTCGGGCAGCGGCCTTGGCCTCGCCATCGTTCGCGCCGTTGCCGATGCGCATCGGGGAACGGTTTCGCTGGACGAATCACCGCTGGGGGGATTGTTGGTGATGGTTGAGTTGCCGCTGGCGCAAGGCTGAGCAACGCGTGTCCGGTATCGGCTTGGTCTGCTGTCTCAAGCCCCATAGAACACTGACTGACTTAGAACGAATTGGCGAAGCTAGTCGCTTCCTGCGCTACCATCTCGGGCGGGGTAGCAATATTTTTTATGCACCGTGGTGCATATACCAGGTTAGAAATGAACATATGAGAATTCACATGAACCGTATTACAGGTACGTCAATTATTGCACTTTCAGCTGCATTGGCTGGATGCGCTTCGCCGGTCTACAATTACTCGCCCCCTGTCACGCAGATAAGCTTCCCGAAAACTGGAGCCGAATCATCTGCGTATGTCGGCGACACACTGGTTAGCCAAGGTTCCTTCATGGAGCATGATGCGATACTCGTCGAGTCCGATATTGATCTTGGGTTGCTCAAGCCATATACCATCACCAAAGGCACCTTCCTCAAATTTGGCGAAAGTGGCAACATATCATATTACGCCCTCAACAACCCCTTCGAGGGTGGCGGAACAATTCAAAAGGCCGCGCTAGCTGATCCGCCAAAGGCTATTCAAGCCTACAAGGGTGAGAACAAAATTTGTGGGATTTCAATCTTCAACGCTTTCATATGCTCGACGGAAGCACATTACATTTTCACAAAGAGGCCAATCGCATCCCCGAATTCCTTTCAGCAGTCCTTGATTTATAGTGGGAAAGTTGGAAATCGCATAAAATTCGGCTACAGGGAGTTCTCCGGCAACACAGCACGCCCAGCATTCAATAACGATGTGGACTACGATTTGAACGAATCGAAAATCGTAGGTTATAAAGGTGCTCGTATTGAAGTCATTGAGGCAACGAATGAGTTTATTCGGTATAGGCTTCTTGCCAACTTCAATACCCCGAAATGAATTCGCATGAAGTAAATTTCTAACTGGCGGTTCAACGCGGGCGCCCATACTCCGTATGGGCGCCGGTTAACCTATTCGTTAGTGTCGACGGGTGGTGCGGGCCAGAATTCGTAATAATCTACATTTTTTATTTTCGGATTTGCGAGAGGTGTTATGAGTGAATTGGATTCACTCGAAGACCTGTCTGCATCGTGTCGCGGCGGCGCTGAATGCGTCCGGCGCAAAGGCGACGCGGGTAAAGTAGGTCGCGCCGACGATCTGCCCGGGTCGCTCTAATACCTTTCAAATTCAAACGGAAAACACCATGTGGGATGAGCGTTACAGCACCGATGATTATGCCTACGGCACCACGCCGAACGGCTTTCTGGCCGACAACGTCGCTGCGCTGCCGAAGGGCCGGGTGCTGAGTCTGGCGGAGGGGGAAGGGCGCAATGCGGTGTTTCTGGCCACACAGGGTTATGCGGTGACGGCGGTTGATGCATCGCGGGTGGGGCTGGAAAAGGCGGGCAGGCTGGCCGAGGCGCATGGCGTGGAGATCGAGCGGTTGCACGCTGATCTGGCCGAATTCGATCCGGGCGAGGCGTGCTGGGATGGCGTCGTGTCGATTTTCTGCCCGCTGCCCTCCAGGCTGCGCAAGGCGCTGCACCGCAAGGTGGTTGCGGCGCTGAAGCCGGGCGGCGTGTTCGTGCTGGAGGCGTACACACCGGCGCAGTTGCAGCACCGCACCGGCGGCGGCAGTTCGGCCGATACGATGGTGACGGCGGCGATGCTGCGCGATGAGCTGGCCGGGCTGGATTTCCGCCACCTGCGCGAGCTGGAACGCGAGGTGATCGAAGGGACTTACCACACCGGGCTGGGCGCGGTGGTGCAGTTGATCGCGGTGAAGCCGGCGTAACTTTTCCGCTGTCCGGCAGACCGAAGCGCGAGCTGCCGGTCCCTTAAGTTTGTTTTAAGTCGCGCTGCGTTACCTTGAGCCTATCCCAACCAATACGGAGCTCGCGCAATGCAGACCCAAGCAAAAACCTGGTGGCCCAAGTTGAGTGCGCTCGTCGTTGCTGCGGCGCTCGGCGGGGCGGTCGGCGCCGTTGGCAGCCGCGCCTTGCCGCTGGCTACTGCCGCGCCGTCGGCCCCCGCGGTGGCTCAGCCGGCCGCGTCGCTGCCGGCACCGGCAGCCGCCGGCCTGCCCAGTTTCAACGACATCGTCGCCCGCTACGGCCCGGCGGTGGTCAATATCAGCACCACCGGCATGACCAAGACCGCCGGCGTGCAGCAAGGGCCGCAGCTCGATCCGAACGACCCGTTCTACGAGTTCTTCCGCCGCTTCGGCGCGCCGATGCAGCCGCAGCGTCCGCAGGTGACACGTGGGCTGGGTTCGGGCTTTATCGTTGCATCGGACGGGCTGATCCTGACCAATGCGCACGTCGTCGACGGTGCCAGCGAAGTCACGGTGAAGCTGACCGACAAGCGCGAGTTCAAGGCCAAGGTGATCGGCGTCGACAAGCCGACCGATGTCGCGGTGCTGCGTATCGATGCCAAGGATCTGCCGACGGTGAAGCTCGGTGATCCGGCCGCCTCGCGCGTCGGCGACTGGGTGCTGGCGATCGGTTCGCCTTACGGTTTCGAGAACTCGGTGACCGCCGGCATCGTCTCGGCCAAATCGCGCAGCCTGCCGGATGAAAGCTACGTGCCGTTCATCCAGACCGACGTGGCGATCAACCCAGGCAACTCGGGCGGGCCGCTGTTCAACGCCGCCGGCGAGGTGATCGCGATCAACTCGCAGATCTACAGCCGCTCGGGTGGTTTCCAGGGGCTATCGTTCTCGATCCCGATCGATGTGGTCAAGCAGGTCGAGGAGCAGATCCTGGCCCACGGCAAGGTCGTGCGCGGCCAGCTCGGCGTGATGGTGCAGAACGTCGATCAGTCGCTGGCCGATTCGTTCGGGCTCAAGTCGCCCAAAGGTGCGCTGATCAGTGGTGTGAATCCGGGCGGTTCGGGCGCGAAGGCCGGGCTGAAGCCGGGTGATATCGTGCTCAAATTCGGCGACAAGCCGATCACCGCGTCGGGCGATCTGCCACCGCTGGTGGCCAGCGTGAAACCGGGCGACAGCGTGCCGATGACGATCTGGCGCGACGGCAAGGAGCAGGTGCTGTCGGTGAAGATCGACACGGCCAAGGACGCCAAGGTGGCGCAGCCGGCGAGTGACGAAGGTCAGGCCAAGCTCGGTCTGGCGGTGCGGCCGCTGACCGCGCAGGAAAAGACCGAAAGCGGCATCGGCAGCGGCCTCGTCGTCGGTCAGGCGACCGGCCCGGCCGCCAAGGCCGGCATCCAGCCCGGTGATGTCATCCTTGCGCTGAACGGCACGCCGGTGAATTCGGTCGAGCAGCTGCGCAGCCTGTCGGCCAAGGCCGGCAAGCGCATCGCACTGTTGATCCAGCGTGATGATGCACAGATTTTCGTGCCGCTGGATCTGGGGTAGTTGACTTGGGTAACAGGCTGGACCGGTTGAGGGACCGGTCTGGCCTTGCATCGTTCAATACGGGCCGCGTTGCGGCCCGTATTACCGTTTACAGCGCTAGCGCGACCGTCATCCCTTCCTCGATCGCCCGCTTGGCATCGAGCTCGCCGGCCTTCTCGGCGCCGCCGATCCGGTAGGCGGTGACGCCACGGGCGAGTAGCTCGTCGTACAGCGCGTTCACCGACTCCTGCCCGGCGCAGATCACTACCTGCTCGGCCGGCAGCGTTTCCTCCTTGCCGCCGTGGCGGATCGTCAGACCTTCGTCGTCGATGCGGACGTACTCGACCTCGCCGAGCAGATGGACGCCGCGATGCTGCAGTTCCAGCCGGTGCACCCAGCCAGTGGTCTTGCCCGGGCCCGAGCCCGGGCGGCCCTTGCGGCGTTGCAGCAGCCAGATTTCACGTGGCGATGGCGTCACCTGCGGCGGAGTCAGACCACCGGCTTGCGTCAGCGTGTCGTCGATGCCCCAGTCGCGACGGTAGTCGCCGATTTCGTCGCCGTGATGATCGGCTTCGGACAGGAAGACCGCAGTATCGACGCCGATACCTCCGGCGCCGACGATGGCGACGCTGGCCTTCGGCGCGACCTTGCCCGACAGCAGGTCTGGATAAGAGACCGCCTTCGGATGGGCGATGCCGGCAATGTCGGGCACGCGTGGTTTGACACCGGTGGCAACGATCACCGCGTCGAAATGGTCAGCCAAATCGGCGGCGGTGACCGGCGAATTCAGCCGGATCGTCACATGATTCAGCTCAAGCTGGCGGGCGAAGTAGCGCAGTGTTTCGTGGAATTCTTCCTTGCCCGGCACATGGCTGGCGAGGCGGAACTGACCACCGATGGCGTCGGATGCCTCGAACAGCGTCACCGCATGGCCGCACTGTGCTGCGCTCAGCGCCGCCGACAGGCCGGCCGGGCCGGCGCCGACGACGGCAACGCGTTTTTTCGCCGCCGCTGGCTTGATCACGAACACGGTCTCGCGCCCGGCGCGCGGGTTGACGAGGCAACTGGCCGGCTTGCCCTCGAACGCATGGTCGAGGCAAGCCTGGTTACAGGCGATACAGGTATTGATCTCGTCGGCGGCATCGCGCGCGGCCTTGACGACGAAATCGGCGTCGGCGAGCATCGGCCGCGCCAGCGAGACCATGTCGGCACCGCTGCCCAGCACCGCTTCGGCGACTTCCGGCGTGTTGATGCGGTTGACCGCGATCAGCGGAACGTTCACATGTGGCTTCAGCGCGGCGGTGACCCAGCCGAAGCCGCCGCGCGGCACGGCCTGCGCAATGGTCGGGATGCGCGCTTCGTGCCAGCCGATGCCGGTGTTGATCAGCGTGACGCCGGCGGCTTCGAGCGCCTTGGCAAGCTGGATCGCTTCGTCGAAGGTGCCGCCCTGCGGCACCAGATCGAGCAGCGACAGCCGGAAGATCACGATGAAATCGTCGCCGACGGCGGCACGGACGGCCTTCATCGTCTCGACCGCCAGACGCATGCGATTGGCGAACGAACCGCCCCAGTCGTCATCGCGCTGGTTGGTGCGCGCAACGAGGAACTGGTTGATCAGATAGCCTTCGCTACCCATGATTTCGACGCCGTCGTAACCGGCCTGGCGCGCCAGTTTGGCGGTGTTGGCGAAATCGGCGATGGTCTGCAGGATGTCGTCGTGGCTCAGTGCGCGCGGCGTGTATGGCGAGATTGGCGAGGCAATCGCCGAAGCGCTGACCGCATCGGGGTGGTAGGCGTAACGGCCCGCGTGGAGGATCTGTAGCGCAATCTTGCCGCCGGCCTCGTGCACCGCCTGCGTCACCGGCAGGTGGCGGGCGATGTCGGCGTCGCTGGCGAGCATTGCCGCATCCGGGTAGATGCGCCCGGCCGGGTTCGGTGCAATACCACCGGTGACGATCAGCGCCACGCCGCCGCGGGCACGTTCGGCATAGAACGCCGCCAGCCGCTCGGGGCCATCGGGCGCTTCTTCGAGCCCGGTATGCATCGAGCCCATCAGCACGCGGTTTTTCAGCGTGGTGAAGCCAAGGTCAAGCGGGGCGAGCAGTTGGGGATAGGCGGTCATCGTGGCTCCGGTAGTACGGTGCAAGCTGTTTCAAAAGACTGTTTGAATTCTGAGCCTAGCGTCTGGGGCAGGGCAAGCGATAGTCGGGGTTTGCCTATAGCCGGGGTTTTCAAACGGGCCGATTCTGCCCGGCAGGTGCAGGCACGCGGTTCTAAGCTGGAGCCAAGCCCGTGCCGATCGATGGAGTTCGCCATGTTCCGCGTAACCGCAGTTGTCGTGAGTCTCGCCAGCCTGGCCGCTTTTGCCGATCCTTTGCCATCGTGGCAGGACGGGGCCAGCAAGGAGGCGATCACTTCCTTTGTATCCCGCGTGACGCGTGAGCGCTCGCCCGACTATTTGCCGGTGGATGCGCGCGTTGCGGTGTTCGATCTGGACGAGCCGTTGCAGCAGGCCGGCAATGTCGAACTGGCGTTTGCCATTGATGAAGCCAGGCGGCTGGCGCCGCAACATCCGGAGTGGCGCAAGAGCGCGCCGCTTGCCGACACCATTGCGGCCATCCTCGCTGGCGAAGCCAGACCGGTTCGCACCAGCGCCGAAGCGCAGGCGCTGATTGCCGCAACGCATGCAGGCAGTGCCGATGCGTTTAGCGCGCGGGTGCAGCGCTGGCTGGCCGAGCCGACCGGCCGCGCCGCCGCGCAGGGCTATTTGCCGATGCGCGAACTGATGACTTATCTGCGCGGCAACGGCTTCAAGACCTGGGTGGTGTCGAGCGGCGAGTCGGGTTTCGTGCGGGTGCTGGCCGAAAGCGTTTATGGCGTGCCGCCCGAGCAGGTTGTCGCGAGTGCGTTGAAGGCCAAACTGGCGGTGCAGGGAGGGGTGACCACGATCGTGCGCGCACCGGCGTTCGAGACCTTGCTCGACGGCCCGGCCAAGCCGGTCGCGGTCGAGCGCGCGGTGGGCCGACGGCCGGTGATAGCCTTTGGCGACAGCGATGCCGATTTGCCGCTGCTGCAATGGGTGTCGGCTGGAAAAACCCGCTTTGTCGGCCTGCTGCGCCAGGGCGAGGGTGCCGAACAAGCACAGGCGGTGGCGCTGAATCTGGGCTGGCTGGTCGTCGATGCAGGGCAGGACTGGCGGCGCGCCTATGCATCGCAGCCGCTACCGGCCGGCAGCCCGGCCGCCGAGCCGAGCGCGCTGGTGATTCATGCTCGTGACATGTTGCCTTAGGTATACTGGTTGATCACAACGCAAGCCGTCATAGCGTGTATCTATCAATCGCATCAACATTGCCGATTGGACACGCCGGCAGCGCCGCGACTATCTTGTACGCGATTATTTTCAAACAGATTCAGGAGAACTTCCATGGCTGTACTCGTTGGCAAAAACGCTCCGGACTTCAACGCCTCTGCCGTGCTCGGCAATGGCCAGATCGACGACAATTTCAACTTCAAGAAGGCCGTCGAAGGCAAGTACGCCGTCGTGTTCTTCTACCCGCTGGACTTCACCTTCGTCTGCCCGTCCGAACTGATTGCCTTCGACCATCGCCTGGCAGAGTTCAAACAGCGCAATGTTGAAGTGATCGGCGTGTCGATCGACAGCGCCTTCACCCACAGCGCATGGCGCAACACCCCGGTTGAAAAGGGCGGCATCGGCCAAGTCGGTTACACCCTGGTGGCCGACATCAAGCACGAAATCTGCCAAGCGTATGACGTGGAACTGGCCGGCGCTGGCGTTGCACTGCGCGGCTCCTTCCTGATCGACAAGTCGGGCGTTGTTCAGCACCAGGTCGTCAACAACCTGCCGCTGGGTCGCGATATCGACGAAATGCTGCGCGTGGTCGATGCCCTGCAATTCACCGAAGAGCACGGCGAAGTCTGCCCGGCTGGCTGGAACAAGGGCAAGAAGGGTATGAAGGCCGACGCAGAAGGCGTCGCCAAGTACCTGGCTGAAGAAGCCGCTAGCCTCTAAGTCGTTCGTCAGGCTGGCGATGTCAGCCTGCTGGGATGATTTCAAAGCAACAATAGGTGCATGAAGCATCAGCTTGCGCAGAGAGCGCCGCCTTCGGGTGGCGCTTTTTGTTTTTTGATCGGTCATAATCGCTGCTTTGGTTTCACCGGTTTTTCGCATGTCGCAACACGTGATCGCCCCGCCTCAAGAAGGGCAAAGTCCGCAAGCCTGGTACGACAGCCTTAAAAACGAAGCCAGCTTTATCGCCGATGGCGCACAGGCCGCTGCGATCGGCAGGCTCGATGCGCTCTGGCACGAGCTGGTCGAGTTCAAGCGCAAACGCGGCCGCTTCCTTGGCAAATCACTGCTGCCACAGCCGGCGCTGCCACAAGGGCTGTGGTTCTGGGGCGGTGTCGGCCGCGGCAAAAGCTTTCTGATGGACGCCTTCTTCGCCAGCCTGCCGTACAAGCGCAAGAAGCGGCTGCACTTTCACCAGTTCATGCAGAACGTCCACAGCGAATTGAAAAAGCAGGCCGGCAGTGACGACCCGATGGCCGGGGTCGCGGCCAAATGGGCCAAGTCGGTGCGGGTGTTGTGCTTTGACGAATTCCACGTCTCGGACATCGCCGACGCGATGATTCTTGGCCGCTTGATGGAGCAGTTGTTCGCGCGCGGCGTGGTGCTGATTGCCACCAGCAATTACGCGCCGGACAACCTCTATCCCAATGGCTTGCAGCGCGCCAATTTCCTGCCGACGATCGCGCTGCTGAAAGCGAAGCTCGACGTGGTGAATATCGATTCGGGCAATGATTACCGCATGCGCACGCTCTCGAAGGCGCGCACCTATCTGACGCCGGTCAACGCCGATACCGAGGCCGAGCTGGCGGCGATCTTCGATGCCGTCGCCACCGGTGCGGCATTGTCGAAAGCGCTGACGATCGAAGGCCGGCGGCTGATCGCCGTGCAGCATGCGCCGGGCGTGGTCTGGTTCGACTTCGCCGTGCTGTGCGGCGACGGCCGCGCCCAGGCCGATTACCTCGAGCTGGCGCGGCGCTACCACACCGTCATCGTCGCCAACATCCCCAAGCTGGGGGCGGAAACGTCGAACCAGGCACGACGGCTGACCTGGCTGGTCGACGTGCTCTACGATCACCGCGTCAAACTGATCCTGTCGGCTGCGGTCGATGTCGACGCGCTCTATACCGAAGGCGTGCAGGCGAGCGAGTTCTTCCGTACCGCCAGCCGGCTGACCGAGATGCAATCGAAGGAATATCTCGCGCTGCCGCATCAAACGGTAGAAGAGCAGTTGGCCGGGATCTCCGAAACCTGATTCTGCCCCGAGGAGCCGAGATGGCCGAGACCATGAACGCCGTATTGCCCGATGCCTATCCCAAGCTGGTTTGGGGCACGCAGCCGCGCCCGGTGGCGGGTGAGGGGCAGTTGCTGGTGCGCGTGCGTGCGGCCGGCATCAATCGTGCCGATCTGGTCCAAGCCGCCGGCAACTACCCGGCGGCGCCCGGTGAGTCGGCCGTGCTCGGGCTGGAAATTGCCGGCGAGGTGGTCGCACTGGGCACCGATGTCACCGGTTTTTCCATTGGCGATGCGGTGTTCGGCCTCGTGCCCGGTGGTGGCTACGCCGAGTACTGCGTGCTCGACGCTGCGCTGGCGATCCGCAAACCCGCGGCGCTGAGCTGGTTTGATGCGGCGAGCCTGCCCGAGGTGTGGATGACCGTCTGGCTCAATCTGGTCGAACTCGGCGAACTGCGCGCGGGGCAGCGTCTGTTGGTGCACGCCGGCGCCAGCGGCATCGGCGCGGCGGCGATCCAGCTCGGTAAGCGCTTTGGCGCCGAGGTGCTGACCACGGCCGGCAGCGCCGAGAAGGTCGCGTGGTGCACGGCGCTGGGCGCCGACCGGGTGATCAATTATCACGACGAGGATTTCGTTGCCGCAGTGAAGGCCGCCGGTGGCGCCGATCTGATCCTCGAAACCGTCGGCGGCGATTACCTCGGCCGCGACCAGCAGTGTTTGAACCGCGATGGCAGCATCATCGTCATCGGTCTGTTGCGCGGCACGAAGGCCGAACTCAACGTCGGCCTGCTGCTGGTCAAGCGTCAGCGCGTGCAAGGCTCGGCGCTGCGCAGCCAGCCGCTCGACGCCAAGGCCAGGCTGGCGGCGGCCGTGGCCGAACACATCCTGCCGGACATCGTGCGTGGCGCGCTCAAGCCCGCGCTCGACCGCGTGTTCGCCGCCGGCGACGCGCAAGCCGCGCACGACTACGTGGTGCAGAACCGCAATCAAGGCAAGGTGGTGCTCGCGTTCGACTGAACCTCAGTCGCAGGTATCGGCGGGCGGGTATGCGGCAAACCAGTCGACGATGGCCGGCCTATGCCGCTCGAAGCCGCCCGACAGCTTGAGCACGCCCGGCACGGGTATCGCCGCGGTTTTACCGTGCCGATGGCTGGCGCTGTGCAGCCTGCCTGGCCTTGCGCTCGGCGGTATAGGCCCACCACGGCTGCGACGGCCCGCCGTCCATGAAGCGGACGATAGAGACGAACACGTCGATCATGCACGGATCCTGCCGCGTCGCCGTTGCCACGCACAGTAGATCGTAGAGTTCGTAGGGGTCGCGCCCGGTCAGCTGCGCGGGCGTGGTGATGCCGATCAGCCGCAGGTCGGCCGCGCAGGCCTTGCCGATGTTCGGCAGGTCTTCGAGCCGGTGGAGGCGGGCGCGGTCGACTTTGGCCGGATTCATCCGGATGGGCCTAGAGCGTAGCTGGTCGTTTCGCCGGCGCGAGATAAAAGTCTTCCGGTTTGACCAGCTTGGGGGTTTCCGAATCGGCCTCGTAGTTCGGCGACATGATCTGCACGCCGTACTCGTTGAACACGTCCTGCACATTGCCGTTGAGCTCGGAAAGGATCTGCAGCCGCAGCCGTGGTTCGTCGAGGGCGAAGCGCAGATGGTATTCGACGTAGAAATCCGACAGCGCGGTCTGGTAGACCACCGACGCCGGGTCCTGCCGTAGCCCCGGGGTACGGCGCGCGGCTTCAAGCAGCATCGCGTGCACCTGGCGCCACGGCGTGTCGTAGCCGATGGTGACGACGATCTTGCAGATCACGCCGCCGCCGCGCGCCAGCCGCGAGAAGTTCTTCACGCTCTGGCTCACCAGCACCGAATTCGGAATGCTGACCTCTTCGCGCAGGTTGGTGTGCACCTTGGTGGCGAACATGCCGATTTCCATCACCGTGCCTTCCTCATCACCGATCTGCACGTACTCGCCGACCTTGATCGAGCGCGAGTAGATCAGGATCAGCCCCGAGGCGAACTGGCCGACGACGCTGGATGCACCCAGCGACACCATCAGGCCGACGATCACGCTCAAGCCCTTGAACGCGTCGGTGTTCGCGCCGGGTAAATACGGGTAGATCATCGCCACCGCGAACAGCCACGCGGCGACCGACAGCAGCTTGCGCGTGGTGGCGGCGGTATCGGCATCGAAGAAGCCGAGCTGCACCCGGCCCGATTCGACCTGCTTGAACAGATAGTTGATGCCGTGCACGGACCAGCGGGTCAGCAGCAGGATAAAGACGATGATCCCGAGGCTGGGCAGCGCCGAGAGGATGGCGACCGCGAACCTGGCCAGCAGACTGAGCACGGCGGCGTCGAGCTGTTCACCCCAGATGCGCGTGTATGGGAAGCAGCGCAGCACGAATGACAGCCATACATAGCCGAGCGCCAGCGCGCTGGGCCAGAACACCAGATAACCGAGAAGGCGCAGGCTCAGCTTGATCAGCCGGACCGGCACGACGTTGCGCACGTCGCGCAGCTTGTGGATCAGCCGTGCGAGCACGAAGCGCAACAGCTTGTTCCAGAGCAGCCACAGCCGGTTCAGCAGCCACAGTCCCAGTGCGAAGACCAGCGTCGCCGCCGCGGCCTTGGCGACCGCGAACAGCCACTCTTGCGGCTGGTTGAAGCCGCGGCTGTCGTTGAACAGCTCGGTCAGCGTCGCCTTCGAGTGGTCGAGATTGCCGCTCAGCGTTTCGCCCGACAGCGTGTCGACATCGGCGTTGCTGACGAAGAACAACGGGTTGCCGTCGTACAGCAACGCGCCGCCTTCGGCATTGGTCCGTGATTCGAGCTTCAGCGGTGTGGCGTCGCCCAGCAGGCGGCGGATGCGCTTCTCGGCGGCCTCTTGCCGCTGCTGCGGCGTCGATCCGAGCAGATTGCTGCGGAACGTGGCGATGACACGGTTGTTCAGTATCAAGGTGGCATCGTTGCTGACCGCGGGTGCCGATGCATCGTTGGCATGGGCGACGAGGGATAGGCAGAGCAGGCAGAGGAGGGCGAGCAGGCGCATGGGAGTCGGGGCTAAATGAGGTGAGAACCGTTTATCGGGCAGGCAGCCGAAAGCATCACAGCTTGTTATTGATAATGAATCTCATTTATGTTTGAATGAGATCCACCGGCGGCAAAAGCCGGATCAAATATCATCATACAAGGAAGAACCCTTCATGAACGCTTACCTGGTAGGCGCCGACGTGCTCGGCAACATCCCCGATCTGCTTACCCGTTACGGCATCACGATCCACAAGCACGTGTCAGGCCGCCATGCCGCGCATCAACGCAAGCCAGCCAGCCTCAAGGGGGTGGATCTGATCATTCTTTTCACCGATTTCCTTGGTCATAACGTCATGCGCCATTACCGCGAGATGGCGAACGAAGAGAACATCCGTTTCGTTGCGTGCCGTCGTTCGGTCTGTTCGCTTTCGCAAACACTCGACAAGCTCGGCCACTGCGCTACCCAGCCGTGCGATACCTGCCCGCAGCGCAAATTGCATTGATCCGGCAGTACGGCGGCAAAACTTGCCGCCATCGTCTTGCCACCAGGCCCGGCCATTGTTGCCGGGCCTTGTTTTTATTTGCTTTGGGCTCGCTTCGCTGGGTGGCACGCTTCCTGCTTATTAAGTGTTCTCTGATTGACCACCCGGCAAAACGCATGCTCGGACGCATCGACGATTACTTCCGCCCGCAGGAAACCGCGCTCAGGCTTCGCAGCGAACGCCAGCAGGTGCTTGCCGCCAATATCGCCAATGCCGATACGCCGAACTACAAGGCGCGCGATTTCGATTTTGGCGCCGCGTTCAAGGCGGCACTGGGCGGCGTCGCGCAGCCTGCGATGAAGCAGACCGATGCGCGCCATCTGCAGTCGAGCACCACGGTTGATCCGTTTGCACCGCAACTTGGCTACCGCGTGCCGGCGCAGGGCGCGATCGATGGCAACACCGTCGAGATGGACAACGAAATGAGCCAGTTCGCCGACAACACCCTGCGTTATCAGGCGGCGCTGACATTCATGCAGAGCCGGATTTCGTCGATGAAATCCGTCCTTAGCAACCAATAAGGTTCGCCATGTCGCTGTTTCAGGTTTTCGATATTGCCGCGTCGTCGATGAAGGCGCAGTCGCAACGACTCAATGCCGTTGCCAGCAATCTGGCCAACGCCGAATCGGCCACCAGCTCGAACGGCCAGCCGTATCGCGCCCGTCAGGTGGTGTTCCAGGTGGCGCCGCTGCCCGGCGGCAGCGCCACGACGCCGGGCGTGCGCGTCGCCGGCGTGATCGAAGATCCGTCGCCGCCGAAGCTGGTGTACGAGCCGGCCAACCCGCTGGCCGATGCCAATGGCTACGTGGCGATGCCCAATGTGAATGTGGTCGAAGAAATGACCAATATGATTTCCGCATCGCGCTCGTACCAGACCAGCGCCGATGTGATGAATACCGCCAAGACCCTGCTGCAGCGCACCCTGCAGCTGGGCCAAATCTAATTTCCCGGGGAGCGAACCATGTCCGCCGTCAATGCCACCAGCGGTTTCGACTACAGCGCCTTGAACGCCAAAGCTGACAAGGCCAAGGATACCGCTGCCGATATGCAGCAGAGCTTTCTGAAGTTGCTGATTACGCAGATGCAGAATCAGGATCCGATGAACCCGATGGACAATGCCCAGACCACCTCGCAGCTGGCGCAGATCAATACCGTCACCGGCATTCAGAATCTGAATGCGACGATGGCGTCGATGATGGCGGCGATGTCCGGCTCGCAAGGGCTGCAGGCGGCATCGGTGATCGGCAAGGATGTGATGGCCCCGGTGAAGACGCTGAGCTACCCGGGCAAGGACGGCATCGATCTGGGGATGGAACTGCCGGTCGGCCACAGGGGCACCCAGCTGGCGATCGTCGATGCCACCGGTAACGTGATCGAGAAAGTGGATATTCCGGCATCGCAAACCGGTTACGTCAACGTGAAATGGGACGGCAAGCTGGCCGACGGTTCGCAAGCGCCCGAAGGGCAGTACCACGTGCTGGCCGCCAGCATCGATGCGTCGGGCAAGGAGCAGGCGATTGATGTGTTCGGCTGGCAGAAGGCCGCCAGCGTCACGCTGGCCGCCGCCGGCGCCAAGGTGCAGCTGGCCGACGGCTCTATCGTCGATTTCGCCAAGATCAAACAACTGCGTTGATTCGATAAAACAGATATCGGCCGGCCAGTCCGGCCCCGGAGGCAGAAATGGGTTTTCAGCATGGTTTGAGCGGTCTGAATGCGTCGTCGAAGAATCTCGACGTGATCGGCAACAATATTGCCAACGCCAGCACCGTCGGCTTCAAGGGCTCGCGCGCGGAGTTTGCCGATATCTACGCCGCCACCTTTGCCAATTCCGGCACGCTCGCCGGTATCGGCGCACGGCTGGATTCGGTGGCGCAGCAGTTCGGTCAGGGCAACATCAGCACCACCAGCAATCCGCTTGATCTGGCGATCACCGGCAACGGTTTCTATCGCGTCGTCGATCAGGCCGGCAATGTCAGCTATAGCCGCAACGGCCAGTTCCAGCTCGATCGCAGCGGTTACATCGTCAACGGCAGCCAGCGGCTCACCGGCTGGCCGGTTGATGCGCGCAGCGGTCTGCTGAACAAGGGCGGCGTGCCGCAACCGTTGCAACTGACCGTCGGCAACGTCGGCGCCAGCGCAACCGGCGCTTCCGGTCTGGCCAACGCCGGTCTGGCGATGATCACCAATCTGGACGGTTCCAAGGCCATCATCGACCGCGCCGCGCCGCCGGCCGGTACCGGCCCGTTGAACGTACAGGATCCGACCACCTATTCCGATGCGACCACTTCCAGCGTTTACGACGCCCAGGGTGTGCGTC
Organism: Jeongeupia sp. HS-3; assembly: GCF_015140455.1. Taxonomy (NCBI): domain Bacteria; kingdom Pseudomonadati; phylum Pseudomonadota; class Betaproteobacteria; order Neisseriales; family Chitinibacteraceae; genus Jeongeupia; species Jeongeupia sacculi. Next base: position 1,609,593 of record NZ_AP024094.1, on the reverse strand, counting down.
ATTCGTTGACGTATTACTTCACCAAAACGGCGACCAACCAGTGGGAAGTGCAAACCTCGTTCGACGGCGCCAATCCGGTGCCGGCGACCGGCACGGCGGGGACGCAGGCTTACCTGTACTTCGACGGTAACGGCAAGCTCGATACCACCTCGAACCCGACCACCAATGCCGCGTCGTTCACCTATACCACCGCGCTGGCGGCACCGAACGGCGCAACCAGCCCGTTCACCTTTCCGGTGACCTTCGCCAAGAGCACGCAGTTCGGCAGCGCGTTCGGCGCGACCTATACGCAGGACGGCTACGCCGACGGCACGCTGACCGGGATCAGCGTCGACAAGACCGGCGTGATCGTCGGTTCGTACTCGAACAGCCAGACCAAGGTGATCGGTCAGGTGGTGCTGGCCAACTTTGCCAACGCGCAAGGCCTGCAGCCGATCGGCGACAACCGCTGGGCCGAGACTTTCGCCTCCGGCGCGCCGAACGTCGGTGATCCGGGCACCAGCAACCTCGGTTCGCTGCAATCGTCGGCGCTGGAAGACTCCAACATCGATCTGACCGGCGAGCTGGTCAACCTGATTACCGCGCAGCGCAATTATCAGGCCAATGCCAAGACCATTTCAGCGCAGGACACCATCCTGCAAACCCTGGTTAACTTGGGTTGATAAAGCCGCGCCGTTCGAGCGTTGTTCGAGCGGTGCAGGTTACGGGTTTTACGGGAAAAGAACATGGATCGGCTGATTTACACCGCGATGTCTGGCGCCAAGCACACGATGCTGCGGCAGAGCACCATCTCCAACAATCTGGCCAATACGCAAACGCCGGGTTTCCGTGCCGAATTGGCCGCGTTTCGCGCCCTGCCGGTTATCGGTGGCGCTGCCTTGCCGACCCGCGCTTTCGTGACCGAGCAAACCACCGGCGCCGATTTCACGCCGGCGCCGATGATGCAGACCGGGCGCGAGCTGGATGCGGCGATTGACGGTACTGGCTGGTTCGCAGTGCAAACCGGCACCGGCGAGGCCTATACCCGTAACGGCAGCTTCGAGATCGACGCGGCCGGCCTGCTGAAAACCCGCAGCGGCGCGATCGTGCTCGGCGAGAACGGCCCGATCACGATTCCCGAAAACACCCGGATCACCATCGGCCCGGACGGCACCGTCAGCGGTGTGTCGCTCGACGATGCGACCCAGAACAACGACTTGGGTCGGCTCAAGCTGGTGAACCCGGATGTCGCCGGGCTGGAGCGCGGCAGCGATGGCCTGTTCCGGCAGCGCTCGGGTGAAACCGCGCAGGCTGCGGCCGAGGTCAAGCTCGCCGGTGGCATGCTCGAAGGCAGCAACGTCAATCCGGTCTCCGAGCTGGTCAGCATGATTTCGGCGCAGCGCCAGTACGACATTCAGGTGCAATTGCTGCAAAAAGCCAATGAAAATGCCCGCGCCGCCGCGCAGGTGATGGCGTTCAACGCCTGATTACCCATAAGCACAAGAATACGGAACCGCCATGATTCGCTCGCTCTGGACTGCCAAGACCGGCATGGACGCCATGCAGATGAACGTCGACGTCATCTCCAACAACTTGGCGAACGTCAACACCAACGGTTTCAAACGCCAGCGCGCGGTGTTCGAAGACCTGCTGTACGTGAACCTGCGCCAGCCCGGCGCCTCGACCAGCCAGCAGACGCAACTGCCGACCGGGCTGCAGCTCGGTACCGGTGTGAAGCCGGTCGGCACCTCGCGCATCTTCACCCAGGGCAATCTGCAGCTCACCGATGGCAATCTGGACATGGCGATCAATGGCCAGGGGTTCTTTCAGATTTCGCTGCCGGATGGCAACACCGCCTACACCCGCGACGGCTCGTTTCAGGTCGATAACCAGGGCAATGTCGTCACCGCCAGCGGCTACCAGATGCAGCCAGCGCTGCAAGTGCCGCAAGGGACGACCAGCCTGACCATCGGCAAGGACGGCACGGTGACGGCGGTGGTCAACAACGAGACCTCGGCGCCGATTCAGCTCGGGACGATCCAGATCGCCAGCTTCATCAATCAGGGGGGCTTGCAGTCGATCGGCGATAACCTGATGCTCGAAACCGCATCGTCCGGTACGGCCAATATCGGCCAGCCGGGCAGCAATGGTCTGGGCGCGATCAATCAGGGTTATGTCGAAACCTCGAACGTCAACGTCACCGAAGAGCTGGTGAACCTGATCGAAGCACAGCGCGCCTACGAGATCAATTCGCGCGCGGTGAAGACGTCGGACGAAATGCTGGCGCGACTCTCGAATCTGTAAGGAAATGATGGTGATGTATTTGGCGCGTGTGTTGAGTGTTATCGCGGCGGCTTTGTTGTCGGCCTGTGCCGTGCATCCGCAGGTGGTGTCGGCGCCGACGACGGCAAGACCGTTGCCGCCGGTGGCGACGCAGCAAAATCCTGGCGCGATCTTCCAGACCACGTCGTCGAGGATGCTGTTCGAGGAGCGTGTCGGCCGCTACGTCGGCGACATTCTCACGGTGCAGATCGAGGAAAATCTCAGCGCCAGCAATTCCTCGACCAGCAGCGCCAACCGCGACGGCAGCGCCAAGGTCGGCGGCTCGGGCGATCTGCCGTACTTCCCGGGCGCCTTGAGCAAGTTTTTTGACGCCAATGTCAGCATGTCCACCGGCAACAGCTTCGCCGGCAAGGGCGCGACCAACAACAGCAATACCCTGCGCGGCACGCTGGCGGTGACGGTGATCGAGGTGCTGCCCAATGGCAACCTGATCGTCGGCGGCGAGAAGCAGATCGCGGTCAACGGCTATCAGAACGCCTGGCGCTTTACCGGCGTGGTCAATCCCTACGACATCAAGGCCGGCAACGTGGTCTCGTCGACCCGCGTCGCCGATGCACGTATCGAGCAGGTCGGGCAGGGCGCGATTGCCGATGCCAATACCGTCGGCTGGTTGCAGCGCCTGTTCCTTAACGTGATGCCGTTCTAAAGGGCGCAGCATGAAAAAAATCACTACGGCGCTGCTCGTGACGCTGGCCATGCTGGCCATGCCGCTGGCACAGGCGCAAAAGCTGCGCGAGCTGGCGTCGGTGGCCGGGGTGCGCGACAACCAGTTGATCGGTTATGGTCTTGTTGTCGGCCTGGACGGCAGCGGCGACCAGACCACGCAAACGCCGTTCACCGTGCAGTCGGTGATCAATATGCTCAATAACCTCGGCATTCAGGTGCCGGCCGGCGGCAATCTGCAGCTGAAAAACGTCGCCGCTGTCACCGTGACCGCGACGCTGCCGGCGTTCGCGCGCCCCGGCCAGCCGCTGGATGTCACCGTCTCGTCGATCGGCAATGCCAAGTCGCTGCGCGGCGGTACGCTGGTGCTGACGCCGCTCAAGGGGGCCGATGGTCAGGTGTACGGCATGGCGCAGGGCAATGTGATCATTCCCGGTGCCGGCGCTTCAGCCGCCGGCAGCAGCGTGCAGATCAACTCGCTCGCGGCCGGGCGCATCCCCAACGGTGCGACGGTCGAGCGCGCGGTGCCCAATGCAATGAACAATAACGAGTTCGTCCAGATCGAGTTGCGGACCACCGATTTCACCACCGCCAGCCGCGTGGTCGAGGCGATCAACCGCAACCTCGGCCCGGTCGCCGCAGCGCTGGATGGCCGCGTGGTGCAGGTGCGCGCACCGCAGGATGCCAACCAGCGGGTTTCCTTCCTCTCCAGGCTGGAAAACATCGAAGTGAATGCCGCCCCGGCGATCGCCAAGGTCATCATCAATGCGCGTACCGGCTCGGTGGTGATGAACCAGTCGGTCGAGATCGATCCGTGCGCGGTCTCGCACGGCAACCTGACGGTGACGATTGCTGCCGACAACCAGGTCGTCCAGCCCAACCCGCTCGCCGGCGGGCGGACCCAGACGGTGACCAATGCCGACATCCAGATTCAGGCCGATTCGGGCGGCATCGTGCGGCTGCCGAAGGCCGCCAATCTGCGCGATGTGGTGCGGGCGCTCAATGCCGTTGGCGCTACCCCGCAAGACCTGCTGGCGATTCTGCAGGCGATGAAGGCGGCGGGGAGCCTGAAGGCCGAGCTTGAGGTGATTTAAACCTGCCTTGTTGGGCCGCGACGAGCTGCTCCGGCTCGCCTGCCGGGCAGGCTCTGCTTTATCAGGCACGGCAATTGCTTATATACGCCGGTAGCCTTACCGCGGTTTTTTCATGCTCACTCAGACGCCCGTTTCAAGCATTCAGGATTTCGCCGCCGATGTACGCGGTATCGCGGCCTTGCGCCAGACCGCCAAGAGCTCGCCCAAAGCGGCGGCGCATGCGGTGGCGCAGCAGTTCGAGGCGATGCTGATGCAGCAGCTGGTCAAGTCGATGCGCGATGCATCGCCGCATTACGACGAGCTGCAGTCGCCCGCAACCGATCTGTACCGTGGATTGCACGATCAGCAGATGTCGCTGAACCTGGCCAAGCGGGGCGGCTTGGGCCTGACCGATGCGATCGCGCGGCAGATCGAGGTGCTGCAAAATCCGGCCTTGTTGAAGACGGTGCAGCGACATCAGTCCCGCCAGCAGACCGAGGTCGCACCGGTGACGGGCGGCAGCGCGGCGGCAAATTCTGCCGCTCCGGCGGCGAAGGGCAGCTTTATCGGCGACGTGTTCGAGGCGGCCAAGGCCGTTGCGCCATCGCTGGGCGTTGCGCCGCATCTGCTGCTGGCGCATGCCGCGCTCGAAACCGGCTGGGGCAAAAAGCCGATCCGCGATGCGGCCGGCGGCGATAGCCATAATCTTTTCGGCATCAAGGCCGGCAGCAGCTGGCAGGGCAAAACGGTGGATATCACCACGACCGAGTTCGTCGATGGCGTGGCGCAGAAGCGGATCGAAACCTTCCGCGCCTACGATTCGTACACCGAGGCACTGTCGGACTACGCCGGTCTGATTCGTCGTCGCTTTGGCGAGGCGATCGGCAAGGGCGAGGACGCGCAGGGCTTTGCGCGCGCGCTGCAGGCCAAGGGTTACGCCACCGATCCGCAGTACGTCGACAAATTCGCAGCGGTCGCCCGCCGCGTCAGCCGTCAGGTTGCCGGGCTGGCCTCAAGTCTGGGCTGATCCTGCCGATAACAAGATGAATACGGAGTAGACAAGATGGCTTCCAGCGTTTTCGGGATTGGTGTTTCGGGCCTCAATGCGGCCAACCTCGGTTTGACGGTGACCGGGCATAACATCGTCAACGCCAACACCCCGGGCTATTCGCGCCAGAACGTCACCCAGAGCGCACCCTACCCGCAAGGTACCGGTAACGGTTTTGTCGGCCTGGGGACGCGCGTCGACGACATCCGCCGTTCTTACGATCAGTTCCTCACCCGTAATGTGCAGACCGCACAGGCGAGCGCGAGTTACTACAACGAGCTGCTGTCGCACCTGAGCGATATCGACAATATCGTTGCCGATCCGACCGCAGGCGTATCGCCGGCGCTGCAGAGCTTCTTCAGCGCGATGCAGAACGTCGCTACCAATCCGGCCAATGCGCCGGCACGGCAGGCGCTGTTGTCGTCGGCGCAAACGCTGGTCAACCGCTTCCAGGTGTTCGAGCAGCGCCTGACCGAGCTGCGTGACGGTGTGAATGGCGACCTCACCAATACCGTCAGCAGCATCAACGCGATTTCCAAGCAGATTGCCGAGCTCAACAACCAGATCGGCGTACAGGCCGGCAGTGGCCATCCGCCCAACGATTTGCTCGATCAGCGCGACGAACTGGTGCGCTCGCTCAATACCTATGTGAAAGCCACCGCGACCACGCAGCAGGATGGCTCGATCAACGTCTTTATCGGCAATGGCCAGAGTCTGGTTGTCGGCAATCAGCCGTTCGAGCTGGGCGTCGAAGCATCGCCGAGCGATCCGCAGCGCATGGCCGTGGTCTACAAGCAGAACAACAACAGCATCTTTTTGCCCGAGTCGCAACTGACCGGCGGCAAATTGCAGGGGCTGCTGGATTTTCGCAGCAAATCGCTCGATACCGCGCAAGCGGCCCTGAACCAGATCGCGCTGGTGACCGCGCAAACGATGAATACCCAGCAAAGCGCTGGTGTGGATCTGACCGGGGCGATGGGCACCAGGCTGTTCGGCTTCGCCACCGATGCTGCGACCGGTGCGCCTAGCCTGGGCGCGGTGTTTTCCAATACCGTCAATACCGGCACCGCGCAGTTGAGCGGCTATATCGACGATATGGGGCAGCTGACCGCCAGCAATTACGAATTCTCGTTCGATGGCAGCAATTACGTGCTGACCCGCCAGTCGGACAAGCAGAAAACCGTATTTACCCCGGCGCAAGTCGCCGCCGGCCCGGTGGGCGTCGATGGCCTGAAGTTGTCCGTCACGCCAGGCATGGCGGCGGGGGACCGGTTCACCATTCAGCCCGCGGCCGGCTTCGTGCGCGGAATGTCGGTACAAATGACCGATCCGTCGCGGATTGCCGCCGCCGGTGCCGTGCTTGCGACCAAGGGCAGCAGCAATACCGGTTCGCTGACCTTCACCCAGCCGGAAACCACGGTGCCGGTGACCGATGCCACCTGGAAGCCGGGGGCGACGCTGCAGAATCCGGTCACGATCAATTTCACCTCGCCAACGTCGTTCACGATCACCGATCCGGTGACCGGCGTACCGGGGCCGGCGCAAACCTATACGGCAGGCATGACCGTGTCGGCGAACGGCTGGTCGATGAAGCTCGACGGCACGCCGGCCGCCGGCGACAAGGTCAGTATCGGCCCCAACAGCAATGGCAATGCCGACGGCCGCAATGCCTTGGCAATGGCCGGGTTGCAATCGCAGAAGCTGATGAACAAGGGCACGGTCAATTATCAGGATGCCTACGGCCAGCTGGTCTCGACCATCGGCGTGCAAACCAATGACGCCAAGATCATGGCTACCGCGCAAGACACGGTGCTGTCGCAAGCGACCGACGCCCGGGCATCGGTCGCAGGTGTCAATCTCGACGAAGAGGCGGCCAATCTGCTGCGTTATCAGCAGGCCTATCAGGCCGCCAGCAAAGTGATCCAGATCGCGCAGGAAGCGTTTCAAAGCATCCTGCAGATCGCGTAATCAAGGTAAACCAGCATGCGCGTCGCAACGACCACGTTTTACGATATCGGCAGCCGCGGTCTGCAAACACAGCAGTCCAACCAGGCGCGTTTGCAGAACCAGCTCAACACCGGCCGGCGCATTCTGTCGCCGTCGGATGATCCGATCGGTGCCTCGCGTGCGCTGTCGGTGACGCAGGCGCAGTCGGTGAATGCCCAATACAGCGTCAACAGCAAGGCGGTGGATTCGGCGCTCGGCTTGACCGAATCGACGCTGCAGCAAGTGGTCGAGCTGGTGCAGAACGTGCAATCGCTGGCGATCCAGGCCGGCAATCCTGCCTTGTCGTTGGCGGATCGCAGCTCGCTCAACGAAGCGCTGAAGTCGCGTTACGAGGAGCTGATGGGCCTTGCCAATACCACCGATGGTGGTGGCCAGTATCTGTTCTCCGGCTTCCGTGGCGATACCAAGCCGTTTTCCGAAGCCAGTTTCGGTAAGGTCGATTATCTGGGCGATGAAGGCCAGCGATTGGTGCAGATTTCGGCATCGCGCAATTTGCCGATTTCAGAGTCGGGCAGTGCAGTGTTTGGCGAGATCAAAAACGGCAACGGCACGTTCCAGACCGGCGCGGCGGCCGGCAATACCGGCTCGGGTATGGTTGATCTTGGCACCGTCAGTAACCCGCTGAAATGGGGCGATCCGGCCAATGTGCAGAACTACAAGGTCTCGTTCAGCGTTGATGCGGCGGGGGCGACGACGTACGACATCGTCGATAGCCGAGCGACGCTGGCCGATGGCAGCGCCAATGCCAACTTCAACAAGTCGATGATCGACGGCTATGACTACGCCGTCCCGCGTGTCGGGGCGATGCCACGCGGCTACTCGGCCGGTAGCGAAATCCAGTTCAAGCAGCTGGCGGGCGAAACCGCGGTTCCTGGTTGGGATGCCGGCGCGTCGCTGAGCATCAAGGGCGTGCCGGCGAATGGCGACAGCTTCAGCATCAGGCCATCGCAGAATCAGGACATGTTCTCGATGCTGGCCGACTTCTCGACCCAGCTCGGCGCAGCGCAGTTCGATGAAAATTCGAAGGCCAATTATCAGAACGGTCTCGCCCGGGTGATCGGCAATCTCTCCAGCGCGCTCGACAACGTGCTGTCGACACAGGCGAAGATCGGTGCCCGAATGAACGAGACCGACTCGGTGCGCAACACCAACGGCGATCTGGATCTGCAATACGCCCAAACGCTGTCGGGCTTGCAGGATCTGGACTACACCAAGGCGATCACCGATTTCACGCTGACGCAGACCCTGCTCGAAGCGGCGCGTGCGTCGTTCTCCAAAGTGCAAGGAATGAGCTTGTTCAAATACCTCTAACGCGGTTTGATCGATCGCCTGTTTCGGCCCGCGCAAGCGGGCCGTTCTCATACTGGCTGTTAGAATGCCCGGCTGAGTGATGAACGAGCGATCTTCCATGGCCAAGGACAAGTCCGTATTCAGTTGCAATGCCTGTGGTGCCCTCTCGCCCAAATGGCAGGGCCAGTGCCCCGGCTGTGGCGAGTGGAACACCTTGGTCGAAACGATTGCCGAGGCCAAGCCCAGCGCCAGCGGCAACCGCTTTGCCGCACTGGCTGCCGATGGTCGGGTGCGCCAGCTGGCCGATGTGGACGCCGAAGAAATGCCGCGTACCGCCACCGGTATTGCCGAACTCGATCGCGTGCTCGGCGGCGGCCTCGTGCCCGGCGGCGTGGTGCTGATCGGTGGCGATCCGGGCATCGGCAAGTCGACGTTACTCTTGCAGGCATTGGCGCGGATGGCGCAACAGCACAGGGTGCTTTATGTGTCGGGCGAGGAATCGGCGCAGCAGATTGCCTTGCGCGCCAAGCGCCTTGATCTGGCCGATGCACCGGTGGCGCTGTTCGCCGAAATCGGGCTCGAACGGATCCTGACCATGCTCGATCGCGAGAAGCCGCAGGTTGTGGTCATCGATTCGATCCAGACCATGTATACCGAGCAATTGACCAGCGCGCCGGGCAGCGTTGCTCAGGTGCGCGAATGCGCGGCGCAACTGACCCGCTTTGCCAAACGCCACGGCACGACGATCCTGCTGGTCGGCCACGTCACCAAGGAAGGCGCACTGGCCGGACCGCGCGTGCTCGAGCATATCGTCGACGCGGTGCTGTATTTCGAAGGCGATACCCACTCGAGCTTCCGGCTGATCCGCGCGATCAAGAACCGCTTCGGCGCCGTCAACGAGCTGGGTGTGTTCGCCATGACCGACAAAGGCCTCAAGGAGGTCACCAATCCGTCGGCGCTGTTTTTAAGCCAGCACAAGGAGCCGGTGTCCGGTTCGTGCGTGCTGGTGACGCAGGAGGGCTCGCGGCCGATGCTGGTCGAGGTGCAGGCGCTGGTCGACGACGCGCACTCACCGCAACCCCGACGTCTAGCGGTCGGGGTCGAGCAGAACCGGCTGGCGCTGCTGCTGGCGGTGCTGCATCGCCACGCTGGGATTGCCGCCTTCGATCAGGATGTCTTCATCAATGCGGTCGGCGGCGTGCGCATCAGCGAACCGGCGGCCGATCTGGCGATGCTGCTGGCCATTGTCTCCAGCCTGAAAGACCGGCCCTTGCCACACAAGCTGGTGGTATTCGGCGAAGTGGGTCTGGCCGGCGAAGTCCGGCCAGTGCAGCGCGGCCAGGAGCGCCTGCGTGAGGCGGCCAAGCTCGGATTCACCCATGCCATCGTGCCCAAGGCCAATCGGCCGCGATCACCGATCGAAGGCATGACCGTGACGGCGGTCGATCGCCTCGCTGATGCGGTCGGCGCGGCCTTGTAAGCAGCATGACTACGACTATCGTAACGATTGAATCGTTTTTCCCGGTTCGCGGTTGAATGACGATAAAATGCCCCCATTGATTTGAACAAGGCCTTGCCGTAAACCGGCCCGGCATTTCGACTGACTACCCCATACGCGGAGATTTTTTGATGAGCGAACATATCGTGCAAGTGACCGACGCCAGCTTCGATGCCGAAGTGCTGCAAGCGCAGATCCCGGTTCTCGTGGATTACTGGGCTGAATGGTGCGGCCCTTGCAAGATGATTGCGCCGATCCTGGACGAAGTGGCCGGTGAGTACGCGGGCAAGCTCAAGATCGCCAAGCTCAACATCGACGAAAACCAGGCTACGCCGCCGAAGTTCGGCATTCGTGGCATCCCGACGCTGATGCTGTTTGTCGACGGCGAAGCGAAGGCGACCAAGGTTGGCGCGCTGTCCAAGTCGCAACTGACCGCTTTCCTCGACAGCAATCTGTAATATCCACCGGCCGATTACCATCGGCGGTATTCAAGGCGGGCGATCTTCCTGGTCACCCGCCTTGACATTTTGTTTTGTAGGCGTATACGCTTACAACTAATTCTTATGCGTCGGGGTTCTCCCGCGCAGTCGTTTCCCGCACCTGCCTGTCGCAGCAACCCACCGCCCTTATTACATCGGCCGCCCCCTATGCATTTGTCCGACCTGAAGCCCTTGCACGTCACCGAACTGGTCGAAATGGCCGCCAAGTTCGAGATCGACGGTGCCAACCGCTTGCGCAAGCAAGACCTGATCTTCGCCTTGCTTAAAAACCAGGCCAAGAAGGGCGAGACTATTTTTGGCGATGGTACGCTTGAAGTCCTGCCGGATGGCTTTGGCTTTTTGCGCAGTCCCGACACCAGTTACCTCGCCGGGCCCGATGACATCTATGTCAGTCCGAGCCAGATTCGCCGCTTCAATCTGCATACCGGTGATAGCGTCGAGGGCGAAATCCGTACGCCGAAAGAGGGCGAGCGCTATGTGGCGCTGGTGAAGGTCGACAAGATCAACGATCAGCCGCCGGAAATCTCGAAGAACAAGATCCTCTTCGAAAACCTGACGCCGCTGTTCCCGAACAAACGTCTGAATCTGGAACGGGCAATCAAGGCCGAGGAAAACATTACCGGCCGGGTGATCGATCTGGTTGCGCCGATCGGCAAGGGCCAGCGTGCGCTGCTGGTTGCGCCGCCGAAGACCGGTAAGACCGTGATGCTGCAGAATATTGCGCATGCGATTGCCGCCAATCATCCTGATGTGGTCTTGATCGTGCTGCTGATCGACGAGCGGCCGGAAGAAGTGACCGAAATGACGCGTTCGGTGCGCGGTGAAGTCATCAGTTCTACTTTTGATGAGCCGGCGACCCGCCATGTGCAGGTGGCCGAAATGGTCATCGAAAAGGCCAAGCGTCTGGTTGAGCACAAGAAAGATGTGGTGATTTTGCTTGATTCGATCACGCGTCTGGCGCGGGCCTACAACACCGTGGTGCCGTCGTCGGGCAAGGTGCTGACCGGTGGTGTCGATGCCAATGCGCTGCAACGACCAAAGCGTTTCTTCGGTGCCGCACGCAATATCGAAGAGGGCGGTAGCCTGACCATCATCGCCACCGCGCTGATCGATACCGGTTCGCGCATGGACGAAGTGATTTACGAAGAATTCAAGGGCACCGGCAACAACGAGTTGCACCTTGATCGCCGCATGGCCGAGAAACGCCAGTTCCCGGCCATCAACATCAACCGTTCCGGTACCCGTCGCGAAGAGTTGCTGATCCCGCAAGAGCAGCTGCAAAAGATCTGGGTACTGCGCAAATTGTTGTACCCGATGGACGATCTTGAGGCGATGGAGTTCCTGCTCGACAAGCTCAAGGCGACGAAGACCAACAACGACTTCTTCGATTCGATGCGCCGTTAAGTGCCGGCTTGCCGCAGGCGGCATGATCTGGAATAATATTGCGTCTTGCGTCGGCACAATCCCGGCGCGCAAACTTTAGGAAAAACAATGAAAGCCGATCTGCACCCAGAATACAAAGAAGTCATCTTCTTCGACGCAAGCGTTGACTTCAAATTCCTGACCCGTTCGACGATGACCGCCAAGGGTAAGGAAACCATGAAATGGACCGACGGCCAGGAATACCCGGTCGTGCGTCTGGACATCTCGTCGGAATCGCATCCGTTCTACACCGGCAAGCAAAAGATCGTCGATACCGCCGGCCGTATCGAGAAGTTCCGCAACAAGTACGCGATGTACAGCAAGTAAGCGGCATTCCGCTCAAACTGAAAAGGCAGCTTTATGGCTGCCTTTTTTGTCTTCTGCGCCTATCCTTTTCTTTTTTCTTCCGATCCGCGCCCGCATGCTGACCTATCTACCTCCTTCCGAGCGGGAAACACCGCAGCCGCCATCCGACAAGCCGTGGCTATTGCTGCTGCTGTGCGTCTTCTGGGTTTTCCCTGGCCTGATCGGGCATGATCCATGGAAGCCGAGCGAGCTGGAAACCGCTGCGGTTATCGGTCGTTTCCTCGCCGGTCAACATTGGTCGCTGCCTTTCTTCGGCGAACAGCCTTATCTGATCGCCGGCCCGCTGTACTACTGGAGCGGTGCCTTGTTGGCGTGGCCACTTGGCAAGCTGGGGGTGTCGATTCACGACGCCGCCCGGCTCATCACCGGCGTGTGGATGGCGCTGGCGATGTGGGGCGTCGGTTTGGCCGGGCGCGAGTTGTTCGGCCGACGGCAAGGGCGCGTGTGCGTGATGGTGCTGATCGGCTCGATCGGGCTGGTTGTCTGGGGTCATCATCTGGCCCCACCAGTGCTGACCCTGACCGCGTTTTCCTGGCTGGCCTATGCGTTGGCTTATGCCCGGCGCCAGCCATTTTTCGCCGGCCTGCTGTTGGGGCTGGTGTGGCTGGTGTTGATCGCCGGGACCAATCTGGGCCAGTTTGGTCTGGCTGTGCTGATCGCCTTGGCAATCGGTAGCGTGGGGCCGTGGCGGCGCGCGGCCTACCTGGTGACGTTGGTGACCGCGCTAGTGATTTCGCTGCCGATCGGGGCGATCTGGCTGATCGATTTGTCCCGTTATGATCCGGCGGCGTTCCAGCACTGGTACCGCTTGTTCGCACTGGGGCCTTACGACGGGTTTGGCCACCTTGCGTGGTTCAGCGGTACGGGCTACACGCTTGCGGTGCTGCCATGGTTTGCCTGGCCGGCGCTGCCGCTGGCGGCTTGGGGTATTTGGGTCAACCGCACCGACCTTGGATCCCAGCCCAAGTTGCTGTTGCCGTTGCTGATGGCCGTTCTGGCGCTGCTTTGGCTGATGCTGGCCGGGGATACCCGCGAATCCGATTTGCTGGTGCTATTGCCCTCGCTGGCCCTGCTGGCCGGTGCCGGCATTGATACATTGCGTCGCGGTGCTGCTGCCGCGCTGAACTGGTTTGGCGTGATGACCCTGGGTATCGGCGCCTGCCTGTTGTGGCTGGGCTGGCTGGTATTGCACGGTGGCGTACCGATCAGCTGGACTGTGGCCTTGCAGGCGGCAAGCCCGGCCTACCAGCTGTCGTTGCATTGGGGCGGCTTGCTGTTTGGCTTGGTACTCACGGCACTATGGTGCTGGGTGCTGTCGCGCAAGCGCCCGCTAGGCCGTCAGGCGGTCACTAACTGGGCTTGCGGCGTTACCCTGGTCTGGGGGGTATTGATCGGCTTGTGGCAGCCGTGGCTTGATGCGGCGAAGAGCTACCGTGAGGTAGTGCTGTCGCTGCGAAACGAGCTGGCACAGCAGGTGCCGGGTTGCGTTGCCGGTGAGGTCTCGACGTCGATGATTGCATCGCTGGATTATTTCGCGGGTATTCGCCTGGCCAGCGGCCCGCTAGCGCAAGACTGCCCGCTAGTGTTGCGCCAAGGGACGCCGCCGGTGGGCTCGCTGGTGAGCTGGGAAGGGCAACGCGCCGGTGAAAACCATGAGCGCTTCTATCTGATCGAATTGCCAAGGGATTGATCGGGTAGATCGAGCGAGCAGAAACAACAATGGCGGGCTATCAGCCCGCCATTGTTGTTTCTGCAATTCTGCCGGTGAAGTCCGGATGCAGTTTGTACGCCCTGTCGGCGCCAGGTCCCGATAGGATGCTTCAATCTTCCTGTGACGATTCCGCCGGCACGACGGCATTCAGCACATTGCGACGGATGAACCAGAACAGGTAGCCGGCCATACCGCAAATGAAGGTGATGGTGAACAAGCTCAGCAAGCCGATATCCGTCGTAAACAGTGTTTGCAGCGGGGTATTTTCCATGATGGGGCTCCCTGTCGTGATGCCCCAATATGCCGAACGGGTGTCTTGCATGCCTTGACGGTGATCAAGTTACCGTCGTGTCGGCTTCCTGTTGGCAAACCCGATTACGACCACCGTGCTTGGCATCGTACAACGCCAGATCGGCGCGTTTGAGCAGCGGATCGACGATGCTGTCACCCGATGCCAGTGTGGTGATACCGATGCTGGCGGTGAAGCGGATGCATTCGCCATCCGGTGTCAGCAGCTGGTACGCCTCGATTCGGGCCCGCAGCCGCTCGGCGACGAGGGTGGCCATCGGCATCGGCGTTTCCGGAAGCAGCGCGGCGAATTCTTCGCCGCCCATGCGGCCGATCAGATCTGCGTCGCGTAGCGTGTTGCGGCAGAGCAGGGCAATGGCGCGGATTGCCGCATCGCCGGCATCATGACCGTACTCATCGTTGATGAGCTTGAAATGGTCAATGTCGATCATCATCAGCGTCAACGGTCGGCCATAACGCTGTGCCCGTACCAATTCATGGTTGGACATTTCCATGAAGTGATTGCGGTTGGCCAGGCCCGACAGGCCGTCGGTGGTCGCCCGATGTTGCAGTTCGACTTCAAGGCGCTTTTGTTGGGTAATGTCGCTGATGCCGATCAGCAAGGTTGCACCGCTGCTGCCTGATGCTTGCGACATCGACAAATGGCCCCAGAAGGTCTCGCCATTGCTGCGCCGGAGCCGGACTTCCAGCGTGCGCACCGGCTGACCCGAGTGCACGTCTTCAAGCTGGTTGAGGAAATCCAGCCGATCCTGATAAAGCTGGAAGACGCGCATCGACAGCGCGGTGGCTTGCGGCAGATCGAACATCTGCGCCGCTTGCTGATTGATATAGGTGATGAAATGGTCGCTGGGTCGGCTCAGAACCAGCGCGACCGGCGTGGTTTCAATCATTTGCCTGAAGCGTGATTCGCTCGCGTCCAGGCGTTTTTCCTTGTGGCGCAGATGTTCGGACAACTGGCGTGATTGCCAGAAAAAGTACGCCATCAACAAGGCCATTGCCAGCAGTAGCGCACCGCCGATCAGGTAGTAGCGGATTTCGGCATACCAGCGGCTCAGATAATCGTTGGACGACAGGCTGACCGCGATGAAAAACGGCGTATCGCCGATTTGCTGATACGCGGTCTGCCGGGTGATGCCATCGATGCGTGTCTGGCGTACTTGTACGCCGTGTTGCGAGCCATCGCGCAGTCCGCGCAGGGTTGCGGCATCGGGCTCGAAGCCCGGTGGCGCTTCCGGATAGCTGGCGATGATGCCAAGACGCTCGTCGACCAGCATCGTGAGGCCTTGATGGCCCAGCGACAAGGTTCCGAGCACGCGATCAAAATACTGCGTCGTGATCGACGCGGCAACCCAGCCGTCGAGCCGGCCGGGCTGTGTTTCAACGCGATGGACGATGATCAAGCCCGGTTTCTGGGTGTTGCCGTTGCGATTGAGCCGGGTGTAATCGCGTTCGATAAACGGATTGTTGCGCTGGCGCTCCAGATCCTCGGCTTTGAGCGGAATATTGCTGCCCGGCACGTCCAGCGCGCGATGCGTGATCACCACATCGGTGCTGAACAGGGCGAGATTGTCGAGCTGGCGGATTTGTGCCAACTGGTCGAGCAACAAGCTCTGCAGCTCCTTGTTGCGGGTCTCGCCCAGATCGGATTGAGCCAGATCGGCCGGCGACAATTGCCGAATCAAGCCGTTGGTAACTAGGTCGACTTCACGCAGCGCCGATGCCAGTTGCCCCTCCAGCACACCCGCGAGGTTTTGCGCCTCATCGCGGGCGCGCTGAACCTCGGCGCGATACGAGCTGTTGACCTGCAGGCTGAGGATAAGCAGCAGCCCAAGCGCAAACAGCACGGTCACGGCACCGCTCAGCAAGGACTGGCGGCTGGACCAGCGCAGGGCGATTTTGCGCATGGGCGGGGTGATCAGTCGCGGAAGTTCTGGTACTGCAACGGAAAGTCGGTCACCGACTTGCGAACCAGAGCGATCACCTCTTGCAGCGTATCCCGCTTGGTACCGGTCACGCGCACGGCGTCACCCTGAATGGCGGTTTGCACCTTGATCTTGGCATCCTTGATCAGCTTGATGATTTTCCTGGCCAGATCCTGATCGATACCGGCCTTGATCTTCAGCACTTGCTTGACCTTGTTGCCGGAGATTTTTTGTACGTCGCCGATTTCGAGGCGTTTGCTGCTGTCGGGCTCTTTCTTTTCCAGCGCCGGGAACAGCAATTCCTTGATCTGATCAAGCTGGAAATCCGAATCACCGTGCAAGGTGATGGTTTCCTCTTTCTCGTTCAGTTCGACCTTGGCGCTGGTGCCCTTGAAGTCGTAGCGGTTGACGATGCTGCGCTCGGCGACATCGATCGCGTTTTTCATCGAGACCATATCGACTTCGGAGGTGATATCAAATGAGGGCATGGCAATTCTCTGGCAATACTATGGAAACAGGTAATGCTGGGCAGCAAGCGCTGCCCAAAATACGGCGTACTGCTTAGTCGAAATGGCAGACGTAATGCAGCGTCTCGGTGACTTCGATGTCGAAGCTCGAATTGCCCGGCACGTTGAAGGCCTGGCCGCCGATCACTTCAACCGGATGCGCGCTGCCTGCAATCTTGACCACGCAATGGCCATCTTCGACTTCCATCAGTTCCGGTGCGCCGGTATTGAAGGTATAGGTGCCCGGCAGGATGACGCCGACGGTTTTCTTGCTGCCGTCAGCCAGAATGATGGTGTGGGAAACACATTTGCCATCAAAGTAGACGTTGGCTTTCTTGATGACTGCAACGTTATCGAACTGGGACATGAACAGCTCCTTTCTCGGAAATGGAAGATTATTTTTGCAGGATTTCGGTCAGCACCGTTTTGGCGATAAAGCCGAACATGCCGAGTCCGAGTACGAAAGCCAGCACGATGGTGCCATATTTACCGGCCTTCGAATCCTTGGCCAATCTGTAGATGATGAAGCACATATAGATGATCAAGCCGGTACACAGGATGGATACCGAGAGTGTGGTGAAAACCTCTTCATCCATATTCAAAAAAGCTTCAAGCATTGCAGTCTGACCGTTATCTATTGGGGGTGAGGCGTGTTTCTGCGTCATGACCGCTCTGGCCTTGTCATCGGGATGAGTCGGCGAGAGCGGTCTTGATGGCGCTTAGCGGCCTTTCTTGCCGGCGATGCGCAGGCGCAGTGCATTCAACTTGATGAAGCCGCCAGCATCGGCCTGATTGTAGGCGCCGCCGTCGTCGTCGAACGTCGCGATGGTCTGATCGAACAGCGTGTCCTTGGAGTCGCGCGCGACCACCGAGACACTGCCCTTGTACAGCTTGACGCGAACCCAGCCGTTGACGTTCTTCTGGGTGTGGTCGATCAGCACTTGCAGTGCCTCGCGCTCCGGGCTCCACCAGTAGCCGTTGTATACCAGGCTGGCGTAACGCGGCATCAGGTCATCCTTCAGGTGGGCCACTTCACGGTCGAGGGTGATCGACTCGATGCCGCGGTGCGCCTTCATCAGGATGGTGCCGCCCGGGGTTTCGTAGCAGCCGCGGCTCTTCATGCCGACGTAACGGTTTTCGACCAGATCGAGCCGGCCGATGCCGTGCTTGCCGCCGAGTTCGTTCAGCTTGGCGAGCACTTCGTGCGCCTTCAGGCGGGTGCCGTTGATGGCGACCACATCGCCGTTCTCGAACTCGAGATCGACAAATTCGGCGGCGTCCGGTGCGGCTTCCGGCGACACGGTCCAGCGCCACATCGATTCTTCGGCTTCGGACTTCGGGTCTTCAAGATGGCGGCCTTCAAAGCTGATATGTAGCAAGTTGGCGTCCATCGAATACGGCGCGCCGCCGTTCTTGTGCTTCATGTCGACTTCGATGCCGTTGGCTTCGGCGTAGGCCATCAGCTTTTCACGCGACAACAGATCCCATTCGCGCCACGGCGCAATTACTTTGACTTCCGGCATCAGCGCGTAGGCGCCGAGCTCGAAACGGACCTGGTCGTTGCCCTTGCCGGTGGCGCCGTGGCTGATGGCGTCGGCCTTGGTTTCGCGGGCGATTTCGATCAGGCGCTTGGCGATCAGCGGGCGGGCGATCGAGGTGCCAAGCAGGTATTCACCTTCGTACAGCGCATTGGCGCGGAACATCGGAAACACGAAATCGCGAACGAATTCTTCACGGACGTCGTCGATGTAGATGTTTTCCGGCTTGATGCCGAACTTGATGGCTTTTTCACGTGCCGGGGCGAGTTCTTCGCCTTGGCCCAGGTCGGCGGTGAAGGTCACGACTTCGCACTGGTAAGTGTCCTGAAGCCACTTCAGGATCACGGACGTATCAAGGCCGCCCGAATAGGCGAGCACAACTTTCTTAACATCAGACATGGAATTCCCCGATCTAGTAACAGGTAGGTGTAGCAATGAACCGACTGCGCTGTAGGCAGTCGGTCACGGTAATGGTTTGGTTTAACGCCCCAAGGCGAGTCTGGCGCCGAAGCTGACGAACAACAGGCCGGTAAACCTGCCCAGCAAGGGTGCAACCCATCGTCGTCGTGCCAGCTTCAGGGCAATGCGCGAGCCGGCAAGGATCAGCAGCGTCAGATAGCTGATGCTGGTGAGCTGAACGATCAGACCCAGCGCGGCAAACGTCACCGCGACATGTGGATAGGCGGGGTCGACGAATTGCGGGAAAAACGCCATGAAAAACAGGATGGCCTTGACGTTGACGAGCGAGATCGACAGCGCTTGCTTGTAAATATGCCGCGCGGGCACATCCAGATCGCGTTCATTGGCTGGGGAGCGGCGACTCAGTAGCAGCTTGAGCCCCAGCCAGCCAAGGTAAACGGCACCCGCATAGCGAACTACATCGAACGCCAGCGGATACGCGTGCATCAGCGAAGCAACGCCGAGCGCCGCAGCCAGCATCAGCACGAAATCGCCGGTGACGATGCCGGCTGCGGCGGCAAAACCGGCGCGCGGGCCACGTTTGGCGGCCACCGACAAGGCGAACAGCGAGTTCGGCCCTGGCATCAGGATGATGATCAGGGTGCCGATCAGGTAAGTCACGACGTCGGTGATGCCAAGAATGGACACGGTCAGATCAATCCTCGATCTTGCCCAGCAGCAGGTATTCCATCACTGCCTTTTGGGTGTGCATGCGGTTTTCGGCTTCGTCCCAGACCACCGATTGCGGGCCGTCAATGACTTCCGGATCGACTTCCTCGCCGCGATGCGCGGGCAGGCAATGCATGAACAGCGCATTGGCCTTGGCTTGCATCATCAGTTTTTCGTTGACCCTGTAATTGATGAAGTCCTTTTTGCGCTGCAGCGTCTCGCGCTCGTAGCCCATCGAGACGCTCACGTCGGTGGTGACGATATCGGCATCGCGCGCGGCCTGGTACGGATCGTAGAATTGTTCGAAATTCTGACGGCTGTAGGTCTGGCCATCGAGTACGGTCATTTCATAACCGCGCGGGCAGGCCAGATTGAGCTTGAAATTGAATATTTTTGCCGCCTGCAGCCAGGTGCGGCTGACATTGTTGCTGTCGCCGACCCAAGCCACGGTCTTGCCTTCGATCGAGCCGAAGCGTTCGATATAGGTATAGATATCGGCCATGATCTGGCAGGGGTGGTATTCGTTGGTCAGGCCGTTGATGACCGGCACCTTCGAGTTCTCGGCAAAGCGCTCGATGATGCTTTGCTCGTAGGTACGCACCATGACGATATTGACCATGCGGCTGATGACCTGGGCGACATCCTCGATCGGTTCGCCACGACCAAGCTGGGTGTCCTTGCTTTGCATGAACATCGCGTGGCCACCGAATTGCGCCATGCCGGCTTCGAACGATACCCGGGTGCGGGTCGACGACTTTTCGAAGATCATCCCCAGCACCTTGCCGATGAAGGGCTGATAGAGTTCACCCGCCTTCAGGCGATCCTTGATGACCTTGGTTCGCTGGAACAGGTAGTCGTACTCTTCGCGGGTAAAGTCGGAGAATTGCAGGTAGTGACGCATCGGCTGGCCTTTGTCGTCGCGGCAATCGCGCGCGCGTTTTTTCTGATAAAACGGCTATTATTCAGCGGTTTGCCTATGGCTGGCAAGATCGGATTCTCAGAGCGGGGGCGGGTTGGACTGGTGGATTCATTCGTTCACCGGCGCGCGGTGGTACAATCCGCGCTGAACGATGCTTGCTTGAATCCCTCTGCTTTTTCTATTCAGCTGATAGCCATGATCTGTAATCCATACGAAATAATCATCCAGGGCATCACCAGTAGCGGTCGGGAGTTCCGGCCCAGCGATTGGGCTGAGCGGCTGTCGGGGATTCTCTCCACCTTCGGTTTCGATCAGAAGCTCTCTTACGCGCCCTATGTTCGGCCGATGGTGCACGAAAACGTGCGCTGCGTTGCCGTCGATAAACAGCTGGAAAAAATCGATCCGCGCGTGTTCGAGTTCATCATGACCTTCGCCCGCGACAACGACCTGCGCATCGTCGATTGCCGCACGCTGATCGATCAATACAACGCCGTTCCGCCTGGCCGCACGCCGAGCGCCTGACCGGCGGTGTTCATCTCTTTCCTCGTTCGCTGCTTGTAGTTGTTGCATTGCACAATACTGACTATTCTGACCCCATGAACCTGGAGACAGGTGTATTTTGCGATGCAAAAATGGGGTGTTTGAGATGAGACTGAAAGGTAAGGTAGCCATCATTACCGGTGCTGCCAGCGGTATCGGCTACGCAACGGCCAAGAAATTTGTCGCCGAAGGCGCACAGGTTGCCGTTTGCGATGTGAATCAGCAGGGAATCGACGATGTCGTTTCCGAACTGGTTGCTTCCGGCGCGGATGCGTACGGTTATTTCGTCGACGTGACCAACCGCGAGCAGATTGCCAGCATGGTCAAAGGCGTCAAGGCGAACTTTGGCCGTATTGACGTGCTGGTCAACAACGCAGGTATCGTGCTGGATGCGCAGCTGACCAAGATGACCGACGAGCAGTTCGACAAGGTCATCGATATCAACCTCAAGGGCGTCTACAACTGCACCCGCGCCGTGGTCGAGACCATGGTGGAGCAGGGCGGCGGGGTGATTCTCAATGCGTCCTCGGTGGTTGGCCTGTATGGTAACTTCGGCCAGACCAATTATGCGGCCAGCAAGTTTGGCGTGATCGGTTTCGTCAAAACCTGGGCCAAGGAGCTGGGCAGAAAAGGGATTCGCGCCAATGCGGTGTGCCCGGGTTTTGTCGCCACGCCGATTCTGAACAGCATGCCGGAAAAGGTGATTGCGGCGCTGGAAGAGCGGGTGCCGATGCGTCGCCTGGCGCAGCCGGAAGAAATCGCCAACGTCTACGCTTTTCTGGCCAGCGATGAAGCCAGTTATATCAATGGTGCCGCCATCGAAGTCACCGGTGGTTTGACGCTGTAATCGTTGCCAATCAAAAAAGCCCGGGTACGTTCCGGGCTTTTTCGTGCTCGCAAGATCAACCGGCCCTGGCCGGCCCGTCCCAGACGATCCGCCATTCCTTGTCGACGCGCTGCCAGTACTGCCGGCGGATGCCTCCCGGTATCTGCATATCGTCGAAGGTCGCGACGCGCTGGTTTTCCGTCGCATCGCCGCTGAACAGGCTGAGCCCAGCTGGGGTGGTCGCCGCCGGATCGTGCTTGAGCATGCTGAGCGCGGCTTGACGCTTCTGTTGCCAAACCGTGCGCGGCAGCCAGTCGATCTTGCGCACAATGACCACCGGCGTAACGCCGATCTGCAGGCTGCTCGAGAGCGCACGCATATCTTCGTTGCCCAGGGCTACGCAACCGTTCGACGACCATGGCGAACGTGCATAGGTATCGTAGGGAACGCCATGTAGCCAGATGCCATGCCCGGTGCGTCCTTGCTGGCGATCGAGTTCGTTCGGGTAGGAAATCGGCCACGCGCCGATACCGTAGAGATCGGCTTTCTTGCCGAGCATGGTATCAAGCTGCGCGCGCGGCATCTGGCCGGTGACGAAATACACCCCGAGCGGGGTACGTTGATCGCCTTCCTTTTCCTTGCCGACGCCCAGTTTGCCGATCGTGGTGTAGAAGTCGGTGATGCGGCGCGGTACGCCACGGTCGTTGCTGAACAGATAGACGCGGGACGCCTTGGCATCGACCAGGACGGCATATTGTTGCTTGGCTGCCATGACCAGCAGATTCGCCGGCAGTGCATCATCGGGCGGCGCATCGCGGCTTGCCTGGATGCGTGCCATGGCTTCACGACGCAATCCTTCCAGTTGCTCGGCGGGGCCGCTGGCGGCATCGCCGACGGTTCGCAGCGGGCGATGCCGCATGGCGTACAAATCGGCGGAAAGCAGGTGGGCCAGACGATAGTCGGGCTCGCGCACCAGCAGCGCATCGACGGTCGCGCGCGCGTCGGCCATGCGGCCGGCGCCGATGGCGTCGAGCGCGGCAACGATCATTTGCTCGGGCGAGCCGGTCGTAGCGCGGCCTGCGCGACTCTGCGCCAGCGGACTGACTGCTTGTTGCGGATTGGCAAATTTGGGTTGGGCGGCCGGCGCGAGTACCAGCAACAACAGTACCGCGGTCAGGCGCCGTGCCCGGGATAAGGTGGACGACATGACGATTTAGCCTATCAGCGCCCCGAACGCTCTTCGCGGATCAGCCAATCGCCGCCGCTCTTTTCCAGCACCAGCGTTTTGCCGGTGGTGCTGGAAAGGCGTTCGGAACGATAGCTCTGGCGCAGGCGTACCTTGGCGGTCTTGTCGTCGCTGAAGTCGACGCGAATATCCGACAACTTGACCTCGATCGATTTTGGCGCCGCGACACGGTCGCGTCGCTCCTTGGCCCAATCGGCATGGCTTTGGCCGGCGGGGGCATAGTTTTTGGCATAGGCGCCGAGGTAACCGCTGACGTTCTGGCGGGCCCACATCTGTGCCCAGCGCTGTACGGCGGCGATAACGTCTTGCTGACGTTCGTCGACCACAGGCTTGGGGGCTGGCGTCGGCGTCGGTACTGGCGTGGGGGCTGGCGTTGCCAGCGGTGTTGGTTTTGGGGGCGGCGCGGGCGTTGGCGCCGGCGTGGCGAGCGGTTTGACCACTGCGGCGACGGCGACCGGTGTTGGCGCAGTTTTGGCCGGTGCGGCCGGACGTGCTGGTGTGCCGTTGCTGCTGAAAAGATTGTTGACCAGCTTCAGCTTGGTCTGTGCCGTGCCCTTGTTGCCATCGAGCTGTAGCGCCTTGTCATAAGCCTGGGATGCCAAACGGGCGTACAGGTCGCCCAGGTTCTCGTGCGCGGTGGCGTAGCTCGGATTGGTCTGGATCGCCATTTGCAGTGCGGTACGGGCTTTGTCGTACTGATTTTGCTGCGCGTACAGCACCGCGAGATTGTTATACGGCTCGGGCAGTTGCGGGTAATCCTCGGACAGGCTGACGAAGGATTTGATCGCATCGTCGTTACGGCCGAGTTCGGTCAGCGCCAAGCCGCGCATGAAGCGAATCTGCGGATCCTTGGGGTTTTTGGCGAGTACCTTGTCGGCGCGATCAAGCGCTGGCGCGTATTGGCGCGTCTGCAGCAACTGCTGGATATCCTCTTTGTCGCCGGCATGAACGGTGCCGGCAAACAGCAGGGGAAGCAGAGCAAGGGAGAGACGGCGCAAGCGCATAAGCATTGATTCCTGTTTTCGGCACGATCCGGCCGATGTAGACAGCCGCGATTCTATCAAAACCCGGCTACCGGTTGCGCATCATGCCTGTGCCTGTTGGTTTGCAAGCCATCCTTTTGGCGTTTGCATCGCCTGTATTAATGACATGTTCAGCGTATGGCCCCGTCAAATTCACCCGAATCCAGGTTGCGGATGACCGCAGCGCTTCCGAACCGGGTAGCGCATTGCGCCAACAAGCTGCAAGCACCGACCCATTGCATCGGCTGGGCGTGGTTTCCACGGGCGCGCTCAAGATCAGCCAGGCGGTGGTAATCACGTTGCCGGTTCCAGTCCTTTCGCTTTATTTTACGCCAGCCAGCCGTTCAGGCAGGGTTTTGGCCGGGCCTTGCCTGATCGACGCGAGGCGCTTGACGCTCGGCAGCCAGCTCGCGCGCTACCCCGGACTTTCGTCAATGGCGCTTGCGTCGTTGACGGATACAATCAATTCATACTTCTCTATATTCGTCGGGACTCACCATGCATATTCACGTCGTCAACCATCCGC
Source organism: Jeongeupia sp. HS-3 (assembly GCF_015140455.1). NCBI lineage: Bacteria > Pseudomonadati > Pseudomonadota > Betaproteobacteria > Neisseriales > Chitinibacteraceae > Jeongeupia > Jeongeupia sacculi. The sequence continues at coordinate 1,585,211 of NZ_AP024094.1, read as the reverse complement.
TGGTGCAACATAAGTTGTCCCTGTTGCGTGCCGCCGATGTCAGCACTAACAAGTTTCGCTTGCTGACCGACGAGCTGGCCAGGTTGCTGGCGTATGAAGCCACGCGCGATTTGCCGCTGGAGCCGGTGACGATAGCCGGCTGGTGCGGCCCGGTCGATGTGCAACAGATCAAGGGCAAGAAAATGACCGTGGTGCCGATCCTGCGCGCCGGTATCGGCATGCTCAATGGGGTGCTTGATCTGGTGCCGTCGGCCAAAATCAGTGTTGTCGGTCTGGCGCGTAATGAAGAAACGCTGCAGCCGGAGCCTTATTTCGAGAAGTTTGTCGGTAATCTGAGTGATCGTCTGGCGCTGATCATCGATCCGATGCTGGCGACCGGTGGTTCGCTGGTGGCGACGATCGACATGCTCAAACGCAATGGCTGCAAAGAGATCAAAGCCATCGTCATGGTGGCCGCGCCCGAGGGCGTCAAGCTCGTCAACGAAGCACATCCGGACGTGCAAATTTACACCGCCTCGCTCGATTCGCACCTGAACGAGCAGGGTTATATCATTCCGGGTCTGGGCGATGCAGGTGACAAGATTTTCGGAACCCGCTGAATCGGCTATTAATTGTTAAAACGGGCGCCGAGAGGCGCCCGTTTTGTGTGTCCATGGTTCAGCATGGCTTCCCCAGATAAGACCAACTCAGGGATAACGATGTTTTCCACTCTCAAACAAGCAATTTCGGGCGCGCAGATCCTGTTCGTTGCCTTTGGTGCGCTGGTGCTGGTGCCGTTGCTGACCGGCCTCAACCCGGCACTGGCGCTGCTCGGCGCCGGGGTCGGTACCTTGATGTTTCAACTGGTCACCAAGCGTGAAGTGCCGCTCTTTCTTGGCTCGTCGTTCGCGTTTATCGGGCCGATCATCTTCTCGATCCAGACCTGGGGCCAGGCCGCGACACAGTTTGGTTTGTTTGCCGCCGGCTTTATGTATTTCCTTATCGCGGCGCTGATTCGCTGGCGCGGCATGGCGTTCATCCACAAGCTCTTGCCGCCGGTGGTGATTGGCCCGGTGATCATGGTCATTGGCTTGTCGGTCGCGGTGGCGGCCTCGGGCATGGCCATGGGGCAGGGCGGCGGCAAGCAGCTTATTCCCTATCAGACCTCGATTTTCCTTGCGGCGATCTCGCTGGCGACGACCATTGTGGTGGCGGTGTTTTCTGGCGGCATGCTGCGGCTGGTGCCGATTTTGTCCGGGGTCTTCGTCGGTTATGTCACGGCGACTTTGCTGGGCGTGGTTGATTTCGCACCGATTGCCGCCGCACCGTGGTTCGCGCTGCCGCATATCGTGCACCCGGAAATCAGCTGGGCGGCTGCGCTGTTCATGATGCCGGTGGCGATTGCACCCGCGATCGAACACATTGGCGGCGTGATGGCGATCGGTGGGGTAACCGGCAAGGACTACACCGCTTCACCGGGCCTGCACCGCACCTTGGCCGGTGATGGTCTTGGCGTGTGTTTCGCTGGCTTCGTCGGCGGCCCGCCGATCACCACCTATGGCGAGGTGACCGGTGCCTTGATGATTACCAAGAACTTCAATCCGGTGACCATGACCTGGGCGGCGGTGCTGGCGGTGATTCTGGCGTTTTTTGGCAAATTCAACGCCATCCTGCAATCGATTCCGCTGCCGGTGATGGGCGGCATCATGGTCTTGTTGTTCGGCACCATCGCCTCGATCGGCCTGAAAACGCTGATCGACGCCAAGGTTGACCTGATGGCGCCGCGCAATCTGGTCATCGTCGCTGTGGTGCTGACCTGCGGCGTGGGCGGGCTGACGCTCAAGCTGGGTGATCTCAACCTTGCCGGTGTCGGTCTGGTGAGCGTGCTGGCGATCATCCTCAACTTCGTGCTACCGCAAGACAAGCATCACGATGGCATCGTCGAGGGGCAGGACGTCTGAGCAAACAAGACGTTGAAGCAGAAAACTGAAAAACGACCTCGCGGGGTCGTTTTTCAGTTTTGCTCGAGGCCGGAGGCGGGGCTCGCTTTGCATTGCGCCTCACATGAACAGCGGCAGCAACACCAGCGCACACAGCAAGGCCCACGCCGCAGCGCCGACCGACATCACCAGATAGGCCACATCCTGTGCTTCGATATCCTCCTGGGTGCCGAGTAGCGAGGGTACGCCGTGGTAGAGGAGGCAGAACGACGCGGCCAAGCCGAGCACGCCACAGAATGCGTTGAAGGCGATGCTGGGGACGAACAGCGTCAGCGCCGATAACCAGAGCGGCACCGCGCCAAGCGCAGCCAGCAGGTAGGCGCTGTCACGGTCGGTCGAAAAATCGCGCATCGCGGCAATCTGGCGGATCACCGTGGCCATGATCGATACGGTGATGATTTCGGCGAAAAAGAAGATCACCGCCACGGCGATCCAGCGTGAGAACGGCGCATCCGCGGCGTAATACATGCCGTTGACGCCGCCGGCGTAAAGAATCATCGCGGCAGGCAGCAGCGACAGCGGAATCACCAGCGAGAACAGGACTTTCAGGCTGGCCGGATGGCGTGCCTTCAGTTCGTCCCAGCCCTTGTGATAAGACGTCAGCATGTGGGGATAGTCACTCGCTTTCATGGTCGGTCTCCTCGCCATCAAACGGGGCGCCTGATGCGCTCCTATCCTATTGAGATTAGACCGGTTTGCCGGCGATGATTTGCGCCGTTCGGCGCTTCCCCTGTCGCCGGTGCGCGGCCAAGGTAAAAAACCACGCATCCAAGCCGCGCAACCTTTCCGCTACAATCGATGGTCTGAGTCATTCAACAGCCCAATTCGAGCATGAGCAACGAGCTTCCGGTCAGCAACTTCATCCGCCAAATCATCGACACCGACCTCGCCAGCGGCAAACGCGACGCGGTACAGACGCGCTTTCCGCCAGAGCCGAATGGCTACTTGCATATTGGTCATGCCAAGGCGATCTGCGTGAACTTCGGCATCGCCCGGGATTATCAGGGCCTGTGCAATTTGCGCATGGACGATACCAATCCGGAGAAGGAAGAGGACGAGTACGTTCACGCCATCCAGGATGACGTGCGCTGGCTGGGGTTCGAGTGGGATGGCGAGACGCGCTATGCGTCCAATTATTTCCAGCAGCTTTATGATTACGCTGAAGAGTTGATCCAGTCGGGCAAGGCCTTTGTCTGCGATCTGACCCCCGAAGCGATGCGCGAATACCGTGGCAATTTCGAAGTGCCGGGCCGCGACAGCCCGTTCCGGGCACGCTCGGTCGACGAGAATCTTGATCTGTTCCGCCGGATGAAGGCGGGCGAATTTGCCGACGGCAGCAAAACGTTGCGGCTGAAGATCGATATGACGGCGCCCAATCTGAATCTGCGCGACCCGGTGATCTACCGTATCAAGCGTGCCGAGCATCACCGTACCGGCAACGACTGGTGCATCTATCCGATGTACGACTACACGCATTGCATTTCGGATGCGATCGAAGGCATTACCCACAGTCTGTGCACGCTGGAGTTCGAAGATCACCGGCCGCTGTACGACTGGGTGCTCGATAACATCAGCATCGGCAACCACCCGCAACAGATCGAGTTTTCGCGCCTGGAGACGCTGTACGTCGTCACCTCGAAGCGCAAGCTCAAGCAACTTGTCGACGAAAAACTGGTGTCGGGCTGGGACGATCCGCGCATGCCGACGATTTCGGGCATGCGCCGTCGTGGCTACAGCCCGGAAGGCGTACGGCTGTTCGCGCAGCGCGCTGGTGTGTCGAAGACGCCGAATGTCGTCGACTTTGCGTCGCTTGAAGGCGCCGTGCGCGAGACGCTGGAGGAAGCCTGCCCGCGTGTGATGGCCGTGCTTGATCCGATCAAGGTGACCTTGAGCAATTTCGATCCGGCGACCACCGCCTCGCGCAGCGCGCCGTTTCACCCGCATCACGAAGCGTGGGGCGAGCGTGTGGTGCCGATTGCGCCGGAACTCTATATCGAACGCGACGACTTCGCCGAAGTGCCGCCGCCGAAGTGGCAGCGTCTGACGCTGGGTGGCGAAGTACGCTTGCGCTACAGCTACGTGATCAAGTGCGACGAAGTGATCAAGGATGCCGATGGCAAGGTGGTCGAACTGAAATGCTCGATCGACCCGGATACGCTGGGTCAGAATCCGGTCGGCCGCAAGGTCAAGGGCGTGATTCACTGGGTGAGCGCGGCGCACGCGGTCGAGGCCGAAGTAAGGCTGTACGAGCGCCTGTTTACCGAGCCCCGTCCGGACGCGGTGCGCGGCGCCGACGGCCAGTATGTCGATTTCAAGCAGTTCATCAATGCCGACTCGTTCAAGGTCGTCACCGGCTATATCGAAGCCTGCGTCAAGGATGCCGTGCCTGAGACGCGTTACCAGTTCGAACGCCTCGGCTACTTCGTCACCGACCGTCACGATCATGTCGCCGGCGGCAAGATCGTTTTCAACCGTACCGTAACGCTCCGCGATTCGTGGGCCAAGGAAAACGGCTGATGCGCAGTATGGTTTTTGCGCTGTTGCTGTTCGTCGCCGGTAGCGGCTTTGCCGCCGATGATGCGGCGCCGGCGACGCTGATCTACAGTGGCAAACCGGGGCGTGCGCCGGTCGAGGTGGTCTTTGATTACCTCAAGGACCGCATTGCCGACGAACACGGTTTGTCCGAGTACCGCACGCTGAGTATCACCCAGCAAGGCAAGGGCGGCGAGATTCCCGATCATGTTTCGCTCAGTGTCCAGATGAAGGGGCTGCTTGATGATGCGGTTGCAGCGCAGCGCTACACGTTCACGCTGAGTTTTGACGGGGTGTGGAAAATCGACACGGCTCATCAGGATTGGCAGTGCCGCCGTGGTGGCAAGAAGGGCTGGACGCAACGTCCTTGCCCATAATGAGTTCAAGCTGTTGATTCCGCGGGCGAGCCGGTCTCGCCCGTTTTTGCATAGTCCGCTTTGAGGACCAAAACGCGATGCACGCATCCGTACCGGCAAACATCCCCACAGTCAGGCATTTGTTCCGGCAGTTCTGGCGGCTTTCCAAGCCGTTCTGGACCAGCGAGGAAAAATGGAAGGCCTACGGCCTGCTGGCCGTCGTGGTCGGGTTGAACCTTGGCTCGGTGTATATGAACGTGCTGTTCAACAGCTGGTACAACACGTTCTACAACACGCTGCAGAATTTTGACTCGGGTGGATTCAAGGCGGCACTGATCAAGTTCGGCTACCTTGCTTTTGTCTGGATCGTTATCAGCGTCTACCGCTTCTATTTGCAGCAGATGCTCGAAATCAAATGGCGGCGCTGGTACGCCAAGCATCTGTCGCAACGCTGGCTGGAAAAGCAGGGTTACTACCGGCTGCAGTTGACCGACCGCTATACCGACAACCCGGATCAGCGGATCGCCGAAGACACACAGCTATTTGTCGGCAGCACGCTTGGATTGGCGCTTGGGCTGATGAACTCGCTGGTGACGTTTTTCTCTTTCGTCACCATTCTGTGGACGCTATCGGGGCCGCTGCACTTTACCCTGTGGGGGCACGAATTCAATGTGCAGGGCTACATGGTCTGGGTGGCGCTGATTTATGCGCTGGTCGGCTCGGTGGTGACGGTGCTGGTCGGCCGGCCGCTGGTCAAACTCAACTTCGAACAGCAACGCCGCGAAGCCGATTTCCGTTTCGGTCTGGTGCGCGTGCGCGAGAACGCTGAATCGGTGGCGCTGTATCACGGCGAGGCGCGCGAGGGGCACAACCTCGGTGTGCGGATCGATGCCTTTGTGGCCAACTTCTGGGCGGTGATCCGCCGGCAAAAACGCATCATCTGGTTTACCTCGTTCTGGGGACAGTTGGCGATCATCTTCCCGCTCATCGTGGCCGCGCCGCGTTATTTCGCCAAAGAGATCCAGCTTGGCGGGCTGATGCAGATCAATAGTGCCTTCGGTCAGGTATACGGTGCGCTGGACTTCGTCATCGGCAGCTTTTCATCGCTGGCGAGCTGGAAGGCGATCATCGACCGGCTGATCACTTTCGAAGATGGTTTGATACTGGCCGATGCGCTGCCGGTGCCGCGCCCGACCGCGCTGAGCGAAGGTTTGCGTATCGATGGGCTGAATGTGAAAAAGCCAGATGGCACGCCACTGTTTACCGATCTGAATCTCGAACTCAAGGCCGGCGACCGGCTGCTGGTGCAGGGGCCTTCGGGCAGCGGTAAGTCGACGCTGCTGCGCACGCTGGCCGGCATCTGGCCGTATTCGGTCGGCGAGATGGCTTATGTCAAAGAGCGTGGCGTGCTGTTTTTGGCGCAAAAACCGTATCTGCCTCTCGGCACCCTGCGCGAAATACTGTGCTATCCGGCGCCACCATCGAACGACGATGCCGAACTCGATGCGCTGTTGGCGGCGGTGCGGCTCGATCATCTGGTCGGCCGCCTCAACGACGTCGACAACTGGTCGCACATCCTCAGTCTCGGCGAGCAGCAGCGCATTGCCTTCGCGCGGGCGCTGTTCATCCGCCCGGCCGTGCTGATGATGGACGAAGCCAGTTCGGCGCTGGATGAACCCAACGAAGCCATTCTGTACCAGCTGATCGAAGACCGGCTGGCAGACAGCATTATCGTCAGTGTCGGCCATCGTTCGACGCTGCGGATTTTCCACAACCATTATCTGGAAACACTTGGCGATGGCAGCTGGCGGCTGGCCTGAGTTGAGTGAAGAGAAAACATGACCGAATTGAAAAACGATCGTTTCCTGCGCGCACTGCTGCGCCAACCCGTCGATATGACGCCCGTCTGGCTGATGCGCCAGGCCGGCCGCTATCTGCCGGAGTACTGCGCCACGCGCAAGCAGGCGGGCTCCTTCCTGCAGCTGTGCAAGAACACCGAACTGGCGACCGAGGTGACGCTGCAGCCGCTGGAGCGTTTCCCGCTCGACGCGGCGATCCTGTTCTCGGACATCCTCACCGTCCCCGACGCGATGGGCCTGGGGCTGTATTTCGCCGATGGCGAAGGCCCGAAGTTCGAGCGGCCGCTGCGCGACGAAGCCGATATCCGCAAGCTGGTGGTGCCCGATCTGGCCGAGCTGCAATACGTGTTCGACGCGGTGAGTTCGATCCGCAAGGCGCTGGATGGCCGGGTGCCGCTGATCGGCTTCTCGGGCAGCCCGTTCACGCTGGCGTGCTACATGATCGAAGGCGGCGGTTCGAGCGACTTCCGTCGCGTCAAAACCATGATGTACGACCGCCCCGAACTGCTGCACCACATCCTCGAGGTGAATGCGCAGACGGTAACCGATTACCTCAACGCGCAGATCGACGCCGGCGCGCAGGCGGTACAGATTTTCGATACCTGGGGCGGGGCGCTGGCCGACGGCAAGTACCAGGAGTTTTCGCTGGCCTATATGAAGCGGATTGTCGGCGGTTTGAAGCGCGAGGCCGACGGCCGCCGCGTGCCGGTGATCCTGTTTACCAAGGGCGGCGGGCTGTGGCTCGAGGAGCTGGCCGATACCGGTTGTGACGCGCTGGGGCTGGACTGGACCGTCGATCTGGCCGATGCCCGCCGTCGCGTTGGCGACCGTGTCGCCTTGCAGGGCAATTTCGACCCGTATGCGCTATTTGCCAAGCCGGCAGCGATCGAGGCCGAGGTCGAGCGCCTGCTGAGGTCTTACGGCGCTGGTGCTGGCCATGTCTTCAATCTGGGTCATGGCATCAATCAGTTTACGCCGCCGGAGCATGTGGCTGCGCTGGTTGACGCGGTACACAAGCTTTCACGACAAAGTCATATTTCTTAGAAAAATCTCAAATATGACAAGGATTTAGCATTATCGTGCGGCCTTTTTTGCTGATGTTGATCGTAAGTTGTCAACAAAGGCGAGCCGCAGAGCTAGATCCTTGTCAAGCTTGATTTGCAGGTATTTCAGTAATGTTTAATGCATCTAAGTTGTTGATTTATAACGACATATAAATGCGGTTTAAAATTTGTGCAACCTAGCTGAAGCAAGAGTGAGACTGGCTTTGAGGCGCATCTGTACAAGCTGTTCACAAAGTTATCCACAGTATTTGTGGGTAGTTTTGTGAAGCGGCAATAATCCGTCTTGAACCTGGCCAGAATGTCCCACGTCTACCTCTCGGTCGCCCTTGATGTGCCCCTGCCACGCTGTTTCGACTATCGCGCGCCGCGAGCCGCTGCGGGCGTGGGGGAGCGGGTGATCGTGCCGTTCGGACGCCAGACCCTCTCCGGTGTGGTGGTCGCGGTCAGCGATCGCCAACCCGATTTCCCCGGCCTGAAGGACATCGGTAGCGCGCCGGGCGATTTGCCGGCGCTGCCGGGCGATGTGCTGGCGCTGTGCCGTTTTTGCGCCGACTTTTACGCCGCGCCGCTGGGCATGGTGCTGGCGGCGGCCTTGCCGGCGGCGCTGCGCCAGCCCAAACCATGGTCGGGTGACGAGGCGCGACTATCGTGGCTGGCAGTGGATGCCGATGCCTTGCTGACGAGACTGTCGCCGCGCGCCAAAAAACAGCGACAACTCGCGGATTCATTGCGTACGCCGCAATCACGCGAGGCAATTCGCGATGTCGCCGGCGATGCGCTGCGCTGGCTGGCAGAATGGCAGGCGTCCGGCGAGGTCATCGCCGTGGCGCCGGCGCGGCCCGAAGGGATGCCGCAGCAGGGCAGCTTGCCAGCCTTGCACGCGTCCCAAGCCCACGCAGTCGAGGCGATCAATGCGGCTGCGGGCTTTGCCGCCTTCCTGCTTTATGGCGTGACCGGCTCGGGCAAAACCGAGGTGTATCTGCGCACGATCGCCGAGCGGCTTGGGCGAGGCGAACAGGTGCTGGTGCTGGTGCCGGAAATCAATCTGACACCGCAACTGGAGGCGCGGTTTCGCGCCCGCTTCCCGCAGGAGGCCATCGTCAGCCTGCACAGCGGTCTGGCCGATGGCGAGCGCACGCGCAACTGGCTGCGGGCGGTGCGCGGCGAGGCGCGCATCGTGCTCGGCACCCGTTTGTCGGTATTCACGCCGCTGCCCTCACTGGGGCTGATCGTCGTCGACGAGGAGCACGACGGCTCGTACCGGCAACAGGAAGGGGTGCGCTATTCGGCGCGCGATCTGGCGGTATGGCGCGCGCGCGATCGTGTTGTGCCGGTGGTGCTGGGGTCGGCGACGCCGAGCATCGAAACCTGGAAGAACGCGCGGGAAGGCCGTTACACGCGCCTCGATCTACCGCACCGGGCCGTGGGGGGCGCGGTAGCGCCGACGCTGGAAGTACTGCCGACCGGCAAGGTATTCATGCCCGATGGTATTCATCCCCTGGCGCTTGAGCGCATGCGTGCAACGCTGGCGCGCGGCGGTCAGGCGCTGGTGTTCATCAACCGGCGCGGCTATTCACCGGTGCTGACCTGCAATGAATGCGGCTGGGTCAGCAATTGCAAACGCTGCGAAGCCAAGCTGGTACTGCATTTGAATGACCGGCGTTTACGCTGCCACCATTGCGGTTTCGAATGCGTGATCCCGGTGCATTGCCCAGACTGCGGCAACGCCGACCTCAAACCCTTGGGGCAGGGAACCCAAAGAATCGAGGACGTGCTGGCCACGCACTTTCCCGCTACGCCGCCGCTACGGATCGATCGCGACAACACTCGTCGCAAAGGCAGCCTGGAGGCGATGCTGGCGACGGTGCATTCGGGCGAAACCCGCTTGCTTGTCGGCACGCAAATGCTCGCCAAGGGGCACGACTTCGCCAATTTGCAGCTGGTGGTGGTGCTGAATGCCGATGCCGGCCTCTTCAGTGTCGATTTTCGCGCCGAAGAACGGTTGTTCGCGCAGCTGCTGCAGGTGGCCGGTCGCGCCGGTCGCGCCGGCCAGCCGGGGCAGGTGCTGATCCAGACGCGCTATCCAGAGCATCCGTTCTACGCAGCGCTGCTGGCCGGCGATTACGCGGCATTTGCCGACGAACAGCTCGCCGCCCGGCGCGATCTTTTGCTGCCGCCGTGCGCGGCATGGCTGATGGTGCGCGCCGAGGCCAAGCGCACCGAAACCGCGATTGCCTTTCTGAATGCACTACGCGGTGCATTGGCTGGCCAGCCGGTGCAGGCGATGACGCCGATTGCAGCAAGCATGAGCCGCAAGGCCGGCTGGGAGCGCGCGCAGATGCTCGTGACCGCGGCGACGCGTGGCCCGATCGCCGCAGCGGCAGCGCATTTGTCCGAGCAACTCGCCGCCAAACCGCCCAAAGGCGTGCGCTGGGTGATCGATGTCGACCCGCAAGAGGTTTGAACCGATCTTTTGCGTTGAATGGGCGCTTGCATGAATGCCGCGCATGAAAAAGCCCGGCATTGGCCGGGCTGATCGCGATGCGGCAGAAGGTTTAAAGCGCTTCGTCGTTGATTTCACCGGTGCGGATGCGCACCACGTGTTCGATCGGCGAGACGAAAATCTTGCCGTCGCCGATCTTGCCGGTATTGGCGGCCTTGACGATGGCTTCGATGGCGCTATCGACCATATCGTCGGCCAGTACCACCTCGACCTTGGCCTTGGGCAGAAAATCGACGACGTACTCGGCGCCGCGGTACAGCTCGGTATGGCCTTTCTGGCGGCCAAACCCTTTGACCTCGGTGACGGTCAGGCCGGAGATGCCCAGCTCGGACAGCGCCTCACGGACTTCGTCGAGTTTGAACGGCTTGATGATCGCTTCGATTTTCTTCATGTCGGGCACCTTTGAGTATCGGTTTCGCGGAGGAGTTGACCGCGATTATAAGCGGCTTGGGCCGCTCACGGTGCCGCCGGCCCCAGTTGTAGCGTATGCGCCTTGCCATTGCCCGGCAGCCGATCAAGCAGCGGCGCGAACGCTGCTGCTTGGCCTTCGGCGGCTTCCAGCGTCAGGCTGCCGCGCGGCCCGGTCGGGCCGAGGTTGCCATGACCCGAAATCACCAGCCGTCCACCTAGCGGCGTCATTTGCCAGCCGAGTGTGTTGCCCTGTTGTTGCAGCGCCAGCTTGTAACTACCAAAGGGATTGGCTTGCGGCGTGACCAACGAGTTGGCATCGAGCCATTGGGCGCTGGTATCGATGAGCGTGTGGCGATCCAGCCGTTTGGCACTGATCAGCAGCGTACCGCCCAGTTGAAACGGCAGCAGCGGCTTGGCCAGATTGAAAATCGGCGCGGCCGGCAGACGGGCACTGAGGTCATCGAGGCGGATGCCGCCAAAGCCGGCGCGCAATTGTCCCGAGAGCGGCGTGACCGTATCGGTGCTTGCCAGTGTCCAGCCGAGTTCACCGCGCAGCAGGCTGGCAGGTTGCCAGCGCCAAACAAGCCCGCGCACCAGCTCCTGACCATGAATGCCGATCTGCGCGGCACGGCCGCTCCACAGCGTGCCGCTGACACCGGCCAGTTGCAGCGGCGCCGGTGCCGCCCCGGCCAACAAGCTGGCCGGTAATCGAATGACGATTGCGGCGGCAAAGCAGAGACCGCCGATGATCAGCAGCCGTGAGGGTTTCAGGCGTTTCATGGCTGTACCACCAGTTCAAGTTGCGCCGAGCCATCCTGACCGCGGATGTCCGCACGCACGATATGCAGGTTCTGATCGTTTTCCAGCGCGCCCAGCAACGCCAGCACCTGCTCGAACGGAAGGCGGCTGATGACGATGCGCACTTGTTCACCGGGCAGCGCTTGCAGGTCGGCGCTTAGTTGCAGCGCATCCAGCGTTGCTTGCACATGCTGGCGGATTTCTCCCGGCGCTGGTGCCGGCCGGCGCGCGCCGGATTGTTTGAGCTCGGTCACGCCGCGTTGCAAATCAGCCAGATCGGACTGGAGCTTGGGTAGTTGCCTCGTCAGCTTGGCCGACGCACTCGATAGCGGCTGCCACACGCCGCCGTAGAGCAGCGCAGCCAGCACGATGACGCCACCGCTGGCGAGGATGATCCGTTCACGTGGTTCGCGACCCCGCCACCAGGTGTGCAGGGCGTGTAATTTGGACATGGGCATCACCATTGCAGTCTGACTCGGTCGCCGCTCACCGGCTCGCGGGTGAATTTTTCACCGGCGGCATTCAGCCGCGCCGTGACGGCATCGGCCGCCGCCGGCGTCAACTCCAGTGTCAGCCTGTCGTTCTGATAACTGATCTGGCTGATGGCGCCGGCGGCGACACCGGCGCCGTCGAGTTGTTGTAGTCGCGCAACCAGCGTGCTGGCTTTGGCGCCGGTTTGGCGCAACTTGCTCGCCAGTTGCAAGGCCGGATCAACCACTGGCTCACCCGGAAAGGCCGCGGCATAGCTTTGGCGCATGCTGCGACGCAGCTCGTTGACCGATTGGCGCAATTGCCACCAGTGCACCGCGTCGCTGGCGAGCCAAAGCGCCAGCGAAACACCGGCCAGCGCGCCTGCGCGGCGCCATGACCACCAGTTGATCCTGGGCGAGGTTCGCGGCGCGAATTCACCTTGAAGCAGATTGACGTCGGCCCCGGCCTGTAGCGCCAGGGCATTGAGCTCAAGATGCGAGAGCGGTGCATCGGCGGCAATGGCCGGGATCAGCGCGGCATCGTCGAGCCAGCTGGCTTCGCCTGCGGCGCTACGCAGCAGGGCGCCTTGATTAAGCTCGACGGCCAGCCAGTCTGGGCCGTGTGGTAATAAGTCAGCCAGCGCCCAAGCCGCCTGCGGGGGGCGCTGTACGGTGCCAAAGTAGTCCAGCCAGCTTTGTAGCCAAGCCCGATCGACGCTGCGCGCCGCCAGCTTGCCATCGGCGGCATGCTTCATTGCCAGATGCAGTGTTTCCACCGGAATGAGTAACTCGTCTTCAAGCGCGTGTGGCAGTAAAGCGCGTAGCTTGGCCGGCGTCTGACGCGGCAGGCTCAGTGCATGCAAACCGACGCGGGCGGGGTGGATCAGCCATTCGAGTCGATCGGCGGCGGGCAGCATACCCAGCGTGGCTGTGCCATGAACCGGTACCGTACCGGCTTGCCCGGCCCACCACTGCAATGGGGGATTCAGGGCGGGGTCGCTGTCGATCAGCACGCGCAAAAGAGGGTAAGAGGCGACGGAATTCATGACCGTATGTGAGGTTCGGGCAGGGAGTAGAAAGGTCGTCGCGAGTATGACACAGCAGTGTTGTGGGCAAATGGCTGCGGCGGCGTTTGTTTTTTGCGTGTGCTTTCCCATATAATCGCAGGCTTGTCTGCAGGCTGCCTCGCGAATGCGTGGTTTCAAAGTCTCCCGGCATTGCGAGCGTGGCGGAATTGGTAGACGCACTGGATTTAGGTTCCAGCGTCGTAAGACGTGAGAGTTCGAGTCTCTCCGCTCGCACCACAGAATATTTCCCCGGTAGCCGTGCGTTTGCGCGCAGGCATCGGGGGCGGTTCCCAGCCGGAACGACCAGCCCCGAACCCTGATCGCGGCCTCTGTTGCCGCCGCGAGCGACACTCAAATTCCAAGGAAGGTTACGATGCAAGCACAACTGGAAACCCTGAACGGGCTTGAGCGCCGTCTCAGCTTCTCCGTCCCGCGTGAAGAAATCGGCAAGCAGGTCGATGCCCGTCTGAAGCGTGTCGCCAAGACCGCCAGGATCGCCGGCTTCCGCCCGGGCAAGGCGCCGCTCAAGATCGTTGCACAGCAACACGGTTTCCGCGTTCAGGAAGAAGTGCTTGGCGAAACCGTCGAGCGCTCGTTCGGCCTGGCCGTACAAGAACAAAAGCTGCAAGTTGCCGGCTATCCGCGTTTCGAGCCTAAGGCCGATGCCGCTGACGACGGTGACTTCCAGTTCGTCGCGACCTTCGAAGTGTATCCGGAAGTCGTCGTCGGTGAGCTCGCCGACAAGGAAGTCGAAAAGCCGACGCTGACCATCAGCGATGCCGAAATCGACAAGACGATTGATATCCTGCGCAAGCAACGCACCCGTTTCGAGCGCGTTGAGCGTGCTGCTGCCGATGAAGACCGTGTCATCATCGACTTCAAGGGCACCATCGATGGCGAAGCCTTCGACGGTGGTTCGGCAGAAAACTATGCTTTCCTGCTGGGCAAGGCCCAGATGCTGCCCGAGTTCGAAGCTGGCATCCGCGGCATGAAGGAAGACGAAACCAAGGATGTTGAGGTCAGTTTTCCTGAGGATTATCAGGGCAAAGATGTCGCCGGCAAGACGGCCGTCTTCACCATCACCGTCAAGAACGTTGCCGCCGCCTTGCTGCCGGAAGTCAACGAAGACTTCGCCAAAGCCATGGGCGTTGCCGATGGCGATGTGGCCAAAATGCGCGACGAGGTGAAAAAGAACCTTGAGCGTGAAGTGCGTTTCCGCCTGAAGGCCCGTGCCAAGGAAAACGTCATGAGCACGCTGATCGAAGCCGCGCCGGTTGAGCTGCCAAAGTCGCTGGTTGGTCTGGAAATCGGTCGTTTGGCAGAACAGGCACAAGCTGACTTGAAACAACGCGGTATCGACCCCAAGTTGGTACCGTTCTCGCCAGCCATGTTCGAAGCGCAAGCACAACGCCGCGTGCACCTCGGTCTGGTACTGGCCGAAGTCGTGAAGGCCAACGGTCTGGAAGCCAAGCCGGAACAGACCAAGGCAATCATCGAAGATCTGGCCGAGAATTATGAAGATCCGGCTGACGTGCTGGCTTGGTATTACGAAGATCGCCAGCGTCTGGCCGGCCCGGAATCGATGGCATTGGAAGACAATGTTGTCGACTTCGTCCTGTCCAAGGCCAAGACTGTTGAAAAGCCGGTTAGCTTTGAAGAGCTGATGGGCCAGCAAGGTTAAGCTTTTCCTTTGCTGAGCGGCCGGTCCGGGCTGCGGCGCAGGCGATGACCCGATATCGGGCACGCCGGCCGCAACCGGCCGGCCGTTGTCGTCTTGTAGCGATGAAAACAATCCCACTCACTTGAGGTGATCATGCAACGATCGGAATTTGACCCGCAAGGCCTCGGCTACGTGCCGATGGTGATCGAACAAAGCGGTCGTGGTGAGCGCGCTTATGATATCTACTCGCGGCTGTTGCGCGAGCGGGTGATCTTTCTGGTGGGGCCGGTGAACGATGCCACCGCCAATGTGATCGTGGCGCAGCTTCTGTTCCTGGAAAGCGAAAATCCGGACAAAGACATCCACTTCTATATCAATTCGCCCGGTGGCTCGGTGACGGCCGGCCTGGCGATTTACGATACGATGCAGTTCATCAAGCCCAAGGTCTCGACCTTGTGCAACGGTCTGGCTGCCTCGATGGGTGCGTTCCTGCTGGCTGCCGGCGCTGAAGGCAAGCGCTTCGCATTGCCGAATGCACGCATCATGATCCACCAGCCACTGATTGGTGGTCTGGCCGGGCAAGCATCGGATATCGAGATCCATGCGCGCGAGTTGCTGAAAACCAAGCGTTCCTTGAACGAAATGCTGGCCAAGCACACGGGTCAGCCGATCGAAACCATCGAACGTGATACCGATCGTGATAATTTCATGAGTTCGGTTGAAGCCAAGGCCTATGGCCTGATCGACGATGTGCTGGTGTCGCGCCAGGCGCTTGCCTAAACGCTCGTCTGAACGATGTATGCTCGCCCGGCGCCCTGGCGCCGGGTTATCTCCCGATTACCTGCGCGTATCCACCCCGAAGCGTAACCTCAAGGAGGGGGGACAATGACCGACAAATCCAACGAAAAACTGCTGTACTGCTCGTTCTGCGGCAAGAGCCAGCACGAGGTCAAGAAATTGATCGCCGGCCCGCAGGTGTTTATCTGCAACGAATGCATCGAGCTGTGCACCGACATCCTCAAGGATGAAGCATCGCAACTGCCCGGTGTCGAAGCGGTCAGTGGCGATGGCAAAAAACTGCCAGTGCCAACCGAAATCCGCGGCACGCTGGATCAGTACGTCATCGGCCAGGAACGCGCCAAGAAGATTCTTGCCGTCGCGGTCTACAACCATTTCAAGCGACTCTCGACCAAGGGCAGCAAGTCGGCCAATGGTGTCGAGCTCGCCAAGTCGAACATCCTGCTGATCGGCCCGACCGGTTCGGGCAAGACCTTGCTGGCGCAAACGCTGGCCAAGTTGCTGGATGTGCCGTTCGTGATCGCCGATGCGACCACGCTGACCGAAGCCGGTTATGTGGGTGAGGACGTCGAGCACATCATCGCCAAGCTGTTGGCGCAGTGCGATTTTGACGTTGAAAAGGCGCAGCGCGGCATCGTCTACATCGACGAGATCGACAAGATCGCCCGCAAGTCGGAAAACCCGTCTATCACCCGTGATGTATCGGGCGAGGGCGTGCAGCAGGCCTTGCTCAAGCTGGTTGAAGGCACGATTGCATCGGTGCCGCCGCACGGTGGCCGCAAGCATCCGAACCACGAGATGCCGCAGGTCGATACCACCAATATCCTGTTCATTTGTGGCGGGGCGTTCGAAGGTTTGGCCAAAATCATCCGTAATCGCTCGGCCAAAGGCGGAATCGGCTTCGGTGCCGAAGTCGTCAGCAAGGACGAGAAGGCGGGGCTGGGTACGGTATTGCATGATGTCGAACCCGATGATCTGGTGCGTTTTGGCTTGATCCCGGAATTTGTCGGTCGTTTGCCGGTGATCGCGACACTCGACGAGCTCGACGAAGCCGCCTTGGTCAACATCCTGACCGAGCCGAAGAACGCGCTCTTGAAACAGTACCAGGCACTTTTCGAAATGGAAGGTGTGGAGCTCGATATCGAGACCGACGCGCTGGCTGCAATCGCCAAGAAAGCGATGGAGCGCCGTACCGGCGCACGTGGCCTGCGCTCGATTCTGGAAGGCACGCTGCTCGATACCATGTATGAGCTGCCGGCGCTGGAGGGTGTAGCCAAGGTGGTCGTCGATGAGTCGGTGATCAATAGCGGCACCGCACCCGAGCTGGTTTACGGGGCCGTGGACGAGCCCGAGCAACCGGAAGTCGCCTGATCAAAGCCGCCCGCACAGTGCGGGCGGTATAGTTTCAGCGACGTGTGGCTCGGCGTTGAAAATATGCCGGGCAAACTACATTATTCGAACAACGCATAGCAATTTCATTCAAGGCAAACAATATGTCCGAGTCGCACGTGCCGCAGACTGAATCCGCTGCGTACCCGATGTTGCCGTTGAGGGACGTGGTTGTATTCCCGCACATGGTGATCCCGCTCTTCGTCGGTCGGCCGAAGTCGATCAAGGCGCTTGAGGCGGCCATGGAGGCCGGGCGCCATATCCTGCTGGTTGCCCAGAAGAACGCCCAGAAAGACGAGCCGGTACTGGCGGACATCTACCCGGTGGGTACCGTCGCGACCGTATTGCAGCTGCTGAAACTGCCGGACGGCACCGTAAAGGTGCTGGTTGAGGGCGTACAACGCGCCACGGTCACGTCGCTGGTCGATGAAGACGGCTATTTTCATGCCGAAGCCACACCGTTTGATGGCGATGAACACGAAGGTCACGAGGTCGAGGCGATGCGCCGCGCGCTGCTTGGCCAGTTTGATCAGTACGTCAAACTCAACAAGAAAATTCCGCCGGAAATCCTGACCTCATTGTCGGGTATCGAATCGGCTGGTCGTCTGGCCGATACCGTTGCCGCGCACTTGCCGCTCAAGCTCGAACAAAAGCAAGCCATTCTTGAAATGCCCGACGTCAGCCGGCGGATGGAGCATCTGCTCAAACAACTGGAAAACGAGCTCGATATTCTGCAGGTGGAAAAGCGCATCCGCGGCCGTGTGAAGCGGCAGATGGAGAAGAGCCAGCGCGAGTATTATCTCAACGAACAGGTCAAGGCTATCCAGAAGGAGCTGGGCGAACTCGACGAGAACGCCGATCTGGACGAGTTGGAAAAGAAGATCAAGCTCGCGGGCATGAGCAAGGAAGGGCGCGAGAAGGCCGAGGCCGAACTCAAAAAGCTCAAGATGATGTCGCCCATGAGCGCTGAAGCGGCAGTGGTACGCAACTACATCGATACGCTGCTGGGCGTGCCCTGGAAGAAAAAAACCAAGATCAGCAAGGATCTGGTTGGCGCCGAGGAAGTGCTCGATATCGATCACTTCGGCCTTGAGAAGGTCAAGGAGCGGATCGTCGAGTATCTCGCGGTGCAGAGCCGGGTCGACAAACTGAAAGCGCCGATTCTGTGCCTCGTTGGTCCGCCGGGTGTGGGCAAGACGTCGCTGGGCGAGAGCATCGCCCGTGCAACCGGTCGCAAGTTCGTGCGCATGGCGCTGGGCGGCGTGCATGACGAAGCCGAGATCCGCGGGCATCGTCGTACCTATATTGGCTCCATGCCGGGAAAAATCGTCCAGAGCATGACCAAGGTTGGCGTGAAAAATCCGCTGTTCCTGCTCGATGAAGTCGATAAGCTGGGGCAGGATTTCCGCGGTGATCCATCGTCGGCCTTGCTCGAAGTGCTTGATCCTGAGCAAAATCATGCCTTCAGTGATCATTATCTCGAGGTCGATTACGATCTGTCCGATGTGATGTTCGTTGCGACTGCGAATACACTGAATATTCCGCCGGCGCTGCTTGACCGGATGGAAGTGATTCGCTTGTCGGGTTACACCGAGGACGAAAAGGTCAATATCGCACTGAAATACTTGGTACCAAAACAGACCAAGAACAACGGCGTGGTCGAAGGCGAGCTGGATATTTCCGAGTCCGCCGTACGCGATATCGTCCGTTATTACACGCGCGAAGCCGGGGTGCGCTCGCTTGATCGCGAGATCGCCAAGATCTGCCGCAAGGTGGTCAAGAACCTGATGCTCAAGCCGCAGGCCAAGAAAATACTGGTGACGCCAAAGACGCTGGAAAAATATCTCGGTGTGCAGCGCTACGAATATGGTGTGGCCGAGCAAAAGAACCAGATCGGTCAGGTGACCGGATTGGCTTGGACCGAAGTCGGCGGTGAATTGCTTACCATCGAAGCCGTGACCATGCCGGGTAAGGGTAATATCACCCGCACCGGTACACTGGGCGACGTGATGAAAGAGTCGATCGAGGCTGCCCGCTCGGTTGTTCGCAGCCGGGCCGAACGGCTCGGTATTGCTGCAGATGCCTTTGAGAAAAAGGACATCCACGTCCATCTTCCCGAAGGCGCAACACCCAAAGATGGTCCGAGCGCAGGCATTGCACTTGCAACCGCGCTGGTCTCGGTATTGACTGATATTCCAGTGCGTTGCGATGTGGCAATGACTGGCGAAATTACCCTGCGGGGTGAAGTTTTGCCGATCGGCGGTCTTAAGGAAAAGTTGTTGGCCGCCCATCGTGGGGGTATCAAACAGGTATTGATTCCAGAAGGAAACGTGAAAGACTTGTCTGAAATTCCTGACAATGTAAAGCGTGGCCTTGTTATTCATCCTGTGAAATGGTTTGATCAAGTACTGGGTTTTGCACTGGAAAAACACCCTGTTGCCATTGAGCAAACTACTGAAAGTACAAGTAAAATTGTCAATCAGGGTACCGTCCCGGAGGGGGAGGCTCCCCCCCCGCATCAGACGAAACACTAGTTGACACGCTTTTTTGCCGCTTGCTATAAACTCTCTAGCAATCGGCTTGCCGGACCTAACCAACCAGAATGAAAGGGGACGTAAGAGTGAATAAATCTGAACTGATCGACGCTATCGCTGAATCCGCAGGCCTGTCCAAGGCTGCTGCCGGCAAATCGCTCGACGCGGCTATCGAAGCCGTTACCAAGGCTCTGCAAGCTGGCGACGAAGTAACGCTGGTAGGCTTCGGCACCTTCTACGTTGCAGAACGTGAAGCACGTAGCGGCCGCAATCCGCGTACCGGCGAAACGATCGAAATCGCCGCAGCGAAACAGCCGAAATTTAGGGCTGGTAAGTCGCTGAAAGATGCCGTACAATGATGTTCTTTCGTTGCCGCTGAAGCGGTGACGAATCGGTTGGGTGGTTAGCTCAGTTGGTTAGAGCACCTGCTTCACACGCAGGGGGTCGGTGGTTCGAATCCACTACTACCCACCAAATAAAGCGAAAGTTGGTGGTCAGAAAATAAAGCAAAAAACTTCTTGCAAAATTTCTAAAACACTATACAATAGCTTTCTCTTCTGGAGCGGTAGTTCAGTTGGTTAGAATACCGGCCTGTCACGCCGGGGGTCGCGGGTTCGAGTCCCGTCCGCTCCGCCAGATTTGAGAGAAAAGCCAAGCCAAGCGAAAGCTTGGCTTTTTTCTTTTCTGCTTTTGCCGCGTCGAAGCTACGCCGGCGCTCCCATTCGAGACAGTTTTAGCCGGTTCTGGCATCATACGACGCGAATTCTCCGCGGAGTTGCGTATTCATGTTTGATCTTGTCCAGAAGAACAAAACGGCTGTTCAGGTCGTACTTGGGTTGGTTGCCTTGGGGCTGGTTGTCAGCGTCGGGGTTACCGGTCTTAGTGCGATGCAGGACGGCAACGATTTTTACGCCAAGGTCGGCGGCAGTGAAATCACTGAACGTGACGTGGCGCTAGCCACCAACGGCCAGGCAGTCTCCAATGACATGAAGCCGATGGTCGTTGAACAGTTGATTCGCCAGAAGCTGCTGTTGCAAGCGGCCGCCAAGCAAAACTTTGTCGCGACCGATGCAGAAATGCAGAAGGCGATCATGGCGATTCCGGCATTCCAGGAGAACGGCCAGTTCAGCCCCAAGCGCTATGAGGAAATGCTGGCTGCCCAGCAGATGACCGTGGCGCAGTTCGAGCTGCGCGTGCGCGATGACATCGCCTTGCGTCAGTTGTTGTCGGCGTTCGTGTCGGGCAATTTCCAATCGCAACGCGCGATGGATCGCATGGCCAAGCTGCTTGGCGAGAAGCGCACGGTCTCGGTGTCGCTGCTCAAGCCGGATGCTTATCTGGGCCAGGTCAGCGTGAGCGAGGCCGAACTCAAACAGTACTACGACAAGCATCAGGACGAGTTCAAGACTCCGGAAATGGTGCGTCTGGCCTATGTGGTGTTCTCGCAGGATGACATTGCCAAAGCGCAGACCGTCAGCGACAGCGATGTGCAGCAGTACTTCGACGAACATAAGGCAGATCTGGCCAAGGAAGAGCGTCGGGCCGCACACATCCTGATTACGGTCGCCAAGGATGCGAGCGCCGAGCAGCGCGCGGCCGCCAAGGCCAAGGCTGCAGAAGTACTCAAGGAAGTACGCGCCAACCCGGCGCGCTTTGCTGAGTTGGCCAAACAGTATTCACAGGATCCGGGTTCGGCTCAACAGGGTGGTGAGCTGGGCTGGTTTGCCCGGGGCGCCATGGTCAAGCCGTTTGATGATGCCGTGTTCAAGCTCGACAAGGGCCAGCTCAGCGATCTGGTGCAGAGCGATTTCGGCTTTCATGTGATCAAGCTTGAAGATGTGCGCAGCCGTACACTGGCGGAATTGAAGCCGGAAATCGAACAAAAGCTGCGCCAGCAAAAGGCACAGGCCGCGTTCCAGAACCAGCTGGAGAAATTCAACGAGGTCGTTTACCAGCAGGGCAGCAGCCTGCAACCGGCTGCCGACCAGTTCAAGTTGCAAGTCCAGCAGAGCGACTGGGTGACCCGCAAGGGCGCGAAAGACGCGCAACTGAATAACCCCAAGCTGGCTGAAGCGGTGTTCAGTGACGACGTGCTCAAGGGCAAGCACAATACCGAGGCGATCGAAGTTGCTCCGGGCACTGTGGTGTCGGCACGTGTGATCGAGCACAAGCCGGCTGAAGTACCGCCGTTGGCGACCGTAGCCGCCGACCTGAGCGCCAAGCTCAAGCAGGAGAAGGCGCTGAAGCTGGCGTTGGAAGACGGAGCCAAAAAGCTGGCCGCTCTGCAGAAAGGTGAGGCTGTAGCGGGTGAATGGCAGCCGGCGGGCGAGCTTAACCGTGGCGAGCAGCGCGGTATCGATGCGCAAACGCTGAATGCCGTGTTCCGTGCGCCGGCTGACAAACTGCCGGCCTACGTGGGCAGCGCGGTGCCGGGACAGGGTTATGTGCTGTATCGGGTCGAGAAATCCACGCCCGCACCGCAGCTTGACGCGCAAATGCTGCAGCGCATGCGCGACGGCCTCGCCCAGACCTATGGACAGGTGGAGATCGCCAGCTATATCGACAGCTTGCGCAAGTCTGCCAAGGTTGAGTACAGCAAGGCGATGCAGGCCAAGCCGGCGCAGTAAATGGCGGCAACGAAAACGGCGGGATTTCCCGCCGTTTTTTTACGTCTGTACACAGGCGCTGTTTAACGATATCGCCAGCAGGCTAGTTAATGAGCTTTAGCGCTGCTGCCAGTGCGGTGATCGGGATTCAAGCTGGGCATTGATGCCTTCCTTGGCTTCCGGATGGCGGTGCAAATGGGCGATGCGGTGCGCCAGATCCGAGATCATTGCGTCATCAGCCGGACGGTGCGCCACCGAGGCGATCAGACGCTTGGCGGTAAGTAGCGCATGCGGGCCGTTTTGCAGGATTGCGGTGAGCCAATGGGCGATCCATTCGCCGATCTCTGCACCGTTCGCGCCGGTTTCGTGCACGAGGCCGATGGTGCGGGCGGTTTCGGCGCTGAACGTCTCGCCGGTCAGCAGATAGCGCCGTGCGGCACTGACGCCGATCTGGGTGAGCAGATAGGGGCCGATCATGGCCGGCACCAGTCCGGTACGCACATCGGGGACGGAAAACTGGCTGTCGCAGTGGGCCACGACAAGGTCACAACAAGCGATCAGGCCGACGCCGATGCCGATGGCCTGGCCGTGCACGCTGGCGATGGTGGGCACCGGCATGCGGTCGACCAGTTGCAGTAGCCGCGCCAGCTCCAGCGCCTCGTCGAAATGGCGATCCTGATCGTGATCGAGCATGCGTGCATGCCAGTGCGGATCCTGGCCGGTACAGAAGTCGTCCCCTTTCGCCCGGAGCACCACGGCACGGAGCTGCGGGTTGTGTGACAGCGCGGTCAGACACGCGGTTAACTCGGTAATGAGAATTTCGTTAACGGTTTGCGTTCCGTCATCGTGCAACGTCACCGTTGCAACACCATTTTCCGCAAGTTGGTAGCTCAGCGTGTCACTCATGATCGGCTCAGGGTTGACTGTAGCGGGCATGCTACCAGCATCCCATCTGATTTAGTTCACGCCTGTCAGGAATGCCAGCAGCTTGGGCGCGCGGCGGTGCTGTGCTACATTTCCACGATTTTCGGGGCCGGTTGCGGGCTTCGATCAGCAAGATTCGGGATTACTCATTTCAGTGTGTGACGTTTTCAAATCCCTGTTGTTGTGGGGCCTATTGTTCTGCGCCGCGCAGCCGGTTTCGGCGATGCCGGTTTCTTTTTCCGGCACGAACGGTGCGATGCTCTCCGGCGAGTATTTTTCCCCGCCCAACGGCGCCCAGCGCGCGCCGGCAATGCTGTTGCTGCATGGCTGCGGTGGCTTGTGGAGCAGACCCGGCGTGCTCACGGCCCGGCATGCGCGGATGGCGAGCCTGCTGCAGGAGCTGGGCTATGGCGTGCTGTTGCTCGACAGTTTCGGTAGCAGGGGGCTGCGGGAGCAATGTACTGTACCGGCCAGCGAGCGGCGCGTGAATGTGGCGCAGCGGGTCGACGATGCGCAACGTGCCATCAACTGGCTCAAGATGCGGCGCGAGATCGACGCCAACCGTGTCGGTGCGCTGGGTTGGTCCAACGGCGCGACCGTCTTGCTCAATCTGGTGGGACGCGAGAAACCCGGGATCAAGGCCGCTGTGGCTTTCTATCCGGGGTGC
The DNA here is from genome assembly GCF_015140455.1 of Jeongeupia sp. HS-3. Lineage (NCBI taxonomy): Bacteria > Pseudomonadati > Pseudomonadota > Betaproteobacteria > Neisseriales > Chitinibacteraceae > Jeongeupia > Jeongeupia sacculi. Next base: position 1,561,594 of record NZ_AP024094.1, on the reverse strand, counting down.
GAAAGCCTGGCACGCCGGAGCCGTTACACGCCGGCGGTTCCGACCTTGATCCTGATCGGCGAGGCCGATGACTGGACGCCGGCCCAGGCGTGCCAGAGGCTGGCCGAGAAGGCCGGTAACGATACCTTTCATCTGGTGACCTATCCGGACACCTATCACGATTTCGATATACCCGGCAGCGGCGTGCGTGTGCGCAAGGACGTTCCGGCCGCGGTCGATCCGGTGTACGGCGTCACCATTGCGCCGAACCAGACGGCAACCGACGATGCTTACCGGCGCACGTTCAAGTGGATCGGTCGCTGGATGGATCCAGACCGGTTCAAGCCGAGCCGGAACGACTACAACCCGGTATTGCGGCTGCAATAACCGTCCAGCGCCGCGCACAGCGCCGGTACAGCGTCGAACAGATCCGCCTGCCAGGCGATATCGGCCAGCCGCATCATCGGCGCATCCGGATCGGTATTGATGGCGATGATCAAGCTGCTGTCGCGCATGCCGGCCACATGCTGTGCCGCGCCGGAAATGCCCACCGCGACATACACCTCGGGTGCGACAATTTGCCCGGTTTGACCGACCTGCCAGCTGTTGGGCGCGTAGCCGGCATCGACCGCGGCGCGTGAGGCCGCCAGCACACCGCCGAGCCGTTCGGCCAGCGGTTGCAGTACGGCGATGAAGTTGTCGGCCGATGCCAGCGCCCGGCCGCCGGCCACCAGCGCACGGGCATCCTTGAGCGACAGCCCTCCCTGCGCCTGGCGCCCCAGAACGCGTATTCCCGGCACGCTGGCGGTGCTGGGTGCGTGCAGGAGATCACGAGCGGGCAGATCCCCCGCCAGTGATGCAAATGCCGCTGTACGCACCGTAGCCCACAGCCGTGGCTGGTGGCTTTGCACGGTTTCGATCAGGTCACCGGCGTAAATGGCTCTTTGCAGGATGTCGGCGGCACTGAAGCCGATCACGTCGCTGAAGGCCTGCACGCCGGCGAGCGCGGCAGCACGCGGCAGCCAATCCTTGCCGTTGCTATCGGCCGCGGCCAGCACGTCGTCGTAGCCGCTGGCTTCGGTGGCCAGCCACGCGGCCAGCGTGATGACATCGGCGGGCGGCGTCGCGCAGACCCGCCTGCGCGTTGCGCCGGCGAAGGCTGTCTCGGGCGTACTGCCGTCATCGATCACGTCGATGTGCCCGGCCAGCTGTGCCGCGGCGGCGATCAGGCCGGGGATTTCACCGGGCTGCGCGCCGAGCGCGATCACCAGCGCGCGTGCGTTTGCGACGAATGGCACGGGGCGGAGTGCCTTTGCCACATTGCCGCTGCCAAGGCCGCCACGCTCAATCAGCGCGGCGAGGCATTCCTGCGCCGAGCCGACAGGCACGCCGGCTGCGCGCGCCGGTGGATGTGCCACTGACAGGCGCCGCGTCAGCGTGGCCACGCTGATGCCGAGCGCGGCCGGCGACAGCTGTTCGACCGGTTTGCGCTTGGCGGCCATCAGCGCCGGCAACTTCACGTAACGCGGTGTATTGAGCCGCAGGTCGGCGCTGATCACCGCCGGTAGCGCGAACGCGACCGTTTCGATGCCACCGTCGACTTCACGGTCAACCTGGCAACAAGGCTCGTCGATGCTGATCCTGGAGGCAAAGCACGCCTGCGGCCAATCGAGCAGGCCAGCGCACATTTGCGCGACCTGATTGGCGTCGTCGTCAATCGCCTGCTTGCCAAGCAGCAGCAGGTCGACCTGTTCGCTGCGCGCCAGCGTCGCCAGCAGCCGGGCCACCTGCAAGGGCTCGGGCGCGGTCGGCGTGTCGATCCGCAAGGCCCGGTCGGCGCCGAGCGCGAGCGCCTGCCTGAGGGTTTCTTCGACCTCGACCGGGCCGATGCTGACCGCGACGATCTCGCCGACGCGGCCGGTTTCCCGGAGCCGCACGGCTTCCTCGAGCGCGATGGCGTCGAACGGGTTCATCGCCATGCGCACGCCGGCGAGCTCGGCATCACGACCATCGTCACGTGGCGCAACACGGATGGCGTAGTCGACTACGCGCTTGACCGGAACCAGAACCTTGAACATCGTGTTGTCACAGAGTATGCATACGTTGACTCAATTCTAACGAACGCTCGGGGCTGCGCATGAATTACGGCTATGAAGATCTGGTAATCGGCCTCTCGGGCGAATACCGCAAGACGATGACCGAAACCGATGTGGTGTTGTTCGCCGGTCTATCCGGCGATAACAATCCGATGCACATCGATGACGAGTTCGCCCGCGAGACGCGCTTTGGCGGGCGCATCATTCACGGCATGCTGACCGCCGCTTTGGTGTCGACGGTGATCGGCACCCGTATGCCGGGGCCGGGCGTGATTTACCTGTCGCAGAACCTGCGTTTTCTCAAGCCGGTGAAAATTGGCGATACCGTGACCGCAACGGCGAGCGTGAGCGAGCTGTTTCCCGACAAACAGCGGGCGCGGCTGACAACGGTGTGTTCGGTACGCGGCGAGACGGTGCTCGACGGCGAGGCACTGGTCTGGGTGCCACGACGTTCAACTTAAGTGCCGCGTCAGCACATTTGGCCTGCTTTGTGCAGGCGGGGGCAAAGCGGCCGGGAGGCTGCGCTTTGGTCTAAAATCGGCATTTTGCTCAGGATGACACCATGACTTCGCTTTCCGCTTTCGATTCGCGTCTGGCCGATGTGGCCGGGGTGTCCATCGTTCAGTCCTCAACACTTTACGGTGGCGAAGGTGGTTTACCGTTGTTGGCGATCGAGAACGCCCAAGGCAAGGCATTGATCGCTTTGCAGGGCGCGCATCTGGTGTCGTTCGTGCCGACGGGCGGCGAGAACGTGTTGTGGCTGTCGCCGAAAGCGGTGTTCACCGAGGGCAAGGCGATTCGCGGCGGCATTCCGCTGTGCCTGCCGTGGTTTGGCGGCCATCCCGGCGGCAAGCCGGCGCATGGTTTCGCCCGGATCAGTAACTGGCAGATCGCCGGTGCGGAGGTGCTGGATGACGACAGCAGCAGCGTCACGCTGGTGCTGACACCGAATGAGCTTTCGCAATCGCTGTGGGGTGATGATTTCCGTGCCACGCTGATCGTGACGGTGGGGCATGTGCTGACGCTCGATTTGCGCTTCGAGCACCGTGGCGCCAAGCCGGTGAGCTTCAGTCAGGCTTTCCATACCTACTTTGCCGTCAGCGATGTAACGACCGCGAGGATCGACGGCCTCGATGGCACGACCTTCATCAATACCGTCGGCGGCGCCAATACCCGCAACTCGCAGGTCGGCACCTTGCAGCTTGCCGAGCCAACCGATCGCGTTTACGTCAACGTGCCGGCCGTGCAGACGATCGCCACCCCGCAGCGCACGATACGCATCGACAGCAGCACCCAAAGTGCCGTGGTCTGGAATCCGTGGGCCGAGCATGCCGTCAATATGGCCGATGTTGGCGATGCCTGGTCGACCTTCGTCTGCCTCGAGCGCGGCGACGTGTTCGACAACGCGATTGAACTGGCGCCGGGCGCGACCTATCGCAAGACGATGAGCCTGTCGGTGCAGTAAACCGCAGCCCGCCCGCAAGCAGCGCCCGGCCAAGCCGGGCGTTGTCGTTTTATGGTTCAATACCCCTTTGTTTTCTGGCCGTGCCGCAATGAAATATCACGACCTGCGGGATTTCCTGTCCCAGCTTGAAGCCATCGGCGAGGCCCGCCGCGTTGCCGTTCCCGTCTCGCCGCATCTGGAAATGACCGAAGTCTGCGATCGCACCCTGCGCGCGCAAGGCCCGGCCATCCTGTTCGAGAATGTTCCCGGTTACACCATGCCGGTGCTCGGTAACCTGTTCGGCACACCGCGTCGCGTGGCGCTCGGCATGGGCGCGCAGGAAGTCGATGCGCTGCGCGAGATCGGCAAGACGTTGGCCTATTTGAAAGAGCCCGAGCCGCCTAAGGGTTTCCGCGATGCGTGGGACAAGCTGCCGCTGCTCAAGCAAGTATTGAGCATGGCGCCGAAGGAAGTGCGTAAGGGTGCCTGCCAGCAGAACGTGATCGAAGGCCCGGATGTCGATCTCGGCCTAATTCCGGTGCAGCATTGCTGGCCCGGCGACGTCGCGCCGCTGATTACCTGGGGACTGGTGGTCACGCGCGGGCCTGCCAAGCGCCGCCAGAACCTCGGCATCTACCGCCAGCAGGTCATCGGCAAAAATCAGGTGATCATGCGCTGGCTGGCGCACCGCGGCGGCGCGCTGGATTTTCGCGAGCACGCCACGCAGCATCCCGGCACGGATTTCCCGATTGCCGTGGTGCTCGGCTGCGATCCGGCGACGATCCTCGGCGCGGTGACGCCGGTGCCCGATACGCTGTCCGAGTACCAGTTCGCCGGGCTGTTGCGCGGCAGCAAGACCGAGCTGACCCGCTGTATCGGCAGTGATCTGCAAGTGCCGGCGCGCGCCGAGATCGTTTTGGAAGGTGCGATCAAGCCGTGTGCGTCGGGTTTCGAAGGCGTGTCCGAGCATGGCGTGCCGGTGAAGGAAATCGGCGGCTATCTGCACGCGCTCGAAGGCCCGTACGGCGACCACACCGGCTACTACAACGAGCAGGACTGGTTCCCGGTGTTTACGATCGACCGCATCACGCTGCGCGACAATCCGATCTACCACAGCACCTACACCGGCAAGCCGCCGGACGAGCCGGCGATGCTCGGCGTGGCGCTGAACGAAGTGTTCGTGCCCATCCTGCAGAAGCAGTTTCCCGAAATCGTCGACTTCTACCTGCCGGCCGAAGGCTGCAGCTACCGGATGGCGATCGTCTCGATCAAGAAGCAGTACCCGGGCCATGCCAAGCGGGTGCTGTTCGGCGTCTGGTCCTTCCTGCGCCAGTTCATGTACACCAAGTACATCGTCGTCGTCGATGACGATGTCGACACCCGCGACTGGAAGGAAGTGATCTGGGCGATCACCACGCGCATGGACCCGGTGCGCGACACGGTACTGGTCGAGAACACCCCGATCGACTATCTCGATTTCGCCTCGCCGGTCTCCGGCCTCGGCGGCAAGATGGGGCTGGATGCGACCAATAAATGGCCCGGCGAAACCAGTCGCGAATGGGGCAGGGTGATAGCACGTCAGCCCGACGTCGTCGCCCGTGTCGACGCGATCTGGGCCGACCTCGGTCTCTAGGAGCGGGCGATGTGGTTTTTGAGCGAACTGGCCGAAAGGCGCATTGCGCAGGCGCGTGATGCGGGCGAATTCGACAATCTGCCCGGCGCCGGCCAGCCGCTGCCCGACGACATTGATCCATTGGTGCCCGAGCACCAGCGCATCGCCTATCGGGTGCTGAAAAACGCCGGCTACCTGCCACCCGAGCTGGAAATGCACAAGGAAGCCGTCGAGTTGGCATTGCAACTGGCGGACATCACCGACGATGCGCAAAAGGCCGTATTGGCCGACCGGCTGGGCCGGCTTAACCTGCTGCTGGCCGAAACCGGATCACGCCAGCTGGTCGTGCCTACCGACTATGCGACCCGGCTCGCCCGGCATCTGGCGCGCCACTGAGGAACACCATGCTTGCTTCACCATCCCGCGAATTTCCGTTCACGACCCAAGACTTCGAGAAGATCCGCAAGCTGATCTATGACTATGCCGGCATTGCGCTCTCGCCGGGCAAGGAAGACATGGTCTACGGCCGCCTGGCCCGGCGCTTGCGTGCACTGGGGCTCAACAGTTTCGGCGATTATCTGCACCGGCTGGAGCAGGGCGATCAGGGAGAATTCGAGCTGTTCACCAATTCGCTGACCACGAATCTCACCTCCTTCTTTCGCGAAGGACATCATTTCCCGGCGCTGGCCGAACTCTTGCGCGCGCAGCGCGAGCACGGCGGTGTCTTGCAATTATGGTGTTCGGCCAGCAGCACCGGCGAAGAGGCGTGGAGCATGGCGATCACCGCGTGTGAGGCCTTCGACAGCCTGACTCCGCCGGTGCAGATCATCGCCACCGATCTGGATACCCACGTGCTGGAGACGGCCAGAGCGGGTATTTACAGTGCCGACGAAGTGGAAAAACTCGATCCGGCCCGGGTGCGCCGCTTCTTCGTTCGTCAGACGGACGGTCGTTATCAGCTTCGATCCGAATTGAAGTCGCTGGTCAGTTTTCGCCAGTTGAACCTGATCGCCCAGAGCTGGAACATCCGCGGGCCGTTCGACGCGATTTTCTGCCGCAACGTGATGATCTATTTTGACAAGCCGACGCAAAACCGCATCCTGCAACGATTTTCACCGCTGTTAAAACCGACCGGCCTGCTCTTCGTTGGCCACTCGGAAAACCTCTATCACGCGACCGATCTGTTCAAGTTGCGCGGTAAAACGATTTATCAGAAGGCCTGAGTGCCAGGCTGAAGTTCCCTACCTTCCGACGGAAGGAAGAGCATTCAATTTGGAGTGAGCGGGACGCGTTGTGTAGTTTGGAAAGGCAGCTTTCAACGTCAGGGAGTGCCGATCATGAAAAGAACGCGTCCAGTATTGCCGGGTTTTGCGGTTTTGTGCTTCAGCATGCTGTTGGTGTCTTGCGGTGGCGGTGGCGGAGATGATGGCTCCGGCTCGGATGGCGCTGGAACGAGTGCTGGCGGTACAGGCGGCACTGGCGGTACAGGTGGCACCGGCGGCGGCACCGATGGCACGGGCGGAGGCGGTACGGGTGGCGGCGCTGGCGCTGCGACCGGTACGCGCAATGCCGCCGAGGGGATGTGGATCGGCACCACCAGCAACAACCGGGCTGTCACGGGCTTCGTGCTCGACGATGGCACATACTGGTTCCTGTATTCCGCACCGGGAACCTCGGCCACGCTGGCGGGGGTGCTGCAAGGCGCGTTTGCAGCGGCCAACGGCGTGCTCAACACCAGCAATACGGTTGATCTGAATACGCTGGGCAATTCGCGCAGCGGGCCGGGCGTGACCGGCACCTACCAGACCAAGCAGACCCTGAAGCTGGCACTCAACGATGCCGGGCAGACGACATTCAATACCAGCTATTCGCGGCAGTATGAGGGGGTGCCAAACCTGGCCACGCTGGCGGGGGTATTCAAGGGCAATTACTCGACCCGTACTACGTCCAATGTCGTGACATTCAGCATCAACCCGAACGGCACGGTGGTTGGCACCAGCGATGGCTGTACCTTCGCCGGCAAGTTCACCACCCGTTCGACCGCCAATCTGTATGACATGGCGCTCACGCTGACCGGTACCGCCTGTATTGGCGGTGGGGGTTCGGTTGACCTGAACGGGGTGGCCTACCTTGATGCGACCGGAACGACGCTGTACACGGTCGGGCTGGACGGCACGCGGGAGCGGGGCATCATCTTCAATGGCGGCCGGGTATAAGCAATCAGAGATAGAGCATGGCCCGGCCCACGCTGGTGGCCTTGGCTTCGCCCGCCAGCAGCCGCAGTAACTCCAGCGCAAACAACCCGCTGGTGCCGGCTGCGCGCGAGGTGGTGATCAGGCCGTCGGTAACGACCTGATCGCTGCGCACCGTTGCACCGTGTTCGGCCAGCACCGGTTCGCAACCGGGAAAACACGTTGCCGCCTTGCCCTGCAGTACGCCGGCCTTGGCGAGTACCGTCGACGCCGCGCAGACCGCGGCGACGCGTTTGCCGGCAGCCTGGTGCGCTTGCAGCCGGATGGCCAGTTCGTTGCTGGCCGCCAGCGCCTGCGTGCCGGGTCCGCCGCCGGGCAGGATGATCGCGTCGGCCAGTTCGCCGTCAACCGCGCCAAAGGGCAGATCGGCCTGGATGACCATGCCGTGCGCGCCTTCGACCGCCAGTTCGTCGTCGAGCGCGATGCTGGTGACGAACACGCCACCGCGGCGCAGCACGTCGACAATACTGACGAATTCGACTTCCTCGAAACCGGGGGCAAGGTAGACGTGCGCGGTGGCCATGGTGTTTATCCGTAGAAGGGCAGCAGCAGAAAGAGTTTAATCACGATCGCATTGGTGATGTCGATGAAGAACGCCCCGACCATCGGTACGACGAGGAAGGCGACATGCGACGGGCCGAAGCGGTCGGTGATCGCCTGCATATTGGCAATCGCCGTTGGCGTGGCACCGAGGCCGAAGCCGCAATGGCCGGCCGCCAATACCGCGGCATCGTAGTTTTTGCCCATGACGCGGAAGGTGACGAACATCGCGTACAGCGCCATCGCGATCGCCTGCACGCTAAGGATGGCCAGCATCGGCAGCGCCAGCGACGCCAGCTCCCACAGCTTCAGGCTCATCAGCGCCATCGCCAGAAACAGCGACAGGCTGACGTTGCCGAGCACCGATACCGCGCGGTCGAACACCTGATACCAGCCGAGCATGCCCAGGCCATTGCGCAGCACGACGCCGACGAAGAGCACGCAGACGAAGGTCGGCAGTTCCAGCCAGGTGCCATTGAGCCATGAAGCAATGGTTTGACCACCGGCGAGGCTGACGACGATCAGCGCCAGCGTTTCGATGAACGCCTGCGCGGTGATCAGCCGCACCGCCTTCGGTTGCTCGAACGCCATCGGGTGCGAGGTATCGGCAGCTTCGCCGGTCGGCAGTGCCACTTTCTTGACCAGATGCCGCGCCACCGGGCCGCCGATCAGGCCGCCGAGTACGAGACCGAAGGTGGCGCAGGCGATGGCGACCTCGGTCGACGATTCCAGCCCGTAGGTCTGGGTGAACACGCTGCTCCACGCCGCACCGGTGCCATGGCCGCCGGATAGCGTGATCGATCCGGCCAATAGCCCCATCAGCGGATTCAGCCCGAGCGCGCTGGCCATGGCAATGCCGATGGCATTCTGCATCAGCAGCAGGCCGAGCACGACGAAGAGGAAAATCGCGACGGTCTTGCCGCCTCTTTTCAGGCTCGCCAGATCGGCGCCCAAGCCGAGGCTGGCGAAGAAGGCCAGCATCAACGGTGTTTGCAGGCTGGTATCGAACTGTACTTGTACGTCGGCGGTGATGCGGGCCAGCAGCAGCAGCAGCGCGATCAGCAGCCCGCCGGCAACCGGCTCTGGGATGCTGTAGGCGCGCAGTGGCGGGGTAACGGCGACGATCTTGCGCCCGAACAGCAGCACAAGCGAGGCGGCAACGAGCGTGCCATAGGTATCGAGTGCGAGCATCGATTCTCCCGAAGTTATTAGAATGTTAGCGGCCCCAACAGCGGGTGGCCGCTAACATTCTAGCAGCGGGACTTCAAGTGACCCTTTGTACAAGGTCACCTTGTCTTTATACCGCCTCGAGTGCTAGCAACTCGGCCACGGTCTGGCGGCGGCGGATCAGCCGGGCGCTGTCACCGTCGATCAGCACCTCGGGAATCAGCGGCCGGGTGTTGTAGTTGCTCGACATGCTCGAACCATAAGCACCGGTATCGTGAAACACGAGGAAATCGCCGACGCTGGATGCGGGCAGCTGGCGCGGTGTGACGGTGCCGCCTTCCTCTTGCGTGAACACGTCGCCCGATTCGCACAGCGGTCCGGCGATCACGCTGGTGCGCTCGCCGCCTTGTTTGGCCGCGCCGGCGGCGTCGAGCAAGGACACCTCGTGATAGCTGCCGTACATCGCCGGGCGCATCAGGTCGTTGAAGCCGGCGTCGCAGAACACGAAATGATTGCTGCCGACGTCCTTCATCGCACGGACTTCGGCGATCAGCTTGCCCGATTCGGCGACCAGGAAACGGCCCGGCTCGATTTCCAATGTGACCGGATGACCCAGGTGCGCTTCGACTTCCTTGCGCGCCGCGTCCCACAGGCTGAAGTAATGCGCGGTATCGATCTGCTCGCCGCCGGCGTGATAGGGAATCGACAGGCCGCCGCCGGCCGAGATCGCCTTCAGATCGCGCCCGGACGCTTTGACTTCCTTGACCATGGCACCGCAGACATTGCCGAGATGTTCGTAATCGACACCCGAACCGATATGCATGTGCAGGCCGACCAGATCGAGCCCGTACTGGTCGATCAGCGCGTAGGCCTCGGCCAGATGCTCGAACCAGATGCCGTGCTTGCTGGTTTCGCCACCGGTATTGGTTTTCTGGCTGTGGCCGTGGCCAAAGCCGGGGTTGATGCGCAGCCAGACGCGGTGGCCGGGGCTGACGCGGCCGAGCTGTTCGAGCATCTGCGGGCTGCCGGCATTGACCGGAATACCGTGCTCGACCACCTTGGCCAGCGTCGCTTCGTCGAGCAGGTCGGCGGTGAACACGATGCCCGGATGATCACCATCGGCATCAAAACCGGCCGCCAGCGCGCGCTCGATTTCACCGAGCGACACCGAATCGACCTTGACGCCCTGTGCATGCATCAGCTTGAGGATGTGCGTGTTCGAGCAGGCTTTTTGCGCAAAACGGATCACGTCGAACTGCTGCAGCTGGCCGATGCGCTCGCGGATCACCGCCGCATCGTAGCTCCAGAGCGGGGTGCCGTACTGGCGGGCGAGGGAAACAAGCTGCGGGCCGTTGACCGGTTTCATCGGGGGATTCTCTTCGGGGGTGGGATTGATTACGGGATTGAATGTCGCCGCGTATTCAACCAGTGCGGCGCGTCGTGGTAAAACATTCTTTTCTAATCGAAGATCAGCACCGCTAATGCTCGACTACAAGCTTCTCGAAGCGCTCGATATGGTCGCCCGCGCCGGCAGCTTCGACGGTGCCGCGCGCCGGCTGCACCTGACCCAGTCCGCCGTGTCACAGCGCATTCGCCAGCTGGAGGAAAAGCTCGGCTGCGTGCTGCTGTCACGCGATCCGGTCGGCCCGACTTCCGAGGGTGAACGCTTGCTGGCGCATGTGCGCCGGGTGCAATTGCTCGAAGCCGAACTGGCGTTTGAAACCAGCGCGCCCGATGCCTGGCGCAGCGTGGCGATCGGCGTCAATGCCGACAGCCTCGCCGTCGGCCTGGTGGCGGCGATTGCGCCGGCGCTCGCAAAGCACCGCATCCTGCTTGACTGCGTGATCGATGACGAAGCCTATACGCTCGAATCGCTGCGCCGGGGGGCGGTGATCGGCTGTATCGCCAGCGAGGCGGCGCCGGTCTCCGGCTGCGCGGTGCGCCCACTCGGCGTGCTCGATTATCTGCCGGTGGCGACGTCCGGTTTTGCCGCGCAGTACTTTGGCGCCGGCCTGTCGGCACAGGCGCTGGCCGCCGCACCGGCCGCGGTGTTTGCACATCGCGACAGCCTGCACCGGCGCTGGCTGCGCGAGGCGCACGGTCTGGCCGAGGGCAGTTATCCGGCGCATGTGATTCCCGAATCGAACGCGCTGTTTGCCGCTGCGCTGGCCGGCGTGGCCTACGCCGTGGTGCCGCGCGCGCAGGCAGCGGCGGCCTTGGCGAGCGGTGAACTGGTCGGATTGGGCGATGCCACGCTGGCCGTGCCACTTTTTTGGCACCATTGGGCAAAACAATCACCGGTTGCGGAGCAAATCGCCGCGGCGCTGGTCGAATTTGCAGCAGGCCACTTCAACCCCTAACCGGAGAGCCGCCATGAGCCCCGAAATCGTCTTCCTCGATCGTGAAACCTTGCCCGCCACGGTGCGCCGGCCAGAGGCGCCGCACCGCTGGGTCGAATACGCGCAGTCGAGCATCGAGGACGCCGGGGCGCGGCTGAAGACGGCGACCGTGGCCATCAGCAACAAGGTGCCGATGACGGCAGAGGTGATCGCTAGCGCGCCGCAGCTCAAGCTCGTCGCCGTTGCCGCGACCGGTTACAACATCGTCGATCTGGCCGCCTGTCGTGATCGCGGCATTACCGTGTGCAATATCCGCGATTACGCCACCGCCGGCGTACCCGAACATGCGCTGATGATGATGCTGGCGCTGAAACGCCAATTACTGGCCTACCGGGCCGATCTGGCCGATGGCGCCTGGCAGCGCGCCAGCGGCTTCTGTTACTTCGGTGCGCCGCTGCACGATCTGGCCGGTGGCACGCTGACGATCATCGGTAGCGGCGCGCTTGGCCAGGCCTTGGGCAAGATCGCGCGCGCGCTCGGCATGCAGGTGGTGTTTGCCGAAAAGAAAGAGGCCCACACGGTGCGCCCGGGTTATACCCAGTTCGATGCGGCGATTGCGCAGGCCGACGTGATCAGCCTGCATTGCCCGCTGAACGACCGCACCCGCGATATGATCGCCGCGCGCGAACTGGGGCTGATGAAGCCCGACGCCGTGCTGATCAACACCGCGCGCGGCGGCTTGATCGACGAAGCGGCACTGCTTGATGCACTCAAGGCCGGGCGTATCGGAGGCGCCGGGCTGGATGTGTTGATCGAAGAGCCGCCGACCAGCGGCAACCCGCTGCTCGATGCCAAGCTGCCCAATCTGATCATCACCCCGCATGTGGCGTGGGCGGGCGTTGAAACCATGCAGCGTCTGGCCGATCAGTTGATCGATAACGTCGACGCGTTCCTGCGCGGCGAACCGCGCAATGTGGTGGGGTGATAGCGCTTGCGGCGCGGTGTTTAAAGGCATTGATGCCGGTTCCGCCCGGCGGACGGGATACTTTCTTTGCTTCGCCAAAGAAATGTATCCAAAGAAAGGCGACCCTGCATCCGCGCCCCTGCGGGGTTCCCTGCGCTGCTCGCTGAACGCGGCGGGGTCCTGAACTCACCCCTTCGGGGCTCAGACAGCCAGGCCCCGAAACCCCGCGTCCACCTGTGCTGCTCGGCGCTACTGAAGGGGAGGCGCTTGCCAGCCTTTGTTGCGGGCTTCGCGCTTAGATCTGGCTCCGCCAAAGCGTGTTCTTGCACTGGGTACACAGATGCTGGCGGCGGTAGTCGGTGATGCGCAGCAGGCCGACGTCGAGCGTTTCGGCATTGCCGCAATGGCTGCAACTCAGCGCGTTGGTCTGGCTGGTACGGGCGCGGTATTCGGCCTCGGTCGGCAGGTGTTCCCATGCCTTTTGCGCGCCGGGGTTGTAGATCAGGTAGTAATAGGCGGCGGCCATCAGCGCGAGGGTGCCGGCGAGTTCGAGCAGCAGGATGAAAGTGGACAAACCGGTTCCCTTATCGAGATGGTGTTAGAGCGTGAACATCAGTATCAGGCTGCTCATGCAGGCCATCAGCAGCGCGGCGGAAGCGGCGTCGCGGACGGGCTGGCTGGCGTTGTTGCAGCGCGCCTCGCACCAGCGCAGTGCCATCCCGGTCAGGAGGATGGCGGCCATGTAGACGCAGGCCACGACCCAGCGGTTGCCACCGGCAAAGTGCAGCTTGAACAGCAGGCCGGGTACCGGCAGGTACAGGCAGAGCGCTGCCGCGCGCACCCAGCGGTTTCTGGGATAAGCATCCGACCAGTCCCACAGTGCTATCCGCATGATTTTTCGTTCCGGGTTTATTTCTGCAAGCTTACTATTTTCTTTGCCATCATTCCAGCTCGGTAGGCCCGGCCTCGCTGCATTCGCGGTCGTTCGGATCGAGCTGCCAGAAAATCCACGCGCTGATCGCGGTGATGACGCCGACACAAGCAAACGTCACCTGAAACGCCTGCAGCGCGGTGCCGGCCTCGGCACGGCCGAAGTAGTCGCTGAAGGCGCCGAGCATCGCGCCGGCGGCGGCGACGCCGAGACTCATCGACAGCTGCATGATCATCGACAGCAGGCCGTTGCCTTCGGACGCCTGCGACGTTTCCAGATCCTTCAACGCCAGCGTGTTCATCGCGGTGAACTGGATCGAGTTGACCGCGCCGAACACCGCCAGCTGCACGATGCGCAGCCACAGCGGCTCCTGCGGCGAAAACAGCGCGAAGCTCATGATCATCAGCCCGGTCAGAAAGGTATTGACCACCAGCACCTGGCGGTAGCCGAAGCGCCGGATCAGCGGCGAGACCCAACTTTTGGCGGCGAGCCCGGCAATCGCGGTCGGCAGCATCATCAGCCCGGCCTCGAGCGGCGAGAAGCCGAGGCTGATCTGCAGCATCAGCGGAATCAGGAAGGGCACGGCGCCGGCGCCGATCCGCGCGAACAAATTGCCCCAGACGCCGATCGTGTAGGTGCGGACGTGGAACAGGCTCAGGCTGAACAGCGGCCGCTCGCTACGGCCGGCGTGCAGCACGTAGACGCAGATCGCCGCCAGCCCGGCGACCAGCAACAACGTGACGACGACCGTTTTCAGACCGAGTTCGGCCAGCCCGTCGAGCGAGACCGAGATCGTCACCATCGCGAATGCCAGCAGCAAATAGCCGTGGATGTCGAAGCGCTGGCGCTCGGCACCGAAGAACGCCGGCATGAAGCGCGCGGTGGCGATGGCGCCGACAATGCCGATCGGGATATTAATCAGGAAGATCCAGTGCCACGACGCGTAGACGACCAGCCAGCCGCCCAAGGTCGGGCCGATCAGCGGGCCGACCAGACCGGGGATGGTGACGAAGCTCATCGCCGCGAGGAACTGTGCGCGCGGAAACGCGCGCAGCACCGCGAGCCGGCCGATCGGCAGCAGCATCGCGCCACCGATGCCCTGGATGACGCGGGCGACGACAAGCTGCCACAAGCTCTGCGACTGCGCGCAGGCGAGCGAGCCCAGCGTGAACAGGATGATCGCCGCCAGATACACGCGCCGGGTGCCGAAACGGTCGGCTAGCCAGCCCGACGCCGGCATCAAGAGCGCCACGGTGAGCATGTAGCTGATCACCACCGACTGCATGCGCAGCGGGCTTTCGCCCATATTGATCGCCATCGACGGCAGCGCGGTGTTGACGATGGTCGAATCCAGCGTTTGCATGAAGAAGCCGATGGCCACCAGCCACAGCAACCAGCGGTTTTCGCGGCTTTCGCTCATGTCTCATCCTCCTTATCGACGGCCTTGCTGTCCGATTCAAACAGGCTTTCCAGTTCGCGCATCGCGTCCTGCGTGGCCTGGATCATCTGCTGCTCGTCGTGCGACACCGCGTGCTGGCGCTCGAGCAGCGCTTCGTCGTTGGCGCGGAACAGCGCCAGCGTGCGGTCGCGGCGCGCGTCACTGAGGCCAAGGCCGGAAAGCACTTCGCCGGCCAGCGCCAGGCTGTCGAGGAAGGTTTCGCGCTGCAGCGCGGTGACGCCCAGATCCATCAAGCGGTAGGCGTGAAAGCGGTTGCGGGCGCGGGCGTAGATTTTCAGGTCAGGGAAGTGTTCGCGCACCATCTGCGCGGTCTTGAGCGAGGCCTCGATATTGTCGATCGCCAGCACGAAAACCTTGGCCTCGTCGGCGCGCGCGGCGCGCAGCAGATCGAGCCTGGAGGCGTCGCCGTAAAACACCTTGTTGCCGAAGCGGCGGACGAAGTCGACCTGATCGGCGCTGGCTTCGAGCGCGGTGAAGCCGATCTTTTTCAGCCGCAGCACCCGGCCGACGATCTGGCCGAAGCGGCCGAAGCCGGCGATGATCACCGGCGTCGCGTGTTCGGGGGCGATGGTGTCGAATTCGCGTTTGGGTTTGCGATCGAGCTTCGGCGCCAGCCAGCGCTCGTGCACCAGCACCAGCAGCGGCGTGGCGACCATCGACAGCGTGACGACGATGACCAGCAGATCGGCGAGGTGCTGGTTCATCACCTTTTGCTGCACGGCAAGGTTGAACAGCACGAAGGCGAATTCGCCGCCCTGTGCCAGCGCGATACCGAGCCGGCGCGCCTGATTGTCGCCGGCCTTGCTGATCCGGCCGATCAGGTAGAGCACGGCGAACTTGACCGCGACCAGACCGGCGATCAGGCCGACGATGAGGAGGAAATCGGTACCGAGCAGGCCCAGATTGGTCGACATGC
This sequence comes from Jeongeupia sp. HS-3, assembly GCF_015140455.1. NCBI lineage: Bacteria > Pseudomonadati > Pseudomonadota > Betaproteobacteria > Neisseriales > Chitinibacteraceae > Jeongeupia > Jeongeupia sacculi. Next base: position 1,545,895 of record NZ_AP024094.1, on the reverse strand, counting down.
CGACGGCGATGAAAAACAGCCCGAGCAGCAGCCCCTTGAACGGCTCGATATTGGCTTCGAGCTCGTGGCGGTATTCCGAATCGGCGAGCAGCACGCCGGCGAGAAAGGCACCGAGCGACATCGACAAGCCGGCGTGCTCCATCAGCAAGGCGGTGCCCAGCGCGACCAGCAGCGTTGCGGCGGTAAAAACCTCGGGGCTGCCGTGACGGGCGATCAGCCGCAGTGCCGGGCGCAGCAACAGCCGGCCGCCGATGATGACGCCGACGACCACGCCGGTGACGCGCAAGGCGCCGAGCCAGCCGGGTTCGGCGCTATGAACCGCGGCGACACCGAGCAGCGGCAGGATCGCCAGAAACGGAATCACCGCCAGGTCTTGAAATAGCAGGATGGCGAAACCGTCGCGGCCGTAGCGCGTGGTCAGCTCTTTTTTCTCGGCCAGCATTTGCAGCACGAAGGCCGTCGACGACAGCGCCAGGCCGAAACCGGCAACGATCGCCGATTGCGGCGTCAGCCCGAACGCCAGCGCCGCCAGCGCCAGCAGCAGGCCGGTGGCGATGACCTGCGCACCACCGAGGCCGAAGACCGAGCGGCGCAGTACCCACAGCCGGCTCGGTTGCAGCTCAAGGCCGATGATGAACAGCAGCAGCACGACGCCGAGTTCGGCAAAGTGCAGGATGCTGTCGACCTGCGTGACCAGCCCCAAGCCCCAGGGGCCGATCAGTACGCCGGCGGTCATATAGCCGAGCACGGCGCCCAGGCCGGATAGCCGGAACAGCGGCACCAGCGCGACCGCGGCGGCGAGGAACAGGGCGATCTGGGCGGTCAGTGTCATAGGGTATTCCAGTTTTTGGTCAGCGTTTTATCGGTTTTATTGTAGTGAGTGCATTTTTCAGCCAGCTGTCGGTACCGTGCACAGCGTCAGCGCGAAATCATCGCTGTGCGCCAGTTGTACCCGGTAAGCGCTGCCGGCCGGGTGCTGCGGCGACAGCGTATTCACCAGTTGCAGGACGGCTTCGCCAGCATCGGCCTCGACGACCTCGGCATCGTGAAAGCCGAAATAGCGGCCGACTTGCGGGTAAAGCGCCTTGAACAGGCTTTCCTTCATCGAGAACACCAGCGTGAACCAGGCCGGCGATGAGAGCGCCACCGGGCAACGCGCCCACTCGGCATCCAGAGCGACGTGGCCGGCGAGCTTGGCGGCGCGCTCGGCGTCGACCCAGCGCTCGACGTCCAGGCCGATACCACGGTAAAGCGCCGCCGGCGCCGCGGCTGCGAGTGCAACACCGTGGCTGTGCGTGATCGTGCCGACCCAGCCGGCCGGCCACTGCGGGGCGCGATCGGCGCCGATGGCAAGCCCGGCGTGGCCGGAAAAGCCGGCATCGCGCAGCGCGGCGCGGGCGCAGTGGCGACCGGCGAGGAATTCGATCCGGCGCTTCAGCGCGGCGTTGGCGAGCGAATCGGGCAGCGCGTCTGCGCCGAGCGCCAGCAGCGCGGCGTCGTCGATCTCGAATTCGTGCGTCGCCATGATTACGGCGGCGGGCAAATCGTTGAATTGGGGAAACTTGCTTGCAGGCATGGGCCTAATAGTAATCCTTCCCCATGGCATCCATGTCAGTTCGGGTAATGTTAGTATTGATAATCATTTCTATTTGATGGGGTGGGCATGGACTTCGAGGCGGGGATTGCCATGGTCAGCGGCGCGGCGCAGGGCATAGGTGCGGCGGTGGTCGACGCGCTGGCGCAAGCCGGCGTGCGCGTGGTGGCGCTGGATATCAATGCCGATGCGCTGGCTAGCCGCTATGCCGGCGTGCCGGCGGTGACGCCACTGGCGCTCGACGTTTGCGACGCCGCCGCGGTCGAGCGGGCGGTGGCGCAGATCGAGGCCGAGATTGGTGCTATCGGCTCGCTCGCCAACGTCGCCGGCATCCTGCGCATGGGCACGCTGACCGGGCTGCCGGTCGACGACTGGATGGCGACGTTCGCGGTGAACACCCACGGTGTCTTTCATTTGAGTACGGCCGTGGCCCGGCGGATGCAGGCGCGCCGGCGTGGTGCGATCGTCACCGTCGGCTCGAACGCAGCGGCGACGCCGCGTACCTTGATGGGCGCGTACTGCGCATCCAAGGCCGCGTCGGCGCAGTTCACCCGCTGCCTCGGGCTGGAGCTGGCCGAGTACGGCATCCGTTGCAATATCGTCTCGCCCGGATCGACCGACACCGAGATGCAGCGCCAGCTGTGGACCGACGAGACCGGCCCGGCCAAGGTGATTGCCGGCTCGCTCGACGGCTACCGGCTGGGGATTCCGCTGAAGAAAATCGCCACGCCCGAAGATATCGCCGGCGTGGTGCTGTTCCTGCTCTCGACCGCCGCCAACCACGTGACGCTGCAGGACATCGTCGTCGATGGCGGGGCGACGCTGGGACGTTGAAGCAGGTGCTGCCTAGCGCGACAAACAGGTCTTGCCGCCGGCGTTGACCTTCTGCTGCAGTTGCTGCATCGCCTTGTAGTCGGTGCGCTTGAGATCCTTGCCCAGCCGCTGGATGTCGGCGCCGCTCCAGACCTCGAAATCCGACAGCCGCAGCACCAGATCGGCGATGCTCGCGCGTGCCGACGGGCTGTCTTCGGCCGGGTGGATCGCCAGATGGTTGATGCCCGCCGGTAAGGTGGCTATCCAGCCATCGTAGCCGGCGTAGCGCTGGGCCGTGCGCTGATCAGGGTTGTAATGCATGAAGTAGGCATCGGGCGTGACGACGCCGCTGGCCTGCATCTCGCGCGTGGCCTTCAGTTGTTCGGCGGACGGCATGAAAAAGCCCTGCATCACGATAGGGATGCCGGTTTCGCGTGCCAGCCCGGCATAGATGTCCAGCAGCGCCGGGCTGGCCGCCCAGAACACCATGTGCGCGTCGAGATGGGTGATCGTCAGCCCGGCGGCGCGCACCTTGGCGATCTGCGCCAGCAGCTCCTTTTTCACTTCGGCCGGTTTGGCATGCTGGGCGACTTCCTGCGTGGTTGCCCACAGCCGGCCTTGCGGGTTGTACAGCGACGGCACGTCGGACTTCGGCAGCACGCCGCCCCACGGTTGTTTGTCCTGCCATTCGTTGGTCAGCGTCAGGTGCACGCCGACGGCGAGCTTGCGATCCCGCGCCATCTTCGCCGCGGCGGCAAAATTCGGCGTCGGCGGCATGATCGACAGATCCTGGATCTGCTGCTTGTCGAGCAGCGCGAACGCGGCCTTGTCGAGGTCCGGGTGCATGCCGATATCGTCGGCGTTGACGATCAATACCTTGTCGGCCGGTGCGAAGCCGAGGCATTCACTGAGTGTGGTCGCCGAAGCAAATGGCGCCGCTGCAATCGCGGTTGCGGCTAACAGGATGTGAAACGGTGATGGGCGCATTGAAGACTTCCGAAGGTTCTTTACGAACTCGATTTTATCGAACGGGGCGTTGGATTCTGCGCGACGATGGCCGAGGATTGCGGGCGGTCAACGATTGCGAAACAAGGCACGCCGGCTGGACGCCGGATATGCGTAGCAACAACAGGTCTTCAATTTACAATCCGGCAGAAGGCGACAATCAAAGGTTGAGAGGACGTTCGCAGTCCACCGCCCATGGATCGGATAATCCCGCTCCATGAAGGATCAAATCGATGGCTTGCGTGTCGAGTCCGCTGACAAAGAAAGTGCGGCCATCTGCAAACTGGAAATCCTGAAAGACGATGCCGCGTCCGGCAACGCTCTGACGAATGCAGACGAGTTGATCCAGCGGGTAAATCTGCGGCTCGGATGCGTACCAGGACTGTCGGATGATCATGTTCGGTGTGACGATCGTGTAGTCGCGCATGCCGGGCAACAACAGCAAACCGAATGGCGCCAATTTCAGCATCATGATGCCGTAGCGGACATTCAGTTTTTGCTGTCGGTTCTTTCGCAGTATTTTGTCGCGTTTGGGGAGTTTCTTGCGGTCGTCGACATAGGACCAAACGGCACTGCCGGTAGCGACGACAAGCAGAAGTATCGGGCCGGCCAGTGCGAGCTGGTTGAGTAAGCCGTTGCGCTGCAAATGTCGGTAAACGATGTATGTATCCGGAACGAACAGAAAATCACCCAGTGCTCGTACCGGAAAAACGAGCGCCCAGGTGACCGATGACATTGTCAAAATCATGCCAGCCAGTAGCACGAGAACAAGGACACCGTGTTTCCATTTGCCCAGTGCCGAGGTTGCGGTCATGGTTGTGAGTTGATCAGGCGAATTGTGTTCATAGGAAGATCCGGACGCGACATGACCGGACACGCGTTCTTGCGCGAAGCGGTTGCCGCAAAAGTTGGACGTCGTGTTGGCTGGTTGTAAGAATTTTAACAGTTCGGATGGGAAGGCGGCATCAAGAAAAAAGGCCCGTTCAACGGGCCTTTTTCGCTAGACGACTTGTGATGTGAGTGGCGCCGGCAGCAGGCCGCTGGCGACCGCCTGACCGAAGTAGGCGAACAGCGTGCCGGCGTCGACCGGTGCCGCGTCGGCATCGGGCAGCAGCGCAAGGATGCGGTCGTGGCGGATTGGCCCCATGCGCAGCACGTCGTTGCCGCTGCGCGTTTCGAAGAACGACAGCGTGGCGCGGTCGTCCTCGTCGGCGTGCAGCGCAACGCGGGTCAGCCATTCGCCCATGCTGCAGCGCTCGAGCGCGTAGCCGAAGACCGTCAGCGCCGCGAACACGTCGGCCAGGCTGACCATGCCGTTGCACGCCAGCTGGTAGACGCCGCCGCCCATCGTCGAGCCGGCCGTGGCCAGCCGGACGACGGTATCGGCGACGACGTCGACCGGCGTCCAGACCTCGTCGACGTCGAAGTCCGGTGCGCAGCCGGCGCGCACCGATGCCCGCACGATGCGCCAGACCAGATCCTGCGGGTTGACCCACGGCCGGCCACGCGGGCCGACGACGCGGCCGAGCCGGTACACGGCGACCGGCAGGCCGCGGGCTTGCGCGTTCTCGAGCACGTGTTCGGACAGCCACTTGCTCTGCTGGTAACCGTCGGCAAGGCCGCGATGCGCCGGGACGAAGCGCTCGGCGGCCTCGGGCGCCAGCGCCAGCGGTTGCGCGACGGCCAGGGTCGAGATGTAGTGCAGCGGCACGCGGCGCGGTGCGGCCAGACGGACCAGCTCGCGCGTCGCCAGCACATTCGCCGCGCGCAGGCTCCGGTAGTCGCGGACGACGCTGACCTGTGCGGCGTTGTGCCAGATCGCGTCGATGTTTGCCGCCAGCGAGGCAAAGCGCGCATCGTCCAGCCCCAGCTGCGGTGCAGCCAGATCGGAGGCGATGGCCTCGATCCGCCCCGGTGCGAGCGGCCGCGACAAACCGTGCCGGGCCAGCGCGACGTGGACGCGTTCGAGCGCTTCGCCGTCGCTGCCGGCGCGGACGAGGCAGACGAGCGTCGCGCTACTTTCGCGCAGCAAGCGGTCGAGCAGGTGCGCGCCGACGAAACCGGTGCAGCCGGTCAGCAGGATGCGGCGTGGCGGTGCCGCCACCTCCGTGTCGCTGCCGGCAGCCCCGCTTGCCGGCGAAGCGGACTCAAACCAGCTCCCCGGTACGTCGGCATCGGCGAGCATCGTCGCGCTGATGCCGGTTTGCGCCGTCGTATCGCCGTCCGCCAGCGCCCGGGCGAGCCCGGCCGGTGTCGGATGGCGGAACAGCGTGGCAACCTGCACCGGGCGTTTCAGTTCGCCGCTGAGCCGGTTGGCGACCTGAATCATCTGCAGGCTCTGGCCGCCGAGGGCGAAGAAGTCGGCGTCGGGCGAAATCGGCGAGATACCGAGGATCTGCGACCACACGGCCAGCACGGTCGCGAGCAGCGGATCGTCGACGACCACTGCGGCTACTTCGTCCAGCGTGATCGCCGCCAGCGCCTTGCGGTCGATCTTGCCGCTGGCGTTTTTCGGCAGTGTGTCGGCGAAGCGGAACACGGTCGGGATCATCGCCGCCGGCAAGGTTTCGGCGAGGAAGGTGCGCAGGCTGGCGGTGTCGATCTCTCCATCGGTCACGACATGCGCCACCAGTTGCTTGTTGCCGTCGGGCCGCGTCTGGCCGAGCACCGCCGCGGCGATCAGCCGCGGATGGCGCAGCAGCGCGGCTTCGATTTCGACCGGCGACACCCGGTAACCGCTGATCTTGAATTCGTCGTCGACGCGGCCGATGAAGTACAGCGCCCCGTTCAGGCTGCGCACCCGGTCGCCGCTGCGGTAGGCACGCGGCGCGCCGGGCAGGGCGGCCAGCGTGACGAAGCGCTCGTCGCTCAGGTCGGTGCGGCCGTAATAGCCGGCAGCCAGCGTCGGGCCGATCAGGTAGAGCTCGCCCTCGACATCGAAGCCCTGCAGCGGGCGGCCCGCTTCGTCGAGCAGCACCGCCGAGAGCCCCGGCAGCGGCGTGCCGATCGGCACGGCGGTATCGCCGCCGGCTGCGTGCCAGCCCGAGACATCGGCGCTGGTCGCGACCACGGTCGATTCGCTCGGGCCGTAGGTATTGAACAGTTGCACGCGTTCGCCGGCGGCGGCTTGCCACTGCGCCAGTCGCTCGGCCTGCGCCGCCTCACCGCCGATGATCACCGTGCGCAGGCTCGCCGGCAGCGCCAGCGACTGAGTCGCCAGACTGTAGGCGAGTTCGTGCCAGAACGCCGTCGGCAGGTCGAGCACGGTGATGCGCTCGCGCTCGCACGCGGCGAGAAAATCGCCCATCGATTCGAGCATCGCGTCGTCGCGGATCACCAGCGTGGCGCCGACCGACAGCGTGACGAAGATTTCCTCGACGCTGGCGTCGAAGGTCAGCGGGGCGAACTGCAGCACGCGGTCGGCGCCGCTGACGCCGTAACGCTGCGCGGCGGCGGCGGCGAAGTGCGCCAGCGCGCCGTGGCGGATTTCGACGCCCTTCGGCGCGCCGGTCGATCCCGAGGTGAACACCAGATAGGCCGGATCGTCGCTGCCGATGCTCACCGGTTCGGTCAGCGGCGTGGCCTTTGAACTGGGGATCAGCAGTGTGGTCGTGGCGGGCAGAAGCAGATCGGTATCGCCGTCGGCCAGCAGCACGCGGGGCTGCGCTTGTTCGAGCACGGCCTGCCGGCGTGCTGCCGGGTGCGACGGATCGAGCGCGACATAGCCGGCGCCGGCGTAATGGATCGCCAGCAGCGCAATCACCGCCTGCGCGCCACGCGGCAGCAAGGTCGCAACCAGCCCGCCGCGCACCACGCCGGCTTGCGCCAGTTGGCCGGCCAGATGCAAGGCCGCCAGATGCAGCGCGGCGTAGCTGTAGGTCAGCGGGCCGTCGATCAGCGCGATCGCAGCCGGCCGGATTTCGGCCTGACGGGCAATGCGTGCCGGCGCGGTTTCGGCGCTGCCGATCAGCGCATCGCCGTGCAGCAGGGCCGGCGCCGACGGCCAGTCGCCAAGTGGCGTTTGTGGCGCGACCAGCCAGTTTTCCAGGAGGGACAGCAGCGCGCGGTGATGCCCGGCCAGCGTGTCGGCATCGTAGCGTTCGGGGTGGCCGTCCAGATCGACGAAGAGCGCATCGCCGCGCACATAGATCGCCAGCGACAGATCCTCGACCGGCCCGGCCGAGACATTGTGCACGCTGGCGCGGCAGTTGCCGAAGGCCAGCGGGTAATCGAAGGGCATGATGTTGACGACGGTGCCGAACGGCTTGGCCGGCAAGCCCGGCGCGGCCAGATCGTGGCGCAGCCGCTCGTAGCGGTAGCGCTGATGCCGGCGTGCCTTGCTCAGTGCGGCTTTGACGCCGGTGGCGAGTTCGGCCAGCGTCGCGTTCGCCGGCGTCTGCACGCGCAGCGGGACGATATTCATCGCCATGCACGGCACCCGCAGCGTGGCGCTGCCAAGGCGCAGCATCACCGGCAGGCCGAGCGTGACCTCGGAACCGCCGCGCTGGCGCTGCACGCTGGCGGCGAGCACCGCGAGCAGCAGATCGGGCCAGTCGACGCCCAGCTCGCGGGCGCTGCGTTTCAGCGTGGCGGTCAGCGCATCGGGCAGCCGACCGCTGACGCGTCGGCCACGCGCCAGGTCGGTAGCGGGGCGACTGGACAGCGACACCGGCTCGGCAGCGCCGGCGAGCGTCGACAGCCAGTGATCGCGATCGGCGATGATCGCCGGCCCGTGCACGTAGGCCGTTTCTTCGGCGAGTACCGGCCCGATGCCGGCAAACGCCGCGCCGACGGCCGGGCCGCCGGTCAGCGCCCGGTAGTGTTCGGCGACGCGGCCGGCGATCAGGTTGAAGCCGAAACCGTCGAGCGCGATATGGTGGGCGCGGTGCAGCCACGCATGCCGCTGCGGCCCGAGCCGGTACAGCACGTGGTCGTAGACATGGCCGTCGGCGAGCGAAAACGGCCGGGCGAGCTCGGCATCGAACTCGGCTGTCAGCGCGCCATTTTCGGAACTGGCGTCGCCGGCAAAGTCGCGCAGTTGCAGCGCACGCGGCGCAACACCACCTTGCTGGGCCGGCTGACCGTCGATTTCGACAAAGCGCACGTGCAGCGCATCGGCCTCGGCCAGTGTCGTCGCCAGCGCCTGCGTGAAGGCGGCAACGTCGAGCGGGCCATCGAGGATGATCGCCTCGGCGGCGTGATAAACGCTGCTGTCGCCGGCGCGCTGTTGGCCGAGCCAGATGCCGAGCTGCGCCTCGCTCAAGCGGAGGGAATCATGCATGCGCCGGCTCCCGCTGGCCGCACAGCCGGCTCGTCCACGCGGCCAGCGTCGGCGTTTCGGCGAGGTCGACAAAGCTCGCCTCGGCACCGAGCGCGCGCCAGCGCTCGACCAGCGCCATCAGCCGGATCGAATCGAGGCCCAGCAGCAGCAGGTTGTCATCGTCGAACAGTTCATCGGGCGAGAGCTGCATCTGTGCCGCGACGTCCAGGCGCACCAGCGCCGGGGTGAGCGCGGGCAGCGGTAGCGCACCCAGCATATCGGCAAGCGTAGCAACGCGGGCGCAGCGGCCGGCGGCGTAGTTCAGCGCCATCAGGTGTTCGTCGCGCGAGAAATCGCCGAGCGCATCACCGACGAGGAAGGGCTGGATATCGAGCATGAACGCTTCCAGCGCGGTGCTCAGGCAGCCGATGTGCGCGTACACGCCGCAAATGATCAGCTGGTCACGACCGGCATCTTTAATCCAGCTCTCGAAGTTGCTGCGCTTGAACGCGCTGTAACGCCATTTGGTGAACACGGTGTCGATCGGTGCCGGCGCGAGCTCGGCCACGATGTCGGTGATCGCCGGATCGGCGACGAGGCCGGTGCCCCAGAAGTCGGTCAGCAGCGCGCGGTCTTTCGGGTCCTGATTGCCCGGCTGCGCGGTGTAGGCGACCGGAATGCCCAGCGCCCGGCAGCGGACGATAAGCTTTTTGATGTTGGCGAGCAGCTCGGGCACCGGTGCCTGGGTGCTGTCGTAGAAATCGACGAAGTACTGCTGCATGTCGTGCACCAGCAGCACCGCGCGCGCTGGGTCGGGCGTCCAGCCGACCTTGTTGGCCGGCATGTCGGCGGCGGTGGGCAGCGGGTAAGAGGCGATACGGGGAATGGCCATGAGAATCTCGGAATGAAGTGTCGGATGTAGGGGATCAGTTCTGCGCGAGCTGGCGACGCAGCACTTCCTTGCTGACCTTGCCCAGCGCGGTCAGCGGCAGCGCATCGACGAACTCGATGTGATCGGGAATCTTGTAGGCGGCGAGGCCGCGCGCCTGCAGGTGGGTCTTCAGTTGCAGCGCCAGCCGCAACGCCGGCAGATCGCTGCTGCCGGCCAGCTCGATGAAGGCGCAGCTCTTTTCGCCCAGCCACGCGTCGGGCATCGCCACCAGCGCGGCGTTGCGCACCTGCGGGTGCGCGAGCAGGTGGTTCTCGACCTCCTCGGCGGCGATTTTTTCGCCACCGCGGTTGATCTGGTCCTTGCTGCGACCCTCGACGACGATATAGCCCTCGGGCGTCAGTCGCACGCGGTCGCCGGTGCGGTAAAAGCCGTCGGCGGTAAAGGCGCGGGCATTGTGCTCGCTCGCCTTGTAATAGCCGCGGATGGTGTACGGGCCGCGCGTGAGCAGATGGCCGGTGTCGCCGTGCTTCACGTCGATGTCGTCGTCGTCGACCACGCGGATTTCGTCGTGCGGCGAGATCGGGCAGCCCTGGGTCTGGATCACCAGATCCTCGGGGTCGCCAATCCGGGTGTAGTTGACCAGGCCTTCGGCCATGCCGAACACCTGCTGCAAGGCGCAGCCGAGCACCGGTTTGACCCGCCTCGCGGCCTCGACCGACAGCCGCGCACCGCCGACCTGCAGGAGTTGCAGCGATTTCAGTTGCACCGCGCCGGCTTGCGCCGCCTGCAGCCACAGCAGCGCCAGCGCCGGGACCAGCGCGGTCACGGTGACCTGATAGCGCGCAATCAGCGGGAAGGCGGTTTCGGGCACAGGCTCGCGCGCCAGCACCACGGTGCCGCCGCTGAACAGCGTGCCGAGTGATCCGGGGGACGAGAGCGGAAAATTATGCGATACCGGCAGCGCGGCCAGATAAACCGTATCGGTATCGAAGCCGCAAATCCGCGCGCTTTCGATCACGCTATACAGATAGTCGTCGTGGGTGCGCGGGATCAGCTTCGGCGTACCGGTGCTGCCGCCGGACAATTGCATCAGTGCCACTTGCGAGGCGTCGACGGCGGGCCGCGTAATTGCTGCTTGCGCGCTGGTCTCACCGGGGGGCGGCTCGGTGTAAAGCGATTCGAATTCGGTGAATTCGGCCGCGTCGCCGGCAACGATCACATGCTGCAGCGCCGCCGCGCGCGCTCGCACGTCGCGCGCCAGTGTGCGGTAATCGAAGCCGCCGCTGCGGTCGGCGATGAGGTAGGCCACGGCATCGGTCGCCTCGGCAAAGAAGCCGATCTCGGCGCTGCGATGCGCCGGCAGTGCCATCACCGGAATCGCGCCCAAGCGGAACAGCGCGAAGCAGGCGATGAAATACTCGGCGATATTGGGCAGCTGCACGATCACGCGGTCTTGCGAGCGGATGCCCAGCCGCGCCAATCCAGCGGCGAAACGGTCGGCGCGCTCGTCCAGATAGCGGTAGGAGATGTGCCGGTTGCCGCAGATGAGCGCGGTGTTGCTTGGGTATTGCCGCGCCACCCGCGCCAGGGTGGCGCCGAGTGCCTCGCCGCGCCAGTAGCCCAGTTCGCGGTAACGCGCGGCCACGTCGGCGGGCCAGGGGGTGAAACCGTCGAGCGGGGCGCTCATAGCAGTGCCTCCAGCGGCGCATCCAGCCCCATGGCGTTGAGCATGGTGCGGAACTTGGCGGCGGTTTCGACCAGTTCTTGCTCCGGCGTCGATGCCGGAACGATGCCGGCGCCGGCGAACAGCCGCACCTTGTCCTCGTCGACCTCGGCGCAGCGGATCGTCACCGCCCATTCGCCGTCGCCGGTTTCGTCCATCCAGCCGACCATGCCGGTGAACAGGCCGCGCTCGAACGGCTCGAGTTCGCGGATCGCGGCACGGGCCAGCTCGCGCGGGTGGCCGCAGACGGCCGGGGTCGGATGCAGCGCCTGTGCCAGATCGAGCGCGCTGGTCGCCGGGTCGGCGACCTCGCCGTGAACCTGCGTCGACAAATGCCACAAGGTGGCGGTCTTGATCAGCGACGGTTTGGGCGGCACCACCAGCGTGCGGCACAGCGGCGCCAGCGCCTTGGCGACGGCGTCGACGACCAGCGCGTGCTCGTGCAGATCCTTGTCTGACGCCAGCAGCGCCTGGCCGCGCGCTTCGTCTTCCACCGGATCGGTGCTGCGCGGCAGCGTGCCGGCGATCGGGTTGGCGATCACCTCGCGCCCGCGGCGTGCGACCAGCAGTTCGGGGCTGGCGCCCAGCAGCCTTAGTGGCCGGTGGATGCTGTGACCGCCGCGCTCGAACAGATCCAGCGCAAAGGTGTAGCCGTTCGGGTTGTGCGCGGCCAGCTGGGTCAGCAAGGCCCGGGCGTTGATGCCGCCCGGTGCGTGCACTTCCAGCGCCCGCGACAGCACGACTTTTTCAAGCGGCGTGCTGGCAAAGCGGCGCAAGGCCTCTTCGACCGCATGGCGGTAAATGATCGCCTCGGGCACCTGGCGGATGCTGCCGTCGAGCGGTGTTGGCGCGGCGGCCTGGATGTGCGCGTGCGCCAGACGGCCGGCGCGCTCGGTTTTTTCAGGCACGAACAGCACGGCGGCATCGTCGGCGTCAAAGGGCAGCGCACCGGCGACGATGGGCGCGGCGATGCCGGCCTGGCGGGCGCTGGCCAGCAGCTCGGCGATCTGGCGCGAGAGCAGGGCTTCACGTCCCGGCGCCCGCAGCCGGGCAAAGAGACCGTGCCCGAGGAAGGTGAGCCGGGGCGAGGCAAAAAAGAACGTGGTGTCTTCGGTGTAGCGCGTCAGCAGCGTGTTTGCCGCAACGGGTGTACCGAGCGTTTGGGGTTCCAGCAGGGTTGGCTTCATGACTTCCTCGCAGAACATCGGGGTCTGCGCTCAGGGCGTGGGAGGGCCTTGAGCCGGCCTCAATCGGTAGACAGGGAGGGAGTACGCTGCAGCGCTCATTGATAATAATGATTATCATTACGATCAATTACTCGACCGGCATACGATGCCCGAAAAACTTGCCCGGGACTTTTGCTGTACGGAATATTTCCTTTGCGAAACGCAATTGATTCGCATTTGCGTCTTTTTCTCGATGCCATATCGCTGCAAGCTAGCCGGGCGTTGTTCGGCGCGGATGTCTTTTCCCGCATCGCGAACCAGGGCGCATTGATCAATCAGCCGGGCCGGCTTTGCGGCCCGATACGGACCCCCGATGCCTTCGCTCGACCCCCGGCAGGAACGCCATCTGCTGTGGCTGCTGGCCGCACTGCAGTTCAGCCATATCCTCGATTTCATGATCCTGATGCCGCTGGCGCCCGAGCTGATGCCGGCGTTCGGCATAACCGCCGGCCAGTTCGGCCTGCTGGTGTCCGCCTATACCTTCGCGTCGGCGCTGATGGGCGTGCTCGGCGCGTTCTGGCTCGACCGCTTCGACCGCAAGCCGGCGCTGCTGCTGCTGTACGCGGGCTTCATTGCCGCCACGGTGGTGTGCGCGCTGGCGCCCGATTACCGCTGGCTGATGGCGGCGCGTTTCGTCGCCGGCGGTTGCGCCGGGCTGATGGGCGCGGTGGTGATGACCATCGTCGGCGACGTGATTCCGCCGCAGCGCCGTGGTCAGGCGATCGGCACGGTGATGTCGGCGTTCGGCATCTGCGCCGTCGCCGGCGTGCCGGTCGGGCTGGCGCTGGCTGCGATGGGTGGCTGGCGCCTGCCGTTCTGGGGTGTCGCGTTTCTGGCTGCGGTGTTCTGGGGGCTGCTGGCGTGGCGTTTGCCGGCGATCAAGGGACACCTGAACGGCGAAACGCCGCGCAGCGGCCTCGGCGAAATCTGGCGCATGCCGGGCCTGCCGCTGGGCTGGCTGCTGACGTTCACCGTCGTCTTCGCCAGCTTCCTGCTGATTCCCTACCTCGGTGCCTATCTGGTCGGCAATGTCGGCATCGCCTTCGATACCTTGCCGTGGCTGTATTGCGCGGCCGGCGCGGCGACGCTGTACGCGATGCCGCGGATCGGCAAGCTCGTGGACCGCTTCGGCAAAGCGCAGGTCTTGGTCGGCCTGCTGCTCGCCAGCATGGTGCCGCACCTGATTTTCAGCCATCTGCAACCGTCGCCGTTGTGGCTGGTGCTGCCGGTGTTCGTCGCCTTCATGGTGCTGACATCGGGCCGGGCGATCCCGGCGATGGCGCTGCTGACCGGCATGGTGCCGCCAGCGCTGCGCGGTCGCTACCTCGCGGTCAACATCGCCGCCAGCGACGGTGCGTCGGGCCTCGGCGCCTGGGTCGCCGGGCAGATGATCGTCGTGGCACCCAACGGCGCGCTGCAAGGCTTCGGCACCGTCGGCTGGCTTGCCGTGGCGACCAGTGCCGCGGCGCTCTGTTTGCTCTGGCTGCTGGTTCGTGTCCGCCGCGCCGTCGCGGTAGCCGCGTGATGCCGGCGCTTCAGCCGGACCGTTGAAACCCCACGCCGCCCGTGTCGCACGGCCATTGAATACAGCCGCCTGCCACTCTTACCTCAAGGAAATATCATGGATATCGTTACCAGCAAGACCTCGACCCTGCCGCGTGCCATCACCGGCTCGCTGAACATCGAACGCTCGATGCAGATGCTCGAAGCCGCGCGCAAGCTCATCCCCGGCGTCACCCAGTCGATGATGAAGCGCCCGGAAATGTTCGCGCTCGGCGAATTTCCGGTCTACCTCGCCGGCGGGCAGGGCGCGCTGGTCGACGACGTCGACGGCAACCAGTACCTCGACATGATCTGCGGGCTGGCCGCCAACACGCTCGGCCACAACCACCCGGCCGTGGTCGGCGCGATCCAGTCGCATCTGGGCAAGGGCGTGCTGCATTCGCTGCCGACCGAAGTCGAAATCAGCGCGACGCTGGCGCTGGTCGAGATCATTCCGAACGCCGAAATGGCGCGCTTCTTCAAGACCGGCGCCGATGCGACCTCGGCGGCGGTGCGGCTGTCGCGGCACATTACCGGGCGCGAGCACATCATCACCGTCGGCTACAACGGCTGGCACGACCACTTCATGTTCGACACCCCGGGCGTGCCCAAGGCCGTAGCCGACAACACCACCCGCATGCCGCTGTTCACCCCGCCGGACGAGCCGGCGCTGCTGGCGAAGATCGCCGAGCTGGGCGACAAGCTCGCGTGCGTGCTGCTGTCGGTGCCGTACAACCGCGTGCTGAGCCGCGAGTTCGTCCAGCAGGTTCGCGCCGCGTGCGACGCCAACGGCACGCTGCTGGTGCTCGACGAAGTCGTCACCGGCTTCCGTCTGGCGCTGGGCGGCGCGCAGGAATTCTTCGGCGTAGCCGCCGACATGGTCTGCCTGTCCAAGGGCATTGCCGCCGGCATGCCGCTGTCGGCGATCGCCGGGCCGGAGCGCCATCTGCGCCGGCTCGACGAGCTGCAGGTGTCGACCACCTTCGGCGGCGAAGTGCTGTCGCTGGCGGTGTGCGAAGCGGTGATCGGCGTCTACCGCGAAACCGATTACGTCGCCCGCATCGCCGAACTCGGCCGTCGGCTGCGTGCCGGCGTCAACGCCGCCGCCGAGGCGATCGGTGCGCCGCTGCGTATTTACGGCTACGACCCGATCCCGCTGTTCCTGATGGCCAAGGACCCGGCCGAGCACGTCAAGCTGATGCAGCCGTTCCAGGCCGCGATGGCCCGCCGTGGCGTGTTGCTGCGCCGCGACGTCAACTTCATCTGCGGCGTGCATACCGAAGAGCAGATCGACTTCGTCATCGCCGCCGCCGCCGACGCGCTGCGCGAACTGCAGCAGCAGGGCGTGCTGACCGCTTGATACCTTTGCACGTTTGAGCGCATTGATGGGTGCCCGCCGGGCACCCTTTTTTTTGCGCAGCTGCCTCTGAAGGAGAGGGGGCTTGGCTCGGTCTTCATCACCAAAGGCACGTTCATTCTGCAGCTTGGTGTCGTACAACGGGCCCGAATGCCAAGTCGTCTTGCCGTTCATATTGCCCCGCGCTGAGCGCTGGCTGAATTCAAGATGCGCACCTGTTACCGTCGAGAGCAGCATGGTCATCCAGGCAATAGCGCCTGAAGCAAGGCGCGAAGGCGCTGAGCGATGGCCGGAACGCGGATCATCGAGGCCGCATTATGTTTGCCTTAGCCGATATAGGAAAAAACCGCAAAATCAAAGCCGTTGAACCGGAACCCGGCAACCTCACGCATGCCCATGCGGGCATGTGCGCGAAGCGAGGCTTCGTTGTCGCGCCGTATAAAAAGCACACCTTCCCGCCCCGACTCCAGGCGCTGCAGTTCCCTGAACATCGCTTGCGCCAAACCTTTACCACGTTCATCGGCGCCGACACAGATCGGGCCGTAGATGTACGCATCGTCGCTACCTTGGTATGCGGCAAACATCGCTTGAACAATGGGAAGATCGGCATTCATCGCCCGCGAAGTCGTCATCAGGAAACCGGTGACGCGGCCGTCCCGGCGCGAGACGATCAGCGGCATATCGTCCATCATCGCAGCCACACGGGAGCGGGGTAGGGAGGCTGACAGCGCACCGCCGCGCTCGATTTGATTGGCGGCCTGAAGTTCGAGGATACCCTCCAGGTCGGCTTCGTCTGCCCTGCCGATTCCTGCTTGAGGTGCTGTCATGGCTGCTGCTCCGGTTTCTTAACGTTGCCGCAAGCTTATCTTGCTCGGCACCGCCTGACCATATAGCCCGATATGCTCGTTTCTGACCGGGGACTGCCTGTCTTCGCAGGCGGTGCCAGGGCGATGGCTACGCGCGGTGAACGGGGGCGCCTGCCGTCATGCACGGCGCGACCGAGGCACGAGCCGGTCATCATGCTTGCCGCTTGCATTGATTCCATATTTCTATAAAAATAGAAATATGGAAAACAAAGACGTAGTCATCCGCCTCTCTGCGCTGGCGCAGGAAACCCGTCTGGCCGTGTACCGGCTGCTCGTCACCGCCGGCCCCGACGGCCTGGCCGTCGGCCGGATCGGCGAGTCGCTCGGTGTGGCCCCGGCGACGCTGTCCTTCCACCTGAAGGAGCTGGCGCATGCCGGGCTGATCACCGCAAAGCAGGAGAGCCGCTTCATTTATTACTCGGCCAACTACGCGGCAATGAACGCCTTGCTGGCTTTCCTCACCGACAACTGCTGTGGCGGCGCGCCGTGCGGTATCGCGCCGCAAGCCTGCGATGATAGCTGCTGTTAAAGATGAAAAGCGATCGCTGCGACGCAGCGTGTGAATGGAACAGGGGTATTTGATGTCCGCGCAATGTGAAGTCATCGGCCAACGCGCCGCCGCGCCGATGCCTTTTTTCGAACGCTATCTGAGCGCCTGGGTGCTGGCGTGCATCGTCGTCGGCATCGCGCTGGGGCAGGGGCTGCCTCAGCTGTTCAAGGCAATCGGTGCGATGGAAGTCGCCAAGGTCAACCTGCCGGTCGGGCTGCTGATCTGGGTGATGATCATCCCGATGCTGCTGAAGATCGACTTCGGTGCGCTGCATCAGGTCAAGGCGCATATCAAGGGCATCGGCGTCACCTTGTTCATCAACTGGCTGGTGAAGCCGTTTTCGATGGCGCTGCTCGGTTGGCTGTTCATCCGCGTGCTGTTCGCACAGTGGTTGCCGGCCGATCAGCTCGATAGTTATGTTGCCGGGCTGATCCTGCTCGCCGCGGCGCCATGCACGGCGATGGTCTTCGTCTGGAGCCGGCTCACCAACGGCGATGCCTACTTCACGCTGTCGCAGGTGGCGCTGAACGATCTGATCATGGTGTTCGCATTCGCGCCGCTGGTGGCCTTGCTGCTCGGGGTCTCGAGCATCATCGTGCCGTGGGCGACGCTGCTGACCTCGGTGGTGCTGTATATCGTCATCCCGGTGCTGATCGCCCAAGTGATCCGCAAGGCCCTGCTGGCCAAAGGCCAGGCCGCGTTTGACGCTGCCATGCAGAAGATCCAGCCGTGGTCGATTACCGCGCTGCTGGCGACGCTGGTGCTGCTGTTCGCCTTTCAGGGCGGCGCGATCATCCGTCAGCCGCTGGTGATCGCATTGCTGGCGGTGCCTATCCTGATCCAGGTGTTCTTCAATTCGGGTCTCGCGTACTGGCTGAATCGCAAGGTCGGCGAGAAGCATTCGGTCGCCGGCCCGTCGGCGCTGATCGGCGCATCGAACTTCTTCGAGCTGGCCGTCGCCGCCGCGATCAGCCTGTTCGGCTTTGAATCGGGTGCGGCGCTGGCGACGGTGGTCGGCGTGCTGATCGAAGTGCCGGTGATGCTGCTGGTGGTGCGCATCGTCAATGGCAGCAAGCCGTGGTACGAGCGCGGCGCAGCTCAATAAACGAAATCGACAGGAGAACAGCATGAGCAAGGTCACGATCTATCACAACCCCGCCTGCGGCACTTCGCGCAATACGCTGGCGCTGATCCGCAACGCCGGCATCGAACCGACCGTCATCCATTATCTGGAAACGCCACCGAGCCGCGATGAGCTGGTCGCGCTGATCGCCGCGATGGGTACTGGCGTTCGGGCCTTGCTGCGCAGGAGCGGCACGCCGTACGAGGCGTTGGGTCTTGATGACGCCAAATGGAGCGACGACCAGCTGATCGACTTCATGCTCGAACATCCGGTCCTGATCAACCGGCCCATCGTCGTCACCGAACTCGGCACGAAGCTGTGCCGTCCGTCCGAGCTGGTGCTCGATCTGCTGCCGCAGCCGCAGCAGGGCGCGTTCAGCAAGGAAGACGGCGAGGCAGTGATCGATGCACAGGGCAAACGGGTCGGCTACTAACGCCGTGGGGGCTCCCCGAAAAGCCCGAACGGGGCGTGAAACAGATGTGCCGCGTCGGTCCGCGCTTTCGGCCAGCGCCTGCAGCGTCTTTGTGGCGACGCGGTCTCGACTCTCCGGCCTGGTCGAGCGGCTGCCGTCCTAGGTTCGTCATCGCGGTTTGGCGCTGGTGCGACAGCGTCTCCCGGTCATCCTGCAAAACGCGACGGAGGTCTGCTCGGCTACATCCCGAGTCCCATGTAACTGACAATGCGCTTTCCATAAAACGGATTTGCTTTCGTCGATGCAAGGCTGGGTGATCCCGCCATGCCGAACGAGGCCACAGCCAGGAGCGCACCACGTTGTCATTCCCCATCAGAAAAGCCATCGCCGTGATGCTGGTCGCCAGCCAGTTCGGCCTGTTTCCGGTCAGCCCGGCGTTTGCCTATGTGCCGGGCACGATCACACCGGCCCAGGTCGACAACACGCAGATGCTGAACCAGGTCGATGCGGCCTATGCGGCGTGGAAGGCGCGCTATCTACGGCCGGATCCGCAGGACAGCAGTCGCTACTACGTGTGGTTTGGCGCTGAAACCGGCAAGCAGGTGGTTTCCGAGGGGCAGGGCTTCGGCATGCTGGCGATGACGCAGATGGCGGCGCGGGATCCGCAGGCCAGGAGCATGTTTGATGCGCTGTTCCGCTACTACCGTGCCCACCCGACGCTCAACAGCCCGTGGCTGATGGCCTGGGCGCAATCGCTGTCCGGCAACCGGCTGATCGATACCGACGGCCAGAATTCCGCGACCGATGGCGACCTCGACGCGGCGTATGCGCTGCTTCTGGCCGACCGGATCTGGGGCTCGAGCGGGGCGATCGACTACCGCGGCGAGGCGATCAAGACCATCAACGCGATGATGGACAAGGTGGTCAACCAATCGGAGTGGACGCTCAAAATCGGCGACTGGGTCAGCGACGCCGATCCGACCTATGGCAAGGGCCTGCGTGGTTCGGATTTCATGTTCAACCACCTGCGCGCGTTTCATGAGGCAACCGGGGATGTGCGCTGGCAGTACGTGCTCGACAAGAGCTATACGATTGCCGATTCGGTGTTCCGCACCTACGCGCCGGGCACGGGCCTGCTGCCTGACTTCATGGTCAAGCAGGGGGCCGATTACAAACCGGCGCCGGCCGGGTTTCTGGAAGGCGCCAACGACGGCAACTACGCCTGGAATAACTGCCGGGTGCCGTGGCGGCTGAGTCTGGATTACCTGATCAATGGCGATACCCGTGCATTGCCGCTGCTGCAGGCGCTCAATCGCTGGGTGAGCACCACGGCAACCGATGGCGACCCGAATCGCATTTTCGGCGGCTATGCACTGGATGGCACCGCGCTGAGCCCGTACTTCCAGATGGCCTTCGCCGCGCCGTTTGCGGTCAGCGCGACCATCGACGGGGCCAACCAGAGCTGGCTCAACGCGCTGTGGACGCGGATCTCGGCCGCACCGGTCAACGAATACTATTCAGATTCGATCCGGCTGCTGTCGATGATCGCGGTGGCGGGGCTGTGGCAACAGCCGAAATACACTGCGCCGACTCCGACTCCGACTCCGACTCCGACTCCGACTCCGACTCCGACTCCGACTCCGACTCCGACTCCGACTCCGACTCCGACTCCGACTCCGACTCCGACTCCGACTCCGACTCCGACGCCGACGCCGACGCCGACGCCGACGCCGACGCCAACGCCAACGCCAACGCCAACGCCAACGCCATCCGGCAGTTGCACCGCTGCCAACTGGGTGGCCGGCACGGCGTACAACGGCGGCACCACGGTGAGTTACAACGGGCGCAGCTATTCGGCCAAGTGGTGGACACAGGGTGACGCCCCGGCAAACAACGTCGGCGACGGCAAACCCTGGAAGGATCTGGGGGCCTGCGGAGCGGTCAGCCCGACGCCGACGCCCGTACCATCGCCGACTCCGACTCCGACTCCGACTCCGACTCCGACTCCGACTCCGACTCCGACTCCGGCAGGGGGAAGTTGTCCTGTGGCATGGCAGGAAGGGCGTAGCTATCAGGTCGGTACGCTGGTCGAGTACGCCGGCGTCAGCTATCAAGCCACCGTTTCGCATGTGGCCTATGTCGGTGCCGGCTGGACACCCGCGACGACGCCATCGCTCTGGAGCAGCAAGGGCGTGTGCAAATGAAGATCTAAGGGAGAGGCAATTGCACAAGGCTGGCGGCTACTGGCATTGGCCGGCTGCCGCCTTTTGCAAATCGGCTCTCCCTTGGTCGCGGGCGGATGGCGTTGGGTACAACACCGGCTTTGTTGCACAAATTAGCCGAGGGCTGAGTTTTCCCTTACCCCAAACCGATCTATCTCACGCGTACTGTCGTCGTCGCCTTATTGGAAAAAAACACCCCGGCAACGAAGCACTGCCAGCGAACCCACCTTCAACTAAACCGCCGAGCCTTTTTGGGCTAATTACGACCACTGCCATTTAGTTACCAACCTGCCGCACTAAATCGAAGCGAGGGTTGAAACGTGAAAGAAAAGATTTACGACGGTGAAAAGATATTGCAACTGAACCACGATGCGTAGGCAGGTAAATCACAACAAAATGAGCAACGAGACTGCAAAGTCAAAACAGGGCGAGACCCTTTGAAAGTAACTGACTTGAAAGAGCCGATCAGGAATGCGCCTGATCCCTAACGTTGAAACTAAGCGGAGGCCGAAGGCCGTCCGCTTGAGTGAAGTGTTAGGGCGATTTTGGTTTCGTTATCCGCGAACGCCCGCTTTGTTTTTGAAGCATACCGCACAGCATCAACGAGATGCAAAGCTAAACCGGCTTGCGCCACGCCACCCTAAAGAAAGGCAACAAGCACTGCAGCAAAGTAAAAGAACCTGGCTAGCTTTTTATTGGGAGAATCCGCTGATGCGAGGTGCAAACGGAAGCTGGATTTCGCCAGCGAACCGCTATTTCAAATTGCCGATGAAGCCCAAATCAATGTGAGCGGGCATGCCGAGCAGTGCCTTCACCCTAACGTTGAAACTAAGCGGAGGCCGAAGGCCGTCCGCTTGAGTGAAGTGTTAGGGCGATTTTGGTTTCGTTATCCGCGAACGCCCGCTTTGTTTTTGAAGCATACCGCACTGCATCAACGAGATGCAAAGCTAAACCGGCTTGCACCAAGCCACCCTAAAGAAAAGCAACAAGCACCACAGTAAAGAAAAATAACCTGGTTAGTTTTTTATTTGGATAAGCCGTTGGTGCGAGGTGCAAACGGAAGCTGGCTTTCGCCAGCGAACCGCCATTTCAAATTGCCGATGAAACCTAAACCAATGTGAGCGGGCATGCCGAGCAGTGCCTTCACCCTAACGTTTGAATTAACGGGCGGGCTTTAGCCCGTCCCGGTTGAATGAAGTGTTAGCCCGCATTCGCTTCTGAGTGACGATGCGCTTTATTGACAAGGATGCGCTGTAAAACCGCCAAGCCAATAATTGGAAGCACAGCGGCATATGTTCGATCGCCACGGAAAATAACTGATGCCACAAGGGCAAGTGCTGTAGCTGCGAGAAGCCAAAGTGATGCACGTAGTGCCACGTGACGTGGCGCCGATATAAGTGAGGCATACCCAGAATTGGTGAAAAGCATAGAAATGATGCCAACTCCAATCATGGTGGTGAAGATGGCGGCCTCTCTGAGCTGATCATAAAGCTTCAGAAACCACCATTGATGGAATTGGAATGCAGCCCCGCCCAATAAAAGATAAATATTTGCAGCGAGGACAAGCCGGTTAACTGGGCGGTGCTGAGGCAGAACGATTGCAAGTTGGATGAGGGACGCAACAGCAGCAAGCTGAAATGCTTCCTGCCACCGCTGATCAGTTGGTGCTCCACCCCAGAACGCATACGTTGCGAAAAGAGATAACGGGAAAAATTGTACGAGGGCAAAAATCCATTTGGACAAGAGAACGTCCTCCGGTTGTGGCTAACGTTTGAAGTAACGGGCCGGCATTAGCCGGTCCCGGTTGACTGAATTGTTAGCTTATTTATTGCTCACTTAAGCTGAGGCATTCCTTAGGTGGAGTAATCACAACGACATCAGGCGGTGACATACCGGTTGCGTCATCTAGAATTGATATTTCGCAGGTGTGCCTAAATGGTGTTTCTTGCTTTATCGAATATTTACCCCCTGCTTTAGGGGTAAAGCTTATTTCGTTGAAGCAGCCAAATACAACCCTAGTTGTAAAGTCGGACTTTAGCTCGGATGTTGTTATTCGTGAAACAAGGAACACCTGCTCGTCAGCCCTTAAGCGGGCGTCGACCGGTTTGATATACCCAACTTGCGCAAGTTGACCAAATTTCTTTCTTTCGGTGCAATTGGGTGTTTCATATACAAAGACCGTCGTTGAGGATGGGCTGGTTAGCCCAGTATGAGTAATCGTAATTATTGAATGAGAATCTGTTGGTTGCGGTTGCTCATATTTATGAGTTGCGCATCCAAGCGTAGATAAAATTGCAACGAGAGCTAGAGAGGAGATGCCTGTTTTTTTTGGGGACATGAAGATCATATTGCGCATTGATGGAGATATAGCAAGGTTGCTAACGTTTGAAATAAGCGGAGGCCGAAGGCCGTCCGCTTGATTGAAGTGTTAGGGCGGAGTCAAATCACCTTTTCGATGAAGAGCTTGACCAAGAACACCAGAATATAAGTGAACATACAAGACCAAGAAGCCCAGGTAAGAAACCGCCTACCAATTGAATAAAAATTGAGTCTTTAGATGAATGATTATGCAGAAGATTTGATAAATAGTTTACTACTACCGGCAACATGAGGCCGGTAATAAATCCAGCAATTGCGACATATAGCCACCGGAAGCGCTGTGTCTTTATAAGTAAGAGAGATACTGGCAGGCCGATGAACATTATAATGGAGAGTCCGCCAAGCCAAGCAATAAAAGCTGTGGCCAGTATCAATTTTATTGTTACTTCGTAGCTGGCAATAAGATCAATAACAATAAACACTATGGGTGGTATGAGCGATGCGACAAGTGCGGACTTGATGAGCCGTGCTAATAGTTGCATAAAGCCCTAACGTTTGAAATAAGCGGAGGCCGAAGGCCGTCCGCTTGATTGAAATGTTAGGGTTGCGATTTTTGATTTGCATGCGCCGCACGCAACCCCGAAACTTGAATACAACCACAGCAACACCAAAAAGAGCAACATGGCATACCGCATTGTTGGAAAAACCCACCCCGACAACGAAGCACTGCCAGCGAACCCAACTTCAACTAAACCACCGAGCCTTTTTTAGCTAATTACGACCACTACTATTCAGTTGCCAACCTGCCGCACGAAGTCGAAGCGAGGGTTGAAACCTGAAAAGAAGATTTACGACGGCAAAAAGATATTGCAACTGAACCACGAGACTGAGACAGCTAAACCACAACAAAATGGGCAACGAGACTGCAAAGCCAAAGCAGGGCAAAACTTTTTGAAAGCAACTGACTTGAAAGAGCCGATCAGGAATGCGCCTGATCCCTAACGTTTGAAATAAGCGGAGGCCGAAGGCCGTCCGCTTGATTGAAATGTTAGGGTTGCGACTTTTTATTTGCTTGCGCCGCACGCAACCCCGAAACTTGAATACAACCACAGCAACGCCAAAAAGAGAAACATCGCACACCGCATTGTTGGAAAAAACCACCCCGACAACGAAGTACTGCCAGGGAACCCAACTTCAACTAAACCACCGAGCCTTTTTTAGCTAATTACGACCACTACTATTCAGTTGCCAACCTGCCGCACCAAGTCGAAGCGAGGGTTGAAACCTGAAAAGAAGATTTACGACGGTAAAAAGATATTGCAACTGAACCACGATACTGAGACAGCTAAACCACAACAAAATGGGCAACGAGATTGCAAAGCCAAAGCAGGGAAAAACTTTTTGAAAGTAACTGACTTGAAAGAGCCGATCAGGAATGCGCCTGATCCCTAACGTTTGAGATAACGGGCCGGCTTTAGCCGGTCCCGGTTGAACGAAGTGTTAGGTGCTGACTTGTCCACTCGGTTGAATGTTCACTCTCTGTGAGAGTGCTAAGTAGATTGCATAAGCCACGTCACTATTTATGGTGTGCTTTTTATGTGGCTCCGCGATCACAAACAACCCTATTTCAGTTGGTGAGAAAGAGAAGTTTTTTGGAAGTTTGAGCTTCCGCTTTGCTGCGCCGTCAGATGAGTTGCACTGATCGCAGATGATAGTTTCTGGAAACCGTGGCTGTCGGTTTGAGCGCAACTCAATCGAGTGATCATGATGTTTGTGAAGCGGAGCCATCCAATCTTTGAACGCCTGTGGCTTTCCGGGAAATCTCGTTGTCCATCGAAGAATCTGAAATTTGGTTCGGCGGCAGGCTGGGCAAACCCAATTCGGGCCAACTTCTGCCCAGAGGCGGTGTGTATGAGCGCCTGTATATGCCAAAAACTCTTGCGGAGTAGGGATTCGGGAGCTCATCGGCACCTAACTATAAGTAGACACCCTAAAAGGTGAGATTAAAAGCTCACCTAAGTGGTGTGATTAAAAGCACCATCAGTGATGTGCTGAACCCTTGATGGCGTTGGCGCAGGTAGTTTGTTCGGCTATAACGGCTTTAGTACACCCTAACGCGGGGAGGAAACACACCATGTCGGAGCCCTCGCCAGCTACGCCACGCTTGCTTGATCAGGTGCGTGACCGCATTCGCGTCAAGCATTACAGCTTGCGCACAGAGCAAGCTTATCTTGATTGGATCAAACGATACATTTTGTTTCATGGTAAGCGGCATCCACGCGACATGGGCAAGACGGAGATCGAGGCGTTTCTGAGTCATCTGACGGTGGTTCGCAATGTCACTGCGTCAACGCAGAATCAGGCAAAGGCTGCTTTATTGTTTCTGTACCGTGAGGTACTGGTGCTTGAATTGCCATGGTTAAGCGAAGTGACGCAGGCCAAAGCGCCTTCGCGTTTGCCGGTCGTGCTCACGGTGGCCGAAACGCGCGCCTTGTTGAACGAAATGGATGGCACCTGGGGATTGGTCGCGCGTTTGTTGTATGGCAGTGGTTTGCGCTTGCTTGAATCATTGCGTTTGCGGGTGAAGGATATCGATTTCGCGCGCGGTGAGTTACTGATCCGGGAGGGCAAGGGTTTCAAGGATCGGGTCACCATGTTGCCGCAGTCTTTGGCGGGCGCATTGCAGCAGCATTTGGCCAGGGTCGAGCTATTGCATCGGGCCGATTTGCGGGATGGGTTTGGCGATGTGTATTTGCCTTATGCCTTGGCGCGCAAGTATCCGAATGCCGGGCGGCAGTGGGGCTGGCAGTACGTTTTTCCATCGGCGCGGCGCGGTGTGGATCCACGCAGCGGCGCAATTCGCCGGCATCATGCCGATGAAAAAGGCATGCAGCGGGCGATGCGGGCTGCGGTATTGCGCTTGGGATTTACCAAGTTGGCTACGCCACATACGCTACGGCATAGTTTTGCGACGCATTTGCTGGAGGCAGGGCAGGATATTCGCACCGTGCAAGAGCTGCTCGGTCATGCCAACGTCAAGACCACGATGATTTACACCCACGTATTGAATCGAGGTGGGCGTGGGGTGATCAGCCCGCTGGATTACTAGGCGCGCTAATAATGAGGGCCGGTTCCGCAGGAAGCCGGGCACAAAAAAGCCGGCACCCTGATTGGGTGGCCGGCTGTGGCCGGGATAAGCGGGTGCGCTTATTCCATCCGGTAGTTCGCGCCACCAGTATCTATGCGGGTTTCCGGTTTGCTAGGGAAAAACGGTGGGAAAAACGGTGGGAGTCAGAGCGAGAAAATCGCAAATCGCCTGTTTTCACCCACCCTTGCGGGCGATCTGCTCGGTGCGCTGATGACACGTCCGACACCTCTACGGGACAAAGGCGATTTGAAAAATATAGATAGATGTAGTTGCCCCCGGTTTCTGCCTGCCCGACTACAAAACCGGCCGTCATGCCGCTCGCATCAGCAACGCCCACCGGTAAGCCCTTTGTGATTGTCTAGGCCTATGAGGTGAACGGTTCACCGGTGCACCAGTTCACTAACCCCGCCGGCGGGTAGCTGGCGCGGTAACGGGGTCCGAATTACCCGTGCACCAGACCACCGGGAAGGACCCAAGCCCCGACCCGTTACCCGACCGCGATAGGCTTTGCCCATCGTGACCGACCGATTGGCCGACCGACCGATGAAGTGACCGAGCCGGATTAATGCCCCTAACTGGCGCGGGCTTGGGGTTCTGCGCCCCCCCAGTTCGTCCTATGTCACAGGGTCCCCCGGCTTTTTGCCCAACGCAGCAGCGCCAGACTTCGACACCCCCACCCCTTGACCGATGGTCGCCACCGCCCCTTCGAACAGATCAGCCCCAGCCCGGCCGGCAGGGATGGCGACAAAGCCGGCGTGCGTGGGCGTTTCGATTCGCAGGACGTGACAACCGGGATGAGCAAGCCGCCAGAAGTCGAACCGATCAACGATGGGCAGGGCGTGGGCGATGGCCAGGTGAACCAGTACCGTGAGGAAGTCGCCGCCCTGCTCCCGGAGTTGCCGTGCGATGTCCACCCGGCCCGCCTGATCGCACCCCAGCCGGTCGGCCATCTGCCTTACAAGCTCAAGCCGGAATGACCATTCGGCCGCCGTCAAATCTACCGCGCGTAAGGGATCCTGCGCGACCGTCCGCAGCACGCCTTTTCCCTGTATCCGCGTTTTTGTGGTGTCAGATGTGTCAGATGTGTCAGACCGTTGATTTATAAAGGGTTTTACCATGACGCGAGCAGTCTTGAACGTGTCAGACGTGTCAGGTTTTCCGACCCCGGCCGGCAGGACTGGCGCGTCCCTTATCCGCCGGGAAGCCGCATATTCATTGGTTAAATCAGCATGGCCCACCGGTTTCCCTTTTGCATCAGGCGTCATCATCGCCCCCGGTTTGCCACAGCGCCGGCGTGACCACATAGACCCTTGGCGACCCCATGCCGGGCAGGTGTTGCGTACGGGATGCCTTGCCGCTGGCGTCAGGCAACAACACGCCAAGATCGAGCAAAAGCCGGTTGGCGCGGCGAACGTCCAAGCCCTTGAGCACCTCGCTACCCCATGAGCCGGCCAGCACGTAATAAGTGGTTTCGCTGCGCTGGCTGCCGCTGGCCGTGCCGTCGCTGCATATGATTTCCGTCTTGCGGAAACCGCAGCGGGCAAGCGTTTTCGGGCCGTGCTCATCAATCACGGCATCGTCGCGATCCCATCGGGTAAAGCGGGCCTCGCCGTGCTGCTCGAAAAACAACCGCACGCGACGCAATATCTGCCGGTCCTCTTCATTGCCGCCGCCGCCACGATGTTGCAACCAGTCGCCGTACAGCGCCCCGGCCGCATCCCATGCGGCGCGCGCTGGCCAGCCGGTCAGGCCCGCCGTGGTCGCCGCTTCCCCGGCGTACGCAACCAGCGCGAAATAGCGTGCGGCGTGGGTTGCCTGTCCCGATGCCTTGGCCGGGATGAACGCCTCAGCAAACGATGCAGCCGCCTGCTCGATCTCACGCCGCAGCGTGTCGCCATCCATTGCCGCCAGCGATTCGAGCCACGCAAACCCGATGACGCCGTGTTGCTGATCGGCGGCTTGCGCGATGGCACCGCACAAGGCCGGATGATCGGCAAAGCCGTGCAGTTCATCAAAGGCACCGTGG
This sequence comes from Jeongeupia sp. HS-3, assembly GCF_015140455.1. Taxonomy (NCBI): domain Bacteria; kingdom Pseudomonadati; phylum Pseudomonadota; class Betaproteobacteria; order Neisseriales; family Chitinibacteraceae; genus Jeongeupia; species Jeongeupia sacculi. The sequence continues at coordinate 1,517,817 of NZ_AP024094.1, read as the reverse complement.
CGGCGTTCGGCGCTCACATGCAGCAGTCGGGCCAACTGGCCGGCGTTGACCGGCACGCCGTGCGTGCTCAGGTAGTCGGCTACCGAATGCTCGCCGTTCGACAGTACGAAGCAGCGCCAGCGCGTCATCGCCCGCAAACCGCCATCAGCCCGCCCCCGGCTCTTGCCTTGGCCCTGACTGAGCATGTAGACCACGGCCGCCACGTCGGATGCCTTGGCGCGGCCGATCTCATCCAGAATCAGCGGCAGGTCGTTATGGGCTTCGAGCTGGGCTTCTGCCCCGGTGGCGGTGGTTTGCCACGATTTCTCATAACGGCTGGGTGAACCGAATACCGATGCCGCCACCCGACAAGCGACGCTCTTGCCGTTCTTCGACGGCCCGGCGATATGGAAGCCGCCCGAATCCATGCCGAAGAACGCCATCAGCGGCCCGGCCAGCGCCGCGCCCAGCGTCAGCAGCATGATCGGATTGCCGACCGCATAGCGGGCCACGCCATCGCGCCAGCCATCCAGCGTACCCGCCAATGCCATTTCAGCCGCCGCGCCGCCGTGATAGATCAGCATTTCCTTGCTGTCGCCGATCACCCGGTCAGGCAGAACAAAGGCCGAACCGTTCCAGCCGGTACGCGGCACCAACCGGGCGCGGGGGGCATCAACGCCGGTTTGCAGGTATTGCAGCATCAGTTTTTTCAGGTCGGCCGCGTACGAGAACCACAAGCCTTGTTCCGCCAGCTCTTCAAGTACCCGTGACGACTGATCGGATAATAGCTTGGCGCGGGGGATGAGGTGATCCTTGGGCGTGCCGTCCAAATCTTGCAGATGCACCAGCACCGACCAGCCGGCCCCGTCCTGATTGCGCACCTGAGCAACGATGCGCAGCGGGCCGCACAGCTTGCGTGGGTCGCTATCCTCGTCGGGGCGGTAGTACACGCCGTCGGCCTTGGTGATAAAGCGATCAAAGCCGCTTGGGACGGCCTTGGTGGCGGGCTTGGCCTTGGGCTTGCCGCTGGGCGTGGCGGACGCCGCAGGGGCTGTAGGGGCCGCAGCCGCATCGGTCGCCGGCGTATTGATCGGCGGCACTGCATCGGGGTTTTTCAAATGATTGAGGTCGGCACTCATGCTTCGCCCCCGTTCATCACATCCAGCCAGTCTTGCCCGACTTCACCGGGAACCAGTACACGAACGCTTCGCCCCTCGGCAATCAAGCGACCGGCGAGGGTTTCGGCAGCCTGTTCGCCTGCGCCGTTTTCGTCGCGGTCGGCAAAGATAAACACATCCGTGACTTCGGCCGGCAAGATGGCATGCGCCACGCCATGCGCCGACAGCCCGGCCCAGACCGGCAGGCCATTGGCGCAATGCACCGCCAGCGCCGTCTCGATGCCTTCGGCAATCGCCAGCCGTGGCCCTGCCGGAAACAAGCGCACCGCCGCGCCCTTGCTGATGCCGCTGGGGCTGCCCCATTTCTTCACGCTGGGCACGTCGGCCTTGTGGCCATCGTCGGTCAGGTAGGTTTTATGCAGTGCCACTGGTTCGCCCGATGGCGCTTGCACCGCCGCCAGCATCGCCGGGAACGTGCCCAGCAGCACCGGATGGCCGTTTGTTGCGTGCCAGTACGGCAAGGCGGGGTGATGGCGCAGCGCCTTGGGGTAGCGATCCAGCGTCAAGCCACGCCCGGCCAGATAGCGCCCGACCGCAGAATCAGCGCAGACCGGGGCAGCAGCACGCCACAGCGCGGCATTGTCGGTACGAGCCTTGCCCCATAGCCGTTGCTGTTCGGCATCCTCGGCGGCCTTGCGCCGGGCCAGTTCGGCCGGGTCGATGGCGATAGCCGTCACCGCCGCACCGCCCAAGTAATCAGAAACGAAACGCGCCGCGCCGATAAAGTCGCAACGCAGCCAATCGGCCAGAAGGTGGAAACCATCGCCCCCGTCCGGGCGATGCTTGTTGCAGACGAAGCAGCCGCGCCCGTCGCGGTCGGTGAAGCGGAAGCGATCCTTGCCGCCGCAGATCGGGCAGGGGCAATGCCGTTTGCCCAAGTGGTGGGCCTCAATGCCGGCCGCTTGCAGGATCGCCGGCCAGCGGTCGCGGGCCAGGTCTTTCAGGGTATTGAGGTCGAGACGTTCAGCCATGGCGGCCACCGTTCGTGGTTTTTTGGGCGTAGCCGGGTCTACCGGCCTCGATGGAGGTCGTTATCATGGGTTGATTCCTGATCGGTTTAGTAGCGGGGGCGGCGGGCGGCGGCGCGTTGCGGCCGGGTCGAGCGCGTGCGGCTCAAACCGGCGATGGCAGCGGTAATCCGGTCACGCGTGGCGCGGGTCAGCAATGCGGCATTGCGGGCGGGTTTACGCATGGCGATCTCCGGTAAGGACAGATTCCCGAAGGCAGTCGATATCGTTATGGGCGTTTTCCAGCGCCTGCCGAACCACAACGCCGATGCTGCGCATATGTTTGCCGGCGTCATCCGGCAGCGCCTCAAGTGCCGCCAGCAGCGGAAGCACATCCTCAATCGACGCCATCGACAGCGCCGCCATATCCACAAACTCCGCCGTCAGCACGACGGCGCGCGATTCAGGCTTGGCCATGTTGCACCTCGCTGCCATCGGGCAAGGTCAGCGCGGCGACGGGTTCGCCGGCGTGGGTGAGAACAGCGGCAAAGGATGTAAACGCGTGCGTGGTGAACGCACGAAGGGCGGTGTTTGGCATGGTGGCCTCCGATTCGGGTAAAGGCCCGCCAATCGACGCCAATCGAGGGTGGCAGGCACGTAGCAGGGTTGGCGTACCGGTGAATCGAAAACCGGCGCGTGCGAGCACGCCCCCACTACGGCCCGCCATAAACTGGACGCACCAATAGTGGTACACGGACGTAAAAAAGCCGCCTTGCTGGCGGTTGTCCGCCGATTCAATCGGGACGCCAATCCCGGTCGCGCTATTGAACGCGACGCAGTGAGTATCACGCGATGCAATGGTCAGCGCAAGTGCAAGTGAACGATTGTTCCGAATGGCGAACCGGGCAAATTTATGCGAATACGTCTCATTATTATCGACTGCTCGGCTGGCCAATCCGTGCGGTGGCGCGGTCGTGGCGGTCATGGTGCAGTCCCGGTGGGTTTGGCTTGATTCAGCCAGGCATGCAGTCGCTGGCTGGCGGCATAGTGCAGAATCCCCAGCGCGACGTCTTTATCTCCTTGCGCAGCGATCAAGGCCGCTTTGTAAGCGCGTTCGCCATTGATAACGGCTACGGCATCCGCGTAGTGGATGGCTTCACCAGTCGGCAGGCTGGCCATCAATTCGGTAACGGTCATTGCTGGCTCTCCTTTGCGGGGCCACGGGCGGCGATGCGCTCGCCGATCCAAGCGTCGATTTCGGACGACACCCAAGCAACGCTGTTGCCGCCCAGCCGCACCGGTGCCGGAAACGTGCCGGCCGCGATGGCGGCGTAGATCGAGCTACGAGACAGCGCAGTGCGTTTGTTGACCTCAGGCAGGCGAAGCAGGGATGCGCCGGGGGCTATGGTGGGGGCGGTCATTGCTCGCCCCCGTGCTCAGTGGTGCGGCTGGCGATGAATGCCGCCACGTCGGCGCGACGGTAAAACACTTTGCCGTTGCGCTTGATGTACGCCGGGCCGCTGCCACGGCAACGCCAGGTCGCAAGGGTGGACGTGGTGACGCCGATTTCGACGGCGGCGGCGGTGGGGGTGAGGTCAGCCGGAAGCGGGTGGACTCGTTGCATTACGTATGGCTCCAAAGGGATTAGCAACGGAACCAAGGCTATGGATCGAAACGGAACTAAACCGACGGTTTACTTCCGCTTCTTTGTTCTTTCATGCTGACAATCGAACGGATGTAGCGGGCGGTGCATCCGAACTGCTGCGCAAGTATCGACGTCGTCTCACGCGCGGCTTTCCCGGATGCGATCAGCGCGGCGCGTTTCGCCATCACGTCGGTAGGATTGACCTTCGCATGGCGGCCGCGCTTGTTCCCATGCTCTTGCTTGGCGTTGGTTTGGTTTTGCTGGCGGCGTCGCTCAATGACGCCGTTCGCCTGTTCGGCGCGCTTCATTTGCCGGTCGGCCTCTTCGGTGGCAGACCTGCCCGCAGCAATGGCGATCCAGCGTTGCGGACTGGCCGCCTCAGACAGAAGCGCCGCCGCCGTGGCGTCAAATTGATGCGCGCGGTAATAGTCGGCGAGCGCGGGATAATAGGCGTCGGCCGATTCTCTGCGCCATGCATTCAGGGAGTCGGCGTAGTAGCGTCGCAGCCTCGGCAGGCCGCCATCGCCATCCATGTAGTGAGTGCGCAAGCGTTGCTCCGCCAGTGCCGGGCGAAACTCGCCGAGCCATTCCGCCGCCAGCCAACCGCCGTGCATGACCCAGCCGCCGGGGTTACTGGCATCGGATGGGTCGCCGTCGTGGTCGAACTCGTAGCAGGCCGTCGCCAATGTATTGAGCCAGCCCCAGGCCATGCCCAGCGCGCGCAGCGCGATAAACTGGCTATCCGTCAGTGACGCCAAGGCCATCCGCCGGCGGCTGCCGATGCGCCGGGTAACGCTGGCAATCTTGATGATGCGCTCGGCACCGCTGCGCGCCTGTTCGTCGCAATGCTGCGCGATCGCATGGCCGCAAGAGGCAATGGCGAAAGCCAGCCGACCCAGCCAGCGGGGCGGCGGCGGCAAGTCGCCGTAGAAGTCGTCGCAGTAACGCGGCAGCCATTGGGCAAGCAGGCCGTGTGCTTGTTCGGCAGTATCAAGCATGGCGTCGAGCTGCGCGCCAAGCTCAGCCACGACGACAAACGCAGCGCCCCGGAGACTGTCGAAATGGGCAGAGTCATCAAGCGGGCTGGCGCGTCGGTTGGCGTTGGCAATCCACCGGGGGTCAACGCGCTGCGCCGGCGTAATCCGGTCGAACGGAAAATCGCCGAACAGGTCCGGCAACACAAGACGGTAGACGGAATCCCGCCGCTTCAATGACGACATGCGCGGCCCCTCGGACGCATCCCCCTGATTGGAAGTAGCCCGGTCAGGCGGCGAGGGTTCCGCTTTTCGATTGGCCGATCTAGGCCGGGCTGGCGCTGATTGTACGCGCCGGGGCTGGGGGAAGAGGCGGGAAGCTGGCACCAGCACCGGGGGCGCTTGATCGGTCGGGCTGGCGGCGGGCTGGGTGAGCCGCAGCCGGGTAGCGATGGCAGACGGGCCGGACGCAAGGGGCATCCCTGCTTGCCTTTTTGTATCCTGTATTCTACGATCGTTCCATGAAGACCATCCTCACTACCGACATTTTCGATGCTTGGCTGGCCGGACTACGGGATAAGCAGGCCGCGCGCAGAATCCATATGCGGATTGACCGGGCCGAAGACGGCAACTTCGGCGACTGCGAACCGGTCGGTGAAGGCGTGGCAGAAATGCGTATTCACTACGGGCCGGGTTATCGGGTGTACTTCGCGCAGCGCGGCATGGAAATCGTGATTCTGCTGGCGGGCGGGGATAAATCCACCCAGCCCAAGGACATCAAAACCGCGCTTGAGCTGGCGCGGCAACTGTAGGAGGCCATATGGCAACCATCAAACTACGTAAGTGGGACAGCGCCGAGCACCTCAAAACTGAGGAAGACATGCTGATGTATCTCGACGCCTGCTTGGAAGAAGCCGGCGATGATGCCGCTTTCATTGCCAAGGCGCTCGGCACTATCGCCCGCGCGCGCGGCATGACCCAGCTCGCCAAGGACACCGGTCTCGGCCGAGAAAGCCTATATAAAGCGCTGTCCGGCGAGGGAAACCCTAGCTTTGCAACCATCCTGAAGGTAACGCGGGCACTGGGCATCTCGTTGCACGCGCAGGCACGGCCGGCAGGCTAAGGCGTGGCGGCCGTTGCTGGCTGGCGGGTCAGCGGCTACCGCCAAAGAGCAGCGCCGCCGCGATCTTGAAGAGCGCGCCCCACAGCAGGAACAAACCGACCAGCGCGAGCGCCGACAACAAGCCGCCCAGCGTGGCACCCAAGGCCGCAAGCCACGCCGGCGGGTCGGTCAGTAGCCAAAGCATCGCCGCGACCAGCGGCGCTATCCACAGCAGTTCGCGGGGCGGCACATGATTGCCGGGGCGCGCTCGGGTCGGTCGGGATGGTGTTTTCATGCCGGGCCTCATCATGCCGTCGTGGTTTCAGGGGGAGTCTCATCGTGCGACACGGCCGCACCGGGTGCAACGTCCGGCGACATCGGTCATGGCGAAATGGTGGGCGGTGAGTTTCTACCGTTCATCTGGATTGGTATTAAATTATTGTCGAAAATCGCGCTGATCGGGCGGGCAGGGGAAAGGCCATTCGCGGCCGGTTTTTGCTGCCTTGCGGGGGTGATCGCCAAGCGCCAAAACCAAGAATCAAGCATTAACGCGGGTTTGCGCGGTAACGGCGTCGCCACGTCCTGACACCCATGACACCGGATGACACGTTCGGTGTCAGAGAAAACCCCTTGTAAATCAACGTCCTGACACCTCTGACACTTCTGACACCACAAAAACGCCGGGGGCGATGGCGGCAAAAGTGCGAAAAATCCGAACTGGTATTAAAGCTTCCTGGTCGCCGCGTGGCTGTTTCCGTGCTGGCATGGTCTTACTTTATTTTTTGATACGCCTATATCCCGTAGAGGTGTCAAGGGTGTCATTTTGCCGACCGATCAGCCGAGCTTGCGGAACGTTGCCGCGATGACGGTCTGCTCGTTCACGGTGTTATCCAGAAAGTCCGCCCACGCTTGCAGCATTTCGAGCCGCTGTGTTTTGTACTGCGCATGAGCGTAGACGCCGGCAATGCCGGGGATGGCGTGGCTCAATGCCGCTTCGACTACTTCGGATGGATGGCCTTGTTCGCGTAGCTGGGTGCTGACCGTGTGTCGGTGGTCGTGGATGACGTAATCATCAATCTTGCCGGCAATAAGCGCGGCCTCGTGTGGCCCGTCCAGGTTGTCGCCTTTCATGGGCTGAGTCGGCTTGGTTCGCGCTGGCAAAACCCACTCGCTGCCGTTGCCCAGTCGTTGCAGCTCCGACAGCATTTCGACGGCCTGCCGGGGTAGAAATACGCGGTGCTCTTTCTTGCCTTTCATGCGGTTAGCGGGAATGAGCCATTCGCTAGAATCAAAATCAAACTCACGCCAACCGGCCCCGCACAGCTCGTTTTTCCGTAGGCCAAGCATCAGCAATAGATGCAGCGCCAGTTTGTAGCCTCGATAACAATCCGACTGGTGCAGCCCAATCAGATAGCGGCGAATCTCCAAGGTGGACAACCAGCGCGACCGCTGGCCCCGCTTGCCGACGCGCGCCGCGTTGATTTGGCGTGCCGGGTTGACCTTGCACCAGTCGTGCTCTATCGCGTAATCAAATACCCGTTGCGCCCATCCCCGCGCATGTAGGGCGGTCGGCGTGCCGCTACCCTCGCGCACGCTTGCGAGAAGGTTGCGCAACATCGGGGTATCAATGTCGTCTAGTGCCAGATCGGCCAGCTTGGGCAGTAGGTGCAGGCGGACAGGTAGCCAGCCTTTTCCCGGGTTTTTCCAATTACGGTTTACCCATTCGGATTTATATCGGTCGGCAGCTTCCCCGAAGGTCATTCGCTGCGCTTGGGCGGCGACATCTTGCGCTTTTACTAGCTCGGCTTCTACATCCTCGACGCTTTTACCTGTGATCAGTAGTGCGCGCGCATGGTCGTGTGCCAGCAGATCGCCGGGTTTCTGTCCCAGTTCTGCCAGCCGGCGCGCCGCCATCAGCAGCTTGTGAGCTTCGGCGAGCGAGATAGCCGGGTATTTGCCAAGCGTGCGCTTGCAGCGCTTGCCGCCCGCGACGAAATCACAGAGCCACGACTTGCCGCCCGTTGCCCGAATCATCAGAAACAACCCGTCGCCATCGGACAGGGTGTAATCGCTGATCTTGGGTTTTGCCTTTCGGCATTGCAGATCGGTCAGTGCCATGAGTCCCACCGTTTTTTTGTGTTCATCAGTGGGATTCTAAAACGGTGGGAGTACCGGTGGGAATTTTTCCCGGCTTCTGTAGTTGCTGCCCGGACATGTGAGGACAATAAAAAACCCCGCGACCTAGTAACGGTGCGGGGTTTGTTGGTGTTTCTGGCCCCGTCAGGACGGCGCTGGAACGTGGGGGTTACTCCATCCGGTAGTTCGGTGCTTCCTTGGTGATCTGCACGTCATGCACGTGCGATTCGCGGATGCCCGACGAGGTGATTTCGACGAATTCAGCCTTGGTGTGAACGTCGTTGATCGTGGCGCAGCCGAGATAACCCATCGATGAGCGCAGGCCACCCATTAGCTGGTGGACGATCGCGGTCAGCGGACCCTTGTACGGCACACGGCCTTCGATGCCTTCCGGGACCAGCTTGTCGGCATTGTTGACGTTGTCCTGGAAATAACGGTCGGACGAGCCGTTGCTGCCGGCCATGGCGCCGAGCGAACCCATGCCGCGATAGCTCTTGTAGCTGCGACCCTGGTACAACTCGACTTCACCCGGTGCTTCTTCGGTACCGGCGAACAGACCGCCGAGCATGACGCAGCTGGCGCCGGCGGCGATGGCTTTGGAGATGTCACCCGAGAAGCGGATGCCGCCATCGGCGATCAGCGGGATGCCATGTTTGGCCAGTGCGTCGGCCACATTAGCAACGGCGGTGATTTGCGGCACGCCAACACCGGCAACAATCCGCGTGGTGCAGATCGAGCCCGGGCCGATACCGACCTTGACCGCATCGGCGCCGGCTTCAACCAGTGCCAGCGCGGCGGCAGCGGTGGCGATATTGCCGCCAATCACCTGCACTTGCGGGTAGTTCTGCTTGACCCAGCGAACCCGGTCGATCACGCCCTGACTGTGGCCGTGCGCGGTATCGACCACGATGACATCAACGCCGGCTTCCGCCAGCAGCGCCACGCGCTCGTCGGTGCCTTCACCGACGCCAACCGCAGCGCCAACACGCAGACGACCTTGCTCGTCCTTGGCGGCGAGCGGATGTTCGCTGGTCTTGATGATGTCCTTAACGGTGATCAGACCCTTGAGCTTGAAGCTGTCGTCAACCACAAGCACGCGTTCAAGACGGTGTTCGTGCATCAGATGGCGGGCTTCGTCGATGCTGGCGCCTTCCTTGACGGTGATCAGTCGCTCTTTCGGGGTCATGATCGAGCTGACCGGTACGTCCAGACGCGATTCAAACCGAATGTCGCGGTTGGTGACGATGCCGACGACAAAGCCTTGTGCGTCGAGCACCGGCAGGCCGGAAATCTTGTGCTGCTGCGTCAGCGCAAGCACGTCGCGCACCAGCATGTCAGGGCGGACGGTGATCGGATCCTTGACGATGCCCGATTCGTAACGCTTGACCTTGGACACTTCGAACGCCTGCGCTTTGGGCGTCATGTTCTTGTGCACGATGCCCATGCCCCCTTCCTGCGCCATGGCGATGGCGAGGCGCGCTTCGGTCACGGTGTCCATGGCGGCGGACAGTAGTGGCAGATTCAGGCGAATGGTGCGGGTGAGCTGGGTAGTAAGACTGACATCGCGCGGCATCACGGTGGAGTGAGCCGGAACGAGGAGGACGTCGTCGAAAGTGAGGGCTTTCTGAACGATGCGCATGGTGGGCGAAATCCTTTGCACGCAAAAGCAGATTATACCGAAAGTTCCGTTTACGGCGAGTGTGATTACCTCACCGTCATTCGCCGCAAGGGGCTGACGCAGCGTGCCTTGCGCAGGTTACAATCGGTGGCGATTGAAAAAAACAATCGGGATGAGGTTGAAACTATGGGCTTGGCAATGCGCTACTGGCGCACCGGATTTCTGCTGATCTTCGTTGCTTGCGTGGCAATGATCGGTTTTGCGATGTACCACCAGATCTACAACTGGGTGATGCCTTGCCTGATGTGTGTCTATCAGCGGCTGGCGATTCTCTTCATAGGCGTACTGGCGTTGTTGGCTGCGGTATGGCGGCCGGAACGGCGTAGTAGCGTGAAACTTGTCGGCGGCCTGATCATTCTGGCCGCCTCGGCCGGTGCAGTCGCGGCCATCTGGAATCTGCGGCTGCAATACGGCCCGGTTGATCCCGGCATCAGCTGCGCCGCGGCCTTGCCTTTTCCTATCGATCTGAATCGTTGGCCCGCGTGGCTGGGCGCCTTGATTCGGCCGGTGGGCGATTGCTCGGCGGTGGATTTCAAGCTGTTCGGCGTCTCCATGCCGGTCTGGGTGCTTCTCACTTGCCTCGGTTTGATCGCGGTGACGGTTTCGCTGTGCTCGGCGCGTCTTGCCGAGATCGGGCGAGGTCGCTGGCGATGACACTGACCGAGTTTCGCTACATCGTTGCGGTCGCGCGCGAGCGCCACTTCGGCCGCGCCGCCGCCAGTTGTTTTGTCTCGCAGCCGACGCTGTCGGTGGCGGTGAAAAAACTCGAAGACGAGCTCGGTGTGACGCTGTTCGAGCGCGCCGCCGGTGAAGTCACGCTGACGCCCAATGGCGAGCGCATCGTCGAACAGGCGCAGCGCGTGCTCGAAGAGGTGCAGGTCATCAGGCAGCTGGCCGAGCAGGGCAAGGACCCGCTGGCCGGGCCGTTGCGCCTTGGCATCATTTATACAATCAGCCCCTATTTGTTGCCGCATCTGATTCCGGATCTGCGCGAACGTGCGCCACAGATGCAAATCCTGCTGGAAGAAAACTACACCGGCCGTCTGGCCGAAATGCTCAAGCAGGGCGAAATCGACGTGGCGATCGTGGCCGAGCCGTTTCACGAGGCCGGTATTGCTACCTTGCCGGTGTATGACGAGCCCTTCGTGGTGGCCACGCCCAAGGGCCACCCATGGGAGGTGCTGACATCGATCGATTCGGACCAGCTGGCCGAAGAGAACGTGCTGCTGTTGTCACCGGGAAACTGCTTCCGCGATCACGTACTGCAAACCTGCCCCGATCTGAATCGCGAGAGTCTGCCGGCGAGCAGTTTGCAGCGAACCTTGCAGGGCTCGTCGTTGACGACGATCCGGCACATGGTTGCTGGCGGCATCGGTGTCACGGTGCTACCGGCGACATCGGTGTCGCGCGCCGACGATAGCCTGTTGAGTATCCGCCCGTTCAGCGCGCCGGTGCCGACGCGCCGGGTGGTGCTGGCGTGGCGCAAGAATTTTCCGCGTGCGGCGGCGATTGAGGCCGTGCGCCAGGCGATCCTGGCCAGTGATCTGCCGGCGGTGACCTTGCTGGCCGATCCCGCGCAGCACTGATCTGCCCGAATTGATTGTAATGAACAGGCCGAACGCATCGCGTTCGGCCTTCCTGTGTCTGGAGTGCTCATGTCTGCCCCTGTTGTTATCGTTGGCGCCGGCCTTGCCGGCTACAACCTCGCGCGTGAATGGCGCAAGCTCGACGCCGAAACACCGCTGGTGATCATCGCCCGCGATGCCGCCGATTACTATTCCAAGCCCATGCTTTCCAATGCGCTAGCCAGCAAGAAAACGCCAGAAACGCTGGTGATGAAGCCGATGGCGAAAATGGCCGAAGAACTCAGGGCGACCCTGCTTGCGCATACCGAGCTGGTGTCGATCGATACGGCGGCCCGCTCGCTGAGTCTGGGCAATGGCGACACGCTGGTTTATCGCGATCTGGTGCTGGCACTGGGGGCCGATCCGGTTCGTCTGCGGCTGGAGGGCGATGCGGTGGATGAGGTCATGTCGGTCAACGATCTGGATGATTACGCGCGCTTTGCCGGCCGGCTTGATGGCGTTGAGCGCGTGGCGATTCTCGGTGCCGGTTTGATCGGTTGCGAGTTCGCCAATGATCTGATCGCACGCGGTATTGCGCCCATCCTGATTGATCCGGCCGCCGCGCTGCTGTCGCGGCTGTTGCCGCGGCAGGCTGGCGAAATGCTCGCGGCGCGGCTGACCGATGCGGGAGTGACGTTCCGCTGTGGCGCCGCGGCGCAAAAAATCGAGCGTAGCGGCAATGCTTACGCCGTGGTGCTGGATACCGGCGAGCGCATTGCCGCGGATCTGGTGTTGTCGGCGGTCGGCCTGCGCCCGCGCACGGCGCTGGCGCAGGCGGCCGGGCTTGAGGTCGCGCGTGGCATCGTGCTGGACCGGAACTTGCAGTCGTCGGCGCCGCATGTGTATGCGATGGGTGATTGCGCCGAAGTCGCCGGGCTGAATCTGCCCTTTGTCATGCCGATTATGCAGCAGGCGCGTGCACTGGCCGCGACGCTGGCCGGCACGGTGACGCCGGTGCGCTATCCGGCGATGCCGGTACTGGTGAAAACCCCGTCGTGCCCGACCATCGTGGCGCCGCCCTTGCAGGGTGAGGGCGAATGGCAGATAGAGCCGGTTGAAGCCGGTTTGATCGCGCGTTATGTCGGTGCCGATGGTGCGCTGATCGGTTTTGCCCTGCTGGGTACGGCCACCAAGGAGCGTCAGGCGCTGGTATCGCAATTGCCGCCCTGGCTGGCCTGAGCGGCTCGCAGGCCCGGTCTTCGCCTCAGTCCTGATTCAGGGCCGGGGCAATCACCGGGTTGATGCCGAGCTGGCGCAGTTTTTTCGCCGCCGCATCCGCTTCATGACGGGTTTTGAACGGGCCGATCTGCACGCGAGTTTCCAGGTAGGCCGGCACGCCGGCCGCTTGCAATTTGCGCAACAGCTTTTCCGCATTCTCCGAATGCAAAAATACCCCGGCCTGAACGCTGTAACCGTCGGCGCGTTTGACGATGCTGGCCGGTGCGAGGGGCTCGGGCGCTGCCGGCGGCGTCTTTGGCGGCGCCTTGGTTGCCGCGACGGCTGGAGCGGCAAGGGAAAGCGTTGCTGCGGGCGCGATCGGTGCGGTCTGGGTGGGTTTCGCTTGGGGCGTCTCTGTCGGCGCGGCTGCGGGTTTGGGTTCCTTGCGGGGCAAGTTGCCGATGGCTTGTTGCGCCGGAACGCTGGCAACGGCGCTGGCTTCGGGCGTGCTAATGATGGCTTCGTCGGGGGTAGATGCTGCAACAGATGCGCTGGCGGTGACGGGTGCGCTGGCGATCGGGCTGGGCAAGGCGATCTGCGGCGTTGGTGGCAGCATCGAACGCTTGGGGTGATCCAGCAGCTGCAGGGCACCGACAACCAGGCCGATCAGCGCGACCGCAACGCCCAGGCGCCAATAAAGCTGGGTACGCAGCTTCTGCTGCGCGCGCTGCTCATCAATCGGATCTGGGGCGCTGTTGGCGTCCCGCTGCGGAGTGTCGCTCATGGTCAGCAAGGCAGTACAAGCCAAACGGCTTGATTTTGTTATAATACTTGGCTGTCCTGCCACAGATTTGGGCTGGAAGCGGTTTAAGTCCTGCTTGAGGCTAGCCGATTTCCGCCAGCAGTGTAAACCAGACCAAAATAAATTTGTCTCTTAAACGAAACCACCGGAGTTTGCCCCATGGCTATTGAACGCACCCTGTCGATTGTGAAACCGGACGCTGTTGCCAAGAACGTAATCGGCAAAATCTACGACCGCTTCGAATCGGCTGGCCTCAAGGTTGTTGCCGCCAAGATGAAACAACTGTCGCGCGCCGAAGCCGAAGGCTTCTACGCCGTGCACAAGGAACGCCCTTTCTTCAATGATCTGGTGTCGTTCATGATTTCCGGCCCGGTGATGATCCAGGCGCTGGAAGGCGAAGGCGCCATCCTCAAGAACCGTGACCTGATGGGCGCAACCGATCCGAAGAAGGCCGACGCAGGCACCATCCGCGCCGATTTCGCCGATTCGATCGATGCCAACGCCGTTCACGGCTCCGATTCGGCTGAAAACGCCGCAATCGAAATCGCCTACTTCTTCGCTTCCAGCGAAGTGTACGGCCGCTAAGGAAAGCTGAGATGTCGGTCAATTTGCTCGATTACGATGCGCAAGCGCTTGCCGAACTGATGGTGAAGTACGGCGAAAAGCCGTTCCGCGCCAAACAGTTGCTCAAATGGGTGCACCAGCGCGGGGTATCGGATTTCGAGCAGATGACCGATATCGCCAAGAGTTTCCGCACCAGGCTGGCCGCCGACGCGGCGGTGACGATTCCTGGCTTACTCTCCGAGCAATTGGCCAGCGACGGCACCGCCAAATGGCTGCTGGACGTCGGTACCGGCAACGGGATCGAAACCGTGTTCATCCCCGAGGATGACCGCGGTACATTGTGCGTCTCCAGCCAGGTCGGCTGTGCGCTCGATTGCGGTTTTTGCTCGACCGCCAAGCAGGGTTTCAACCGCAACCTCACCACCGGCGAAATCATCGGCCAGTTGTGGTGGGCCAACAACCGGCTTTCGCCCGAGCAGGCGCGCATTGGCGCGCCGCTGGAAGAGGGCGGCCGGATTGTCTCGAACGTGGTGATGATGGGCATGGGCGAGCCGCTGGCCAACTTCGACAATGTCGTGGCCGCGTTGCGCTTGATGCTCGACGACAATGCTTACGGCCTGAGCCGTCGCCGTGTGACGCTGTCGACTTCGGGTCTGGTGCCGGCGATGGATCGTTTGCGCGACGCCTGTCCGGTGGCGCTGGCGGTGAGTCTGCATGCGCCGAACGATGCGATCCGCGATCAGATCGTACCGATCAACAAGAAATACCCGCTGAAAGAACTGCTGGCCGCCTGTAACCGTTATCTGGAAAAGGCGCCGCGCGATTTCATCACTTTCGAATACGTCATGCTCGAGGGCGTGAACGATCAGCCTGAGCATGCCCGTCAGCTTGCCCTGCTGCTGCGCGATGTGCCGTGCAAGCTCAACCTGATTCCCTGGAATCCGTTCCCGGGTGCGGACTACAAGCGATCGAGCCGGGATGCTATCCTCGCCTTCCGGGATATCGTGATCGACGCCGGTTATATCGTGACGGTGAGAAAAACCCGTGGCGATGATATCGACGCCGCCTGCGGCCAGTTGGCCGGTCAGGTCAAGGACAAGACCCGCCGCATTGAGAAGCATGCAGCCGAGATTCGTCCGATCACGTTTCGATCGTAATTCGAGGAAGAGATGAGTCTGCGTTCGTTCGTACTGTTGTGTGTGATCCTGGTGACGAGTGGCGCGGGCTTGGCAGCAAGCCAGGATGACTCGCCGGATCGTCGGGCCAATATTCGCACCCAGCTGGCCGCAGAATATTTCCGGCTTGGCCGTTATGGTGTGGCGATCGACGAGGCCAACAACGCTATTTCGGCCGACAGTAAATATTCACCGGCGTACACGATGCTTGGGCTGATCTACTCGGCACTCAAGGACGACGCCAAGGCCAAGCAGAATTTTGCCGAAGCGTTGCGGCTTTCGCCGGACGATTCGGATGCCAATCATAATTACGGCTGGTTCCTGTGTGAACATGGCCAGATGCCGGAAGGGCTGGCTTACTACGAGCGTGCGCTGACCAATCCGCTGTACGCGACGCCGGACAAAACGCTGATCAATGCCGGCCAGTGCGCCTTGAAAGGCGACGATATGGCGGGCGCCAAGCGCTATTTCGAGCGGGCCTTGCAGTACCGTGCGAACAATGCACAAGCCAGCTACCAGTTGGCCGAGCTGGGTTTGAAGTCGCGTGATTACGTGATGGCCAAGCGTTATGCGCTGGCGCTGCAGAAAACCACGCCGGCTAGCGCCACGCTGACCTGGCTGAACCTGCGCATCGAGCGCGGTCTTGGCAATAGCGATGGCGTAAGCCGTTATGCGCAGGAACTGCGCAAGAAATATCCCGATTCGCTGGAAACGACCAAACTGGCCGCCGGCCAATACGATAATTAAGTGATGACTGACGAGCCGATCCAAACCCCTCCAGAATCCCCGCCTGCCGCGCCGCAAACCGGTGTCGGCAGTCAATTGCGTCTGCAGCGTGAGTCCTTGGGACTTTCGATCGATGACGTGGTGGCGCAGCTCAAGCTGACCCGTACTCAGGTCGGCGCGATTGAAGCCGACCACTTCGACGATCTGCCTGGCAATACCTTCGCCCGTGGTTTCGTGCGCAATTATGCGCGGCTGCTGCAGCTCGATCCCGAGCCGCTGGTGGCGCAACTGGCGACGCAATTGCCGGTGGAGCGCGCGCAAGCCTCGCTGCCGCATCTGACCGAAGAGGCCACTTTCAAGGTCAGCAGTGGCGGTAGTCGCGGCCGGCCTTTGCAGCTGACCATGACGGTGATCGCCGGTTTGATTCTCGGTGCGGGTGGGGTTTTCTGGTATCTGCAGCAACCCGCCGCACCCGAACTGAATGTATCGACCGCGATACTGACGCTGCCGGAAGTCTCGGCGCCGGTCGCGCAAGATGTACCTTTGACGATCGCCAGCGAAATGGCCAGTGATGTTGCATCGGCGCCGCTGGCGCAGGTGCAGGCGATGCCGGCGAGCGAGGTCGCATCGGCCCCGGTTGCTGGTAGTGGTGAGTTGCGCCTGCTGGCCGAGCAGGATTCCTGGGTGCAGGTGACCGACGCCAATGGCAACAAACTGATTTCCGAAGTCCTCAAGGCCGGAACCGAGCGTACGTTCGGCGGTACGGCGCCTTACCGGATCAAGATCGGTAATTCACCGAAAACCCAACTTTATCTGCGTGGCCAACGCGTGGATCTGGCGCAATACAGCCGATCCGACGTGGCAACGCTGGAACTCAAGTAAGCCCCGATGAGCGATATTCAGATTCCGCGTCGCACCAGTCGCGAGGTTCGCGTTGGCCATGTCATGGTCGGCAGCAAGCATCCGGTTGTCGTGCAATCAATGACCAACACCGACACCGCCGATGCCGAAGGTACGGCGCGGCAGGTTTTCGAGCTTTGGCGCGCCGGTTCGGAGATGGTGCGCATCACCGTCAACAGTCCGGAAGCGGCGGCGCAGGTCGGTAACATCAAGACCAAGCTGGAGAACTGGGGCTGCAAGGTGCCCTTGGTCGGTGATTTTCACTTCAATGGCGATCGCCTGCTGCGCGATTACCCCGATTGTGCCGAGGCGCTGGCCAAATACCGCATCAATCCGGGTAACGTCGGCAAGGGCAGCAAGCGCGACGAGAAGTATGCCTTCATGATCGAGAAGGCCATCGAGTACAACAAGGTGGTGCGGATCGGCGTGAACTGGGGCTCGCTCGATCAGAGCATGGCGACGCGACTGATGGATGAAAACGCCAAGCGTGCGCAACCCTTGCCGGTCGACGCGATCATGCGCGAGGCGCTGATCCGTTCGGCGCTCGAATCGGCCGAACAGGCCGTGGCCTGGGGCTTGAGTCCGGACAAAATCATCCTGTCTTGCAAGGTCTCGCACGTGCAGGACTTGATCAAGGTTTACCGCGATCTGGGTGCGCGCTGCGATTTTCCGTTGCACCTTGGTTTGACCGAGGCGGGCATGGGCAGCAAGGGCATCGTCGCGTCAAGCGCCGCGCTGGCCGTGTTGCTGCAGGAAGGCATCGGCGACACCATTCGCATTTCGCTGACGCCGGAGCCGGGGGGCGATCGCACCAAGGAAGTCGTCGTGGCGCAGGAATTGCTGCAAACGATGGGTTTGCGCTCGTTTACGCCCATGGTGATCGCGTGCCCGGGCTGCGGCCGTACCACCTCGACGGTATTCCAGGAGCTGGCACAAAAGATCCAGTCTTTCCTGCGTGAGCAGATGCCGGTGTGGCGTGAGGCTTATCCGGGCGTCGAAGACATGAAGGTCGCGGTGATGGGCTGTGTGGTCAACGGTCCCGGCGAATCCAAGCTTGCCGACATCGGCATCAGCCTGCCGGGTACCGGTGAAGTACCGGTTTGCCCGGTGTATGTCGATGGCGAAAAAACCGTCACGCTCAAGGGCGAACAGGTGGCCGAAGAATTCCAGGCCATTGTCGAACACTATGTGGTCAGCCATTACGGCAAGGATGGCGACAAGCGTCGCACCGTCGCCAGCAAAACCATTCCGCTTCAACCGATCTGATCTATCTGATAAGTAATCCTATGGCACAAACGATTCAGGGCATCCGCGGCATGAATGACCTCTTGCCGCAAGAGAGTGCCCGTTGGCAGTATTTTGACGCGGTCGTGCGCGATTGGCTTGCTGCCTACGGCTATCAATACATTCGCACGCCGATTGTCGAGGCGACCGCGCTGTTTGTTCGTGGTGTCGGCGAGCATACCGATATCGTCGAAAAGGAAATGTACGCCTTCGAGGACAGTCTCAACGGCGAGCAGCTGGTGTTGCGCCCGGAAGGTACCGCCGGCTGCGTGCGCGCCTGCATCGAACATGGTCTGCTGTACAACCAGACCCAGCGGCTCTGGTACACCGGGCCGATGTTCCGCCACGAACGTCCGCAAAAAGGACGTTATCGCCAGTTCCATCAGGTTGGTGTCGAGGCTTTCGGCTTTCATGGCCCCGAGGTCGATGCCGAATTGATCGTGATGCTGGCCGATCTGTGGCGCCGTCTTGGCCTCACCGGTTTGCAGCTGGAAATCAATACGCTGGGTGACGCGGCTGAACGCGCTGCGCACCGCCAGGCGCTGATTGCCTATCTGGAACAGCACGTCGATATCCTCGATGAAGATGGCAAGCGCCGCCTGTATACCAATCCGCTGCGCGTGCTCGACACCAAGAATCCGGCCTTGCAGGAGATGGCCGAGAACGCGCCGAAGCTGGCCGAATTCCTCGGCGAGGAGTCGCGCGCCCACTTCGCCGGTTTGCGTGCTCTGCTTGACGCTGCCGGCATCGGCTACAAGCTCAACCATCGCCTGGTTCGCGGTCTGGACTATTACAACCGCTCGGTGTTCGAGTGGACCACGGATCAACTGGGCTCGCAGGCCACGGTCGCGGCCGGTGGCCGTTACGATGGTCTGGTGGAGCAGCTCGGCGGTAAGCCTTGCCCGGGTGTGGGTTTCGCCATGGGGATCGAGCGGCTGATCCTGTTGCTGGAAACGCAGGGCGTTGCCATTCCACGGGCGGTGCCGGATGTGTATCTGGTGCATCAGGGTGACGCTGCGGGCCGCTCTGCCTTTACGCTGGCGAGCGAGTTGCGCGCGGCGGGCCTCAAGGTCGTGCTGCATGCCGGTGGTGGCAGTTTCAAATCGCAATTCAAGAAAGCCGATGCCAGCGGCGCGAACTTTGCCGTGGTGATCGGGGACGAAGAAGCGGTGACGGCGACCGCTAATCTCAAGCGTTTGACCGGCGACGGCGGTGGCGAGCAACAGGTCGTCGCACAGAACGAACTGGTCGCGCGCCTGAGCGCTGCGGCATAATCGCCCACATTCAACTGAACAACAGAATACTGCACGGGGACCGTAATGGCGTTTGACCTGCAAGAACAAGAACAGATTGCCGAATTCAAAGCCTGGTGGAATGACTGGGGCAAGTGGCTGACCGGTGCGGTGATTGCCGGGCTGGTCGCTTGGGGGGCCTGGTTCGCCTGGGGCCACTATCAGACCTCGCAAGCTCACAAGGCCGGCGAGTTGTATGGCTTGGCCGAGACGCAATTACAGGCGGAGCCGGGCAAAGTCGCAGCGACCGCCAAGACGATCGAGCAGCAGTACGGCTCGTCCGCCCAAGCGCCGCGCGCTGCCTTGCTGGCTGCCAAGGCCGAGGTCAACGCCAGCAATCCGGCTGCCGCAGAAACGCAGCTGAAGTGGGCCGTGGCGAATGCCAAGGAAGCATCCTTGCGCGATGTCGCGCGTCTGCGCCTGGCTGCATTGCAGCTGGATGCGGGCCAGTACGATGTTGCCCTTGCAACCCTGCAAGCACGCGAAGATGACGCGTTTACCGCATTGTTCGCCGAAGCGCGGGGTGATGTGCTGGTGGAAAAAGGTGACACCGCCGGCGCGCGTGATGCCTACCGCGATGCGCAATCCAAGCTCCCTAAGGACGCGCCGAATCTGAAGTTCGTCGAAATTAAACTCGAAGCGCTCGGGAAGGTTTGAGATGCACATGAAGTCCTCCACCCGTTTGCTCGTGTCGCTGCCGTTGCTGGCGCTGTTGGCCGCTTGCGGTTCGATCAGCAATGCGCCGACGCCGTCGCCTCTGCCGGTGGTCAATAACGAGGCTGGCCTGACGCAGTTGTGGCGTGCATCGGCCGGTGGCAAAACGACGTTTCGCTTCCTGCCTGCGCTGGCCGGTGACAAGGTCGTCGTCGCTGGTGAACCCGATCGGCTGACGGCACTGAGTCTGGCCAGTGGCGCGACGCAGTGGCAGGTCAAGCTCGACAAACCGCTTGCCGGCGGTGTCGGTGCCGCCGAAGGTCTGATCGCGGTCGGTACGCTCAAGGGTGAAGTTTATACCTACAGCTACGATGGCAAGGCGCAGTGGCATGCGCAGGTCAGTAGCGAAATCATTTCGCCACCGGCGATTGCCGATGGCATCGTGCTGGTGCGGACTGTCGACGGAAAAATCAGCGGGCTGTCTGCTGCCGATGGCGCGCTCAAATGGCAGTTCCAGCGGCAACTGCCGGCGCTGATCCTGCGTAACTACGCGCCGCTCACCTTGCGCGGCGGCATTGCCGTGGCCGGCCTTGCCGGCGGTCGTCTGGTGGCGCTGGGTGCGCAGGATGGTCGAGTGCTGTGGGATACCCCGGTCGCGCAGCCCAAGGGCGCAACCGAGCTGGAACGGATTGCCGACGTTGTCTCCGCCCCTGAGATCAACGGCAATATGGTCTGCGCCGCTGCCTATCAGGGCCGGGTGTCGTGCTTCAACGTTCTGAACGGTACGCCGGTCTGGTCACGCGAAGTATCGAGTTACGCTGGTGTGGCGGGCAACAATCGCGTGCTGGCGGTGAGCGATGCCGATGGCAATGTGCTCGCTTACGATCGCAGCACGGGCCGCAGCTTGTGGAAGCAGGACAAGCTGGTCGCACGTCAGGTCGGTTCGCCGGCCATCCTCGGCGACTATGTCGCCGTGGCGGATTATCAGGGCTATGTGCACCTGCTCAAGCCTGAAGACGGCAGCCTGGTTGGCCAACTGCCGACCACGGGCGACCGTATTGCGGCCGAGCCGGTTGTTTTTGACAATAAATTGATTGTGCAGTCGCAAAATGGCGACGTATTTGCACTTGGTGTGAAGTAATCCAATGAAACCGACGATTGCCCTGGTGGGCCGGCCAAATGTTGGCAAGTCCACGCTTTTTAACCGACTGACCAAGACGCGCGATGCGCTCGTCGCCGATCAGCCGGGTTTGACCCGTGACCGTCATTACGGCCATGGGCGCGTCGGTGAAAAACCGTATTTTGTCGTCGATACCGGTGGTTTTGAACCCGTGGTTGATGAGGGCATCATGTTCGAAATGGCGCGGCAGACGTTGCAAGCTGTCGACGAAGCCGATGCCATTGTCTTTATCGTCGATGGCCGTGTCGGCATCACCCCGCAGGACAAGATCATTGCGCAGCGGCTGCGCCAGATCGATCGTCCGGTCTGGGTCGCGGTCAACAAGGTCGAAGGGATGCAGCGTGCGGTCGTCACCGCTGACTTCTACGAGCTTGGCCTTGGTGATCCGGTGGCCATTTCGGGTAGTCACGGTGAAGGCGTACGCGACCTGATCAACGAAATTCTCGAAGGTTTCGAAGTTCCGGTTGAAGAGGAAGAAGCGAAGCATCCGAAATTTGCCGTTGTTGGCCGCCCGAACGTCGGGAAAAGCACGCTGGTCAACGCGGTGCTGGGTGAAGAGCGGGTGATTGCGTTCGACGAACCGGGTACGACGCGCGATTCGGTGTACATCGATTTCGAGCGTAACGGCGCGCCTTACACGATCATCGATACTGCTGGCGTGCGCAAGCGCGGCAAGGTCACCGAGATGGTCGAGAAATTCTCGGTCATCAAGACCATGCAGGCGATCGAAGATGCCAACGTCGTGGTGTTGGTGCTGGATGCGATGCAAGAGGTCTCCGATCAGGATGCCCGTGTCGCCAGCTTCGTCTTGGAAACCGGTCGGGCTCTGGTGGTGGCCGTGAATAAATGGGAAGCGGCTAATCAGGAACAGCGCGATCGTATCAAGCGTGAAATCGACCGCAAGCTGGCCTTCCTTGATTTTGCCAAGTTTCATTACATCTCGGCCTTGGGCGGGCAGGGCATCGGTGAGCTGTTCAAGTCGATCGACCAAGCTTACACCGCGGCAATGATCAAGATCCCGACGCCGAAGCTGACCAATGCATTGCAGCTGATGCTTGAACGCCAACAGCCGCCTCTTTCCGGCAAAATCCGCCCGAAGATGCGTTACGCCCACCAGGGTGGTTCCAATCCGCCGGTGGTGATTGTGCATGGCAATGCGCTTGAGCAAGTGCCAGACTCTTACTGGCGTTATCTGGAGCGCAGCTTCATGAAGGTATTCAAGTTGCAAGGCACGCCGCTACGCGTGCAATTCAAGCGCAGCGCCAATCCTTACGACGATAAAACCAAGAAGCCAGGGGCGAAGCCAAAGCCCAGAAGCAAGTTCTGATTGTTGCGGAGCAACATGGTGGCGATTGGGTAAGTTCTGTACTATAAGCGTAAGACGAAATCTATTCGCCCAATAACAAACACATCGGAGAACAACAATGAGTGCCAAGGGGCAAATGCTGCAAGACCCGTTCCTGAATATCCTGCGCAAAGAGCACGTTCCCGTTTATATCTACCTCGTTAACGGCATCAAGCTGCAAGGCCAGATTGAGTCGTTTGACCAGTACGTTGTATTGCTTCGCAATAACGTGACTCAAATGGTTTACAAGCACGCCATTTCCACTGTGGTGCCGTCGCGCCCGGTGACGATTCCGCATGACAATCCGCAAGCCGCCGTTGCTGCGCCTGTTGGCGAAGTCTGATCGCGTTCCCGGTAGCTTCAGCCCCGACAGGCGTCTGCCTTTCGGGGTTTTCATTTGTTTGGGCCGGTGTTGTTCGGCCATGAAAAAAGATAGGCATGTTTGAACGTCACAAGGGCGGCGACTCGGCCGTCTTGGTTTGCCTCGATTTTGGCGAGCCAGACTATCGCGATGGCGTCGACGAATTCGTCCAGTTGGTCGAAAGCGCCGGTGTTGCACCGCTGGTTATCATCGAAGGCAAGCGCTCCAGGCCCGATGCTGCGTTTTTTGCAGGGAAGGGCAAGGCCGAGGAGATTGCCGAAGCCGTGCGCGCGCTCGAAGCGCCGCTGGTGATTTTCAATCATCAGCTTTCTCCGGCACAAGAGCGCAATCTCGAGCGAGTTTTGCAGTGCCGGGTACTGGATCGCACCACGCTGATTCTGGATATTTTTGCCCAGCGTGCTCGTACCGCTGAAGGCAAGTTGCAGGTCGAGCTGGCGCAGCTGGCGCATATCCAGACGCGGCTGATCCGCGGCTGGACACACCTTGAGCGGCAGAAAGGCGGTATCGGTCTACGCGGCCCGGGTGAAACCCAGCTCGAAACCGACCGCCGTTTGATCGGTATCCGCGTCAAACGCTTGAAAGAGCAGTTGGCCACGGTGCAAAAGCAGCGAGCCACACAGCGGCGCGCGCGTACGCGGCGTGGCCAGTTCACGGTGTCTATCGTCGGCTATACCAATGCCGGAAAATCCACGCTTTTCAATGCACTGACCAAGGCGAATCTCTACGCGGCGGATCAGTTGTTTGCAACGCTGGATACGACTTCCCGCAAACTGTTCCTGGATGCCGAGCACTCGGTGATCCTGTCGGATACGGTGGGCTTCATTCGCAATCTGCCGCATACGCTGGTTGCCTCGTTTCGAGCTACTCTGGAAGAGACGATCGAAGCCGACCTGTTGCTGCACGTCGTGGATATCAATCATCCATTGCGCGAAGCACAAATCGAAGCCGTCAATGTGGTTTTGCAGGAAATTGGTGCGGAACAGATTCCGCAATTGATGGTCTGGAACAAGATCGATCTGAAGGACGGCGAGCCAGCCGTCCTGCTGGACGAGTATGGTAAAATTCAAGCCGTACGCCTGAGTGCCAGGCGTGGGGATGGCTTGGACCTACTCCGTTCTGCTTTGGTCGATTTGATGAGCCAACCCACCGAGGATAACTAACGATAATGAGCCAAAACGACCCGCAATGGGGCGACCGCCGCAAGGATGGCCCGCCTGACCTCGAAGAAATGATCCGTAACCTGACGAGCAAGCTTTCCCGCTTCTTCGGCGGGGGCAACGGTCAAGGGCCGCAACCACAGCTAAGTGGCCGCGGTGGCATGACTGGTATCGGTGCAATCATTGCCGTGCTACTCGTGCTTTGGGGTGCGTCTGGTTTCTATACTGTGGATGAACGGGAAAATGCCGTCATCATGCGCTTTGGCCGTTACGTCGAAACGGTGGAGAAATCGGGCTTGCACTGGCGCCTGCCGTGGCCGATCGAGAGCCGCGAACAGGTCAATGTGACCGAAATTCGCAGCCTTGATGTCGGGGCCCGGGCGGAAGGCAAGTCGGGTGATGAAGCCGTGATGCTGACCGGCGACCAGAATATTATCGATGTGCAGCTTGAGGTTCAGTACACGCTCAAGTCGGCCAAAGATTTTGTCTTCAACAACCGTCGCACCGACAAGGACGGCAAGGATCTGGTCAAACAGATCGCCGAGACGGCCATTCGCGAAGTCGTCGGCAAGAACAAGGTCGATTACGTGCTGAACGAAGGGCGCGGCAAGATTGGCGAAGACACCAAGGAATTGATGCAGGAGCTGCTTGACCGCTACGGAACCGGTATCGCGGTGGCGCGGGTCAACATTTCCGATGTACAGCCGCCCGAGCAGGTGCAGGCCGCGTTCTCCGATGCGGTTAAGGCGCGCCAGGACAGGGCCCGGCTGATCAACGAAGGCACGGCTTATTCCAATGATGTCGTGCCCAAGGCCAGCGGTATGGCTTCGCGTCTGGTGCAGGAAGCCGAAGGTTACAAGCAACAGGTCGTTGCGCGTGCCGAGGGTGATGCCGCGCGCTTTGGTCAGGTTGCCAGCGAATATGCCAAGGCGCCGCAAGTCACGCGTGAACGGATGTATCTGGATGCAATGCAGCAGATATATCAGAACACCACCAAGGTTCTGGTTGATCAAAAGTCGGGCAGCAATTTGCTCTACTTGCCACTCGACAAGCTGATGCAGATGTCTTCCTCCTCCTCCTCCGCGGCCAATCCGGCATCGCCCGAGGCCGCCAAGCCGGTTGCCGAAGCCGCACAGGCCCCGGTTACTGCACCGCGCGCGAATGATCGCGGCGAGCGTTACGGTCGATAAGGAGGAAAGAACATGAACCGTATATTGCCTACCCTGGCGCTGATCCTGGTCGCGCTCTTTATCCTGAGCACGACTTTCTTTACCGTTGACCAGCGCCAGTTTGCTGTGGTTTTCCAGTTCTCCGAGGCCAAACGGGTCATCAGCGAGCCGGGCATCCATTTCAAGATTCCACTGCTGCAAGACGTTCGCTACTTCGACAAGCGCATTCAGACCATCGATGAAAGCCAGCCTGCGCGGGTGCAAACCATCGAGAAGATGAACGTCAAGGTCGACAGTTACATCAAGTGGCAAATCGTCGATGTCGAGCGCTACTACAAAGCCGTCGGCCTTGATGAGCGCAAGGCGGTCGAGCGTTTGCGCAATACCGTCAACAATATGCTGCGCGACGAGTTCGGTAAGCGCACGGTGCAGGACGTAATTTCCGGCCGGCGCGAAGAAGTTATGGCTTACGTGCGAAAAGTGGCCGATACCGATGCCGCACGGATTGGTGTGCGTGTGGTTGATGTGCGCGTGAAACGCGTTGAGCTCGAGGACAGCACGCTGGCGTCGGTGTACGAACGGATGCAGTCCGAGCGCAAGGCGGTGGCAAGTCAGCTGCGCGCCGAAGGTTCGGCTGATGCGGAAAAGATCAAGGCCGATGCCGACAAACAACGCGAAGTGATCATGGCCGATGCGTACAACCAAGCCCAGCAGCTCAAGGGTATCGGTGACGGCAAGGCTGCGGCGATCTACTCGGCTGCTTATGGCAAAAATCCGGAGTTCTACTCGTTCTACAAGAGCCTCGACGCCTACAAGCAAAGCTTTAGCAAGAAGAGCGATGTGCTGGTGGTTGATCCGAGTTCGGATTTCTTCAAGTACATGAAGAATCCGCGGAGCGGCGCGAAGTGATCGAAACGCTGGCATTGGCGCTCGCCCTGGTCATGGTGATCGAAGGTGTGCTGCCGTTTGCGATGCCAGCGCTCTGGAAACGTAATATGTTGCGGATTGCCGGTCTGTCAGACCGGCACATTCGCGCGTTTGGTCTGGTATCGTTGCTTGGAGGCACGCTGCTCGCATTGGCGGCGCGCTGACGAGACTGTTGATGAATGAATAGGCGCCCGACCGGCTTCGCCGGCGGGCCTTTGGTTTGATTGGAACCATGAGAAACTGGATTCTTCCGGAATACATTTCCGATGTCTTGCCGCGCGAAGCGCGCCAGATTGAAACCATGCGCCGCGGCATGCTCGATCTGTTTGGCCGTTATGGCTATGAACTGGTCATGCCGCCTTTGGTCGAGTATGTAGAGTCTCTGTTCCTGCTTGATGATCCGGCGCTGAACCTCAAGACTTTCAAGCTTGTCGACGAGCTGACCGGTCGGCAAATGGGGTTGCGTGCGGACATTACGCCGCAAGTGGCACGGATCGATGCGCATATTCTGAACCGCAAGGGCGTGACCCGGCTGTGCTACGCCGGTTCTGTGGTCAATACCCGCCCGGACGGCATCCAGTCGACCCGCGAGCCTCGGCAGATTGGTGCCGAAATCTATGGCAGCGCCGACGTGGCCGCCGATGTGGAAATCATCGAGCTGTTGTTTGCCTGCCTGGGTATGGCCGGCTTGAGCGACATTCGTCTGGATATCGGCCATATCGGGCTGTTCCATGCGCTGGCGGATGCAGCCGAACTGCACGGCACGTCGCGCAATGAAGCTTTCATTGCGCTGCAGCAAAAGGATGTGCCGACGCTGAAGGCGCTCACAGCCGATTTGCCGCAAGCTCTGGCACAGGGTCTGTGCGTACTGCCCTCGCTCTATGGCGGAGCCGAAACGCTGGAGCGCGCACGCGCGCTGTTGCCGGCCGTTGCCGGCGTTGCCGAGGCGCTGGATGCACTGCAGGCGCTGGCCTCGGCCTTGTCGGCACGGCAGATTACCGTGCGTTTTGACCTTGCCGAGGTCAAAAGCAGCGACTATCACACCGGTCTGGTTTTTGCCGCCTACACCCAGGGCTTTGCCAATGCGCTGGCGCGCGGTGGCCGTTATGACCGCGTCGGTGAAAAATTCGGCCGGGCGCGTGCTGCGACCGGCTTCAGTCTTGATGTGCGCGCACTGACGCGCCTGCCTTTTCCGGATGCCGCACCCGGTATTCTGGCGCCGGCTGGTGACGACCCGCAGCTGATCGCTGCGATTCGTGCGCTGCGAGTTGCCGGTGAAACGGTCGTGGTCGATCTGGGCGTGGTGCCCGACGAAATTCGCGTGGATCGTCAGCTCGTCAGTGATAACGGCGGCTGGCAAGTCGTTGCCCTTGGCAACAAGGCTTAAAGAAACAACTCTTTCCGGTCTGCGCGGCCGCCCGCTGCGCGCTCCGTTTGTAATTCCATTTGATTTGATCGAGGTTAGGCATGAGCAGAAATGTGGTCGTGATCGGCACCCAGTGGGGCGATGAGGGCAAAGGCAAGATCGTTGACTGGCTGACGGACCAGGCACAAGGCGTTGTGCGTTTCCAAGGCGGTCACAACGCTGGCCACACGCTGTGGGTCGGCGGCAAGAAGACCGTGCTGCGGCTGATTCCGTCGGGCATCCTGCATCCGGGCAAAGCCTGCTTCATCGGCAACGGCGTGGTGATCTCGCCGGAAGCGCTGCTGAAGGAGATCGACGAACTCGAAGCCGCCGGCGTCGACGTATTGAAGCGCCTGAAAATTTCCGAAGCGTGTCCGCTGATCCTGCCGTACCACATTGCCATCGACCAGGCGCGTGAAGCGGCCAAGGGCGACAAGAAGATCGGTACCACCGGCCGCGGTATCGGCCCGGCCTATGAAGACAAGGTCGCGCGTCGTTCGATCCGCTTGCAAGATCTGTACTACCCGGAGCGTTTTGCTGCCAAGTTGCTGGAAAACCTCGATTGGTACAACTTTGCGCTCGAGCATTACTACAAGGCCGAAACGGTCGACTTCCAGCGCGTGTACGACGACACGCTGGCCTATGCCGAACGCATCAAGCCGATGATGGCCGATGTCTCGCGCGACCTGTACGACTTGAACAAGTCGGGCGCACCGCTGTTGTTCGAAGGCGCACAAGGTACTTTGCTCGATATCGACCACGGTACCTATCCGTTCGTGACCTCGTCGAACTGTGTTGCCGGCGCGGCATCGCCGGGTGCCGGCGTGGCGCCGCAAATGCTGCAATACGTGCTTGGCATCGTGAAGGCCTACACTACCCGTGTCGGTTCCGGCCCGTTCCCGACCGAATTGTTCGATGCGGTCGGCGCCGGCCTGGCCCAGCGTGGCAACGAGTTCGGCTCGGTGACCGGTCGTCCGCGTCGTTGTGGTTGGTTCGATGCTGCAGCACTGAAGCGTTCGATCCAGATCAATGGTGTTTCGGGCTTGTGCGTGACCAAGCTCGATGTCATGGACGGCATCGAGACGATTAATCTCTGCACCGGTTACAAACTCGATGGCAAGCTGGTCGACATCCTGCCGATCGGCGCCGAGAATATTGCCCGCTGCGAGCCGGTTTATGAAGAAATGCCGGGCTGGACGGATTCGACGGTAGGCATCAAGCGTTTCGAGGATCTGCCGGCAAATGCCCAGGCTTATCTCAAGCGCATCGAGGTAATCTGCGAAGCACCGGTCGACATGATTTCGACCGGTCCGGACCGCGAAGAAACCATCGTGTTGCGTCATCCGTTCAACGGTTGATTGCCGCCCGAAGAAAAAAGCCCTGCTGTTGCAGGGCTTTTTTTATGGCTGAATGGGTGGCGGGATAGCGAAGCCCTATCAGCAGGGTAGGAATATTTTCGCCCACGCAAAAATGATAATGAGTATCATTAACGTATTGGTTAATGCCGGAATAAGACCATGATCAAGACCGCAACTTTTGCAGCGACCCACTTCACGGTTGCCTTTGCTGTGGCTTACCTGCTGACGGGGAGCTTGGGGGTCGCCAGCCTGTTGGCGCTGGTCGAGCCCATGGTGAACACGGTAGCTTATTACTTCCATGAGAAAATCTGGGAGCGGATTCGCGGTCAGCGCGACCAGCTGGCGGAGGAGGCGGGCCTTGCCGGTTTGCACGGGCATCGTTGCTGATCGTGGCATCCATCAAGCCGTTTGTCGGTGTGCACCATCGGATGTGGGCGAAGGGCTTGGCAAGTACGGGTGATTGATAAGATAATGAGAATGCTTATCATTGTTTGAGCCCGGCCTCGTATGTACGTTTGCGTTTGTAATAGCGTCACCGATAAAGACATCCATCGCGCAGTCTCGCGAGGGGTGCGAACGTTTGTCGAACTGAAGCAGGAAACGCAAGTGGCGACCTGTTGCGGCAAATGTGCCAGCTGTGCCAAGCATGTATTGAAAGAGGCGATCCATCAGCATGCCCGCGAAGAGCATGCGGTGCCCGCATTTGACGGCTTGGCCGCCGCCTGACCGGATCACAGGCAAGATTACGAATGCAAACGGGGCGCCCATCGGGCGCCCCGTTGCGTTGACGCGGCAAGAATCAGGAAGCTTGCAGCTGCAGATAGTTGGGCAAACCCAGTGCTTCGATCAGGCCCAGTTGCTGTTCGAGCCAGTGAGCATGATCCTGCTCGGTGTCGTCAAGCAGTTGCACCAGCATGCCGCGGGTGACGTAGTCCTGTACCGACTCGCACAGCGCGATGACTTGTTTCAGTGCATTTGCGACTTCAAATTCGGTGATCAGGTCATTGTTCAGCATCGCCGGCACGTCGGCGCCGATGCGTAGCGCGGTGCGTGCGGCCACATTGGGCGTGCCGCCAAGGAAAAGAATGCGGGCGATCAATTTGGTGGCGTGGCCGATTTCATCGCCGCGTTCGTGGTCGATCCGCGTAAACAGCTTGGTGTAGCCCCAGTTGTCGTACATCTGGCTGTGAACGAAGTACTGGTCGATCGAGGTGAGTTCGGCGGCGAGCAGCTCGTTCAGCGCCGCGATGACCTTGGTATTGCCTTGCATGGTGATTCTCCGTTCGTGTGCTTATTCGCCAACCTGCGATTGCAGGTAGTTTTGCAATCCCAGCGAGGTACGCAGTTCGGCTTGGGTTTCCAGCCAGTCGAGGTATTCTTCTTCGTCTTCGAGCAGTTCTTCAAGCTGATCGCGGGTGACGTAATCCTGGGCTTCTTCACAGAGCGCGATGGTGTCGCGCAGCGTTTTCAGATGACCGGTGACGAGCTTTTGGTCGCAGTCGAGCATTTCCGGCACGGTTTCGCCGATCAGCAGCTTGCCGAGCTGCTGCAGATTGGGCAGACCTTCGAGAAACAGGATGCGTTCGATCAGCGTGTCGGCGCGCTTCATCGCGTGGATCGACTCGTGATAGACCCGATCATTCAGCTGCTTGTAGCCCCAGTTGCGGTACATGCGCGCATGCAGGAAAAACTGGTTGATCGCGATTAGCTCGTTGCCGAGCACACCGTTGAGTGCCTTGATGATTTTTTTATCGCCTTGCATCGTGATTCTCCGTGTCCTAATTTATTGAGTTTATTTTATCCGGGTTTGATGCAATTCCTAATTATTTGTTCGCACGTATATCTGAATATATTGAATCTCATTACGATCTTATTGCTTGATAGATAATAATTCTCATTAGTGAAATTGATCGGCATTGACTGGAGCCTGCCGTCACAGTGTCAGGGTAGAGCGCTGGCAGGCTGCGTGGTAGTCTGCCGGACGTCCAGATGATGAGAGCCCAACGATGCCCATGCCGTCCGCCGATCAGCTTGCCTTGGCACAACAACTTGCCGACGCCAGTGCCGAGGTCATCCGCCGCTATTACCGCAGCAACTTCACCATTATCGACAAGGATGACGATAGCCCGGTGACGCAGGCCGACCGTGAGGCCGAGCAGGTCATGCGTGCGCTGATCGAAGTGCATCGCCCGCAGGACGGCATCATCGGCGAGGAGTTCGGTGAGCAGAACGCCGACGCCGATTGGGTCTGGGTGCTTGATCCGGTGGATGGCACCAAATCATTCACCGTTGGCCGCCCGCTATTCGTGACCCTAATCGGCTTGATGTATCGCGGTGAGCCGGTGCTGGGGGTGATCAATCAGCCGATCTCCGGCGACCGCTGGATCGGTGGCGTCGGTGTGCCGACCACGCTGAACGGCGTGGCCGTCAGCAGCAGTGATGTTGGCGTGCTGGCCGGGGCGATTATTGCAACCACTGGCCCCGAATATCTGCCGCGTGCCCGGCCGACGTTCGAATCTCTGGCCAAGCGCAGTCGCTATCAGATCTACGGTGGCGATGGTTATCTGTATGCGCAGCTGGCCAGTGGCTGGTTGCAGCTGGTGATTGAGGAAGGTTTGAAGCTGCACGATTTTGCCGCGCTGGCACCGGTCATCAATGCTGCCGGCGGCAAAATGACCGATTGGCAAGGCCGGCCGCTGCATCGTCATAGCGAAGGTTGCGTACTTGCTGCGGCCAATGCCACGCTGCATGCCGCCGTACTCCCCGAGCTGGCGGCATTGCCGGTATAATCGGTACAAATACACGATATCGCAGCGCGGATAAGCCGATCATGTTCAAGAACACCCAGTACGTTTCCGAGTTCACCCAGTTCATGCAGGGTTACCTGCAGGACAATCCGGACGTGGCCCAAGGCCAGGTCGAAGGCCGTGCGCTGCTGTGGGACAAGGCGCCGATCAACCTTGATGAGCGTGAGCGCGCCATCGAGTCGGGTGTACCGCAAAAGCCGTATCCGTATCTGACCGAGTAATCCTCGGCAAGATCAGCTCAAGCAAACAGGCCGGTATATTCCGGCCTGTTTGCTTTTCGGCAAGGTCGTGCTGGCAGGCTCGATGGGTCTGCGTGCTACCATCGCGACGGTCTCGTGTTCAATTTTCCAGGAAGTTTTTTCATGCGTCTTGGCACCCCTTTATCCCCGTCGGCCATCAAGATCATGTTGCTCGGCTGCGGCGAACTCGGCAAAGAAGTCATCATCGCCTTGCAGCGATTCGGCGTTGAAGTGATCGGTGTCGATCGCTATGCCGATGCGCCGGGTATGCAGGTGGCGCATCGCAGCCATGTGATCAATATGGCCGATGCCAAGGCGCTGCGTGCGCTGGTCGAAGCCGAGCGCCCGCATTTGATCGTGCCGGAAATCGAGGCGATTGCGACCGAAGAATTGTTGCGTATCGAGGCCGACGGCCTTGCCGAAGTGATCCCGACCGCGCGCGCAACCAATCTGACCATGAACCGGGAAGGCATTCGTCGCCTTGCCGCCGAGACGCTGGGGCTGGCTACATCGCCATACCGTTTTGCCGCGAACTTCGAGGAGATGGCCGCTGCCGTCGCCGAGATTGGATATCCGTGCCTGGTGAAGCCGGTGATGTCGTCGTCGGGCAAGGGGCAGTCGACGCTGAAGGGGCCGGAGGATGTGCAGGCGGCGTGGGATTACGCCGCCAGCGGAGGTCGGGTTGACGCCGGTAAGGTCATCGTCGAAGGGTTTATCGATTTCGATTACGAAATCACCCTGCTGACGGTGCGCGCGCAAGCTGCGTCGGGCGGGATTGAAACGCAGTTCTGCGCGCCAATCGGCCATGTGCAGGTCAAGGGCGATTACGTCGAGAGCTGGCAGCCGCAGGCGATGAGCCCGCTGGCGCTACAGCGGGCGCGCGAGATCGCCAAGGCGGTGACCGACGATCTCGGCGGTCGTGGGCTGTTCGGCGTCGAGCTGTTCGTCAAGGGCGATATGGTGTGGTTTTCCGAAGTCAGCCCGCGTCCGCACGATACCGGCCTGGTCACCCTGGCGAGCCAGCGCTACTCGGAGTTCGAACTGCACGCACGGGCGATTCTGAAGCTGCCGCTTGACGCCAGCTTGCGCGAGCCGGCGGCGAGCGCGGTGATCTATGGCGGCATGAACGAGGTTGGCATCGCTTTCGACGGCGTTGCCGACGCGCTGGCGGTACCGGGCGCCGATGTGCGGCTCTTCGGCAAGCCCGAAGCGTTCGAGCGCCGCCGCATGGGCGTGGCCGTTGCGACGGCGGCGGATACCGATCAGGCGCGCGAGCTGGCCAAGCTGGCGGCGAGCCGGGTCAAACCGGTCAAGGTTTGAAGAGGGAAGGGATGAGCGAAGTTCAGCAAATGACGCCGTATCAATTGCTCGGCGGCGATGCGGTGTTGCGGCAATTGGTCGATCGTTTTTACGACATCATGGCGAGCGATCCGCGTGCGGCCGGTATCCACGCGATGCACGCGCCCGACACCGCCTTGATCCGGGAGAAATTCTTCGACTTTCTCTCCGGCTGGCTCGGCGGGCCGCAACGTTTCATCGAAAAATACGGTCACCCGCGCTTGCGCGGCCGGCACATGCCGTTTGCGATTGGCGAATCCGAGCGTGATCAGTGGCTGATGTGCATGTTCCAGGCGATGAACGACACGCCGATGGACGCCGCGCTGCGCGAGCATCTGGAAGAGGCGTTCTATAAGACCGCCGATTTCATGCGGAATCAGTGAACGCAGTCGAACCGATCAAAACGGCCTTTGGGGGCCGTTTTTCATTGCGATTCGCAAAATGCATCGACGGGGATTACGGGGAGAGCGGTGCGGCCAATGCACCTTGCGTGGTCAGTTACCGCAATCCGCTAAACCGACGCTCGGGCATCAGGCGCCACCCTGATAGCCGCTCTGCCGCCACGCCTCGAACACGGTCACGGCGACCGCGTTGGAGAGATTCAGGCTGCGCTGGCCGGTGAGCATCGGCAGGCGGATGCGGTGGTCGGCATCGAAGCGGGCCAATACGTCGTCGGGCAGGCCGCGGGTTTCCGGGCCGAATACGAACACGTCGCCCGGCTGGAAGCTGAGCGTATCGAAGCGGCTGCTGCCCTTGGTCGTCATCGCAAAAAAGCGCCGACCGGGCAGAGCGGTGACGAGTGCATCCCAGTCGTCGTGCACGCGCAGCTCGGCGTACTCGTGGTAATCGAGCCCGGCACGTTTGAGTTTGGTGTCATCAAGCGCAAAACCGAGCGGCTTGACGAGGTGCAGGGTACTGCCGGTATTGGCGGCGAGGCGGATGACGTTGCCGGTGTTGGGCGGAATTTCGGGCTGGAACAGGACAATGTCGAACATGGTTAACCGATAAGTGGTGATTGATTTGACGCTGATTGTAAGCTTGATTGCCTATGCTGCAGCTGCACACAGCGTCTGGAGGGCAATCCGTATGGTACTGATTCCCGAAGAAATTCTGCTTTCGGCAGCAAGAATGGCCATGCTTGACGGTTTGTCTCCGGCGCAAACGATGGCGGTGGTCTTTCGCGCCATCGATCACGAGTTCGCGGGCGCAGGCGGGCGCCGCTTCAACCCGGCACGCACCGCCGGCGTCGGCGCCGCGATCTATGCCGCGATGTTTGGTTATCCGCTGCGCTTTGTCATCGACCCTGCCGCACGTGGCGGCCATCGCTGGGAGAGCGAGATCCCGGCGCATGGCTATAGCCAGCCGTTTCAATCACTCTTCATTGAGGCGATGCTGCTGGTGGATACACACCGCCGGCGTAGACAAACCGCGCCGGGTTAGCGCCATTGTAACCGGGCTGACACGTCATTCGGCTAGCCTTGCGCCCTTGTCGATTCTGCCAAGCGGGGTAGCGAGCTGCTAGAATCGGCAACAGCTTATCTAGCCCGGAATACCAATGAATACCGCTACATTGCTGATCAGTTGCCCGGACCGCAAAGGTCTGTCCGCCGCGATCGCCAACTTTCTCTATACCTACAACGCCAATATCGTTCACGTCGACCAGCACCAGGACAATTCGGAAAACCTGTTCCTGATGCGCGTGGAGTGGGATCTGACCGATTTCACCCTTGATATGGGCGCGTTCACCCCGGCGTTCCAGCCGATCGCCGACCGTTTCCAGATGCAGTGGACCGTGGCGCTGTCGGCCGAGCGGCCGAAGATGGCGATCTTCGTCTCCAAGTACGATCACTGCCTGGTCGACCTGCTGTACCGGCACAAGAGCGGCGAGTTGCACTGCGATATTCCATTGATCATTTCCAATCACGACGATTGCCGCGCGCTGGCCGAGTTCTACGGCATCGCCTACCACGTGATTCCGGTGAGCAAGGACAACAAGGCCGAGGCCGAGGCGGCGCAAAAGGCCTTGCTCGAAGCGCATGGCATCGACCTGATCGTGCTGGCGCGTTACATGCAAGTGCTCAGCCACGACTTCACCGGCGCCTACCCGCAACGGGTGATTAATATTCACCACAGCTTCCTGCCGGCGTTCGACGGTGCCAAGCCGTATCACCGCGCCTTTGCCCGTGGCGTGAAGCTGATCGGCGCGACCAGCCATTACGTGACCGAAGTGCTCGACGACGGCCCGATCATCGAGCAGGACGTGATCCGCATCTCGCACCGCGACGATGTCGAAGAATTGATCCGCAAGGGCCGCGATCTGGAAAAAATGGTACTGGCGCGTGCGGTGAAATGGCATCTCGAACACCGGGTGCTGGTGTATTCGAACAAGACCGTGATCTTTGCCTGAGCGCCCGGCTTCGATGCAACAGCTGGTGCGTGACGCCCTGGACGTGGCCCGGCTGAAAGTCGGGCCGCTGTCACATTATCGCTACCCGGTCTGGCAGCCGCTGGTGTGGCTGGCCTTGCTGTCGCTGGCCGCAGCGCTCGGTGCCGGCAAGTTCAAGGCATCGCTGCCACAAAGGCTGCTGTTCTTTGGCATCCTCGATCTCATCAGCTGCATCTTGTCGACGCTGTGGCTGATGGGCTGGTTGCGGATTCTGGACCGCCGGCCGTTTGAAGGCACGCTGTTTCCCTTGATCGTGCTGGCGGCAACGCCGCAGCTGCTGCAACCCGTGGTGGCGATGCTGCCCGACGATGCCGGCTTGGTTGCGACGGTGCTGCTGACCCTGTACGGCTTGGTGGTGCTGGTGCGCGCGGTGGCGGTCGCGACGGTGCACCGGCCGGCGTTGATCGCTGCGGGCCTGCTTGCCTATCTACCGGTGGCCTTGCTGCTGTACGGCTTGGCGGTCAACATTGCGACCTCGCTAGGATGGTTGCCCGCACCGACAGGGACGCCAGAATGAGCACGTTCCGTTACCGCGCAGTCGGTGCCGATGGCAAGGAAGTTCGTGGCGCGGTCGAGGCAGACGGCGCCCGGCAGGCGCGGCTGTCTCTGCGTGAGCGCGGCCTGTGGGTCAGCGAGCTGGTCGAAGGCTCGACCAGCGCCAAGGCGCGGCGACACCGCAGCCTCGGCACCGCCCGTCTGGCGCTGCTGACGCGGCAGCTCTCGACCTTGCTCGATGCCGGCCTGACGCTGGATGAAGCGCTGGTTGTGCTGGGCGAGCAGAGCGAGGGCGAGCGCGAAAAGGAGCTGGTTGCGGCGATACGCAGCGAGATCCTCGCCGGGGTATCGCTGTCGCAAGCCTTGGCGAGCCATCCCGGCGCGTTCCCGGAGCTGTATCGCACCATCGTGGCGGCCGGCGAGGAGTCGGGCAAGGCGGCGGCGGTGATGCAGCGGCTGGCCGATTACCTCGAAAGCCGCGCGGCGCTGGCGTCGAAGGTGATGCTGGCGTTCATTTATCCGCTGGTGGTGATGGTGGTGTCGGTGCTGGTCATCGTCGGCCTGCTGACCTGGGTGGTGCCGCAGATGGTGACGGTGTTCCAGAGCGCCAAGCAGACGCTGCCGTTTCTGACCCGGGCGCTGCTCTGGACCAGCGCGGTGGTACGCGACTGGGGGCTGGTATTGCTGATCGCCTTGGCCGGCGCCGGTTTTGCTGCGTGGCGTGCACTGCAGCAGCCGGCCATCCGCCGTGCTTTTCATCGCTGGAAGTTGCGCCTGCCGCTGTTCGGCCGATTCGAGCGGGCCGGCAATACCGCGCGGCTGGCATCGACGCTGGCGATTCTGGTCAGCAGCGGCGTGCCGCTGCTGCGGGCAATGAACGCCGCCGCCGGCGTGCTCGCCAACCTGCCGCTGCGCGACGCGGTATTGACCGCCGCGGCGCAGGTGCGCGAAGGGATGACGCTATCGCGGGCGCTGGCCGAATCCAGATTGTTTCCGCCGGTGCTGATCCATCTGATCGGCAGCGGCGAGGCCACCGGCCGGCTTGAGCACATGCTCGACAAGGCGGCGCAGCAGCAAAGCCAGGAGCTGGAAAATCGCGTTGCGACCTTCACCAGCCTACTGGGGCCGATCATGGTGCTGATCATGGGCGGCGTGGTGCTGCTGATCGTGCTGGCGATCCTGATGCCGGTGTTCGAAATGAATCAACTCATCAAATAAAGCCATTCCAATAACGGAGCAGATGATGCAACACGTCCAAGGCCGCGCCCAACGCGGTTTTACCCTGATCGAAATCCTCGTCGTGATCACCATTCTGGCGATTCTCGGCGCGCTGATCGTGCCGAAAATCATGGATAGGCCGAACGAGGCGCGCGTGGTCGCGGCCAAGCAGGACATCCGCAGCGTGGTGCAGGCGCTCAAGCTCTACAAACTCGATAACGGCCGTTACCCGACGACCGAGCAAGGGCTGAAGGCGCTGACCGAGAAGCCGAGCCAGCCGCCGGTACCGATGAACTGGAAAACCGGCGGTTATCTTGAGAAGCTGCCCAAAGACCCTTGGGGCGGTGATTATCTTTATCTGAACCCGGGCCTGAAGGGCGAGATCGACGTGATGAGCTACGGTGCCGACGGCACCCAGGGCGGCGAAGGCTACGACGCCGATGTCGGCTCCTGGCAGCTGTAATCCGCTTCGATGCGTCGCCGGCTCGGCTTTACCCTTGTTGAGATTCTCGTCGCGCTGGCGATTGTCGGCCTGATTCTCGGTCTGGCGGTGGTGCGCTTGGGTGATTCGGACGCGACCACGCTGTCGCGCGAATCGGCGCGTCTGGCGTTGCTACTGGAAAATGCCCGCGATGCGGCGATCAATTCGGGGCGGACGATGGCGTGGTCGAGTGATGGTCACGGTTACCAGTTCTGGTTGCTCGACGATCAGAATGCCTGGCAAGCGATCGCCGCCGACGAAGTGCTGCGCGCGCGTGAACTGCCCGAGGGCACCAAGCTCGTCGCGCAGACGATCAATCTGCGCGAGCGGCGGATCGGCGAGCGCATCGTGTTTGAACCGTCGGGCGTGAACGCACCGTTTCATCTGGATTTGCAGCTTGGCAGCGTGCGCTGGCAGCTCGATGGCGATGCAATGGGGCGAGTCAGGGCGAGCATGCCGGAGCAGGGCGATGCGTGAACGGGGCTTTACGCTGGTCGAAGTCCTGGTGGCGCTGGCGGTATTGGCGATCGCCATGGCCGCCGCCTTGCGCGCGGTCTCGGCGAGCACCGATACCGCCGGCGACCTGGCAACGCGCACCCTGGCCGGCTGGGTGGCGCAAAACCGCCTGGCCGAGATCACCGCGCGCGCCGAGTTTCCCGAGCCCGGCCGGCGTGAGGGTCGCTCGACGATGGTCGGCCGCGAGTTCGTCTGGCAAGAGGAAGACGGCGTCTCGCCCAATCGCAGCTTCCGCCGGGTGGAGATCAAAGTGTATGCCGATGGCGATCAAACGCACGCGGTCGCCACGTTGGTGGGCTATTTAGCTAATGCGCCGCGCTGACCGTACCGGTTTTACCCTGCTTGAGCTGCTGGTGGCGCTGGCGATTTTCAGCGTGATCGCGCTGGTGGCGTGGCGCGGGCTGGATGCGGTGGCGACGACCAAATTGCGCCTCGACGCCGAGGCGCAATCGTGGCGTGATCTGTCACTGGTGTTTGACCGTCTCGGCGACGACGTTGGTCAATCGGTAAATCGGCCGTGGCGCGATGGCAGCGGCCAGGCGCAGCCGGCGTTCATTGGCCGCAGTGACGATCTGGCGCGAACCAAACCTGCGCTTGAATTCATCCGCTTTGCTCGCGATCGAGACCCGCAGCGCGTGGCGTATCGCTTGCAGGACGGCAAGCTGGAGCTGTTGCTGTGGGATTCGCTTGACCCGGCACCAACCGAGCAGCCGATGGTTTTACCGCTGCTCAACGATATTGCTCAGTTTGTGCCGACCTTCCTCGACGGCAGCAATGCCTGGCAGCCGCGCTGGCCGGCGGGCGCCAGCACCCCGGCCGCCGCGACACTGCCGCGCGCGGTAAAGATCACGCTGGCGCGCAACGGTAGTGCACCGATCGAGCGGGTGTTCGCGCTGCCATGAGAAAGCAGGCCGGCATCGCCCTGATTACCGCGGTGATTACCGCCGCCTTGGTCGCTGCGCTGGCGGCATGGATCGCCTGGCGCCAGCAGCTGTGGTTCCACCAGCTGGAAAACCAGCTCGACCAGGGGCAATCGCGCGCCATTGCCTATTCGGGGGTGCAACTGGCCCGGTTCACCCTGCGCGACGATGCGCGCAACAACCAGATCGATCATTTGCTCGAGCCGTGGAATATCCCCATCCCGGCGATCCCGGTCGAGCAGGGCAAGGTGGGGGGGCGCTTGCTTGAGCAGCAGGGGCGTTTCAACCTCAATAATCTGGTGGCCAATGGCGTTGCCAACGAAACCGAAATTGCCGCCTGCCGCCGCCTGTTTGAATTTGCCGGGGTCTCACCGAAACTGGTCGACGCCCTGGTCGACTGGATCGATGCCGATAGTGCCGTCCGCACACCCGATGGCGCCGAGGATGCCGACTACTTGGCCCTGCCGCAGCCTTACCGCGCCGGCAATCAGCCGCTGGTCGATCTTGGCTCGCTGACGCGAATCCGGGGCTTGGATGCCGATACCATTGCGCGCTTGACGCCCTTTGTGACCGTCTTGCCGCAGGCGACGTCGGTCAACGTCAACTTCGCACCGCCCGAAGTCCTCGCGGCGCTGATACCGGATATGACCTTGTCCGATGCCCAAGCGGTGGTATCAAAGCGCTCGGGACGATACTTTTCTACCGTCGCCGAATTCGCCCAAGCGGTGCCCGAGCGCATTCGCAGCAATGTGCGCGGTGAAACGCTGACGATACAAAGCCGCTATTTCATCAACGACGTCGATGCACAGTTCGGCCGCGTCACCGTCCGCTACGCGGCCTTGCTTGAACGCAACGGTATCGAACTGCCGCGGATCGTGTGGATGCGGCGGCGTTGATTCCCGCGCGATAACGGCGCCTGCCTTGAAAGCAGGGCTGGATCGTATGGTGAGCGCGTCGCAGATCGGCCCCTCACGCTTGGCGTATCAGTCGGCGACTCTGGCTGGGGCGCAGGCCTTCTTTAACGTGCACGGTTTCCGCCAAGACCCGCTTACCGCTATAATGCTCGGCTTGCCGGAACATGCCGCCCGTTGCTGCCACGTATTCCGGGATGCCTACTCTGCCCCTGTAGTTAAATGGATATAACGGGCCCCTCCTAAGGGCCAGTTACAGGTTCGATTCCTGTCGGGGGTACCAACTATAGTTCCAGAAGCGTCCAGTGCCGTCCAGAAAACCCCATAGAACCTAGCTTTCAGGGGTTTTTTGTTTCCTGGGTCATCCAAGAGCGTCCATGTACATCCAGTGATTTTTGGTATACGTTTAGGGATACATTGATTCGATTTTAGGTTGTATACCTATGGCGCGCAAAATCAAGCCCCTGAGCGACACCGACTGCCGCAACGCTAAGTCTCGCGACAAGGACTATTCACTGTTTGATGGTGGTGGGTTGTTCCTGCTAATCAAGGCCAGCGGTACCAAGTCGTGGCGCTTCAAGTTCACCAAGCCCAACGGCAAATCCGGGCTGACTGCGTTCGGGGACTATCCGGCGCTATCGTTGGCAGAAGCGCGTGCCAAGCGCGAGGAGGCCCGGGGCCTGCTTGCTGTTGGCGTCGACCCCATCGAGAACAAACGGCAAGCCAAATTGGATGCCGAGTACGACCGCACAAGCAGCTTCGAGGCCATCAGCAGGGAATGGCATGCCAAGAATGCCGCCAAATGGTCCGCCGCTCACGCGCGGAACATTCTCGCTCGGCTGGAAGCCTACGTATTCCCCGCCATTGGCAGACAGCCCGTGACCAACTTGAAAACCCGCGATCTACTTGCTCCACTACGCAAGATCGAGGAGAACGGCACGCTGGAAGTGGCGGGGCGGGTGCGGCAACACATCAGCGGCGTCATGCGCTATGCCGTGCAGACCGGTCTGATTGATAGCAATCCGGCTGGCGACCTTTCCGGGGCGCTAGAAGCGCCGATACTCGTACATCGTGCATCCCTGCCATTGGAGCGAGT
The DNA here is from genome assembly GCF_015140455.1 of Jeongeupia sp. HS-3. NCBI lineage: Bacteria > Pseudomonadati > Pseudomonadota > Betaproteobacteria > Neisseriales > Chitinibacteraceae > Jeongeupia > Jeongeupia sacculi. The sequence goes on along the minus strand of NZ_AP024094.1, from coordinate 1,476,608 downwards.
TCCTGAGCTCATGCAGCGGCTCGACGCCTACCGGGGGCGTATTCTGACCGCATTGGCGCTGCGCTTCACATTGCTAACCTTCGTCCGTTCCAGCGAGCTACGTTTTATGTGCTGGAACGAGATCGACGCCGACCGCGCCACTTGGACGATACCGGCCAGCCGCGAGCTCATCGAAGGCGTGGCGCACTCGCATCGTGGTGCCAAGATGAAAGAGCAGCATATCGTGCCGCTATCGCGCCAGGCGTTGACCGTACTCGAAGCGATTCGCCCCCTGACAGGGCGCTTTGATTTGGTATTCGCTGGTGATCACGATGCTGCCAAGCCGATGAGCGAAAACACGGTCAATGCTGCGCTGCGCCGCATGGGTTACGATACCAAGACCGAAGTATGCGGGCATGGCTTCCGGGCGATGGCCTGCACTGCACTGACCGAAGCGGGGTTATGGGACAGGGATGTTGTTGAACGCCAGATGAGTCACAAGGAGCGCAACAGTGTCCGTGTCGCCTACACACACAAAGTTGAATTTTTGGAGCAACGCAGGCTGATGATGCAATGGTGGGCTGACTGGCTCGATGCCAACCACGGGCAATTCATACCGCCACATGAGTTTGCTGGAAAGGTTGGGAACGTTGTGTCGCTACGTGCCGGTAAAGCTGCATGACCCAATGACCATTTGGACGGACTTCTGGAAAAGGGCGGTGGCGTTGGAACAGGCCGGCGCACTGCAATGTGCATAGTTATTTGATTCATGTGCATCAAGGTTGCCTATATTCTATATGTACATCTATTGATGACATCGGACGCTGGTCGAGCCCCCTTCGCCAGTAGAGGAATATTTAGTTTGCACATGAGGACACATTTCCCGATTCACCCTTAGGGGGTTGGAAATGCGTAATGACTACATCTGATTCTTTTCTGCGCTTGCCTGAAGTGCTGAGCATCATTCCTGTTTCCCGTGCCACTTGGTACGAAGGTATCAAAAAAGGCCGATTCCCTGCCCAAGTGAAGTTGGGGCCGCGCGTGGCCGCTTGGCGGCGTAGCGACATCGACCGCCTCGTCGCATCGTTTGGTGCCAATTCCAGCAGTAATCACTAACTAACCCCGCGCCGCACTGCAGCGCGAGGGCATATTGGCAATCTGAGGACACTATTATTTGCTGCATGCGGCACGCCCTTTTGGGAGCGTGCCATGGCATCTGCCGCCCTTACTGCGCTTGTCGAAGCGTATGCACCCTGTGGTCTGTCCCTATACGGAAGGACACTAACTTAAGGTGGATAATCGCCACCAAGGAGTGTTCATGACCCAAATCCGCCGTACCTTTCCCGAGTCCTTCAAGCGGGAAGCTGTTGAGCAAATCCTGGCTGGCACGCCGCTACGTCACGTGGCGCAGGCCTTCGGCATCACCGAAGGCCTGCTGGGCAAATGGAAACGCCAGTTTCTGCTCAAGGGCATGGATGCCTTTCCTGGTCATGGCAAGCAACTGGGCGAAGCAGCCGAACTCAAGCGTCTGCGCGATGATCTAGCACGCGTCACCATGGAGCGTGACGTCCTAAAAAAAGCGCTCGCCATCTTCTCGCAGCCCACGAAGTGAAGTACCGCGCCATTCAGGCGCTTGCTGAGCGTTATCCTGTTGCCGTCATGTGCCAGTTGTTCCGCGTCTCACGGAGCAGCTACTACGCTTGGCGCAACCGGCCGCCTTCGATGCGAGAGATGGCTAATCGCGTGCTGTTACGGGAAATCCGTCTGGTCCATGCCGAAGTCAACGGCATCTATGGGCATCGTCGGATACATGCGGAACTGGTCGCACAAGGCTTCGCCTGTGGCCGCCACCGTGTTGGCCGCCTGATGCGCCAAGGCGGGCTGAAGGTACGTTCCCGTAAACGGTGGCGACCTGTCCCGGTCAGCCAACACCTGCTTCCGGTGGCACCAAATCGGCTGGAACGGCAATTCGACGCATCCGGGATGAATCAACGCTGGGTGTCGGACATGACTTACATCCGTACTGACGAGGGCTGGCTGTATCTGGCTGTGGTGCTGGACTTGTATTCCCGCGCCGTGGTCGGCTGGGCAATGCACCATCGAATGCAGCAAGAACTGGTGCATGCTGCGTTGACGATGGCCGTTGCCAGACGGAAACCGGTGCGGGAGGTGCTACTGCATTCGGACCGAGGCAGCCAGTATTGTGCGTTTGATTACCAGATGTTGCTGAAACGGCACGGCATGGTGCCGAGCCATTCACGAGCGGGCAATTGCTGGGACAACGCTGCGATGGAAAGCTTCTTCCGGTCGTTGAAGGCGGAGCGGGTTTACTTGACCCGCTACCGGAGTCACGACGAGGCCCGCGCGGATATATTCGACTACATCCGATTTTACAATCATCGCCGCCGCCATTCGACGCTGGATTACCTGGCACCGGTCGAGTTTGAACGGCAGCATTCAGCGCTTAGCGCTTAATCCTCTGTCCTTCTGCATGGGGACAGACCATACTGCGTAAGGTGCGCTGTGTCCGTATCATTGGTATGAATAGACGGACGGGGTGGGTAAAAAACGCCATGAAATCAGTGGTGTATGTGCTTATCTGGGCGTCCGTATCATTAATAATGTACTGACACGTAGGTCAGTCTATTAACTGTTAGGGATCAGGCGCATTCCTGATCGGCTCTTTCAAGTCAGTTGTTTTCAAAGGGTTTCGCCCTGCTTTGGCTTCGCAGTCTCGTTGCCCGTTTTGTTGTGGTTTAGCTGTCTAATTATCGTGACTCAGTTGCAATATCTTTTTACCGTCGTAAATCTTCTTTTCAGGTTTCAACCCTCGCTTTTATTTAGTGCGGCAGATTAGCAACGGAATGCAGCGCTCATGATTAGCCCAAAAAAGCTTGGCAGTTTATTTGAGGCTGGGTTCGTTGGTAGTTCTTCGTTGCCAGGGTGCTTTTTTCCAACAATGCGGTGTGCGATGTTGCTCTTTTTGGCGTTGCTATGGTTGTATTCAAGTTTCGGGGTTGCGTGCGGCGCAAATAAATCAAAGGCCGCAACCCTAACATTTCAATCAAGCGGACGGCCTTCGGCCTCCGCTTATTTCAAACGTTAGGCGTAATTCGATGAATATCGCAGCTCAGCTTATGTCGCTTGATGAAAAAATTCGAAGTGGATCACTTTGTATTTTTGGGTGTTGGTTCGGGCGGCCAATGGATAACTGCCATATTTCCAAAAGTGCATCATTTGATGGTGAGGTTCTCAAGGTTGTTTTTGAAAATGGTGAGATACTTGAGATAACCAATCCATTTGAGCTTATTGTTGATGGAACCACTCTAAAAATACCCGAGGCATCCATAGTTAAGTGGTCATGGTATCTTTATGGAGAGATAAAGAGCCCTGAAACGCTTATGTATTATGAGTACAGGACCGAGAACGGGAGAGTTGTATCGTGCACAAACTCTCCATGGCCTACTCGGCCAATTGATGGTGAGTTGGCTGTCGAGTTGTGCTAAAAACGCCTAACACTTCATTCAACCGGGACGGGCTAACGCCCGCCCGTTAATTCAAACGTTAGGCCTTAGAGAATCCGCATGGAAACAGAAACTCTTAGAAAGTCCGTTGGTGCATGCGCTTTGACTGCTAGAGATTGGTTTTTTGAGCGAGCTATTGAGAAAACTCCAAACGATTGGAGCCGGCACAATTCGTTGCAGGATCAGGGCATTGGCGCCATATATGCTTTTTTCGGAGATACTGGCCAGTGCCTCTATGTTGGCCAAACCACACAAACTCTTAAAGAGCGCGCAAACCTTAGAACATCCTGCCATTACGAAGCACCCTGGTGGGATCATTGGACGCTCCTCCGTTTTGTGAATACTGAAAATCAAACGGATCAGCTCGTGATAGAAATGCTCTTGATACTTGCACTTTCTTCTGAATACAACTCCAAGCCGGCGGCGCGAAATATCCATGAAATGTTACCGGCCTAACAAGTCGTCCCAGCCGACCCCGTGCCGGGGCGGCTGAACTCCAACGTTAGATGCCAAGGGAGGCATATGCCTGGCGCCGCAAACGGAAATGTACGAATCGTACTGAGGCTAGAAGGCCTGAGCGTTTTTGCAATGGCACTCATCTGCTACTCAAAATTCGGTTCAGGCTGGGGCTTGTTTGCTGCCTGCTTCCTCATCCCAGATCTATCCTTTCTTGGTTATGTTGCTGGCTCCAGCACTGGAGCCATCGCATACAACATGGCGCACTCCTACATTGGCGCATTGGCCTGTCTTTTCGTGGGTGCGGTTGCTTCCGTCCCGGTCCTTGTTAGCGCTGGTTTTATCTGGGGCGCTCATATCGGGTTTGATCGTGCGCTCGGCTATGGACTCAAATATTCAAAAGGATTTTCGTTTACGCATTTGGGGCTCATTGGCCGCCTCAAGCGAAAGGCATCTAACACTTCACTCAACCGGGACCGGCTAAAGCCGGCCCGTTAGTTCAAACGTTATGCATCATGAACGATATCACTCAGAAATACGGTTACGTGAAGAAGCAGATACCTGATCCACAGGTCAAGGATGCGGCTGACCAGTTTTGGACCGCTGCTGACCTTTTAAGGGCACAACCCCCTGGATCAGGAGTGCTACTCCCTGAAATTATCAATTCCGTTCTCGCGCTAGAACTGTACCTCAAATCGGTTTCGTCCTATTCCATCATCAAAGATCTAGAGGACTACGGAAACGGTGTAAGAGGTGGTGTAGTCACTGCCCAACCAGAGAAATCGACCCATAAGCTCAGTCAACTATATGATACGGCCGATGATTGGGTAAGAACCGAACTCGAATCGGAGTACTCAACATCTACGTTATATCAAAATGGCAAAACCCTTCGCGATCTCCTACTGCGGCATGACAACGTATTTGTGGCGGTAAGGTATGTATACGAAGATAGCGACCCTCTTCGTAGCCTGAATATCGCGGAACTTCACCAGTTAGCGCAGCTCATGAAAGGTGTCGTCGAGACGCTGGCTAGAAAGACGACAATCCTGAAATAGATGCATAACACTTCATTCAACCCGGACTGGCTAAAGCCAGCCGGTTAATTCAAACGTTATGCACTATGAAATACAAGCACATTGACGCCATGCTTCACAATTTCGGCCACTCATTCGTGAGCCTGATGAACTACGTAGATGACCAATATATTCTGGATGTTCTGCCTGAGCTTGCCCGCCATTCCCCTGGTTACGAAATTGATATCAATTTTGCCAACGGGCAGGTTTCTCCTACTGGCAAGTACCCGGAAGTTCTCCACAAGTCTATTGCCTACTGGAAAGATTGGTTACCAAAGCACATTGCCAACCACCGACTTGAAGCAGAACGCCTATCAGATATTCATGTCCGCTACAGGCTGGTAAAAATGGGACACGAAATCATTGTCTCCACTACCGATGATCGAGGCAAAGAACATAAGGTGTTCGTCCATGCATAACATGGCGCTCAACCTCGCTCCCTTCGGTCGCTGGACTCGCCAAAGCTACGCTTTGGCGAGCCGGTTAGCTCTACGTTAGGGTGAAGGCACTGCTCGGCATGCCCGCTCACATTGGTTTAGGTTTCATCGGCAATTTGAAACAACGGTTCACAGGCGAAAGCCAGCTTCCGTTTGCACCTCGCACCAACGGCTTATCCAAATAAAAAACTAACCAGATTATTTTTCTTTACTGTGGTGCTTGTTGCTTTTCTTTAGGGTGGCGTGGTGCAAGCCGGTTTAGCTTTGCATCTCGTTGATTCGGTGCGGTATGCTTCAAAAACAAAGCGGGCGTTCGCGGATAACGAAACCAAAATCGCCCTAACACTTCACTCAAGCGGACGGCCTTCGGCCTCCGCTTAGTTTCAACGTTAGGCGGCCCGTCCGCCGAGGGATGCATTATGAGCACTAATGCTCGCTCCGATTTCGAAAAAAGCATTTTTACGATTGAATGCAAGGATGTAATCCTACGAGAATTTTTAGTTACTGATTTAGATGATTTTCATTCACTCACTTGGCAACCTGAAATACATGAATTTTTGCCAGGCTGGAACGTATCGAAAGAGCAAAGAGAAGATTGGTTTACCAACTATGAAATTCCAGAAAACAAACAGTTTTTAAACACTGCATCAAAAAGTAAAGACATTGGCGAACTCCGTCTTCGATTAGGAATTATCTTGAAAGAGACAGGAAAATTTATCGGCTGGTGCTGTTCAGGAATTAAAGACGAATTGCCACCACCAAACCGAGAAATTATGTACGCAATTTCCAAGAATCATAGAGGCAAAGGATTCACAACCCAAGCCTCACAAGGAATGATTAATTATTTATTTGAAAGCACGAACATCAAGGTGCTTAGTGCCATTGCTCTATTAAATAACACGCCGTCGAATAGGGTAATACAAAAATGTGGCTTTAGCTTTCAGAGCATTATTGAGATTGACAACGAAAAATACAATCATTACGAGCTCGATAAAAAAGATTGGATAGGCACACGTTAAAGAAGTCCAGACCAATACGAACGCTAGGCGATAACAGAGAAAACAAATATTGGACCAAGTACGCCTAACACTTCATTCAACCGGGACGGGCTAAAGCCCGCCCGTTAATTCAAACGTTAGGCAAAGCCTGGAGTCGATATGAATACACCTGACGAAGACGCCCGCGATGAATGGTATTCAACGCTGGTGGATGAAATATCCGGGCAGGCGATTGACGAGTTTACATTTGAGCGTCTCCGCTCTTACTATGTAAGCAATCGCACCTTGGCCGTGAGTGCTATTTCTATATTTCATGAAGCCCGAAAACTTCTTGAAGTTTCACCATCGTCAGCATTAGTGCTTTTCACCACCTCAATTGAAGTTGGTTTAAAGGTCACTCTTCTCAAGCCTGTTATCTATGGCTTGGTTCATAACGAATCCGTCGCAGACCTTATCTCCGACCTCGCCGTCAAACATAACGGCTTTGACAGGTTTAAGCCTTTGCTTGCTCGCGTGCTAAAGGAGTACGGAAGCATTGACTTTAATTCTCCCAAAATAGAAGGCCACTCAAAAACAATTTGGGAAGAAATCACACAACTACAGGGCGCGAGAAATGCTGTTGTGCACAGGGCAGAGCTAGCAGATAGTGCCACAGCAAAACTTGCTCAAGAAGTTGCCTTCATGATCTTTGACAAATTTCTTCGCTCCATTTTAAACGGCTTGAGCTTAGAGCTAAAACAAGGCGGGGAAATTTGCAATGCCTAACATGCGGTTCAAGGCCGTTCGCTTCGCTCACTCGGGACCGGCTAAAGCCGGCCCCTTAACCTGAACGTTAGGAGCTATAAACATTGCGCCCAATATTTACGATTCATGCCGGAGAGTATTTGGTTGCCACCAAAATCGAAGAAAATTTTCCTGATGCAAGAGTATGGGTCCCATCAAAAGATGACGGAATAGATTTGCTTGTTACAAACAGAGAGCACAGCAAATCTATTTCCTTGCAAGTTAAATTCTCGAAAGATTATCTTGGCAATAATGTTAAACCAGAAATAGCACAAGGAATCAAATCCGGCGGATGGTGGACGTTTAATCGAGAAAAAATAGAAACCTCTCCAGCAGATTATTGGATTTTGGTTACGTATAGCTTCCATAGTCGAGATTTTGATTTCATTTTCATAAAACCATCAGAGCTGGTTGATTTGTATGACTCACTTGGAAACAGAGAGCGCATAAATAGCTACATATGGGTCACCAAATCAGCTCAATGCTGGGAAACTAGAGGGCTTGGAAAAAAAGAACAAATATCCATAGCCAACGGCACATACAATGATCCATCAAGATCCCTTACCAGCCATTTAAACAACTGGTCGAGTATTCATGCCATCTGCCCCCAAGGCTCCTAACACTTCATTCAACCCGGACGGGCTAACGCCCGCCGGTTAATTTCAACGTTAGCGCTCATGAAACGATATCGCATTTTCAGCTTTGACTTTGATAGTCGTTCCATTGCTCTGGAGCCGATCAGAGAAGAGTGGGAAGAGGCAACAAAAGAACAAGCGCGCGCCAATCAGCAGCGCACAATTTCTAGGCTGAAATTGCAATATGGTGAAGCCAATTTTGATGAAAAAATAAAGAACTTTATCGACCTTGGTCCAAAGCCATTCTCGATTGTTGCATTTCACAATAAATTTCTATCTCAAGTCCGAGAATCATTTTCGCATGGCCAATACTATCCCGCCCTAACGGGAGTCTGCGCCCTCGGAGAGAGAGTACTAAATCATTTAGTAATTAACCTGCGCGACCATTACAAAAGCCACGAGCTTTACAAGAAAGTATATCGCAAAAAATCATTTGATTATTGGCCGTTAGCCATTGATGCGCTTTCTCAGTGGGGCGTTTTAACCCAAGCAGCAGAAATTTCATTCTACAGCTTGAATGAGAAGCGAAACTACGCACTCCACTTCAACCCAGAAGTTGACGTCGATGATCGCGAGTTAGCGTTAGAAGCGATAAGAAATTTCGAAGAAATAATTAAAAATCAATTTTCATCCTTTGGAATGCTGCCGTGGCTACTGCCCACACCGGGAGAGTGTTACATTAAAAAAGAATGGGAAACTTCACCCTTCGTGCAGCTAGTCTATTTTCCAAACTGCGCATATGTAGGATATAGACATACCGTAGTTAGTGCATTTCCCTGGCAGATCGCGGATTATGATGATTACCCCGAACAAGACGTCAACGATGAAGACTTTGTTAAAATGCGAAATGCCCTCAATGACCGCTAACACTTCAGTCAACCGGGACCGGCTAAAGCCGGCCCGTTACTTCAAACTACAAGGGCTTCCCCATCCCTTGCAATGCAAAGGACGTTTTCATTTCGGCGAATGGCGGCACCACCGGTTGAATGCGTGAGAAGGTGAAGGACTGCAACACTACAAACGGTCATGTTGGACTGGTTTAGTCCGGACCCTGATACAAGACGCGCGCGGGGGCCTCCATCGTTAGCCGGGGATATTGGCCCCATTGAATTAACCAGGCATGCCCCACGCAGGTCCAACCTTTTCTGCATCAATGCCAGCAGTTCGCGTTCGATTCATTTCGCCATGCCATATTCCTTGCTTGCTGACCCGGGTTGAGTCATTGGATTGGCCGGAATTCAATCCACCAACACGCTGAAGTCGTCGCCGTAATGCAGGATCGCCCACGCCATGCGGGCGTTCTTGGCGGCGATCGCCACTATGGTTTTCCAGTAACCGCGTCGTTCTTGCAGGCTGCGCACCCAGCGGCTGTAGCGGTCCTGTTTGTCGCCCAGCCCGGCCAGTACCGCGCGGGCGCCCATCACCAGCAGGCTGCACAAGTAGCCGTCGCCGGCCTTGGTGATCCGCCCCAGCCGGGCTTTGCCGCCACTGCTGTACTGCCCCGGCACCAGCCCGAGCCAGGCGGCCAGTTGCCGGCCGCTGGCGAAGTCATGGCCGCTGCCGATGCTCGCCAGCAGCGCGCTGGCGGTGGTCGGGCCGATGCCGGGCTGGGTTTGCAGCCGGCGGGCGCGCTGATCCTGGTGCGCCAGTTGTTCGATGATCCGGCTGTAGGCGTTGATGCGTTCGTCCAGTTGGCTGGCATGCTGCAATAGATCGCCGATGCAGCGGTTGGCCCAGCCGGGCAGGTCTTCCAGATGAGCCCCGATCTCGCGCCGCAGTCGTTCGACCTTCTGCGGCAGGACGATGCCGAATTCGGCCAGCAGCCCGCGGATGCGGTTATAGGTCGCGGTGCGTTCCTCGACCCAGCCCTGGCGGGTACGGTGCAAGCACAGTACGGCTTGCTGCTCCTGATCCTTAATCGGCACGAAGCGCATCTGTGGCCGGGTGACCGCCTCGCAAATCGCCGCGGCATCGGCGGCGTCGTTCTTGCCGCGCTTGCCGGCCATGCGATACGGCACGACCAGCTTGGGCGCCATCAGCCTGACCGTATGGCCGAAGGGCTGAAACTGCCGCGCCCAGTGATGCGCACCGGAACAGGCTTCCATGCCGATCAGGCACGGCGGCAGTTGGGCGATCAGCTCGAGCAATGCTGCGCGCGGCACCTTGGGTTTGACCAGCATCGGCTTGCCCGTTTCATCGACGCCATGAACGGCAAAGACATTCTTGGCGAGATCGATACCGACAGTGATAATGGACATGGATTTCCCCTCCTGTAAGCGATGATGGGTGTGGAAACTTCATCATGGCAGCGCAGGCTGCCTGCGGCTTCCGCCGCAGCCTTAGGATGGGGAAGTCCCTTTTATTCGTTAGCCGTCAAAGGAAGGTTCACGCGTATGGATGAAAGTAATCTATTCCTCCGTGTCCTGGCCGCTTATAGCGATGCCGTTCGCGTCAAGGACGTTGACGCATTCACCGCGCTCTATGACCAAGACATCCATGTTTTTGACATGTGGGGCACGTGGTCGCTTCGCGGCTTGGCGGCGTGGCGAGATATGGCTGCAGGTTGGTTCTCATCACTCGGAGATGAATGTGTTGTTGTCACTTCCGACGATGAAAGTTCAGCTGTAGCCGGAGCCTTGGCCATAGGCCATGCCGTTCTCACTTACACCGAGATTGCGCCGGATGGCACAAAACTCCGATCTCTCAGCAACCGTGTAACCATGGCTCTGCGCAAGACTGGAGGTTCCTGGAAGATCATCCATGAGCACACATCAGCACCAATTGACCACCAGTCGCAACAGGCCATCCTGCATCGCAGTGACGACTAACAATTCATTCAAGCCGAAGCCGCTTCGCGGCTTGGCTTAATTCAGGCGCTAGGCGTATTAGTTAGAGGAATTGCAATGACAACAATCGATGTGAAATCCCGATTCGCAGCAAAGCTTCTTCGTCCGGCAAAGCCTGGTAATGATACATCGTGGGCGTTCGTAGTACTGCCAAGAGACACGAGTGAACAGCTTCCGAGGCGAGGAAGGACGACAGTTGAAGGCACAATTAATGGGCACCATTTCCAGGCAACCCTTGAACCGGATGGTCAGCTGAGCCATTGGCTGCAGGTAAGCAGAGAGTTACACGAAGCCGCAGGGGCGGCCGTGGGAGATATTGTTACGCTAGAGCTAACCCCTGTGAAGAAGGAACCCGAGCCCGACATCCCACCAGATTTTCAGGAGGCACTGGCAGCCACTCCTGAGGCTCGTAAAGTTTGGAACAATACGACGACCATCGCACGAGTAGACTGGATACACTGGATTACTTCAGCCAAGGAACTTAAGACGCGCGCAAAACGAATTGGTGATGCCTGCGATATGCTTGCATCCGGCAAGAAGCAGGTTTGCTGTTTCGACCAGTCTGGCTACTACAGTAAGGCCTTCCGTGCGCCCGAAGCAGAAAATTTTTAAATGGAATATTCCGTTGAATACGCCTAACAAGGCGCTCAACACCGCTCGCTTCGCTCACTGGACTCACAAAGACTACGCTTTTATTCGTCTGTTAGCTTAATCGTTAGGTTCTTTGCAGCCACTCACAGGACACAGGAAGAAATATGATTCTAGAAGTCGCCGTTCTGAATGTTCTTTCTGGAAAAGAAGGTGAATTTGAGTCCGCTTTCAAAATCGCTTCCGCCATAATATCTTCAATGCCAGGTTACATTTCTCATCAATTGCAACGTTGTCTAGAAAATTCATCGCAGTATGTTTTGTTGGTAAATTGGGAAAAACTTGAAGATCACACCGTTGGCTTCCGTGGTTCTGCTCAATACCAAGAGTGGCGGCAATTGCTCCATCACTTTTATGACCCATTTCCAACGGTTGAGCATTATGAGTTGGTTCTTGAAAATAGAACATAATCTTTCGGTCAACGTGACGACCCAAAGCTGCGCTTTGGGTTCCCTCCACCGCTACGCGGCTCCGGCCGCACGTTACCTCCAACGTTGGGCCCCATGAAAATACTCGCTATCTCAGGTAGTCTTCGGGCCGCTTCTCACAATTCAGCATTACTACGTGCAATGACTCGCCTCGCACCGCCAGGCGTCGAAATTAGTGTTTATCAAGGGCTTGGTGATCTGCCACTGTTTAATCCAGATCTGGAAACAAGTGATCCATTGCCTGTGAGAAAGCTGCGTTCGCACATCATCGCTTCTGATGCGCTGCTTATTGCCAGTCCGGAATATGCTCATGGGGTTACGGGTGTGATGAAAAATGCGCTTGATTGGATGGTGGGGTGTGAGGCCTTTGTTCGCAAGCCGGTAGCGCTGCTGAATGCATCCCCTCGTGCCGTTCATGCTCAAGCGGCGTTGCACGAAACCATCTCGGTTATGTCAGCCCATATCATTGAAGCGGCTTCCATTACCGTACCAATCCTCGGCTCGAAATTAACTGAAGATTGCATCGTCCATCATCCACAAATTGCTGTTTCATTGCGTATGGCGCTCGCAGCGCTGTGCGACGCAGCGGCATTGCACAAGGCAGCCGTATAACGCCCTGCACTTCAATCAAGCGGATAGCCTTCGGCCTTTGCTTTTTTCAAATATCAGCCGCCATTTGCTAGAACATGCCCAGCCCACCGTGTTTTCCCTTTTCTGTTTCTGGTCCATTGTCCAAAGCGGTTGCCGCTTTGGGGTTTTCCAGCTTCGAGCAGCTTGCTGCCTTCGTACAAGCGTTGCCATATGGAAGAACCGCCGCCAATGACGATCCGCTCTCTGTTATCACCGAAAACTGTGGCACTTGTAGTTCTAAGCACAAATTGCTGGCGGCGCTGGCACATGAGTGCGGTCATATGGAAGTTCAACTGACGGTGGGGCTCTTCAAGATGTCGGAGGAAAACACCCCCGGAGTGGGGAGCATTCTTCGCGCTGCGCATCTGTCTTATATTCCGGAGGCGCATTGCTATCTGGCTGTCGGTAGCAAACGCTATGACTTCACGGGCTTGCCCAAAGGCAGCGCCAGCCCCTTTGAGGCCCTGATCGAAGAGCATGTTGTTTTGCCCGCCGAGTTATCGGATGCAAAGATTGAACTCCACAAACGAGCCGTTGCTCACTGGGCCGCATCAGCCGGAATTACCACCGCCGACGCGTGGGCCACACGTGAGGCGTGTATCGCAGCCTTGTCGGCTAACACTTCATTCAATCGGGACGGGCTAAAGCCCGCCCGTTAATTCAAACGTTAGAGGTCAATACTAATGGTTACCGCTCTGTTGTTAATTGATATTCAAAATGATTACTTCCCGAATGGCGCTATGGAATTAGTGTCCCCTGTCGAGGCAGGAAACAACGCTACGAAATTATTGGAAAAATTCCGTAAAAGCAACCTTCCAATCATACATATTCAGCACATTTCAATGCATCCCGGCGCAACGTTCTTCTTGCCCGATACATACGGCGCAGAAATACATCCATGCGTAGCACCTGCCGCGGGGGAAGTTTTTTTCCAAAAAAACTTCCCCAATAGTTTTCGCGGCACCCCGCTACTCGAACACCTCAAGGAAAGCAAAATTACAACGTTGGTCATCGCCGGCATGATGACGCATATGTGTATCGACACCACAACTCGCGCTGCCGCAGATTTGGGATTTTCTTGCGTCCTCGCTCATGATGCTTGTGCCACAAAGGAACTCTCTTTTAATGGCTCGTTGGTCGCAGCCGAAGATGTGCAACTTGCATATCTGGCAGGCCTGAATGGGTTGTTCGCTCAGGTCAAATCCACCGAAGAAGTCGCAAACGACCTCTAACATTTCAATCAAGCGGGCGGCCTTCGGCCTCCGCTTAGTTTTAACGTTGGGCGTCGTCATCCCAACTGCCAATTTTCCCTTTGCTACACAGTCTTGCCACAACCGAAGAACCCAACAAATGAAATACAAAGGTAGCTGTCACTGCGGGCAAGTGGCTTTCGAGATCGAGGGTGAACTCACCCAAGTTACTGAGTGCAACTGCTCAATTTGTTCGCGGAAGGGTGCGCTTCTTTGGGGTTTTCAGCCCGATAGATTTCGCTTGCTGACCTCTCCGGAACAGATGGCCACTTACACTTTCGACGCCCAAATCATTAAACATCGGTTCTGCCCAAAGTGCGGCATTCATACGTTTGCCGAAGGCATTCTCTCTGGGAATTCAATGGTGGTAGTCAATGCCCGTTGCCTTGAAGGTGTAAAATTGTCGTCCTTTCCCGTAAGGCACTTCGACGGTCGCTCGCTGTAGTCCATCATGACGCCCAACACTTCACTCAAGCGAACCGGCCAAAGCTATGCCTTGTCCGTCCGTTTAGTTTCAACGTTAGGCCTCATAGGAACTTTAATGCCGCATTTAAAACTACTCATCGCGCTCACAGCATTCTCGCTTTCTACGACAGTGGTTAGCGCTCCTCAGGTTTCGAGGAAAGAACTTTTAGCTGTGGATATTCATCCACAAGGACAGGTCGGTAGAGTGACCATTCAGGAAATCACCCTCTCTCCTTCACTTAGGGCACCTCCACACTCGCATCCATGCCCAGTAGTTGGCACCGTCACTCGCGGTAAAATCGTGTATCAAATCGATGGGCAACCCGCCCAAACGTTGACAACCGGCTCCGCTTTCTACGAGCCGGCCAACACACGAATCACCAGATTCGATAATGCGGATAGTGTTGACTCCACGTTTCAGGCCTTTTATTTGTGCAAGAACCAAGATGAGCTGGTCTGTCCCCATGCAGAAGGACAGAGGATTAAGCGCTAAGCGCTGAATGCTGCCGTTCAAACTCGACCGGTGCCAGGTAATCCAGCGTCGAATGGCGGCGGCGATGATTGTAAAATCGGATGTAGTCGAATATATCCGCGCGGGCCTCGTCGTGACTCCGGTAGCGGGTCAAGTAAACCCGCTCCGCCTTCAACGACCGGAAGAAGCTTTCCATCGCAGCGTTGTCCCAGCAATTGCCCGCTCGTGAATGGCTCGGCACCATGCCGTGCCGTTTCAGCAACATCTGGTAATCAAACGCACAATACTGGCTGCCTCGGTCCGAATGCAGTAGCACCTCCCGCACCGGTTTCCGTCTGGCAACGGCCATCGTCAACGCAGCATGCACCAGTTCTTGCTGCATTCGATGGTGCATTGCCCAGCCGACCACGGCGCGGGAATACAAGTCCAGCACCACAGCCAGATACAGCCAGCCCTCGTCAGTACGGATGTAAGTCATGTCCGACACCCAGCGTTGATTCATCCCGGATGCGTCGAATTGCCGTTCCAGCCGATTTGGTGCCACCGGAAGCAGGTGTTGGCTGACCGGGACAGGTCGCCACCGTTTACGGGAACGTACCTTCAGCCCGCCTTGGCGCATCAGGCGGCCAACACGGTGGCGGCCACAGGCGAAGCCTTGTGCGACCAGTTCCGCATGTATCCGACGATGCCCATAGATGCCGTTGACTTCGGCATGGACCAGACGGATTTCCCGTAACAGCACGCGATTAGCCATCTCTCGCATCGAAGGCGGCCGGTTGCGCCAAGCGTAGTAGCTGCTCCGTGAGACGCGGAACAACTGGCACATGACGGCAACAGGATAACGCTCAGCAAGCGCCTGAATGGCGCGGTACTTCACTTCGTGGGCTGCGAGAAGATGGCGAGCGCTTTTTTTAGGACGTCACGCTCCATGGTGACGCGTGCTAGATCATCGCGCAGACGCTTGAGTTCGGCTGCTTCGCCCAGTTGCTTGCCATGACCAGGAAAGGCATCCATGCCCTTGAGCAGAAACTGGCGTTTCCATTTGCCCAGCAGGCCTTCGGTGATGCCGAAGGCCTGCGCCACGTGACGTAGCGGCGTGCCAGCCAGGATTTGCTCAACAGCTTCCCGCTTGAAGGACTCGGGAAAGGTACGGCGGATTTGGGTCATGAACACTCCTTGGTGGCGATTATCCACCTTAAGTTAGTGTCCTTCCGTATAGGGACAGACCAGAACACCGCAAGGTAGACCCCGAAGAAGATCAGCGGTCCGAGCACATTGCCCTGGATCGCGAACGACGCGCAGACACCGGCAACGATGGGCAGCAGCGTGAACCAGAAGATCGCATCGCCGATGCCGGCAATCGGCCCGAACAGCGCCACCTTCAGGCCCTTGATCAGCGCGCGGTCTTCCTTCTTCTGCTCGAGCGAGATCAGCAGCCCCATCAGGAAACCGACCAGGTTCGGGTGGGTGTTGATGAACTCGAGGCTGTCCTTGTTGGCGGCCTTCAGCCCTTCCGGATCATCGCGATAGATCTTCTTCAGCAGCGGCTGCATCGCCGTGGTGAAGCCGACCGACTGCATCCGTTCATAGTTGAAGCCGGCCTGCAGCATCGACGAGCGGAACGCGAGCTTGGTGATGTCGCCCTTGGTGATTTCGGCTTCAGGCGTGGTGGTGTGTTCAGATGCCATTGCTGTAGTCCTCCTTGGGCGCTTCGGTGGCGGGTGCCGGTGCGGATTCCGGCTTGCTGTTGAAGTAGACGAACAGGGCGAAGGCTGCGCCCATCACCGCGACCGGCAGCAGGTTCTGGATCTGCACGTAGCAGACGAACAGGAAGCCGGCGAGCAGGTAAGGGACGTACTGCATCTTCAGCATCACCCGCAGCAGCAGGCCGAAACCGACCGCAGGCAGGATGCCGCCGGCGACTTCGAAACCGTGGCTCAGCCAGCTCGGCATCGACTTCACCAGCGCCTGCATCGCGCCCTGCGCCGAGTACGCACACAGGAACACCACCAGCGCATAGGTGCAGGCGACGATCAGCGTCATCAAGAGGCTCATCCGACCGAGACCGGCGGTGTTGTTCTCGCGCGCGTAGCGTTCGACCTTGGGCATGAACATCGAGAACGCCGAGTAGTAGAACAGGATGATGTACTGCATCAGCAGGCTGAACGGCAGGCCAAGGCCGATCGCGGTCTTCGGGTCGACACCGGCGCTGTGCGCGATCACCGTGGTCATGATCCCGGCGAGGATAGGGTTCGGCGGCTGCACGCCGCCGGCCGGGGTCAGCCCGGCGAAGGCCAGCTCGGTCAGGCCGCCGGTGATCAGGCCGATCTGCAGGTCGCCGAGAATGGCGCCGGTGACGGTGCAGACGATGATAGGCCGGAACAGGAACAGCGCTTCGAGCCAGAAGTCGATGCCGAAAATGAAGGCGACCCCCGCCAGCATCAGCCCCTGCATCAGTGTGATTTCATGCATGACCGTCTCCCTTACTGGATGGTGTCCTTGGTGTCCCCGGGCGTGTCCTGGATGAACACGTTGATGCCGCCCGCCTTGAGTGCGCGCAGGTCGGCGAGGTCGGCGTCGTCGACGTAGACCTTCTTGGAGAGCGGCCGCTTGCCGTCGGAAAAGTGCATGTTGCCGACATTGACATCGCGGATCGGCACGCCGCCGTCGACCAGCTGGCGCACCGTCGCCGGGCTGCGGCAGATCAGGAAGATCTGCTGCGCCGGCGCGGCCTTGTGGATCACGGCGATGGTCTTCTCGACCGTGAAGAAACGGATGCCGACGCCGACCTGATCGGCGGTGATGGCCATCAGCTTCTGCTGCATCTCGTCGGCGGCGGTGACGTCGTCGACGACGACGAGCAGGTTGGCGCCGAGCGCGGTGGTCCACGTCACGCCGACCTGGCCGTGAACCAGCCGGTTGTCGATGCGGGTGAGCAGGATATTGGGTGCGGTCATCTTGGACTCCTTCTGGTCGCCGTCCCTCGGTGGGGACTGGAGTTCAGTCTAAAAAACCGCCTCGCCGCGAAGGCTACGTCTCGTTGAGCATTTGTCTCGCCGCTGTAATGCAGACCGGGAAATGTTTCAGAACCGAAACAAAGCAGGCCAAAGATTGCAGAACCGGCGGGATTTGATACCGAGTCCGCGCGGCATGCGCGCTAGCCTGACGGACATCGATCACGCACAGGAGTCCCCCATGCAAACCCGCATCCTTGCCAACCCGACCGAGCTGGCCGATGCCGTCGCCACGCTGATTGCCGACTGCGTGCGCGCCAAACCGCAAGCCGTGCTGTGCCTGGCCGGCGGCGATACACCGCGCGCCGCGTATGCACGGCTGCTTGCAATGCAGCGCGCCGGCGAGGTCGACCTGTCGCAGGTGGTGTACGTCGGCCTCGACGAATGGGTCGGCCTGCCGGCCGACTATCCGGGTAGCTGTCGTGCCTTCATGCAGGAGACCGTATTCGGCCCGCTGAACGTGCCGCCCGAGCGCATCGTGTTCTACGACGCGATGGCGGACGACCTGCAGGCCGAGTGTCGCCGGGTCGACGCTTTCCTCGCCGAACACGGTCCGCTGGATCTGGTGCTGCTCGGCATGGGCATGAACGGCCATCTGGGCATGAACGAGCCAGGCTGCTTGGTCGACAGCGGCAGCATCGTCACCGAGCTCGATCCGGTCACGGTCAGTGTCGGGCAGAAATATTTCGGCACGCAGCAACCGGTGCTGAAGCAGGGCATCACGCTGGGGATAGCCAGCATCATGCAGGCGCACTGCGCGGTGCTGATGGTCAGCGGCGAGAAAAAGGCCGAAACCGTGCGTCAGGCGCTGCAACTGGCGGTCGGCAACGGCGTACCGGCCAGCCTGCTGCGACGGCACCGGCATGCGATCACCATGCTGGACACCGCTGCGGCCAGCCGGCTGGGCTAGGCGGGCGGCCTGCCGGGGCTGTTCGGCGCCGTGGCGCCTGTCCCGGCGGGGGCGAACGGTCTGTTCGGGATATTCCGGCTTGTTGTGTGACGACGTGTCGTATTAGCGCGGTTTAACCATGACATGAGCAGTGGCTTATAATCTGCGCCGAGATGACGCCGTGACGAACAGGCGTCAGCGATAACAATCCAAACAACAGACTCAGGCAAAGGAAGAAACATGTTTCGCAGCACCAAGATCGTCGCCACACTTGGCCCCGCATCCAGCGATCAGGACACGCTGGAGCGTTTGCTCGCCGCCGGCGTCAACATGGTCCGCTTGAATTTCTCGCACGGCACCGCTCAGGATCATATCGACCGCGCTGCGATGGTGCGTGGCTGTGCGGCGCGCGCGAACCAGTCGCTGGCGATCATGGCCGATTTGCAAGGCCCGAAAATTCGCGTTGGCAAGTTCGAAAAGAACAAGATCGTCCTGAAGAAGGGCGAGCGTTTCATTCTCGACGCGGCATGCGAGCTGGGTAATCAGGAGCGCGTCGGCCTGGATTACAAGGAACTGCCGAACGATGTCGAACCCGGCGCGATCCTCTTGCTCGACGACGGCAAGGTGCAGCTTGAAGTGCTCGAAGTGCGCGGCCCGGAGGTCTACACCACGGTGCTGGTTGGCGGCCCGTTGTCGAACAACAAGGGCATCAACCGCAAGGGCGGCGGCCTGACCGCGCCGGCGCTGACCGCCAAGGACATGGAAGACATCAAGACCGCGGCCCAACTGGGTGCGGACTACGTCGCGGTATCGTTTCCGAAATCGGGCGCCGACATGTATATGGCGCGCACGCTGTTGCGCGCGGCCGGCAGCAAGGCGCAACTGATCGCCAAGATCGAGCGCACAGAGGCGATCACCAATCTGGAAGAAATCGTCGAAGCCTCGGACGGCATCATGGTGGCCCGTGGCGACCTCGCGGTCGAAGTGGGTGATGCGGCGGTGCCGGCGCTGCAAAAGCGCATGATCAAAGTCGCGCGGCGACAGAACAAACTGTCGATCACCGCCACGCAGATGATGGAATCGATGATCACCAGTCCGGTGCCGACGCGCGCCGAGGTTTCGGACGTCGCCAATGCCGTGCTCGATGGCACCGATGCGGTGATGCTGTCGGCCGAATCGGCCGCCGGCCAGTTCCCGGTGGAAACGGTCGAATCGATGGCGCGCGTGTGTCTGGAAGCGGAAAAGTCGATTGGTCGCAAGATCAGCGATGACATCCTCGCTCCGGGCGAATTCTCGCGCATTGACCAAAGCATTTCGATGGCGGCGCTGTTTGCCTCGGCGCACTTGCAGGTGAAGGCGATTGCCGCACTGACGCAATCAGGATCGTCGGCGCTGTGGCTGTCGCGCTCCGTATCGGGTGTGCCTATTTATGCGCTGACGCCGGAAGTGGAAACCTATCAGCGTCTGGCGCTGTTCCGCGATGTATTGCCGATGATGATTTCGCAGGAAAACACCGATCGCGATAGTCTGCTGATTCGCGCCGAGATCGAGATGTTGCGTCAGGGCGTGGTGCAGCAGGGTGATCTGGTGGTGTTCACCTATGGCGAAGTCGTCGGCCAGGGCGGCGGTACCAACAGCATGAAGATCGTCAAAATCGGCGATCATCGCGCCGCCTGATCGGCATGGCGATATAAGCGCTAGCAAGGAACGGGCCGCAGCCTATGCTGTGGCCCGTTTTGTATGGGGACCGGCAAAAGTGATGGATGAAGGCGTCGGGCAAAAAAAAGCCCGCATGGCTGCGGGCTGGAATCTCTCGTATTTAGGAACCGGAATTCCTGAAACCATCATATGCCGCGCTTGGCAGTTGCACAGCGGAACGAATTACGTTTGATTTGATGAAAATTTACATTTTGATCATTTCGGGTCGCAGCAAGTCTGCCGCCGGCTGCCTGCGCCAGCCGAATCAGAGCCGGAATTTGCCGAACATGTCGCGAAGGAAGGTCGCCAGCTCGTTCAGATGATGCACGGTGCTGGTGGCGCGCTGCATGGCCGCGTCGGACTTGTGCATCTGCGTGGTGATGTGCTCGGCGCTTTGCGCCATGGCCGTGGTGGCATTCTGCTGCTCGCTGGTCGACAACGCGATTTCGCTCATTCTGCGCATCACTTCGTCCATGTTTTCGCGAATATGGGCGATTTTTTCGGCCGCGGCGTTCGATAGCGATACACCGTTTTGTACTGCCGCGTGAGTACGTTCCATATTGCTGACCGCAGCCGCGGTCTCGGCACGGACGCCGTCGATCATGCCGGTGATTTCCAGCGTGGCCTTGCCGGTGCGCTCGGCCAGCTTGCGGACTTCATCGGCAACCACGGCAAAGCCGCGGCCGGTTTCGCCGGCGCGGGCGGCCTCGATCGCGGCGTTCAGCGCCAGCAGATTGGTCTGGTCGGCGATATCGCTGATCACGCGGATGATGCCGCTGATGTCCTGCGCGCGCTGGTTGAGGCCGTCAAGCAGGCTGGCCAGTTCGCTGACCGCCTCGGCCGACTTGCCGACCTCGTCGGCGACGGCCTTGACCGTTGCGGCGGATTCGCCCGACAGCGCGCCGGTGGCGTTGACGAGGTGGTCGGCTTCGCGGGCGTTGTCGGCGATGTGGCTGATGCTGACGGTGATTTCCTCGATCGTCGCCGCATTCGACGCCGACAGGTCTGACAGCGCCTGCGAATCATGCGAGAGCTGCTTCACCAGCTGGTCGATATCGGCCACGCCGTGCGTCAACTGCTCGTTTTCGCGCTGCAGCTCGACAAACATCGTTCGCAGCTGCTCGGTGAAGCGGTTGAACGCCTGCGCGGTTTCGGCGATTTCATCGTTGCCGGTAACGTCGATCTTGCGGGTCAGATCGCCACCGCCCTTGGCGATTTCGCTCATCGCGTCGCGGACGCGCACCAGCCCGGCGAGCATGCGGCGAACCAGTACGCCCGACAGCGGCACGATGACGGCGAGCATCATGACCAGCGCGGCGATGCTCAGCCACAGCAGCCGGTTGAGCGGCGCCAGCGCAACGGCCTTGTCGACGACCAGCACCAGTTCGAACTCGGTGCCGTCGATAGGCTGGATGTCGACGAATTTGGCCGAGCCGTCGACGACGACTTCGCTCAGTGCGCTGTCGCCGGCGATGGCGGCCATCCTGTCGGCGCTCATCTCGGGCGCAAAATCGCTGACCGGCTTGAGCACCTTGTTGCCGTCGGTGTGCGCCAGCACCTTGCCGTCCTTGCCGGCGAGGAAGGCGTAGCCGTTGCCCGGCAGCTTGATGTTCAGCACGTCCTTGACCACGCCGTCGAGATAGATGTCGGCCGCGGCAACGCCCTTGAGATTGCCGGCGGCGTCCTTGACCGGCGCGGCGAAGGTCAGCACCAGCTGCTTGGTCGACGCGTCGACATACGGGGCGGTGACGATGGCCTGGCCGGCGGCGACGGCCTGCTTGTACCAGGGGCGCGAGGTCGGATCGTAGTCCTTGGGCAGCGGGATCGGGTGATCCTGCTGCATCTGCTTGTCGACGGTACCGATATAGGTGCTGTCGAATTTGGCGCTCTTGGCCGCCTGCACCAGCGGTCCGTGCAGCTCGGCAGCGTTGCCGAGCGCGTGCGCGGTGCCGGCAAGAATGTGCTGCTTGCCTTCGACCCAGTTGGTCAGCGCGACGTTGTAGCCGATGGCGGTGCTGTGGATTTCGCTGGCCAGCGAACCGAGGATCTGCGCGCGCTGGCTGGTATAGGCGGCGACCGACAGCAGGATGGTGATCAGCGCCGACAGCGCGGCGACGAAGACGACGAGTTTGGTGCGTAGTGATTGCATTGCATCTCCCGGGGCGAAAGGTCGAGTCCTGTATCAGACTTCGATGTTATGGCTTTGAGGCGCGACCATATGTCATCCGGGTGATGCCGCCAATAAGGTGGAACCAGCGCGCAGCCTGTAAGCCGACGTGCGGCATTGAAAGTGTGGATTTGATGCCGGCTCGCTTGCTGACAGGCCGGGGACGTGTTTGCCGGACATGAAAAAACCGGCCGCGAAGGGCCGGTTTTTCGGGTGCGGCGCTGGTCTTCAGAGCCGGATGATGCGCAACACGCCGGGAACTTCGTTCAGCCGGGCGAAGATGCGTGGCAGATCGTCAACGCGCTGAACCTCAACGGTGAAACGCATGCTTGCCAGGCTGTTGCGCGAGAGCGTGTTCACCGCCGTGACGTTGATTTTTTCACGCGACATGACGTCAGACAGATCGCGTAGCAGGCTGGGGCGATCGTGTGCCTCGATCAGCATATCGGTCGAAAAGATGCCGCTACCTTGTGTGCCCCAGTCGGCCCTGATCAGCCGCTCCGGCGCCGCGGTGGCGAGGCGCTTGAGGGTGAGGCAATCGCTGCGATGAATCGAAATGCCGCGCCCCTTGGTGACGAATCCCATGACCGCATCCGGTGGAACCGGTTTGCAGCACTTGGCCAGCATGGTCATCAGCTTGTCGACGCCCTCGATCAGGATGCCTTCACCGCGCTGGTCGGCGCGGGCGCGACGGATCACGTCGTCCGGATTGGTGGGTTCCTCAGGCGCTTGCGGCCTCTCTTCATACGTCAGCGAGTCAGCCAGCGCTCGCAGCGTCAGCTCGCCCTGGCCGAGCGCGGCAAGCATTTCCTCGACGGTCTTGAAATCAAGCCGGTGGGCAACATCGTCCTGCCGGACCTGGGTGCGTCCAACGCGCGCGGCCTCCTTGTCGTAGAGCGTGCGGCCGGCCTCGATCGCGACGTCGAGGTTTTGCTGGCGGATCCAGTAGCGGATCTTCTGCGCTGCACGATGACTTTTCACGTAACCGTGGTGCAGCCAGTCCAGGCTCGGGCCGCCTTCCTTGGCCGAGAGGATTTCGACGCGCTGGCCGTTCTTCAGTGACGTCGACAAGGGCACGATGGCGCCGTCGACCTTGGCACCGCGGCAGCGGTGGCCCAGATCGGTATGCAGGTGATAGGCGAAGTCGATCGGTGTGCTGTTCTTGGGCAGGGCGATGACGCGCCCGGCTGGCGTCAGGACATAGATGGTGTCGTCGAACAGCTCGGCCTTGAATGCGTCGGCTAGTTCGCCCTCGCCAACGACGTCGCTCTTCCAGTCGAGCAACTGGCGCAGCCAGGCGATTTTCTCTTCGTACTTGCTGTCGCCCTTGCCGCCTTCCTTGTAACGCCAGTGCGCGGCAACGCCGAATTCGGCGTGCTCGTGCATATCGAAGGTGCGGATCTGCACCTCAAGTGCCTTCTCATTAGGGCCGATGACCGCGGTGTGCAGGCTGCGATAGAAGTTGCCCTTGGGGTTGGCGATGTAATCGTCAAACTCGCCCGGAATCGGCTGCCACAGGTTGTGGACGATGCCGAGCACGGTGTAGCAATCCTTGACGTCATCGACCAGCACCCGCACCGCGCGGATGTCGTACAGCTCGGAGAAGTCGAGCTTCTTCTTCTGCATCTTCTTGTAGATGCTGTAGATGTGCTTGGGCCGCCCGGTCAGGCTGGCATGCCCGACCCCGGCAGCGGTGAGTTCGGTGCGCAGCTTGTAAAGCACGTCATCGATGAAGTTTTGCCGATCGATTCGTCGCTCGTCTAGCAGCTTGGCGATCTTCTTGTAGATATCGGGGTGCTGATAGCGGAATCCGAGATCTTCGAGCTCCCACTTGATCTGCCACACGCCCAGCCGGTTGGCGAGCGGCGCGAAGAAATCGAGCGTTTCTTCGGCAATGCGGCGGCGTACGTCCTCCGGAGCCTGGCCGAGTACGTGCATGGTCTGGGTACGCCAGGCGAGCGTGATCAGCACCACGCGCATGTCCTCGACCATCGCCAGCAGCATTTTGCGGATCGATTCGATCTGCGATGCGGCCTCCGCAGGCTTGGGGGTCGCCGACATGGTGAGCATGCGGATCTTGCGCACGCGGTTGATGCCGTCGACCAGTGTCGCGACATCTTTGCCGAAGCGTTTTTCGATCTCTACGGCCGCATTGGTTTGCTGATCGGGCAGGGCGCACAGCAGTGCGGCGATGACCGCATCGGCATCGAGCCGCAGGTCTGCAACGATGGAGGCGCTGGCGACGGCATGCGGAAAAATGCGCTCGCCGATAATGGGCAGGCACGCATCGCCGTAGCATTCAGCCGCCCATTCGAGCGCGACCTTGAGGCGGCTCATTGCTTCAGGCGAATAGCGGTCGGCAAGCTGTGCCAGCCACCCTTGCGGGTTGGCGGCTTCAGCGATCGACTGAGCCAGGGGACGGGTAACGGCGACCATAAATCAACAATTCCGGGTTAGTCTGGAATTCTGCCCCAATCACCGGGTCAGTTGAAGCCAAGAATTATCGGATTGCAATCTGGCGAAAGCACCCACCGGTTTGGCTCCGGCCATCATCGCTCACGCGACTTGTAGCCGGGCGGCGTGCTCGGCCCGATATACTGTTGCAGCTTAACGGCTGTGTTTTCAATCCCTACAAAGGTTTTCATGCCCCGACGTTTTTTACGCCGATATCTGCCGGATCATGCAACGCTGACAAAGAATATGTTTCTGCGCCGTTATGCCCACTGGTTCGCGCACCCTAATTTATGGCATCTGAACCGGCATTCGGTGGCCGGTGGCGTGGCGGCAGGGATGATCGGTGGCCTGATTCCCGGCCCCTTGCAGGTGATCACCGCGAGCCTGCTGTCGCTGGGTTTTCGCGTGAATCTGCCGGTGGCCGTGTTCGCGACCTTCTACACCAATCCGCTGACCATCGGGCCCCTGTACTGGGTTGCGGTCAAGCTGGGCGGTTTCATCACGGGTCTTGGTGGCGGCACCCATGTCCCGCTGATGCCGGACTGGTCCGGGCTGAGCTTGCTCGAATGGTCGCAGGCCATGTGGCAGTGGATGCTGTCGCTCGGCACGCCCTTGCTGATCGGTCTGCCGACGCTGGCAGCCCTGCTGGCCATCACCGGGTTCTTTGCCGTGCATGGCATCTGGCGGATCCATATCTGGCTGGCGTTGCGCAAGCGGGCCGGACGCCGTCACCGGCGCTAGGTCGGGGAAGGCAATTTGGCCGTGCTTGCTGTGTGTTGAACCGGTCGGCCATACGCCCCGGCATCTTCATATACTCGGGCCTTTCGATGATACGACGTGACCACAACCATGGATGCACGCATTCTGTTTTTCGAAGGAGCCCCTGGCGCCGGTAAGTCCTGCCTGTCGCAGCATCTTGCCCGACAGCTGGAGGAGGCCGGCCGGTGCGTGCTCTGGCTGGAGGAGCATACGCTCAATGAGTCGGTGTTCGCCCCGTTTCTGGCGCAAATCGGGCGCGACCCGGATGCGGCAATCGCCAGCCTGCTGGCATGCTGGCGAAACCTGCTGGCCCGGATCGATCAGTCGGCGGGTCTCTTCTGTCTTGACGGTGCTTTCTTTCATTCAACGATCAAAGTACTGCTCGCGCATGACGTCCCCCGATCCGGTATCGA
Source organism: Jeongeupia sp. HS-3 (assembly GCF_015140455.1). Classification (NCBI taxonomy): domain Bacteria; kingdom Pseudomonadati; phylum Pseudomonadota; class Betaproteobacteria; order Neisseriales; family Chitinibacteraceae; genus Jeongeupia; species Jeongeupia sacculi. The sequence goes on along the minus strand of NZ_AP024094.1, from coordinate 1,450,590 downwards.
TGCATACCTGCATGCGTTGTACCCGCTCCTCACCCGGTTCCAGCCCTGCCTGATCCATCTCGTGTGCGATGTGGAACGGATACTGCGGGCAACGATCGTGGAGCGTGGCCACGCTTGGGCCGCGCTGGTTGCTGCCGATGTGGCCGCTTACCCGGTACAGCGCGCTTTGCAGCAGACGGGGGAGAGTGGGTTGATCGCGTTCTTTGTCGAAAGCCAGCTGCAGCTGGCGATGATCGCGACCGGGTATCCGTTTGCGCGGCTGGACATCGATACCACCTCACGCGACTGGGCCGGCTATCAGGCGGTCTTGTGTGCCGCCCTGGGCGTACGGCCGAATGAACCGGCACCGTTCGAGGACAACCTGTCGCAATACGCCGGGATCTATCAGCCCCCGAACGGGTTTCCCGATGCCTATCGCCAGCCGTTCCAGGTGGAGCCGGTCGGCGACGGGCTGCGCCTGCATATGGGGTTCATGCGTAACTTCCGGCTGGCGCCGCTGGCCCGGGACCGCTTTGCCATCATCGGACGGCCGCTGGAAGTCGAGTTCATCCGGGACGACGAGGGACGGGTATGCGGTGTGATCTATCCCTTCGTGCCCGACCAGCGCTTCGTCTGCGAGCGACAAGTGACCGTCTGAATAAGACAGTGCGGCCGGGGTCAGTATGACGGTGCGGCTGCCAGCTCGTCCTGCAGGCGGTACAGCAGTTGCAGCCGGCTTTGCGGAATCGCGCCGTCCTTGACCGCCCCGAGAATGGCGCAACCCGGTTCGTGCCGGTGCCGGCAATTGTGGAAGCGGCATTGACCGAGGCGTTCGCGGAATTCCGGCATCAGCCGCGGCAGGTTTTCGGCGCTGACGTGGGCGAGGCCGAACGATTGCAACCCCGGCGAATCGATCAGATCGGCGCCGGGCTCGAGGTGATAAAGCGTCGCGTTGGTCGTGGTGTGCTTGCCCGAATCGAGCGCGACCGAAATATCGTTGACGCGGGCGCGCGCCTCGGGGATCAGCGCATTGGTAATCGTCGATTTGCCCATGCCCGACTGGCCGACCAGCACCGAGACATGCCCGGCGAGCCAGCCGTTCAGCGGCGAGATATCCTCGGTGGCGGCCAGCTCAACCACGCCGTAGCCCAGTTCGCGGTAATAGCTCAGCCGGCCGCGCGCGGCCTCGGCTTCGGGCAGGTCACACTTGTTGAGCAGGATCAGCGGCCGGATGCCGGCGTCTTCGGCGGCGACTAGGCAACGGCCGATCAACTCGTCGAAAAAGCTCGGTACCGGCGCGACCACGATGATGATCTGGGTGACGTTGGCGGCAATCAGCTTTTCGCGCCAGGCATCGGAGCGGTACAGCAGCGTTTCGCGCTCAAGCGCTTTCTCGATCACCGCCTGTTCGGCGTTGATCTCCTTGAACGCGACGCGATCACCGCAGGCGTAATCGGTTTTTTTGCCGCGGGTACTGGCGATGCGAGTGCTGCCGTCGGGTAATTCGACGATATAGGATCTGCCGTGGCTGGCGATAATCTGGGCGGTGTTGGTCATTCGGGGCCGTATTCAGGGAAAAGGGCATCGACGCGCGCAGCGCAGATGAAGTCGTTGCGGGTCAGGCCACCGGCTGAATGGGTCGTCCAGATCACCCGGCAATGATTGTAGCCAACGGCCAGATCGGGATGATGATCCTGGCTGTTGGCAATCCAGGCGACCGCATTCACGAAGGCCATCGTTTCGTAGTAATTGGCGAACTGGAAGTTTTTTTCGAGCTGCGTGCCCAGCACCTGCCAGCGGTCAAGCTGGCCGGCGGCCAGTTTGACCGTGTCTTCGGCCGGCATCGCCGGCGCGTTGGGAATGCAATATTCGGTAGCGAGGCTCATGGCGTGCTCCTGAGTACGGACACCAGCTTCCTTTTTAGCTGCCACCGTCAGCCCAGTCGCTTCAAAGCGGCAATTCGCAGGCTGGCCGGTGGATGGCTGTCATAGAACAGGCTGTGCAGCGGGTCCGGTGTCAGCGTGGCGGCGTTGTCGCGATACAGTTTCACCAGCGCGCGGATCAGATCGCTGCTCGACGCCTGTTCGGCGGCATAGGCGTCGGCTTCGTATTCGTGCTGGCGCGACATCATCGAAGCGATCGGCCCGAACAGAAAGGTGAATACCGGCAGTACCAGAAAGAACAGCACCAGCGCAGCGGCGGTGCTCGGCGTGTGTACGCCCAGCCCTTCATAGAACCACGGTTGGGTCTTGAGCTGGCCCAAAAGCCAGAGCATGCCCAGCATCAGCACGAAGGTCCATGCCAAGCGTTTGACGATGTGCCGACGCTTGAAATGTCCCAGCTCGTGCGCCAGCACCGCTTCGATTTCGTCGCCGTTCAATTGCTTGAGCAGCGTGTCGAAAAAGACGATGCGCTTCTTGGCACCGAGGCCGGTGAAGTAGGCGTTGCCGTGGCTGGAGCGCTTGCTGCCATCCATCATGAAGATGCCGCCGGCGCGAAAGCCGCAGCGGGTGAGCAGGGCTTCGATGCGTGCGCGCAGGCTTTCGTCGGGTAGCGGTTCGAATTTGTTGAACAACGGGGCGATCCAGGCCGGAAAAATCCACATCAGCAGCAACGAGAAGCCGACCCACGTTGCCCAGACCCACAACCACCAGTTGCTGCCCATCGCATCCATCAGCCACAGCACCACTGCAACCAGAGGCAGGCCGATTGCGGCGGCGATCAAGGTGGTTTTGAGCAGATCGGTAAAGAAGGTTGCCGGCGTGGTCTGATTGAAGCCGAAAGCGCTTTCGATCCGGAAGGTACTGATCCACGAAAACGGCAGTGTCAGCAGGGTATTGGCGATCGCCAGCAGGGCGATCATCGCCACGCCAGCCAAAATCGCCGAATCGAACCACCCGGCGGTGAGGCCGGAGAGCCACTGGATGCCGCCGCCGAGGGTGAACGCCGCCAGCAGGATCGCGTCCCAGATGGTCGTGACCATGCCGAAATGCGTCTTGGCGACGGTGTAATCGGCCGCGCGCTGGTGCGAGGACAGGCTGATCTCGCCGGCAAATTCGGCCGGCACGGCGCTGCGGTGACGGCGCACGTGGTTGATGTGGCGCTGCGCCAGCCACATTTGCAGCAGCACGCTGGCGGTCAGCGCGAAAACGAACAGGGGAGTGAACGCGTGTGCGGTCATCGGCAACTCCAGGAAGACATTCGATTATCGCATACCGGCCAGCGGCAAACGCGGCTGTTCGGCTTGCTGTCGGCGGTTGCCGGGGTGTTGCGGTAGCGGTGCGTTCTCGCACGGGCGTTTGTAGCCGTCATGGACATTGTCGACAATGGGCGGGTTTCCATAAACGCTTGCGATATCGAATGCCTGTTTTCCTCACTCCCGGCCCCAAAGCGAAACACCTTGCCGTGTTCGGCCTGCTGCTGGCCGGATTCACCCAGCCCGGGTTTGCGTCCGATCGGGAGTTCACCATTGTCGGTGGCAATGTACAAAAGAGCGCCAACGGGGTGTTGGCGCTGATGGGCTATTCGATCGTGCCCGACGTGACGACCAGTTCGCTGGCGATCAACAGCGCCAGCACCGGTGATCCTGGACTGATGCAAACCCAGCTTGGCGGCGGTGCCACGCTGAGCAAATCGGTGCCGATCTATCTGGAAGGCGCGCTGTCCTACAGCCGCTACGATCCAACCTTTGTGGCATCCGACGGCAAGAACGAACGCGAGCTGCCGCTGAAATGGAATACCCTGGCGGTTAGCGGTGGCGTTGGCTGGGATTTTCCGATCGTCGAGAATCTGGTGCTGCGACCGATCGTGAATATCGCCGTGGGCGAAGTGGCCAGCGATCTGACCGGCGCCAAGTGGTTCGTCGAGTACAAGGTCGGCCGCGAGTTCGGCTTTCTCGACAATGGCTCGCTCAGTGCCTACGGCGTCGGCGGTTCGCTGATGCTCGATTACGAGGACTACCAGGCCGAGCGCGATATCGACGTTGAGCTGCGCTACAGCAATATCCGCCTGACCAGCTTCGGCGGTAGCGCCGAGGCGGTGCAAGGTCACGCCAATGCCGAAAGTGCCAGTCTGTGGGCGCGGTATCGCGCACCCATCGATGACTGGACGTTGCTCGACCGGCCGTTTCGCTATGTGCTCGAATTTGCCCAGACCCAGTTCATGGGCGACCTGCGCGGCGCGCTTGGCTTCAATTATCTGACCTCGCTGGGCGTGGGGATCGAACTTGATTCGAGCAAGTACAACGTCATCGTTACGCGTACTCGCCTAGTGACGCGCTATGTGTTCGGCAATAACGTTTCTGGTGTCTCGGTCGGGTTGGCGGTCAGCTTTTAAGCGCTGGATCAATGGCGCAATTCGGGCAAACTCGTACTTTGACGGTTTATGCTTTCATTATCCCTTCACATAGCATGACAACGAGGTGGGTATGACTGGCAATTCCAAACTGACGAGCGATCCGGCGCTGACCGGTAGCTGGGTACTGAAATCCGCGCGTTACACCAGCGCCGACGGTACGGTGCAGGAGTTCGACGCGGCAAAATTGCGCTCGATCAAGCTGATCTCTGGCGCGCATTTTTCCTACATCACTCATCTGGAGGACGGCAGCTTTTACGCCGCCGGTGCCGGGACGTGGCGGGCGGAAGGCGGGAAATATCAGGAGCTGCTGACCCATACCTCGACGGCGGCCATGCTCGGCAGAAGCTACGCTTTTCGCTATCGTGTCGGCGAAGATTACTGGCATATCGATGGCGACGAAGACGGTATGCAGATCGAGGAAATCTGGCAAAGGGCCTGATTCAGGAGAGGTGTAATGAGCAAGGGACTGCGGTTTTCGGAAAAATGGTTTCAGCGCGGTCTCTGGCTGATTGCACTGATCTTTGCCGGTTTTCTGATTGGCCTGGGGGGCTTGATCGTTGGCGATCTGCCCAAGGTTGAACGCAGCATTACGCCCGAACAGTTCATCGATCCGGCGCAGCTGGCCAAAGTGCGCGCCGCGATCGATGCCAATGAGGCGCAACGCAAGGATGCGCTCGACGCCAGCGAGCAAGCCGAGCTGAGCTTTACCGCCGCCCGCAACGCCACCACCAGCGCGCGTGAAACCTTTGCCAACTGGCTGGCGACGCGCAAGGCGACTGCCCTGCCCGAGCAGGATCAGGAGCTGATCGCGCGAACGCGCGCGCTGGATGCGCTCAAGGCGCATGAGCGCAGCGCGCAACAGGCGGTCGAGCGTTTGCAGCAGCAAAATCTGACACTACAGCGCGAAGCCGAACGTCACCGGCAGGCGCTGTCCAAATTGCAGGAAGGCGGCCAGCAGGCCTACGAGGTCGCCGCAAGGGCACAGGAGCTGCGCGTCTTCCTGTTCCGCCTTGCCGTCACCCTGCCGCTGTTGCTGATCGCCGCGTGGCTGTTCGTCAAAAAGCGCAAAAGCACGCACTGGCCCTTTGTCTGGGGCTTCATCTTCTTCGCGCTGTTTGCCTTTTTCGTCGAGCTGGTGCCGTATCTGCCCAATTACGGCGGTTACGTCCGCTATATCGTCGGCATCGTACTCACCGGGCTGATCGGCCATTACGTCATTGGCGCCTTGCAGCGATATCTGGCACAGCAAAGGCTGGCCGAACAGAAACCCGATGCATTAAGACGCCAGGCGCTCAGCTACGATCTGGCACAAGCCCGGCTCGCCAAGCAAATCTGCCCCGGTTGCGAGCGACCGGTGGATTTGAAAGACGGCGGCCGCAATTACTGTGTGCATTGCGGTATCTGCCTGTTCAATGATTGCGTGCAGTGCAAAACGCGCAAAAGCGCATTCGGCCATTTCTGCCAAGGTTGTGGCACGCCGGCCGGCGATGCGGGGCAAGCACCGGCCTGAGTGGTTCACGATCTTTAGATGTTGATCGCGGATGCAGTTGATCCTGAGTGCCGGTAAGCGCAGCTCATCAAACCATTGACTCAAGTGGCGGGCATCTCTCTGTTACTTGTCGGCGCGTTGCGTCGATTCATCGGGGCTCGCGTCGAGCGATTGCGTTGTCTCACGTTCGAGTAAGCCATACAGGCGAGTTTCCACTTCTACCTGTTCTTTCTTCTGCACGACCCCAATGAGCGAGCCTACCGTCGCCCCCATGATGTATTTGAAGGATTCGCTCCAGACGGGGTTGTCTGTGATCAGCGCGGCCAAACCACAGAAGCCCAGGATGAGGACGAGCAGACTGAAATACCAGGGAATGGATTGAACCAGCGCCAGAATGGAGACGTATGGAAGGCTGCGGGGATTATCCAGCGACGCGGTCAAGTACAAGAAAATGGCCGCAAAGCCCTTGGCAATCAAGGACAGGAGAAACTTGGCAAACCAGAAAAACAAGGACAGGAAGACCACGAACACGCAGGAATAAACCAGAATAAGTACATAGCGAAGCTCCGCCGAAAGCTCGGGAGTCTGGAGCAGGCGATCGATCACCATCAGGTAAAGCTGGAAAATTTGGGAAAGAAAGCCGTAGGTTTCTCCTGTGGTGCTTCTCATCGCAATCTTTTCCTTGTGAGGCTCAATGAGCAATGCCCGGTTCGATCATTGCCCTCGGTATCTGCTGAACTGAAATGATACGGGGCGGAATCGACGGCTCGTCCATGAATGGCGGGCTTATATGGATTCTCGCCACTTGATATTGTTGAGGCCGATTTGAACTGCCTTGTCAGTTTCAACGATAGGTACCACTCTGAATTCAAAAAATGGCGCCCAGGCGTTATGAACTTCCAGCGCCGCGATGGCGGAGTCCGTTTCGATCAAAGCCAAGCCGCCACTTCCATCCGCGTTGGTGTAATGGGCTTTGAAAACATAAGCCGCTGGTGGTTGCCAATTTGCAAAAAGAGCGAGCACACGTTTGTGAGACTCCTCCGTGACATTCGCGCGGAACGGGTAGTTGACTGCAAATAGCATGATGCCTCCCGCGGGTGAATATAAAACCATCTGATTCTGATGCGCCCAATGCAGGGTTTCTGATCCCGTTCTGGGCTAATGCGTATGTCTCTTTGTCTTGTATCTTGGTTGGCGATCCCAATCCGGCTAGGCTGAACTAGCCTATTCGGCGACGTACGGCCATGCCCGTTTGCGGGTGCGTATCCTTGGCAAGCGGCTTATCATCGCGGTTCTGATGCACAGAGCGGAGCTGCCCGTGCTGCTTTCCCCTGAACAGTTCCTTGGTTTTCTCGCTGCCGCGATGCTGATTACCGCATCGCCAGGACCGGACAATCTGATGGTGCTGGGCACCGGTATTTCGCGCGGGCGCAGGCAGGGCATGGTGTTCGGCTTGGGATGTGCGCTCGGTTGTCTCAGCCATACGCTGCTGGCCGCGCTCGGAATCAGCGCGCTGATTGCCGCTTCGGCGCCGGCCTTCATGGCACTGAAAATCTGTGGCGGGCTTTATCTGGTCTGGCTGGGGATTCAGGCGCTGCGCAGCCGTGGCAACGCGCGCGTTGATGGCCGGCAGGCGCCGGCGGAGTCCTTGCGGCGCTTGTTCTGCAAAGGCTTGCTCGCCAATGTGATCAACCCCAAGGTGGTGCTGTTTTTTCTCGCCTTCCTGCCGCAGTTTGTTGTGGTCGCACGTGGCGGCGTCGGATGGCAGACCGCGCAGCTGGGGTTGCTGTTTACCGTACAGGCGGCGTTGCTGTTCGGGCTGCTTGGCTATTTCTCCGGTGCCGTCGGCCAGTGGCTGAACCGCTGGCCTTGCGCCGGCTTGTGGCTCGATCGGATCGCCGGGACGATCTTTATCGCGCTCGGGCTGCGGCTGATCGTGAGCCGCTGATGGAAGCCCACGACAACGTCGATAATCCGTTCATTGCGCTGCTCGGCATCGAACTGATTGCTTGGTCGCTGGATTATGCCGAGTTTTGCATGACCGTACGGCCGGATCACCTGAACCGGCAGGCGATGGTGCATGGCGGCGTACTTGCGACCTTGCTCGACGTGGCGTCGGGCTACGCCGGACTTCACGTGCCGCCGGATGCGCCGCCACGGCACGCGGTGACGCTATCGCTGGCGATCAACTACGTCGCCGCCGCGCGCGAAGGGCGTCTGACCGTCACGGCCAGGCGCACCGGTGGCGGCCGGACGATCTATTACACGCAGGCCGAGGTGATCGATGAAGCCGGTACGCTGATCGCCACGGCGCAAGGCGCGTTCAAATACCGCGCCTGACCTCGCCGCGCGGCAGCTGCGACAACAGCCGGAAGCCGTTGTGCGTGCCGCCGGTCACATAGCCGACCATCTCGCCTTGCTGCGTGGCTTTGGCGGTGAGCCCCGTTTCATCCTCATTGATCTCCCATTCCAGCTCACCGCACGTCACGCCGCCCAGCTGAATCGGGTAGCGCGGTGTTTTCACCGCCACCGGCATGGGGCCGAAGCGCACCGGAGTGGGCGTGCCGGCCAGGGTCTGCGCCAGCGCGTTGGCCGACAGGGTGATCGGCTGCAGATAGGGCAAGACCTTGCCGTCGATCTCGGCACAGTCGCCCAGCGCATGGACATGGGCTTGCGAGGTACGCAGGTGATCGTCGACGACGATGCCCGTCCTGGTGTCCAGCGCTTGCGCCAGTTCCAGTCGGGGGCGCAGCCCGGCGGCGCAAACGACGGTATCCACCGTGAGGATGTCACCATTGGCCAGCGTTGCGCGCAAGTGGCCATCGACCCGGTTGATCGCCTTGACCGAGGTATTGAAATGGAAATCCACATCGGCCAGTTCGGCCTGCAGTTGCGTGCTGACGATGGGAGGCACCAGTTTCGACAGCAGGCGGTCGTTCACATCGACCAGACTCACGCGCTTGTGGCGGGCGATGTCGTGGGCGACTTCGGTGCCGATCAGTCCGCCGCCGATCACCAGCACATGCCGGCTGTGTTCCAGCTGTTCGCGGTAGCGTCGGTAGTCCTGCAGTGTGTTGAGGGTCAGCATCTGATCGAGTGCGTTGCCGGCCATCGGCGGGATGTAGGCCTGCGCGCCCACGGCGAACACCAGCTCGCCATAGGGAATGCTGCGCTGCTCGAGGCGGACCAGCTGCGCGTCGAAATCGATGCCCAGCACCGTGGTATGAGCGCAGATCATCACCTTGAGCTCGGCTGCGATGCCGGCCGCACTCTGGCGGATCAGCCGCTCGGCACTGGCGCCATTGCCGAAGCCGTGGCTGAGCTGCGGTTTGGGGTAATCGGCGCCATCGTCTTCGGTGACGATGACGACGGGCCGGGTCTGGTTCAGCCGGCGGTAGGCGCGAGCCAGCGTATAGCCGGCATGACCGCTGCCGATGATGACGATGGGGCGGTTCATCGTGTTTCCTCTGTTCGGTGATCGGGCCGGCGTACCGGCCCTTCGGGTCAGGCAGGGCGTTCAGGCCGGGATGAAGTCGCTCTTGCCCATGAAGCAGGTCGGGCACAGGAAGCTGTCCGGCACGTCGGCCCAGGTGGTACCGGCGGCGACGCCCTGATTGGCGTCGCCCAAGGCCGGGTCGTAGATCCACGAGCAGGTTTTGCAGCGCATCTTGCCGCTGCTCTGGCAGCCACAGTCGCTGCTGGCTTCGACCTCGGGCGCAGCCAGCGTGGCGGCAAAACGCTTGCCGAACTCGACCGCGTCGGCAAGGGCGTCATCGGTCGGGCGCCATTCGGCGGTGATGCCGTCGTTGATGACCTTGAAGCCGGCCTCGCCAAGGCGCTTGGCGATCCGCGCGACCGCGCCGCCGCTCCAGCCGTGGGTGCCGAATGCTGCAGCGGTCTTGCCGCGAAAGCGCAGGCCTTCCATGTCCTCAAGCAGCGCGGCGACGTGCGGCAGCATCACGTTGTTGATCGTCGGGCTGCCGACGAGGATGGCCTTGGACTTGAATACGTGGGTCAGTACATCGTTCTTGTCGGTATTCGACAGATTGAACAGCTTGATCACCACATTGGCATCAACGGCGCGGATGCCCTCGGCGATCGCGTCGGCCATCATCCGCGTGCCGTTCCACATGGTGTCGTAGATCAGCGTGATCTGGTCTTCCTGATAGTTGTCGGCCCACTTCAAATACTGTTCGACGATCTGCGTCGGATTGTCGCGCCAGATGATGCCGTGGCTGGTGGCGATCATGTCGATCGGCAGCTTCAGCGACAGTACTTCCTCGATCTTGCGCGTCACCAGCGGGCTGAACGGCGTGAGGATGTTGGCGTAGTACTTGATGCACTCCTCGTACAGCTCGTTCTGGTCGCACAGGTCGTTGAACATCTGCGCGCTGGCGTAGTGCTGGCCGAAGGCGTCGTTGCTGAACAGCACCGCGTCGCCGGTCATGTAGGTGGCCATGCTGTCCGGCCAGTGCAGCATCGGCATTTCGACGAAGACCAGCTGCTTGCCGTTGCCCAGATCAAGCGAATCACCGGTTTTCACCACCTTGAAGTTCCAGTCCTGGTGGTAATGGCCCTTGAGCGATTTGACGCCGTTCTCGGTGCAGTAGATCGGCGTGCCCGGAATGCGCGCCATCAGCGCCGGCAGCGCGCCGCTGTGGTCGATCTCGCCGTGGTTGGCGATGATGTAGTCGATCTTGTCGAGGTCGATCTCCTTGGCCAGATTGGCGACGAACTCGTCGGCATACGGCGCCCAGACGGTATCGATCAGCGCGACCTTTTCTTCCTGGATCAGATAGCTGTTGTAGCTCGAACCGCGGTGGGTGCTGTATTCGCTGCCGTGAAATTCACGCAGTTCCCAATCCTGTTTGCCCACCCAGCGAATGTTGTTTTTGACCTGGAATCCCATCGTAAAGCCTCTCTGATACATTATTAATGTATAAAAAATACATCTTTAAGGGCGAGTAAAAGACATGAGACCGCGCCCCGTCGGCGTTCATGTCGAAAAATCAGCGTGTGCTGCGACCGCGCTGAATACACATGGCGAGTGTGAGCACGAAGCCGAGTAGCGCCAGCGCGTTGAGGTAGCCGCCATGCAGCAGTAGTGATGGATGGCTGACCATGCTGCCGATAACGCGGGCCAGCAGTCCCAGCTGCAGCAGCAGTAGCGGCAAGTAAAACACCGGCTGATAGCGAACCCGCAGCCCGGTCACCGCCGGCAGGATGATGGGCGCATGGCCGAACACCATGGCCATCACAAAGCCGACCAGCACCGCGTGCAGCGCGATATCGTCGTAGCCGCCACCGAGATAACCGCCGTTGATCCACAAGGTCACGGCGCCGAGTGCGAGCCAGCCATAGCCCGAGAGCAGGCAGACTGCGATGTAGCGCGGTAAGCCGCGTGCCTTGACGGTATGGCGGGCAACATCGAAGCGGGCCAGCCAGGCCGCCAGCAGCAACTGCGCTAGCGCAATCAGCCAGGCCTGCACCAGCGCCAGCCCGCACAGCAGCGCGATGGTCAGCAGGGTAAAGGCGGCCTCGGCCCCGCGCGGCCGTGGCGTCAGGCGGGAGAGTTCGAGTCGCTCGGCGGCGATGGTCAAAACCAGAAACGCCGTCCACCAGCCGAGCACGGTGTTGACCTCAAAGGCGGCAAGCCACAGCAGATTGCCGATCAGCCAACAGGCCGCGGCAATGCCAAGTAACAGGGTGAAGTGCTGCGGTTGCTTGCGCCAGATCAGTAGCGTCACCACCGTGAGCAAGGCGCTGGCGAGCGTTATCGCCCATGCGCCTTCAAGGCGATTGCATAGCAAGAGCACGCCACCGGCAAAGGCTGCCAGCGGAGCCAGCCACGCCCACGCCTGCTTGAAGGCCACCGCGCGTTCCAGCGCGATCAGCCCGCCGAATACGCCGCCTATCATCACGAAACCATGCCAGGCGATTGCACCGATGCTGGTCGGCAGCGTTGCGCCGAGCCGCAGCAGGCCACCACTCACCGCCAGATACAGCAACGGTGGCAGCGCAAGCAATATGAGCGGCCGTTTCATTCGCCATCCTTCCAGCCGAAACGCTGCCGCAGCGCCGGAGACATCCGGGCCGGCGTCCACACCGGCTCCCAGACCAGATCGACGTTGATCGTCATGCCGGCGGGGGCGATTTCCCCCAGCGCATGCCGGACTTCATCGAGGATCAATTCGCCCATCGGGCAAGCGGGGGAGGTCATGGTCATCGCCACCGTGATGGTGCTGGCGGTCACGGCAACGTCGTAGATCAGCCCGATCGCGACGATGTCTTCGCCGACTTCCGGATCAATGACGTTCGCAAGCGCGGCAAAGATCTGCTGGGTGGATAGCTGCATCGCCGCTCACCTTTAAGGTGTATTTTTGATGCATCAAATTTATCACGGCGACGTTTTGTAAATCAATATGTAAAATACACCTTATGAAACTCACGCTATTTACCGACTACAGTCTCAGGGTGTTGATGTACACCGGCTTGGCGCGCGAGCGCCTGGTGACGATTGCCGAGCTGGCCGATGCCTACGCGATCTCCTCGAACCATCTGATGAAAGTGGTGCATTTCCTTAGCCAGCACGGCTATCTGGCGACGCAACGCGGCAAGGGTGGCGGCATGCGGCTGGCGCGCGATCCGGCCGGTATCAATCTGGGCGAACTGGTACGGCTGACCGAAACCAACGATGTGCTGGTCGAGTGTTTCGATCGCGCGCACTCGCGATGCCGGATCGGCGGCGTGTGCCGGCTGACCGGGCTGTTGCGCGATGCGCAGGAAGCGTTCTATGCCGAACTCGGCCGCCATACGCTGGCGGACCTGTTGCAGCAGCCGGCGCCGCTGGCGCAGGTGTTCGGCATCGACCCCGCCAGCATCACCCGTCGCGACTAGGAGCGGTTAATGCCCTTGGGGCATTAGCGCTCTAAGAGTCTGATTCGAAATCAGCTCTCGGCTCCCGATGCACGCAGGAAGGCGCTCGGCATCACCGACGAGCTGGTGCGCATTTCGATCGGCGTCGAGGACCTGATCGCCCGATGTCGAGGAGGCACTGAAAGCAGTGTGATCTTCGGCATCAGCGGGCCGGGCGAGCCGTTGTCAGCACCAGCGACGGAAGCTTCTCGCCGGGCCGGTAATCGTTTCGGCAGGCCGGATCCTGATCCAGATTGCCCGTCGTCGGCTCGGCGTTCATGTTGGGGCCTATCCTGCCGTCGGGCTCCCGGACATTCCCCCAGTCGCAAAAGGTCCTGTAGTTCAGCTCATCCATATTGGGGATGCTGCCGACCTTCGCTGTCCGGTTGAATTTCGCTTCGATTGCCGGCCAGTCGAGTGCCGACACCAAACCGACGCGGATCGACTGCGCGATCGGTCCGTCGCTTCCGCGTTTCGCGCGATATTCGGCCAGCGCGCCGTCGATGGCGGTCTGCCGCGACGTGGCGCCATAGGCGACATAGACGCCGAACTTGCGCGTATCGCCTCGCAGATTCGGGTTTCCCGGCCGGAACGCCTGGATGATCGCGACCCAGCCGAATTCGAGCGCGATCGTGTCCGGGCAATGACTCATGCAGCCGTTGAAGCGATCATAGAAGCCGTACATCCGGTTCCCGATCTGCATCGCTTCGGCTTTCGAGCCCGCCACGATCCATCGCGGATCGCCAAGCGCGTCGATGCTGATCGAATACATCTGTGCCGGCTTGATATGCTCATAGCCCTTCGGCGCCTTGAGCACCGCGTCCTTTGGCGTCAGCCTCCGCGCCTGTGGTGTTCCGGCCGGTTCCGGGGATGGCTTGACCGGCGCCGGTACGGCGGCCTGGCGAACGGGCGCGGGAGTCGGCGCAGGCGCAGCCTCGGACGGCGGGCGCCAGTTGGGGAATTGTTCTCGCAGATAAGCCAGTTGCTCGCGTGCCGAGATCGTCAGCCTGCTCGCCGGCCCTTCGGTCTGCTCCAGCACCGCCGCATAGCGTGCCTGATAGCCGACATAGGCTTCATCGAAATTGCTCCCGCGATACATGTCCATTAGCGACAGCAATACCTGTCCTTCCTCTTTCAGCTTGGTCTTGTCGCCCTTTGCTGGTCCCGGCCCTCTCGACAGGACGTCAAGCGCGCGCAGGCGGAGTGCCCGCGCGTTGGTGGTATCGCCGCCCGCGGCATAGATCGCGGAGCGCCCACGCAGCAGCCGGGCGACCTCGTACCGATCCGGCCCCAGGTCGCGCACGGCGATCAGGATCCAGCGATCGAGAAGCGGAGCGGCCTTGGCCATCAGATCGGTGCGTTCCGTCCGGTAGCGATAATAATAGGCAAGCTGGTACGCGGCCTCGACCGCATTGGCGTTGCCGGGCTTGGGCGTCGCTTCGTAACAGGCGACCCCGCGCTCGTAATAGGCGATCTTGGCATCGAGTTCGGGGAGGCTATCGGACAGGCTGGCAAGCAACGCGGGAATGTAGCAGCTCCATGCCGGCAGACGCTGGCCGTATTTCTGCTCAAAGATCGCGAACGCGCGCTTATAGGCGGCCTGGGCACTGATGCGGTCGCCCTTGGAGAGCGAGAGCGAACCGATTCGGGTGAGGAAGTGGCCGACCCGTTCCGAGTTTGCGCCATCCGCCCCCTCCGCCAGCTGCAATGCTTTGTGTGTGACGGCGATCGCTGCGTCATATTGCCCGGCTTTCTTCAGGCGATCTCCTTCCCAGTCGAGCTTGTTGATCTCGACGTCCACCGGCCGAACGCTTTCCGTTTGCTGGGCCGAAAAGACTGGAGCGCTCAGGCCCATCGACAGCATCGCTACAGCCAGCTTCAATGCCCGTCCCATGTATTTCTCCCCTGTCCGTCGTCAGAACATTCGGTACATCTACGCAGCGTAGATTAGCGGAGTGCGGGCCTCGTCTTGGGGTTGATCTTAGAAGCTGGCTCGAAATTATCCAGCGTAGTTTCATCGCCTTGCGATGCAGCGTGTGAAGCGCTGGATCAAGGCGATGAAGAGCTAGGGATCAGGCTCTAAGAGACCAGATCGGCAAGCCGGCGGCAGGTTTCGCCGATACCGGCTTCGATGCGCACGTCGAAAGCGTGATCGAAGCGGGTTTCCGACAGATTGACCAGCGCGGTCGGCACGCCGGCGCGGCGGGCTTCGAGCGGAATCATGTTTACCGGGCCGACTTCGAGCGACGAGCCCATCACGATCAGCAGATCGGCCTGCGTGGCCAGCTCGAACGCCGGTTCGATCAGCGGCACCGCCTCGCCGTAGAGCACCACATCGGGCTTGATCACCATGCCGCAGCCGCGGCAGCGCGGCACGTCGTGCTGCTGTACCCAGGCCAGATCGTGGCCGGTGTGGCAGAACAGGCAAGTCGCACCCATCAGCGAGCCGTGCATCTCCAGCACCTCGTCGCTGCCGGCCTTGTGGTGCAGGCCGTCGATATTCTGCGTCAGTACCGATACGCGTTTGCCGTGGTTTTTTTCCAGATCGGCCAGAAAAGCGTGCCCGGCGTTGGGTTGATAGCCGCCGGCGAGCTTGATCTTGAAAATCTCCCGAAATGCAGCCCAGAAGCCGGCGGCATCGTCCATGAAGTAATCGATCGACACCACGTCGGCAAAGCTGCGGTTGCCGGTGAACAGGCCGTTCGCCGAGCGGAAATCCGGAATCCCCGATTCGGTGCTCATGCCGGCGCCGGATAGTACGGCGATATGGTGGGCGTGACGGATATGGTCGGCGAGGTGGTCGATGGCGGGCATGGGATTGAATTCGGTACGGGGAATGTGCGGAGTGTGCCGCGCCGCATCGCCGCTGGCAACGCGGCTTGTGCGCTTGCGCCGGCATCGTTTAAAACAAACGTATTAATGCCGGCCCGCATCGGCGCTGGCCAAGTGCCGTGCAATGCTTGGCCCACTTCACCATAACAAGGAAAACTCATGGCTCGCAGCAGTGCAATCCTTCGCCTCTGGCAACGCTGCACCGGTTTGCCGGCCGGGCGCTGGCTGTTTTCGAGACTGGTGTGCTTCAAGGCGCCGTACTTCGGTTCGATCTCGCCGCGCTTCACCGTACTTGAACCGGGTCGCTGCGAGTTGTCGATCGCCAAGCGCCGCAAGGTACTCAATCACATCGGTACCGTGCACGCGATTGCGATGTGCAATATGGCCGAGCTCGCCGCCGGCACCATGACCGACGTGACCATCCCGGCCACGCACCGCTGGATACCCAAGGGCATGAGCGTCGAATATCTGAAAAAGGCCGACACCGACTTGCGCGCGATCGCCACGGTGACGCCGCCAGCGGCCTGGGACGATGGCGCCGATCTGCCGGTGAATGTCGACGTGCTCGACCGTGCCGGTCAGGTTGTGGTGCGCGCGACGATCACGATGTGGGTGTCGGCGAAGAAGCGTTGAGTCCCGCACGGCGCTGCCTTGCCAGGGTTGCCGCGCTGTGGCTGCAGGTCAGCAGTACGGCGATCCAGATCGGCACATAGGTGCCCAGCCCGGCGGCGCTGAATGGCTCGGCAAGGAAAAGCAGCGAAATGATGAACAACAGCACCGGTTCGACATAGCCGAGTATCCCGAGCAGGCTGATCGGCAGCAGTTTGCTGGCGCCGAGATAGCAGGCGAACGCGATCGCCGTCATCGCGCCAAGGCAGGGCAGCAGCAGCCACAGGATAGGCGTGGTCAGCAGCGCGTCGGTCGCCAACGGATGGCTGATGATCAGCCAGATCGCGAACGGCACGATCACCAGCGTTTCAAGTAGGAAGCCGCTGACCGGATCGAGCCGCACCGCGCGGCGCAGCATCAGATAGGGCGGATAGCCGAGCGCGGTCACCAGCGTGACCCAGGAGAACGCTTGCGTCAGCCACAACTCGTGCAGCACGCCGGCGCAGGCAAACGCGACTGCCAGCCACTGCAGCTTGCTCGGGCGCTCTCGATAGAACACATAGCCGACCAGCACCATCACCAGCGGCAGCAGGAAATAGCCGAGCGTGACTTCCAGCAACCGGCCTTCCAGCGGCGCCCACATGAACAGCCACTGCTGTACGCCGAGCAGGAAGCCGCTGACCGGTAGCGCCAGCCACAGCACGGGTTCGCGCTTGAAGCGTGCCAGGGTCGCGGTGAACTTGGGCCAGTGCCGCAGCAGCGACACCACGACGATCATCCCCGGCACCGTCCAGACAATTCGCCAGGCGAAGATTTCCAGGCCGGTGAGCGGGATCAGCAGCGTGCTGAACCAGCCCAGAACGCCGAACACCACCGAGGCAATGACCGACAGCAGGACACCCTGGCCGGACAGCGTATTGCTCGTCATATGATTCAAATCTTTATCGTTATCGGCTCGATGTTAGCATCGCCGCGAAGCAGTGGGCTTGCGGCTTCTCCCTATGGTCGGCCCTGAACGACGGTGTTCGTTCATGACGCGCCCGGCGCCGGCAGGTATCCTTGCAGGCAAAGGCAACTCAAGGGGAATCAGCATGCAAAAACAGTTCAAACTCGACAAGACCCAAATTCAGGAGCTCGCCACGGGTCATGGCCTTTGTGTCGTCAGCGACATGATTACGGTTGAAGGCTACCCGGTGGGTTTCATGTACCGCGAAGAACCCGAGGACGATGCCGATAGCGGCTGGCGTTTCCTGTCGGGTTTCGAATCCGATACCTATATCGACAACAGCAAGAATTTTGCCGTGATCGACGTCAATATCGTCGCCAACTACGACGCCGCGATCATTCCCTTGCTGGGCTCGCCGGTTGGCGCCGAGTTCGACAAGGCCGAGGACGGCGTGACCTTCCTTGATGCCAACGAGGACTAAGCGCGGCGTGACTGTGCTGGGTTTGGCGCAACGATGAGTACGATTGCGGTTCGCGAGGACGAAGTCGAATTCAGCGCGATTCGCGCGCAAGGCGCTGGCGGGCAGAACGTCAACAAGGTGTCGAGCGCGGTTCACCTGCGCTTCGACATTGCCAGCTCATCCTTGCCCGAACACATCAAGCAGCGCTTGCTGGCCCTGAGCGATTCGCGCATCAGCAAGGATGGCGTGGTGGTGATCAAGGCGCAGCAGACACGCAGCCAGGAGCAGAACCGCGCCGATGCGCTGCTGCGTTTGCAAGCGTTGATCGACAGCGTCGCCGTCACCGCAAAAGCGAGAAGGGCGACCAAGCCGACCTATGGTTCGCAAAAACGGCGGCTGGAAAAGAAAACCCGGCATGGCTCGATCAAGGCGCTGCGCGGCAAGGTATCCGATTAGCCGCGTCCCGTTTGCGGTGCTTGCCATGCGTGTTGCCGGCTGGGCGCCTAGCCGTCGACGCGGAAACCGACCTTCAGCGTGACCTGCCAGTGGCCTAGCTTGCCATCGACAATATGGCCGCGCGTTTCAACGATTTCGAACCAATCCATATGCTTGATCGATTCGGCGGCCTTGGCGATCGCGTTGCGTACCGCATCGTCACTGCTTTGTGTGGATGAGCCGACCAGCTCGACCAGTTTGTAAACGTGTTCGCTCATGATGCTGTCCTCCGCCCGTATGGCAGTTTTCAGCATAGCCCTTGCTCATTGGCTCTGAATGACGGAGTCGAATGCGGGAAGGATGGACGAAAAAAAGCCCGGCAGAGCCGGGCTTTTTTGAATCACGACGGAAGTCGCGATGGACTTAAGCAGGCTTGATGTTCGAAGCTTGCTTGCCCTTCGGGCCGGTGGTGACATCGAAGGTCACGCGTTGGCCTTCGGCCAGCGTCTTGAAACCATTCGACATAATTTGCGAGAAGTGCGCGAACAGGTCGTCGCCGCCTTCGTCAGGAGTGATGAAGCCGAAGCCCTTGGAGTCGTTGAACCACTTAACGGTACCGTTAGACATGAGAATATCCCTTGAATCAGGTTTTTGAAAAATTGGGCAAAGCCCGAGCGCACGACAATCAAGGGATGTGGGGAGATACGAGGTACTGCCAGAGGCACTACGGATACCGACAACGTCACTGCTTGAAAATCCTGCGACTGTTGTTTTACGCGTTTTTTCCGAGCTGTGCAAGAAATATTTTCGCCATTGCGCGGATGAGATGCTGGACGAGCCGCGGTTACAGGGTGGGGCGAGTGGTCGGTTGGCATCGCTGACCAACCCTCTTGTCGACCTCTTTAACATGATCAAGGCTTGGCCGCCATGTGTCAGGTATAATGAAAAGATAACCATCTTTCGGGCCGACCCATGCATTGGGTTTGAGCCGGCCCGGATTTTCCCGTTCGCCAGTCTCGGTCTTGGGTTTTAACTGCGCGCTTGTTGTCGCGGTACAGCGCATCCATTGATCGGCAGCGATTGGGTTTCAACCCTATATATATAAGGATCACACATGGCCAAGGAAGACTCGATCGAATTTGAAGGTGTCGTACTCGAAGTGCTGCCGGATACGCGTTTCCGCGTTGAGCTGAGCAACGGCGTGCAGATTTCCGCATATGCCTCGGGCAAGATGCGCAAGCACCACATCCGTATTCTCGCCGGCGACCGCGTTACTGTGGAAATGTCGCCGTATGACCTGACCAAGGGCCGGGTGAGCTTCCGCCACAAGGACGTCAACGCGCCCGCGGCATCGTCGTTCCGTCGCCGTTGATTTCGATCGCCGCCGATCCGATCCGTGTAGTGACTCTTGCGCTGGTGCGCGAGGGCCGGCTGCTAACGGTACGCAAACGCGGTACGCAGCATTTCATGCTGCCGGGTGGCAAGCCCGAAGCGGGGGAGGCCGATAGCGATGGCCTGATCCGCGAAATTGCCGAGGAACTCAGCTGCGCGCTTGAGTCCGCCTCGCTCGTGCTGCTGGGCGAGTTTGCGGCTTCGGCGGCAAACGAGCCGGGCAGGGACGTGCTTGCCCGTGTCCACTTGGGCGAGCTGTCGGGCGATATATCGCTGGCCGCCGAAATCGAGGCGCTGCACTGGCTTGATCTCGACAAGACATCTCCGGTGTTGCTGGCGCCGCTTCTGGTAACGCAGGTCTTGCCGGCGCTACGCCGCATGACCGCACCTGCCTCCTAGTTTCTTTGCGCAGATCGCAATCCGATCGGTGTTCTCAGTTTTAAATCTGCACATTCACGGAACCGACTGGCACTCCGGATGGACACACCTCAGGCAAGGCCTTCCACTTTGCGAAGGCTTACTTCGGAGGACTGCCCATGACGCGCATGCCACGCCAGTTGATCCAGACTGCGCTCGTTGTTTCCCTTGCTACACCCGTTGTCGCTGTTGCCAGCTTCTCCGAGCCGTTGCCCGATGTCCGGTATTCGGCGCAAGGCATTGCCTACCTCAGTGGTGGCGTGGGGGACGAAGAAGCCAGTGCCATTCGTGCTGCAGCCGATGATTACAATATGCGCCTCTTGATGACCGGCAAGCAGGGGCAGGAGCTGGCGAACGCCCAGGTGCAGTTGCTGGATGTCAAAGGCAAGCTGGTTGTGGATGCCGTGGCCGATGGCCCTTATTTCTATGTGAAGCTCAAGCCGGGTCGCTACCAATTGGTGGCGACGGTGGACGGGCGTCCGCAGCAGCGGATGCTGCAAGTGAACAAGCAGGGTAGTCGCAACGTTCATTTCAGCTGGTAAAGCGCGCGGCAGGCTTGCCGCATCCGGGCGGGGCATCGACAATTTGGCATTACGCCAACGTCGCCCCGCCTTTTTCATGCCTGCTACGCTCCCTTCCGCTACCGATGCTGCCGGCTGGCATCGCCGTGTTCTGCACCTGGCAGTGCCGGTCGTGTTGGCCAATCTGACCCAGCCGCTGATGTCGGCGGTCGATACGGCCGTTGCCGGTCATTTAGCCGAGCCGGCCTTCCTTGGCGGCGTTGCGCTTGGTGGCCTGCTGCTCAACTTTGTGTTTTGGGGTTTTGGTTTCCTGCGCATGGGCACGACCGGTCTGGTCGCGCAGGCGCACGGTGCCGGTGATGGCGCGGCATTGCGGGCAACCTTGCTGCGGGCACTACTGATGGCCTTTGGCCTTGGTGTTGCGCTGCTACTGCTCAAGCCGCTGTTGCTTGGCGTCGGACTGGGGCTGCTGGGTGGCAGTGCCGAGGTGCAATTGCATGCCGCCGAGTATGCCGGTGCGCGGATCTGGTCTGCGCCGCTGGCGTTGGCCAATTATGTGGTGCTGGGTTTTCTGCTGGGCACCCAGCGCGTGCGTATGGCACTGGCGCTGCAAATCTGGATCAACATTGTGAACGCCGTAGCGGTGTTCGCCTATGTGTATGGGCTGGATGCCGGCGTGGCCGGTATCGGCGCGGCGACGGCGACCGCCGATGCCTTGGGCTTTGTCGCTGGGGCGCTGGTGCTGTCTCGCAGCGTGCGCGGTGCCCTGCCGGGCTGGGGCGTGATTGGCGAGCGCAAAGCGCTGTGGCGGCTGGTGGCGATCAATCGGGATATTTTCATTCGCACGATTTGCCTGTTACTTGGCTTTGCCTGGTTTGCCCGCGCTGGCGCCGCGCAAGGCGATGCGATTCTAGCCGCCAACGCCTTGCTGCTCAATTTTCAGACTTTCATGGCCTACGGGCTTGATGGTTTCGCCCATGCCGCCGAGGCGCTGGCTGGCACCGCGGTCGGTGCACGTCAGCAGCAAGCGTTGCGCCAGACGATCAGGGTGACGCTGATCTGGTCGCTTGGTATTGCCGCGCTGTTCTCGCTGCTTTACTGGGCCTTGGGGCCGGCGATCATCGGTTTGTTGACCGACCAGGCCACGGTGCGCGAAGCCGCGCTGCTTTACCTACCATGGATGATCGCCGCGCCCTTGCTGTCGGCGTGGGGCTTTCTGTTCGATGGCATCTTTATCGGCGCCACACGCACCGGTGCGTTGATGCGCAGCATGGTGTGGTCGCTGGGGGGCTTTGCCGTGGCCGTGTCGACCTTGCCATCAATCTTCGGCAATCACGGCTTATGGCTGGCTTTCATGGTATTGATGACCTTGCGTGGAATCACCCTGGCGCTGGCCTTGCCGGCGCTGTTGCGCACGACCGGGTAGCAGGCTGCGGCGGATCAGGGCGTTTGGCGCACTATTTTGAATGAGACCGGTGCCGGGCACCGGCGGGGAGAACGGTATGCGTTGGAACGATATGCGCGAGAGTGGCAATGTCGAGGACAGGCGTGGTCAGGGTGGCGGCCGGCGCGGCGGCTTCAAACTGGGAATCGGCGGCATCATTGCCGTTGTGGTGATCAGCTTGTTGCTCGGAAAAAATCCGCTGGAGATGCTTGGACTGGTGTCGCAGTTCACCGGTGGTGGCCAGGTTACGCAACAGCAGCCGGCCGCGCAGAGCGACAACGATCGCAGTAAGCTCTTCGCGGCCAAGGTGCTCGGTGATACCGAAGACACTTGGGCCAAGCTGTTCAGCGAAAACGGCATGACCTATCAGCCGCCCAAACTGGTGCTGTTTCGCAATGCGGTGTCGTCGGCGTGCGGGCAGGCGAGTTCGGCGGTGGGGCCGTTTTATTGCCCTGGTGACAATCAGGTGTATCTCGATCTCGGCTTTTTCGATGAACTGAGCCAGCGCTACGGCGCCAAGGGCGAGTTCGCCCAAGCTTATGTGATCGCGCATGAGGTCGGCCATCACATCCAGAATCTGACCGGTGTTTCCGACAAGGTACATCGGCTGCAAAGCGGCAAGGGCGAAGCGGCGGTGAATGCATTGTCGGTGAAGCAGGAACTGCAGGCCGATTGCCTGGCCGGCGTGTGGGGACATTACGCGCAGTCACGCGGCTTGCTCGAGGCCGGTGATCTGGAGGCCGCGCTGACGGCGGCACAAGCCATTGGCGACGATACCATGCAACGCAACGCCGGCCGTAGCGTAGCGCCGGATTCGTTTACTCACGGTTCATCTGCCGAGCGCATGCAATGGCTGCAGCGCGGTTTCCAGTCCGGGAAAATGCAGGAATGCAATACCTTTGGTGGCAAGGCATAAACGCGGCGTTTTAATCGCTGAGCAGCGCAGCCAGCTCATCCGCCATTTCGGCCCAGTCCGCGTCTTCTTCGAGTGCTTCGGCGAGAAAATCAGCCTGCGACGGTGTCCAGAACGGTGCCTTCGCCAGTTCAACGCCAGCTGCAAGACGATGGCTGGCGATGAACTGGCGGATGCTGTGGGCATCGTCGGGCAGGCCGAGTTGTTTGAACAGCACCGCTAGCGTGTGGGGGGTGGTATCCATGAAGGGCGCTCCGGCAGGCAACATTCCATTCTAGCGCCCTGTTTGGCGACTGCTGGCTCAGTCGTCCCGATCTCTGCGATGGCGGCGACGGTCGCGATGATCGTCATCATCGTCGCGACCGCGGCGATAGCCATCCCGATAGCCATCGTAATAACGCTCGCGTTCGTAAGCCCACGGCGGCCGGCCCGGACGATATTCAGCGCGACGCCAGTAGCCATCGCGCCAGTAAGGGCGGGGTGCCTGAATCCAGCCACCTTCGACCCAGCGATAGCCGGAACGGGGTGGTGGCGGGGCAATGATGACCGGCGCCGGCTGCACAATCACCGGGCCGGGTATGCCGATGCCAATGCCGATGTCGACATTGGTGCGGGCTTGTGCCGGCGCAGCCAGCAGGCTGCCGGCAATCAGCAGGGCGGCGGCCGAGCGGATCAGTAAGCTGCGATGTTTCATGGGGATCTCCTTTCTGCGTTCAGCCGGCATTCTGGCGGGCTGCTGCGTCTTGTCTGGTATCGTGGATGCCAGCATACGCAGGCTGTGCAAAAAGGCTTGTGAGCGCCCTCACAATGGGGGTAACTGATTGTTTATCATTAAATTTAATGAAAAGAGGTAGCCGGTATCCGGCTACCTCATCCAGATGAACGATGGGGGCGGTTCATGCCGCCAAGCGCATATCGGCCTTACCCGGTTCATCTTTGAATTCCGCGATGAACTGCGCGCGCAGTTCGGGCGAATCTTTATGGCCGTGTACTTTCACGGCATGCTCAACGATGGCTTCGATGAGCTCCGCCTCGCTGTCGGCAGAGATTCTTACCGTACAGCTACTGCCCGGATAATCGCGGCAATCTATATATTTTCTGGTCATGATCTTGACTCCAGGTTGCAGGCAAGAACGCCTTCCTCCCCGAGTTTTGTCCGGCTGCTACTTATATACCGGTATGACCAGCCCCAGCCATGGTTTGACGCCCGAGCATCTGGCCGTTCATCCATTGTTGTGGACAAGCGGGTGGGGGGCTGGATCGGCCAAGCGGATGTACTGGCATCTCCAGGCCAGGCTAAAGGCATTGAATGCCGATCGCGCGGCCGTGCGTGATTCACGGGCGGCTACCTGGCTTTTTCTGCGGCACGCGCCACTCATGCGGCCGGGAACTTGTGTATCGGCCGCTCGCCTAAGCCATTTGCTTGATTCAGAAAGGAACTAGATATGCGCGCTCGCTATTTTCTGCTGCTCCCACTGGCCTTGGGGCTTGCCGCCTGCGATCAGGCGGCCCCGATCGCGCAGCAGGCCGCATCGGCCGTGGTGGCAGAAACGCTGAAGCAGGCAGGTGGCCAGGCGCAAGATGTGATCGACAAAGCCAAGAGTGATGTGAACACCACGCTGTCGAGCATGGGCGTCGATGCCAGTGCCGCGATGGATTCGCTCAAGGAAAAAGCCCGGATCGCGCTCAAGAAAGAGGCGGCGACGCTGACCACGGGCGATTGGCATACGCTGGATCAATACAGCGGCAAGTACCCGCGCGATATCGGCTTGTATACCGATCTCAGCCCGATCTCGCCCGAACTCAAGCGTTTGCTGGGCAATCGCTTCGATACCTTCAAGGAGTGGATGGGTACGCAAGGGCCGCTGCAGAAAGAGAAGGGCGTGTTGTATACCACCGGCAACAAGGCGCATGCCGCGGGCGATGGGAGTGCCTATCTGTTGATCGATACCGCCAATCGCAAGCTCGAGGTTGGCATGATGTCCAAGGGCAAACTGGTGGTCTACGCCAGCGGCGGCGAGGCGATCTACAAGCCCAAAGACGTCGAAACCATCATCCAGAACATGGCTAACCGCTAGGGCGGGGATTTTTGTCGTCGCAATGTGTCCGGCCGCGCTGATCAGCGCGGCCGTTTGCATTTATCGGCTTGGCTGATGCGCAGTCATTCGGCATATCGCGGTAATTAGTTACTTGTTGCTTACGGAGTAAAAATGTCAAACTGGTTGACATACTTGTTGGGTTTTGCAACCAAATTATGCAGCTGGCTGGCAGTGATTAATGGCAGTACAGGCTGCGCGCAATATTTCCCGGCGCTTGGCGAAGAAATCTTACTAAGGTAAAAGGCATGATGTGCCACTCGCACCTTATGCACATGGCCCATAACTTACCGTCTCCTTGTACCGCTGAAGCGGCCAGGAGATGATGCACGCTGCTAATCCGGCGACGGTGTCCGGGCGGCGATTACAGGAGCTTTCATGCACGACATTCTGCTCGTTTCCGGTACCCGCCCCGAAATCATCAAGATCGCTCCGCTGCATCACGCACTGCGTGCCCAGCCGTGGGCGCGGGTCCAATGGTTGCATACCGGTCAGCACGGCGAGATGGCGCAGCAGATCATGGCGTGTTTTGACATTGTCCCGGATATCGCGCTTGAGCGTCGTGGCAGCAGCCTGGCCGAGTTCAGCATCGGCTGCCGTGAGCAGCTCGAAGCGGTGATGCTTGATCGCAAGTGGTCGCTGGTTGTGGTGCAGGGCGATACCGAAAGCGCTTTTCTCGGCGCGCTGGCGGGCTTTTACCACCGCGTCCCGGTGGCCCACGTCGAGGCGGGGCTGCGGACCTACAACCCCGATCGGCCGTTCCCGGAAGAAGGTCTGCGGCAAATGATCGGCCGGGTGGCGCGTTTTCACTTTGCCCCGACCGAACGCGCCCGCGATGCCTTGCTGCGCGAGAACATCGCCGCGTCGCATATTGATCTGAGCGGCAATACCGTCGTCGATGCGCAGCAGTGGGTGATGTCGCGTCACGGTCTCCAGCGCAGCGTTCCCGGGCGTGGTCATCTGCTGGTGACGGTGCATCGTCGCGAGAACTGGGGGGATGATGTCGCAGAGATTTGCCACGCGATTGCCGATATCGCCGGGCGCCATCCCGAACTCGACGTGCTGTTCCCGGTGCATCTGAACCCGGTGATCCAGCAGCCGGTGCACGCCATCCTGGGGCAGCTACCGAATGTAAAGCTGACCGCGCCACTTGATTATCTGCAGATGCAGCAGGCCTTGGTCGATTCCTGGCTGGTGCTGACCGATTCCGGCGGTTTGCAGGAGGAGGCGCCGACCTTTGGCGTGCCGCTCTTGGTGCTGCGTGAAGAAACCGAGCGCCCGGAGGCGGTCGAAGCCGGCTGCGCCCGCTTGATTGGCACGCGTCGCGATACCATCGTCGAGCAAGTCGAAGCGCTCTGGTCTGACAGCGATGCCTACCACGCGATGCAGCAAGCCGGGAACCCGTTTGGCGACGGCAAGGCGTGCGAGCGGATTGTTGCCACCTTGAAGAAGGGGTTGGCGCGCAAAACGGCCGAACAAGCACCCGATTTCGCTTAACGGGAACGCAATATGTCGTTTCTGGATTTTTTCTCGACTTATCTGTACGGCCTGAAGCTGCTTGCCATCACCGTGGCGATCATGATGCTGGTCAGCGGCGTCGATGATCTGTTCATCGACGTCGTGTACTGGTGCCGCCGCCTCTGGCGCAAGCTCACCGTCTACAACAGCCACGACCGGCTCGACTACAAGGCACTGTACGAGCCTGCCGAAAAGCCGCTGGCGATCATGGTGCCTGCGTGGCAGGAAACCGGCGTGATCGGCAAGATGGCCGAGTTTGCCGCGACGACCTTCGATTACGAGAACTACCACATCTTCGTCGGCACTTATCCGAATGATCCGGATACTCAGCGCGACGTCGACGAGGTCTGCGCGCGTTTTCCCAATGTGCACAAAGTGGTCTGCGCCCGCCCGGGGCCGACCAGCAAGGCCGATTGCCTTAACAATGTGCTCGATGCCATCCTGCAGTTCGAACGCAGCGCCAACTTCGAATTCGTCGGTTTCATCCTCCACGATGCCGAGGATGTGATCTCGGATATGGAGCTGCGGCTTTACAACTATCTGGTCGAGCGCAAGGATCTGATCCAGATCCCGGTGTATCCGTTCGAGCGCGAATGGACCAACTTCACCAGCCTGTCTTATCTCGACGAGTTTGCCGAACTGCACGGCAAGGATGTGCCGGTGCGCGAAGCGCTGGCCGGGCAGGTGCCCAGTGCCGGGGTCGGCACCTGCTTCAGCCGCCGCGCGGTCATGGCGCTGCTGGCCGACGGTGACGGCATCGCCTTCGATGTCCAGAGTCTGACCGAAGACTACGACATCGGCTTCCGGCTCAAGGCCAAGGGCATGAAGGAAATCTTCGTGCGCTTCCCGGTGATCCGCGAGCCGAATCGCGTCGGGCTGAGCAAATTGCTGCTGGGGCAGAACGAGCGTGACTCGAACGTGATCTGCGTTCGCGAATACTTCCCGGATACCCTGCATACGGCGGTGCGGCAGAAATCGCGCTGGATCATCGGCATCGTGTATCAGGGCTTCAAAACCCATCGCTGGACCAGCGACTGGACCCTGAACTACTTCCTCTGGCGTGACCGCAAGGGCGCGATCAGCAACTTCGTCAGCTTTATTGCCTCGCTGATCCTCGTGCAGCTGCTGTCGCTGTGGCTGTATCAGCGGCTGTGGCCCGATGCCTACCACTTCCTGTCGATTTTCGAGGGCGATGTCTGGCTGGTGACGCTGTTGTGGATCAACTTCCTGTTGATGAGCAACCGCATGCTGCAGCGGATCATCTTCGTGTCGGGCTATTACGGACTGGCGCAAGGCTTGATGGCAATTCCGCGACTGTTCTGGGGCAATGTGATCAACTTCCTCGCCAACTGGCGGGCACTGAGTCAGATCATCGCCCAGGGCGATCCGCGCCGGGTGGCGTGGGACAAGACCACGCACGACTTCCCCAGCGTCGGCGGCGAGAACCGTGCGCGCCGCCCGCTCGGCAGCATTCTGGTCGAACAAGGTGCGATCACCGAGGCGCAGCTGCACACGGCGCTGGCGCATCGTAACGACGGGCTCAAGCTCGGTAGTTGGCTGGTGCACCACGGCATCATCAGTGCCGAGGCCTTGGCTGCGGCGGTAGCGGCACAAAGTCATGTCGAGCATGAAAGCATCGACGCTTATGACTTATCACCCGCCTTGATCGAGCAAATGCCGGCCGAAGTCGCACTGCATTACGCGGTGCTGCCGCTGCGCGAGGAGGGGGAAACCCTGATCGTGGCCGGCGAATCCGATATCGATCCGGTGTCACTGGCCGCTATGGCGCGCAAACTGGGGCGGCCGGTGCGCTATGTGATTGCTCCCAAGGGGCAGGTCACCGTCGGCTTGCGTCACTGGTATGCACGCAACCGTGGCGATGATCCGCGCGCGCTGCTCGAAGCGGCGGTGACCGCCGGTTTGCTGCCGCGCGATCGCGCCGATGCGCTGTGGCGCGAGTTCGTGTCCAAACAGGTGTTGTTCGCCGAAATACTGATGTCGCTGGGGAAGATCGATGCCGCTGCGCTCAAGGCGCTATTGCTGCGGCATGAACGCAGCACGCTCAGCCTCGGGGACTTCCTCGTCGGCGAGGGCGTCGTCAGCCGCGAAACGCTTGATCAGGCCTTGCGCCTGCAGCAGGAGCTGCAACCCTCGATGTCCGCCTTGCTGCAGCAGAACGGGGTGCAGGCCGAGGCACTTGATTCACTTCGTCCGGCGGCAGTATGAATACCACAATGAAAATACTTCCGGCCTTGCTCGCACTCGCGCTGGCCGCACCGGCACTGTCTGCCGTGGAAACGAGCTTCGACCTTGGCGACGAGGTCAGCAGCTACAAACGCTTCATCATTTATCCGCATCTGCAGAAAGGGTTTGCAGCGCTGCAGCGCGGCGATGGTAAGCGGGCGATTGCCGAATTCGAGGCGGCCAGAAAGCTGGCGCCGGACAATGCCACGATCGTTTTGTACCTGTCCGATACCTATCAGCGTTACGGCCAGACCGACCGTGCCGAGGCGGTACTGAATGACGCCCGGCAACGGCGCCCGAATGATGCACGGATTGCCGACGCGCTGGCCACGCTGCAGGGCTTGAAGGTCGAGGTGCCGGCAGAAGTCCCGGCACCGGACACGCCGGAGCGCGTGACTACGCCCGAGACCGTCGAGGAGGCGATGGCCGCCGGCGAGACGAAGGCCGTGGACTGCGCCCAGGAGCAAACGCCGGCCTGCCGTGCCATGGCCGGCAAGGCGGCCCTGCGTCAGGGCAAGCTGGCCCAAGCGCAGGCCGAGCTCGACGATGCCCGATTTGCCGCCAGCCCGCAGGGCATCGCCTTGCGGCATGCGCTGGTGCAGCGTGCGATCTATTTGCGCGACTGGCCGCGTGCCGAGGCGCAGCTCTCCGCGCTCAAGGCCGCTGGCGAGTTGACGGCCAGCGAGCGCAGCCAATGGATCAATCTGCTGCTGAATCAGGGCAAGCTGAGTGCGGCGCAAGCGCTGCTGGAGCAGGGCGGTGCCGTCCGGGCGCAGGATCAGCTGGCGTATGCCCAAGCCTTGGCGCACCAAGGCGACAAAGCCGCGCTCGGGCACTTTCTGGCCGGGAAACGGCCGGCCTTCCTGACTGTCGGGGATGAACGGCAGTGGATGGGCTTGCTGCAGTCAAGCGGTAGTCTGGATTCGTTCTCCGGTTATTCACCGCGATTTGCCGCGAACCGCAGCGAGCAGGCCGAGATCCTGGTGCCGAAGCTGATCGAGCAGGGCGACGATGTCGCGGCGCAACGGCTGCTTGATCACCTGCCGGCCGAACAGATGCTGCAGGAGCGCTTCGTCCTGAGCCTCAAAAGCGGCAAGCTCGATCAGGCTGGGGCGCAGGCCTCGGCGCTTTTGCGTCAGAAGGGCAAGGATGCGACGCTGATCGATACGCTCAGCTATCAGCTGATCCAGGCCGGTGGCCAGCGTCAGGCGCTGCGGGTGCTGCTCGTTGGCTATCCGTTCGACGACGCGAAGCCGATCCGGCGTGCAGCCTTGTTCGACCGGCTGACCCTGCTGGTCAACGACGATCCGTCCCTGCTTGCTGCTGCCGACAAGGTGCGGCTGCAGCGCCCGCTGGATACCGTGGGCCAGCGCAGCCATCAGGCCGCACTGTTTGCCGGGCTGAAAGACTGCAAGCAGGTGCTGGCGCTGCTCGGCGACTTGTCACCCGCCTACGCCGCCGACGACTGGCTGCATCTGGGCGATTGCTATCGTGAAACCGCGCCGGGTCTGGCGCAGTACAGCTATGAAGAGGCACGGCTGCGCCAGGGCGGCGATGCCGCCACGCGCGCACTTGCCTATCAGGCGTTCACGACCAAGGATTATCCGACCGCACTGCAGGCGTGGCAGTCGCTGCCGACGGATGAACTGCAGCCGTCCGAGCTGATCGCCGCTACGAACACGGCACTGGCTGCGGGTGATCAGGCCGCTGCAGCCAGCTGGCTTGATGCCTATGCAGGGCGCGGCGGGAGCGAGGATGACCAGTACTGGTGGTTGCGTGCGCAGGCTGAAACCGACGACACGCTGGCACGTGCGGATCTGGAGCGCGCGATTGCAATCAGGCAGGACGCGCGTTATTACCTCCGGCTGGCCTCGCTGCAAAGCGCCGACAAGCAATACAAGGAAGCCATCGCCTCGTTGCAACAGGCCGAAGCGCTAGACCCGGATAATCCGGAGCACTATGCCACGCTCGGCTACGCCTACTGGTTTGCCGGCGATACGGTGAAATCACGCGAAGCGCTGGAGAAGGCACACAAGGCCTATCCGGACGACACGGGGGTGACCCAGCAGTTGGTGTACAGCAGCCAGCGCATGGTCGACAACCAGTCTGCCCGGGCCTATGCCCGCGAGGTCATCGACGATCTGGATCGGTACGACCCACAAGACAAAACCGACGAAATCCTCGACCAATGGTTCGGTTTTCGCCGGCTGCACGAGGATCTTGGTCGGCGCTGGACCTTCAGCGCCGGGGCCTTCAGCGGCACCAATACCGGTTCGGTTGGCAATTCGCCGGAACCCGGCACCGCTTTTCGCAGCTACTCGCAGGTCGAGGCCGAGTATCGCCTTGGTGATCCGGCGATCCGCGACGGCAAAACGCTCGCGGCGTATGCGCGGATTTTTGCCGGCAGCGCTGGTCAAGGCAATACCTATGATGCCTTGCCTATCTACTCGCCGATGCTGGGGGTCGGTTTGCGCTGGAAGCCGTTGCGCGACTGGGCCTTTTTTCTGGCCGCGGAAGCGCAGACGCCACTTGATCACGGGGGCGCGGGTGAAACGGATTACATGCTGCGGGCCAGCGCATCGCTGCTTAATGACGGCCGTTTCAGCGACGACTGGCATGAATCCGGTCGGGGCTGGGTAGCGCAAAATCTTTACCTCGATGCCGCTTATTACATCAAGAGCGAACGTGTCGCGGCGACGGCCGACTACCGTCTCAGTTATCACAATAAGGTGTTCAGGGCGCAGACGGTCGAACCGTACGCGCATGTGCAATACAACCTGATCCAGGATGATGGTGCCAGCCGGGATTTTCGCGGCGGCATCGGCGTGCGCTGGAATTTCTGGTACGGGGAGAGCCGCTACAACGCCTATCCGCACAAGATCAGCGTAGGTGTCGAGTTTCAGCACGCCTTTGATACCTATCTGGACGACAACAACACCGCGTTCCTGACTTTCGGAGGCATCTGGTGATGCGCCTGGCCCGCTTTCTGCTGCTTTTCATATTGGGCCTGCCTGCCGTGGCACAGGCGATGACTGCAATCATCTATCAGCCGCAATTGCGCGATCGCGATGTCGTGCCTGAGCATTGGTCACATATTTTCAGAACGACGCGTGCCCAGGGTTTCGATACGCTGGTCGTGCAATGGACGCGGCATGGCGACGGATTCTCCGAACAGGCCGATCGCGCCTGGCTGGCTGCGCGCTTGTCCGACGCGCGTGCGGCCGGTTTGCAGCTGGTGATCGGGCTTTCCGCCGATCCGGATTTCTTTATCCGCCAGCAGCACCCCGCACGGGTGCTCGATGGTTATTTTCGCCGGACCAAGCAGGCCGATGCGACGCTGGCGCGCCAATGGCTTGAAACCCTTGGCGCCAATGCGATCAGCGGCTGGTATCTGTCGGCCGAGATCGACGATGTGCGCTGGCGCGAACCCGACGCGCGAGACAGCCTGATCCGTTACCTGCGGAGCGCAGCGACACAGCTGCAGTCTGTGGCCAACAAGCCGGTGTATATGACCAGTTTCTTTGCCGGCAATATGGCGCCCAAGTCTTATGCGGCGCTGCTCGGTCAGCTTGAGCGCGCGAGTGGTGTCCGGCTCTGGGTGCAAGATGGTGCCGGTACCGGCAAGCTTAATGTCGCCGAGCGCCAGCTGTATCTGGATGCGGTCAGTGACGTGGGCAACGACTGCAGTGCCACTACCGCTCACGGTGTGGTGTACGAGCTGTTCCGCCAGGTTGGCGACGACACCGCGTTCCGCGCGGAAACGCGCCCGCTGGATGAAGCCCGACGCATCTTGACCAAGCGCGCCGCATGCGGTGGTGACAGCGTATTTTTCTCGCTACGCTACCTGCCGGCATTGAATGGCGTATTGCCGTACTAACCGTTCATATCCGCGCCGAAACCAGCAAGCCGGTGAACAGCACAACCACGGTCAGGCCGAAGCGCAGACGCATGAACCAGTTGGGATAGTGATCCGGATCGGCGCGGTTAAGCAGGTGATCGGCGCCATACTGGGCAACAAACATCGCCAGCAACAGCCAGATGCCAATGCGCCAGGGGGCAAGCACGGCTGCCCAGGCGATCAGCGGCGGCAGCGCTGCCCAGCTCATTCGCAACCAGCGTTCGCTATCGCTCAAATCGGGTTCCAGCCCCAATGCCCAGTGCAGGCCGCCGAGAAAACTGAGCACGCTGGCCGAATAGGCGAGGTAGGTAGTCAGCGCATGAAAGCGTGTCAAAGGATCTGCGCTCAGGCTCAACGCGGCGAAGGCGATGAAAGGAATCAGCCCGGCGATACCGAGTACCAGCGCCGGCAGTGGAATGTGCTCATCCGGGCGCAGGTGAGCGTGGAGCGGCAGAAGCATGATCATCTCCAGCGGCGTGATGCCGATCGTTGTTTGAGTTGCCGCAACGGTAGTGGTTCACGGCGTCCCGACCAGGGTGGCAGCACGGTACGATGAGCGTCAGTTCAGATGAGGGGGACAGGCATGATTAAGGGCATCATTAGCGATATGGATGGGGTGATTTACCGTGGTAAGCAGCTGATCCCGGGGGCGCCCGCCTTCGTGAAACGGCTGCTTGATGCAAAAACGCCATTCCTGTTTCTGACCAACAACGCCGAACAGACGCCGCTCGACCTCAAGTTGAAATTGCAGCACTTGGGCATCGTCGGGCTGACCGAAGATAATTTCATTACCAGCGCCATGGCGACGGCCATGTTCCTCAAGCAGCAAAAAGAGCACGCCACGGTGTTTGTGCTGGGTGG
Source organism: Jeongeupia sp. HS-3 (assembly GCF_015140455.1). Lineage (NCBI taxonomy): Bacteria > Pseudomonadati > Pseudomonadota > Betaproteobacteria > Neisseriales > Chitinibacteraceae > Jeongeupia > Jeongeupia sacculi. The sequence goes on along the minus strand of NZ_AP024094.1, from coordinate 1,417,265 downwards.
CGGTGGCCTGATCAACGAGCTCTATAACGTCGGCTTTTCGATTTCCGAATCGCACCCGGATTACGTCGTGGTGAGCAAGACGACGAGTTTTTCCTTTGAGCAGCTGAAAAAGGCGGTGCGTTTGATCGACGGCGGCGCCAAGTTCATCGGCACCAACCCGGACATGATCGATCCGATCGAGGGCGGCTACGAGCCCGCCGCCGGCACCATCCTGGCCGCCATTGCAGCCGCCACCGGCAAGCAACCCTATATTGTCGGCAAGCCCAATGCGCTGATGATGATGCTGGCGTCGCGCAAGCTGGGCCTGCATCCGGAAGAGGCGCTGATGATCGGCGACCGCATGGATACCGATATCGTCGGCGGGCTGGAAGCAGGGATGAAAACCGCGCTGGTGCTTTCGGGGGGGACCACGAAGGAGATGCTCAATGACTTCCCGTACAAGCCCGATTATGTTTTCCAGGACATTGGCGAAATCTCGCTCGATGCACTGTAAATAGCGCCGCCCAGCTCGGGTGTAAGCGACAGGATCGGTGCCGCGATTACCCTATTTCGGCCGCTATGCTTGGCGCGATACAGCGCCGCATCGGCTTGGCCGAAAGTCGCCGCGGCTGAACGATCCTCCTCCGTCGGCGCCGCGACGCCGAAAGACGCGGTGATGCCGAGTGTGTGCTTGCCATGCTGGATGACCAGCGCCGCGATGGCTTCGCAGTAACGCGTCGCTGCATCGGTCGCTGCGGCGAGTGTCGTGCCTGGTGTGAGGATGGCGAATTCCTCACCACCGATCCGCGCGACCAGATCGGCCTCCCGTGACAGCGTTTGCAAGGTGGTCGCGACGGCCTTCAGAACCGCGTCACCGGCGGGATGCCCCCAGTTATCGTTCACTGCCTTGAAGTAATCCAGATCGACGAGGATCAGTGCCAGTGGCAGGTCGTAGCGCTGGGCCCGAAGGTGTTCGGCTTCCATCTGCTGCATGAAAACCCGCCGGTTGGCGAGCCCGGTCAGTCCATCCGTCATCGCCAGCAATTTCAGCTCGCGTCGCTGGCTGGACACGACGATCAGTCCGCCGGCGAGTATCGCTCCCAGCGTTACCAGCCCGGTCAGCAGCAGCAGTGTGACATTCCCGGTTTCAACCAGCAGATTGCGCCGCATGTCATCGGATTTGGTCACGGCGCTACTGGTTTCCAGCGCGATCAGATTGACGAGCTGCCCACCTTCGTCAAGGAGCGCCCGCGTGCGGTGCTGAAGTTCGCCATCGCGATCGCTTTCCTTGATCGACGCATGCAGCTGTGCGAGCGTCACGGCGAGGTTCTGGCGGTGCTGAATCAGGCGTTCCAGGTGCCGGGGCGAGAGCATCGCCTGGCGATAACTGCTTTCCACGATATCCAGTTGCAATAGCAACATATCTCCGGCCGTCTGAAGCGACATATCCGTTTCATTGACCATCCCCAGCATGCGCCGCTCGGCCAGCGAGTTGAGCCGCTCCCACACGGTGGATAATCTGGCGCTGTGATACACGACCGTGCTGGAAGGGTTGTCGAAGCTACGCTGCATGCCGCTGAAGATCGACGCCGCGCCGGCCACCAGCGCCATGCCGGTGATGAACAGCATGCCGGACAGCGCCAGGCTGGCGCGATAGCGGTACCAGAAGCGGCTTATTCGACCGTGACCGGGTTGATCGAGGTCAGATTCCAGATCCATAACATTCCCCGAGTCGTACCGAGTGCATCTGCTTCATCGGGCCACAGCAGGCGCAGCGGCCCTTTTTGCCTGACGGTGATTTCACTGGATTCAAAGCGCGTTGCAATCAAAGCGTCACGGCGGCGCCATTCCACCGCATCAATCTCGATGGTGTATCGGTCTGAAGCGGAAAAGCGCAGTTTGCGGCTGTTTTCCAGCCCGTAGCGGCGCAATACATCGTTCAGTTTTACACCCTGAAAAGTGCCGCGCTCACCCCAGATCAGCTTGAGCCTGACCTTGTAATGCGGCAACGATTCAAGCTCGGCAAGGGTGATCTGGTGGCTCTGCCGGCCGGTATCTATGCGTAGTACCGGAGATGCCCGCGAAGGCAGCGGCCAGCGCTGTGGATCGGCTTCAAGCGTGGCAGCTTGCGTGATCGGTACGCAGCCAAACGCCAGCAGGAGCGCGACGCGGTATGCAGGGCAATGTGGTCGGGTCTGCGGGCAGAGGCGCATGGATGATCGTGCAATGTATTTGAAAGATTGAATATTATTTCGTTTGCATGAAATAGGTATTTCAACTTTCAAAATTTAGTACGGTTCTCGCGACGCAAGGGTGATTCTGACAGGCGGCGGGCCGTCAGTCACGCCGTTGCCGGGCCCAGAGCCCTTCGAGCGTATAGAGGACAATCGCCAGCCAGATCAGCGCAAAGCCAATCAAGCGGGCGCTGCCAAATGGCTCGTGCCAGAGCCAGATGCCGAGCAGCAGCTGCACCGTTGGGCCGGTGTACTGCAGGATGCCAAGGAGCGAGAGCGGAATGCGCCGGGCACCGGCGGCAAACAGCAGCAGCGGAATCGCCGTGATTGGCCCGGCGAGCATGCACAATAGCTGGATGCTCGGGGTTGCAATGGTGAAGCCCGATTGTCCGCTACCGATCAGCCACAGCAGCGCGCCGCCGGCGAATGGAAACAGCAATAGTGTTTCGAGCGACAAACCTTCGAGCGCGCCCAGCATCGCGGTTTTGCGCAAGAGGCCATAAGTGCCGAAGGTCACCGCAAGGAGCAGGGCAATCCATGGCAGCTGGCCGGTTTGCAGTGTCAGCCAGAGCACGCCGGCGGCGGCAACGGCAATCGCGGCCCACTGACCGGGCCGCAAACGCTCGCGCAGGAACAGTACGCCGAACAGCACATTCACCAGTGGATTGATGTAATAGCCCAGACTGGCGTCGATAACCCGGCCGGCTTGTACCGCCCAGATATAGGTGAACCAGTTGGCGCTCAGCAGCAGTGCCGAGAGCATGAAGCCGGCAATCAGCCTGGGCTGATGCCGCAGATTGCTTAACCAGGCCCATTGGCGGCGCCAGGCGAGAATCAAGCCAAGAAAAACCAGCGACCAGACCATGCGATGCAGCAGAATCTCACCCGCATCGATCCCGACCAGCGATTTGAGATAGATCGGCAGCAGCCCCCAGATCAGGAAGGCCAGCGTTGCGTAGAGGATGCCGATTTGCATGGGAGTCTGCGCGGAAATGGCCGTTCAGTTTATGCCAGTGCGCGAGGATGCGACGTGTACAGACTGCGCCGGTTTGGGCCGGTGCAGTCTGTAAAGCGAGTGCGACGTGCTTAGTGGCCGCCGAGCGGCAGCACCTTGCGGCCGTAAACCTCATTGAGGATTTCAGCGACGGCGGTGTAAATCGCCGAAGCACCGCAGAAGATACCGACAACGCCGGCCCAGTGGCCGATGGCCGGGTTGCCGGTGAAGTCGGTGGCGGCGAGCAGGAAGAACAGCACGGTCAGCGAGCCGAATACCACGCGGGTGGCGATGCTGGCGCGCAGCGTGCCGCAGAACATGCAGAAGGTGAAAATCCCCCACATCAGCATGTAGCCGGCCATGCCCTTACTATCCTGCGCGTCGGCCCAGCCGAGCTTGGGCAGCACCAGCAGTGCGACCAGCGACAGCCAGAATGCGCCGTAGGATGTGAACGCGACGGTGCCGAAGGTATTGCCCTTTTTCCATTCCATCACGCCGGCGATCAGCTGGATCAGGCCACCGTAGAAAATCCCCATCGCCAGAATCATGCTGCCGAGCGAAATCCAGCCGACATTGGCGAAGTTGAGTAGTACGGTGGTCATGCCAAAGCCCAGCAGGCCGAGCGGCGCGGGATTGGCGGTCTGATCCTTGACCAGGATGATTTGGGCGTCCGACATGTGTTTCCTTTGCTTAGGGTCTTCTTGAATATTTGAATACAAATGGGGAATAGCAAAGGGCCTGCCGTTGGGATGCAGGCAGGCCTTTCGGGTTCGAGCGAATTATGTCGGTGCGATCAACGCGGCCGATTGCGGTAAGTCAACGATTGGGGCGGCAATAAAACCAAGTCAACCTAGTTGACCAAGAATCGTCCACTCACGCAACTGCCGCATCATCTCGATGTCCATCTGCTGGTAGGCCGCCTTGAGGTAAGCGGCGTAGTCGGCGGCATCGTCGCCGGCATTGAGTTCTTGCTCGGGAACCGGGGTGTCGTAGACAAAGCGCAGGAAGAGATGACCTTCTTCCGGCGACTCAATCGAGATCGTCAACGAACCACCCTGATGCTGCGCGTTGGCTTCGGTCTCAAAATGGATACCGGTATGCGGTTCGAGCGTGATCCGGTCGCGCACGGTCATCGGCCCGAAGCTGATTTCCCGCAGCAACCAGTCGTCACCACGCTCAAGCACGGCGACGGTATCGATATGCTCGAGAAAACGCTGCGGGTGTTCGACCCGCAGCATCAGGCCGCGCCAGAGTTGCTCGATCGTCAGCGCCACCACGGCCGGGCTGGCCGCATTGTTGACTTCGATCAGGTGCTCAAAACGCATGCTGGAGCGTCCCCGCCGGTTTAGTGGTGACGACCGCCGCCACCATGACGGCGCGGGCTCGAGAACAGGGCGGCGATTGGGGTATTTTCATTCGACGCCGGCTGTTGATGATCCCAGCGCGAATTGTCACCGCTGTCCTGGCGTTTCTGTCCTTGGCTATTGCCGCGTGGGCTGCGGTTGCCGTCGGCCTGGCCTTGGCCTTGTCCACCCTGACGTTTTTGTCCCTGACCCTGACCCTGGCGTGCGCCCTGACCCTGACCCTGACCACCGCTGCGCGGCTTGCCGCCCTGGCCTTGCGGACGTGGCTTGCCTTGTTGCTCGCCGCTGCCGCCTTGCGGTTGCTGGCGACGTGGCTGGCGTTCGGCCTCGCCCTCGGCACGCGGCTGGCGTTGCTGGCCACCGCGTTGACCGCCGCCGGCATTACCGCCTTCACGGCCACGACGCGGCTGCTGTTGTTGCTGGCCACGACGGCCTTGCAGGATCGGTTCCGGCTTGGCATTCGGATCAGGCTCGAAACCGACGACGATTTCGCGGGGGATTTCGCGCTTGATCAGGCGTTCGATGTCGGCGAGCAGCTTGTGCTCGTCGATACACACCAGCGAAATCGCCTCGCCTTCGGCGCCGGCACGACCGGTACGGCCGATGCGGTGGACGTAGTCTTCCGGCACGTTCGGCAGCTCGTAGTTGACCACGTGTGGCAACTCGTCGATGTCGATGCCGCGCGCGGCGATGTCGGTCGCGCACAGCACTTGCAGCGTGCCGGCCTTGAACTCGGTCAGCGCACGGGTGCGGGCGCTCTGGCTCTTGTTGCCGTGGATCGCCAGCGAGCTGATGCCATCCTTGTCGAGCTGTTCGGCCAGACGGTTGGCACCGTGCTTGGTGCGGGTGAATACCAGCACCTGGAACCAGTTGTTTTCCTTGATCAGATGCGCCAGGAGCTGGCGTTTCTTGTCGCGGTCAACCGGATAAATTTTTTGCGAAATGGTTTCGGCGGTGGCATTGCGGCGGGCCACTTCGATCAGTGCCGGGTTATCCAGCAGCTTGTCGGCCAGCGCCTTGATGTCATCCGAGAACGTTGCCGAGAACAGCAGGTTCTGGCGCTTGGCCGGCAGCATCGCCAGCACTTTCTTGATGTCGTGGATGAAGCCCATGTCGAGCATGCGGTCGGCTTCGTCGAGCACCAGCGTATCGATGTGCGACAGGTTCACGGTCTTTTGCGACGCGTGATCAAGCAGCCGACCCGGCGTGGCGACCAAGATGTCGATCTTGCCTTTGAGCGCCTTGATCTGCGGATTGATGCTGACGCCGCCGAATACCACCAGCGATTTGACGTCGCTGTACTTGCCGTACACGCGAACGCTTTCCTCGACTTGCGCGGCAAGTTCGCGCGTCGGGGTCAGGATCAGTACACGGATTTTGCCGTGGTCGGTCGGGTTTTGCGCCAGCCGTTCAAGGATGGGGAGCAGGAACCCTGCGGTTTTGCCCGTGCCCGTCTGGGCGCCGGCAAGCAGGTCGCCGCCATTGAGAATGGCGGGAATGGCCTGGGTCTGGATCGGGGTCGGCTCGTTGTAGCCGGCATCATGCACGGCACGAACGAGTACGTCACTCAAGCCAAGGGAAGCGAAGGTCATAGACTATCCGGTGTGATCGGCCGACCGCCTTTCTCGGGCGCCAGTCTGCGGCAGATCAGGTGTTTGGGTTGGTTCGGACTGGAACGACAACAGGGGCGGTCACATGCCGGCTTAGCACCGGGTCATTGCATCGGACCGCTTTAAACGGACTCGCATTATACGACAGACCGGCGACAATGCCAGTGGCTTGTCGCCGGTCGGTAGGTGGGAATTTATCCGGTCGTCTTGTGGCGCACGATCACGCACTGGTAAACGCCGCCAAAATAGGTGCGTTTGTCCCAGCTGAAATCATCGGCCTTGCTGGCGTAGTGGCTGATCTCGTTCTGCCACAGCGCATAGGCGAAGGGTTCGAGCCAGGCGTTGACGGCCTTGAGTATCCAGCGGATCGGCTGCCACATCGACGGACGGTGATAGTCGACGAAGACCACCTTGCCGCCCTTGGGTAGCTGCGCCAGCATGTTGTCGACGATCTCGCGTTTCTTGTCGTCCGGCACTTCATGCAGCAGAAAAAAGCTGCAGATCAGATCGTAGGGTACGTCCGGGGCATGTGTTGCGGCGTCGGCGCGGATGACGTTGGCCCAAGGCTTTGCCGCCAGTTTGGCTTCGCCGTGCGCAACCTGTGCCGGGGTGATGTCGGTGAGGTCGAATGCGCCCTTAGCGCCGACCTTGTCGGCGACGCGGACGACCAGATCGCCGTAGACGTGGGCGACCTGCCAGACCCGCGAGCCCGGTTCGATTTCGTTCAGGTAGGCGCGCATCAGCCGCTGGTCATTGCAGAACAGCAGTGTTTTTACGACCAGGTTGTGATCGAGTCGGTCGACCTGATCCGGGTTGACGTAAGCCCAGTCGTACACGTCGACCAGATAATCGGGTACGCCGTCGTAGGCGGGGCCGGTTTTGCGGGGAGGGGACAGGGTTTGCGTGGTCATCGCGCATGCTCGCTCGGTGGTCATCTCCTGAACGAGAATGGCTTGTCATTCGCATTATCTCTTTGCGCTAAACCAAGTTTTGCCATCTGTAGTGGCGGCGCTGGTACAACATCACCAAGTCAGGTGCAATCGTCCGGATGATCTATGGCGATCGCGCCGGCACGGGAATGCTTGCTTGGCTTACCAGGGAAGACTACGGCCATCAAAGCTGATGAAGCGGCCGGTATCGGCTGCTTGCAGGCCCGCGATGACCTCGCGCATGCCCGTCACCGAGCTTGCGGTATCGACCAGCGCGTACGCGCCGCCCATATCGGTCTGTACCCAGCCCGGGTGCAAGGCCACGCAGCAGTGCCGGCCCGCCAGATCCCGCGCCATGCTGACGGTGGCGGCATTGAGTGCAGCCTTGGCGCTGCGGTAGTGATAGTCGCCACCGCTGCCGTTGTCGCTCATGCTGCCCATCTTGCTCGAGATGTTGATGATCACTGCATTCGCCGCCAAACTGGCCAGCAATGCTTCGACCACTTTGACCGGTGCGATGGCATTGGTCGCCAAGGTGGCCAGCCAGGTGGCGACGTCGGTATTACCCAGGCCTTGCATCACGCCGCCGTAGGTGCCAGCGTTATTGATAAGCAGATCGACTCTGGCGCCGCCCAATTGCGATGCCAGGGTCGCCACCGCATCCCAGTCGGTGACATCGAGCGTCAACACGGTGAGTGCGCCGTGGCTGGCCAGATCGGCCAGGTCGGCCGGATTGCGGCAGGTGGCAAAAACGCGCCAACCGATGGCGAGATACTGTTTGGCGATTTCACGGCCGATGCCCCGACTGGCACCGGTGACAAAAAGGGTTTTGGACATGGACAACGTCGATCATTGCGGCAAAAGCGCGAGCTTGCGCCGCGTCGCCCGGCTGTGCAAGGTGAGCATGCTGTTCGTGGCTGCGATGGCGCAGGCTGAAGAGGTCTACAAATGCCGGGATGACAAGGGTGCGGTGATGTATACCCAGATACCTTGTCCGGGTGGCGTGCGTCTGTCGGGCGACAAGGGCACTTTTTCGGTGGTGCCTGCGCCGAAGTTGCCGCCACTAACGCCGAAAGTTGAGCCGCCAGCATTGCCCGCGACACCGGCGCCGGAGCCGCAAGCTCGCGCGAAGCGGCCCGACCCTGATGCACCGATCACCGAGAGTTGCAGTGCCGACAATCCGGACTACGATCCTTATTTTTGCAGTCCGGGCAATGTGGGGGGCTACGGCTGGCCTTATGTGCCGCACCCAAGGCCACCGTATCCGCGACCACCCAAACCGCCGCATCCACCGCATCCACCGCACAAGCCGGAGTCGCCCGGCACGAACCCGTCACCGCTGCCGCTTGGCCGGCCGCATCGCTGAATGAATGGATGCGCCATGCCTGTGCGCAGCGATCGGCGATGAGGCCGCAGGTCGGCACCGCTAGGCCGGGCCGAAGCGGATGCCTTGCGCCAGCGGCAACGCATTGCCGTCGTTGAGCGTATTGGTGGCGCGGCGCATGTAGTTTTTCCACGCATCCGAGCCCGATTCGCGCCCGCCGCCGGTGTTCTTTTCACCACCGAAAGCGCCGCCGATCTCGGCGCCGGAAGTGCCGACGTTGACATTGGCCAGCCCGCAATCAGACCCGGCCGGGCCGATAAAGACGCCAGCTTCGCGCAAGTCGGTGGTGAAGATGGCGCTCGATAGTCCTTGGGACACGGCGTTGTTGAGCGCGATGGCGTCGTCCAGTCGCTCATAGCGCATCAGGTAAAGGATGGGCGCAAAGGTTTCTTCATGCACCACATCGGTCTGCTCGGGCATGGCCAGCAAGGCCGGATGCACGTAATGGCCGCCGGCGGGAACATGGCCGCCCGCGCGTACCGGCGAACCGCCGCAGAGCAGGTGGCCACCTTCCTTGTGTGCCTGGATCAGCACTGCCTGCATGCGCGCCAGCGCGGCGGCGTCGATCAGCGGGCCGATCAGCGTGGTGGGCTGGCGAGGGTCGCCGACGCTCAGGTGCTGATAGGCCGTGACCAGTTTTTCCTGCAAGGCATCGGCGACCTCCTCGTGCACCAGCAGTCGGCGCAGGCTGGTGCAGCGCTGGCCGCAGGTGCCGGCGGCGGCAAACACGATGGCGCGCGCCGCCAGTTCAAGATCGGCATTGGGCGTGACGATGGCGGCATTGTTGCCGCCCAGTTCGAGCAGGCTGCGACCGAGCCGGGCCGCAACGGCCTGCGCGACCGCGCGACCCATGGTGACCGAGCCGGTGGCCGAGACCAGCGTGACATGCGGATCGCGGGCCAGATGCAGGCCGACACTGGCATTGCCCTGCACCAGTTGCACCAGCCCGGCCGGCGCGTCGGCAAAGTCCCGCAGCGTATCGAGCACCAGCGCGGTAGCGGCCAGCGCGGTCAGCGGGGTTTTCTCCGACGGTTTCCAGACCACCGCATTGCCGCACACCAGCGCCAGCATCGCGTTCCAGGCCCAGACCGCGATCGGGAAATTGAAGGCGCTGATCACGCCGACCACGCCAAGCGGATGCCATTGCTCGAGCAGGCGATGCTGCGGTCGTTCGCTGGCGATCGTCAGCCCGTACAGCTGCCGCGACAGCCCGAGCGCGTAGTCGCAGATGTCGATCCATTCCTGTACTTCGCCCTCGGCTTCGCTGGCGATCTTGCCGGTTTCCAGCGTGATCAGCTGCGCCAGTACACGCTTGCGCGCGCGCACCGCCTCGCCGATGTGTCTGACCAGTTCGCCACGGCGCGGTGCCGGTACGCAGCGCCAAGCCTCGAACGCGACCGACGCGCAGCCGACCGAGGCTTTGACCTCGACCGCGCTGGCCGGCAACAAATCACCGTGTGAGGCCCCATCGATCGGGCAATGCAGTGCCTGCGACGGGCTCGACGGATAGTGGGCGATGCCGTCGATGATGGCGCCCGGCCAGCAATCGGCCTGCTGCCAGCGGGCCAGCCCCAATGGGGCGATCAGATCGGAAAGCGTGTACATGATGACCTCTGTGTGGCGCCGGGTTGGGCGTCAGATGGGTATTTCCTCGGCATAGCGGTCGATGGCGTAATAGCGCCCGAACCGGTTTTCGAGGAAGTCGGCGAGCGGCACCTGCTCTTGGGCAATGAAGCCGTGCGCATCCGGGGTGAGTTGACCTTCGAAATGCAGATCGAGTACCGCGCAGGCGCTCGCTGCCGTGGTGAGCTGAATGGCGCTCCAGGCTTCGCCGAAGAGCTCGCGGTGGTAAATCTTGCGAGCGTCGGTGATCTGGCGGAACTGGCCGTCGATCTGGCCGGACACCGAGACGAAGATGAGCACGACGTCCTGCAAGGTGATCGGGATGGCGTTTTCCAGCATGGCTTTCAAATGGCGGCGTCCGGCACGGCTGGCACCCAGACGCAGGCCGTTGACCAGAAAATCCATCAGATAGCGGTGGCCGGTGTAACGCACGGTTTTGTAGTTGAGCGTCTGTACGTGGCCGGCCAGTGTTTCGCACAGCGTGCCCAAGCCGCCGGAGGTATTGAATGCCTCGTATTCGAGCCCGTCGAGCGCGAAGTGCTCAAGCCCTTCGAGCGCGAGCACTTCGGTGCTGTGACCGTCGACCACGGCTTCGCAGGGATTGCAGTATTCGTTGATCAAGCCATCGGTCGACCAGGTCAGGTTGTACATGATCTGGTTGTTCGGATATTGCGGCAGCGCGCCGACGCGCATCTTCACCGTATCGAGCGTGTCGAAGCGGCGGGCGAGCTCGGCGGCGAGGATGCCGATGAAGCCCGGCGCCAGGCCGCATTGCGGCATGAAGACTTGTCGCGGTGCCGCCTGTGCGGCGAGGCGGCGGATCTTGCGGGTGGTCGCGACATCTTCGGTCAGATCGAAATAGCTGGCACCGGCTGCCAGCGCAGCACGCGCGATGGCGGGGTTGGCGTCGAAGCTGGCTGCCGACAGCACCGCGGCTTGGCCCTTGAGACAAGCGGCCAGCTCGGCGGCATCGCTGGCCTTGAGCTGGTGGGTGGTGAGCGGTGCGCGCGCGGCGACACGTTGCAGTGCCGCGGCATCCCGGTCGACCAGCGTGACCTCGTAGTCGCCGCTATGAACCAGTAGCTTGGCGATGCTGGCGCCGATTTTGCCGGCGCCGACGACAAGCACGCGCTTCATGATCCTGCACCCCGGTCGGTTGACTCAAAAATGCGGTTGGCGCTGGCGGCGACAAAGCCTTGATAAAGTCGGCCGTCGACATCCGGATAGCGGCGGGCGAACTCGTAATAACAGGTCGGCACGATATGGCTTTCGCCACCGGCGAACGTCACCGGTTGGCGGTCGGCGAGGGTGGCGGCCTGTTCGAGCAGTTCGGCCGGCGTGCCCTTGATCTCGCCGCCGATATCGTTGATGGCGAAGCCGGCCGCGCGAACGCGCTCGACGACGGCTTCCAGGGTTGTCGGTGTTTTCAGCCGATGCACGGCGACGGTGAAATGATTGGCATGCAGCCCGAGCGCGGCCAGCCAGCCGGCGTATTCGCTCTCGGCCGCCAGCGTGCGGTAGTCGCTGTAGCTGATTGCCGGCCAGAGCCGGCCGGCGCTGAACACCTCCGGCGAGGCCCCCATGTGCGGGTCGATCGCGGCGAGCAGTGGCGCGAGGATGGCCTGTGCCGCCGTCGAGAGTTCGTGCACGTGCAGCTCGGAGAGAAACACCAGCGGATCGTTCGGGTCGGCCGGTACATAGCCCCAGGCCGACAGGTGTTTGTCGGCAAAGGCGTAGGGCGCGTGGCGTCGGTAACCGAGCCCGAACAGCAAGGCTTCGAGCTTCGATAAACGTAGCGGGCCGGTGTCGAAGGTACGAAAGGCAACGTGATCGTTGACGATCGCCGGGTTGTCGGCAGCAAACAGCGCGCGCACTTGCGCCGATTGTGGTGCGATCGATATGTAGTCGTCCCAGAGGGCGGCGAAGAAGGCTGCGGTCGACATGGCAGCATCCGTTGCGACGATGTTTCAGCATAGTGCGCAGTGGTGATTATGTTAGTGGTGGTAATCCATCACAGGACGCATTAAATCGACGGGATTACTATCGGTTGTTACTGAATTGAACCTGACAATTTCGCGAGCCAACCATGAACGCCGTTGCCGACCTTCAGCCTTCCTCGTTGTGGCGCCATTTCGCCACGCTGTGCCGTTATCCACGCCCGTCCAAGCACGAGGCCGCGCTACGCGATCATCTGCGCGACTGGGCGCTGGGCCGCGGTTTGACCGTGGAAATTGACGATGCCGGCAACCTGCTGATCCGCAAGCCGGCGACCCCGGGCATGGAAAATCGCGTCGGGCTGGTGTTGCAAGGTCACCTCGATATGGTGACGCAGCAGAACGAAGGCCGCGACCATGATTTCCACAAGGATCCGATCCGTACGCAACTGCTGGACGGTTGGATGCATGCCGACGGGACGACACTCGGCGCCGATAACGGCATCGGCGTTGCTGCGGCGCTGGCGATGCTTGAGGCTGACGATATTCCGCATGGCCCGCTTGAGGTCTTGCTGACCGTCGACGAAGAAGCCGGCATGAGCGGCGTGCAGGGCCTCAAGGCCGGCTGGCTGCAAGGCAAGCTGCTGTTCAATCTTGATACCGAGGAATGGGGTCAGTGCTATATCGGCTGCGCTGGCGGCGTTGATGTGACCTACAAGCGGGCGATTCGGTTGGAGGCCGTGCCGGCCGACTGGGTGGCGATCGAAGTCGCGCTGACCGGTTTCAAGGGCGGGCATTCCGGTGCCGACATCCACAAGCAGCATGGCCAACCGATTCGGGCCCTGGCGCACCTTGCGCTGGATGCCATCGAACGTTTTGGTGCGCATGTGGTGTCGATGCGTGGCGGTACGCTGCGCAATGCGCTGCCGCGCGAAGCGTTCGTGACCTTGGCGCTGCCGGCGGGCGCCGTGCCCTGGCTCGATGAGCTGGTGTCGCAATGGCGGACCGGGCTGGAAAAACGACTGAAGCAGGTTGAGCCGAACATCCGGCTCGTGGTCACACCGACCAAGGCGGCAGATGCGCTGAACGAGGTGTGCAGTCGCACCTCGATGGAGCTGCTGGTGGCCGCGCACCATGGTGTGTTGCGCTGGAGCCCGGATATCGACGGCGTAGTGGAAACGTCGGCCAATCTGGGCGTGGTGCGCATTGATGCAGTGCACGGCTTCGAGGCTGTTTCGATGGCTCGTTCGCTCAATGGCTATGGCCTCTCCGACATCAAGCGCAAGCTGCGCGCGCTCGGCCGGCTGGCCGGTGCGGTGGTGATCGAGAGTGGCGAGTACCCGGGCTGGGCACCCGATACCGCGTCGCCGGCATTGGCATTGCTCAAGCGCGTTTACCAGCAGCAGTTTGGTGGCGAGCTGGCGGTGGAGGTGATCCATGCAGGGCTGGAGTGCGGCCTGATCGCGGCCAAGTACCCGGATATGGATATGGTTTCGTTCGGGCCGACGATACGCGGCGCGCATTCTCCGGACGAGCGGGTCGAGATCGAATCGGTGGACAAGTTCTGGACCTTGCTCAAGGCGGCGATCGCTGCGGCACCGACGGCCTGAACAATCTCGGCCTATGCTGGGTAGCAACGTTTGCCCGGAGTAAGCCGTGACCGATTCCTTTCGTTCTTCAGATCACGCGCCGGACGGTATGTCCCGGCGCGTTTTTCTTTCCGGCACCCTCGCCGCCGGTTTTGCCCTGGCGGTCAGGCCGGTGGCGGCGACGACGATCCCGACCGACTCCAACGGTCTGCTTGCCGGAGTGGTGCAGATTCCGCTGGCCGGCGCGAGCCTGCCGGCGTATCGGGCGCAACCGGCGGGCGTGACCACGCCGCTGCCGACGGTGATCGTGGTGCAGGAAATTTTTGGTGTCCACGAGCATATTCAGGCGTTGTGCCGACGTCTGGCCAAGCAAGGCTATCTGGCCATCGCGCCCGAGCTGTACTTTCGCCAGGGCGATCCGCGCAAATACCCCGAAGTCGATCAGTTGATGAAGCTGGTGATGAGCGTGCCCGATGCGCAGGTGCTGGACGATCTCGATGCCACGCTGGCTTGGGCTGCGCAGAACGGTGCCGATGCCAAACGGATGGCCATCACCGGTTTTTGCTGGGGCGGGCGCATCGTCTGGCTGTACGCGGCACGCAACCCTGCGCTCAAGGCCGCGGTTGCCTGGTACGGCCGGCTGGTCGGGGTCGCCTCGGCCAACACGCCAAGGCAGCCGCTCGACGTCGCCGCCGCGATCAAGGTGCCGGTACTGGGTTTGTACGGTGGGCAGGACAAGGGCATTACGGCGGAATCGATCGCGCAGATGCGCGTGGCGATCAAGGCGGCAAAGGTGCCAGTGGATATTATTGTCTATCCGGACGCCGGGCACGGCTTCAACGCCGATTACCGGCCGAGTTACAACGAGGCGGCGGCGCGCGACGGGTGGAAGAAGATGCTGTCCTGGTTCAAGCAGCACGGTGTCTAAGGTCTGGGGTGCAACAAAAAAGCCGGCGATGCCGGCTTTTTGCGCAATTTACGATGCCATCTTCAGGCCGAAAACACCGGCGACGATCAAGCCGAGGAAGAAGATCCGTACGGCGCCGAGCGGATCACCAAACCAGATGATGCCGCCGATGGTGACGCCCACGGCGCCCAGCCCGGTCCAGATCGCGTAGGCGGTGCCGGCCGGAATGCCTTTCATCGCAAACGACAGCAGCGCCATATTCAGAAATGACAGCCCCACCGAACCGCCGATAATCCACGGGCTGGGGTGCAGTTGCACATATTTGAGCGAGAGCGCCCAGACAATTTCGCTGAAAACGGCAACGCCGAGCACAAGCCAATAGCTGACCATGAAAACTCCAATCATACGGGCTCGGATCGAATCGGCCCGCCTCGGAAACCCGAAAGAGAGGCGGGCGACAAAGGGATTCAGCGTTCGGCGAGGACGTCGAGCGCCGCGCCGGTGACGCGGCAGACACGCCAGTCCGGCAGCACGGTCGCACCGATAGCTTCGTAGAACGAGATGGCGTTGGCATTCCAGTCGAGCACGCTCCACTCGAAGCGGCCGCAATCGCGTTCGCGCGCCAGCCGGGCCAGGTGCACCATCATCGCCTTGGCGTAGCCCTGACCGCGTGCAGCGGGGCGGACATACAGGTCTTCCAGGTACAGGCCGCGCCGCGCCAGGAAGGTCGAGTAGTTATGGAAGAACAGTGCGAAGGAAACGGTTTCGCCGCCGATCTCGCCGACGATGCATTCGCAGGCGGGATGGTCGCCAAACAGATCGGCGGCGAGCTTGTCCTCGGTCGCGCTGACGAGATGGGCTAGCGCTTCGAATTCGGCCAGTTCACGGATCATCGCCAGAATGTTGCCCACGTCATCGCGGCGGGCGGTGCGGATGGAAAAAGTCATTTCAAACTCCAAAAATGCAAAACGGGCGGCTTATCGGCCGCCCGTTTTATCAACTGGTAGTTACCTTTACTTCGCTTGGCCGATCATATACATCGCGGCGGCCTTGAACTCCTCATCGGAGCCGCTGTAGCCGCCCTTGGGTGGCATCGCGTTCAGGCCTTTGATCCCGATGGCAACAGCCGCATCGGCACCTTCCTTCAGTCGCGGTGCCCAAGCGGCCTTGTCGCCGAGCTTCGGCGCACCAGCAACGCCAGTGCCGTGGCAGGTGATACAAAGCGAACCGTAGATTTCCTTGCCCTTGGTCGCCGGATCCACCGCACCACCAGCCCCTGCGCCAGCAACCGGCGGTTCGACAAACTTGGCGCCGGCGGCATTGGCCATATAGGCAACGGCACGCTTCACTTCATCGTCGGTCAGATCAGGCGAGCCACCCTTGGCCGGCATGGCATTGAAGCCATTGATCGCGTGTGTCCACAGCGTTTCAAAGCCCTTGCTGATGCGTGGGGCCCAAGTACCGGCATCGCCGAACTTCGGTGAATTCGTCAGGCCGGTGGCATGACAGGAGCTACAGATGGCGTCATAAACCGACTTGCCGCCACGTTGGCCCGGCGGAGCGCTATCGACCAACATGACGCTACCGACCGGCTGCATCCGCGCTGCGACCGCTTCGGTGGTCATCGTCGTGCTGCCAAGATCGATGCCGCTACCCGAGGTGAACAGTTTGACCACGAGGTAAATGAATACCGGAATACCGACGATCGCGGTCAGAATCAGACCGACGACGCTTTTTGCCGCAGATGCGTTGGAGCCGCTCATGCTGCTATCCCTATGCAATTTTGAAGTCTTGTTTGTGGAACTGCTAGATAACTATTTTTGTGGCGGCAATTATACCGGCAAAGGCGGCGGCCAGAAAGCTGCGTGTAGACGCGCTGGCAGCTACGCGCTATGATCGGCCCCCTCAATACCGCGTCCGTAGCTCAGTTGGATAGAGTGTCAGTTTCCGAAGCTGAAGGTCACAGGTTCGATCCCTGTCGGGCGCACCAATTGTAAAAGCAAAGGGCTACAGTTTCCTGAACTGTAGCCCTTTGTCATTCCTGCTCTCGAGCGCCGCTACTTTTCTTTAGAAAGCGTGATGATTTCCCTTCCACCTGAGCATGACCGCAAATGGGTGCGGTCATGTCGCGTGTACTATGGGTATCGGCACAGGATGATGCGGCGATCTTGCAGGGCAGGAGTGGGTCCGGCCTGGCGATGGTGAACGGGGATATGCGTCCGATCGTGGGCGTTGGCGTAGCGAGAGTCGGATCAGGCTTCGCCAGCCAGCCTGCCGGTGACGTATTGGCCTGTGGCGACGGTGGGTGTCGCAGTGGCGCGGTGGGGCGGGTGACGCAGCTTGCTGATCAATACGTGCGGGCTCAGTCCATCCTCCGGATGCGTGCAGCAATGCACGGTGACATCCAGTTCGATATGCCGGTTTGCCAGTTGCAGTGGTGGTGCGAGCGCGGCAATGAGTTGGGCGCGCAACTGCGTGCTATCGGTGGTGATTTGCGAGAGCACACCAAATGCATGCTGCCCCCAGCGAACAAGCAGATCCTGCTTCGGGATTGCGTTCTGCAAGCGGAGTGCCGCGGCCTGAATCAGTACGGCTTCGTATTGCCGGCCCAGCTTTGCCAGTAGCGCGTCGCAGCCGTTGATTTCGATCAGTGCCAGTGCAAAACGCTGCTGGGTCGCGCCATCGCTGGTGGTCAGATGCAGCAGGGTGTCTTTGAGCAGTGTCCGGTTCGGCAGATGGGTTTCGGCATCGATATAGGTCAATTGATAGAGACGCTCTGCCTCGGCCTGTTGCCGCTGTTGCCGCGCGGCTCTGGCAGTTGCCTGCGCGTCTGCGCGCGACAACATCAGCGTGCCCATCAGGATGACGGCGGTGACGCTGGCCAGCGGCAGGCCACCCCAGTTGCCCGATAACCCGCTTTGCGTCGAGCAGACCGTCAGGGCGGCAAATTGCGCCGCGGCCATGCCGGTGTAATGCATACCGACAATGGCGAAGCCCATGACCAGCGCAGCGATCAGCCGGGGTTTGCTGAAGCGTTGCGAATCATGGCCCCGCAAGAGAAAGGCGATGACCAGTGCGACGGCTGAGGCGGAGACGGCAATAAGGACGGATGCGGCAAAAAGCAGCGGGTCGTAATCGATGCCCGGCGCGACCTGCATCGCCGCCATGCCGGTGTAGTGCATAGTGCAGATCCCTGCGCCCATCAAGAGGGCACCCCAGGCAATGGTGCGATGACCCAGCGCGGCCTGGCTGACGACCCAGAGCGCCAACATCGAGACGACGATGGCCGCAATCCACGAAAACAGCGTCAGCAGCGGGCTATAGGTCACGGCGATGGGGAGTTCGAACGCCATCATGCCGGTGAAGTGCATGGCCCAGATACCGGTACCCATCGCGACCGAGCCACCCAGCAACCATTGACTGGCGCGCAAGCGGCTGGAAGCGGTAATGCGCCCGGCCAGGTCAAGCGCGGTATAGGCGGCCAGCGTGGCGACCAGATAGGACACAAGCACAAGGAACAGATCGTAGCTTCCGGACATGGCGAACCTCTCGGTGTCGTATTAGATATTCCTTATAAACTGGATTTGAAACATTTCAATCGCAGAAAGAATTGTTGCGACAAGTGGTGATGCTGGGGTGGCTTTCAAGCTGCAGCACAAGGAAAGGCACGAAAAAATGACCATTCATCACCAGAGCGATGAATGGTCATTTGATGGCATGCTGAAGTGATTGATCCATGCCCGCTGCGGTTGAACAAGTCGGCCTGGCCAACACGGATGTGTGGTTTTTGTGCCTGCGGTTCAGCCGGTGCTGTCTGCCGGTACGGCCGGCTGCTGCCAGGCCAGCTTGTCATGCAACGTGACCACCGAGCCAACGATGATCAGCGCTGGTGGTTTGATGCCGTGTTGCTCGATCAGCGCGGGCAGGGTGGCCAGCGTACCGGTGATGACACACTGTTCGGCCGTGGTGGCTTTTTCAATGATGGCTGCGGGCGTATCGGCGGCGCGACCATGAGCGATCAGTTGTTCACAGATACGTGGCGCTTGTTTCACACCCATGTAGATCACCACGGTTTCGGACGGGCTGGTCAGGCGTGGCCAGTCGAGTTCGATTTCATCGCCACGACGGTGGCCGGTCACGAAGGTCACCGACTGCGCGTGGTCGCGGTGGGTGAGCGGGATGCCGGCATAGCACGACGCACCGGAGGCCGAGGTGATCCCGGGAACCACTTCGAAGTCGACGCCATTGGCCGCCAGTTCTTCGATTTCCTCGCCACCGCGGCCGAAGATGAACGGGTCGCCGCCCTTGAGTCGCAGCACCGCCTTGCCTTCCTGCGCCAGCTTCACCAGCAGCTTGTTGATTTCTTCCTGCGGCAAGGCGTGGTTGTTGGATTTCTTGCCGACATAGATGCGTTCGGCATCGCGGCGCACCAGTGCCAGAATCGCCGGGGCGACGAGGTTGTCGTACAGCACGACATCGGTCTGCTGCATCAACCTGAGTGCGCGGAAGGTCAGCAAATCCGGATTGCCGGGGCCGGCACCAACAAGGTAGACGGCGCCGCGGCCCAGCGTAGCGTCATCGGCCAGCGTCAGGCGGTGTTCCAGCTCGGCCAGCGCACCGGCTTCGTTGCCGGCGAGGGCTTTTTCCGCTGCGGAGCCATCAAGCGCGGTTTCCCAGAAGCGTCGGCGGGCGCGCTCGTCGGTGAAGCGGGCCTTGACCCGGTCGCGCAAGCGGCCAGCCAGTCTGGCCAGTACGCCGTAACCGTGTGGCAGCGTGGCTTCGATGCGTGCACGTAACTGCCGCGCCAGTACCGGCGCGGTGCCGCCGGTCGAAATCGCGACCATTAGCGGCGAGCGATCGACAATCGACGGGACGATGAAGCGGCATTTCTCCGGCGTATCCACCACATTCACCAGCACGCCGCGTGCTTCGCATTCGGCGTGTACCTGAGCGTTGACCTGCTCGTCGTCGGTGGCTGCAATCACCAAGCGCATGCCGGCAACGTCGTCGCGGCTGAAGGTGCGCGCATGGTGGCGCAGCTCGCCGGCATCGCGCCACTGCGCCAGCTGCGGCAGCAGATCGGGCGAGACGACCGATAGCGCCGCGCCGGCCGCTTTCAAGAGAGTGGCTTTGCGCAGCGCAACTTCACCGCCACCGACAATCAAACAGGGTTGACGCTTGAGGTCGAGAAACAGCGGAAAGTAATCCATGTGTGGGGAGCGAAAAAGGAGGAGGGAATTGATTTTAAGGACTTTCAGTCCGGAGGCGGATGCAATTTTGCATGATCAGGGCGCTCCGACATCGATTCGCCACGGCGACAGCGCAGCGCCTGAATGGACATATGCTGCTGCGAATCCGTCCAGCTGGCTTCGATATCCCAGCCCGCGCTACGGGCCAGATCGGCAAACCGCGCTTGCGTGTACTTGTAGCTGTTTTCGGTATGGATGCTTTCACCGTTGGCGAATTCGAACGCGTTGCCGTTGACGCGTATGGTCTGTGCGCCGTTGGCGACCAGATGCATTTCAATCCGGCGCTCGATCTCGTTGTAAAACGCATGGTGACGAAAGCCATGCGGATCAAGCGTGGCGCCGAGCTCGCGCTGCATCCGTGTCAGCATGTTGAGATTGAAACGCGCGGTGATCCCGACCGCATCGTTGTAGGCGGCGTGCAGTGTTTCAGGCGATTTTTCCAGATCGACGCCAACGATGAATATGGCGCCAGCACCAAGCGTATGCGCGGCGCAGGCGAGAAAATGCTGCGCTTCTCTGGGTTCAAAATTGCCGATGGTTGAGCCGGGGAAAAAGCCGGCCTTGGGGTGGTTTTCCAGCGTACTTGGCAAGCGGAAGTCGGTCGTGAAGTCCACGGCGATGGGGTAAATCGGCAGGCCTGGGAAATCCCGGCTTAACTCGGCGGCTTCTTGCGCCAGCAGTTCGGTTGAAATGTCGACCGGCACGTAGGCAGCCAGCTGCGGCAACGCGTTGAGCAGGGTGCGAATCTTGGTGCTGGCACCACTGCCGAATTCGACCAGCGCCGATCCGGCCGGGATATGGCTGGCAATGTCGCTGGCATGGGTTTGCAGAATGGCCAGCTCGGTACGGGTGACGTAATACTCGTCAAGGCGGGTGATATCGAGAAACAGTGCCGAACCGGCGGCATCGTAGAAATACTTGGGTGGCAAGCGCTTGGGGGTTGCGCTCAGGCCGGTGATGACATCGGCCATGAATCCAGCATGATCGTCGTTCATGGGGGCTCCTTGCTCAGTGGGCCAAGCGCAATCCGCTGAACTGCCAGCGTTGATGGGGGTAGAAAAAGTTGCGATAGCTGAGGCGCGAATGGCTGTCGGGCGTGATGCACGCACTGCCGCGCAGCACCAGCTGGTTGACCATGAACTTGCCGTTGTATTCGCCGAGCGAACCGGCCAGCGGCCGGTAGCCGGGGTAAGGGGCGTAGGCGCTGCTGGTCCATTGCCAGACATGGCCGAAGGCGTCTTTCAGCTCGCCGCCGCTTGCCGCGACTTCCCATTCGGTTTCGGTAGGCAGCCTTTGCCCGGCCCAGCGGGCAAAGGCGTCGGCTTCGTAATAGCTGATGTGACAGGCCGGCAGTCTTGGGTCGATCTCGCGCAAGCCGGCTAGGGTGAGGCTGAGCCATACGCCATCGATCTGCCGCCAATATAGCGGTGCGAGCCATGCTTGTTGTCTGGCGTGAGCCCAGCCATCGGAGAGCCATAAGCCCGGCGTGGCGTAGCCACCATCGGCGATAAAGGCCAGCCAGTCGGCATTGCTGACCAGCCGTGTTGCCAGATGTGTCTGCTGCAGCCAGACGGTGTGCCTTGGGGTTTCGTTATCGAAGGCAAAGCGTTCGTCGGCATGGCCGATGGCGTAGGCGCCGGCCTGGATGTCGACCGTTCCGGTGGTATGCACCGGGAGCGTCGGCCAGGCCCAGCCCGGTGCCACGGCCGGGTGCAGCGGGTTGTGCGAGAGCGCATGCAGGATATCGGTACAGATCAGCTCCTGATGTTGCTGTTCGTGCTGCAGGCCGAGTTCGAGAATCGGGGCGATATCGTTTAACTGGGCCGGCGTCGCCTGTTCAAGCAAACGGGTGACGGCGGTATCAACATGGTTGCGGTAATCGCTGACTTCGGCGGCCGATGGCCGGGTAATCAAGCCGCGTTGCACTCGTTCGTAACGTGGGCCGATCGAAACGTAATACGAGTTGAACAGGAAGGCGTAACGCGGATCAAAACAGCGGTAGCCGGGCAGCAGCGGCTGTAGCAGAAACTGTTCAAAGAACCAGCTGACATGCGCGCGGTGCCATTTGCTCGGGCTGGCGTCCGGCATCGACTGTACCGTCTGGTCTTCCGGCGACAAGCCCGCGGCCAGCGCCTCGGTATCGGCGCGGATTCGTCGATAGCGTGCCAGCCAATGTGCTGCGGTGTTGGCCGGACAGTAATCATCGTCTGGCTTGCGTGGTGCATTCATCCCATAGCTTCCTGCTGCATGGATGTCCCAACATAGCCAAGCCGGCCAGCGCTCGCCAGCAATGCCGGCGGGACGGTTGCCTGCCTGATCGGGTCTTGGGATGGCAAGCCTTGATCTGACCTCGCATGCCAAATCCATTGGGTATGCTAAGGTCGCACTTTGATATCCGGAGGCTGCCATGCCACTTCGTTTTCTTGCCTGCCTTGCGTTTGTCGCCGCCGCACCGGTATGGGCGCTGACGCCGCAGCAGTTGGCGAACAGCAAGGGCTGCATGGCCTGTCACAGCATGAGCCAGAAAATCGTTGGCCCCGGTTTCAAGCAGGTGGCCGATAAATATCGTGGCGACAAGAGCGCGCCAGCAAAGCTGGCCGCAAAGATCCGCAAGGGTGGTTCGGGCGTGTGGGGCACGATGGTGATGCCGCCAGCCGCGGTCTCCGAGGCCGAAGCGCAGCAGCTGGCGAGCTGGATCCTGTCGCAGAAATAAACCGATCGCCAGCCCGAGTTCCAAAGAAAAAGCCGCCTTTCAAGGCGGCTTTTTTCACGACAGACGTCGATTTACTCGATGACGCAATCGACGAAATAACCCCTGGCGCCGCCGGCATCCTCGGTCACCAGACCGTGGATGTAGGTTTCAAAACCCGGGAAGCGCTGATTGAATTCGCGCGCGAACTTGAGGTAGTCAACGATGGTGGCGTTGAACACCTCGCCCGGAATCAGCAGCGGAATGCCCGGCGGATACGGCGTCAGCATCACCGCGGTGATCCGGCCTTCGAGTTCGTCCAGCGGCACGCGCTCGATATCGCGATGCGCCATTTTGCTGAACGCCTTGGCCGGCTTCATCGCCGGTACCAGATCGGACAAGTACATTTCGGTCGTCAGCTTGGCGACGTTGTTGGCCTTGTAGATGCCGTGGATCTGCTGGCAAAGCTCATGCAGGCCGATGCGCTCGTACTGCGGGAATTGCTGCACGAAGTCCGGCAGTACACGCCACAGCGGCGCGTTCTTGTCGTAATCGTCCTTGAACTGTTGCAGTGTGGTCAGCAACGTGTTCCAGCGGCCCTTGGTGATGCCGATGGTGAACAGAATAAAGAACGAGTACAGGCCAGTCTTTTCGATCACCACGCCGTGCTCGGCCAGATATTTGCTGACGATCGATGCCGGAATACCCGCCTCGGCGAAGTCGCCGTCGACATTCAGCCCCGGGGTGATGATGGTCGCCTTGATCGGGTCGAGCAGGTTGAAACCTTCGGCGATATCGCCGAAGCCGTGCCACGATTCACCGGCCTTGAGCATCCAGGCATCGCGGTGATCCAGACCTTCATCGGTCAGATCGTCCGGGCCCCAGACGCGGAACCACCAGTCGCTGCCGTATTCCTCGTCGACCTTGCGCATCGCGCGGCGGAATTCCAGCGACTCGGCCAGCGACTCCTCAACCAGCGCGGTGCCGCCCGGCGGCTCCATCATCGCCGCGGCGACATCGCACGAGGCGATGATCGCGTACTGCGGCGACGTCGAGGTGTGCATCAGGTACGCCTCGTTGAAGATGTCGCGGTCGAGCTTGTTGTCGTTGGCGTCCTGCACCAAGATCTGCGATGCCTGCGACAGGCCGGCGAGCAGCTTGTGTGTCGACTGGGTCGAAAACACCATCGAGGTATCGCAGCGCGGCCGGCCTTCGCCGATCGCGTGGTAGTCGCCGTAGAAATCGTGGAAAGCCGCGTGCGGCAGCCAGGCTTCGTCGAAGTGCAGCGTATCGATTTCGCCGTCCAAGAGACCCTTGATCTCTTCGACGTTGTACATGATGCCGTCGTAGGTCGACTGGGTGATCGTCAGCACGCGCGGCTTCACGTCCGGGTTGGCTTCGAGCTTCTCGCGGCAGAACGGGTTGGCCAGCATCTTGCGGCGGATGCTTTCCGGCTCGAACTCGCTGCGCGGAATCGGCCCGATGATGCCGTAATGGTTGCGCGTCGGCGTCAGGAAGATCGGCACCGCGCCGGTCATCATGATCGCGTGCAGGATCGATTTGTGGCAGTTGCGGTCGACCACGACGATATCGCCCGGCGCCACGGTGCTGTGCCAGACGATCTTGTTCGACGTCGACGTGCCATTGGTGACGAAGAACAGATGATCGCAATTGAAAATGCGCGCCGCGTTGCGCTCGGACGCGGCAACCGGGCCGGTATGGTCGAGCAGCTGGCCGAGTTCATCCACCGCATTGCAGACGTCGGCGCGCAGCATGTTCTCGCCGAAAAACTGGTGGAACATCTGGCCGACCGGCGACTTCAGGAAAGCCACGCCACCCGAGTGTCCCGGGCAGTGCCACGAGTACGAGCCGTCTTGGGCGTAATGCGTCAGCGCGCGGAAGAACGGTGGCGCCAGCGTATCCAGATAGCTCTTGGCTTCGCGGATGATGTGCCGTGCGACGAATTCTGGCGTGTCTTCGTGCATATGGATGAAGCCATGCAGTTCGCGCAGCACATCGTTGGGGATGTGGCGGGCGGTGCGCGTTTCACCGTACAGATAAATCGGGATGTCCGGGTTGCGGCGGCGGATTTCGGCGACGAAATTGCGCAGGCTGTTCAGCGCATCCTGGGTTTCCTGATGCGAACCACCACCGAACTCTTCATCGTCGATCGACAGGATGAAACCGGCGGCGCGGCTTTGCTGCTGCGCGAAGCTGGTCAGGTCGCCATAGCTGGTGTAACCGATGACATCCATGCCCTCGGCCTCGATGGCCGCGGCCAGCTCGCGGATACCGGAGCCGCTGGTGTTTTCGGAGCGGAAATCTTCGTCGATGATGACGAGAGGAAAGTAAAAACGCATGAGGGGTTAACCTTTCCAGGAGCGTTATAAGGAAAGGGAGCGCGGTACCTCTGGCAGGGCTGCCATTGCAGCAGCCCTGTTACCGGCCTGGGACGTCCCGGGGAGGCGCAATCATAAACGAATTACACTGCGTATGCGTGACAACGGCAGTCCGTATCACGAACAAGTACCGCGTACCAAGGTCCATTGCGCGGCTTGCGCCGCGGGCGTACCTGTGCAGCCTGTCGCCGACTTGCAGTAGTACAGCTTGGCCGTAGTTCCGCTTCCTATCGTGTAATAGGAATATGCGGTAACGGGGAAGGTGCTGGTTTCTGCCGGACAGGTGGCAGGCAGGGGGGGGGCCAGTTTTTCTTGCTTGGGTGTATAGATGTCCTGGCTGATGGTGACGACTTGGCTCGCACCGACACTATCGGCCCAAGTGACATTTACTTGGGTCTTGAATGCCAAGGTATCGTCGCTTGTGGCCGCATCGTCAACCCAGTCCGGCGCACTGTCAAACCGCACCGCTACGTTATAGGTGCTGGTCTGGCCGGCAATGCTGGTGTTGTCAAACGCCGTTGCACTATTGCGAACGAGTGTAATGCCGGAAAAGTCCATGCCGGCGCTGTCGGGGTCGGAGCGGGTTCGCGCGTAGTTGAGTACGCCTTCCATCATCCGTTCGGCAAGGCGCGTCGCTTCCAGCCGTTCATGTGCCGCCATTGCATTTTGCTGTTGCACAGCGTTGAAGCGTGACAATGCGAGCGCCGTGACGGCTAGGATGACTACGCTTACCAATATTTCGATCAGGCTGAAGCCTTTGAGCGTTTTCATTGTTCAGACTCAGAAATCGATCCAAGAGCCAGGAAAGGATTTGGTTACGATGGGTACGATGGGTTTGAAAGTGAATGACTTGTAGTTGACCTTGATGGCTCCGGACGCCGAGTGGGTGACGGTCAGCGATTGGTTCGTGGGCGCTGCACCGTAGGTAGGGCTGAAAACACCATCACTAAAAGTGGCGCCCGGCGCTTCGTCATTGATGTGGTTCGGATATTGATGATATCCATTGGTAAATAGCTCACCAAGGGCACCTTTGTCCCAAGCATTTTCGACGACAATCGAGCCTAAAACTTCGACTTCGCCTGATTGGTATAGGTTATTGGCGTAAACAAGGCCTGTGGCCCTCAAGCTCCCTCTTATATTGCCATTTACGATAATAACTGCTTTGGTAGAGCCCTCGAATGTGCAATTGGTGACATCCCCATTGATCCATACCACTTCATCATCAACCAATCCGGTAATGCTACTGCCAGCGCAGCCTCCTGCAAGAACACGATCCGCATTGGCTGCAATGTCAGCTTTGGTTGCGCCAAATATTTGCTGAAATAGATTATTTTTTAGCCCTGCATTGGCGAGTGGTATGCACGCGCCCGATTCGCACTGCAATCCGGGAGATCCCACGTAGTTATAACTATCGCCGTAGGTCATCGCACATTTAGGTTTGGGGTCGCTGGGAGTTGCCGTAGTGACGTTAATCGCCCCCCTAGAGTCTACGTAGTTGCCGACCGTCACCGCACTGCTGCCAAGGTTTACCAATCCCTCTAGCTCCAATGTGCGCCGAGTGCGGGCGAGTGTGGGCGCGGCCGAGCATATTGCGTGTCCCACGCCAGCGTTGCCGGTGCAACCAACACTGTCCAGCAAAATCTTGTCTCCGCTGATCTGCGCACGGACAGCCCACGCAGTGCCTTGGTCTGTACCGGTTACAGCCGCTATCGGTGATACCGAGCGAGTATAGAATTTGCTATTTGCAAAAATCTTCTTATTGGTGCTATCGGCATAGGTCGATTTGAATTCATATGGCAACTCAGCACTACCCGGTGCGCAAGTCGATGAGGGGCTGCTGGTGCCCGCTTGCAGGACGTAGGTTGTACCAGGCGTGGCCTTGGATAGCTCTGCCAAATCATCTAAAACCTGTTTGGTGAACTGATCGGCACCTTCTTCAGCCGCAGTACGTGCAAGCATTTGCTGGTAATCATTGCTGGCGCTCTGCTGTGCAGTGAGGGTGGCGCGTGACGCATAAACACTGGCAACGGCCGCAACCAGTGCGATCAGTACGGTGACGAGCAAGGCCGCAACGCCATGTTGTCGCAAGCGGGAAGTCGGGTGTGGCATATGGAACTCCGAGTTACGGCGTTGGGGCCATGACCTGTGGACGGTTGCGCAGCAAGACGGTCTGGGCAAGGGTCGAGGCGTTGCCGTTGGACGATTGCGCGCTGAGCGTGATGGTTACATCGTTGGCTAGCGGGAGGCCGTCAGACTGCAGTCGCACAATGCGGTAATCAAGGTCGAGTCCGGTATCGGCCGTGACCGTCAGGTTGGTGCTGGTCAGCGGCTCCCAGGTGCCGGCTGCCGCGCAATTGGCGGGGGCACCAAGGTTCCCGGTCGTCAGAATTTCAATGCGATTGCCATTCAGGCGTACGCCGCGTACCTCGGCAGCGGTCAGCGTGCCGTTTCCAGGAGGGGCGAGCGTCGTGCTTTCCGGCAGGCGGTCATAGCGAAAGACGACGCAGTTATGATCGTTCTGGCCGCTTCCGCCAAAAAACCATATCTGGCGAAAAGTGGGGGCCACCGCTTCGGTATTGGCATAGCCGGACCGACGCAGTTCGCGCGTAATGGCCATCGATACGGTCTGCAATTCCTGCTGGGTGTTGGCATTGATTAACGCATCCTTGTTGCCGGCGAGGCTGCTCAGTCCGATCGATGCCGCTGCACTGAGCAGCAATACGCCGATGGCGAGCGCAATCAGTATTTCCATTAGCGTGATGCCACGCTGCATACTCAGCTGCATGCTGCATAGCCCCCGATTGCCGGTTTGTCCGATGCAACACATACGGAGGTCATTCCGGTACGGCTGACCCTGATCTGCAGTTGGTAGTTGCCACTGCCGACAGTAAGTGACTCGGTATTGCTGGTTCCGCCCGAATAGGTCAGTAGGCCATCAATAGGGCTGATTTGAGTGCCGGAGAAATTGCTTGAAACTGCAGCAAGATCAAGCTGCGGGTTGCGTGCAGCGTTAAAGCTTTTCAAGTCGCAGGGATCAAGCACGGTACAGGCCGCACTTTGTGTGCTGGCAATCAAGCTCCAGTTGCTGCCGGTGGTGGCTTGCAGATAAACCGGCGCATTGCGGCGGGTCGCCTCGGAACGCGCGTATTTGATCCAGCCTTGCACTTCGGCGGCAGTCCCACGCAAGCGCTCCCGCTGTAGCCAACCGGAAAAATTGGGCACCGCAATGGCCACCAGAATGGCAATGATTGCAATCGTGATCAGCAATTCGATGAGGGTAAACCCGCGAGTGCGGGTATCGGCGAAGGCGCTCATTACTTGCTTACACAAGTCTGACTGGTGCCACTGCTACTATCGTAAACCGAGCTGTTGCCATTACTGACCACCAAGCGCAGGGTCTTGCAGTTGGCGCGATCCGAACTCTGCGCGTTTTGTGCGGTGGCTGTTACCGTGTAGCCGCTTGCCGCATTACTGCCGATGGCAAGGGTGTAATAGCCGCTCTCGCTGGTTAACGACGTGGCAGTGGCTCCACTGGCAAGATTGAGTCCACCCGTGCCGAAGTTGTTGGTGTAGTTGCTGTTGTTGGCACGCCATTTTTCTTGTGCCTGCTGGATTCTGGCGAAGCTGACGGTCGCGTCGCTACGCCGGCTCTTGCGCACGTATTCCTGATAATTGGGCAAAGCAATGGCTGCCAGGATGCCGATAATCGCCACAGTGATCATCAGCTCGATCAGGGTGAATCCCCGAGCACTTTTTGTCATGTCTTCCTCCCATCCCCTCTTCGGGGGATAGGACATGATAAAGACCCCTGTCAATACAGGGCAATGATTACTTGTAAGCTACCGGCCGGCGTCGCCGAACTGCCGACAGTCGGTCGCTACTCGAGGCGGGCAGTGGCGGCGCGCTTGAGCCGATCGTTGACGGCAAGCCACTCGGGTGTCTGTGGTGGAGCCTCCATCAGCAGCACGTCGTGCTGGTGGTCGTGGCGGCGTAAAAGTGCGTAGAGCTCGCGGGCAAAATGCGCTGCGTCGGCGGCCAGTTGCTGGTGGTGGGCGCCTGCGGGCAGGGCGTCGATCGGGGTTCGGTGCAGGATTAGGACGCGTTCACCGGCTGCCATGCGGCGAGTGGCATCGTCGAGCAATGCAGGCAAAGTGCCGAGCACCAGCGGCGTGCGCGGTGCGTAGTGTGAATCCAGCAGGCCGGACGCGCGAATTTTGGCGGTTTTGTTGCTCTGATGGTGTTCAAGCGTGCGGCCGAGCACTGCTTCGATGGCTTCGCGGGCGATACCACCGGGACGCAGCAGCTTCGGGGTCTCGTCGACCAGACTGACGATGGTCGATTCAACGCCGACCGGGCTGGCGCCGCCGTCGAGCACCAGCGGGCATTCGGCGCCGAATTCGTCGCGCACGTGTTGTGCGGTGGTCGGGCTGACGTGGCCGAAGCGGTTGGCCGATGGGGCGGCCAGACCGCCACCGAATTGCTGCAGCAGGGCGTGCGCGAGCGGGTGCGCCGGCGCGCGCAGGCCGACCGTGCCCTGGCCGCCGGTAACAGAGTCGGAAACGTGGGGTTGGCGCTTGAGAATCAGCGTGAGGGGCCCCGGCCAGAAAGCCTCGGCGAGTCGGCGTGCGTCGGCGGGGATGTCGATGGCCCAGTCGTCGAGCTGTGCGGTGCCGGCGATGTGCACGATCAGCGGGTGATCGCTCGGGCGGCCCTTCAGGGCGAATATCTTGGCAACCGCTTCCGGATTGGCTGCATCGGCGGCCAGGCCGTAAACGGTTTCGGTCGGAATGGCGACCAGCTCGCCTTGGCGTAATAGCGCGATGGCGTGATCCAGATCATTCATGGCGAGGCACTGGTTCTTAAAAAACGCAATTATACCCGCGATGCCGAGCACTTCCCCGTGTGGCGTGGCACGAGGCGAAGCATGAAAAAGCCGGCGCTGGGCCGGCTTTTGCGCTGCTGTGCTGCTGGCTTAGAAACGCTCAGGCAGCTTTTGCAGGATGATGATGCGCTTGTTTTCCAGTCGGACATAGCCGCCGAAAACCAGTTCTTTCAGGATGCGGGCAATCATTTCCCGCGACGAGCCAACGCGGTCGGCGATGGCTTGCTGGGTCAGCGGCTCGGAAATCATCGTCACGCCGTCAATTTCGACAATCATGGTTTCAAACAGCGCACGAACCCGACCGTAAACGTCGAGCAGGGCGAGGTTTTTCATTGTCGTCGACAATTCGCGAATCATGCGCGCAAGGTTGAGGATCAGCTTGTCCTTCAACTGCGGGTAGGTATCGATCGCGGTGCGGAAGTCCTGCTTGGTGAACATCAGGAAGGTCGAGTCTTCCTCGGTCTGGGTCGACCAAGAGCGCGGTTCTTCGTCGAGCATGGAAATCTCACCGAATACGTCGCCCGGTTCGCCGATGGTAAAGACGAACTCTTTGCCTTGATTGTCGCTGGTGAACGAGCGGGTGCGCCCTTCAACCAGTACATACATCGCTTCGCCCGGATCGCCTTCGCGGAACAGGAAGGTGCCCTTGGGAAGCTGCCTTTTAACTGCGGCGTTGAAGACGATATCGAGATCGCTGTCCGAAAATTGTTCGAAGATCGGCAGCTGAGTCAGGAAGGTTTTCAGCGAGTGTTCCATATGGAGATGTCCTTAAGCCCTATTCATGTTGGGTTGGCTTTTTAATTGTGGGTGTTCGATACGTTGGCGCCATTGTGTGGCGCAGACGCGACGCCGCTCGCGTGCCCGGCTGACGGTTGGTCGGCCGAATCGGCGAGGGCTGGGACGATATCCATTTTCTTGGCGAGCATGTATTCATTCATTTCTTTCCAGCCCGCATAGATATCGGCCTTGGGTACCCTTGCATTACGAAGGTAACAATCTTCCAAGGCGCGCCCGCTGTGTCTGCAGGCGGCACCGATCGCCTTGCCGTTTTCCTGCTGTTTGTTCAAGAGGCCCGTGACTTGGTCACAGGCCGTAAGCGGCAATACCAGCAACAAGGAAAGCAGAGCGAGACGAGGCGAGATGGGCATGTCAACAGACATCTGATTGATTGGTTTTAATTGTAAGCCAAATCATTCAGCTTCGCGTTGACATATGCCAATCACGCCTCGTCCTGGTCGGGTCAGTTGGCTTGTTGAATACCGGCCAGTACCCAGCGCGGATCGTTCGGCTTCAGTTTGACGAAGTGCCAGACTTCGGCGAACGGTACGGCTGGGGCACCCAGCGATTCGCTGACCTTGCCGTAAAAACGGGCGCTGGCAACGAGCTGGCCATTGTCTTCGCCGGCGTCCAGTAGTTCCACCTGCAGTTCCGAGAACTCGGCGAGATCCTGATTGCCGCCGATTTCTGCCTGCAAGGAGGTGAACATTTGCGGCGTCAGGTAATTGCGCAGTTCTTCAAGTTGCTCGGGGCTGTTCAATGCCTGCATATGCAGGAAGCTGGCGCGGGCTTGGCGCAGAAATGCGGCGCTTTCGGTGCCGTCCGGCAGGCGGGTGATTGCTTGCGCCGGCGCGGTGGCGCCGTTCATGCCGTCGCCCATGCGGAAAACGCGATCCGTTTGTGATTTCGGCTGGCTTTGCCAGTTTGCGCCACCTGCTGCTGCCGGCACATGGCCGTAGCCGACCGGGGACGTCCGCTGGGCGCGACGGCGCATGTACATCACACCGCCGATGGTGAGCCCGCCAAGTAGCAGAATCCAGCCCCAAGGAATGCCGTCGCCTTGGGATTCGGATGCGCCCGAGGCGTTGTTGCCGTTCATGGCCTTGCCCAGCATATAGCCGCCGACTGCACCGGCAGCTGCGCCGGCCAGCGCGGTGCCGACACCACTGCGTGCCGGTTGCTGAGCTGGTGTTTGTGCCGGTACGGCTTGCTGTTGTGGCGCTGGCGCCGGGCGCTGCGGGGCGCTTTGGCGCTGTAGGCCGCTGGAGCGGCCGCCGCCGAGCCGTTTTGCTTCGGCAAGCGGGCTGGCGAAAAGTGAAATCGTAAGCAAGCCCAGCATCAGGTGCTGGCGCATCGGCCGTGTTGTCATGAACCGGTATTCCCTTTGGTATATGTCTAAGGTTTGTGACTATTGCCACTCTTAGTGGGGGTGGCCCAGGACAAGTTCAATCCCTTGGTGCTGGTTTACGCAAAAAATGCTGTCGTGCTTCAGTTGCGCTGGCCGCGTTCGATCGTTACGCCAACCCGGGCAACGTCCTGCAGGATGCCCGGCTTGGTCACCGAGATCCGCACCCAGGGTGCACTGAAGCGATCCAGCAACAGCTGCGCAATAAACTCGGCCAGGGCTTCGAGTAGCAGAAAATGCTGATTCTCGAGTTCGCTGCGCAGTGTTTTCACAACGAGATCATAGTCGATGGTATCGATCAGATCGTCGGATACGCTGGCCCGCGCTGATGGCAGGCCGATATCGAGATCAAGCTCGACGTCTTGCGGGGCAACTCGTTCCCAGTCGTACCAGCCGATCAGGGTTTTGGCGCGAACGCCTTGCAAATAGATGGTGTCCATAGCTCTGTCACATAACTGATGCGGCATTTGATGCGCTCGCTGCGCAATGACTTACAATGCCAAGCCCGCGATTGTAGTGGATTTGCCCATGTCCTCGCTAATGCTTGCCCTTGCTGCCTATCTGATCGGTTCCCTGTCGTTCGCCGTGATCGTTTCCCGCCTGATGGGGCTGGACGATCCGCGCAGCTATGGTTCGGGCAATCCGGGCGCGACCAATGTGCTGCGCAGTGGTAATAAAAAGGCCGCAGCGCTGACGCTGGCCGGTGATGCCTTCAAGGGCTGGTTGGCGGTCTGGCTGGCGCAAGGAGTGGCGTCGCGCTTCGGCCTTGGCGATACGGCGATTGCGCTGGCGGCGGTGGCCGTGGCGCTGGGGCATATGTGGCCGGTGTTCTTCCGCTTTCAGGGCGGCAAGGGTGTGGCGACGGCGGCGGGTATTTTGCTGGCGCTGGATTGGCGCGTTGGCCTTGTGGTGGCGCTGGCGTGGCTCGTTGTCGCCAAGGGCTTCAAGATTTCGTCGCTGGCGGCACTGCTCGCCGCGCTGATTGCCCCGGTGCTGACGTGGTTGTGGCTGCCACAGCCGGTGTACTGGTATGCGGTGAGCTTGATCGCCGTGTTGCTGATTGCGCGGCATCACGAGAACATCCGCGGCTTGTTGTCGGGCAAGGAAAGCCGCATCGGCAGCAAGCGCGAATAGCCTGCAGGTAGAACGGCCCACATTGTGGGCCGTTTCGATTCGCGGTAAAGCCGGCTTCTTAGCCGCGATCACGCAAAATGCGTTGTTTCTCGCGCAGCCATTCGCGCTCTTTCTCGGTCTGGCGCTTGTCGTGCTGCTGCTTGCCCTTGGCCAGACCGATCTCCAGCTTGATGCGACCACGGGTGTAGTGCATGTTCAGCGCGGCGACGGTATAGCCGGCGCGCTCGACCTTGATCGACAGCTTTTCGATTTCGCTGGCCTTGAGCAGCAGTTTGCGAATGCGGGTGGGGTCGGGGAGCACATGGGTCGAGGCGGTCGAGAGCGGCGATATATGCGCGCCCAGCAGCCAGAAGTCGCCCTTGATATAGCTGACGTAGGATTCTTTCAGCTGAACGCGACCAGCCCGGATCGATTTGACCTCCCAGCCTTCGAGCACGAGCCCGGCTTCATAGCGCTCTTCAATGAAGTAATCGTGAAACGCCTTGCGGTTATCGACAATGGTCATGGGTGATCAGGTAGCAGGCAAAACGCAATTTTAACCACAGCACCCACTCCGGGACGAGGTCAACATGTCTATCTTGGTTATTTACGCGGGCGGAACCATCGGTATGCAGCCCGGAAATGACGGCCTGGCGCCGGTTGCCGGGGCGCTCACCGCGCGTTTGCGGCAACTGGCACCCGATGCGGAATTACTCGAATATCAGCCGCTGCTTGATTCCAGTGCGATGGGCCCGCTGCACTGGAACCGGATTGCCGGCGATATTGTTGCGCGCAGTGATCGGTATGCAGGCTTTGTGGTACTGCACGGCACCGATACGCTGGCGTGGACCGCCTCGGCGTTGGCTTTGTTGCTGCGCGGGCTGGGGAAGCCGGTCATTTTGACCGGCGCAATGCGGCCATGGTTCGAGCAGGGAAGCGACGCGCCGGGGAATGTCGCCGCCGCGCTGGCGCTGGCTGATCGGGCAAGCGCATTTGTTGAGGTGGGCGTGGTCATGGCCGGGCAGGTGTGGCGCGGCTGCCGGGTACGCAAGCTCG
Source organism: Jeongeupia sp. HS-3 (assembly GCF_015140455.1). Lineage (NCBI taxonomy): Bacteria > Pseudomonadati > Pseudomonadota > Betaproteobacteria > Neisseriales > Chitinibacteraceae > Jeongeupia > Jeongeupia sacculi. The sequence continues at coordinate 1,383,148 of NZ_AP024094.1, read as the reverse complement.
ATTGCGATCACGACGATGCCTTTGGCGCACCCAACGAGGCATCGCTTGGCGTGTTTGTCGATGGCAGTTGGCAGTTGGATACGGCGCGTCTACGCAAGCCTGCGTGTGCGATGGCGGAAATGGCGTTCATCCCGCTGGATGTCTCCGCGCGCGTTCTGCATGTGCAACTGGCACCGGGTTTTACCGCTGCATGGCTGGCCGAGGCATTGCGGTACGCGGAGCCGGATGCACTGTTGCTGCAGAGTTTTGGTAGCGGCAATCTGCCCGACCAAGCTGCGCTACTTGAAGTGCTCGCCGCACTGGCGGCGCGAATTCCGGTGGTCAATCTCAGTATCTGCCCGCGCGGCAGTGCCCGGCCCGGGCTGTATGCTGCCAGTCATCTATCCGGCGCTGTACTGCTCGACGGTGCGGGGATGACGCCGGAGGCGGCCCTGGCCAAGCTCTATGCCGTGACTGCTCGTTCGCAGGATCTGGCGACGCGGCAAGTGGCGTTTCTGGCCGACTGGGCCGGCGAGCATGGTGAAGGCGATTCCCCGGGCGGAGCGGTTGTGGTATAGTCTTCGCTTCTATGGCGGGTCTCCCCGCATGGCTAGAAGGTGAACTTGGTCAGGTCCGGAAGGAAGCAGCCACAGCTTTTGATGCCAGTGCCGGGGGTCGGGCTCGCCACCCCGAATTTGAAAAGCCGGTTTGCAGACGCAAGCCGGTTTTTTTTCGTCGGTCATTGTCCGGCATCCCCTGGCGATGTTGATCACGATCAAGGCGGGCATCCGGTTCGCGGCGCACTATGGGTTTCGCAAGCTGATGCTTCGTGTATCTCCAGTGGTATTTGAGCGCCGCCTTCCCGCGGCGCTTTTTTTTGCCGAACGGTAGCAAGTTCCCCGCTCTACGGGGTAGCTTTTGGCTTGTTTTTGCGGCGGCTGCCGCTGCATAATGCCGCATTCTGCAGCCATGGCATGCCAATGAAGTTTCTCTTCGATCTCTTCCCGATCGTGCTGTTCTTCGGCACCTATTCGATTACGAATGATCTCTTTATCGCTACGGCGGTTGCGATCGTGACGACGGGTGCGCAGGTCGTCTTTTCCTGGCTGCGCTGGCGCAAGGTCGAACCAACCCTGTGGTTGAGCTTCGGCCTGATCGCTGTGCTCGGTGGCGCAACGTTGCTCCTGCACGACAAAACCTTCATCTTCTGGAAGCCGACCGCGCTGTACTGGGTGTTTGCCGTGGTGCTGCTTGGCGCCAAATGGCTGCGCGGGCAGAACCTGATGCAAAAGCTCATGGGGCAGCAGCTGGAAATGCCTGCGTCCGTCTGGAGCAAGGTCAATCTGGCGTGGGCGATGTTCTTTGTTGTCATGGGGGCGCTTAATCTGTTTGTGGCTTTCCAGTTCAGCGAAGATATCTGGGTCAAGTTCAAGCTCTTTGGCACTTTGGGTCTGACGCTGCTGTTTGTGCTGGGGCAGGGGGTGGTGTTGAGTCGCTATCTGGACAATGCCTCGCCGCAAGGCAAGGAATAATCATGGCACTTTACGCAATCATGGCGACCGACAAGGCCGATAGCCTTGCCGATCGGCTTTCCGCTCGCCCGGCCCATCTGGCGCGCTTGGACGCATTGAAGAACGAAGGGCGTCTGGTGCTGGCCGGGCCGTTTCCGGCGATCGACGCAGTCGATCCGGGGCCGGCAGGCTTCTCTGGCAGCCTGATCGTGGCCGAATTCGAATCGCTCGAATCGGCGCAAAACTGGGCCGATGCCGACCCGTATCGCGTCGCTGGCGTGTATGTCTCGGTCGTCGTCAAGCCTTTCAAGCACGTGTTACCCTGATAGATCAAATGGCAGACTCCCTCGTTGAAGAAATCCGCAGCCGCCTGGCTGCGCTGGCGCCCGAGGCGCTGGATATCCATGACGACAGCGCCGCGCATGCCGGGCATGCGGGCGCCGCATCGGGCGGTGGGCACTTTGATGTGCTGATCGTCGCCGACGCGTTTGCCGGGCTCAATTCGCTGGCGCGCCACCGCAAGGTGTACGCGCTGCTGGGCGAACTGATGCCGCATCGTATCCACGCGCTCAGCCTGAAAGCGCTGACGCCGGATGAGCTTTGAATAAAAGCAGTAGCGAACTACCACCAACTCATCATCATCACGAACCATCACAAAGGATGTTTTCGATGCGCCAACCCAAACTGATTGCACTGTCGCTCGGCCTGGCCGTGAGTGTTGCATTTGCCGGCAATGTTGCCACCGTCAATGGCGTGGCCATTCCCGACAGCCGCATGGATATCTTCGTCAAGCAAGTGACCGAACGCGGCCAGAAGGATTCGCCGGAATTGCGCGCCAAGATCAAGGAAGATCTGGTTCGCAATGAAGCGCTGTATCAGGAAGCGCAAAAGAAAGGCTACGACAAGAATGCCGAAGTACAAGCTCAGCTGGACATGATGCGTCAGCAGGTACTGGTCAGCGCGCTGGTCCGCGATTACGTCAAGGCCAACCCGGTTTCCGATGCCGAACTGAAGAAAGAGTACGACAAGATCAAGTCGAACTTCAGCGGCAAGGAATATCAGGCTCGCCACATTCTGGTGAAGGATGAAGCGCAAGCCAATGCGATCATCGCTCAGCTGAAGAAGGGCGCGAACTTTGCCGATCTGGCGAAGAAGAACTCGCTCGACAAGGGCAGCGCAGAGAAGGGCGGTGAGCTGGGTTGGGCCAACCCGAACAACTTCGTACCGGAGTTCTCGGGCGCGATGACCAAGCTGGCCAAGGGTCAGATCACCCAGACCCCGGTGAAGACTCAGTTCGGTTACCACATCATCAAGCTGGAAGGCAGCCGTGATGCCAAGGGCCCGACCTTTGATCAGGTGAAGCCGGAACTGCAACGTGAAATGCAAGGCCAGAAGGTGCAGAAGTATGTCGAGGACCTCGTGTCCAAGGCCAAGGTTCAGTAAACCTGCCGTACCCGAAAAAAACCCCGCTCAGGCGGGGTTTTTATTACGCGCGTTTCAGTGTTGGGCTGCTTTGGCCATTTCGCTGTGCCAACGCTCGGCGATATAGGGTTCGGCCATTTGCGCATCGCTGATCTCACCCAGCCCGGCCTTGCTTGCCGCCGCGCGGATGGATGCAAGGCATGTGGGTGCGGCCCCGGCATCCGGGGTGCTGCCGAAGAGTTTTTCGCCGCAATCACCAATCACCTCCAGAAAGACCTGAGGCGGTACGTTCAGTAGCGGGTTCTTGGCACGCTGTTCATCCATGCGCTGGAGCGCGGCGTTGGCGACACTACTGGCGGCAGCGGTACGCGGCGTATCCGGGGCGATAGGGGCCGGCTCGCAGCCGCTCAGCAGGATGAGCAGTGCGAAGGCAGGTAGACAGTGTTTGATCATGTTTTTTCTCCTCTCCTTGATCCCTGGTTCTCAGGTTTGCAGGCGATTGTAAGCGCAGCCGTAGCGCTTGCCGTTCAACCGCGCCGGATGTTGTACCAAAGTAGCCCGATCAGCTCGCGCAGGCCGTGCTGCTGGCATACAGGGCTCTATCCTTGGGAAGCAGCGACAGCGCGCTGAACGGCTCCCGATTGGCGTAATCGGTGCCGGCCGGGGTCACGGCGAAGCCGGCGGTGGTGAAGGCCGGGGCCGCGCGGCGCAGGTGCCAGGCCTGGCTGACCAGAACGATGCGCCGATGCGCTGGCAGTAGCAGCCTGGCGCTGAGCTTGGCGTTGTCCAAGGTGTCGTCCGAGCTGCTTTCAACCCAACGTGCTTGCACGCCGAAGTCATCGTTCAGCGTTCGCGCCATCAGCGTCGCCTCGGCGATACCGCCGAGCGGCGCACCGCCCGATACCAGTACCGGCAGCTTGCTTTGCCGGGCGAGGCGGGCGCAGTAGCGCAGTCGTACCAGTGTGGCGTTGTTGACCGCTTCGCCGCCCGACTCGTCGTAGGCGCCGAAACGCTTGCCGCCACCGAGGCAGACGATGGCGTCGGCCTGCGCCAGCGCCGCAGGGGCGAGCGGCGGCGGTTCGAGCCGGCGCATCAGGGCGTTGGCGAGTAGCGGGGTCGACAGCGCGTAAATCAGCAGCACGCCGGCGCCGATCAGACTGCGACCGAGCCATGGCCGGCGGCGCAGCCAGTACGCGCCGGCAAGGATGAGGATCAGGCCGTTTGTCGGCGGCAGCAACAGGGCCGAGAGGGCGGCCTTGGCCAGAAAGGCGGGTGCGGGCATGGTCGGACTCAAAAATACGGGCCGCATCAAGCGGCCCGTGGTGGCGTGACATCCGGCCGATTTTACTCGCCCAGATATGCCTGCTGGATTTTCTCGTTGGCCAGCAGCTTGGCCGCGCTGTCGGCGAGCGTGATCCGGCCTGATTCCATCACATAGCCACGGTCGGCGGTTTGCAGCGCCAGCTTGGCGTTCTGCTCGACCAGCAGCATGGTGACCCCCTCGGCGGCGATCATGCGGATGATCTCGAAGATCTTCTGCACGATGATCGGTGCCAGCCCCATCGACGGTTCGTCCAGCAGCAGCAGCTTGGGTCGGCTCATCATCGCCCGGCCGATCGCCACCATCTGCTGTTCGCCGCCTGAGAGCGTGCCGGCCAGTTGCGCCCGGCGCTCTTTCAGCCGCGGGAACAGGCTGAAAACGCGCTCGACGTCGTTGGCGATCTCGGCCTTGTCGTTGCGCACGTAGGCGCCCATCTGCAGGTTTTCTTCGACCGTGAGCCGGCCAAAGATACCGCGGCCTTCGGGCACCAGTACCAGCCCCTGGCCGACGTAATCGTACGGCGCGAGCTTGGCCGTCGACTTGCCGTCGAAGCGGATTTCACCGGCCGCCGGTTTGACCATGCCGACCAGCGTTTTCAGCGTGGTGCTCTTGCCGGCACCGTTGGCGCCGATCAGCGCGACGAGTTCACCCTGTTTGATGTTGAGGTCGATGCCCTTGACGGCATGGATGCCGCCGTAGGCCACTTTGAGATCTTTGATTTCGAGGAGTGGGTTCATGGCATGGACTCTTATTCCGGCGCGACGCCGAGGTAGGCCTCGATCACGCGTGGGTCGTTCTTCACTTTTTCAGGGATGCCTTCGGCGATTTTCTTGCCGTAGTCGAGCACGGCGATGCGGTCGCACAGACCCATCATCAGCTTCACGTCGTGTTCGATCAGCAGGATGGTGACGCCGTCGCCGCGGATTTTCTCCATCAGCGCCTTGAGCTGGTCGGTTTCCTTCGGGTTCATCCCGGCGGCGGGTTCGTCCAGCGCCAGCAGCGTGGGTCTGGTCGCCAGCGCGCGGGCAATTTCCAGCCGGCGCTGATCGCCGTAGCTGAGGTTGCGCGCTAGATCATCCTTGCGCTTGCCGATGCCGACGTAATCGAGCAGCTCTTGGGCGCGAGCCGCAATCGTTGCTTCTTCGGCGCGCGCCTTCGGGCCGCGGAAGACCGCGCCGAACACGCCGGCTCGGGTGCGCACATGCTGGCCGACCATGACGTTTTCCAGCGCCGTCATATTGGCGAACAGCCGGATGTTCTGGAAGGTGCGGGCGATGCCGGAGTCGACCACCACATAAGGTTTCTGGCGGAACAGGTTTTTGCCGTTGAAGCTGAACCGGCCTTCGTCGGGCTGATACAAGCCGGTCAGCACGTTGAACAGCGTGGTCTTGCCGGCGCCGTTCGGGCCGATCAGGCCGTAGATCTCGCCGGAATGGATCGTCAGGCTCACATCGTTGAGCGCGTGCAGCCCGCCGAAGCGTTTGTGTATGCCTTCGATTTGCAGAAGAACGGGATTAGTCATGGTTACGCTCCGCGTCTTGCAGGCTGGCTTTCTCTTGCCCGATGATGTCCTGCTCCGGGTGCAGCTCGGCGGCACGGCGTCTGGATGGCCAGAGGCCTTCGGGGCGCAGCAGCATGATGGTGATCATCGCCAGACCAAAAATCAGCATGCGCAGGTTTTCCGGATCGACCACGCGCTTGCCGAACACGGCGTTCTGCAGCGGGTTGATCACATCGCGCAGCACTTCCGGCGCGATCGACACCAGGATGGCGCCGAGGATGACGCCAGGGATATGCCCCATGCCGCCGAGTACGACCATGCACAGCACCATGATCGATTCCATCAGCACGAACGATTCCGGCGACACGAAGCCCTGGAAGCTGGCGAACAGCGCGCCCGAGACACCGCCGAACGATGCGCCCATCGCAAACGCCAGCAGTTTGACGTTACGGGTATTGATGCCCATGGCGTTGGCGGCGATTTCATCCTCGCGGATCGCCACCCAGGCGCGGCCGATGCGCGAGCGTTGCAGCCGCAGACTCACGAAAATGATCAGGCAGCAGAACGCCAGGATCAGGTAGTAGTACAGGTGGACGGTCTCGAACCGTAGCCCGAACCACTCGATCGGCCGGCCCAGATCGTAGCCGGCGATATTGACCTTGCTGATGTTGTTGATGCCTTGCGGGCCGTTGGTGATATTGACCGGGCGGTCGAGGTTGTTGAGGAAAATGCGGATGATTTCGCCGAAGCCCAGCGTCACGATCGCCAGATAGTCACCGCGCAGTTTCAGCGTTGGCGTCCCCAGCAGCACGCCGAACAAGCCGGCGACGCAGGCGGCGATCAAGAGCATCACCAGCAGCGGCGGGTGCATCAGCCACTCCGGCAGTACCTGCGCCAGATGCGGCGAGTTCAGCAGTGCGAAGGTGTACGCGCCGACGGCATAGAAGGCGATGTAGCCCAGGTCGAGCAGGCCGGCAAAGCCGACAACGATGTTGAGCCCCAAGGCCAGCATGATGTAGAGCAGGGCGAAATCGACCGCCCGCAGCCACGACTTGCCGTTCTCGAAACCGCCTGTCACCGCCCACGGCAGGACCGCCAGCACCACCGCCAGAGCCGCGAAGATGACGATCTGCTGGGTAGATAGTTTTTTGATGTGCATGTTTTTCTCCCCGGATCTCAAGCGCGCTCGGCGACGCGTTCGCCCAGCAGGCCGGAGGGACGGAACACCAGCACCGCGATCAGCACGACGAAGGCGAAGATGTCCTTGTAGTGGCTGCCGAGGAAACCGCCGGTCAGATCGCCCAGATAGCCCGAGCCCAGGCTTTCGATGATCCCGAGCAGCAGGCCGCCGACGACGGCGCCGCCGAGGTTGCCGATGCCGCCGAGCACCGCGGCGGTAAACGCTTTCAGGCCGATCATGAAGCCCATATAGGCGTGGGCCTGGTCATAGTTGGCGGCGACCATCACCCCGGCGACGGCGCCGAGCGACGAACCGATGACGAAGGTCATCGAGATCACCGTATTGATGTTCACACCCATGAGCCCGGCGACTTCCGGATTTTGTGCGGTGGCGCGCATCGCACGGCCAAGGCGGGTTTTTTCGATCAGCCAGAACAGCCCGGCCATCAGCACCAGCGACAGCACGACGATGACGACCTGCAGGTCGGTGATCGCGGCACCGAAGAAGTCATGCACCGTGGTCGGCAGAATGCTCGGGAACGGCCGGTAATTGCGGCCCCAGATCAGCATCGCCACCTGTTGCAGCACGATGGAGACGCCAATCGCGGTGATCAGCGGTGCCAGGCGCGGCGCTTTGCGCAAGGGCCGGTAGGCGACTTTCTCGATCGTGTAGCCGAGCAGCATCGATACCGGAATCGCCATCAACAGGCCAGCCAGCAGCAACAGCGGCCCGGGCAGGTTGACGCCGGCGCCGACCAGCATATTGATGCAGGTGATGGTGACCATCGCGCCGATCATGACGATTTCGCCGTGGGCGAAATTGATCAGCTGCATGATGCCGTACACCATGGTGTAGCCCAGTGCGATCAGCGCATAAATGCTGCCGACGACCAGGCCGTTAATGATTTGTTGCAGAAAGATGTCCACCGTAGGGTCCTCGAGGAGGTTATAGCTTTGCGGGGTGCTGCCTGATCGGGCGCCGGATCATCGATCCTGGCCCGGCCGTATCCGGTGGGACGCGGGGGTCACCGCCTGCCGAGCGATTTGTGGTCCTCGGGTCAGAGCGGTGCAGTTCTACGTGATTATTACCGTAGCAGTTGGTGGCGAAAACTTACATGCGCACGTCAAGCCGTCAATACCTGTGGCTTTCCCTTACTTGCGCAGTGGCGCATTAGTACGGATGGCATGGCACAAGAAGGCCCGCTGACGCATTTGTCAGCGAGCAATACAACAGTAGTTTCAAACGAACGATTTATTCGCTTGCTGCGAGCAAATCCGCGTTACCGCCGGCTGCGGCGGTATTGACCGACACTGCCAATTCGCTGACAAGCCGATAGAGCGGGTAATGGCCTTGCGGCGTCGGCATGATGATGTCGACGATAGGGCCGTCTCGCCGGGCCAGTTGCTGTTTGAATGCAACACTTGGTTGCGTCACACACAGACAGGCAGCGATTGGCAAGGCCAGCGGATCGGGCACCGGATGACAGCACGCGCCGAGCGCCCTGTACCAGACGCCCAGCTCGGCAGTGTCTGCCAGTACGGCGGTGTTACCGGTCAGGATGGCCACCACGAGCTGTTGGCGCAATGCGCCGATGCTCGATGCCATGCAGGCAATCGCCCCGCGCGGCTGATAACCCAGCGTGTTGTGCTCGCCGGTGGGGCCGGGTAGCGCGCGGCTGCGGCCGATAGGCGAGCGCGCGGCGTAATCGTCGATCAGCCCGAGCAGGACCGCGGCTTCATCGGCATCGCATTGATTGGCCAATTCGCGCAGCGTGGCGGCAAGCGTCTGTGTCGTGGCATCAATGGGGCCGGCATGGCAGGGATCACCATGCTGCGTCAGCCGCCAGATCAGCCAGGGGCCGCCGGCCTTGGGCCCGGTGCCCGACAGGCGTCGGCCGCCAAACGGTTGTGAGCCGACCACTGCGCCAATCTGGTTGCGATTGACGTAGACGTTGCCGACCTGCACTCGCTCGATCACGGTATCGATAAAGCTCGGGCAACGGCTGTGGATGGCGAGGGTAAGGCCATAGCCCAGCGTGTTCACGCCACGTAATACTGCGTCCAGATTCTCCGGCGCGTAGGGCAGTACCGCGAGCACCGGGCCGAAAATGTCACTAGGGAGCGCATCCGGGCGGTCGACTTCGATCAGTGTCGGCGCGGCCATGTTTTCGGGGATAAAGCCTTCCAGCTGACCGTACTGATGGCCGGGATAGCCGGCGCGATGCAGGGCCGAGGTCGCGGTGTGCATCTGCGTGTTGGCGTCGATCGAGATCAGTGGTCCCAGATCGGTGCCGAGTGCGGCCGGATCACCGAGTCGCAGCTCGGCCATGGCCGCGCGCAGGCGGGCAATCAGTGCCGGGACGGTGGCTTGCGGCAGACACAGCAGGCGCAAAGCCGAACAACGCTGCCCGGCGCTATTGAAGGCGCTGGTGATTGCATCGCGAATCAGATGTTCGGGCAAGGCCGAAGTATCGGCGATCATCGTGTTGATGCCACCGGTTTCGGCAATCAGTGTGCTCAGGTGTTCATGGCTTGCCAGATTGCGCCCGATGGCGTGCGCAGTGGCGAGCGAACCGGTAAACAGTACGCCGGCGATGCGCGCATCGGCGCTGAGCAGCGCGCCGACCTGGCCATCACCGGGCAAAAGCTGCAATACATCACGATCAATGCCCGCGGCATGGCAGGCGTCGACGATCAGCGCGGCGATCAGCGGTGTTTGTTCGGCAGGCTTGGCCAGCACCGGGTTGCCGGCAACCAGTGCTGCGGCGATCTGGCCGGTGAAAATCGCCAGCGGGAAATTCCACGGGCTGATGACCGCGACCGGCCCTAGCGGCGACGGCCCTTGTTCGATCCAGTCGTGGCGGGCCACCGCTGCGTAATAGCGGCACAGATCGATGGCTTCTCGCCATTCAGCGAGTGCATCCGCCAGGGTTTTGCCGGCCTCGTGTACCAGATGTCTGAGCAGCTGATCGCGGCGGGCAAGCAGTGCGTCGGCGATGGCCTCCAGCAAGGCTGCGCGCTCGCTGACCGGCGTCGCGGCCCACGCCGGCGCGACCGCACGGGCGCGGTTCAGTGCCAGATCGATATCGGCATCGGCCGGATTGATGGCATGGCCGAGGCATAGTTCGGGCCGGAACGGGCTGTAAACCGGCCGGCCGTTGCGGGTTGCGCTGGATGCCTGATGGGTGGGCGCCGCGGTCAGCGTATCGGTCGATGCAAAGCCCAAGGTGCGCCGTAGCGCGTGAATGGCCGGATCGTCCCCCCAGCAGATGCCAGGGGCATGGATAGAACCATCGACACGAACAAGCGGCCGCGCGAGCGTCGGCTCCGGGTGCATGAGGGTATCGGCAACGGGATCGCAGGTCGCCGATGCCGGCTCGTCATCGGCGAGCAATTGATGAACAAAGGCATTGTTGGCACCGTTTTCGAGCAGGCGCCGGATGAGGTAGGGCAGTAGCGTGGCGTACTCGCCGACCGGGGCATAGATGCGGCAACGGTAATGAAGGCCATGCCCGGGCAGCAACGCGTAAAGAGCCTCACCCATGCCGTACAGGCACTGGAATTCGAACGGGCGGCCGGCAGCCATCGCGTGAATCGCCAGCGCGGTATAGGCGTTGTGGGTGGCGAACTGGGGGTAGACCGCATCGGGCGCATCGAGCAGGCGGCGGGCGCAGGCGAGAAAACACACATCCGTATGCGATTTGCGCGTGAATACCGGATAGTCGGGCCAGCCCTCGACCTGAGCCTGCTTGATTTCGCTATCCCAGTACGCGCCCTTGACAAGTCGAACGCTGATTACCCGTTTGTGGCTGCGCGCGCGCTCGATCAGCCAGTCGATTTGCGCCAGTGCACGCTTCTGATAGGCCTGCACCGCAATGCCCAGACCGTCCCATTCCGCTAACGTTGGCTCGGCTAGCAGACGTTTGAACAAGGAGAGCGCCAGCGTCAAGCGCTCGCTTTCCTCCGCATCGATGGTGATGGGCAGATCGTGCTGGCGGGCCAGTTGTACCAGTGCCAGCAGCCGCGGCCACAGCTCGGCATGAACGCGTTCGGCCTGCCGCGGTTCGTAGCGTGGATGCAGTGCGGACAACTTGATTGATACGCTGTCGCCGCCCGGATTGTGGCCGTTCGCAAGCGCCAGCAGTGCCTGACGATAGGCCGCGTCATAGCGGTCGGCATCGGCCTGTGTTTGCGCCGCCTCGCCGAGCATATCGAAAGAGTAGGCAAAGGCCGGGTTACGCCGGGCCAGTGCCTCGTCGATGTGCTCGGCCATGACGAAGTGGCGCTCCAGTTCACGCATCGCTGCACGCAGACCCAGCCGTACCAGTGGTTCGGTCGACTCGCGCTCGCTCCAGTGTCGCGCGTGCTCGAGTGTCCAGCGTGCCAGCCGCACCAGGGTGGAGTCCGAATGCGCCAGCCGTTTCCAATCGGCGGCATGCAGCAGATCGGTAATCAGCCGATCGCAGGTGGCGGTATCGGGAATGCGCAATAACGCTTCGGCCAGTGTCAGGAGTGCGCGGCCGGCGTCGCTGCCGAGTGGAAAGCCCGACAGCAGCGCATCGATGCCGTTGCCGTGGCGGCGCTGTTCGCGAAGCTGATCGGTGATCAGCGGCGCGTAGCGTTGCAGCAGGGTGTCTTCCTCGGTGGATAGCCGTGCCAACGGCAGCAAGCGGCGAACCAGCTGGGTTTCGTCGGCAAAATGGCTCAATGTGAGATCAAAGGGCGCGGTGGGCGCAGTCGATGGCATGTCGGTCTCGATAAAGGCTGTTACTACTCTAGTCAGCCCTGGCGCTGTGCGCGCCGATACCGGCCCATGTCCGAGCCGAGTGTTGCGTCGTCGCCCATTCGTCGCCCGTCATCTCCGCCATGAAGCCCAGGCATAAAAAAGCGGCGTCCGCAGACGCCGCTTCGCTCGACTGAAAGGCCGCTTACTTCGCTGCGCCGCCTGCCACCTCAAGCACTTCCCACTTGCCGCTCTTTACCTGGTAAATGGTGATCGGGCCGTTCTTCAGGTCGCCCTTGTCGTCGAACGACACATTGCCGGTGACGCCCTGGAATTCCAGCTTGGTGAGCTCCGGCAGATACTTGGCCGGCTCGGTCGAACCGGCCTTCTTCATTGCTTCGACCAGCACCTTGACCGAGTCATAGCAGTACGGCGCGTACAGCTGCACCTCGGTACCGAACTTGGCCTTGAACTTGTCGAGGAAGGCCTGGCCGCCCGGCATTTGTTCCTTGGGCATACCCGGGCTCGACGAGATCATGCCGTCCGAATCGCTGCCCGACAGCTTGATGAATTCCGGTGTTTGCGTACCGTCGCCGCCCATGACCTTGGCGCTGATGCCGAGCTTCTTGGCTTGCTTCTTCAGCGGCGCGGCTTGTGCATCCATGCCGCCGTAGAAGATCAGATCCGGCTTGGCGCCCTTGATGCTGGTCAGGATGGCGTTGAAGTCGGTTTCCTGATTGGTGGTGAATTCGCGCTTGACCACTTCGGCACCGGCGGCCTTGGCGGCTTTCTCGAACTCGTCGGCCAAGCCCTGGCCGTAAGCGGTGCGGTCGTCAACGATGGCGATTTTCTTCGCGCCGAGCTTGGTCGCGGCGTATTCGCCGAGCACCTTGCCTTGCTGAGCGTCGTTGGCCATCACGCGGAAGGTGGTCTTGAAGCCCTGCGCGGTATAGGCGACGGCGGTGGCCGACGGCGAAATTTGCGGAATACCGGCATCGGAGTAGATCTTCGAGGCAGGAATGGTCGTGCCCGAATTCAGATGACCGATGACGCCGGCAACCTTCTGGTCGACGAAACGCTGGGCGACGGTGGTGGCGGTCTTCGGGTCGGCCTGGTCGTCTTCGGAGATGAGTTCGAACTTGACCTTCTTGCCGCCGATGTCGGCACCACCGGCTTCGTTGATTTCGTCGATTGCCATCTGCACGCCGTACTCGTTGTCCTTGCCGAGGTGGGCGATGTTGCCGGTCAGCGGCGCGGCGTGGCCAAGTTTGACGGTGTTGCCGTCGCCCGACGGTGCGGTGGAGGTGGCCGATGTGGCGGACTCGCTGGCGGCCTGTTGTGCCGGTTCCTGCTTGCCGCAGGCGGTGATCGACAGCACTGCGGCTGCGATCAGGCTGTAACGTGCAATGCTCATGCTCTCGTTCCCCAGATTAGATAGTTGATGCGTTGTGGCTCGCGCGATCACAGTTGCCGGCCGAATCGGGCGTAGCAGTGGATGGCGATGCTGGAAATCATCATGGATAGCGCCCGGAAATACTGTCAAATCCGGGCTTTCCCGGGTGCAGCAAATGCAACAAAGCCTCGGCTTTTTACTGAGTGGTGATTCGGTGGGCTTTGTCCATTAAAGCAAGCGTTTAGCGTGGACCAACGGTATTGCGTGCGTTCGAACGCGGAATCAAACAAGTGTTGGATTGGCGCATCGGTGCAGGGATCCACCGGGTGAGAAATACGCCAATGGTTACATCCAGCCGTGCTCGGCGAACGATTCGACCCGTGCACCGGCGACGAGAAAATGATCGAGCAAACGTACGTCCAGCAGATTCAGGGTCTGGGCCAGTTGCGCCGTGAGTAGCCGGTCGGCCTCGGATGCGTCGGCGCGGCCCGACGGGTGATTGTGGGCGACGATGACCGCCGCGGCATTGTGCGCCAGCGCCCGGCGCGCCAGTTCGCGCGGGTAAACGCGCGTTTCGGCAAGGCTGCCGTGGGCGAGTTCCTCGCAGGCGATCACCCGGTGGGCGGTATCCAGAAACAGCGCGACGAAAACCTCGATATCCCGGCCGCGCAGCAACAGCCCGAGGTAGCGCCGCACCGCTTCGGGCGAATCAAGCGCGCTCTGCTGGCTGATCTCTTCCTTGAGCGTGCGCTTGGCCATTTCCAGTACCGCCTGCAGTTGCGCGTACTTGGCGTCACCCATGCCGGGCACCGCGGAAAAGGCCGGGCGCGGCGCGGCAAACAGCGCGGCGAGCGAACCGAAATGGGTGAGCAGGTCGCGCGCCAGATCGACCGCGCTTTTGCCGGGCAGGCCGACGCGCAGGAAAATCGCCAGCAATTCGGCTTCGGACAAGGCCGTAGCGCCAAGGCTGAGCAACTTTTCCCGCGGTCTTTCGCCGATGGGCCAGTCGGTGATTGCCATGCTTCTCGGTTACACTTTGTCTGTTCAGAGACCTCGTTATAAGCAAGGGCTGCTAATGAAGCAAAAACGCATTGTGCTCGGCGTATCGGGCGGCATTGCCGCGTACAAGACGGCGGAACTGACCCGCCTGATGGTCAAGGCCGGCTGGCTGGTCGATGTGGTGCTGACCGACGCCGGCGCCCGGTTTGTCACGCCGGTGACCTTCCAGGCTTTGTCGGGCCGACCGGTCTACCAGCAAATGTGGGCGCCCGAGATCAGCAACGGCATGGCGCACATTCAATTGACCCGTGGCGCCGATGCGCTGGTGCTGGCACCGGCGACGGCCGACCTGATCGCCAAGACCGCGCATGGCTTCGCCGACGATCTGCTCTCGACCTTGATCGCCGCGCGCGACTGTCCGCTGTTCGTGGTGCCGGCGATGAACCGGCAGATGTGGGAGAACCCACCGAACCAGCGCAATATCACCCAGCTGCGAGCCGACGGCGTCGCCGTACTCGGGCCGGCGGCGGGTGAACAAGCGTGTGGCGAAGTCGGTCTTGGGCGAATGATCGAGCCCGAGGAAATCATGTTGCGGCTGCAGGCGGCGTTTCAGGCCAAGCCGCTGGCGGGCAAGAAAGTCCTGCTCACCGCCGGGCCGACCTTCGAGCGCATCGACGCGGTGCGCGGGATTACCAATAGTAGCTCGGGCAAGATGGGTTTCGCGCTGGCCCGCGCCGCGTGGGAAGCCGGCGCCGAAGTGGTGTTGATCGCCGGCGAAACCGTGCTGGCAACGCCGACCGATAGTCGCCGGATCGACGTGAGATCGGCACAGGAAATGCTGACGGCGGTTGAGGCCGAGGTTGATGACGCCGATATTTTCATTTCGGTTGCCGCCGTGGCCGACTATTACGTGCTGAACCAGAGCGAGCACAAGATCAAGAAGGATGCGCATATCCTGACGCTTGAACTCGCCCCGAATACCGACATCCTCGCCAAAATCGCCTGCCGCGAAACGCCGCCGTTCTGCGTCGGTTTTGCTGCCGAATCCGAAAACCTGCTCGAATACGCCGAAGCCAAGCGGCGCCGTAAACACCTGCCGCTGCTGGCTGCCAATCTGGTGCAGCAGGCGATGGGGGCGGACGACAACGAAGTCATCCTGCTCGACGACGATGGCGAGCACCGGCTGCCGCGTGGTGCCAAGCTCGACGTGGCGCGGCGGATGATCACCCATATTGCCAAGCTCTACGCCAAACAAGGAAAAACCGCATGACCCAGCTCGACGTCAAAATTCTCGACGACCGCCTCAAGGACAACCTGCCGGCCTACGCGACGCCGGGCGCCGCCGGCCTCGATCTGCGCGCCTGTCTCGCTGCACCGCTGGATCTGGCGCCGGGCGCGACCTCGCTGGTGCCGACCGGTATAGCGATCCACCTGGAAAACGCGGGTCTGGCCGCGATGATCCTGCCGCGCTCGGGGCTGGGGCATAAGCACGGTATCGTGCTCGGCAACCTGGTTGGCCTGATCGATTCGGATTATCAGGGGCAGATTTTCGTGTCGGTCTGGAACCGTGGCAACCAAGCGTTTACGGTGCAGCCGATGGAGCGGATCGCCCAGCTCGTGATCGTGCCGGTGGTGCAGGTGGCGTTCAATATCGTCGACGACTTTGCCGAGAGCGAACGCGGTGATGGCGGCTTTGGCAGTACCGGCAAGCATTGAGCCTGTTACGGTTCGCGCTGATGAAAAAACGGCCCGTCGGGCCGTTTTTTCA
Organism: Jeongeupia sp. HS-3; assembly: GCF_015140455.1. NCBI lineage: Bacteria > Pseudomonadati > Pseudomonadota > Betaproteobacteria > Neisseriales > Chitinibacteraceae > Jeongeupia > Jeongeupia sacculi. Next base: position 1,367,352 of record NZ_AP024094.1, on the reverse strand, counting down.
TGGCTGGAGAATACGGTTCAAACGCCATACGGCCGAATCGGCGTCGACCAGGCTACGGCGCCGCGCGATCTGCCAGGCCGATTCGAGCGCTGGATCGAAATGCTCGCCGTAGCGGTCATGCAGTACGTCCAGATCATGCAAATGCCCCAGCGCTTCCTGCGCCGGTTTGCATTGTGCGCCAAAGCGCCGCCAGTGCAGATCAAGCCAGAGCGCTTGCCCTTCGTGCAGATAGCGCGCTTTTTTCACCAGCAATCGTGCGGCGTGCCAGTCGTGCGCGGGGGTGGCCGGCGTCAGCACGGCGAGGGCGCGCTGCAGTTTGCGGCGGGCACGGCGGGTGGCGAGGCGGCTGGCGCTGGCGACCTGGGCGGACTCAAGCAGATCGACCGCGCTCAGGACGCGTTGATGCAAGGCATCAACCGAAGCCAGATGGGTCGCGAGAATGGCGCTGAGCGGTGTACTGCGATCGGGCGGTGCGAGTCTGGCCAAGAGGGGGGCGCTACCCGGCAAGGCGGCCAGCAGTTCCCGCATCACTTCATCGTCACGCAGCGCATTGGTATCGTGCGCCAGCGCACCGAGTTCATTGCGGATTGCCGCAACGGCAGGCAGCTCGGTGAATGGTGTCAGGCGCGCCCGCAGCCCGCGCACCGCGACACGCAGCGCGTGCAGGGCATCGGGGTCATCGCTGCCGCTCAGCAAGGTGTGATAGACCGCTTCAAGTGCGAGTGCATCGCGTTTGAGCTTTTGCTGCCAGCGCCGTAGCAAGTCCATGATCAGGCCGGTGCCTTGGCCGATTGCGCCTGTACCCAGGAAAGTGCCTCGTGCAGCGAGCCGAGCACCGGTACATTCAGCGTCAGCGTGTGCGCATCGGGCTGACGCAGATCCGGGATCATCGCGACGCGGCAACCGGCCGAATGCGCGGCCTTGACACCAAAGTTCGAATCCTCGAAGGCAAAGCAGTCGCGTGCATCGACGCCCAACTGATTGGCAGCGGCCAGATAGATATCCGGCGCCGGCTTGGGATGGACGATTTCATCGCCGCAGCGGCTGGCGGCCAAATGCGGCCACAACCCGGCAGCCTTGAGATGGTGTTCGGCAATGCTGCGGCGGGTTGAGGTGGCGACGGCGATGGGCAGACCTTGCTGGCGAAACCAGCCAAACAGCTCGAATACACCGGGCTTGAGCGGGATCGGCGTGTCGGTCAGTCGCAGATAATGGCGGTGCGTGCTGCTGCGGATATCGCTGATCGGGAAATCGGCGCCCAGCTCGCCGGCAAGATAGGCATCGACCTTGCTCGAATGCATGCCAACCATGCCGAGCACCACCGATTCGGCGATGCGCAGGCCAAGTTCATCGGCGGCATGTTGCCAAGCCTGGCACGCGATCCTTTCGGTATCGAGCAACAGACCGTCCATATCAAAAATCGCACCGCGGGCGTGGAATGGCTGCATCGCAGATAATCCGTGTTCTTTACAAAACAATAGTTTAACCGATGCGGCCGAGTGGTCGCAGCGAACGGGGAAATCCATGTCCAAACACAAACCCGCCGTCTGTCCGTGCGGCAGCGGCCTGGCGTATGCGCTTTGCTGCGGCCGCCTGCATGACGGCCTCGCCGCAGCGGATGCCGAAGCGCTGATGCGCTCGCGCTATAGCGCCTATGTTTACGGCCTGGAAGCGTACCTGCTGGCAAGCTGGGCGCCGGAAACCCGGCCGGTTTCGCTTGATCTGGCCGATGAAGCGCCGATCAAGTGGCTCAGGCTTGAGGTGGCGGGGCACTGGCCGGATGGCGATAGTGCCGAAGTGGCGTTTACCGCGTATTACAAGGTGGGCGGGCGCGCCGAACGCCTGAGCGAACGCAGTCGGTTTCGCCGTGATCCGCAGCTGGGCTGGTTGTATATCGATGGCCTCGTCGACGAACGGGCGGGACGCTAAGGCGTCGGCCTCTCACCGGAATACAACGTTCTAGTCGGGTTGTTCGTGCCCTTGTGGCGTGGATGAGTCAAAATTAAAACGATCGTTTGCTTCATTGCTTGACGCGGGTCAATGCGTGGCGTAATTTCAAACGTGTGTTTGAAATTGTGATCGGTCGATTACAAAACAAGGAGCACAAAATGGCTGAATCGGCCAAAGCACTCGAAACCTCGGCACGCATTCTGGACGCAGCCGAAAAGTTGTTTGTCGAACATGGCTTTCACGCCACGTCGATGCGACTGATCACCCAGGCTGCCGGCGTGAATATCGCCGCGGTGAATTACTACTTCGGCTCGAAGGATGGTCTGTTCAAGGCGGTGTTCGAACGCCGTGCCGAGCCGTTCTCGCAGCTGATGCTGGCGCATTTGGACGACGCCGAGCGTGCCAGTGAAGTGCCGAGTGCGCTGCAGATTGTCCATTCCTTCATCAACGCTGCGCTGCAAATGGGTAGTGAGCCCGATAAAGGTGGTCAGCTGTTCGTGAAGCTGCTGGCGCGCACCTTTGTCGAGCCGCATCCGGCGCTGAAAGAAAGCATGCCGCGCCGATACGGCGAGATGTCTCGCCGCTACATCGCCGCCTTGGGCCGGGCGATGCCGCATTTGTCCGAGCTGGAGTTGCACTGGCGCTTCCATTTTCTGTCGAGCGCAATCTTCAATGCGTTCGCCGGTAACAACGTGTTGCGGCTGTTTATGACGCAACCCATCGTCAACGCGCGTGATCCGGAGTTGATCGCGCGCATGCTGCTGCCGTTTGTCGTCGCCGGGCTCAATGCCCCGGCCGCCGGCTGACGTAGGCATTTTCCGCTAGAGGAGAGAGTTCATCATGACCGCACTGATCGGAGTCGCCGTTGTTCTGGTCGCCTTTCTGGTGCTCGCCTACCGGCGTGCACCGTTGTGGCTGACGTCGCTCGTGGTATTGGCAGGCCTGGCTTACTGTATTACCGCCCAAGGTGCGCATTGGGCCTGGGGGGCTGGCGCGCTCGCGGTATTGGCGGTGCTCAACCTCAAGCCGCTGCGTCGCGCCATCGTTACCGGCCCGCTGTTCTCTATCTTCAAGAAAATCACCCCGGCCATGTCGCAGACCGAACAGGAAGCGATCGATGCCGGTACGGTGTGGTGGGATAGGGATCTGTTCTCGGGCAAGCCCGATTACAACAAGCTGCACAGCTATCCGGCACCGAAGCTGACTGCCGAGGAAGAGGCCTTCCTGAACGGCCCGACCGAAACGCTGTGCAAGATGCTCGACGACTGGCAGATCACGCAGGAAACCAAGGATCTGACCCCCGAAGTCTGGCAGTTCATCAAGGACAACGGCTTCCTGGGCATGATCATCAAGAAGGAATTCGGCGGCAAGGAATTCTCCAACTACGCTCACGCCCGTGTGGTCACCAAGATCGCTACCCGCTCGGGTTCGGCCGCGGTGACGGTGATGGTGCCGAACTCGCTCGGCCCGGGTGAGTTGCTGCAGCACTACGGTACTGACGAACAAAAGAACTACTACCTGCCGCGTTTGGCCAAGGGCGTGGACATCCCGTGCTTTGCGCTGACCAGCCCCGAGGCGGGCTCGGACGCCGGCGGTATTCCCGACTACGGCATCGTCTGCCGCGGCAGCTACACCGATCCGCGCACCGGCGAGAAGCACGACAATGTGCTCGGCATGCGCGTGACCTGGGAAAAGCGCTACATCACCCTCGGCCCGGTTGCGACCGTGCTGGGGCTGGCGTTCAAGCTCTATGACCCGGAACACCTCATCGGTGAGAAGGACGACATCGGCATCACCTGCGCGCTGATTCCGACCAATCACGAAGGCGTGAGCATCGGTCGCCGCCACTATCCGGGTACCGCGACGTTCCAGAACGGCCCGAACTGGGGCAAGGACGTGTTCATCCCGATGGACTGGATCATCGGCGGCAAGGACTACGTCGGCCAGGGCTGGCGCATGCTGGTCGAATGCCTGTCGGTCGGTCGCTGCATCTCGCTGCCGGCGATGTCGGTCGCCTCGGGCAAGCTCGCTTCGTATACCACCGGTGCCTATGCCCGCATCCGCAACCAGTTCGGCATGTCGATCGGCAAGTTCGAAGGCGTCGACGAGGCGCTGGGGCGGATCGGTGGCTACACCTATCAGATGGACGCGGCACAACGTCTGGCGCTGACCGCGCTCGATCTCGGTGAAAAGCCGTCGGTGCTGTCGGGCATCCTCAAGTATCACAACACCGAACGCATGCGTAAGACCATCAACGACGCGATGGACGTGCACGCCGGCAAGGCGGTCTGCACCGGCCCGCGCAACTACCTGGCGCTCGGCTATGGCGCGATTCCGGTGGCGATCACCGTCGAAGGCGCGAACATCCTCACCCGGTCGATGATCATCTTCGGTCAGGGCGCGATCCGCTGCCACCCGTTCGTGCTGAAGGAACTGCGCGCGGCGATGAGCAACGACGGCAAGGCCTTTGATGCTGCGGTGATCGGCCATATCGGCTTCACGGTCTCGAACGCGGTGCGCGCGCTGGTGCTCGGCGTCACCGGCGCCAAGCTGGCCGGTGGCGGCAAGAGCGGCCCGACCGCGCAGTACTACCGCGACATCACCCGTCTGTCGTCGGCGTTCGCCTTCCTCGCCGACATGGGCATGGCCTCGCTCGGCGGCAGCCTCAAGTTCAAGGAAAAACTGTCGGCCCGTCTTGGCGACATGCTCTCCAATCTTTATATCGCCACCGCGTCGTTGAAGAAGTTCGAGGACGACGGCGCGCCTGCCGACGATCTGCCACTGGTGCGCTGGGCCGTCGAGACCGCGCTGTTCGATTGCCAGGAAGCCATGAATGGTTTCCTCGCCAACCACCCGAGCGGTGCGCTGGCGTGGCTGATGCGCCGCGTGGTGTTCCCGCTGGGGCTGTCGTACAAGCCGGCATCCGACCGCACCGGTACCCAGGTCGCCAAGCTGTTGATGGAACCGTCCGAAGCGCGTGATCGCCTGGTGCACTACATGTACCGCTCCAAGGATGAAAACGATGCCGTCGGCGTGCTCGAGCATGCACTCAAGGCGGTGATCGAAACCGAAGCGCTCGAAGGCAAGCTGCGCAGTGCCCAGCGCAAGGGGCAACTGGTCGGAATTACCGCGCAGGAACGGCTGGACGACGCACGCAGCAAGGGTTTGATCAACGACATCGAGTTCGCCGCGGTGCAGCGTGCTCGCCGTCTGAAGCGCGAAGTCATCATGGTCGACGATTTCGATCCGCAACTGGCGATGGCCGATTCCGGTGCAATTCATCGCAAAGTGATCTGAACGTGCAACGAAACGGGGCGATAGGTAGTGTGATTATTGACACTACATCGCCAGTGCCGAACCATAGATAAATCGCTCGTTTTAAAAGAGTGATTGATAAATGAAGCTTGCTTGCAGCACTGCTGCGTCTAAGGAGAGCACGAATGAAGACCATCGCTTTTGCTTTGCGCACCATGGGGGTTGGCAGCCTGCTGGTTCTGGCTACGAATGCCAGCGCCTCCGGCTATCACTTCGGTGTTCAGAGCGTCAGTGCACAGGGTGTTGCCAACTCGGCCGGTGCGGCCGCTCAGGATGCGACGACCATTTTCTACAACCCGGCCGGTATGACCTACCTGCCAGGCACCAACGTTTCGGGCGCGCTGATCGTCGTCGACCCGCATATCAAGCCTGAAAACGTCAGCGCCACGACCGCGGCCGGACGGCCGATCAGCGGCAGCGATGCCGGTGATCCGACTTCGCCGGTGGTGGTGCCGCAGGCTTACATTTCCCACCAGATCAACGATCAGGCCTGGGTGGGTCTGGGCATGTTCGTGCCGTTCGGCGATGCGATCGAGTACGACAGCAACTGGGTGGGCCGTTACAACGGCAACACCCTGGACATGATGACGATCGCGCTCAATCCGACCTTTGCCTACAAGTTCAACGAGCAGTTCTCGGTCGGCGCCGGTGTGACCGTGCAATACATGAAGGCCACATTCAAAAAACGCGCCGACTTCGGCACCCAGGCGGGTGCAACGGTGGTGGGCGGCAGGCCGCTGGCCGCAAGCAATCCGAAGCTGGTGGCCGGCACCGGCGAGTACGACGGTGAACTCGACTACGAAGGCGACGACTGGGCCTTCGGCTTCAACCTTGGCGGGATGTGGCAGGTCGATCCAAGCCTGCGCATTGGCGCGGCTTATCGTTCGAGCATCAGCCAAAGCCTCGAAGGCGACGCCAACTGGACACGCCCGAGCACGCTGGGTCTGGGCGCGCTCGACAGCACGGTGATCGGCGGCCTGGCGCTCAAGGGCTATCGCAGCGGCGAGGGTACGGTCGATGTCGATACGCCGGATTCGTTCTCGCTGAACTTCTACAAAACGATCAACGAACAGTTGGCGTTCATGGGCGACTGGACCTACACCCGGCACTCGAAGTTCAAGGAACTGCGGCTGAAGTTCGATACCGGCTTGCCGGACGCGGTGATCGAGCAGGACTGGAAAAACACCAGCCGCTACTCGCTGGGTGCGACCTACAAGGTCAATGATCCGCTGCTGTTGCGCTTCGGTCTGGCCTACGACCAGAGCCCGGTACCGAGCGAGGCCGAGCGTATCGCCGCGCTGCCGGACAACAACCGGATCTGGTACTCGATCGGTGCCAACTATGCCTTCAGCAAGAACATGTCGGTGGATGTCGCCTACACCTATGTTGATATCCAGGATGCCAACATGAACAACAAGGAATGTTCGGCCGCCAACGGATGTACCGGTAGCGGCACGACCACCAAGGCCAACTTCAAGAGCTACGCCAATATTCTTGGCGCGCAACTTAACTACCGCTTCTAAGGGATGCGGCGGACGGGGGCACCCGTCCGCCGTTGCGGCCAGCCGGCCGCAGCCTTTGGGGGCGTTTTCCACGCGGGGATAATGCATGTCTAACGTATCGCAGAAACAGATCCGCAAGGTCGCGGTGCTCGGTGCCGGTGTGATGGGAGCGCAAATCGCCGCTCATCTGGCCAATGCCGGTATCGATACCGTGCTCTTCGATCTGCCGGCCAAGGAAGGCCCGGCCAACGGCATCGTGCTCAAGGCCATCGACAACCTCAAGAAACTCAAGCCCGCACCGCTGATGTCGGCGATGCGCGCCGACCTGATCGAAGCCGCCAACTACGGCACCGATCTGGCCAAGCTGGGCGACTGTGACCTCGTGATCGAAGCGATCGCCGAACGGCTCGACTGGAAGCTCGATCTGTATGCCAAGATCGCGCCGCACCTCGCCGCGCACGCGATCCTCGCCACCAATACCTCGGGCCTGGCTATCCAGAAACTGGCCGACGGCGTACCGGGCGAACTGAAGTCGCGCTTCTGCGGCATCCACTTCTTCAACCCGCCGCGCTATATGTACCTCGTGGAGCTGATCCCGACCGCCGGCACCGAAAGCGCCGAGCTCGACGCGCTGGAGACCTTCCTGGTCACCCGTCTGGGCAAAGGTGTGGTTCGCGCCAAGGACACCCCGAACTTCATCGCCAACCGCATCGGCGTGTTCTCGATGCTGGCGACGATTCATCACGCCGAGCAGTTCGGTATCCGTTTCGACGTTGTCGACGATCTGACCGGCCCGCGCATGGGCCGTCCGAAGTCGGCGACCTTCCGCACCGCCGACGTCGTCGGCCTGGATACCTTCGCGCACGTCGTCAAGACCATGACCGACAATCTGCCGGATGATCCATGGGCGGCGTACTACAAGAGCCCGGCCTGGCTGGCCGCGCTGATTGAGAAGGGCGCGCTGGGTCAGAAGACCCGCGCCGGTATCTATAAGAAAGAAGGCCGCGATATTTTCGTGCTCGACCCGAAGGCCGGCGAATACGTGCCGTCCGGGCAGAAGGGCAGCGACGAGGTCAAGGCGATCCTCAAGCTCGACGACCCGGCACAGAAGGTTGCGGCGCTGCGTGCATCGGCGCATCCGGAAGCGCAATTCCTCTGGGCCTGCCTGCGCGACGTGTGGCATTACGTCGCCACCTTGCTCGACGGCATTGCCGATTCGGCCCGCGACATCGATTTCGCGATTCGCTGGGGCTTCGGCTGGAAGCAGGGCCCGTTCGAGCTGTGGCAAGCCGCCGGCTGGAAAGCCGTGGCCGACGCCGTCAGTGCCGATATCGCCGCCGGCAAGACCATGGCGTCGACGCCGCTGCCGGCCTGGGTGGCGCAGCGCGACGGCGTGCACGCGCCGGACGGCTCGTACAGCGCGGCGCAGAACAAACTCATTGGCCGTTCGACCTTGCCGGTTTATGGTCGCCAGCTTTATCCGCCGCAACTCGTCGGCGATGCCGAGCCGAACTACGGCGAAACCGTGTTCGAGAACGACAGCGTCCGCCTGTGGTTGGCGCCGGCCGCGACCGACGTGCCGGTGCTGTCGTTCAAGACCAAGGCGCACTGCATTGGCGCCAACGTGCTCGCCGGCGTGCAGGAGGCGATCCGCATCGCCGAAGCCCGCTTCCAGGGGCTGGTGATCTGGCATCCGGAAGCACCGTTCTCGGTTGGTGCCGATCTGGCCAGCATGGGCCCGGCCTTCATGACCGGTGATTTCGGCGCGATCGAAAACATGGTTGCCGAGTTCCAGAACACCTCGATGGCGATCAAGTACGCCAAGGTGCCGGTGGTCGGCGCCGCGCAGGGCTATGCCTTCGGCGGCGGTTGCGAGTTCCTGATGCACTGCAGCCGCGTGGTCGCGGCGGTGGAAACGTATATCGGTCTGGTTGAAGTCGGCGTCGGTCTGCTGCCGGCCGGCGGCGGCTGCAAGGAGTTCGCACTGCGCGCGGCTCGCGAAGCCAAGGGTGGCGACATCCTCGCGGTGCTGAAGGACTACTACCTGGCGATGGCGATGGCCAAGGTCGGCACCAGTGCCGAGGAAGGCCAGCAGATCGGCTATCTGAAGGAATCGGACATCGTGCTGTTCAACAGCAACGAGCTGCTGTTCGTCGCGCAGGCGCAAGTCCGCGCACTGGCGGCAACCGGCTACCGCGCGCCGGTGAAGCCGAAAGCGTTCCCGGTTGCCGGGCGCAGCGGTGCCGCGACGATCCAGGGCCAGCTGATCAATATGCTCGAAGGCGGTTTCATCTCCAAATACGACTACTACATCGGCTGCCAGATCGCCGACGTGGTGACCGGTGGCGATGTCGAGGCCGGCACGCTGGTGAACGAGGAATGGATACTCAAGCTGGAGCGTGAGCGCTTCATGGGACTGCTGAAGAAGGGCAAGACCCAGGAACGCATCATGTACATGCTCGAGAACAACAAACCGCTACGTAACTGACCGATCTGCGGGCCTCCGCGGCGCATGGCTGCGTCACCGGGGCTGGTTCGGCATGCTCATGGGCTTCAGCCCATTCCGCTGCCTCGCCATCCCCGTTCCTTGCCCTGCACCACGGCCTTCCCGCAGCTCTCGCGGTTCTGAAACAGTTGGCGGCCTTTGAGGTCGCAAGTGCAACAAATCAGGAGCTCACCATGAGCAAACAGATTCAGGAAGTCTATATCGTCGCCGCCACCCGCACCCCGGTGGGCAAGGCGCCGCGCGGCATGATGAAGCACGTGCGTCCGGACGACATGCTGGCGCACGTGATCAAGGGCGCGATGGCGCAGGTGCCGGGGCTCGATCCGGCGCGCATCGACGACGTCGTCGTCGGCTGCGCGATGCCGGAAGCCGAGCAGGGCATGAATGTGGCGCGGATCGGCGCGCTGCTCGCCGGGCTGCCGGATACCGTCGGTGGCATCACCATCAACCGCTTCTGCTCGTCGGGCATCAATGCCGTCTCGATGGCGGCCGACCGTATCCGCGTCGGTGAAGCCGACGTGATGATCGCCGCCGGTGCCGAATCGATGTCGATGGTGCCGATGATGGGCAACAAGGTTGCGCTGAATCCGGCGTTTTTCGCCAACAACGAAAACATGGCGATTGCCTTCGGCATGGGCCTGACCGCCGAGAAGGTCGCGCAGCAATGGAACGTCAGTCGCGAAGACCAGGATGCGTTCGCAGTCGAATCGCACCGCCGCGCGCTGGCGGCGATCGAATCGGACGCGTTTGCCGACGAGATCACCCCTCTCGACGTCACCTACCGGGTGCCGAATCTCGCGACCGGCGAGGTCGAGCTGATCAACAAGACGCTGACCACCGACGAAGGCCCGCGCCGCGACACCAGTCTCGAAGGGCTGGCCAAGCTCAAGACCGTGTTTGCCGCCAAGGGCTCGGTCACTGCCGGCAACAGCTCGCAGATGTCCGATGGCGCCGGCGCGCTGATCCTGGTGTCGGAAAAGGTATTGAAGGAATACAACCTGACGCCGCTGGCCAAGTTCACGACCTTCGCGGTCAAGGGCGTGCCGCCGGCGATCATGGGGATCGGCCCGAAGGAAGCGATTCCGGCCGCGCTCAAGCAAGCCGGCTTGAGCCTGAACGATCTGGCGTGGATCGAGCTGAACGAAGCCTTTGCCGCACAGGCGCTGGCCGTCAGCCGCGATCTGGGGCTGGACATGAGTAAGGTGAACCCGAACGGGGGGGCGATTGCGCTCGGCCATCCGCTCGGCGCCACCGGCGCCATCCGCGCCGCGACGCTGATCCACGGCCTGCGCCGCCAGGGCAAGCCGGGCGCCTACGGCATGGTGACCATGTGCATCGGCACCGGCATGGGCGCCGCCGGCATCATCCAGGTGCTGTAAGGCCTGCAACGAGTTTGAACTCTGCCTGTCTTTTGCCCGCGCTTATCCCGTGGGCTTTTTTTCTAGGGGAAGACCATGAAAAAACGCGCGATAACGCTGGCCCTGACGCTGGCGATGGCCGTGAGCGGTGCTTATGCCCTCGACGTTGCCGGCATCAGCGTGCCGGACAAAACCGAAGTGGCCGGGCAGTCGCTGCAACTGAATGGCGCCGGTGTGCGCAAGAAGGTGGTATTCGATGTTTACGTCGCTTCGCTGTACACCAGCGCCAAGGTCGGCGACGCAGCGGCGGTGATCAATGCTGCCACGCCACGGCGGATGGAGTTGCGCATGCTGCGTGAGGTCTCGGCCGGCACCATGCACGAATCGTTTGTCGACGGTCTCAAGGACAACGCCTCGGCGGCCGAGCTGAAGCGCTTTGCGCCGCAGCTTGATGCGCTCGACAAGGTTTTTCGTGAGGTCAAGACCGTGGCCAAGGGCGACGTGATCCAGCTGGATCTGTTACCGGGGCAGGGAACACGCGTCACCGTGCGCGGCAAGGCCTATCCGCCGATTGCCGGGGACGATTTTGCCTCGGCGCTGTTGTCGATCTGGCTGGGCAAAGCGCCGGTGCAGGCCGGTTTGAAGGCGCAGCTGCTCGGCGCGCGCTGATTCTTCGGTCCGGACCGGGTTATGGGGCCGCCTTCGGGCGGCCCTTTGTATTGGTAGTGAAACTACGCATCCATTCTGGTGTGTTTTTTGTTTACTACGGCAGTATTTCAGTTTTAATGCGATGTGTACGGATAAATTCGTAGTCAGTTACATTGCGTAACGCGAAAATGTAGGTAGTAAAAGTACAAAAACTATTGCGTCAATTATGTAGTTTTGCTAAAGTTCACTCATGCCAGCAAACCTGCTGTCATCCCTGAACCAAGACCTTCTCCAAGGAGATGGACATGAAGACCCTGCTGAAAATCGTGAAGAACGTCGAACTGGCCCAGCGCCTGATCGTGAAATCTTACGGATGGCGTTTGACGCTCGTTCGTTGATGTTTTGCGCTGTTTAGCGCATCTCTGTAGTACCCGGCCTCTTGGCCGTTATCGACTCCTCCTATTGATGCCCGTGCATCGGCCCTTGTGGGCCGAGCCGGGCAATTTTTTTGTTCGTCATTCATACGCACCGAATCGCCGCTGCATCCGGGCTTTCGGCTAAAGTACGGTGTTTTCAAGCTCGCCATCGCCGCATGTCTGTCCTGATGCGTTCCACCCTCTTGAGTGCTTTGTTCGCCACCAGCCTGGTTTGGGCCGATGAGGGCGAAATCGCCTCGTATAAGGTCCAGATTGATGCGCCGTCCGAGATCGAATCCTTGCTCGAGCGCTATCTGGATTTGTACCGCTGGCGTGACGAGAAAAAGACCACGCCGGATAGCCTGCAACTGCTGGTCGACCGCACTCCGCAGGAAGCGGCCGCGCTCTTGAACACCCAGGGTTATTTTTCCTCGAAAATCACCGCCAGGCTTGAGCATGAAGACGGGCATTACCGTGCGGTGCTCAAGGTCGATTCTGGCCCGTTGACGCGGGTCGACAAGGTCGATTTTCAACTCACCGGGCCGATTACCGAGGACGATGCCTTTTACCAGCGTGCGCTAGGCCGGCTCGAAAGCGGCTGGGCTCTGGCCGAGGGCGATGTCTTTACCCAGTCGGCATGGTCCGAAACCAAGCAGCGCGTGTTGAACCGCATTCTGGCGCGGCGCTATTTGACCGCGCGTATCGCCAAGAGCGAGGTCAAGGTCGATCCGGCCAGCAACACCGCCGCCGTCACGCTGCTTGTCGATAGCGGCCCGGCGTATAGCTATGGGCCGGTCACGATCAAGGGCTTGCAACGCTATCCGGAACGCATCGTTAAGAACCGCATTGACCTGCAAGAAGGCGGCGAGTACCGCCGCAAGGATCTGGCAGATCTGCAGACGGATTTGCAGGCAATGCCGCAATTTGGCGCCGCGGTCGTCGAGGCCGATCCATCGCCGACGCCACCTTATATCGCGCCGGTGGTCATCAATCTGCAAGAAGTGCCGCTGAACAAACTGGCGCTATCGCTGGGTTACAGCACCAATACCGGCCCGCGCACCGAAGCACAGTATTACTACAACAACTTGCTCGACCGTGGCTGGGTTGCCGGCGTGCGCGCCAAGCTCGATGGCGACGAGCAGGAAGGCGAGCTGTCGATCGATTTTCCGCAGTTCAGAAGTGGCTATTCGCATCGCGCCTATGTGAACTACACCAGCAGCACGGTTGAGGGGCTGGATACCCAGACCTACAAGGGGGGCGTGTTCCGCTCCCGTAAGGAAGACCTGATCGAGCGGGTGCTGGGCATCGAATACCTGAGTGAACGCCGGGTCAACGCCGATAACAATATCGAACGGCCGCAGGCGCTGGTGGCGTACTACAAGTGGATCCGCCGTGATCTTGATAATCGTCGCGATCCCAAGAACGGCAATATCCTGCAGCTTGAGGGCGCCGGTGCGGTACAAGGGCTGGCGACCGATGAATCCTTCGTGCAGCTCTACGCTCAGGGCGTGCAGTACTGGAAGATCGGTACCGCCGATGTGGCCTTCATCCGGCTCGAACTCGGGCAGAACTTCACCAACGATCCGAGCAAGGTGCCGACCGATTACCTGTTCCGTGCCGGTGGCGCCAACAGCGTGCGCGGCTACGATTACCAGAGTCTCGGCATTATCTCCGGCGACACCACCGGGCCGGGCCGTGTGCTCGGAACCGCGACGGCGGAATATCAACATGTGGTCTACAAGGACTGGCGCGCCGCGGTCTTCGTCGACTACGGCGATGCTGCCGATACCTGGGACAGTTTCGAGGGCCAGACCGGCGTGGGGGCCGGTGCGCGCTGGGTCAGCCCGGTTGGCGTACTCGGGGCCGACCTCGCCTACGGGCTTGACGCCGAACAGTGGCGCTTCTATTTCAGTCTGGGGCTAACGTTCTGATATGAGCCTGGACGAACAGAATCCTCCGCCCGAGCAAGACGCCGCCGCTCCACCACCCAAGCCCAGGCGCAGCGTGTTGCGCTGGCTGATCTGGGGCACGCTCGGCAGTGTGTTGCTGCTGCTGGCCGTGCTTGCCGCCGGTCTGGCATGGATCGATAGCGACGGTGGACACCGCTGGCTGTTGGCGCGCGCCAATGCCAGCGGCGTAGTCAAACTCGAATCGTTCGAGGGCTCGCTCTGGCGGGGGATCACCGTCAATGGGCTGGTTGTCGACACCAAGGCGGTGACGGTCAAGCTGGATCGTGGCTACCTCGAGTGGCAGCCGGCTGCGCTGCTGTCGCGGCGGGTATCGCTGACGCGGCTTGAACTGGGCCATCTGGACATCGCCACCAAGCCCGGCCCGCCGAACCAGCCGCCGTCGCCACCGCCAAGCTCGCTGAGCCTGCCGATCGCGGTCGATGTCGACGCTGCCAGCCTGAGTCGTTTTACCCTGGCCGGATCGCCGGTCGATCTGCAGCATGTACGCCTGAATCTGCACAGCGATGGCAATGTGCACCGGCTCGATCTGCAGCAACTCGACACCCCGCGTGGCCGGATCAAGGCGCAGTTGTCGCTGGATGGCCGTGCACCGTTCGCCACCCATGGCCGGCTGGGCTATCGTGGCGTGATTGAGGAGCGGGCGCTGGAAAGCCAGTTGCGCCTGTCCGGCTCGCTGCGCGATCTGGGCCTGGCCGGGACGGTCAAGGGCGAGAACATCGGTATTTCGCTGGATAGCCGGCTCGATGTGTTCGCGCCGTATGCCTACGCAATGCTGAAGGCCGCGGAGCTGAAGGCGCACGGTGTCAATCCCGCCGCCTTGCAGCCCGGCTTGCCGCAGGCGCTGCTCGATATTGATCTGGCCTTGAAGCCGAGTAGCGGCAAGCTTGCCGCCGGATCGCTGCTGCTGAAAAACGCCGCGCCGGGGCCGGCCGATACCAATGCCTTGCCGCTGACGGGCATCACTGCCGATTTCTCGCTGAATGACGACCGCCTTGATCTTGCCTCGCTGAAGGCCTCGCTGCTTGGTGGCGGCGAGATCACGGGGCGCGGCCAGTTCCGTGCCGATCAGCTCAATGCGACGATCGGTGTCGCCGGGCTTGATCTGTCGAAGCTGCTGCAGAAACAGCCGAAAACCAAACTGGCCGGTCAAGTGCTGTTGAGTGGCCCGTACAAGGCGCCGGACGTCAAGGCCAGCCTGGACGACCCAACCTACAAGGCCGCGCTCAAGGCCGATCTGGGCTGGATTCGTCCGCAGACCGAACGCCGGCTGGCGGTGCGTAGTGCAGAGCTCAAGCGTGGCAACAGCACGCTGGCGCTCAAGGGTGAATTCGGTTTCGAGCGTCAGGATTTTCTCGCCGATGCGACGCTGCGCAATATTAATCCGGCCGAGTTCGCCGCCGTACCGGCCGGGCAGATCAGTGGTCATATCAAGGCGCGTGGTGCACTGAAACTGGCCATTTCTGCGCATGTGAAATACGAGCTGGCGCAGAGTACGTTCAACAAGCGGCCGTTGTCGGGCAAGGGCGAGCTGGAACTGAGCGAGGCGCGGCTCAAGCAAGCCGATCTGTGGCTGGCGCTGGGCAGCAACCGGGTCAGCGCGCGCGGCGCGCTTGGTACCGCCAGCGACAAGCTCGATCTGCAGTTGGCGCTGGATAATCTTGGCGAAATCGGCCCCGGTTTTTCGGGGCGGATTCAGGGGACGACGCAACTGATCGGCACGTTCAAGCGGCCGCTGATCAAGACCGCGCTCAATGTCAGTGCACTGGCGACGCCATTTGGCGTTCGCCTCGCGCGCGGCACGCTCGACGGCCAGCTCTACGCCGACCTGACGAGCCCGATGCATTTCGACGCTGATCTCACCGGTCTTGAGGGCTTCGATGCCAGGATTGCCCGACTGAAGCTGGCGATCAACGGCACCCGTGGTGCGCATGCGATTCGGCTGACTGCGGCCGGGCAGTACCGAGACGAGCCGGTCGGCATCGATCTTGCCGCCAACGGCGGCCTTGATCCGCAGTGGCAGTGGCGTGGGCGGATCAGCAAGCTCGGCGGTCAAGCGATGCTGCCGATCAGCCTGCAATCGGCGCTCGACGCCAGTTTTGGCGCGGCCAAGGTCGAGCTTGGGGCGACGTCGCTGGCGGTCGGCGAGAGCCGGATCAAGCTCGGTCGATTGAGCTGGCAACCGGGGCGGCTGGAGACCGAGGGCGTCGCGGACAAACTGGTGCTCGCCGAAATCCTCAAGCTCGCCGATTTCAAAACGGTACAAAGTGATCTGGTGCTGAACGGCCGCTGGCAACTGAAGCAGGCGGCGACACTGGATGGCGAGGTATCGCTGGCGCGCGTCAGCGGCGATGTGCGCGTTCCGGCAAGCGAGCGCAGCCCGGCGCAGGCGCTGGGGCTTGATCAACTGAGTGCCCGCATCGTGGCGCGCCAATCGACGGTGACGCTGGACGGGCAAGTGCGTAGCGGCCGTTTTGGCCAGGTTGCGCTATCGGGCAACACCCGGGTCGATGCGCCGGCGTGGCAGTTGGCGATCGGCGCGCCACTCGCGGTGCGCGCAACCGGCAAGCTGTCCGATCTGGCAAAAATTTCCCCGCTGCTGAGCGACAGCCTGCAACTGAAGGGCAGCGTCGATTTCGACCTCAGCCGCGATGGCCCGCTGTCGCAGCCAGTGCTGGCCGGCACGCTGAATGGCGACAATCTGGCGATTCGTGATGCCGCCACCGGCATTTCGCTGCAGGATGGCAAAGCCAGAGTCCGGCTGGCGCAGAACCGCGTGCTGCTGGATACCTTTACCTTCAAGGGGGGGCGCGGCGATCTCAGCGCCACCGGCCAGATCGACCTGAACGACAACGGCGCCGATGCCAGCGCCACGATCACCGCGCGACAGCTGACGCTGATCAACAAGCCGGACATGCAGCTGGTGGTGTCGGGCAAGGGCGACGTCCGCTATGGCAAGGAAGGCATCTCGGTTACCGGCAACCTCAAGGCCGATCACGGCGATATCCGCTACCGTTCGACCGATGTGCCGCACCTGTCCGACGATGTCGTCATCGTCGGGCAGAAAAAAGACGTCGGCAAGCCGGTGCCGCTGGCCAATCTGCAGTTCGAAGTCGACCTCGGCGATGATTTCACCTTCCGCGGCTACGGGCTGGAAGCGCAGCTTTCCGGTCTGCTGCGCCTGCGCAGTACGCCCAACCAGTCGCTGCAGGGTTTTGGCACCGTCAAGGTCGAGGAGGGAACCTACCGTGCCTACGGGCAGAAGCTGGCGATCGAGCGCGGCATCGTGTCGTTCTCGGGCATGCTCGATAATCCGTCGCTCGACATTCTTGCTGTGCGCGAAGGGTTGTCGGTCGAAGCCGGCGTACAGGTCAAGGGCTCGGCGCTGAACCCGCGGGTAACGCTGTATTCAAACCCGGTGGTGCCGGATAACGAGAAGCTGTCGTGGCTGCTGTTCGGTCATGGCACCGACAACATGGACAAGGGCGATTCGGCCGTATTGCTGCAGCTCTTGAATGCCGCCTTGTCGAGTGGTGATACGGGCGAGAGCTTCTCGGACGAAATCTTCAGTAGTCTGGGAATCGACGAGGTTGGCGTGGCCTCGGACACGATGGAAGACGGTACCACCACGCAGGTGGTGACCGTGAGCAAACGGCTCAACAAATGGCTGACGCTGGGGCTCGACAAGAGCATCAACGGCCTCAAGGATGCCGTCCGCTTCACGCTGCAGCTGTCGCGGCGCTGGTCCTTCGTCACCCGGATCGGCACCGACGAAAGCACGATCGACGCCAAGTATTCGATCAACTTCGATTCGCTCTGGGGTGATGACAAGCCCGCTGCTCCGCCGCAAAAATAGCGTGCTGCGCTAGAGGGTGCGGGCGACCACCCATGCCTCGACGTGTTGCGCACCGGCACGTTTGAGCGCCGCAGCAAGGGTGTCGAGGGTCAGGCCGCTGGTCATGACATCGTCGATGATGGCGATGCGCAGGCCTTGAACGCCGGATGTGGCGGCGAATGCACCTCGCAGATTGAGTTTGCGCTTGCTGAGACTCAAGCGGCTTTGCTGGCCGGTGTCGCGAATCCGGCTGGCCAGATCGTGCCGCAGTGGCAGGCCGGTTCGCGCCGCGAGGACGCCGGCGATCTCGGCCGACTGGTTGAAGCCGCGTTCGCGCAGCCGCTTGGTGTGCAAGGGCATCGGCACCAGTACATCGACGTCGGCTATCGCCGGCAAGCGCAATGCCAATAAGTCGGCGAGCGTGCGCCACAAAGGCCAGCGGCCGGCGTATTTGGCCGCGGTGATCAGTTGCGCTACTTCGCCACCGTAGCGCAAGGCTGCGTAGCTGGCGTCAAAACGCGGTGGATCGGCAATGCAGCCGCCGCATCGCCCGCCGTCGAGCGTCGGTAGTGCGCATTGCGGGCAGCAGCTGAGCGGTAGTCGCGGCAAAGCCGCGTCGCAAGTCGCGCAAAATGCACCGCGGCACCAGCGGTGGCAAAGCGTGCAGCACGCCGGCCAGTGCCACAGCTTGATGTTGTCCAAAATACTTGGCATCGAATTTGACAATGACGAACCCCGTGCCGAGAATGGCGCAACTTCTCATTTCTAGCCCATTCAGCCGACCATGACGCAAACGATCGAATTCAAGCGCCTTACGCCGCATCCGCAGCAACAGAACTGGAGCCTCGACGACGTGGCGGCATTGTTCGAGCTGCCGTTCAACGATCTGCTGTTTCGCGCCCAACAGGTGCACCGCGAGTCCTTCGACGCCAATCGTGTGCAGTTGTCGACGCTGCTGTCGGTCAAAACCGGCGGCTGTTCGGAAGACTGTGGCTACTGTTCGCAATCGGCGCGCCACGACACCGGGCTGGAGCGCGAAACGCTGATGGATGCCGACGAGGTGATCGAAGTCGCCCGCATCGCCAAGGAAAACGGCGCCAGCCGCTTCTGCATGGGCGCGGCGTGGCGCGGCCCGAAGACCAAGGATCTGGAGTCGGTGAAGCAGATGATTGCCGGGGTCAAAGCGCTCGGGCTGGAAACCTGTGCCACGCTGGGCATGCTCAAGGACGGCCAAGCCGAAGAGCTGCGTGACGTCGGCCTCGACTATTACAACCACAACCTCGATACCAGCCCCGAGAAGTACGCCGACATCGTCACCACCCACAGCTATGCCGACCGGCTCGATACCTTGGGCAAGGTGCGCAAGGCCGGGCTGCATGTCTGTACCGGCGGCATCGTCGGCCTCGGTGAAACCCGTCTCGATCGCGTCGGCCTGATCGCGCAGCTGGCCAATCTTGATCCGCAGCCCGATTCGGTGCCGATCAACAACCTCGTCAAGATCGAAGGCACGCCGCTGGATGGCGATCAGCACGTCGGCTGGACCGAGTTCGTTCGCACCATCGCCGTGGCGCGGATCACCATGGCCAAATCG
The DNA here is from genome assembly GCF_015140455.1 of Jeongeupia sp. HS-3. Taxonomy (NCBI): domain Bacteria; kingdom Pseudomonadati; phylum Pseudomonadota; class Betaproteobacteria; order Neisseriales; family Chitinibacteraceae; genus Jeongeupia; species Jeongeupia sacculi. The sequence continues at coordinate 1,348,264 of NZ_AP024094.1, read as the reverse complement.
TACGTGCGGCTCTCGGCCGGTCGGCAGCAGATGGACGAAGCGACCCAGGCGCTGTGCTTCATGGCCGGTGCCAATTCGATTTTCTACGGTGACAAGCTGCTGACCACCGGCAATCCGGATGTCACCCGCGACAAGGCATTGTTCGCAAAGCTCGACCTCAAACCGCTGTAAAAAGCGAGGCTGAAGGTGGCCCGACGAAAACCCCCGGCTTGAAGTCGGGGTTTTTTGCGTTGATTTCCTGACTTTTTACTGTCTTTTTGTGAAAAAATAGGCCGATCTACACGGTGCGGTAATTCGAAAGTGAAAGCATTGATCGTGGCCGTTCTGGCTGCCTGCTGTTGTGTCGCCTGCGCGACGCGTGTGGATCCCAAACTGATCGCAGCGCCGGGGCCGGCGATCACCTTCCAGAGCAACGCCTTGCGGCCAGCCAATGGCGAGGCGCTGATTCTTGCCGATACGCTGGTGCCCGGCGACATTCTGCTGACGGCCGGAAACGGGCTGACATCGGCGGGTATCCGCTTGATCACCATGGCGCCGGTCAGCCATGCCGCGCTGTATCTGGGTGATGGCGATGTGGCCGAAGCGGTGGGTAGCGGGGTGCGCGTGCGCAAAATCGGAGAGTTGCTCGATCATGAAGCCGTCGTCGTCGCTTTTCGTCATCCGGCGTTCCAGCCGGAGCAGGGCGTGCTGGTGCGCGATTTTGCCGACCGCAACGTCGGTAGCCGCTATGACTATGTCGGCGTGATGCTGCATGCGCCATTCTCGCTGCAACGGCGCGTGTGCGAATTGCCGCTGCTGCCAACGCCGGTGCGCGAAGGTTGTTTGCGCGGCATTGCCACGATCCAGCTGGGGAACGGTAACGACGAGCGTTTTTTCTGTTCGCAGTTCGTGCTTGAAGCGTATAAACACATCGGCTTGCCGATGACCGATGCCGATCCGCGCTGGATCAGCCCGGCCGATATCCTGCATATGCGCGAGGGGGACGTGCCCTCGCTGCAGGTCAATCAGACGCTGGTCTATCTGGGGCACCTCAAATTCCGACCCGAGACGGATAGGTCGGCAAGGCCGACCATGCTCGGTACTGCCCAACAAGGCTTTTGAACGGAGAGTTCCATGCTGCTTGATGCCATTCTCGCTGCCGTGCATTTCATCGCGATATTCATGGTGATCACCTTCATGAGTATCGAGACCGTCTTGATCCGGCGCGAATGGATGCCGCAAGCCGCGATCAAGCTGGCCCGTTACGATTTGCTGTACGCCCTCATGGCCTTGCTGGTGCTGGCTAGCGGGCTGGCGCGCTTGTTCTTTGGCATCAAGGGGGTGGCGTTCTACATGCAAAACCCGCTGTTTCACGCCAAGCTCACCGTTTTCGTACTGATCGGCTTGCTGTCGATCTACCCCACGCTACGTTTTCGCGCCTGGCGCGCCGCCGCAGCCAGGGTGCCGGGCTTTGTGCCGCCCGATGCCGAACTGGCCAAAGTCCGTCGCTGCCTGATGTGGGAAACACATTTGATCGTACTGCTGCCCATTCTGGCTGCGCTGATGGCACGGGGTTTCGGCTTATAAGTCGGGCACTGAGTACACGCAAAAAAAAAGCCGCCCTCGGGCGGCTTTTCAGTGGCACGTAGACTCAGGCGGGCATTTCTTCGCCCAGCGCCAGGATCAGCGCCGGCACGAACTGGCGCAACTCGCCCACCGTCAGTGCCAGGCTGGAGTCGAACATCGCCGATTGATCGGCGGCATCGGCGTCTTTCAGCTCGTCCTGCAGTACGTCGAGCATGGTCAGTCGTTTGATTTCGAGCTTGTCGGTCAGCTGGAACGACAGCTTGTCTTCCCACGAAAGCGATAGTTTGCAGGCCAGCAGGCCGTTCTCCAGGTGCTGTTTGACTTCGGCCGTATCCAGCGGCTGGCGAGCCAGGCGGGTAATCGCGCCATCGTCGCCGGAGGCACGCAGCTCGGTGTCCTGGCCTAGATCGAACGGTGTCGCATCGGCGGATTCGAGCCACAGCGTCATCGCGGTTTCCGGCGAGGTCTGGGTATTGACGAGGCGGGTAGGCAGGCTGCCGAGGGTTTCGCGCAGCACCGACAACAATTGTTCGGCCTTCGCGGCCGAGGCGCTTTCGACCAGCACCAGCCCCAGCTTGAGGTCGATCACCGCGCGCTGCACGCGCGAGCGGCTGAATGCCTTGGGGATCAGCTCCTCGGTCACGCGTTCACGCAGCTCTTTGGCTTCCTTGCGGCCGACCTTGCGGTTTTCCTCGGCTTCGATCCGGGCGATGCGCTCTTCGGCCTCTTCCTTGACCACGGCCGACGGCAGCAGTTTTTCCTCGGTCTTGAGCGCGACCAGAATGGCGTCGTCGTAGCCGTAGGCCAGCATGTCCGGCGCGTGCCGCGCGGGCGCGATCCAGCCTTGGCTCATCACATCGTGACTGCCACAGGCGATCCACGGACGCTTGGCGAGGCTTTCGCCGATGCCGTCGACATTGAGCGTGTGATCCGGTGCGAGGCGATAGAGCTGCAGATTGCGGAACCAGAGCATGAAACCATCCTTATAGAGCGGACGCCGATTGTAGCGAGTGCAAGGGGGAACGGGAACGGGGGTTTGTCGCCTTGCGTGCCGCTGGTCACCGTTACCGCATATTGCCTGATTGAGAATAATTAACGTTTGCGCTAGGATTCAAGCCCTCTAAACATCGTTGCCGGAGCTCCCACCGTGAAGCGTTTTGTCCTTGTCCCGCTTGCTGTTGCCCTGTTTGCCGGTCTCGCGCACGCCGAGTCCGTTACCGTCTACTCGGCGCGTAACGAACAGTTGATCAAGCCGCTGTTTGACGCGTTCACCAAAGACACCGGGGTCGAGGTCAAGTTGCTGACCGACAAGGAAGGCCCGTTGATGGAGCGCCTCAAGGCCGAAGGCGCCAACAGCCCGGCCGATATGCTGATTACCGTCGACGCCGGCAACCTTTGGCAGGCCGGCAAGCAAGGCCTGCTGAAGCCGATCGAATCCAAGGTGCTGAACGAGAATGTACCGGCCCATCTGCGTGATCCGAAGGGCGAGTGGTATGGCCTGTCGATTCGCGCCCGGACGATTTTCTACAACCCGGCCAGCGTCAAGCCGGCCGACCTGTCGACCTATGAAGATCTGGCCGATCCGAAGTGGCAAGGCAAGCTGTGCCTGCGGACATCGAAGAAGGTCTACAACCAGTCGCTGGTGGCGATGATGATCGCCCAGTACGGCGAGCCGAAGACCGAGAAGATCGTTCGCGGCTGGGTCGCCAATCTGGCCGCGCCGGTGTTCGCCGACGACACCAAATTGCTCGAAGCCATTGCCGCCGGCCAGTGCCAGGTCGGCGTGGCCAACAGCTATTACTACGGTCGTCTCGTCGCCAAGGATGCCAAGTTCCCGGTCAAGCTGTTCTGGGCCAACCAGAATGCCGGTGGCGTGCATGTGAACGTTTCCGGCGCCGGTGTGACGCGTTACGCCAAGAACGAGAAGGGCGCGATCAAGCTGATCGAATGGCTGTCGGGCGACAAGGCGCAGAATCTGTATGCCGACAAGGACATGGAATTCCCGGTCAACCCGAAGATCAAGCCGGATGATCTGGTGTCGAGCTGGGGTCCGTTCAAGGCCAGCATCATCAATATGAGCAAGGCCGGCGAGTTGCAGGGCAAGGCGACGCAGTTGATGGATCGCGCCGGTTACAAGTAAGGTATTGAACCGTTTGGCACGACAACGGGCAGCGACGCTGCCCGTTTTCCATTGATATCGTATCGAGAGCGAATTTGTCCGTCGTACCGTTAGCTTGGCCGCGCCTCAGTCGCGGTGTCTTGTACGCGCTGCCGATCGCGCTGCTGACCGTCGTGCCGCTGCTGGTGGTTTTGGCGTCGCTGTTCAATCCACAGCCCGAGATCTGGGCGCACTTGCTTGAATATGTGTTGCCGGGCGTGCTGTGGAATACGCTGCTACTGATCGTCGGCGTGACGGTCGGCGTGCTGGCGCTCGGCGTGCCGCTGGCCTGGCTGACCGCCGTGTGCGACTTTCCGGGGCGGCGCTGCTTCAGCTGGGCGCTGATGCTGCCGCTGGCGATGCCGGCCTATGTGCTGGCCTTTGTACAGGTGGGACTGCTCGATTTCACCGGGCCGGTGCAGACGCTGCTGCGCTCGGTCTTCGGTACCAGCGCATGGTTTCCGCAGATTCGTAGCACCGGTGGTGTGATCCTGGTGTTGTCGATGGCGTTCTATCCCTATGTGTATCTGTTGGCGCGCAACGCTTTTCTGAGTCAGGGACGGCGCGCGCTGGAGGCGGCGCAGACGCTCGGCGTGTCGCGCAAACGGGCGTTCTTTACCGTGGCGATTCCGATGGCACGGCCGTGGCTGATCGGCGGCGTGACCTTGGCGCTGATGGAAACGCTGGCCGATTTCGGTACGGTGGCGATCTTCAATTTCGATACCTTTACCACCGCGATTTACAAGGCCTGGTTCTCGCTGTTCAATCTGCCGGCGGCGTCGCAGCTGGCGTCGCTGCTGGTGATGTTCGTGCTGGTGTTGGTCGCCGTCGAGCAATGGGGCCGCGGCGCGCGCAGTTATCAGGTTCGCAGCGGCGATGCCGAACGCATCGCGTTGCGCGGCACCGGGCGCTGGCTGGCCAGCGCGTGGTGCTCACTGGTGCTGCTGCTCGCGTTTATCGTGCCGCTGCTGCAGCTCTTGTTCTGGGTCAAGGGCGTGTGGGCCGAAGACTTCGATGATCGCTATCCGGCCTTCATCGGTCGCTCACTGCTGATCGCCGCGATGGCCGCATTGCTGGTTACCGTGTTCGCGCTGGTGCTGGCGTACGCCCGTCGTCGCTATCAGGATGCCGGCACGCGCTGGCTGGTACGGCTGGCGACGCTCGGCTACGCGGTGCCCGGCACCGTACTGGCGGTGGGGGTATTCATTCCGATCGCCTGGCTCGACAACGCGCTGCTATCGCTGCTGCGGCCGCTGGGGTTTGCCGGTCTGGCTGTGTTCAAGGGAACGCTGGCGGTGATGCTGCTGGCGCTGGCGGCGCGGTTTCTCGCGGTGGCGTTCCAGCCGGTCGATTCGGCGATGCAGCGCATCACCCGCAATCAGGAGGATGCCGCCCGCTCGCTCGGGCTCAATAGCCGCCAGACACTGTGGCGCTTGCATTTACCGTTGCTGCGCACCGGGCTGATGTCGGCGGCGCTGCTGACCTTTGTCGACGTGCTCAAGGAAATGCCGATCACGCTGATGACGCGCGCTTTCGGCTGGGACACGCTGGCGGTGCGCGTGTTCGAGATGACCTCGGAAGGCATGTGGGATCGTGCCGCCTTGCCTAGCCTCTTTATCGTGCTTGCCGGCCTGTTGCCGGTGGTGCTGCTTATCCGGAAAACCGAACCATGATCACCCCTCCGATGCTCGACGTTGCCAATGTGTCGGTACGCTACCCCGGGCGGGCGGTGATCGAATCACTGTCGTTTTCACTGGCGCCGGGGCAGATCGGTTGCCTGCTCGGGCATTCGGGCTGCGGTAAAACGACGATGTTGCGGGCTATTGCCGGTTTTGAAGCCGTCAGCGCCGGGATGATTACGATCGATGGTGATATCGTTGCCGGCAATGGCGATGAGGTCGCGCCGGAAGCGCGGCGTATTGGCATGGTGTTTCAGGATTACGCGCTGTTCCCGCACCTGAACGTTGCCGACAATGTCGGTTTTGGCCTTGGCGCACTGTCGCGCGTTGCGCGCCGGGCACGAGTCGACGAAATGCTCGCACTGGTCGGGCTTGATGACGAGCGCTGTCGTTACCCGCACGAGCTCTCCGGTGGCCAGCAGCAGCGGGTCGCACTAGCGCGGGCGCTGGCGCCGCAGCCGCGCCTGCTGCTGCTGGATGAGCCGTTTTCGAACCTCGATGCCGAGCTGCGCGAGCGCCTTGGCCTGGAGGTGCGCGACATTCTCAAGGCGGCCAGCATCACCGCGATTCTGGTGACGCACGACCAGCACGAGGCATTCGCCGTGGCCGATGTCGTTGGCGTGATGATGGACGGACAGATCCGCCAGTGGGCCAGCCCCTATCAGCTCTATCACCAGCCGGTTGACCGTTTCGTCGCCAATTTTATCGGCGAGGGTGTGCTGTTGCCCGGAGTGGTATCCAGCGCCGGGAAGATCGAGTTTGAACTGGGTGTATTCGATGGCCCGCTCCCCGCACACTGCAATCCGGATGGTTGTGCCGTTGACGTATTGATACGCCCCGATGATATCCAGCACGACGACGCCAGTCCGTTCAAGGCCCTGGTGCTGGCGCGGGCATTCCGCGGGGCGGAATTCCTCTACACGCTGGCCTTGCCGTCGGGACAAAAAGTACTGTCGCTCGTGCCAAGTCACCATAATCATGCGGTTGGTGAGGCGATCGGAATCCGTCTCGACCTCGATCATGCCGTGGCGTTTGTGCGCGACTGAGATTTTCCTGCGCACAGGCTTGATTGGCGCGCCGTGCTGCGCCAACATCGGGGGCTGACCGCCACACAGGATTGCCATGCTCATCGCCTGCCCGCACTGCCAGACCGCCAACCGCCTCGATGTTGCCCGGATCGCCGAGTCTCCCATTTGCGGCCAATGCCGCGAACCGTTGTTGTCCGGCGCACCGATTGCGGCAACGACCGAGAACTTCGCCGCTTTGCTTGGCGCGAGCCGCATTCCGGTGGTGGTCGATTTCTGGGCCACATGGTGCGGTCCCTGCCAGGCGTTTGCGCCGGCGTTCGTCTCTGCGGCGCAGCACTTTGCCGGCAAAGTGCTTTTCCTCAAGGTGGATACCGATGCCGAGCAGGCGCTAGGTACGCAATACCAGATCCGCAGCATTCCGACGTTGATCGCCTTCGATCGCGGCCAACAGGTCGAGCGGCTGAACGGTGCCATGTCATCGGGGCAGTTCAAGGCATGGGTCAGTCAGCTGATTTGAGTTTTTGCGAGTGCCAGATAGCAAAACGCCCCGATATCGGGGCGTTCTTGTATCCGGGAGCGTTGAAAAATCAGCCGGCGCGGAGTTTGGCGTAAGGGCTGGTTTCCAGCCACTTTTTCACCCGGTTGGCATCGCCGATCCGGGTGTAACTGCCCTGAGAGTCCATCAGGATCATCACTACCGGGGTGCCCTCGATGGTCGCCTGCAGCACGATGCAATGGCCCGCTTCGTTGATGAAGCCGGTCTTCGACAGACCGATATCCCAGTCATCCGATTTCACCAGTGGGTTGGTGTTGCGGTAAACCATCTCGCGGCCGTTCCGGTTGGAAATGAAGCGGTATTCGCTCGAGGTGGAGAACTGATGGATCTCCGGGTAACGGCGTGCCGACTTGACCAGCTGCACCAGATCGCGCGGTGTTGACACATTGCTTGGTGTTAGCCCGGTCGAGTCGTAAAAGCGGCTGCCGCGCATGCCAAGTTGCTGCGCCTTTTCGTTCATTTTGCGCACGAACACATCACGTCCGCCTGGGTAGGCGCGTGCCAGCGCAGCAGCGGCACGGTTTTCCGATGACATGAGCGCCAGCAGCAACACTTCGGCGCGCGTTAGCGAGGTGCCGACGGCCAGGCGCGAACTGGTGTGCTTGAGCGTGTCGACATCATCATCGCTGATCGTGATCAGCTCGTTCATCGGCAGGCGCGCATCCAGCGTCACCATCGCCGTCATCAGCTTGGTGATCGAAGCGATCGGTAGTAGTGCGTCGGCGTTCTTTTCGTAGATGACCTCACCGCTGTGCTCGTTGACGACCAGGACCGCAGACGATTGCACGCCCGGGCGATCCAGCGTCGATGGCAGGGCGACGGCGCGTGAAATACGAACTTCCTGGCGCGCATTGGCGATGGCCCGGCTGCTGACATTACCTTTCTTTCTGACCGTGACCTTAATGACCGGTTTCTTTGTCTGAGCGACTTTCTTTTGTTGATTTTTTGCAACAGCTTGCTTGCTAACAGCTTTGGATTTGGCCGTTTTGCTGGTTGATTGGGCATTCTGGGTGGTGGCGGCAGTTGCCGGCATCACCACCAACGAGAGTGCCGTTAGCACAGCACAAAGCCCGAAAATTCTGGGTTTCATCAACTACCTCGGAGTCGGATACGCACGTATTACATCAGTTGCTTCTTATTTTAAAGCAGCTAAAGCAGAAAATGTGACTAAAAATCAAATGCTAAACGGGTATTTGGTAGATTTCCCTTTAAAGATTTCCCGATACTTGCAGTCATTGTGATATTTCAATATGCTGCGATGCACAATTTAGCTGCTTATGCTGTATTCATGAATGGAGCGTCCTGTGTTGCAGTCCACGTCACTTGAATCGTTTTTCCAGCAGTTCAACGATGCCAACCAGAAGTGGTGGCAGAGTTGGGTCAACTCGGTGACACCGGCAGGTTCGACTACGCTGCCTCCCTCTCTGGCTCCGGCCAACGGCGTATCGCCCGAGGTATTTGAAACGCATAGCCAGTTCTATCAGCAACAGCTTGAGTTGTGGATGCAGCTGATCGGCGCTGGTGCTGCCGCGGCGGTCGAGCCGGAAAAAGGCGATCGACGCTTTGCTGCGCCGGAGTGGGAGCTGCCTGTCTTCAGCTTCCTCAAGCAGAACTATCTGCTCACATCGAAATGGCTGACCCAAATGGTTGACCACGTGCATGCCGATGAAGACACCAAGGCCCGGATGGCGTTCTTTGCCCGCCAGTATCTGGATGCGGTCAGTCCAACCAATTTTGCGGTGACCAATCCGGAAGTCCTCAAGCTCGCGGTCGATACCCGAGGTGAAAGCCTGAACGAGGGCATGAAGAAACTGCTCGAGGATATACAGAAGGGCGCGATCACCATGACCGACGAGTCGCAGTTCGTCGTCGGCGAAAATCTGGCGGTGACGCCAGGTCAGGTGGTGTTCGAGAACGAGTTGATTCAGCTGATCCAGTATTCGCCGACCACGGACGATGTGCACGAAACACCGCTGCTGATCGTGCCGCCTTGCGTCAACAAGTACTACATCATGGATCTCAAGCCCGAGAACTCGATGGTGCGCTGGGTGGTGGGCGAGGGTCACACGACCTTTCTTGTCTCGTGGAAATCGATCACGCCCGAACTCGGCCAGCTCAAGTGGGATGACTATATTGAACGCGGTGTGATCGCCGCCAGCGATGCGGTGCGCAAGATCGGCCAGTGCGAAAAGCTCAACGTGCTGGCGTTCTGCATCGGCGGAGAGCTGGTGTCGACTGCTGTGCCGGTGATGCAGGCTCGCGGGCAGGACTGGTTCAAATCGCTGACGCTGATGACGGTGATGATCGATCACGCCGACCCGGGTGATATCAAGCACTTCCTTGATCCGAACGTTGTTGCCAGCCGTGAGGCGGTGATCGAGCAGGGCGGGGTGATTTCGGGCAAGGAGCTGGCACGTACCTTTGCCGCCTTGCGCGCCAATGATCTGGTGTGGAACTACGTCGTCAACAACTACCTGAAAGGCAAGACGCCACCGCCGTTCGACCTGCTGTACTGGAACAACGATTCGGCCAATCTGGCGCTGCCGATGCACACCTGGTTCCTGCGCAATATGTATTTCGACAACAACCTGGCCAAGCCGGGTTCGTTCTCGCTGTGCGGGGTGCCGATCGATCTGACGCAAATCACCTTGCCGACTTACGTGTTTGCCGCGCGCGAAGACCATATCGTGCCGTGGACGTCGGCGTACAAGACCACCGGGATCTTCAAGGGGCCGTTGCGCTTCGTGCTCGGTGCTTCGGGGCACATCGCCGGTACGATCAATCCCGTATCGACAAACAAGCGCAATTACTGGGTCAATGAGGCTCTGGGCGCCGAGCCGCAAGCATGGTTCGACGCGGCCGAATCGCGCCCAGGAAGCTGGTGGCAGGACTGGGGGCAATGGCTGATTCCGCATGCCGGTGAGCGCGTTGCCGCACCGAAAATACTGGGCAACCGCCAGTTCAAGCCCCTCGAGCCGGCACCGGGTCGTTACGTCAAAGAACGCTTGTCTTGATTGCAGTGCCAGTCCGGCTGAACCGGTGGCCGGCCTGTTAATCTAAAACACAGCCCCAATCAATTGGGCGCAAGGGAGATACATCATGACTGACATCGTTATTGTTGCTGCGCAACGTACTGCTCTGGGTAATTTTGGCGGCGCACTGGCCAAAGTTTCAGCGCCGGAGCTGGGCGCGACCGTGATTCGCGCATTGCTTGAAAAGTCGGGCCTTGCTGCCGACCAGGTTAGCGAAGTGATTCTGGGTAACGTATTGACCGCTGGCCTTGGTCAGAACCCGGCTCGCCAGGCGTTGCGTCTGGCCGGTTTGCCGGACGCCGTACCAGGGCTGACGATCAATCAGGTCTGCGGTTCGGGCCTGAAGGCTGTGGCGCTTGGCGTACAAGCGATCCTGTCGGGCGAAAGCGATATCGTTATCGCCGGTGGTCAGGAAAACATGAGCGCGACACCGCACATCCTGCCGGGCTCGCGTGATGGCTTCCGCATGGGCAATGCCCAATTGATCGACACCATGGTCTACGACGGCCTGACCGATGTGTACAACAAGTACCACATGGGTGTGACCGCTGAAAACATCGCTAAAAAGTACGGCATCAGCCGTACCGAGCAGGACGAGCTGGCGCTGTCGTCGCAACACAAAGCCGCTGCTGCGCAAGCCGCCGGCCGCTTTGTCGATGAAATTGTCCCGGTCAGTATTCCGCAGCGTAAGGGTGATCCGGTGGTGTTCTCGGCCGATGAGTTCATCAAGACCAATGCCACGATGGAAGGCTTGTCCAAGCTGCGCCCAGCCTTCGACAAGGAAGGCACCGTCACCGCCGGCAACGCATCGGGCCTCAACGACGGCGCCGCTGCGGTGCTGCTGATGACGCGCGAGAAGGCCGAACAGCTCGGTCTGACGCCACTGGCGACAATCCGTGCCGCGGCATCGGCCGGCGTCGAGCCGAGCCTGATGGGTATGGGCCCGGTGCCGGCGACTCAGCGCGTGCTGGCGCGCACCGGCTGGAAGCTCGACGATCTCGACCTGATCGAAGGCAATGAGGCGTTTGCCGCGCAGGCGCTCGGCGTTGCCCGCGAGCTGAAGTGGGATTGGAACCGCGTCAACGTCAACGGCGGCGCGATCGCCCTCGGTCATCCGATCGGTGCGTCGGGTGCGCGTATTCTGGTGACGCTGCTGCACGAAATGATTCGCCGCGATGCCAAGAAGGGGCTGGCGACGCTGTGCATCGGTGGTGGCATGGGCGTGGCGCTGGCGATCGAGCGCTAAGCCGAAACGCTTCATTTGTTTTTTTCGTGGTTTGCAACGCCCTCCCGGTCGGAGGGCGTTTTTTTTGGCTCTGTCGACGTTAACTGTTGCAAGCTCACATAAGTGGCGTAAATCCTTGCGATACCTGTGACGCAAACGGCACGCTCGAATATGGCTTGTTGCTTGGGCTAGCTGACGTAGCACTGCAATCCGCAACAGTTAACGAATACAGAGCCTTTTTTTTTCGTCGCAGCCTCCCGCGTTCCGCTCGTCTATCCATGCTTTTGTCGGCAAATACTTACGCTATAAAAAAGCAATTGCATTTTTTATTTTAAGTATGGAGGGGGTGATGTCAGAAAAACTCACTGTGGCTGCCAAGCTGTACCTGCTGGTCGCCTTGCTGATGGCATTTATGGCGGCGCAGGGCGGCGTGGCGCTTTACAACCTGATGAGCAATGGCGAGCGGTTCAGAACGACCTTCGAAGATCGGGTCCGGCCGCTGACACAGCTCAAGGTGGTCGCTGATCGCTACGCAGTCAATATTGTCGATACTACGCACAAGGTACGCAGCGGTAATCTGAGTGCCGCGGAAGGTGTTGCGCGGGTCACGCTGGCGCAGCGGGACATCCGGCGGGAGTGGCTGGCCTACACCGGCACGGCGCTGACCGCTGAGGAGGAGAAGCTGGTCCGAGAGGCCAGCAGGCGGATGCAGATGGCCGATACGGCGGTGGCTCGCTTGACCGTGTTGCTGCGAGAGGCCGATGACAAAGGTTTGGCCGACTTCGCCGCCGGGGCGCTGTACCCGGCGATCGATCCTGTGAGCGAAACCGTGTCTGAACTTGCTGCCTTGCAGTTGCGTGTTGCCGGTGAGGAATATCAGGCGGCGCGTGTACAAATTGCCCAGGCGAAAACTGGCAATATCGTATTGCTGCTGTTAGCGCTCTGCGTTGGTGTGGTGTTTTCCTACACCATCATCCGCTGGTTGGCACGTCAACTCGGTGCCGAGCCGCACGAGGCGTGCCGCGCCGCGCAAGCGATCGCCAGCGGCGATCTGGCGCACGAGATCGTTCGGCGTCCCGGTGATGATCGCAGCGTCATGGCCGGGATTGCGCAGATGCGCGACGAGCTGAAGCGGCTGGTGGCGGAGATCCAGTCTTCGGTTGGTGAAGTCGGCGAAACTGCACGTGCCTTGCATGGCAGCATGCAAGCCGTATCGCTGGCTTCCGGTACCCAGGCCGATGCCGCTTCGCAAATGGCCGCTGCCGTTGAGGAAATCAGCGTCAGCCTCGGTGAGGTATCAAGCAATGCCGAACAGGCCGATATTGCGGGCAAGAGCGCCGATCAGGTGGCCGCCGAAGGCGAAAGCCGCATGGCGCAGGTCATCGCTGGGGTGAGCCGGATCAGTACGCAACTGGATCTGGCCGGCGAACATTTGGCAACGCTGGATGCGCGCTCGGGCGAGATCGCCAGCATTGTTGCGACGATTCGCGAGATCGCCGAGCAAACCAATCTGCTGGCGCTGAATGCCGCGATCGAAGCGGCAAGGGCCGGTGAGGCGGGGCGTGGGTTTGCCGTTGTCGCCGACGAAGTGCGCAAGCTCGCCGAGCGGGTGGGGCAGGCGACGCTGGAGATCGGTACGACGCTTGGCGTGATTCGTGACGGCACCAGTGAGGCCAGCACCGGTATGCAGCAGGCGCGGGCTGAAGCGGCAAACGAGCTGCAGAATGTTCGGCTGCTGCAAGGCAGCCTGCAGCGAATTCGCTCGTCGGGTGGGCAGCTGAGTGAAGTTGTGGAAACGATTGCCGGTGCGCTGCGCGAGCAAAGAATCGCCAGCGATCAAATCGCCGCGCAGGTGGAGAAGGTGGCGCAAATGACCGAGGAAAACAGCGGTGCGATCGGTGAAATCTCATCGGCGACGGCGCGTCTGGGCGAGCTGGCATCGAAACTGGAGCGATCGGCAGGACAGTTTCGCTGCGCCTGACCTCGGGCTTATGATGATGCCTTCGATCCACGGGAGCAGACCTTGTCACCATTGATTACGCCACAGGCACTGGCAGAGCGTTCGGAGGCTGCCGATTGGGTCATCGTCGATTGCCGTCACGATCTGGCTAATCCGGATGCTGGTTCGCAGGCTTATGTGGCTGGCCATGTTCCGGGTGCGGTGTTTGCCCATCTCGATCGGGATCTGTCCGGTGCCAAAACCGGCCACAATGGCCGCCATCCGCTGCCGTCACCGGAAGCATTTGCCGAATGGGCGGGCCGGGCAGGTATCGGCAGCCAGACCCGCGTGATCGCGTATGACGCCTCAGGCGGCATGTTCGCCTCGCGGTTGTGGTGGTTGCTGCGCTGGCTGGGTCACGATGCAGTGCAGGTGCTCGATGGCGGCTGGCAGGCGTGGCTGGCGGCCGGTCTGCCGGTGTCGACCGATGAGGCGAGGCCGGTGCCGGCGCAGTTTGCTGCGCATCCGGACGGGGGCGCTGCGGTGACCATGGCGCAGGTGAAGGCCAATCTGGCCGAGCCGCAATTTCAAGTGATCGATGCCCGCAGCCCGGAGCGCTATCGCGGCATTGGTGAGACCATCGATCCGGTCGGCGGGCATATTCCGGGCGCTGCAAACCGGTTTTTCCAGTACAACCTGGATGCCGACGGGTGCTTCAAGCCGGCGGCGCAATTGCGCGAGGAGTGGTTGACGGTGCTCGGCGCGAACCGGCCGGACCAGATCATCTGCCAGTGCGGCTCCGGCGTGACGGCTTGCCATAATCTGCTGGCGCTGGAAGTGGCCGGTTTGCCCGGTGCACGGCTTTATCCGGGCTCGTGGAGCGAGTGGTGCGCGCACCCGGATAACCCGGTCACGCAATAAGTTCGTCAACGATAACGCCCGGTTAAAGCCGGGCGTTTCTATTTCAACGCATGGCGATAGAGCGGGCGGTAGCGCACGCCCTGCGACGTTGATTCGGAGACGTACAGCACGACGGCGTCGACCGGCCAGTGGATCGCGGCGCCCAGTGTTTCGGCTACCGGCGTGCCTTTGCGCAGCAGTGTCACGTGCGCGGCAAAAGGCTGTGGATCGAAGTCGACTCCTCCATCGGCGAGTGCCTCGCGCAGCGTGTCCGCCAGCACGAGCAAGGAAGGCGATGGCGTGCTGCAACCGAGCCAGACGATGCCGCCGTGTTTGAAGTCGCTGGCGATATCGAGGTCGATGGCGAAGCGGGGGGCGTCGATCCCGGCAATCAACTGGCGCAGGCTTTGTACGGTTTGCACGCTGGCCTGGCCGATAAAGGCGAGGGTCAGATGCAGATTGGCGGTGCTGGTCGGTTTGCCGCCTAGTACTGCGTGCAGTCGATCGCGCTCGGTGGCGATGGCCTTGCGCACCGGCGCTGACGGCGCCAACCCGATGAACAACCTCATGCCCAACCTTGCCGGCGCAGGAAGGTCGCGGTGACGAGGCCGGCATCGTCGGTGAACTCCCCGAGACGGCCGAGGACGGTATCGACGTCCATCAGCGTAAAGCCGGCGACTTCGCCGTCCGTGTTGCGCGGGGTGAAGTCGCCAGGTAGCAGCAGATCGTAGTTGTAGAGCACTTCGTCGTGGATGCCGTCGGGCTCGTTGCGGGTGCTGCGCGAGGTGGTCGATGCGCAAACCCGCCGCGCCAGCTCGACCGGCACGCCGGCTTCTTCCCATAACTCCCGGATGACACAAACATCGGGCACTTCGCCGGCGGCGATACCGCCTGCGGCGAGATTGTCGAGCCGGTTCGGGTCGATTGCCTTGTTTGGACTGCGTCGGCCTGTCCACAGCCGTCGGTCGGCGGCGTAGCCGTTGACGTGCACCGCGCGGCTGGTCAGCCCGAAGCGCCGGAAAGCGCCGCGTTCGAGCTTGAACAGCGGCCGGTTCAGATCGGGCGCGCCGCTGGCGTCGAGGGCGAAGCAGGTGTACGGCTCGTTGCGCCAGCCATGGATCAGCCCGGCAGCGCGCATCGCCAGCGCGGCGCGGCCGAACAGGCTTTCCACTTCTTCGATCGATGAGGTGACGACGAGTTGCGGGCCGTTGTGCACAAAACTCGGCGAGAACGCCTGCAAAAACCGGCCGATCTGCGGTTCAAGCCAGCCGACCGGCTCGTCGAGTACATGCAGCCGCGTCAGGCCGCTGGCATCGAAGCGGGGCTGGCGGGCGAGGTATTCATCCAGGCGTTGATCCATCAGGCGGTCTCGGGCTCGATCAGTAGCTGCACGGCGTCGGCCGCAAAGCGGGTGATGCCGTACTCGATCGGCACGCCGGCGGCATCGACGTAGACGTTTTCGACATAGAGGATGGGCTGGGTCTTGGGCTGCGCCAGCAACTGCGCGGTTTGCGGTCGCGGCATCCTTGCGGTCACGCGGCTCAGCTTGCGGTTGACCTCGGTAATGCCGAACGCCGGCAGCGCATCGGCAATGCGGCCGGTGGCGGCGTAATGCGCATCGAGCCCGGCAAAGCGCGGCAGCGGGAAATACTGAGTGCACACGCCGATCACCCGCGTCTCGACCACGTCGAGCGCATCGATCTGCAAGACGGCGGTACCGGCCGGGATGGCCAGCAGCTCGCACACTTCGTCGCGTGGAATCGTGGTCGCACTCGACTGGATCTGGCTGATGCCCTGGCGCTGCTGATGATCAAGGCTGTGCGAAAAGCGGCTCTTGCGCCCCAGCCGATAGTCGATCAAGTCTTCCTGCACGAAGGTGCCACGGCCTTGCTCGATGCGCACCAGTCCGCGTGCTTCCAGCGCCTGCACCGCGCGGCGTATGGTGTGGCGATTGACGTTGAAACGGCCGGCCAGCTCGATCTCGTTCGGTAGCCGCTCGGCAATCGCCTTGCTGGCGATATCGGCGGCGAGCGTTTGTTCGATTTGCCGCCACAAGGCAACGCCCGATCCCCGTTCGACCTTCATGGTGTGTCCCTAGTGTTCGCATGGTTTGATGCCGCGATGATAGCGAGGTGCTGTTTCATCTAGATGATTCTACGTCTTGCGGTAATCCCGGGGCGCTCCGAGCGTGGTTGCACTGGTAAAATGCACATTTTTCCGCGCAGCTTGGAGTGCCTCATGGCCGTGATCCGCCAGGACGACCTGATCGACAGCGTCGCCGACGCCCTGCAGTACATCAGTTATTACCATCCGAAAGACTATATCCAGGCACTCGGCAAGGCGTACGAACGCGAAGAAAGCCCCGCGGCCAAGGATGCGATCGCACAGATCCTCACCAACAGCCGGATGTGCGCCGAGGGCAAGCGGCCGATCTGTCAGGACACCGGCATCGTCACCTGTTTTGTGCGCGTCGGCATGAATGTGCAGTGGGCCGGCGCGACGATGGGCGTGGCCGACATGGTCAACGAAGGCGTGCGCCGCGCTTACCTGCATCCGGACAACAAGCTGCGCGCGTCCATCCTGATGGACCCGGCCGGCGGTCGCAAGAACACCAAGGACAACACGCCGGCGGTGATCCATTTCGAGATCGTCCCGGGTGATACGGTCGAAATCGACATCGCCGCCAAGGGCGGTGGCTCGGAGAACAAGACCAAGTTTGTCATGCTCAACCCGTCCGATTCGATCGTCGACTGGGTGCTCAAGACCGTGCCGCTGATGGGCGCTGGCTGGTGCCCGCCGGGCATGCTCGGCATCGGCATCGGCGGCACCGCCGAGAAGGCGATGGTGATGGCCAAGGAAGCGCTGATGGAAGAGATCGACATCCATGCGCTGATCGAACGCGGCGCTTCGACCCGTGCCGAAGAGCTGCGCATCGAGCTGTACGAGAAGGTCAACGCGCTCGGTATCGGCGCGCAGGGCCTCGGCGGCCTCGCCACCGTGCTCGACGTGAAGATCAAGGACTATCCGACCCACGCCGCCAGCCTGCCGGTGGCGATGATCCCGAACTGCGCCGCGACGCGCCACGTGCATTTCATCCTCGACGGTTCCGGCCCGGCGCAGCTTGAAGCGCCGAAGCTGGAAGACTGGCCGGACGTGACCTGGACGCCATCGAGCGAATCCACCCGTGTCGATCTGAACACCGTGACGCGCGACGACGTCGCGTCGTGGCAGCCGGGCCAGACGCTGCTGCTGAACGGCAAGATGCTCACCGGCCGCGATGCCGCGCACAAGCGCATGGTCGAGATGCTGAACAAGGGCGAAAAACTGCCGGTCGATTTCACCAACCGCTTCATCTACTACGTCGGCCCGGTCGATCCGGTTCGCGACGAAGTCGTCGGCCCGGCTGGCCCGACCACGGCGACACGGATGGACAAGTTCACCGAGCAGGTGCTGGCCGAGACCGGCTTGCTCGGCATGATCGGCAAGGCCGAGCGCGGCCCGGCCGGGCTCGATGCGATCAAGAAGCACCAGTCGGTCTACCTGATGGCGGTCGGCGGTGCGGCTTATCTGGTGTCGAAGGCGATCAAGGGTTCGCGCGTCGTCGGTTTCGAGGATCTGGGCATGGAAGCGATCTATGAGTTCGATGTCGTCGACATGCCGGTGACGGTGGCCGTGGACAGTGGCGGCACCTCGGTGCACGCGATTGCGCCGAAGGAATGGCAGGCCAGGATCGGCAAAATTCCGCTCGCGACGGTCTGATTTTCCGCCCCGTTCAACAAAACCGGCCTTGTGCCGGTTTTGTTTTTGGGAGGCGCCGGATTGCCGGTCGGCCGCTTTTGCGTGCCATCGGCCGGCTGCCGGCTGGACGGGGCTGCGATACAATCGGGCATCTTCAGGGCGCAGATTGCGCCCGTCTCTTTTTTGGAGGCCACTCATGGCTCATCTCTCGCTCGGCGTGCTCGGCGCTACTTCATCCCTTGGTCAGGCCTTGCTCGAGGTCATTAGCGATAGCCCGCTGCGGCTGGCCGCGCTGTTTCCACTGATCTTGAACGATGAGGAAGGTATGGTCGAATTTCGCGGTGAAGATCATCCGGAATTCAATGTTGAGGATTTCGAGTGGAGCCAGTTGCGCGTACTGGTGAATACGCTGCCGGATGCCAAGGCGGTGCTTGATGAAGCGGCTGCGGCCGGCCTGATCGTGATCGATCTGACCGGTATCAATCCGCCGGGCGGCAAGCTGGCCAAGGGCCAGGTGCTGTCGCTGCCAGATCCGTTTGCGCAGCAACTGGCGACGCTGGTGGCGCCGCTGGCCGAACTGGGCGAAGTCACCCAAGTCACCGCGACCGGTTTGCTGGCGGTATCGACCGAAGGCCAGGCCGGCATCGATGCACTGTCGGGGCAGACGCGGGCGCTGTTCGCGCAAACCGAACACGAAACCGCCGTTTACCCGAAGCGAATCGCCTACAACGTGCTGGGCGGGTTTGGCGTGCCGGATGAAGGCGGTGCGACGCCTGAGGAAAATGCCGCGCTGGCGCTGCTGAAAAAACAACTGCCCGGCGACAGTGTGATCGACGTCAGCTGCGTGCGCACGCCGCACTTCTTCGGCCACGGTGCCAGCCTGACCGTGCGTTATGCCGCGCCGGTCGAGCAAGACGCGATCGTTGCCGCGCTGAAGGGCGGCGAGCGGGTATTCATGCTGCAAGTCGCGGGTGAGGCCGGCATCGCCGCCAGCCAGGATGCCGTGGGCGGCGACAAGGTCTGGGTCAGCCGGCTTCGTTTCGCCGCCGACGGCCGTGGCGTGACGCTGTGGAGCGTCGCCGACAACACCCGCTTGCCGGCGTTGGCGGTGCTGCAGTTGCTGACCCTGATCGCCGCCAAAGAGTAAACGCCATGCTGCCGCCGATCTCGCATCGCATTGCCCAAGAACTGGCCTGCCGGCCGGCGCAAGTGGATGCCGCCATCCAGTTGCTCGACGACGGTGCCACCGTGCCCTTCGTGGCACGTTACCGCAAGGAAGTCACCGGCGGGCTGGACGATACCCAGCTGCGTACGCTGGATGAACGCTTGGGCTATCTGCGTGAGCTGGAAGACCGGCGCGCCACGGTGATCGCCAGCGTTGATGAGCAAGGCAAGCTGACGCCGGCGCTGCGCGTGCAATTGCAGGATGCCGACAACAAGCAACGGCTCGAAGACCTGTATCTGCCGTACAAGCCCAAGCGTCGTACCAAGGCGCAGATTGCCCGTGAAGCCGGCTTGGCACCGCTGGCCGAGGCGCTGCTGGCCGATCCTGACTTGAATCCGGAGCAGGTGGCCGCGCGTTTCATCGGCGCTGACGTGGCCGATGCCAAGGCGGCGCTCGACGGCGCACGGGCGATCCTGATGGAGCAGTTCGGCGAGGATGCCGAACTGATTGGCGGCTTGCGTGATTACTTGAAAAACAACGGCGTGGTTAAAACGGCCGTGCTCGAAGGCAAGGCGGACGAGGGCGCCAAGTTCGCCGACTACTTCGATTACGAGGAAGCGCTGGCCAAGATGCCGTCGCATCGGGTGCTGGCGGTGCTGCGCGGCCGGGCCGAGGGTGTATTGGGCTTTAACCTGCTGTTGCCGAGTGACCTTGATCCTGCGGCCAAGACGGCGGGGCCGGGCGTGTGCGAGCTGCGCATTGCCAAACGGTTCGGCATCGATAACCGGGGTCGTGCTGCGGACAAATGGCTCGCCGATACGGTGCGGCTGACGTGGCGGGCGAAGATTTTTCCGAGTCTGGAGACGGAGCTGGTTGGTGATGTGCGTCAGCACGCCGAGCTGGATGCAATCCGGGTCTTCGCCAGCAACCTCAAGGACTTGCTGCTGGCGGCACCGGCCGGCCCGCGCGTGACCATGGGGCTAGATCCCGGCTTGCGTACCGGGGTGAAAGTCGCGGTTGTGGACGAGACCGGCAAGTTGCTCGATACCGCGACGATTTACCCGCACGAACCACGGCGGGACTGGAGCGGTGCGCTGGCGACGCTGGAAAAACTCGCAACTAGGCATAAGGTTGCACTGATCGCCATCGGTAACGGCACCGCCAGCCGCGAAACCGACAAACTGGCCGGCGAGTTGATCAAGCAACTACCGGCGCTCAACACGAGCAAGCTGGTGGTGTCCGAGGCAGGCGCATCGGTGTACTCGGCGTCGGCCTTGGCAGCCAAGGAGTTTCCCGAGCTCGACGTCAGCCTGCGCGGCGCGGTATCGATCGCCCGGCGCTTGCAGGATCCGCTGGCCGAACTGGTCAAAATCGATCCAAAGTCGATCGGCGTCGGTCAGTATCAGCATGATGTGAATCAGGGCCAACTGGCGCGCTCGCTCGATGCGGTGGTCGAGGACTGTGTCAATGCCGTGGGCGTCGATGTGAATACCGCGTCGGTGGCGCTGCTCAACCGCGTTTCGGGCTTGAGTGCGACGCTGGCGGCCAATATTGTCCAGTACCGCGATGCCAACGGCGCTTTTGCCGATCGCAAGGCGCTACTCAAGGTGCCACGGCTGGGTGAAAAAGCCTTCGAGCAGGCGGCGGGTTTTTTGCGGGTGATGAACGGCAAGAATCCGCTGGATGCGTCGGCGGTGCACCCGGAGTCATATCCACTGGTTGAGAAAATCGTCGCCAGGGTGCAGAAAAGCGTCAAGGCGCTGATCGGCGATGCGCCCTTGCTCAAGCAGCTGAATCCGGGCGATTTCACCGATGCGCAATTTGGCGTGCCAACGGTCAAGGATATTCTGGCCGAGCTGGAAAAACCGGGGCGCGATCCGCGGCCGGAATTCAAAACCGCGCACTTTGCCGATGGCGTCGAGGATCTGAAAGATTTGCGTCCGGAGATGGTGCTCGAAGGCGTGGTGACCAATGTCACCGACTTTGGTGCCTTCGTCGATATTGGCGTGCATCAGGATGGATTGGTGCATATCTCGGCGCTGGCCAGCCGCTTCGTCAAAAACCCGCGCGAAGTCGTCAAGGCGGGTGATGTGGTCAAGGTCAAGGTGCTGGAAGTCGATCTGAAGCGGCGGCGTGTGGCGCTGACGATGCGTTTGGGTGATGCGGCCAAAGAAGAGGTAGGCGAGGCAGCACCAGCGAGGCGTAAAGCCCCGGCTGTGAGCTCAGCGCCAACGGGAGGCGCGATGGCATCGGCGCTGGCCGGACTCAAGCTCAAACGCTGATGAGTTGATGAAAAAACGGGGGGCATGGCTCCCGTTTTCGTTTCCCGCTACACCCCTGGCTCATAAAAAAACCGGGCATCGCAAGATGTCCGGTTTGAGACCTATGTGTACTGCGGGTAAAGCTTAGAAGTCGGTACGCAGGCCGACCGACAGCGCGTAGCCGTCCTGATTGGCGTATTCCGGCGTCAACGACCCCGAGGCGTTCTTGAACTTGCCCTTGGAATCGTTATCCACGTTCACCAGGTAGGTGTAGAAGCGGGTTTGCTTGGTCGCGTAGTACACCAGACCCAGCGAAGCTTGTGCGCCGCTGGCATCGGTCACGCCCAGTTGCTCGTCCGACAAGGCGTACACGCCCTGGACTTCGAACTTGCCGAACTTGTAGTTACCGACAACGGCGTAGTTTTCCCAGTCGCTGCTGGTCTTGCCGTCGTCGCTGTTGACGTGTTCCCAGCCGGCGCCCAGTTGCAGGCCGAAGTCGAACTTGTAGCCCAGCGCCAGGTTGGTCGCCCAGGTGGCGGCGCCGCTGGTGGCGGCGGTGATGCTGTTGTCGGCATTGCTGATGCCGGTGGCTTGCGCGAAGGTACGATCCTTGGCGTAGAAGCCACCCAGACCGCCGACGAAGCCGTAGCCGCTATACAGCGCCGCAGCGGTGTAGACCGGTGCATTGGTGCTGGTTTGTGCGTTCTGGTCAACGCCCCACGAGCCGCGAACCTGGAAGCCGCTGAACACCGGCGAATCGTAGCTCACCGAGTTTTGCAGGCGGCTGTTGAGCTGGGCGAACACGGCGCCCTTGCCCTTGAAGTCGGCGGTATCGGCATAGTTATCGAACAGGCTCGACAGATCCGACGAAGTCAGCAGCGTCTTGTAGGCGCTGTCGTAGTTACCGAAGCGCACGGTACCCCAGTCGCCCTGCCAGCCGCCGAAGGTGTTACGGCCGCCCCAGGTGGTGTTGCCAGTGCCGCCATTGCCCGAGGTCTTGATGGCCGATTCGATCTGCCAGATCACCTTGCCGCCGATGTCGAGCTTGTCCGAACCCTTGAAGCCGAAGCGGGACGATTGGTCGATCAGCTGGACTTCGCCACGGTAATCCTTGCCGCCGGCGTCCTTCAGTTGATCGTATTCGAGCGATTCGCGGATCGAACCGTAGACGGTGACTTCGGCAGCTGCGAACTGCGCCAGGAATGCAGCGCCAAGCGCTGCGGCGATCAGGGTCTTCTTCATTACTTCACTCTCCTGTTGCGGATAAGAGGCCGTGTGTAGCTGGCCTGTACTGTTGCCGTGTCTGGTGCCGATTCTTGTGAAAGCGGCGCAAGCGAGTGCACGGCGATTTGAAAAACAAAGGCAAGGCGCATCTTGCTTACATGGTGCGTCTATATTTCTTGCCGTTTTCAGTACAGGCAGTCTACGAGGCGATTATGTATTTCACATTACAAATCGCCCTGATTGATCCGCAGGGGAGAGTGTGTCTATCAGGCGTAAAACAAGCTGTGGAGCGCTTCTCCGGGCGATGGCTGGCGCATGAACGCTTCACCGACAAGGAAGGTGTTGACGTTGTTTTGTTGCATTAATGCAACATCTTGTGTGGCGAGAATGCCGCTCTCGGTCACGACAATGCGGTCCTGCGGAATATGTTTGAGCAGTCCGAGCGTGGTATCGAGGCTGACCTCGAAGGTGCGTAGGTTACGGTTGTTGATGCCGACCAGCGGCGTTGTCAGCTCGAGCGCGGCGTCGAGTTCGGCGCCATTGTGAACCTCGACCAGTACCGACATGCCCAGTGCGTGGGCGATGGCTTCGAAGTCCTTCATCTGCGTGAGCGGCAGTTCGGCGGCGATGAGCAGAATGCAATCGGCACCCCAGGCACGGGCTTCGAACAACTGGTACTCGTCGACCATGAAGTCCTTGCGCAGCGCCGGCAAGGCGCAAGCGCCGCGCGCGGCCTTGAGGTAATCCTCATGGCCCTGGAAATACTGGGCATCGGTCAGCACCGATAGGCAGGCTGCGCCATGTTTGGCGTAATCGGCTGCGTGTTCGGCCGGCTGGAAGTCGGCGCGGATCACGCCCTTGGAAGGGCTGGCTTTCTTGATTTCGGCGATGATGCCGGGCTGGCTGGCGGCATGCTTGGCGCGAATGGCCGCGACGAAATCGCGATGATCGTTATTGGCCTCGGCTTGGGCGCGAATCTCGTTCAGCGGGATCAGTTTGCGGGCGGTGGCGACTTCATCGTGTTTGGTCGCCCAGATTTTCTTGAGGATGTCAGACATGCGGGTCGGCCTGCTTAGTTTGCGTAAGGTTGGGTGAAACGCACCAGTGCTTCGAGTTGCTTGCGCGCGGCGCCGCTGGCCAGTGCTTCGTGGGCGGCGTTGATGCCGTCTTCGAGCGTCACGGCGATATTGGCCGTGTAGATTGCCGCACCGGCGTTCAGCAGCACGATATCGCGCGCCGGGCCGGCCTCGTTGGCCAATACACGGTGAATGATGTCGGCCGATTGTTGCGCATTGTCGGCATGCAGCAGGCCGATGTCGCACCGCTCGAAACCGTACTCGCGCGGGTCGATTTCGTATTCGATGATGTCGCCGTCCTTGAGCTCGGCGACAAAGGTCTTGCCCGAGAGGGTGATCTCGTCGAGCCCGTCGCTGCCGTGCACGATCATCACGTGCTTGGAGCCGAGCTGCTTGAGCACGCGTGCCTGGATGCCGACGAGGTCGGGGTGGAACACGCCCATCAACTGGTTGTCGGCGCCGGCCGGGTTGGTCAGCGGGCCGAGGATGTTGAAAATGGTCCGCACACCGAGTTCGCGACGGATCGGCGCGACGTATTTCATTGCCGGATGATGGTTCGGCGCGAACATGAAGCCGAGGCCGACTTCATCGATGCAGGCGCCGACCTGTTCAGGCGTCAGGTTCAGGTGCACACCGAGCGTTTCCAGCACATCGGCCGAGCCGCTGCTGGAGCTGACCGAGCGGCCGCCATGCTTGGCGACCTTGACCCCGGCAGCCGCGGCGACAAAGGCCGAGCAGGTCGAGATATTGAAGGTGTGCGCGCCATCGCCGCCGGTGCCGCAGGTATCGACCAGGTGACGCCTGTCCTTGACGTCGACCTTGCTGGAAAACTCGCGCATCACCGTCGCGGCGGCGGCGATCTCGGACACGCTTTCGACCTTGGTGCGCAGACCCATCAGCAGCGCGGCGGTCTGCACCGGCGTCATTTCGCCGGTCATGATCTGCCGCATCAGGTAGACCATCTCGTCGAAGAACAATTCGTTGCTGTAGATCAGCCGGTTCAGCGCGGCCTGGATGGTAATCATGGGGCTTATCCTGAAATCAATTCATGTAGAAGCGGGACAGCTCGTCGGCGCGGCGTCTATCCATATCGATCCGGCAGGTTTGCATTGCCACGGCAGCGATCGAGCCGCCGAAAAACGATGCGCCGGCCCAGGCGCAATGCGCGCTGCGGTAGGCCGCATAGGCGGCCACATCGGTCTCGAACGTCGACAACGCTTGGCTGGCCGGGGTTGTTTGCTCCAGTCGCCGCATTGCTGCGCGTGCCGCGGCCTCGGCGTTGAGCCGATCGCGTACGGCACCGGTTTCAAGCTGACCGAGGCACTGGCTCAGTTCGGCCCGGTTGCTGCTGCGCTGATCGCACTCGCTGATCGCTGGCGGCGACGGCTCGGCGTGGACCAAGCCGGCGATCAGCAGCAGCGATAGCAGGGCGGAGCGCATCAGGCCCACTCTTTGAGGAAGTTATCCAGCATCTGGTGGCCGTGCTCGGTCAGGATCGATTCGGGATGGAACTGCACGCCTTCGATCGGCAGCGTCTTGTGGCGCACGCCCATGATTTCACCGTCGGCGGTCCAGGCGGTGACGTCGAGGCAATCGGGGCAGCTTTTGCGCTCGATCGCCAACGAGTGATAGCGCGTCACGGTAAATGGCGACGGCAAATCCTTGAATACGCCGACACCGGTATGTTCGATCGGCGACACCTTGCCGTGCATCAGCGTCTTGGCGTGGATGATCTTGCCGCCGAAGGCTTCGCCTATCGCCTGATGGCCAAGGCAGACGCCGAGAATCGGCAGCTTGCCGGCGAAATGACGGATCGCCGCCACCGAAACGCCGGCTTCTTTCGGCGAGCACGGCCCCGGCGAAACCACCAGATACTTGGGTTTGAGTGCCTCGATTTGCTCAAGGGTGATTTCGTCGTTGCGGTAGACGTGCACGTCCTGACCGAGTTCGCCGAAATACTGGACGATGTTGTAGGTAAACGAGTCGAAGTTATCGATCATCAAGAGCATGGGGAATTCCTTTGAATCTGTATGCAGGGCAGTCGGCGGGACGCGGGTCAGGCCTTCAGGCGTCGAGGCCGGCTTGCACGAGTTCGGCGGCGCGCAGCACCGCGCGGGCCTTGTTCAGCGTTTCCTGCCATTCGCTTTCGGGTACCGAGTCGGCAACGATGCCGGCGCCGGCCTGCATATACAGCGTTTCATTCTTGACCACGGCGGTGCGTAGCGCGATCGCCACGTCCATGTCGCCATTGAAGCCGAGGTAGCCGACCGCGCCGGAGTAGATGCCGCGCTTGCTCGGCTCGAATTCGTCGATGATTTCCATCGCCCGCACCTTGGGTGCGCCGGAGACGGTGCCGGCGGGGAAGGTGGCCTTGAGCACGTCGATATTCGACAGCCCCGGTTTGAGCGTGCCTTCAACGCTGGAGACGATATGCATCACGTGCGAGTAGCGCTCGATCATCATCTTGTCGACGAGCTTGACCGAGCCGGTGGTGGCGACGCGGCCGGTGTCGTTGCGGCCGAGGTCGATCAGCATCACGTGCTCGGCGATTTCCTTGTGGTCGGCCAGCAGCTCGGTTGCCAGCGCTTCGTCCTGCTCGCGGGTCTTGCCGCGCGGGCGGGTACCGGCGATCGGCCGCACCGTCACCGTGTCGCCTTCAAGGCGAACAAGGATCTCCGGCGAGGCACCGACGATGTGCATGTCGCCGAAATGGTAGAAGAACATATACGGCGACGGGTTGATCGAGCGCAGTGCCCGGTACAGCGCCAGCGGATCCTGATCGAACGGCATGCTCATCCGTTGCGACAACACCACCTGCATCACATCGCCTTCGGTGATGTAATTCTTGGCGCGGACTACGGCGTCCTTGAACGCAGCCTCACCAAACTCCGATTGCGCGCCGGTCTGGTGCTTGGCCGGGCCCGAGAGCGGCAGCTTGGCTGGCTCGCGCAGTTTCATGCGCAGTTCCGCCAACCGCGCTTCGGCGTGGTCGTAGGCCTCCGGATGTTCGGTGTTGGCGTAGACGACCAGATAGAGCTTGCCCGAGAGGTTGTCGACGACGGCGAGTTCCTCGGACAGCAGCAACTGGATGTCCGGCAGGCCGAGCACATCGGGTTTGCTACAGGCGGCGAGTTTTTTCTCGATATAGCGGATCGTGTCATAGCCGAAATAGCCGACGAGCCCGCCCATGAAGCGTGGCATGCCGGCCGGTACGGCGGCCTTGAACTGTTTCTGATACTCGGCGATGAAATCGAGCGGATTGCCGTCATGGCTGGCGATCACCCGGTCATCATGGATGACCTCGGTGCGCAGGCCGCTGACCTTGAGTCGGGTGCGTGCCGGCAGGCCGATAAACGAGTAACGGCCGAAACGTTCGCCACCGACGACCGATTCGAGCAGATAGGAATAGGGGCGATTGGCAAGCTTGAGGTAGACCGACAGCGGGGTGTCAAGGTCGGCGTACAGCTCAAGAATAACGGGAATGCGGTTGTAGCCTTGGCGAGCCAAAGCCGCGAATTCATCGCGCGTGATCATGGAAACTCCAAACGAAAGGTCAGAAAAGGGCCGGGCGGCTGGTAGCGGTTACCAGCGGCGCCATCGCCATTCGAGCCAGATTTCTTTGGAGTGAAACGCCATGATCGGGAGTCGTCGATTGTGCCTTGGGAAGGCCTTGTATCTTGCCGAAAGCACTAGCCCGGGTCAACCGCAGCGGCGCGGCTGACTCGGGCCGGACTCAGTTGCCGGCGTTATTCAGGCAATGGCTCTCCCTTGGGCCAGAGCAGCCATAACTTGCCAGGCTGCTTCATCTTGCCGGCGAGCTCACCGGCGGCATCGCCCTTGCCCCAGAAAAAGTCGGCACGAACCTGGCCACGAATGGCGCCGCCGGTGTCTTGCGCGGCGGCGAGGCGGGTCAGCGTGCTGCCGTCCGGGCGGGTGGTGTCGATCAGCATCGGCGCACCGGCCGGAACATGCTTGACGTCGACGGCGAGGCTGTAGCCCGCCGTAAGCGGCACGCCGAACGAGCCGATCGGGCCTTCGTCGCTGTCGGGCATCGTGCGGAAGAACACATAACTCGGGTTGCTGGCCAGCAGTGCGCCGACCTTGGCCGGGTTAGCGCGTGCCCAGGCCCGGATCGACTGCATGCTGACGTCGGCAGGTTTGAGTTGCCCCTGCTCGATCAGCCATTTGCCGATCGCACGATATGGCCAGCCATTCTGATCGGCATAACCAAGGCGCAGCTCACGACCGTCGGCGAGTTTGACCCGGCCCGAACCCTGGACTTGTAGAAACTGCAGGTCCATCGGATCTGGCAGCCAGGCAAGTACCGGCGCATCGAGCTTGCCGCTGGCGGCGAATTTGCTGATCTCGGCCGCATCCGAGTACGGCTTGAGCGTCTTGCCAGCGAGCCGGCCGCGCAGGCGCTTGCCCTTGAGTTCGGGATAAACGCTGTCGAGCGCGACGGTGATCATGTCGTTGGGCGGGCCGTAAACCGGCACCGGTGTCTTGCTGCTGCGACTCAGGCTGCCGGCGTAGACCGGCTCGTAATAACCGGTGATCAGGCCCTGGCTGCTGCCGTCGGCGTTGCGCAACATCAGCGGCACGAAACGTGTGGTGAGGAAGGCGCGAACACTGCCGGCATCGTTCGGCACGCGTGCGGCATCGCTGCACAGCGCGGCCCAACGGGTCTGTTTTTGCAACCGCGAGCAGCCGCGCTGCCAGGCGGCAAAGCCGGCGAGCCAGTCAGCATCGCTCACGGCCGGGAGTGCGGCCCAGCCTGCTGGCTGATACGGCGCCATGTCGGCCGCTACGGGAGGGGCCACTACCGGAAGTGCCGGCGCGGTCGGGGCGGGCTCCGCTTTGGGTGGCGGTGGCGGGACGGTGCTGCAGGCGGCGAGAAGGAGGGCTGCTGCGGTGCCGAGCAGCCGGAGTGCGGGTGTTGGGATTCGGGTCATCAGGGCGTATCGGGTTTGGGGTCTATGCCCTTTTTGAAGGCTTGTAGACCGGCTTTCTGCATTTCCAGCGTTTTGACGGTCATTTGCAACATGCCGACCTGCATGCTCAACCATTGCTCGATCGTGCGCATTTCGACGATCTTGCGGTCGATCTCTTCTTCGGTCAGCGGAGGCAGGAAGGGGTTGGGGGTGGCGCCCGGATTCAGAAACTGCTTGAAGAAACCGAACGGATCTTGCGGGGATTCACTCATGGCGGACTCCGAGAAGGCACCGTAGGGCTTACGGTGCGGCCCCGGGAGGGGCCGCTGCCGATTTTAGACCTTTGCGGCTGCTTGTACCGCAGCAAGTGCAGCCATGTTCACCAGACGACGCACCGAGGCGGTCGGCGTCAGGATGTGGGCCGGCTGGGCGAGCCCCAGCAGGATCGGGCCGATGGTGACGCCGTCACCGGCGGTCATCTTCAACAGGTTGAACGAGATGTTCGCGGCGTCCAGGTTCGGCATGATCAGGAGATTGGCGTCACCCTTGAGCGTCGATTGCGGGAACACCTGCTGGCGCAGCTCGGTCGAGAGTGCGGTGTCGCCATGCATCTCGCCGTCGATTTCCAGCTCCGGTGCGCGCGCGCGAACCAGCTCGAGCGTGTGGCGCATCTTCTTCGCCGACGGCGTATTCAGCGTGCCGAAGCTCGAATGCGACAGCAGCGCGACCTGCGGCTGGATGCCGAAGCTGCGCACGGTGTCGGCGGCCATCAGAGTGATCTCGGCCAGCTGCTCGGCGTTGGGCTCCTGATTCACATAGGTATCGGAAATGAAGATGTTGCCGGTCGGTAGCAGCAGCGCATTCATTGCCGCGGTGGTGGTTGCACCGTCCTGCAGGCCGAGCACGTTCTGCAAATACCAGTGATGGCGATGGTACTGGCCGTGCGTACCGCAGATCATCGCGTCGGCTTCGCCGCGCTTGACCATCAGCGCGCCGATCAAGGTCGTCTTGCTGCGGACTTCGGCCTGCGCCAGTTCTTCCGATACACCCTTGCGCATCATCAGCGAGTGATACAGCGTCCAGTATTCGCGATAGCGCGGATCGTTTTCCTGGTTGCACAGCTCGAAATCGACGCCGGGACGAATGCGTAGGCCGAGTTTTTCGATCCGGCTTTCGATCACGCTCGGACGGCCGATCACGATCGGGAAGCACAGGCCGAGGTCGATGACTTCCTGCACCGCGTGCAGCACGCGTTGGTCTTCGCCTTCGCAGAACACCACGCGCTTCTTGGCCTTGCGGGCGGCCGAGAAGACCGGGCGCATGAAGAGGTTGGATTTGTAGACGAACTGAGTCAGTTCTTCGATGTAGACGCCGAAGTCTTCGATCGGGCGGGTTGCCACGCCGGCTTCCATCGCCGCACGGGCGACGGCCGGGGCGATCTTGATGATCAGGCGCGGGTCGAATGGCTTGGGAATCAGGTACTCGGGGCCGAAGGTGATGTTTTCGTCGGCATAGGTATCGGCAACCACATCCGACTGCTCGGCCATCGCCAGTTCGGCAATCGCGTTCACCGCGGCGTGCTTCATGCTCTCGGTGATCGTCGTCGCGCCAACGTCGAGCGCGCCGCGGAACATGAACGGGAAGCACAGCACGTTGTTGACCTGGTTCGGGTAGTCCGAACGGCCGGTGCAGACGATCGCGTCCGGGCGCACGGCCTTGACGTCGGGCGGCGAGATTTCCGGATCAGGGTTCGACAGGGCAAGGATCAGCGGATGGTCGGCCATGCTCTTGGCCATGTCCTGCGACATCACGCCGGGGCCGGACAGGCCGAGGAACACGTCGGCACCGGCAATCACTTCTTGCAGCGTGCGCAGTTCGGTATCGCGAGCGTAGCGCTGTTTGGTTTCATCGAGGTTGATCCGGCCGCTATGGATCACTCCCTTGGAATCACAGACGAAGACGTTCTCGCGCTTCACGCCCAGCGAAACCAGCAGGTCAAGGCAGGCAATCGCAGCAGCGCCGGCGCCGGAGGCGACCAGCTTCACGTCGTCGATTTTCTTGCCGATCAGTTTCAGACCGTTCTTGACCGCCGCGCCGACAATGATCGCCGTGCCGTGCTGGTCGTCGTGGAAAACCGGAATGTTCATGCGCTCGCGCAGCTTCTGCTCGACGTAGAAGCACTCGGGCGCCTTGATGTCTTCAAGGTTGATACCGCCGAAGGTCGGTTCGAGCGAGGCGATGATCTCGACCAGTTTTTCCGGGTCTTTCTCTTCGATTTCAATGTCGAACACATCGATGCCGGCGAACTTCTTGAACAGCACGCCCTTGCCTTCCATCACCGGCTTGCCGGCCAGCGGGCCGATGTCGCCAAGGCCGAGCACGGCGGTGCCGTTGGTGATCACCGCAACGAGGTTGCCGCGCGCGGTCATATTGCGCGCCTCGGCCGGATCTTCGACGATCGCCATGCAGGCGTAGGCCACGCCCGGCGAGTAGGCCAGGGCGAGTTCACGCTGGCTCGATAGCCCCTTGGTCGGTGCGACCTGGATCTTGCCCGGCTTCGGATAGCGATGGTAATCGAGTGCTTTGCGTTTGAGTTCTTCGTCCATGTGTTTCTCCGTTGTGCCGGATACGCAAGCGTTCCGGTCTGTTCGAGGCGGTGAGCGATGTTGTGATGCTGGGCGTGACGACATGCGATGGCAAGCTAGGGTTTTGCCGGATGCGGGATACGCTTAGTCTCTGAGCTTACCATTTTTGAAAGTTTAAATGACACGGGCCGGACTTTGCAGTCCGGCCCGTTGCCGTATCAAAAGCGGATCTTTACCGCCTCATTGCCCAACCAGCTTTGCAACTCGGCGATCAAGGCATCGTGCAGCGTCACGCGCCAATTGATGCCGAGCCGCAAGGCGCAGCGCGCGCCGCTACTGCGATAATCGATCTCGATCGCGCAAGCGCCACCGCCGTGCGTTGCCAAGAGCGCCGACAACCGGGCAGGATCGGCATTGCCATTGATCAGCAGGTTGAGTGATTTGGCGAAGTGGCTGCGTGCCTCGGCGACATCCATCACCGCATCGGCGATGATGCGCAGGCCGCCGGAGAAACGATCCTCGCTGACCTTGCCGGCGACCACCAGCAGCGTGTCGTCCTTGAGCTTGGTGCGATGGGCTTCGAATACTTCCGAGTACAGTGCGACCTCGACTCGGGCCTTGCCATCGTCGAGCTGCAAAAACGCCATCCGGCCACGATCGCCGTTCTTGATCCGCAGTCCGCCGACGATACCGGCGAGGTACTGGATGTCGCGCTTGGGTTCGAGCCGGTCGAGCCGGGTCTTGATCAGGCCATTCAGATCCCTGGCGTGCGCATCGAACGGATGCCCCGAGAGATAGTGACCAAGCGCGGTTTTTTCCTCGGCCAGCTTGATCTTGTCATCCCAGCGCGGCACCTCGATCGGTTCGACCGTGGGCACGTTGGCCGGCTCGAACACATCGAACAACGAACACTGGTTGGCGTTGGCCGCTTCGGTTTCGGCGAGCTTCATCGCCTGCTCGACATTGGCCAGCAGCCGGGCGCGGTGATCGTCGATCGCGTCGAACGCACCGCCGCGGATCAGCGCTTCCAGCACGCGCTTGTTGACTTCCTTCTTGTCGGTGCGGCGGCAGAAGTCGTACAGATCCTTGAACGGGCCGTTGGCCGTACGCTCGGTGATGATCTGCTCAACCGCGCCCTGGCCTACGCCCTTGATCGCACCGAGCGCGTAGCGAATCTGCTGCTTACCCATCGGTACGAAGCGGTAGACGCTTTCGTTCACGTCCGGCGGCAGCATGATCAGCCGGTTCTTTTCGACGCAATCGTCGTAGAAAATCTTCAGCTGATCGGTGTTGTCGAGTTCCGAACTCATCGTCGCCGCCATAAAGGCGGCCGGGTAGTGCGCCTTGAGCCAGGCGGTGTGGTACGACACCACCGCATAGGCGGCGGTGTGCGACTTGTTGAAGCCGTACTCGGCGAACTTGGCCATCAGGTCGAACAGCATTTCGGCCAGCGCCGGATCGTAGCCCTTGGTCGCGGCGCCGGCGGCGATTTTCTCGCGATGCTCGGCCATTTCCTCAGGCTTTTTCTTGCCCATGGCGCGCCGCAGCATGTCGGCGCCGCCGAGCGTGTAACCGCCGATGATCTGCGAGATCTGCATCACCTGCTCTTGATACACGATCACGCCGTAGGTCGGTTCGAGGCAGCGCTCCAGATCGGGGTGGAAGTAGTCGGGGACCTCCAGACCTTTCTTGCGGTTGATGAAGGTGTCGACCATGCCCGAACCGAGCGGGCCCGGACGATACAGCGCCAGCACGGCGATGATGTCTTCGAAACGGTCGGGCTGCAGTTTTTCCAGCAGCCGCTTCATTCCGTCCGATTCAACCTGGAACACCGCGGTGGTGTTGGCGTCGCGGAAGACCTGATACGCGGCCTGATCTTCAAAGCCCAGGCTCATCAGGTCGGGGCGCTCGCCGGTTTGCTGTTCAATGTACTGCAGCGCCAGCTCGATGATCGTCAGGTTGCGCAGACCCAGAAAGTCGAATTTCACCAGCCCGATTGATTCGACATCGTCCTTGTCGAGCATCGACACCGGCGACGCATCCACCGCACTGGCCTGATACACCGGGCAGAAGTCGGTGATCTGGCCCGGCGCGATCAACACGCCGCCGGCGTGCATGCCGATATTGCGGGTCATGCCTTCAAGCTTGAGCGCGAGTTCCCACAGCTCCTTGACTTCATCCTCGTTGCGAACGCGCTCGGCCAGCTCCGGCACCATTTCGACCGCGTCGTCGAGACTGAAATGCTTGCCCGGCGCGGCCGGAATCATTTTCGACAGCCCGTCGCAGAACATATATGGCAGATCAAGCACGCGGCCGACGTCGCGCACCACCGCCTTGGCGGCCATGGTGCCGAAGGTGGCGATCTGGCTGACGGCTTCGGCGCCGTATTTTTCGCGCACGTATTCGATCACACGCCAGCGGTTGTCCTGGCAGAAGTCGATGTCGAAGTCGGGCATCGATACCCGTTCCGGGTTCAGGAAACGCTCGAACAGCAGCGCGTACGCGGTCGGGTCGATGTCGGTAATGCCGAGCGAGTACGCGACCAGCGAACCGGCGCCCGAACCCCGCCCCGGACCGACCGGGCAGCCGTTTTGCTTCGCCCAGACGATAAAGTCGGCCACGATGAGAAAGTAGCCGGGAAAGCCCATCTGGACGATGGTGTCGGTTTCAAATTTGAGCCGGTCAAGGTAGCGGGGGCGCTCGGCATCGCGCTGGGCTTGATCCGGGTACAGCAGCGTCAGCCGGTCTTCGAGCCCTTCCTTGGCCAGATGCACCAGATAATCATCCAGCGTCATGCCGTCCGGGGTCGGGAAATCCGGCAGGTAGTTCTTGCCTAGCGTGACCGAGAGATTGCACCGCTCGGCAATCGCGACGCTATTGGCCAGCGCTGCGGGCAGATCGGCGAACAGCTCGGCCATTTCGGCCGGGCTTTTGAAATACTGTTCTTCGGTGAAGTTTTTCGGCCGGCGTTTGTCGGCGACCATATAGCCTTCGGCAATGCAGGTTCGCGCCTCGTGGGCCTTGAAATCATCGGGTGCCATGAACTGGATCGGGTGTGTGGCCACCACCGGTAGATCAAGGTCGGACGCCAGATCGAGCTGGCCCTGGACGCAGGGCTCGCAATCGGCATGACCGCTACGCTGCAATTCCAGATAAAAGTTGCCGGCAAATTGCGCCGCCCACCACTGCGCGGCAGCTTGGGCTGCTTCGTAGTTGCCGTTGAGTAGCGCCTGACCGATTTCGCCCAGATGCGCGCCGGACAAACACAGCAGGCCGGTGTTGTCGCCCTCGGCCAGCCATTCCTTGCGCAGTTCGGCGCGGTCGCGGTACTGGTTGTCGCGATAGGCGCGCGTCAGCAGCTCGCACAGGCGTCCGTAGCCTTCGCGGTTGCGCGCCAGCAGCAAAATGCGCGAGGGTTTGTCACGGTCGTTCTCGTTCTCCATCCAGGCATCCAGGCCGATGATGGGTTTGATCCCGGCCGAACGGCAGGCCTTGTAATGTTTGACCAGACCGAACAGGTTCATCAGGTCCGAGACGCCCAGTGCGGGCATACCCAATGATTTGGCGCGTTTCACCGCATCATCCAGGCGGACGATGCCATCGGTGACGGAGAACTCGGAGTGCAGGCGGAGGTGGATGAAGGCAGGCTGATTCATCGCGCCATTCTAGCATCCAGTGGGGGTGAGGTCGTCGGTCTGCGGCGCAGAGGCCAGGCGGGAAAAGTGGCCGTTTCATCTGCGTGGAGAGCGATGTGCGATCTTTTTTGTGCGGCGCACAAAAAAGAACTTGACGTGTCCCGGAGTGCTAACCAGAATGGGCTCATAATGTTGCAGTGCACAAAGGAGAAATACCCATGTTCAACGTCGCTAAGTTTGCCGAAATCAACCAAGCCAACCTCGAAAAATCCCTGCGCCTGAGCCAGATCGCTCTGGGTGGTGTCGAACGTCTCGTTAACCTGCAGCTCGGCATTGCCCGTGACCTGCTGGCCGAGAACGTCGAAACCGCCAAGACGCTGTCCGAAGTCAAGGATGTGCAGGGTCTGGTGAATCTGCAACGCCAACTGGCGCAGCCGTCGATCGAAAAAACCATCAGCGTTGCTCGCACCGTGTTCGATGCGGCCAGCGCCACGCAGCACGAACTGAGCGCGCTGGTTGAAGAACAAGTGCTGTCGTTCAACAAGGATCTGGTGGGTACGCTCGACACCGCGATCCAGAATGCACCGGCTGGTACCGGCGCGGCTGTGAGCGCACTGCGCAGTGCGGTTGAAACCGCCAGCAATGCCTATGATGCCGTTGCCAAGACCACGCAAAAGCTGGCTAGCGACTTTGTCGAAGCCACGACCAGCGGTGCCGAACAAACCGTCAAGGCTGCTGCTCGCAAGGCGACTGCCTGATTGATCGGATGTGGTTGTAGCGTTCGCGAGAACGCTTGCTAAAAGAGCCGCCTTTTGAGGCGGCTCTTTCTATTTGACGATCCAGAAATCAGCTTGGCGCGGCCGGCGCAACCGCTGGCAAACTAAGCAGCATATGCGCCAGTGTCGTCGCCGGTGCCATGAGGCCATGAGGCTGATCGGGCAGGACCTGTTGCAGTGGCGCGGGAATGGGATGAGCCGGCTCGAACGGCAGGTTTTCAACCAAGCCGAGATAGTGTGCCGCATGCTCGCGCGTCTGGTTAAGCGTGCTTTGGGTGAGGCATTGCCAGATGGCTGGATCGTAGGCCCATTGCGCACTGCTCGTGCCGCCGAGCCAGCCGAGAATGGCGAGCGATTGATGCTGCCATCGCTGCAACAGGGCAGCGATAAAGGCCCCTGCACTGGCATTGCCAAGATGCAGCCAGGCGCGAGGCCTTGATGGTGATAGCGCATCAAGTAGTCGCGTAGCCGCTTGAACCGCACCGCTCGGGCCGCCGGCGCCGATCATCCAGCCATGCTGCCGTGCCTGTTGCGGGTCACCATGCGCGACCATATCCACGAGTGGCACATGTTCGCCAAGGCGGCACCGCCATTGTGAAAAATCATCGAGGTTGACGTTGATCAGCACGATCACGCCGGCGGCGTGCAGGTCTGCGGATGCGGGTGGCGCAGCGAGCGAAAACCAGCTGATCCCGCCCGCGAAACGTTCTTCAGTACGGGCCCGGAGCAGGTCGATCAGCGTTGGCGGCGCCAGAACCAGAATGGAAGGCGCCACCGGCAATCAGCTTTGGCAGTTGTTGACGAGCAGTTTGAGCCCATCAACGTCGTGCAATTCGATCAGCCGGTTTTGTACCTTGATCAGGCCTTGATCCTGGAACTTGGACAGCGTGCGGCTGACTGTTTCAAGTTTTAGGCCAAGGTAGCTGCCGATTTCCTCACGCGTCATGCGCAGGTGAAAACTCATCGACGAATACCCGCGTACCTGGAACCGTTGCGACAGATTCAGCAGGAAGGCCGCGATGCGTTCTTCGGCTTTCATATTGCCCAGCAAGAGCATGACGCCGTGATCGCGGACGATTTCCCGACTCATCACCCGATAGAAATGGCGCTGCAGCACCGGAACCTTGCGTGACAGCGCTTCCATCTCTTCGAAGGGAAGTTCGCACACTTCGCTGTCTTCCAGGGCGACGGCGTCGCAGGTGTAATGATCGGCGCTGATGGCATCCATGCCCATCAGCTCGCCGCTCATGTGAAAGCCGGTGACCTGTTCACGGCCATCTTCAGATACCACGCTGGTCTTGAAGAAGCCGACGCGAACCGCGTACAGCGCACGAAAAGGTTCGCCGGCCCGGTATAGCGCTTCGCCGCGCTTGATCGGCTTGCCCTGGCCGATCAGTTCGTCGACTTGCTTCATTTCCTCAGCGCTCAACTCATTGGGCAGGCAGAGTTCGCGCAAGCTGCAGTTCGAGCAGGCTTGGCGCAGTTGTTTGAAGGTGATATCGCGAGACTGAAGGGCTTGTTGCATGGCGGCGCTCAGCTGGTAGGTGGGCAATGACGGCGGGCTGACCGATTACCGTTAGCCGGATAATTGGGTATTGATCGCCATCAAGATTGCATACGTTGATTATCGGCAAGCTTGCGTTAGAGCACAACCGAGCAAAATACCACCAGGCGCCCACAATGACACATCAACAAATCGAATTTGACCGTGCGCTGATCCAGCGGCACGACGGCAAGGGGCCGCGATACACATCGTACCCGACTGCAGACCGTTTCGGCGCAATGGCGCCCGGGAATTATCTTGGTCGACTGGCGCAGTTGCAACCGGGAACGCTCACCCATCCCTTGTCGCTGTATTTTCACATTCCGTTCTGCGACACCATTTGCTACTACTGCGCCTGTAACAAGATCATTACCAAGGATCGCAGCCGCGCCGAACGCTATCTGGATTATCTTGAGCAAGAAATGGATCTGCAGTGTGCGGTGCTGCCGTACAAGCCCCGCGTCAAACAATTGCATTTTGGCGGCGGCACGCCGACTTTCCTCTCGGATGTGCAGTTCGAACGGTTGATGACGGCGATACGTGCTCGTTTCGAACTTGAGCCGCAGGGCGAGTTCTCGATCGAAATCGATCCGCGCAAGGTATCGGTTCAGACGGTGCAGTTGCTTGCAAGGCTGGGACTGAACCGGATGAGTGTCGGGGTGCAGGATTTCGATCCCGCTGTGCAGCAGGCAGTAAACCGGGTGCAGAGCGAGGCAGAAACCCGGGCGGTCATCGATGCCGCGAGGGCATCCGGGTTTCGTTCGATCAATCTTGACCTGATCTACGGGCTGCCGCTGCAAACGCCGACTCGTGTGCATGACACCTTGGCGCGGGTGATCGATATCCGGCCGGAGCGTATTGCACTCTACAATTACGCGCATATGCCGACGCGATTCATGCCGCAACGGCGGATCAACGACCATGATCTGCCTTCGGCCGAGGTCAAGCTCGATATCCTGCAGGCGAGCATCGAGCAGTTGCTGGCGGCCGGCTACCTTTACATCGGTATGGATCACTTTGCGCTGCCCGACGATGAGCTCGCGGTGGCGCAGCGCCACGGCCGGCTGCACCGCAACTTTCAAGGCTACTCGACCCATGCCGATTGTGATCTGATGGCCTTTGGCGTTTCGGCCATCGGCAAGGTCGGGCCGTCGTATGTGCAGAATCACAAGGCGCTGGATGAATACTATGCGGCGCTGGATGCGCACATCCTGCCGGTGGAACGCGGGATCGCGCTTAATCGCGATGATCTGCTGCGCCGCGCCATCATTCAGTCGCTGATGTGTCAGTTCGAGGTGGTGTTCCAGCCTTTTGAAATTGCCTACCTGATTGATTTTTCCGAGTACTTTGCGGAAGAATTGCGCACGCTTGCCGCTCTGGAGGTCGACGGTCTGGTGAAGGTCGATCGCCATCGTATTGCCGTTACCCCGAGGGGGCGGTTGTTGGTGCGTTCGGTTGCGATGGTTTTCGATCACTATCTGGGCACTGCGGAGACATCGGCGGGCTATTCCAAATTGATCTGATTTTTCTGCCGGGGCGGCAACATGGTCGAATACAACTTGTTGGCGCTATTTCTTGCCGGTCTGCTCGGTGGCGGTCACTGCCTCGGCATGTGCAGCGGGGTCGTGACGGCATTCAGCCTGCAATTGCCGCCTGGGAATCGCTGGCCCTATCACCTTGGCTTCAACGCTGGACGGATCGCCGGTTATGCCTTGATCGGCGCCTTGCTGGGCGGCATCGGCTCATTCAGCGTGTTGTTGCAATTGCAGGCGATGAAAACGGTGCTGTTCATCCTGGCGCAGCTGCTGCTGATTGCGCTGGGGGTTTATCTGGCCGGCTGGGCCAACTGGCTGACCCGGCTGGAGCGCCTTGGCGTGCCCGTGTGGCGGCATATCCAGCCCTTGCTGCGCCGGGCTCTACCGATTCGGCATTGGTCACAAACGCTGTGGGTTGGGCTGTTGTGGGGCTGGTTGCCTTGCGGTCTGGTGTACACCGCGAGCATCTCTGCCCTGGCAAGCGCATCGCCGCTGAAGGGCATGCTGGCGATGCTGGCTTTCGGTTTGGGAACCTTGCCCAATCTGCTCTTGATCGGTTCGATGACCCAATCGTTGCTGCGAGTGTTTCGACATCGATGGATGCGTAACCTGATCGGCAGTGCTTTCATTGCCTGGGGCATCTGGCAGCTTGCGTCGTTGCTGCCTTGAATGTTGCGTTGGCGGATCGTGCCAAGAAAATTCAACAAGCAACTGATTTGTATGGAATTTATTGTTGTTTTTCTTGTCTCTTCAGCAGCAGGAAAGGGTGCTCTTCGCTGCGAAGTGAAGGACGGCGTCTATAACGGAACCAAGCCCGCCCCGCCAAGCTGTACTCATCCCAGGGCTATTCCGAAACTCACCCGCGGAGGTGTGTCATGGACGTGTTCGACAACTTCTCATCCCGTTACGAGCGCACCCGCGAGGAAGAGCTCAGCCTGCGGGACTACCTAGAGCTATGTAAACAGGATAAATCAGCCTACGCGACCGCTTCAGAGCGGATGTTGATGGCGATTGGCGAGCCCGAAATGGTCGATACCCGACTAGACTCACGGCTATCCCGTATTTTTCAAAACAAGGTAATACGGCTATATCCGGCATTCCGTGAATTCTATGGCATGGAAGAGATCATCGAACAGGTGGTTGCCTATTTTCGCCATGCTGCGCAAGGCCTGGAGGAAAAGAAACAAATTCTGTACTTGCTTGGCCCGGTGGGGGGCGGTAAAAGCTCGATTGCCGAAAAGCTCAAGGAACTGATGGAGAAGGTGCCGTTTTACACCGTCAAGGGCAGCCCGGTGCATGAATCGCCGCTAGGCCTTTTCAATAGTGATGAGGACGGCCATATTCTGGAAGAAGAGTATGGTATCCCGCGCCGCTATATCAAGGCCATCCCCAGTCCATGGGCGGTAAAACGTTTGCAAGAATTCAATGGGGATATCAATCAATTTCGTGTTGTAAAGCGCTATCCTTCGGTGCTAAAGCAAATCGCCATCGCCAAAACCGAGCCGGGTGATGAAAATAATCAGGATATTTCCTCGCTCGTTGGCAAGGTGGATATCCGCAAGCTGGAAAAATACGCACAGGATGACCCGGATGCATACAGCTATTCGGGTGGGCTGTGCCTGGCGAATCAGGGCTTGTTGGAATTCGTTGAAATGTTCAAGGCGCCGATCAAGGTGCTACACCCTTTGCTGACTGCGACGCAGGAGGGTAATTTCAAAGGCACGGAAGGCTTTGGGGCGATTCCGTTTGAAGGCATCATTCTTGCGCACTCGAATGAGTCTGAGTGGAAGCAGTTCAAAAACAACCGCAATAATGAGGCTTTTCTTGACCGGATCTATATCGTCAAGGTGCCGTATTGCCTACGGGTGACCGAAGAAACGCAAATTTACGAGAAGCTGCTACGCAATTCGTCGCTGGCACACGCACCCTGCGCTCCCGGGACGCTGAAAATGATGTCGCAGTTTTCGGTATTGTCGCGATTGAAAGAGCCGGAGAACTCCAATTCATTTTCGAAAATGCTGGTTTACGATGGCGAGAATCTCAAGGATATAGACCCCAAGGCCAAATCAATACAGGAATATCGGGATTTTGCCGGTGTTGATGAAGGGATGAATGGGCTTTCCACCCGGTTTGCCTTCAAGATTCTCTCCAAGGTATTCAACTTTGATCATCAGGAAGTCGCTGCGAACCCTGTGCACTTGTTGTATGTGCTGGAGCAGCAAATCGAGCGCGAACAGTTTGCGCCGGAAACCGAGCAAAAGTACATTTCCTATATCAAGGAGTTTTTGGCACCGAAATATGTTGAATTTATCGGCAAAGAAATCCAGACGGCCTATCTGGAAAGTTATTCCGAGTATGGCCAGAATATTTTTGATCGCTATGTAACTTTTGCCGATTACTGGATTCAGGATCAGGAGTATCGAGATCCGGATACGGGTGAATCGTTTGATCGAAATTCGCTTAATAACGAGCTGGAGAAGATCGAGAAGCCAGCCGGTATTTCTAATCCGAAGGATTTCCGTAATGAAATCGTGAACTTTGTTCTGCGGGCACGTGCCAGTAACGCGGGAAAAAATCCTGCTTGGACGAGTTATGAAAAGCTACGCACCGTGATCGAGAAAAAGATGTTCTCGAATACCGAGGAGCTGTTGCCGGTGATTTCGTTCAACGCCAAGGCCAGTGCGGAAGAGCATCGCAAGCACGAGGACTTCGTCAACCGGATGGTGACCAAGGGCTACACCCCCAAACAGGTACGTTTACTGTGCGAGTGGTATCTGCGAGTCAGAAAGTCATCGTGAACCAGTGAGGGTAGGACGTGGGGTGTTGGGCACCAATATCCGGGAAAGCCGGAAAGTGCTTGTCGCATAAGGCAAGCCAGAAACCCGCCAGACACCTTCGCCTCACCCTCGCGCCTCACTGGGGATTGCCATGTTTCAACTGATCGATCGACGCTTGAATGGCAAGAATAAATCCGCGGTAAACCGGGACAGGTTCTTGCGGCGTTTCAAGTCACAGATCAAGGGGGCCGTTGCCAAGGCCGTCAAAGACCGTTCGATTACCGATATCGAGCACGGCGAGAAAGTCTCGATCCCGGTGCGTGATACCGGTGAACCGACGCTAGGCCATGCTCACGGCGGCGTATGGGAGCGTGTATTTCCGGGCAATCAGGAGTACATCAAAGGAGATGAGCTCGATCGTCCTGAAGGAGGTGGCGCTGGTAATGGGCGAGGTGGGGCGGGGCAGGGCGGTGATGGCGAAGACGATTTCGTGTTCGAGTTGACCAAAGAAGAGTTTCTTAATTTTTTCTTTGATGATCTTGAATTACCCAACCTAATCAAAACCCAGCTTCAGCAGACGATCATCATGAAGCCGGTTCGTGCCGGCTTCACCAGTGATGGCACGCCGACGAATATTCACGTGCTGCGCAGCCTGCGGTCGGCATTGGGGCGGCGGATTGCGCTGTCGGCGACGCCACTTGATGAGCTCAACGCGGCACAGGAGCAGCTGGATGAAATGCTTGAAAGCCAGGATGAGCATTCGCTGGAAGTGCACACGCTGCAGGCAGAGATACGGTTGCTGAAAAACAGGCTGATGAAGATTCCCTTTATCGATCCGTTTGATTTGCGTTATACCAATCGTGTGCGTGTTCCGAGCCCAACCACTCAAGCCGTCATGTTTTGTGTGATGGATGTATCTGGTTCAATGGACGAGTACAAAAAGGATGTGGCCAAACGATTTTTCATTCTCTTGTACTTGTTCCTTCTCCGAGTTTATGAACGAATCGAAGTCGTGTTTATTCGCCACCATACGCAAGCTTTCGAAGTCAATGAAGATGAGTTTTTTCATGCCCGTGATACGGGAGGCACCGTGGTGTCATCGGCATTGAAAATGGTGAAAAAAATCATCGAGCAGCGCTACACATCAGCTGACTGGAATGTCTATGTGGCGCAAGCTTCGGACGGCGATAATTGGGATTCTGATTCGCCACAGTGCCGGGCGATTTTGAGTGATGAATTGTTGCCCCTGGTTCAGTATTATGCTTATGTGGAAATCACCGAGGGCGAACCACAGAATTTGTGGTTCGAGTATGAAATGGTTGCCCAACATCACAAGCAATTCGCAATGAGACGGATCAAGACGGCTGCGGAAATCTGGCCGGTTTTCCATGATCTTTTCAAGAAAACATCTACGCATGCGGGAGGCTGAATGAGCACCGCAACCAAAACACGTCGCAAAACCAGAAGGGTGCCGATTTCTACCGGGTCGGAGTGGACTTTCGATCTGATTAATCAGTATTACGACGAAATTGCGCGTATTGCCGCCGAATTTGGTCTGGATACCTATCCGAATCAGCTTGAGATTATTTCGGCTGAACAAATGATGGATGCCTATGCTTCTGTCGGCATGCCGGTGATGTACAACCATTGGAGCTTTGGAAAACATTTCCTGTCAACGCAAAAGCATTATCAGCGTGGTGCAATGGGTTTGGCTTATGAGATTGTTATTAATTCAAATCCCTGCATTGCATACTTGATGGAAGAGAATACGATGACGATGCAGGCACTCGTCATCGCCCACGCCAGTTTTGGGCATAATTCATTCTTCAAAGGCAATTATCTGTTCCGAACCTGGACCGATGCAGCCGCAATTATCGATTATCTGGTGTTTGCCAAAAAATTCATTTCTCAGTGCGAGGAAAAATATGGAGAGGAGCAGGTTGAAGAACTGCTCGACTCTTGCCATGCGTTGATGAATTATGGTGTCGATCGCTACAAGCGACCGCAGAAGCTATCGCTTGAGAAGGAGTTGGCGAGGCAATCGGAGCGGGAAAACTATCAACAAAGCCAGGTTAATGATCTGTGGCGAACCATGCCGCAGCGAGCGGGCGTTGAACGGGTTGACGCGCCGCGCCGCTTTCCTGAAGAGCCGCAAGAAAACATTCTGTATTTCATCGAGAAGTTCGCGCCACTGCTTGAGCCCTGGCAGCGCGAGATCGTCCGCATTATTCGTAAAATCGCCCAGTATTTTTATCCACAGCGCCAAACCCAAGTCATGAATGAAGGCTGGGCGACGTTCTGGCATTACACGCTGATGAATCGGCTTTACGACGATGGCTTGATTACCGAAGCGGCGATGCTGGAATTTTTGCATAGCCATACCAACGTCGTATTGCAGCCGGGTGTTGATAGCCCACATTTCAATGGCATCAATCCGTACGCCCTTGGTTTTGCGATGTATCGGGATATCCAACGGATCTGCACCGAACCGACCGAGGAAGACGTGCGCTGGTTTCCTGACCTTGCAGGCAGCGATTGGCGCAGCTCACTCGATTTTGCCATGCGCAACTTCAAGGATGAGAGTTTCATTGCCCAGTACCTCTCGCCCAAGCTGATTCGCGATTTCCGGCTTTTCTCTATCATGGATGACGATTATCAGCCGAAGCTCAGGGTGTCGGCCATTCATGACGATGAAGGTTATCGCTATATTCGGCAGGCGCTGGCCGATCAGT
Source organism: Jeongeupia sp. HS-3 (assembly GCF_015140455.1). Classification (NCBI taxonomy): domain Bacteria; kingdom Pseudomonadati; phylum Pseudomonadota; class Betaproteobacteria; order Neisseriales; family Chitinibacteraceae; genus Jeongeupia; species Jeongeupia sacculi. The sequence goes on along the minus strand of NZ_AP024094.1, from coordinate 1,304,203 downwards.
ACAATCTGTCGAGCCGGGAGCCCGACATTCAGATTTACGATGTAAATACCCGCGGTGACCGTGCGCTAACGTTGCGGCACTACCAGTTTCAACGACGCCCGCTTGCCAATAGCGTGCATGAGGTGCTGAAACACATTGCGCGTTTATGGGGGTTCTCGGTGAAGCTCGATAGCGTAGATGATGCCGGAAAAACGGTATTGAGCTATGAGTGCAAGGTGGAAAAGCGGCACGGGCAGTGAGCGTGCTGCGGACGCTGGCTGGCTGCCACGCGGATGGCTCGTCGCTGATTGGCGACGGCTCTATAGATGTCCGGGCGGTGATCGCCGTAATGCTGTCGCTTGATGGCGACACAAACACTGCCGACGGTGGTGTTGGCGGTGTTTTTGTGTGTGTAATTAGATGTAACTTGCTGAAGTAACTGCGTATTTTTATGGTGGAACGAGATTTGCTTAGAAGCTTGGCTTATTGTCTCTGCCCATTTGTCTGCCATCCATGAAAAAAGCCATCCTCTCTCCGCTGTTTGCCCTGTTTTTTCTTCTTTTTGCCGGTCATGCAAGCGCGATGTATACCGCATGGCCGTTCAATGGAAAAGTCATCAACCAGAGTGCTGCAGTGGTGAATGCTTGGGATGGTGAACATGATTTTTATCGCATTGCTGCGGGGATAACGACGTCGAACCTGATGGATGTTGACCATATCCAGGTTGCGGGTAGTGCCGGGTGGTGCAAGCTGGGGGCAAATACCGTGACGATTGCCCCGGATGGTCTGGTTAGCGGGTGTGAATGCTGGGTGAAGGCCGCCAGTGTCGCGTGTGATCCGCAGGATCAGCGCTCGATTACGGCACAAATGGTGTCGCTGATTCTGGGGCCGCAGCGGGTGAGAACCGTGCTGGCTTACCTCTCGCCATCGCATACGCAGATGCTCAAGGCGAATGCCTAGATCCATGCTGGAATCGGGCTCGGCGAATGACTGGCAACGGTGAGTCGCCAGAAAACGACAAAACGGCGCATCTGAGGATGCGCCGTTTGTTCTGGCAGGAAGCGGGCTAGCGCTGAATGCCTATACCGACGTCGATGTTGCCGGAAACGGTGGTTTCCGGTCCGTTACCGTTGACGTTGGCACAAGCGCTCAGCGCCAGCAAAACCAGCACCGCAGCGTAATGCCGCCAGCGGTTTTTAATGTAGCTGCTGTGGTGCGCCGCCATCTTGCTCGACCTCCTCGGGGACTTCGGGATGCAGCAGTTCACCGTCGGCATTCGGATAGAGCGGTGTGCCGCAATCGTCGCAGTAGTCGAGCGGGAAGTTGTGCTCGTGTACTCGGACATCGCCAATACCCAGTTCCACGAGCAGCTTTTCGATTTCGCCGACGCAGTCGGTGGTTTCGTCTTCGCCGTCGAGCAGGGGCCAGATGATGCCGTGCAGGATCTGGTCTTCGCCCAGCTTACTGAATCCGATGCGATATTCTTCCAGCTGCCGGCCGCTGAACGGGCCGATGCTGGCCTGAAAGTATTTTGGCTCCAGGTTGAGGGTGAGCACCAGGTAGGCAAGGGTGGCGCGCAGCGAATAGGCCCGCGAGGCATGATCGGCGTTGCGCCAGGCCATGTGGTACGCCCCGGGTAGCAGCAATTCGAATGCGGCGCCGGCCAGCACCGGTTTCAGTGCGGCACCGCCTTGTTGCTGCCATTGCTTCAGTGCTTCCGCACGGTTGCCGTCGTCCTCTTGCCAGCGGAAGATCGCCGCCCCGGCGGGTACCACGACGGCACCGATCAGGTAACGGGTATCGGAAAGGAATTGCTTGGTTTCGGGTAGCTGGGTGGTATCCAGTCGCAGCACTTCACGGTTGAATGCAGCCTCACCGAGTGCGAGTGCCAGTTCGGCTGTGGGCACATAGCCGCGTGGTAGCTGATCCGGGCTGAACAGGTAATCGGTCAGGGCGATTTTGGCGCTGCGCGAGAATACATGCGCGCCGAGCTGAACGCGCAGATCCTGAAGCTGCGCATCGGCCAGATGGCCGGCGCCAATCTGCCAGCGTGACCATGCAAGTGCCGGTGCGGCGAACAACAATACATCCCAGGCGACGCCATCGCGTTCGATTTGCTGCGCTTCGCAAGCGGCTTCGATCGCATCGGCGAGGACGTTATAGGTTTCGCCTTGTTCATCGTCACTGGCGGCGTCGAGCGCCTGATTGAGTGCATCTTCTTCACTGTCGGCAATCAGTCGCTGCAAGTGCTCGGTCAGTTGGTTTTCCCAGAAGACGTCTTCAAGGCGGCTGGTCGCGTGCGCCAGGCCATCGGCCAGGCGCAGCAAATCGGCTGCGTCGGCCGGGGAACGGCCGCGCCGCGAAGGGCGATAACGCTTCAACATGCCTTTAGGCTCCATCTCGATTCCAATCCACCATTTTAGCGGATTCGGTGCATCGGCTGCGCACCTTGCATCATGCATTGCGCCGCATCAGCGTGGCACCTTCGCCATAACCTTCGGCTGGGCCGAGCGGCGCAAAGCCATAGCGTGCCCAGAACGGTGCCGAGCCTTGCACCGCGACGAGTAGCGTTCGTGAAAAATGCTGGGCACGCCCCCAGTCGAGCGCGGCGCCGACGAGTGTCTGAGCTACGCCTAGGCCACGTGCCGTCGGCAGAATCGCCAGATCGTGCAGGTAATGGCAATCCGCGCTTGCCGGCAAGGCCGTCAGCTCATGGCCGAGCATCGGCGGCGTATCCCCGTGCCACGGGTGGGTGAAGAAATAGCCGACCGGCTCGCTTCCCTGCCAGGCGAGCCAGTGCGAATCGGCGCATAGCGCCAGCTTGCGGGCAAAAACCTCGCGCGTTTCGTTGTAATGCTGCGGGTAGCAAGCAGACTGAATCGCTAGAACATGATCCAGCATGGCGGGGGTGAGCAGGCTGAGATGAATCGGGGTGGGCATGGCGGTGTGATCAAATCTGCAATGCTTTGAGGGTAACGATTGAGGGGGCTTGCGGCAACGCGCCAAACTACCGGTTTTGCCGTGGATCGGTGAGCGCCTGTCTGCGCCTGCGTGCCGCGCTGCCGTTGTTGTTCGGTTTGGCTTGAGGTACGTGCGGTTGATGGCCAATGCCGATCGGCTTGCCGCGCATCAAGGCGAGCATCCGGCAAACTATTCATGCTCTGGTAATGAACTTGCCCGTCCTTCCGCCGCACTTCGGTGCGCATCGTTATTTCCGTTACCACGATCTGCTGACACAGCGCTACGGCGGGCGGGTGCAAAAGGTCTCGCTGAATGCCGGCTTCACCTGTCCCAATCGCGATGGCACATTGGGGCGGCGTGGCTGCACCTTTTGCAATAACGCCGGCTTCACCCCCGCTTATCTGCAAAGGCCACTGGGGCTGACCGAGCAACTGGATGAAGGCATCGGCCGCTTGCGGCGGCGCTATCCGCAGACCCGGCACTTCTTTGCCTATTTTCAGGCCTATACCAATACCTATGGCGAGCTGGAGCAGCTCAAATCGCAGTATGAGCTGGCGCTCTCGCATCCGGATATCGATGGTCTGGTGATCGGTACCCGGCCGGATTGCTTGCCCGAGTCCTTGCTTGCGTATCTGAGCGCGTTGGCGAAGGATTTTCCACTTGAGGTCGAGATTGGCATCGAATCGTGCGACGACGCGGTGTTGGCGCGGGTCAATCGCGGCCACGACTTTGCCACCAGTGCCGATGCCATTCGGCGCGTTGCGGCGCATGGCTTGCCGGTCACCGGGCATTTGTTGTTTGGTTTGCCGGGCGAGAGTCGTGCTGACCAACTGCAGGCGGCGGCATTGCTGTCGGCGTTGCCGCTGGCGTCGCTCAAGCTGCACCAGTTGCAGCTGATCCGTGGGACGGCGCTGGCGAGCCAGTGGCGGCGCAATTCGGCCGCGGTGCCCTTGTTCAGTCCAGCCGACTATATCGAGCTGGTAATCGACTTTCTGGAGCGGCTATCGCCCGATATTGCCATCCAGCGTATTGGCAGCGAAGTGCCGGCGCGGTTGCGTTTGGCGCCTGCCGAGGCAATGCCGCTGTCGGTATTGCAGCAAAACGTGGCGGCCAGAATGCTTGAGCGCGAGACTTGGCAGGGGCGTTTGTATCGGGTTGCCTGAGCGCTGATGTACCGTATCGCTGGCAAGTCACTGCCGACAGACGAAAAAAAGCCCGGCGCAATGCCGGGCTTTTTCATGCTGCGTGCGGATTATTAGTCCGGACGACGCGGGCGATCAAACGACTTGCCAGCCGGACGATCACTGCGCGGCTTGCCAGCCGGCTTGTTGCCGCCGAAGCCGCCACGGTCGCCGTACGAACGCTCGCTGCGCTCTTGCGGTGCACCGAATTCGCCACGCGGCGCGCGGTCGTTACGGTCGCCATAGCTGCGACGTTCTTGCGGCGCGCCAAACTCGCCACGCGGTGCTGCCGGACGGTCGCTATAGCTACGTTCCTGGCGCGGTGCGCCACCGAAGTCGCCACGCGGCGCTGCTGGGCGGTCGCTACGGTCGCCATAGCTGCGACGCTCTTGCGGCGCGCCACCGAAATCACGGCGCGGAGCGCGGTCGTTGCGATCACCGTAGCTGCGCTCGCCTTGCGGCTTGCTGAAGCTGCGTTGTTCGCCGCCAAAGCTGCGTTCCTGACGCGGTGCGGCTGCCGGCGCATCGCCAAATGCGCGACGTTCTTCACGCGGAGCACGGTCGGCGTAGCTGCGTTCGCCGCCACCGTTGCCGGCGTTGCGATCACGGTTGCCAGCGTAGCCACCACCGCCTTCACGACGGAAGTTGCCACCACCATTGCCACCGCCGTAGCCGCCACGGCCACCTTGCGGACGGCCACGGCTGTCACCGCGCGGTGCGCTGCGATTGGCCGGGTTGAAGTTGGCTTCCAGGCCTTCCATGGCCAGGGTTTCAACTTCGATTTCATAGCGGCGACGAATCTTGGTCAGCAGATGGAAGTCGTTTTTGCCGACCAGCGACACAGCGCGGCCTTCGCGACCGGCACGGCCGGTACGACCGATACGGTGAACGTAGTCTTCGGCAAACTTCGGCAGGTCGAAGTTCAGCACCAGACCGATGCCGGCGACGTCGATGCCGCGAGCGGCCACGTCGGTGGCAACGATCACGTCGATTTCACCGCGGCGCAGCTTGTCCAGCACCTTGCGGCGCATACGCTGCGGCAGATCGCCGTGCAGTGCGTCAGCACGGATGCTTTCCATGCGCAGCCAGTCGGCAACGCTGTCGGCGTCAACCTTGGTGGCGGTAAACACGATACTTTGGGTCGTGCCGGCGCCATTGATCATGGCTGCGGTCAGCTTGAGCTTGTGGTCGTAACCGTCGGCGTAATGGATCGCTTGGGCGATGTTCGCGGTCGGCGAGCCGGTAGGTGCCAGTTCGACCAGAACCGGATCTTTCATCATTGGTGCGGCAAAGCGTTGGACGGTGTCCGACAGCGTGGCCGAGAACAATGCGGTCTGGCGTTCGGCCGGCAGATCGGCAACGATGGCTTCGATGTCGTCGATAAAGCCCATGTCGAGCATGCGGTCGGCTTCGTCCAGCACCAGCAGTTCAAGGCGGCGGAAATCAATACGGCCGCTGCGCATCAGGTCCATCAGGCGGCCCGGGGTAGCGACAACCACTTCAACCGGCTGCGACAGCTGCTTGTGCTGGATCGGGTACGGTGTGCCGCCCACGATGCAGACAACCTTGCAACGCGGAATGCGGCGGGTGAACTGGGTGGCCACCTTGGCAACCTGTTCGGCCAGTTCGCGGGTCGGGGTCAGGACCAGAACGCGCGGGCCACGGCTGTGATGCTTCGGCGCCATGCCCAGCATGTGGATGGCCGGCAGCAGGAAAGCTGCGGTCTTGCCGGTACCGGTCTGGGCCGAGGCCAGCAGGTCGTTACCAGCGAGAATTTGCGGAATGGCTTGAGCCTGAATCGCGGTCGGTTCGAGCAGGCCGCCTTGGGCCAGATCGCGAACGATGTCGATGGACAGGCCGAGTGCTTCGAAAGAGTTCGACGGTGCGGCGGCAGCTTCGGTTGCGGCGGCAACAGGTGCTTCGATGGTTGCCTCAGCGGCCTCAACGATGACTGCTTCGATAGCAACAGGCGCGTCAAGGGCAGCGTCTACAACGCTATCGAGAATAGAGGTATTTTGATCTTGGGTGTTCATTGCGACTTCCTTGCAGGGTGAAGCCGTTCTTGGGCGGACAAGACGACGAAACCCAGGCCCGCAAAGTAGCGGGCAGGCGATTCGAGTCCATTGGCCTGGTCACGGCGAAAAACATAGCCGCTAACCAGAATGAACCGCGAACGCAAAAGGAACCGGAATGAAAGGTCAGGGGCAATGCAAAAAACGAACCCGCGCAGTGCGCGGGCCGTCGATATGGGCTGAACTATGCCAGATCCTTTTCGGGATGGCAACAAGTTTATGATTTAACGTTGATTTTTCCGGCTTCGCCATACAGACCCGAGAGTAACTCGCGCAGCAGGCGCTGCTCGATGATGGCGCGCTGCCCTAGCGGAACGGGCAACTGCAGGTGCAGGGTAATGTCCTCACGTTCTTCAAGCGAGATGCGCAAGCGCGGCTCTAGTGTCGGCGATTCCAGTGCGTAGCTGCGCTCCAGTTGCCGGGCGTGCTGCTTCAGGTCGTCGGCATAGTCGGCGACGATGTCGAAGGCGCAGTTCAGCAAGAGTGTTTCGGCGCGTTGCCAGTCGGCTTCGCGATCGATCGATATGTGGATGGTCTGGATGACGTACTGGCCCAGCGCCGTTTCGTTGTATAGCGGTTGCGACAACAGCAGGCTGTTGGGAAAGGTGACCGCCCGGCCGACGGTACCTTTGTGTGCCTGCACCTGGCTCGATTCGTGAATGGTGGTGCACAGCAGATTGGTATCGATCACGAGGCCACGCAAGCCGCTGATCTCGATTCGATCCCCCACGCTGTAGGCATTGCTGCTGGTGCGGTAGATCGATCCCATGCCGCAAAGAATCATCTCCTTGGTGGCGAGCACGATGGCTGCGGCGATCGCCACCAGCGAGACCGCCAGCGTTTCGATCTCGTTGGCCCAGATCAGCGCCATTGCCAGGACAAAAATCACCAATATGGTATTGCGCAGGGTCACCAGCCAACGGCGCTTCAGTTCGGCGCTCATGTCCCGGCGGCCAAGAATGGCTCGCCGTACCAGCGTGCGAACCAGCAGCAGCGTCATGATGAAAATCAGCGAAACGGCGGCATCGCGGATGAATACGCGGTCGATAAAGGTAGGGAGCCAGTCGGCGATCTGCATGGGGCGGCGTAGGTTATGCGGGCGCCCCAGTCTAGCAGTCCGGATCGGTACAGGCGACGCGCACCATTAACGTTTGGGCGCGCTCATGCCCTTCTTTGCGGCCGCCCGGTCCTGTTCGGCCTTCGTCAGTAGCGTGTAGGCGATGTAGTACTTGAAGATGTTGCTGACATAGGTGACGGTTTCCGGGCCGATCTTTTCCGCGGCGACCACTTCAACATTGTTGAACCACTTGTTCGGGTCGAGCCCGCGTTTGCGTGCTTCGGCGCGCAGCTGCTGGATGCGCCCGGCGCCGGCGTTGTACGAGGCGAAGGCGAACAGACCCTTGTTGAGCGTGTTCATCGGCTCCTTGGCGTAGTACTGGTCGATCATGAAGCGGATGTATTTCACCCCTGCATGCACGTTGGGTTCGAGCTGGCGTACATCGCCGACTTTCATCTCCTTGCCGGTCGCCGGCATCAGCTGCATCACGCCGATGGCGCCGACATGGCTGCGCGCCTGTTGGTCGAGGCGGGATTCCTGATAGCCCTGCGCCATCATCAGCAGGTAATCCATATGGTACCGGCCGCTGTAGGTGCGGAAGAGGGCTTTGGTCGCCTCGAAGCGGCTCAGGTCGGTGGTCTGCAGCGCGTTCTTGACGAAATTCTGCTCGCCGAAATAGCGTTTGTAGATGGTGTTGCCGAACGTCGTCCCTCGCGCATGCGTTTTGATGAACGCATCAAGGTCGGCTTTCAGTTGAGGGCTGTTCTTGCGGATCATCAGTGCGATCTGGCCTTGGCGGTTGACGGCCAGGTCGGGGTGCAGCTGCAGTTTGGGCAGTACGCGCGCCCACAGCTGGGCCTTGTAGTCGTCGACGACTGCGAATTTGAGCAGGCCGCTGTTGAGCATCTCCAGCAGGTCTTCGTCCTCAAGCTCCTCGGCCGCCGGGGTGAGCGTGATCAGCGGGCGTTTTTCCTTGGTAAAGCGCTGGTTCAGTTGCTGCAGGTGTTGCCAGTAGCTCGATGATTTGCGTACGTACAGCGTTTGTCCGGCGAGGTCTTCGAGTTTGCCCAGTTTGGGCGAGGATGGTCCGGTGACGACGATCTCGCTGACGTTCTGCATCGTCGGCGCGCTGAAATCAACCTGCTTGAGTCGCTCGGGCGTGATCGTCAGTGCTGCGGCCGCGATATCACCGCGTCCGGCCAGTAGCGACGGGATGAGCTGGTCGCGCCGGGTGGGGACGAACACGACAAATACCTTGATGTTGCCGGTCTTGAGGCGTTTGTTGAGTTCATCTTCGTAGGCTTTGAGCGCCTCAAAGCTGGCGCCGCGTTGCTGGCCATTTTCGACCCAGTAGTGGGTCTTGGAGTGGGTCACCAGAACCCGGATGACCCGACGCTTGAGCATGCCGTCGAGGTCGCCGGTGTAAAGCGGATTCTGGTAGGGCAATTCGCCGTAGATCCGTCCCGGCGCAACGGCCGAAGCATTCGTTGGTACGGGTGGCGCGGCGAATGTCTGGCAGATGCTCAGGCTGAGCATCAGGCTCGCGACGAACGATTTGAACAGGGCACAGGGCATGGTTATTCCTCGGCGCCGGCGTGTAGACGGTGCGTTGTCCCCCCTGTGGATGCTTATAGAATAGGCCGGCTGAGGTCTGCGCCAAGCAGTGCGTCGGGCGGGGCAGATGGCCGGTGTTCAGCGCAGTCTGCGCTGTATGGCAATGATGAGTCCGGTTACTACGGCGAATGCGGCAAGGTAACGGTACAGATCCTGGCAGGCCAGCAATTGCGCCTGCTGCGCGACCATGCGGCCCAGCTCGATTCTGGCGCCAGTCATGGCCTGCTCGGCGTTGTAGCCGTTCTGACTGAAAACCCCGGCGATTGTCGCGAGCCAGTGATCGATTTGCGGATTGCCGGCGTGGACCGTCGCCGCCAGGTTGTGCTGCACCTCGAATTGCCTGTCCTGCAGCATCACGGCGGCGAAGGCGCTGGAGATTGATGTGGCGAGCTGGCGCATCAGATTCTTGCCCTGATAGCCGTGGCCAAAGTATTCGTCGCCCAGTTCGCTATACGTCAGCCCGGCCACCGGCAGTACGACCATCACCGAGAACAGGCCCTGGAACGCAAGGCCATACATCAGCCAGTGCGTGTCGACCCCCGCCGGCAGGATCGAATACCACCAGCACGCGCCGGCCATGATCAGCGTGCCGGCGAGCATCAACGGCTTCTTGAGCGTGAGTTTGCGGCTGTATCTGATATAGAAATACACCGCGACAAAGGTCGCGGCGCCGGCAAAACTATCGAGCCAGCCTACCGCAATCAGCGGGATGCCCAGACCACGCTCGGCATAAATCGGGAACAGATAGCCGCGGAAGTTTTTGATCGAGTAATACAGGAAGTACAGCCCCAGCCCGGTCAGATAAACCGGACTGACCAGTGCCCGCAGGTGCAGGATCGGCTGGGGATGGCGCCACTGATGCCGCAGAAAGCCGAGCAGCAGCAGTCCGCCGCCGCCGGCCAGCAAGGCCAGCCGGTAGGGGTGGGCAAAGATGTCGTAGCGGGTATCGCTCAGCATCAGTTGCAGACACAGTACCGCCGCGCCAAAGAGTAGTAGTCCGCCAATGGCCAGTGGTTCGCGTTCGCGCGGTGGCTCGGCGTCGGGGAGTAAAAACCAGGCGCCAAGCAGTGCCAGCAACGCCGGCGGCAGTGCGCCGTAAAAAACCAGATGCCAGCTGCCGCTCTCGACCAGGGTTGCGGCCAGCAGTGGTGCGATCATCGAGGCGCTGAAAATGCCGTACATGAAGTATTTCACCGCCAGCGCGCGTTCGCTGCCCTTGAACATCAGCGGAATCAGCACGCGCGAGCTGGTGAAGAAGGCGCCGCCGCCGAGGCCCTGAACGAGGCGGAACAAAGTCAGTTCGTTGAGCGTGCCGCTCTGCGAGCAGCCGATGGTGCCGATGATGAACAGGGCGAGTGCGGTGCACAGATAGCGCCGATAACCGAACTGGCGCACCGACCATTGCTGTTTGACGATCATCAGCAGGCTGCCGATGGCGTAGGCGGCTTGCGCCTGGGCGAATTCGCGCGGCGCGGCGCCAATGCCGCCCATGATGTGGCTGGCGGCGAAAACGAACATCAGGTTTTCAAGAAACTCGACGCCGGTGATCAGCCCCAGGAGCGCCATCAGTAAGCGTTTCTTGCTTGCCCGATAGCGGGCATGCAGTCGCAAACTCATGCTTGCGAGAGTCCCTCGTCAATGCGGCCGAGCGTGACCAGCAACATTGGCCGCATCGCGGGCTCGACGAGCTGCCAGCAGGCTTCGTAGGCGGCGTAGACCTCGGGCACGGCCTGTTGCTGCAGGCTGCGGCCCGCTTCGGTCAGGTTGAGTTCCAGCCCGCGGCGGTCGGATGCCGATGGCGTGCGTTCCAGCAGTCCGCGCTTTTCCAGTACGTCGAGCAGGCGGGTGATCTGGGTGCGGCTGGCGTCGAGCGTCACGCTCAGTTCGGTCGGGCTCATCGGGTCGTCGATGTTGCTCGCCAGTAGCGTCAGCGCAAGGTATTCGCGCATTTCCAGCTTGAACTGCGCCAGGGCGGCGTTGACGCGCCGTTCGAGCAGGTGGGCGGCACGGAACAGCCGGCGCGAAGCGATGATGGCATCGCGTGGTGCGTCCGGATTGGCGGCGCAGATGCGCTCGATGCGGGCTTCAAATTCCACTGAGGCATTCCTTTGGTTTTGATTGATATAATATCATATGAAATTATATTGAGGCGATTCGGCTTGTCCGACGGGCGGATTGTGGAAAACCGCCGTTTCGTCGATGCGGCCAGTTTGTTACTCTGAAGGGTTCGCTTTACTGATGGTCAATGGGCCTGCGCGTTGGTGGGCACCTTCAACTTCTATAGATAACCTCCCATGCAAGAACATCAAACTCACTCCGGCGAGGAAAGCGCACCCGCGCTGCGGCGTAGCCTCAAGGCTCGCCATCTGACCATGATCGCCATTGGCGGTTCGATTGGTACGGGCCTTTTCGTCGCATCGGGCGCTACCGTCTCGCAGGCTGGCCCCGGCGGCGCCATCGCCGCCTATGTGCTCATCGGCCTGATGGTCTATTTCGTGATGACCAGCCTGGGTGAACTGGCAGCCTACATGCCGGTATCGGGCTCGTTTTCGACTTACGGCGCCAAGTATGTCGATGAGGGTTTCGGCTTCGCGCTTGGCTGGAACTACTGGTACAACTGGGCGGTAACCATCGCCGTCGAGCTGGCTGCCGCGCAACTGGTCATGCATTACTGGTTCCCGGATATACCCGGGATTTACTGGAGTGTGATCTTCCTCGGCATCATGTTCCTGCTCAACTACATCTCGGTGAAGGGCTTTGGCGAGGCGGAGTACTGGTTCGCGCTGATCAAGGTCGTGACTGTGGTGGTGTTTATCGGCGTGGGGCTGGCGATGATCTTCGGCATCCTCAAGGGCGGTGCGCAGCAAAGCTTTGGTAACTTCACGATCGGTGATGCGCCCTTCGTGGGGGGCTTTCCGGCCATGCTCGGCGTGGCGATGATCGCCGGCTTCTCGTTTCAGGGGACCGAGCTGATCGGGGTTGCCGCTGGCGAATCCGAGAACCCGCGGCGCAATATCCCGCGCGCGGTCAAGCAGGTGTTCTGGCGCATTCTGCTGTTCTATGTGCTGGCAATCTTCCTGATCGGCGTGCTGATTCCGTACACCGATCCGAGCCTGCTGAAAAATGATGTCGCCGATATCGGCGTGTCACCGTTCACGCTGGTATTCCAGCACGCAGGTCTGGCCTTCGCTGCCGGGGTAATGAATGCGGTGATCCTGACTGCGGTGCTGTCAGCCGGTAACTCCGGCATGTATGCATCGACGCGGATGCTCTACAACCTTGCCACCGAGGGCAAGGCGCCGAAGCTGTTTGCCAAGCTATCGAAGAACGGTGTGCCGCAAAACGCGCTCTATGCAACCACCGCAGTGGGCGGCTTGTGCTTTCTGACCTCGCTCTATGGCGACAAGGAAGTCTATATGTGGCTGCTGAATACCTCGGGCATGACCGGCTTTATCGCTTGGCTGGGGATTGCGATCAGTCACTATCGCTTTCGCAAGGGCTACGTGGCGCAAGGGCACTCGCTGGAAGACTTGCCTTACCGCTCGAAGTTTTTCCCCTTCGGGCCGATGTTCGCCTTCGGGCTCTGCATGGTGATCATGCTGGGGCAGAATTATCAGGCCTTCATGCTCGACCGGATTGACTGGGTAGGCGTGGTGGCGACGTATATCGGCATCCCCTTGTTCCTGGTGATCTGGTTGGTTTACCGGATTCGTAACAAGAGTCGCATCGTGCCGTATGCGGAAATGGATTTCCCGCATGAATCATCGGCCGATCGTCGCTGATTGTTGATGGCTATAAAAAGCCGACCTCTGGGTCGGCTTTTTTGCGGGCATGCATTCCCCGTTCGCTGGCTCTGCGCCATGATGCGAGTGGTGCGCTCCGGTGGTTTTCGTTACGCCGGGACGATGATCGCGGGAGGGGGCTTGGCATGCAAGGCACAAGCGGGATGTGGCCTGGGCTGGTTTCGGTCTGACTGCGAGCGAGACCAAAAGCAACGGACGTAAAAAAGGCACCCGAAGGTGCCTTTTTTAATGGCGAGTGCCTGGTGAGCTTATTGCTCGCCAACCACGACCACCTTCACTTCAACAACCACGTCGTGGTGCAGAGCGAGGGCGATGTCGTATTCGCCGATGGCCTTGAACGGGCCTTGCGGCAGGCGAACTTCAGCCTTCTTCACCGCGATACCATTGCTGGTGAACGCATCGGCGATGTCGGCGGTGGTGACCGAACCGAACAGACGGCCATCAACACCGGCCTTTTGGCCGATGGTGACAACGGCGCCTTCCAGTTGGGCGGCACGTGCTTGTGCGTCAACCAGGATTTCGGCTTGACGTGCTTCGAGTTCAGCGCGGCGTGCTTCGAATTCGGCCAGGTTGGCGTCATTGGCGCGCTTGGCTTTGCCTTGCGGGATCAGGAAGTTACGTGCGTAACCGTCCTTGACCTTGACCACGTCACCGAGGCCACCGAGATTTGCGACTTTTTCGAGCAGAATGATTTGCATGTCAGGGTCTCCTCGGATTAGTGCAGATCGGTGAATGGCAGCAGGGACAGCAGGCGAGCGCGCTTGATGGCGGTCGACAGTTGACGCTGGTACTTGGCTTTGGTGCCGGTAATGCGGGCCGGGATGATCTTGCCGTTTTCAGCAATGAAATCCTTCAGGATAGCGATATCTTTGTAGTCGATATGCTTGATGCCTTCGGTGGTGAAGCGGCAGAATTTTTTCCGCTTAAACAGATGACGGGACATGTTAATTCCTCAATTCAGCAATTCAAATTCGTTGATGTGCAGAACAAGACGCCGGCGTTGTCGCTGACTGGTTGCGGCAAAAAAACCGCGAACCTTGAGTTGCTGGCCATTGGCGATTTTATTCATCGCCAGACCGACCGTGCCTACTGCCACGGCTTCCACTTCCATAATGACCTGGCGTGGTATGCCGTTCTCCTGCTGGCTGGATTCATGACTGATGACACAGTGTTGAACCGGAATGCCGGCAGGGGTGTAGCGCAACGGAGGCAATTCGATCAGGGTTCCACCCAGAACCGTCTTGTTGCGATCGGGCACTTAGGCGGCAGCCTGGCCTTCTTGTGCAGGAGCGGTCAGCGACTTCGACTTCTCTTCCTTCATCATCGGCGACGCTTCGGTTACAGCGTGATCTGCCTTGATGATGAGGTGGCGCAGCACAGCATCGTTGAACTTGAACGCGTGTTCGAGTTCGTCCAGGGTTTCCTGGCCGATTTCGACGTTCATCAGCACGTAATGTGCCTTGTGGATTTTCTGGATCGGGTAAGCCAGTTGACGGCGGCCCCAGTCTTCCAGGCGATGAACCGTACCGTTGCCGGTGCTGATCAGTGCCTTATAGCGCTCGACCATTGCGGGCACTTGCTCGCTTTGGTCCGGGTGCACGATAAATACGATTTCATAGTGTCGCATGTGTTCTCCTTTTGGGTTAAAGCCTGCCGTCAGCGACGTCGGTCAGGCAAGGGGTAACAGGCGATTATAGCCATTTGGCCTCGCCTGTTCAAGCCGATGCGATGCTGGTATTAGCGTTCGAGCTGGTCGAGCTTGCCGACGACAGCGGCCCAGGTGTCGTGATCCGGCAGCGGGTCTTTCTTTTCGACGATGGCCGGCCACGCTTGGGAAAGCTCGGCGTTCAGTGCGATGTAGTCTTGCATCTCGGCGGGGACATCATCTTCGGCGTAGATGGCCTCGACCGGGCATTCGGCGACACACAGGGTGCAATCGATGCACTCATCGGGGTCGATTACCAGGAAATTCGGGCCTTCACGGAAGCAATCCACCGGGCAGACATCAACGCAGTCGGTGTATTTGCACTTCACACAGGCGTCGGTAACAACGTAGGTCATTGTGTTTGATCCTTTTCTTGGGGCGAGACGGTCGTCAGAATACCGGAATCTTACCAAAGCCCCTTCGGGGTCGAGTGACGACGTGGCTATTTATAAAGAACCCAGCGCACTAACTCTGCCGGTTTACCGTGGTCGATTCGCGCCCAGTCCAACCGGTGATTTGCATCTGGGTTCCTTGCTGGCGGCGGTGGCGAGCTATCTCGAGGCGCGCGTTGCCGGCGGAGAATGGTTGTTGCGAATCGAGGATCTCGATCCGCCGCGCATCGTCCCGGGTGCCGCTGATCGGATTTTGCAGATACTCGATGCCTATGGTTTCGAGTGGGATGGCCCGGTGCGCTATCAGAGCGAACGTGGCGATCTCTATCTGGCTGAAATCGAGCGCTTGAAGTCGACTGGCTGGCTGTATGGCTGTGCCTGTACTCGTAAGGAAATCGCCGCAATCGCGCATGCCGGGATCGATGGTCCGGTGTATCCGGGTACCTGTCGCACCGGTTTGGCGGGGGGGCGTATGGCGCGCGCCTGGCGCCTGCGGGTGGGTGAGGCGGTGGTGGATTTTGAGGATGCGGTGCAGGGTTGGCGTCGGCAGGATCTGGTGCGGGAGGTGGGCGATTTCGCGCTGCTTCGCGCCGACGGCTTGGTGGCGTACCAGTTGGCAGTGGTTGTGGATGACGCGGCGCAGGGGATTACCCATGTGGTGCGCGGCGCCGATCTGCTCGACTCGACGCCGCGGCAATGCTATTTGCAGCAAAGGCTTGGCTATCTTCGGCCGGCTTATGCGCATATCCCGGTGTTGGTCAATGCGCAGGGCGAGAAATTGAGCAAGCAGACGCTGGCGGCGCCCCTGCAGGCCGGGCTGGCTGTCCACAGCCTTGTGGCGGCCTTGGCGCTGCTGCGTCAGTTGCCACCCCAAGACCTAAATCGCGCTTCGCTTGCCGAGGTGTGGCAGTGGGCCAGGTCGCATTGGCGTATCGACGCGCTGGCCGGGGTGAAGTCGATCACAATGCAGGGCGTTGATACCGGGTTCTGATGCTTTGATGCTTACTTGATTTGCAATTAATGTTGCGTTGCGATGACTAATGCAGGCCTCTATTTGGTATCTTGAAATAGTGATTTTAACGATCGCTTAATTAGCCTGAAAGCCGCGCCAATGGTGAATCCGCAACGGATTGCTTGGTGCCCGGGAGGCTTCCTTGCATGGCCGTTGAACGTGGTGATATGTTGCGTTCCAATATTTGAATAAATAAAGCACTCAGCACACGTCGGCTGATGATCAAGAGCCCTGGGGGACAACGTGCAAATCCAATCGAAACTCAAAGCATGTGTATTGGCAATGATGCTTGCATCGCCTTGGGTGACCCATGCTGCCGGGCTTGGTAAATTGAATGTCATTTCCGGTCTGGGTCAGCCCTTTCGCGCTGAAATCGATTTGACCTCGGTGCAGGCGGGTGAAGCCGATTCGCTGGCGGTCAGCCTTGCATCGCCAGAAGGCTATGCCAATGCACAAGTGCCCTATCCGCCGTCGTCGTTGGGCTTGCGCTTCAATATCGATAAGCGTGCTAACGGTCAGTATTATGTACTGGTGACCTCCAGTCAGGCCGTGAGCGAGCCTTTCCTTGGCTTGCTGGTTGAACTCAACTGGGCATCGGGCCGCATTCAGCGTGAATACTCGGCACTGATTGATCCGGTGGGCTACGGCAGTGCGCCGGCCCGCTCGGCCGAGCTGCCGGGGCGTGTTGTCGGCAAAACCTCCGGGTCTACCAGTGCGGCACCGGTTGCGATCAAGCAGCCAAGACAGGCCGCGCCGGCCAAGGTTGCCGCCACGGCTGCACCGCAAGATGCACCGGCCGAAAAGGCCGCAGGCGATGCCTACACCGTGCGTAGCGGCGATACCTTGTCATCGGTGACGCGAAAGGTGCAGCCGGATGGCGTGAGTTACGAACAGGTGCTGGTCAGTCTGTACCGTGCCAATCCGTCAGCCTTCGATGGCAATATGAACCGGCTCAAGCGCGGCAAGATTTTGCGCATTCCTGATCGTGAGGCCATCGCCTCGGTGAGTCGCGACGAAGCCGCCAAGGAAATTCGCCTGCAGGGCGAGGGCTGGAAGAACTACCGTAGTCAGGTGGCTAATGCCGTCGGCAAGCAGCAGGCGGCGGACGCCGGTGCTGGCGCCGCCTCGGGCAAGATCACCGCCAAGGTCGACGACAAGGGCCTGGCGCAAGGTGATGCCAGTAAAGATGTGCTCAAGCTCTCCAAGGGGGGGCAGGCTGGCGACGTACAGTTGAAGGCGTTGCAGGACGAGGCGCTGGCACGGCAGAAATCGCTTGAAGAGGCGAACCAGCGCGTTGCCGAACTGCAAAAGAACGTCAAGGACATGGAGAAAGCGCTGGCGCTCAAGGGGCTGGCAGGTGTGTCGCAAGCCGCTTCCGCACCGGTGGCTGCCGCAGTGCCGGCCGTAGAGGCTTCGGTTCCGGCGGTGGTGGCGTCCGAGGTGGTCGCGGCGCCCGTTGCGGCATCGGCCGTGGCCGAGGCGAGCCCGGTCGCCAAAAAACGCAAGCCGGTGGTTGTGGCTGCGCCGGTGGAAGAACCGTCGTTCTTCGCCTCGCTGCTCGACAATCCACTGGCCATTGGCGGTGGTTTGGCCGCGGTGCTGCTCGGAGCCGGGGGCTTGTTCTGGGCGCGCCGCCGCAAGCCGGCGCGGTTTGAAGACAGCTTCCTCACCGCTGGCGATCTCAAGCCCAATACCGTGATCGGTGGCAGTGGTGGTGCGGTCATCAGCACCCAGCCGACTGAAAACTCCTTCTTGACCGACTTCAGTCGTCAAGGGCTGGGCACTATCGATACCGATGAGGTCGATCCGGTCGCCGAGGCCGAGGTGTACATGGCCTACGGGCGGGATGCCCAGGCCGAGGAAATCCTCCGCGATGCGCTGGCCAAAGACGGCAGTCGCAACGAGATTCGCCTGAAGCTCCTGGAAATTTATGCAGCACGCAAGGACAAGGCGGCGTTTGAGGATGTGGCTTCGTCGCTCTTTGCCCAGCTCAATGGGCAGGGTCCGGTGTGGGAGCAGGCTGCGTACATGGGGCGCAATCTCGATGCGGCGAATCCGCTGTATCAGCCGCGTCAGCAAGCTGGCGTCACCGCGCCGTTGGCTGTGGCCGGGGTGGTTGCGGCGGCGGGCGCGAGCGTGATCGATGACCTCGATCTGGATCTGAGTGCCGATGCGCCGCTGCCGGATGTTGCATCGTTCGAGTCGGCCGAATTGGTCGAGCCAGCCGATGCTGCGCAGGCTGCTGATGCGTTTGCGCCATCCGAGGCGATGGGTTCGCTCGATTCGGCATTGGACGACCTTGATTTCGATCTGGGGGTGTCCGCTGATGCGCTGGATGAACCGGCTGCGGCAACGCCCGAGGTCGAGTCATTCCTGAATGCGCCGACCATCCCGGTTGAGCTGGATCTTGATGCCGATCACGAGCTCGATTTTCCGCTTGATCTTGACTTGCCTGGCATCACGTCTTCGGCGGTCGAATCGGCGGCGGAGAGCGAACCCTTGCCGGTGGCCGAGCTGGAGAGCGACGACGACGGTCTGGGCTTTGATTTCGATTTTAGCGAGCCGGCGATCGCGTCGACGCTGAACGCGGCGGTCCCTGAGGTCGATCTTTCCGCCCTGGATCTGAATCTGGGTGATATCGAGGCGGAGGATGTCGACCTTGCCGAGAATGACCCGGTGCAGACCAAAATTGATCTGGCCAGGGCCTATCTGGATATGGGCGATACCGAAGGCGCGCGCGAAATCCTGCAAGAGGCGCTGGGCGAAGGTGGCGAGCACCACAAGCAGGAGGCGCAGCGTCTGCTTGCCGAGCTCTGATTGTTGATGTTGTCGCGGTTGCATCCGGCCAATTGGATCTTGTGCTGGCTGTTGGTGGCGTGCTGGCTGCATGTATTGCAGCCCACGCCACTTGTCGTTTCGGTCTCGCTGTTGATATTGCTTGCGCTGTACGGCGATCGCCGTCGCTGGTGGCGTACGCTCAAGCGGCTGCGCTTTTTGCTGTTCGCGCTCGTGGTGGTGTACGGCTGGAGTACGCCGGGTATGCACGTCATGGCGCAGAGTTGGGCGCCGAGTGAGGAAGGCTTGCTTCTGGGCGCGCTGCAGGCCTTGCGGCTGATGGGCATGCTGGCCAGTTTGCAGTTGCTGATGGCCATTTTGGGGCGTGATCGGCTGTTTGGCGGGCTTTACACGCTGGCCGCACCGCTGGCACTGTTCGGGTTGTCGCGTCAGCGTTGTGCGCTGCGTTTGGCGCTGACGATGGATTTTGCCGAAGCGCTACTCGCCGCGCCGCGCCCTGCACGCGATGCCTGGCGTGCCTGGCTCGACGGTGCCGGTGAGGAAGCGCCGGCGCCGATCCGTTTGTCCTCGTTGCCCTTTGTGGGTGGGCAGCGATGGTGTTGTGCTGTATTGCTGGGTGCGATCGGCTTGATTTTGATGGGAGCAGGGTATTGAGCCGTTACGCATTGGCGCTTGAGTACGATGGTCGTGGTTTTTCCGGCTGGCAAGTCCAGCCACAGATGCCAACGGTACAGGCTGCGCTGGCGCAGGCCGTGTCGCGCATGGCGGGGCATCCGGTGCGAATCTTTGCGGCCGGGCGCACCGACGCTGGCGTGCATGCCTGCCGACAGGTGGTGCATTTCGATACCGAGGTCCAGCGCCCATTGACGGCCTGGGTGCGTGGGGTAAACAGCTTTTTGCCGCCCGGCGTGGTCGTGCTGTGGGCCAAGGTGGTACCCGATACCTTTCATTCGCGTTTTTCCGCCTATGCGCGGCATTATCGCTACCTGTTGCTGAGTCATCCGGTTCGTCCTGCCTTGTGGGCGGGCCGGGTCGGTTGGGTGCACCAGCCACTGGATCTGGATGCGTTCACGCAGGCGGCCGCCTTGCTGCTCGGGACGCATGATTTTTCCAGTTTCCGCGCGGCGGAGTGTCAGGCCAAAACCCCGGTCAAAACATTGCACCGGCTTGAGTTGAGTCAGCAGGGCAATCTGTTGATGGTCGATTTTTCCGCCGATGCCTTCTTGCACCACATGGTGCGCAATCTGATGGGGGCTTTGCTGTGCGTGGCCAAGGGGAGCGAGAAGCCAGAGTGGATTACTTCGCTGGTGGCTGCGCGCAATCGTACGGTTGCGCCGCCGACCTTCATGCCGGATGGCCTTTATCTGACCGGCGTCAGCTACCCGGCCGAATTCGGCCTTGATACCGAGCCTTCCGAGCGACACGGGTTGATCTGAGTGAGTGATGAATCGATGATGCCACGCATCAAAATCTGCGGCTTGCGCGATGTTGAAACCGCCGTTGCAACCGCCAGGTTGGGGGCCGATGCCATCGGACTGGTGTTCTACGCACCCAGCCCGCGCTGCGTTTCGGCCAAGTCCGCTGCGGCTATAACCGCCGCCTTGCCGGCGTTCGTGAGTAGTGTCGGCCTGTTCGTCGATGCCGATCCGGCCTTCGTTCGTGATGTACTCAAGCAGGTGCCGCTGGATCTGCTGCAGTTCCACGGTGACGAGTCGCCGGACTACTGCCGGCAATTCGGTCGTCCCTATATCAAGGCACTCAGGGTAAAACCTAATACGGATTTGGTAGAATACGCTGAGCGCTATGACGACGCGCGTGGCTTGCTCGTGGATGCCTACGTTCCCGGCGTGCCCGGGGGCACGGGTGAGGCGTTCGACTGGGCGATAGTGCCGCGTGATTTGCCGCTGCCACTGATCCTTTCCGGCGGCCTGCATCCGGGCAATGCGGCGCAGGCGGTGAAACAGGTTCGCCCCTGGGCGCTGGACGTATCCAGCGGGGTTGAAAGTACCAAGGGCGTAAAAGATCTGGCCAAGGTGGCCGCCTTTATCCGGGCGGTACATCTGGCTGCAACCGAGACGACTGATGAACGATAAGCTTCGCTACAACCAACCCGACGCACTGGGCCATTTCGGCCAGCATGGCGGTATTTTCGTTGCCGAAACGCTGATGCCGGCGCTTGACGAGTTGCGCGTCGAATACGAGAAGGCCATTGCCGATCCGGCATTCATGGCCGAATACCATTACGAACTCAAGCATTACGTCGGTCGTCCGAGCCCGATTTACCATGCCAAGCGCCTGTCCGAGCAGCTCGGCGGCGCACAAATCTATCTGAAGCGCGAAGACCTGAATCACACCGGCGCGCACAAGGTGAACAACACGATCGGCCAGGCCTTGCTGGCCCGCCGCATGGGCAAGAAGCGCGTGATCGCCGAAACCGGTGCTGGCCAGCATGGCGTCGCCACCGCGACCGTGGCGGCGCGTTACGGTCTTGAGTGTGTGGTCTACATGGGTGCCGAAGATGTCGCGCGCCAGTCGCCGAACGTGTACCGGATGAAGCTGCTGGGCGCGACGGTCGTGCCGGTGTCGTCGGGCAGCAAAACACTGAAAGACGCGATGAACGAGGCCATGCGTGACTGGGTCACCAATGTGGATTCCACCTACTACATCATCGGCACCTGTGCCGGCCCGCATCCTTATCCGACGCTGGTGCGCGACTTCCAATGCGTGATCGGCGAAGAGGCCAAGGTACAGATGCCCGAGATGATCGGCCGTCAGCCCGACGCGGTGATTGCCTGCGTCGGCGGTGGCTCGAACGCCATCGGTATTTTCCATCCTTATGTCGACGTGCCGGGCGTGCGCCTGATCGGCGTTGAAGCCGGTGGCGATGGGGTCGAAACGGGTCGCCATGCCGCGCCGCTGACGTCCGAAGCCAAGATCGGCGTGCTGCACGGTCAGCGCTCCTATTTGATGCAGGACGAGGATGGCCAGATCGTCGAGACGCATTCGGTGTCCGCCGGTCTCGACTACCCGGGCGTCGGCCCTGAGCACAGCCACCTGAAGGACATCGGTCGCGCGGAGTATGTGGCGATCAACGACGACGAAGCGCTGAAGGCTTTCCACGACCTGTGCCGTTACGAGGGCATCATTCCGGCGCTCGAATCGAGTCATGCGCTGGCGCATGCGATCAAGATCGCGCCGACGATGGCCAAGGATCAGGTGTTGCTCGTCAACCTGTCCGGTCGCGGCGACAAGGATATTCCGACCATCGCCAAGCGCGAAGGCATCCAGCTCTGACATCAAGCGGGCGCCGGTCGGTGCCCGCAACCCTTTTAGATAGCGAAACCATGTCCCGAATCCAGAAGACCTTCGAGGCGCTCAAGGCCGATGGCCGTCAGGCGTTGATCCCTTTCATCACCGCCGGCGATCCGCGCCCCGGTATCACCGTTGAACTGATGCACGCGCTGGTGCAGGGCGGTGCCGACGTGATCGAACTCGGCGTGCCGTTTTCCGATCCGATGGCCGACGGCCCGGTGATTCAGCGTGCTTCCGAGCGTGCGCTGGTACACGGCGTCCGCTTGCGCGATGTGCTTGGCATGGTGGCCGAGTTCCGTAAGACCGACGCTACGACGCCGGTGGTGTTGATGGGCTATGCCAACCCGGTCGAGGCGATGGGTTACGAGCCGTTTGCCAAGGCTGCGGTCGCCGCCGGGGTGGATGGCGTGCTCACGGTCGATTTGCCGCCCGAAGAGGCCGAAGCATGCGTTGCTGTCTTCAAGCAATACGGGATCGACCAGATTTTCCTGTTGGCACCGACGACGCCTGTCAGCCGTGTTCAGGCGGTTGAGCGTTTGGCCAGTGGCTATGTCTACTATGTTTCGCTCAAGGGCGTGACCGGCGCGGCCACGCTGGATGTGGCGAATGTTGCAGCCAAGCTGGCCGAACTGCGGGCGCATCTGTCCGTGCCGATTGGTGTCGGCTTTGGTATTCGCGATGCCGAGTCGGCGCGTGCCGTTGCCGCAGTGGCCGATGCAGTGGTGATTGGTTCGCGGCTGGTGCAGGAAGTCGAGGCCGGCGAGGCCGGGCTGGCGGACCGATTGACGGAATTCCTTGCCAGCGTCCGCGCTGCGATGGATACTGCGCGCCGCTGAAACAAGGAGATACACGATGAGTTGGTTGCAGAAACTCCTGCCTCCGAAGATCAAGAGCCGTGAGCCCGGCACCAAGTCTGCCGTCCCGGAAGGGCTGTGGCACAAGTGCTCGGCTTGCGGTGCAGTGCTGTACCGTACCGACCTCGAGAATAACCTCGACGTTTGCCCCAAGTGCAGCTACCACAACCGGGTCTCGGCGCGTCGCCGCATCGATCTGCTGCTCGACGCCGAAGGGCGTTTCGAGATCGGCGCCGAAGTGCAGCCCGTCGACATCCTCAAGTTCAAGGCCAACAAGCGCTATAGCGAGCAGCTTGATGGCTTCCGAAAGAGTTCGGACGAGGATGAGGCGCTGATCGTGGTGCAAGGTGCCATGCAGACCGTGCCGGTGGTGCTGGCGGTGTTCGAATACGGTTTCGTCAACGGTTCGATGGGTTCGGTCGTCGGCGAGCGTTTCGTGCGCGGCGTGAAGACTGCGCTCGAAAACAACCTGCCGTTCATCTGTATTGCCGCTTCCGGTGGCGCGCGGATGCAGGAAGGCCTGAATTCGCTGATGCAGATGGCCAAGACCTCGGCCATCCTCACCAAGCTGGCCGATCAGCGCCTGCCGTTTATTTCGATCCTGGTCGATCCGACCATGGGTGGCGTATCGGCTTCGTTCGCCTTCCTGGGCGACGTTGTGATCGCCGAACCGGGTGCGCTGATCGGTTTCGCCGGCCCGCGCGTGATCGAGCAAACCGTGCGCGAAACGTTGCCCGAAGGCTTCCAGCGCTCGGAATTTCTGCTTGAGAAAGGCGCGATCGACCGTATCGTTGACCGCCGCGAAATGCGCCAGCAGCTGGTGCAGTTGCTGACCTTGCTGCAAAAGCAACCGGCGGTGAGTGCCTGATGTCCCGGTTTGACGCCGACACGCTCGACGCCTGGTTGACGCACCTGGAAGGCTTGCATCACACGGAAATCGACATGGGTTTGGCCCGTGTCGAGGCGGTGCGTGCTGCAATGGGCATGCTGCCGGCGTTTCCACTGATGACGGTCGGCGGTACCAATGGCAAAGGCTCGGTTTGTGCTTTCCTGTCGACCACGCTGAGCGCGGCCGGCTATCGCGTCGGCACGTTCACCTCGCCGCATCTGCTGCATTACAACGAGCGCATCGCGATTGATTTGGCGCCGGTGGCAGATGAAGCCATTGTCGCCGCATTCCGGGCGATCGAAGCCGCGCGCGGCGATATTTCGTTGACGTATTTCGAGTTCGGCACGCTGGCGGCGATGCATTGCTTTATGGCCGCCGGTGTCGATATCGCGGTGCTCGAAGTGGGCCTGGGTGGCCGGCTTGATGCGGTGAATATTTTCGACGCCGATGTGGCCGGTGTCGTCAGCATCGATCTGGATCATGAGGCCTATCTGGGTAGCGATCGAGAGGCTATCGGCTTCGAGAAGGCCGGGATTTTCCGGCGGGATCGCCCGGCGTTCTGTGCCGATCCGAACCCGCCGCAACGGCTGATCGATCACGCCGCGGCGGTTGGCGCGCCGCTGCAATTGCTCGGCCGCGATTTCGGCTATCAGCGCGAGGCCGAAGGTAATCAGTGGATGTGCTGGACCTCGGAGCAGCGCCGCTACGCTTTGCCCTTGCCGGCGCTGCGCGGTGCCTATCAGCTTGGCAATGCGGCGTTGGCGATTGCGATGCTCGACACCCTGCGCGAGCGTTTGCCGGTGTCTATCGGCCAGGTCAAACGCGGCTTGCTTGAGGTTGAATGGCCGGGACGTTGCCAGGTATTGCCGGGACGCCCGCAAGTGGTGCTGGATGTCGCGCATAATCCGCATGCGGCCAAGGCATTGGCGTCGGCACTTGATCAGATGGGTTTCGCTGCCAATCGGCACGCCGTATTCGGCATGATGGCGGACAAGGACATTGCCGGTGTTGTGGCCTTGTTGAAAGACAGGATCGACCACTGGCATCTGGCCGCGCCGCAATTGCCGCGCGCGGCGACTGCCGATGTGCTGGCCGATGTAATCGCGACGGCGGCGCCTCAGGCCACGCTAACGCGTTATGATTCGATCGCGGCGGCTTGGCAGGGCGCCGTACGGCAGGCTGGGGATAATGATAGAATCCTCGCCTTTGGCTCCTTCTACACCGTGGCTGAAGTTCTGGCTGCGCGTGGGCGTTGAGTATGGCTCGCGAAAACATTAGCGAAGAACTTCTGCAACTGCGTAAACGCGCACGTCGGCGACTGGTCGGGGCGATTGCCCTGGTTTTGTTCTCGCTGCTCGTACTGTGGACCGTGATGGACGGTGAACCGCCTGCGGCGCTGAGCCAGGGTGCTACGTCAGTTGAAATTATTGCCAGCGCACCGTCGGCGTCGACGGTCGCCGCTGCGGCTAGCGCCCCGCTTGCGCTTGCCGATGCCACGTCGGAGCCGATGCCCGCGCCGATTGCCATGCCAGCGCAAACCGAATCGACGCCGCTGATCGAGCAGGATAACGCTGCCTTGCTACCCGGCAAGCTGGTTAATCCGCAGCTCGAACGCCACCCCACACCGACTCCCGCACCGAAACCGACGGTCAAGCCGACGCCGCTCAAAGAAGCCAAGCCTGTTGCCGAGCATCCCGTCGCGAAGCCAACCCCGGCCAAGGATCCCGCGCGAATTCTGGAAGGGCTTGATGATGGCAACGGCAAGGCCGATGCCCCACGGCAGTATTATCTGCAACTCGGCGCCTACGCCGACAAAGCCAAAGCGTCCGAGATGGTCGCCAAATTGAAAGAGGCGGGCGTTCCGGCCTACAGCGAAACGGTGAATACCGATAAGGGTGCGCTGACTCGCGTACGTGTGGGGCCGGCCGATCAGGGTAAAGCCCGGGCGTGGCAGCAGAAGCTCGATGCGCTTGGCGTATCGGCCCGACTGGTCAGCAAGTAAGAGTACGCGGTGACGGGCTTCGATTACGCAGTACTCGCCATTCTCGGTTTATCGATCCTGCTGTCGGTGATGCGCGGTTTGACGCAGGAAGTCTTGGCGCTGGCCGGTTGGGTCGTGTCCGCATGGCTTGCATTGAACTATGCTGCCGCTATCTCGGTATTCATGCCCGCGGCCCTGCCGAACGAAGGTCTGCGTTATCTGGCCGCGCTGGTGGTGGTTTTTTGTGCCGCGTGGCTGTTGACTGCGATTGTGCGGATCACGCTGAACCAGTTCATCAAGGCGACCGGGCTCAAGCCGGTTGATCGCTTGCTGGGCGTGTTCTTTGGTTTGGTTCGCGGTAGTTTATTTGTCGTCCTGCTGGTTTTGGCTGCCGGTTTGACCGGTTTGCCCAAGACCGATTTGTGGCGCAATGCGATGTTCAGTCCGCTGTTCGAACAAGCGGCTCGAATGAGCCTGCCGTGGCTGCCGGAAGCGTTGGCCGGGCGGGTCTCCTTCGACTGAGAAGGCTTTTAGCAAGCAAGTAATCGAGGTTCATCTATGTGTGGCATCGTGGGCGTCGTCGCCAAAACCCCGGTGAATCAGTTGTTGTACGACGGTTTGCTGGTTCTGCAGCACCGTGGTCAGGATGCCGCCGGCATCGTGACGGCCGAAGGGCATGTGTTCCACATGCACAAGGGCCAGGGTCTGGTGCGCGATGTGTTTCGCACCCGCAATATGCGTTCTCTGCTCGGCAATGCCGGCATTGGTCATGTGCGTTATCCGACCGCCGGCTCGGCGTCGAGCCTGGCCGAGTCGCAGCCTTTTTATGTGAATAGCCCATTCGGTATGGTGCTGGCGCATAACGGCAATCTGACCAACGACAAGGAGCTGAAGGAGGACATGTACCGCACGGATCTGCGGCACATCAACACCAACTCCGACTCCGAAGCCCTGCTCAATGTGCTGGCGCATGAAATCAGCCGCCGCACCCAAGGGCCGATCCTGACGCCGAAAATCGTTTTCGACGCGATCGAGGCGGTGCACCGCCGTGTTCGCGGCGCCTATGCGGTGGTTGCGCTGATCGCGGGCTTTGGCCTGGTCGCGTTTCGCGATCCGCACGGCATTCGTCCGCTGTCGCTCGGCCGGCATGAAACACCGGAAGGCACCGAGTATCTGGTTGCCAGTGAGTCGGTTGTGCTCGATACCATGGGTTTCAAGTTCTGGCGCGACATCGTTCCGGGCGAGGCGATTTACGTCAGCTTTGACGGCGAATTCCACAGCCGCCAATGCCACCCGGATCCAAAACTCATTCCGTGTATTTTCGAGCACGTGTATTTCGCCCGTCCCGACAGTGTGATCGACGGGATCTCGGTGCATGAATCCCGCCTGAAAATGGGCGAGCAGCTGGCAGCGAAAATCCGCAGTCAGGTGCCGGCGCTGGAGATCGACGTGGTGATTCCGATTCCGGATACCAGCCGCGATGCCGCGCTTGAGCTGGCGAACACGCTGAAGCTGCCATACCGCGAAGGCTTCATGAAGAACCGCTATATCGGCCGGACCTTCATCATGCCGGGGCAGGCGAGTCGCAAGAAATCGGTACGACAGAAGCTCAATCCGATCGCCGCCGAATTCCGCGGCAAGAACGTGCTGCTGGTCGATGATTCGATTGTTCGCGGCACCACGTCCAAGGAAATCGTCCAGATGGTTCGCGATGTCGGTGCCAAGAAGGTTTATCTGGCTTCGGCGGCGCCGCCGGTCATGTATCCGCATGTGTACGGCATTGATATGCCGACGCGTGCCGAGCTGATCGCGACCGGTCGCACGCACGAGCAGATCGCCGAGGAAATCGGTGCCGATGCGGTGATTTATCAGGATTTGTCCGCGCTGATCCAGGCGTGTACCGATGCCAGCGGCGGTGCGATCACCGAGTTCGAGACCTCGTGTTTCGATGGCCATTACATTACCGGTGACATCACCGATGCCTATCTGGATGCACTGGAAGCCAAGCGCATCTCGCCGCTGTCGACCAAGGGCAAGGAGGGCGATCCGGATAGCCGCGTGCTCGATCTCAATATTGGCGTCGCCGAGCAGAATTTGATCTAATAACGTCAGGTCAAAGACGCGATATGCATAACAAGGGCCGGAAGATCATTCTCCGGCCCTTGGCTTTTTGAACGACGGATCGAAAATAATTCCAGAGGAAGCCGGACATGACAGACCGCAACGATTTTCATCCCGACACGCTGGCCGTGCGCGCCGGCACGCACCGTACCGAATTCGGCGAGCATTCCGACGCCTTGTTCCTGACGTCGAGCTTTGTGGTCGACAGCGCCGAAGACGCCGCGCTCAAGTTCGGCGGACAGATTCCCGGCTATACCTATTCGCGCTTCACCAATCCGACCGTGACCGCCTTTGAAGATCGCCTTGCCGCGCTCGAGGTCGCCGAGCGGGCGGTGGCCACCGCGTCGGGCATGAGCGCGATCCTCGGGCTGTGCATGGCGCACCTGAAGTCGGGTGATCATATTCTGGCCTCGGCCGGTTTGTTCGGTTCGACGATCCAGTTCTTCAACAATTACATGAGCAAGTTCGGCGTCGAAGTCAGCTACGCCAAGCCGACCGATCCGGCTGACTGGGCGGCGCTGGTTCGCCCGAATACCAAGCTGTTCTTTCTGGAAACGCCGTCGAATCCGCTGACCGATGTGTCCGACATCGGCGCGATCGCCGAGATCGCCCACGCTCATGGCGCGCTGCTGGCGGTCGACAATTGTTTCTGCTCGCCGATTTTGCAGCAACCGCTGGCGCTGGGGGCGGATATCGTCATTCATTCGGCGACCAAATACCTCGATGGCCAAGGGCGCGTGCTGGGTGGCGCGGTGGTCGGCAAATCCGAGGTGGTCGAACCGGTTTACCTGTTCCTGCGGACGTCTGGGCCGACTTTGTCGGCGTTCAATGCCTGGGTGTTGCTCAAGGGTATGGAAACGCTACCGCTGCGCATTCGCGCCCATTGCGACAATGCGCTCAAGCTGGCGACCTGGCTGGAGGCGCAGCCGGCAGTCGAACGTGTTTACTACCCGGGGCTGGCCAGCCACCCGCAACATGCGCTGGCGATGCGCCAGCAGAAGGGCGGTGGCGGTGGCGTGGTGTCGTTCGAGCTCAAGGGTGGCAAGGATGCGGCCTGGAAAGTGGTGGATGCGGTGCAGCTGATGAGCCGGACCGCCAACCTCGGCGACGTGCGCTCGACGATCACCCATCCGGCATCGACCACGCACGGTCGGCTGACGCCGGAAGCGCGTGCCGCCGCAGGCATTCGGGAAGGGCTGATCCGTATTTCAGTGGGGCTGGAACATATCGACGATCTGACCGCCGATTTGGCGCTCGGGCTGAACTGATTTAAGCTGTTGTCCGTACCCGGTCACGCCGGGTACGTTTCTGTGCCGGGACGGCCCGACACTGCCTGCATCATCCGGGGACGGCCCTGACCTTTGTAAAGGAAACGGCCATGTCTCCCTCCCTCATTCCCTGGATTTCCCTCGTATTTGCCGGTCTGTTCGAAGTGGCCTGGGCGCTGGCGCTCAAGGCCTCGCACGGCTTTACCCGGCCGTTGCCGTCGCTCGTCTTCGTGCTGACGCTGGCGGTGAGCATGGGCTTGCTCGCTTACGCGGTGAAGCACTTGCCGCTGGGTACTGCCTACGCCATATGGGTCGGCATTGGTACACTCGGCACCGTCTTGTTCGGTGTCGTCTGGTTTCATGAGCCGCTGGGCGTGTTGCGCATCGCCTCGGTATTGCTGATCCTTACCGGGATTGTCGGTTTGAAACTAGCGTAGTCGTGCTTCCACCTAGGGAAGATACTTATGTCATGTCGCCGCTCCGGCGGCGATCATCCTGCCTGTTGTAGTTTCATATAAATGACTACATCTCCGCGTGCGCGCGGTGATGACTTTCATGACTCGGAGACAGGATGAGTACGCTTAAATCAAAGCTGATCTGGTTCGCCGTCGCCATTGCAGGGGCATTCGCCTTTGGGATGCTGGCGTTGAATCGGGGCGAGCACGTCAACGCGGTGTGGATGGTGGTGGCGGCGGTTGCCTGCTACAGCATCGCTTACCGCTTCTACAGTTCCTTTATCGCCAACAAGGTGTTCGAGCTCGACGATCGCCGGATGACGCCGGCCGAGCGTCGTAACGACGGCCTTGATTACGTGCCGACCAACAAGTGGGTGCTGTTTGGCCACCACTTTGCCGCCATTGCCGGCGCCGGCCCGCTGGTCGGGCCGATTCTGGCTGCGCAAATGGGCTATCTGCCCGGCACGCTGTGGATCTTGATCGGCGTGATGATCGCCGGTGCGGTGCAGGATTTCCTGGTGTTGTTCATCTCGACCCGCCGCGACGGTCGCTCGCTCGGTGAAATGGCCAAGCAGGAGCTCGGTCCCTTCGCCGGTGTGATCGTCATGCTCGGCGCGCTCGGTGTGATGATCATCATCCTGTCGGCGCTGGCGCTGATCGTGGTCAAGGCCTTAGCCGACAGCCCATGGGGCACGTTCACCATCGCGGCGACGATCCCGATCGCGCTGTTCATGGGTGTGTACATGCGCTACATCCGCCCGGGCCGCATCGGCGAGATCTCGGTGATCGGCTTCGTGCTGATGATGCTGGCCATCGTCTACGGCGAAGACATCGCCCAAAGCCCGGTCTGGGGCCCGATGTTCACCTTGCACGGCACGCAGCTCGTCTGGGCGCTGGTGATCTACGGTTTCATTGCCTCGGTACTGCCGGTGTGGCTGCTGCTGGCGCCGCGCGATTATTTGTCGACCTTCCTCAAGATCGGCGTCATCGTCGGTCTGGCGGTCGGTATTGTCTTTGCCGCGCCGGATCTGAAAATGCCGGCCGTGACGAACTTTATCGACGGCTCCGGCCCGGTGTTCTCGGGTAGCCTGTTCCCCTTCCTGTTCATCACCATTGCCTGCGGTTCGATCTCGGGCTTCCATGCGCTGGTGGCATCGGGTACCACGCCGAAGCTGGTCGAGCGCGAAAGCCATACCCGCATGATCGGCTACGGTGCGATGCTGATGGAGTCGTTCGTCGCCATCATGGCGCTGATTTGCGCCTCGGTGATCGATCCGGGCGTTTACTTCGCGCTGAACTCGCCGGCCGCCGTGATCGGCAAGACCGTCGAATCGGCATCGGTCGTGATCAATGGCTGGGGCTTCATGGTCACCCCGGAGATGCTCACGCAGATCGCCAAGGATGTGGGTGAAACGTCGATCCTGTCGCGTGCCGGTGGCGCGCCGACCTTCGCCGTCGGCATGGCGCACATCATTACCGACATCTTCAACAGCCGCGCAATGATGGCGTTCTGGTACCACTTCGCGATCCTGTTCGAAGCGCTGTTCATCCTTACCGCCGTGGATGCCGGTACCCGCGCTTGCCGCTTCATGGTGCAGGATCTGGCCGGCGTGGCGATCCCGAGTCTGGGCAAGAGCCGCAGCTGGCTCGGCAATATGATCGGCACCACCATCGCGGTTTCAGGTTGGGGCTTCTTCGTCTACCAGGGCGTGGTTGATCCGCTCGGCGGCATCAATACCCTGTGGCCGCTGTTCGGTATCGGCAACCAGATGCTGGCGTCGATGGCGCTGATCCTCGGTACCGTGGTGCTGTTCAAGATGAAGAAGGAACGCTACGCCTGGGTCACCATTGTGCCGACGGCCTGGCTGTTCGTGACTTCGATGACCGCAGGCTGGCAGAAGATTTTCAGTACCAATCCGAAGATCGGCTTCCTCGCCGTCGCCGACAAGTTCAATGCCGCTGCGGCCAATGGCGCGGTCATTGCGCCGGCCAAGTCGATCGAGGACATGCAGCGCATCGCCTTCAACAATCAGATCAATGCCACCTTGTGCGGCTTCTTCATGATTGTGGCGGTGGTGATG
The DNA here is from genome assembly GCF_015140455.1 of Jeongeupia sp. HS-3. Taxonomy (NCBI): domain Bacteria; kingdom Pseudomonadati; phylum Pseudomonadota; class Betaproteobacteria; order Neisseriales; family Chitinibacteraceae; genus Jeongeupia; species Jeongeupia sacculi. The sequence goes on along the minus strand of NZ_AP024094.1, from coordinate 1,272,670 downwards.
CTGGTGGCCGCGTTCTTCAATATCCGCCGCGCACTGGGCGCACGTCACCCGACGGTGCGTGAGGCCGAAGTTCAGCTTCGCGGTGACGAGGCCGCTGCCAATGCTTGATCTTTCTTTCCTGACCGGCGGCCGGCGCGAGCCGGTGCCGCCACCGGCGGTGGACGAGGGTGACGACTACCAGCGTTACCTGCTCGACCACCAGCGTCGTCATGCCGTCGGTACGCCGATGAGCCGGGCCGAGTTCGAGCGCTACAGCCTCGGTTCGGATTGGCTCTCGGGCTTGAAAGATGCGGCGAAGAAGGTGGTGCAGACCTGCCGGCTGATGGTGGGCGTGCACGATTACGAGTATTACGTCGACCACATGCGCAGCCAGCACCCGGATGCGACACCGATGAGCCGCGAGGACTTTTACCGCTACTGCCTGGAGGCGCGTTTCCCTAGCGCCGATCGGGCCGCCGGCGGAAAGTGCCCCTGCTGAGTTGACCGGTCTGGAAGGACAAAACGCCACCGCAAGGTGGCGTTTTCTTTTGCGGGCCGCCGTCTAGTTCGGTCGGCTTAGGCGCTTGAGAAAGTGATAGTCCGAATGGGCTATATGTCTGGATGACATTGATTTCAATCAAGTTTTTGGCGTCGGTATTTACCTGTCCTAAATGTCCTGAATTCGCGATCATTACTGCAACGCATCTCGCCGCGCGCACAAGGCGGTGTCAGCCAAGGAGTGATGAATGCAAAAGCAGCGACTGGTACTGATCGGCAACGGCATGGCGGGCATCCGCACGCTGGAGGAAATCCTCAAGCACGATGCAAACCGCTATGACATCACCGTGATCGGTGACGAGCCTTGGGGCAACTACAACCGCATCCAGCTCTCGCCGGTACTCGCCGGCGAGCAGAAGCTCAAAGACATCATCCTCAATGATCTGGACTGGTACCGCGATAACGGTATCCGCTTGATCAAGGGTTGTGCCGCGACCCGCATCGACCGCGAACGCCGCGAGGTGCATACCGCCGCCGGCGAGGCGATCGGCTACGACAAGCTGCTGATCGCGACCGGTTCGCGCCCCTTCATGCTGCCGGTGCCGGGGAGTGATCTGGACGGCGTGATCGGCTTCCGCGACATCAAGGACACCGAGAAGATGATCGTCGCCGCAGCGCTGCACCGCCACGCGGTGGTGATCGGCGGCGGCCTGCTCGGGCTGGAAGCCGCGCACGGGCTGAAGCTGCGCGGCATGGACGTGACGGTGATTCACCTTGGCGACTGGCTGTTGAATCGTCAGCTCGACGACACTGCCGGCCGGCTGCTGGAGCAATCGCTCGCCGAGCAGGGGTTGAAATTCAAGCTCGGTGCCAGGACGCAGGAACTGGTTGGCGAGAACGGCCACGTCGCCGGGGTGCGGCTCGATACCGGCGAAGTCATTCCGGCCGATCTGGTCGTGATGGCCGTCGGCATCGTGCCGAATGCCGATCTGGCGAGTGAAGCAGGGCTGGAAACCGCACAGGGCATTGTCGTTGACGACCGGCTCGCGACCAGCGACGAGCACATCTACGCCGTTGGCGAATGCGTGAACCACCGTGGCGTGTCTTATGGTCTGGTGGCGCCGCTGTTCGAAATGGCCAAGGTGCTGGGCAACCAGCTCGGCGGCTGTGGCAAGCAGCGCTATACCGGCACCACGACGTCGACCAAGCTCAAGGTCACCGGTATCGATCTGTTCAGTGCCGGCGAGTTCATGGGCGGCGAGGGCTGCGACGAGATCGTGCTCTCGGACCCGGCCGGTGGCGTCTACAAGCGGCTGATCGTGCGCGACAACAAGCTCGTCGGCGCCTGCCTGTACGGCGACACCAGCGATGGTGCGTGGTACTTCCAGTTGCTACGGCAGGAGCGTGATGTCGCCGATCTGCGTTCGGCGTTGCTGTTCGGCCCGCCGCGCGATCTGGGCGATCACGGCACCTCGGGCGCCAGTCGCGCCGCCGCGCTGCCCGACGACGCCGAAATCTGCGGCTGCAACGGTGTCACCAAGGGCGTGCTGGTCAAGGCGATCAAGGAGCAGGGGCTGTTTACCGTCGATGACGTGAAGAAACACACCAAGGCCGGCGCGTCTTGCGGCTCGTGTACCGGTCTGGTCGAACAGGTGCTGATGAGTACCGTCGGCAGCTCGTTCCAGGATGCGCCGAAGCGCAAGCCGATGTGCGGCTGTACCGACCATACCCATGGCGAAGTGCGCGAAGCGATCCGCGAGCAGCATCTGGTGACGCTGGCCGACACGATGAAGGCGCTGCACTGGAAAACCCCGGACGGCTGCCCGAGCTGCCGCCCGGCGCTGAACTACTACCTGATCTCGACCTGGCCCGGTGAAGCCAAGGACGACCCGCAAGCGCGGCTGATCAACGAGCGCGTCCACGCCAACGTGCAGAAGGACAGCACCTTCAGCGTGATCCCGCGGATGTGGGGTGGGGTGACCAGCCCGGCCGAACTGCGCAAGATCGCCGACGTGGCCGACAAGTTCAATGTCAAGATGGTCAAGGTTACCGGCGGCCAGCGGCTCGACCTGCTCGGGGTGAAGAAGGAGGACTTGCCGCAGATGTGGCGCGAGCTCGACATGCCGTGCGGCATGGGCTACGCCAAGGGGCTGCGCACGGTGAAAACCTGCGTCGGCAAGCAGTTCTGCCGCTTCGGCACGCAGGATTCGACCGGCATGGGCATCGCGCTGGAAAAAGCCTTCGACCGGATGTGGGCGCCGCACAAGGTCAAGCTCGCCGTGAGCGGTTGCCCGCGCAACTGCGCCGAAGCCGGGATCAAGGACGTCGGCATCATCGCCGTCGATTCGGGCTGGGAAATCTATGTCGGCGGCAACGGCGGCATCAAGACCGAAGTGGCCGAGTTCTTCACCAAGGTGAAAACCGAGGAAGAAGTGCTCGAATACTCGGGCGCGGTGCTGCAGCTGTATCGCGAAGAGGCGTACTACCTCGAACGCACCGTGCATTACATGGGCCGCGTCGGCCTCGACTACATCAAGTCCAAGGTGCTCGACGACGCCACCAACCGCAAGGCACTGTGGGCGCGACTGCAGCTGGCGCTGGCCGGCGAGCCGGACCCGTGGCAGGCGCAGCTGGGCGCCGACGCTGCCGCCCGCTTTACCGACCTGACCGTCTGACCGACCTATATTGATTGATGCCCGCCGTGCGAGCGGCGGGCTGCAAAAGGAAAACCGACATGAGCACCGACAAGAGCGCTGATATGAATCACTGGCAATCCATCTGCAAGCTCGACGAGATCCCGGCGCAGGGCGCCCGCGTGGTCAAGCGCGAAGGCAAGACCGATATCGCGCTGTTCCGCACTCTCGACAACCGCGTGTTCGCGCTCGACGATCACTGCCCGCACAAGGGCGGCGCGCTGTCGCACGGGCTGGTGTACGGTGACACCGTTGCCTGCCCGCTGCACAATTTCAAGATCAGCCTGCAGACCGGCCAGGCGCAGGCGCCGGACGAAGGCCACACGCCTTGCCACAAGGTCGAACTGCGCGACGATACGGTCTGGCTGGCCGTCGACTGAGATACTGGGAGAAAACAAGATGGGATATCGACTGTTCATCGACCCGACCACCACCCCGCAAGCTGTTTACCCAAGTGTTGCGACCGACTGGCAAACCGCCGGCAATCACGATCAAGCCGTGATGGCTGTGGTGCTGAACGGTCTGCCCGATGAAGTTTGCGCGTCGAAGGCTTGGTCGGATTCGGATGCTGGCCAGCAGTTTGCCCGCTGGCTGGTCAGTGCGGATCTCGACGGGACGATTCGCCTGAACGAGCACTTCATCTGGCGTTGCTACGATGTGGATGGCACGGTGATCGATAACGGAAATCAGGCCTTGTCGGAGTACCTGAACAGCAAGTTCTTCAAATGCAGATTGAACGTGCTGCCCCGATAAGAAAAGCCGCCTATTGGCGGCTTTTCTTATCGGTTATGGAGTCTACTGAGCGTCTCCGGTCCGGATCACAATCACTGGCGCTGAGCCGTCGATGATGACGTTGCGAATTTGTCCCTCGGTCGATTCGAACCACATGGTTGTCGCGTTGTTGTTGGTCGAGATTGATAGAAGCCTGCCATAAGCTTTGGGAATCTGTATCGCGCGACGCTGCTGGCTGAACCTGTTGAGTGGCCCAAACGAAACCTTGTCCTCATGGGTGCTGCTATCGTCCACGAGGGCCCCCGACTTGAACTGGTAGGCGTGGGCTGAGTGGGAGATCAGGCAGAGCAGCAAAGCGGCATTTGCATGTTTGATTAGCGCCTTCATCTTTTTCTCCAAAACTGTAGTTCTGAGGGAAGCTGAGCTGCTTACTTCCAGTCGCCACGCAGGTGACTGACGCGCTCCTCAAGCAGCGTTCGCGTTGCCGCTTCCGCTGCCACCGGCTCTCCCACATTCACCCCGATCTTCGACCAGATCCCGCGCGGCCATTTCATCATGGCAGTGCCGTCCTTGCGGCTGAAGAAGCTGCCCCACAGCCCTTGCAGTGCGATCGGAATCACCGGTACCGGGGTGCGGCGGATGATTTCCTCGATGCCGGGCTTGAAGCGGTTCATCTCGCCGTCCTTGGTGATCTTGCCTTCGGGGAAGATGCAGACGACTTCGCCGGCTTCGAGGTACTCGGCGACGCGGTCGAAGGCCTTGTCCTTGAGCGTCGGGTCTTCGCGCACCGGGGCGATCGGGATGGCGCCGGCGGTGCGGAAAATGAAGTTGAGCAATGGAATCCTGAAAATGCGGTGGTCCATCACGAAGCGGATCGGCCGGCGTACCCGGCCGGCGAGCACCATCGCATCCATGAAGCTGACGTGGTTGCATACCAGCACGCACGGGCCGGTTTCGGGGATGTTGTCGAGCCCCTGCGCACGGATGCGGTAGAGCAGGTGGGTCATGATCCACACTTGAAAACGCATCATGAATTCGGGGATCAGCGTGTATATGTAGATCGCGACGGCGACGTTCATCAGCGCCACGGTCAGCAGCAGCCCCTTGATCGACAGGCCGGCGCTGAGCAGGGCGATGCTCATGCCGGCGGCAACGACCATGAAGAAGGCGTTGAGAATGTTGTTGGCGGCAATGGCGCGCGAGGTGAAACCCGGCTCGGTGCGGGTCTGGATCAGCGCATACAGCGGCACGATGAAGAAGCCGCCGAACACGCCCAGCAGCAGGATATCCGCCATCACGCGCCAGTGTCCGGCGGCGGTAATGAAGCTCGTCAGCCCGTATTGGCCCGCCGGCGAGTTGGCCAGCGCGAAGTAAAGATCAATGCCGAACAGCGACAGGCCGATGGAGCCGAACGGCACCAGGCCCAGCTCGATCGTGCGGCCGGACAGGCGCTCGCACAGCATCGAACCGACGCCGACGCCGACCGAGAACAGCGTGATCAGCAGCGTGTAGACCTGCTCGTCGCCGTGCAGTGTGACTTTGGCGACTTCGGGCAATTGCGTCAGGTAAACCGCGCCAAAGAACCAGAACCACGAGATTCCCAGCAGGCTGTTGAAGACGGTTTTGTTCTTTTTGACATGAGTGATGATGTGCCAGCTCTCGGCAAACACATTCCAGTTGATCGGCAGTTTGGCGGCTGGCGGCGGGGCGGCAGGCATGCTGCGGCTGCTGAGCCAGCCCAGTACGGCGACGCCGACGCAGGCCCAGATGATCAGCGTTTCGCCGTGCGGCTGATGGCTGATGATCAGCGTGCCGGCAATCTGGCCCAGCAGGATGGCGATGAAGGTGCCCATCTCGATCAGGCCGTTGCCGCCGAGCAGTTCTTGCGGCTTCAGGTATTGCGGCAGGATCGAATACTTGAGCGGGCCGAATAGCGTCGAGTGCACCCCCATCATGAACAGGCAGCCCAGCAGCACGCTGGCATTGCGGGTAGCAAAGCCGTAGCCGGCGGCGAGCATGATGAGGATTTCGAGGATCTTCACCCAGCGGGCGAGGATGGCCTTGTCGTACTTCTCGGCCAACTGCCCGGCGAAGGCCGAGAACAGGAAGAACGGCAGAATGAACACACCGGCCGCGGCATTGACCAGCGTCGCCGCACCCATGCCGGCGGCGGATAGGCCGTGGAAGGCGATCATCACCAGCAAGGCGTTCTTGAACAGATTGTCGTTGAATGCGCCGAAAAACTGCGTCACGAACAGCGGCAGAAAGCGCCGGCTGCGGAACAGCTCGAACTGATTGGGGTGCGACATGGGCACTGGCCTGCGTAATAAATCCGGCGGCCAGTTTACCTTAACCCGCCTGCCGTCTGCCGGACTGCTACCGTCAGGCTGGCCAGAGTGCGCCCAGAGTGCGCGATCCTGCTGCGCCGGTGACGGCGGGCACATTGCCCGCTGCGCGCTGGATAAACCGTTCTGCCAGCCAGGCGAAGGCAATCGCCTCGACCCAATCCGGATCGACGCCGAGCGCGGCGGTGCTGGCGATGCTCACGCCGGGCAGATCACGCGCCAGTGCGGCCAGCAGGGTCGGGTTGTGGGCGCCGCCGCCGCAGATGAAGATGTCGTCGACGCCGGGCGCGGTGGCTTTGACGGCATCGGCGATGGTTCTGGCGGTGTAGGTCGTCAGCGTGGCCATGACGTCTTCGATGCGGTCGGTGCGCCCGGTCAGGCGGGCGGCTAGCCAGTTGGCATGAAACAGGTCGCGGCCGGTGCTTTTGGGCGCGGGCAGGGCGAGATAGGGCTCGCGCAGCAGCTCGGCGAGCAGATCGTCCAGAATTTTTCCGCTGGCCGCCCACGCGCCGCCGGCGTCGTACGCCGCGCCGCGATGGCGGTGGATCCACAAATCCATCAGCACATTGCCGGGGCCGGTATCAAAACCGGTGATGTCGCCGCTGCGGGGCAGATCGGTGAGGTTGGCGATGCCGCCGATATTGACGATCACACGGTGGCGCCGTGCATCGGCGAAGATCGCCTCGTGAAAAGCGGGTACCAGCGGTGCGCCCTGACCGCCGGCGGCGACATCGCGCGAGCGGAAGTCGCCGATGACGCTGATGCCGCTGCGCTCGGCCAGGCGGGCGTTGTTGCCGAGCTGGATGGTGTAACCGCGCTCGGGGCGATGGCGGATCGTCTGGCCGTGATTGCCGATGGCGGTGACGTCACTCGCCGCCACGCCGGCCTTGGCCAATAGCGCGGCGACCGCGTCGACATAGCAATCGGCCAGTGCATTGCCGGCTTGCCACGCCAGATCGATTTCATTCGGGGCCGGCGCTTGCAGCGTGAGCAGATCACGCCGCAAGGCTTCGGGTAGCGGCGAGCCTTGCGCGGCGATCAGCCTGGGCTGGGCGCCGGCAAGGTCGACGAGGACGGCATCGACGCCATCAAGACTGGTGCCTGTCATCAGGCCGATCAGAAGTTGCGGGCGCGTCATGGTTCCTCGTTGAATTATTTGATGCTGGCCAACCTCGATCCATCCAGCAGGGCCAGTTGTTCGCCGAGCGGCGAAATGTGCTGCTGGAATGCGGCCAGCCGGTTTTTGTTCAGCGCCGGATCGGCGGGCAATTTTACTGCCAAAGGATCGACTTGCTGATCATTGATGCGGAATTCGTAATGCAGATGCGGCCCGGTCGAGCGGCCGGTGCTGCCGACATAGCCGATCAGCTGGCCCTTGCTCACGGTGCTGCCGGCCTTCAGTCCGCTGGCGAACTTGCTCATGTGGGCGTAGACGGTCTGGTAGCGACCGTCGTGGCGGATCTCGGCCATATTGCCGTAGGCGCCTTCGCGGCCGTACTTGATCAGCTTGCCATCGCCGGCAGCATAGATCGGCGTACCGCTCGGTGCGGCCAGATCGACGCCTTCGTGGCCGATTGCCCGTTTCAGGATCGGATGAAAGCGCATGCCGAAGCTGGAAGAGACATGGCTGAAATCGGTCGGGTAACGCAGGAAGCGCGACGAGGTACTGCTGCCATCTTCAGCATAGTAAGCCCCCGGTTGATTGGCCGGCTGGAACCAGAAGGTGCGTTTCAGCGCTTTGCCATCGTTCAACGAGGCCGCCAGTACCCGGCCGGTACGCACGCTAAGGCCGTCTTGCTGGAACGATTCGTACAGCACGCTGTACTTGCTGCCCGGGGCGAGCTCGCGGGTATTGTCGCTGTTGTGAAACAGCGCAGCCAGCTGCTGGCGGATGCCGGCTGGCAGGTCGAGCGTATTGAACGCGGTGCTGATGTCACCCTTGAGCGTGCCGCTGCTATAAGCCGTGGTTTGCACCACTGCCACCGTGGTCGTATCGATGCTGAAGGTGTCGCCACTACGGATCAAGGTCAGCTTCTGATCTTGCGCGTTGATGTAGCTGAGCTGGTTCAGCCGGCCATCACGGGTCGTTACCGCCTCGATGCTGCGCCCCGGCGTGAGATTGAACAGTCCATGCGCGGCCGGCGTGGCGCGCAGGTAATCGAGCGCTGCGTCGTCATTGACCGACATGCGTGCCAACACCCGTGCCAGCGTATCGCCGCTACGGACGACATCGTTCTGGCGCAGCGGAGTGGTGGCCACGCGGCTGATCAGTTCGGGGGTCGTCAGTGTTTGCGAGATCTGCTGAACCTGCACGTTTTCCTGTGGCCCGTACTCGGCAACGCCATAGGCGCTGACGGTCAGCGAGATCGGCACGGCAATGGCTGCGCCGAGCCAGAGGAGGGGCAGGTGAGGCGGATGAGCATGTGTATTGGTCATTGATTCCACTGCGGTCTGATTCATGATTAAAACGGAAGGTAACAGCGCCGTTCCAGTTTTACTAGGGAAAATTTTTGCAAAAAACCCTTATTTCACAATGAGATACGATGTTTTTCCTTGGCTTTACATCTGATGCCGCCAGCGACGTTTCTTCCGTCACGCCACGCTTTCAGCAAGAGAAATGCACCAGGCGTGTTTGGTCGATGACCGATGAATCCGGCCGGCCGGCTGCGTATGACGCAGATGCTTGACTGCCGGAAATGACATTCGTGCTAGACCGGTATTATTCACGCCCGGCTGTCGGGCATGGCTGAACCGTAAGGTCTTGAAAAATATGACCGTGCTGACCTCAGTTCCCGCTATGAATTGCGTTCCGCGACCGCGCCGGGCGCTGGGCGTGATGCGCCGCATGCATCAGGGTTATCCGATTCTGGAGGCCGGCCCTTTGGCGATGACCACCTATCTGGATGGCTATGGCGCTGAGGCGGCGCTGTGGCTGGGCTACTTCCGTCGCCACGACTGGATCGAGGCACAAGACTGGCCCAACGGCGTGCGCGCGTGGTTTTTGTCCAAACGCGGACTGACCATGCTGGCGCAAGGGGAGGACTGGTGGGCGTCGCTGTCGTGGACGCAGCGGGTGATCTACTGGCTGTGCTGACCGACGTTGCGCAGCAAGATCATGAGCAGATTCTCAGCGCGGTGCGGATGGTCGTGGCGTGGATCGCAACGGTTTCACCGATCGGTACTGAGTAACCGCCACCCATGGTGATCGCGACCGGCACGCCGTAGCGGCGGCACTGCGTCAGCACCATCGCATCACGTTCGGCCAGCCCTTGCTGGCTCAGCGCCAGCCGGCCCAGCCGGTCGCCCTGATAGGCATCGGCGCCGGCCAGGTAGATCACCAGATCGGGCCAGCTGGCGGCGAACAGGCTGGGCAGCGCGTGGGCAAGCTGATCCAGATAGACATCGTCGCCGCTGCCGTCAGCCAGCTCGATGTCGTAATCGCTACGCTCTTTCTGGAAAGGGAAGTTGCCTGCGCCGTGCATCGAGAAGGTATGCAGTATGGGGGCATCGGCCAACATGGCCGCCGTGCCATTGCCTTGATGTACATCCAGATCGATCACCAGCGCCCGTTTGATTGCGCCCTCCTGCAACAGCAGGCGCAGGGCCACCGCCGTGTCATTGAATACGCAAAACCCGCTACCCCGATCGGCATAGGCATGATGCGTGCCGCCAGCGAGGCTGGCCGCACAGCCATGGTCAAGCGCGCTGCGACAAGCCGCGATGGTGGCGCCGGTTGAGCGGCGTGAGCGCTCGACCAGTGCCGCCGACCAAGGCAGGCCGATGGCACGTTCTTCGGCGCGGCTCAGCGTGCCAGTGTTTAGCCGATGCAGATAGCCGGGGGTGTGTGCGCTCAGCAGTTCGGCATCGCTGGCGCGTGGTGCTTCGATGAATTCGGCGTCGGCGAAGTCAGCGACTGCCTCGTACAGCAAACGGTATTTTTCGGCCGGGAAGCGATGACCTTCGGGGAGTGGCAGCGGGAAGCGGTCGGTGCGAAAGATACGCATGTCCTAGCACTGCCCATCCTGCCCCGGAGGTGCGGCGTGGCCGGAGAAGTAGCGGCCGAAACCGATGATTGCGACGCCGGTGGCGGAGAGGATGTGGATGTCGGTGAGGATCCGCGCCAGCCAGTCGCGCGGGTAAATGTCACCGTAGCCGACCGTCGCGGAGGTTACGACGCTGAAGTGCACGCAGTCGAGGAAGGTCTTCAGCGCGCCGACAAAAAAGGCGAAGGGCGCATCGGGGCTGTAGACATGCAGGTCATGGATGCCGGCGAAGGCGTTGTTGTCGAAGTCGAACAACACCAGCGCGTAGTAGGTCAGCGCGAACTGGAAAATCAGCCCCGCATACAGCCGGATCAGCGCCGGCAGGCTGCGGTGGTGGTAGTGGATGATGCTCGACATCAGTATGCCGATCTGGCCGATGAACAGCATCCAGCCGATCGAGCGCAGCCACGGGTAGGCTGAAAGCGTGAATGCACGGCCGTGGTGCAGGTAAACCAGCACCGTCAGCAACAGCGCCAATACGATCGAAATCAGCCCAGCGATCAGCCCCAGTTTGTCGGTACGGCGCAGGCGGAGCAGCATGGTCAGAGTGGCGCGAGCTTGCCGTCGGCCAGCCGGTATTGATGCTGACAGCGCTGCGCCAGCGTCGGGTCGTGGGTGACGATGACAAAACTGGTGCCGAAGTCCTGATTGAGTTCGAGCATCAGCGCGAATACCGCTTCGGCCGTACCGCGATCAAGGTTGCCGGTGGGTTCGTCCGCCAGCACGCAGGCCGGTTGGGTGACCAAGGCGCGAGCGATGGCCGCACGCTGTCGCTCGCCGCCGGACAGTTCACCGGGCTTGTGGGCCAGTCGATGTCCCAAACCAACGCGCTTGAGGATGTCGCGCGCGGCGGCAAAGGCGACCTCGCGCGGCTCGCGGCGGATCAATAGTGGCATGGCGACGTTTTCCTCGGCGGAAAACTCCGGCAACAGGTGGTGGAACTGGTAAACAAAGCCCAGCTGCCGGTTGCGCAGCATGCCACGCTCGGCCTCGCGCAGTGCAAACGGATCGGTCTCGCCGATACGCACGGTGCCACTGCTCGGCGTATCGAGCCCGCCCAGACAGTGCAGCAGCGTTGATTTGCCCGAGCCCGAGGCGCCGACAATGGCGGCCGTGTCGCCGGCGATAAGGCTGAAATCCACGCCTTCGAGTACCGGCGTTTCGAGTTTGCCGCCACGGTAGTGCTTGACGAGGTCTTGGGCGCTCAGAATGACCTTACTCATAGCGCAGCGCCTCCGCAGGATTGATACGGCTGGCGTGCCAGCTCGGGTATAGCGTCGCGGCCAGTGCCAGCACCAGCGAAATCACCGCGATGGTGCCGACGTCGCTCGGGATGATCTTCGACGGTAGTTCGGTGATCAGGTAAACATCCGGCGAAAGGATGCGGGTACCGAGAATGCGTTCGATGCCGGGGACGATAACGCCGAGGTTGGCGGCAACCAGCACGCCGCCCAATACGCCGCAGAGCGTGCCGACAAAACCGGAAATCGCCCCCTGGATCATGAATATTTTCATGATCGAGCCGGGCGATGCGCCCAGTGTGCGCAGAATGGCGATATCGGCCTGCTTGTCGGTCACGACCATCACCAGCGTCGAAACCAGGTTGAACGCGGCGACGGCGACGATCAGCGTCAGGATGATGAACATCATCCGCTTCTCGATTTCCACCGCGCGGAAGTAGGTCGGGTTCTCTTGCGACCAGTCGGATACCGTCAGCGCCGGCATCGTCTGGCTAAGCTCGCGGGCGACACTGCGGGCCTTGAAGAGGTCATCGAGCTTGAGGCGCAAACCGCTGACATCCTCGCCAGTGCGGAACAGCTTTTGCGCATCGCCGATATGGATGAACGCCAGGCCGGCGTCATACGGGTAGTAATCGGCGCGGAACACGCCCACAACCAGAAACTGTCGGAAACGCGGAATCAGCCCGGCCGGCGTCACCTGGCCTTGCGGCGTAATCAGGGTGATCTTGTCGCCGGGGCGTACACCAAGTTCGGCGGCAAGCTGCCAGCCGAGCACGATATTGAACTGACCATCCTGCAGGTCGCTCAGCCGACCCGCCATCATTTTGCTGGCGGCCTCGCTGACCGTGGGTTCGAGGGCCGGATCAATGCCGCGAACGATGGCGCCCTTGACCTGGCTGCCCTGGGCAAGCAGCCCCTGGCCGAGGACATAAGGCGAGGCCGCGACGACATCGGGGTTTTTCTTCGATTCGGCTGCAACGGTGCGCCAGTCCGGCAGGCGATTGTCGACGCTGGTGATTTGCACATGGGCGGCCATGCCCAGAATGCGGTCACGCACTTCTTCCTGGAAGCCGTTCATCACCGACAGTACGATGATCAGCGCCGCAACCCCCAGCGTGATGCCGAGAATCGAAACCAGCGAGATGAAGGAAATAAAGCCATTGCGACGTTTGGCGCGCGTATATCGCAAGCCGATCAGGAGTTCGTACATGGCCCAAGCCAGCAGATGTAGGCGGCGGATTTTAGCACAGTGTCCTTGCGTGGCCCGGCGTGATTAGTCGCCCGAACGGTCGCTGGCCGGGTCGGCACTTGCCGGGAAGCGTCCTAGAATCAAAGGCATGGCCGCGATGCGGCGCTTGCCAACGATAGCGATGGAGTGCGATTGCATGCTGATCGACAAACTGGAGCAGTTCGGACTGAATCAATTCGACAAATGGGTGAGGCAGATTCGCGCGCATGGCGAATTGCCGCTGCAGATCAGGCTCTGGAACGGCCGTGACTATCAGTTTTCGGCCGCGCCAACGGTAACGATCACCCTGCCGAACCCGCAGGCCGTCAGCTATTTCCGCCGGCCCAGCCTGGCCAGTTTGGGCGAAGCCTACGTCGAGGGGCAGGTGGATATCGACGGGCCGCTGCCGAGTGTGTTCGAGGTTGCGGTGGCGCTGGCGGCGCGGCTGGTGTCCGGCCATAAGATGTGGGGGCGCTTGGCTGCCCGTGGTCATCAGCACTCGCGAACGCTTGATGCCAATTCCATCCAGTATCACTACGACATCTCTAACGATTTTTACCGCCTCTGGCTTGATGAGCAGATGGTGTATTCGTGCGCCTACTTTGAAAATGGCGACGAGAGCCTTGAAGAAGCACAAATCAAAAAGCTCGACCATATCCTCAAGAAAATCATGCTCAAACCCGGTGAGCAACTGCTTGATATTGGCTGTGGCTGGGGTGCGCTGGCGTTGCGGGCGGCGACCCAGTTTGGCGCTCATGTGACCGGGGTGACGCTGTCGCAGAATCAGCATGACTTGGCGCAGGCGCGGATTCGCGCCGCCGGTGTCGAGGATCGCTGCAAGGTGCTGTTGTGTGATTACCGCGACGTGAGCGGCCAGTTCGACAAGATCACCAGCGTTGGCATGTTCGAGCACGTCGGGCTGGCCAACTTGCCGGCCTATTTCACCAAAATCCACGCGTTGTTGCGTGATGGGGGTCTGGTGCTCAACCACGGCATCACCACCACCGATGTCGAGAACGGCAGTGGTGCTTTTTTTGGTGGCGGCGATTTTATCGACCGTTATGTGTTCCCCAACGGCGAGCTGCCGCATCTGGCGCTGGCGACCCGGGAAATGTCGGCGGCCGGGCTGGAGGTGCTCGATGTTGAATCGCTACGCCGCCACTACGCGCGCACGCTGGAATGCTGGACCGATCGCTTCGAGGCGCGGGCCGATCAAATTCGTGGCATTGTCGATGAAAAGCACTACCGGATCTGGCGGGTTTATCTGGCTGGCTGTGCCTGGGCTTTCGCCAATGACTGGGTGTCGATTTACCAGTTGCTCGGTTGCAAGGCTGGCGCCGCCGGCTTGAACCCGACGCCGATGTCGCGCGGCTATATGTACGCACGATAAAAAACGGGGCCATCGGCCCCGTTACTGCGAAGCGCACATCGCATTCAGTAGGTGTTCAGTCCGCGGGCACGGAACTGCTCGCGTACCCGCTCGGTCAGCTCGGTGCTCGGTGGTTCGACGCTGGTGAGCTCGTATTTCAAGCCCAGCTCTTCCCACTTGTGCTCGCCCATCTTGTGGAAGGGCAGCACTTCGACGCGCTCGACAATCTCACCGAGTGATTTGACGAAGTCGGCCAGGCCTTCGACGTCGTCAAAATCATCCGAGTAGCCAGGAACCAGCACATAGCGCAGCCACATCTTCTTGCCCAGTCTTTGCAGGCGGTGAGCAAAGTCGAGTGTGGGCTGGAGTGGTTTGCTGGTCAGCCGTTCGTAGCGTTCCGGATTGAACTGCTTGATGTCGAGCAGCACCAGATCGACATTATCAAACCAGCTGTCTTCAAGATGCTCCGCGAGGAAACCCTGAGTGTCCAGCGCGGTATGCAGGCCGAATTCCTTTTTGACCCGGTAGAAAATCTCACCGACGAAATGGGCCTGCATCAGCGGTTCGCCGCCGGAGATGGTCACACCGCCGGTCATTTTCAGGAAAGCGGCGTACTTGCCGATTTCGGCGACGACGTCGTCAACGGTCCACAGTTTGCCGTTGTGCAGTTTCCAGGTGTCCGGATTGTGGCAATACAGGCACTTGAACTGACAGCCCGAGACAAAAGCCACAAACCGCATGCCGGGGCCATCAACCGCGGCGCCGGTTTCGAACGAATGAATGAAGCCGCACATCCGTCCCTGATCGTCGACCATGGCGGAGACGATTTCGCCGGGCGGTTTTTTTACTTCTACGATATCGATGGTCATTGTGTGTGTCTCCAGAGGCAAGGCAGAACAAAGGCGACCCAAGGGCCGCCTTTGTTTCATGCAGGGCGAGGCGGGCCCGCCCCCTGTTTCTTTTTAGATCAGCACTTCACGTGGAAAGTGCGATTGATCACGTCCATTTGCTGTTCGCGGGTCAGCTTGATGAAGTTGACCGCGTAACCGGACACACGGATCGTCAGTTGCGGATACTTTTCCGGGTGATCCATCGCATCGAGCAGCGTGTCGCGATTGAGCACGTTGACGTTGATATGGAAGCCCGTTGCATTGCAGAAGCCGTCCAGGCAAGCGGTCAGGTTGTTGACGCGATCGGCCAGCGAGTGACCCAGTGCATCCGGGGTGGCCGAAGCCGTCCACGAAATGCCGTCCAGTGCGGCTTCATACGGCAGCTTGGCAACCGAGGCACCTGCGGCGACGAAGCCCGAGGTGTCACGGCCGTTCATCGGGTTTGCACCCGGTGCAAACGGAGCACCAGCGCGACGGCCGTCCGGGGTGTTACCGGTCTTCTTGCCGTACACGACGTTCGAGGTGATGGTCAGGATCGACTGGGTCGGCAGCGCATTGCGGTACATCTTGTGGCTCTTGACCTTGTTCATGAACGATTCGGTCAGGTACACGGCGATTTGGTCCACGCGGTCATCGTTGTTGCCGAATGCCGGGTATTCGCCCTCGATCTCGAAGTCGACGGCAATGCCGGCTTCGTTGCGGATGGTCTTGACCTTGGCGAACTTGATCGCCGACAGCGAGTCAGCCGCGACCGACAGACCGGCGATACCGCAGGCCATGGTGCGCAGGATGTCGCGATCGTGCAGCGCCATTTCGATCCGCTCGTACGAGTACTTGTCGTGCATGTAGTGGATCGCGTTCAGCGCCTTGACGTAGGTCTTGGCCAGCCAGTCGAGCATCTTGTCGTACTTGGCCATGACTTCGTCGTAGTCGAGGTATTCCGACGTGATCGGCTCGAAGTTCGGCACGACCTTCTTGCCGCTCTTTTCGTCGACGCCGCCGTTGATCGCGTACAGCATGGCCTTGGCCAGGTTGCAGCGGGCACCGAAGAACTGCATTTGCTTGCCGACTTCCATTGCCGAGACGCAGCAGGCGATCGCGTAGTCGTCACCCCAGTGCGGGCGCATTTGTTCGTCCGACTCGTACTGGATCGAGCTGGTTTCGATCGAAACCTTGGCGCAGAAATTCTTGAAGCCTTGCGGCAGCGCCGGCGACCACAGCACGGTCAGGTTCGGTTCCGGTGCCGGGCCGAGGTTGAACAGGGTGTTGAGGAAGCGGAAGCTGTTCTTCGACACCAGAGTACGGCCGTCCTTGCCCATGCCGCCGATCGATTCGGTTACCCAGGTCGGGTCGCCCGAGTACAGGCTGTTGTATTCCTCGGTACGCAGGAAACGCACGATACGCAGCTTGATGACGAGGTCGTCAATGAACTCTTGCGCTTCGGCCTCGGAAATTTTGCCTTCTTTCAGATCGCGTTCGATGTAAACGTCGAGGAAGGTCGAAATGCGACCGATCGACATCGCTGCGCCGTTCTGTTCCTTGATCGCGGCGAGGTAGCCGAAATAGGTCCACTGAATGGCTTCCTGCGCGGTAGCGGCTGGTTTGCCGATATCAAAGCCGTAGCCGGCGGCCATTTCCTTCAGCTCGCCCAGCGCACGGATCTGTTCGGACAGCTCTTCACGCAGACGGATGGTGTCTTCGGTGAAGTCGAAATCGTCGGTTTCGGCTTTTTCGGCTTTCTTGAATTCGATCAGTTGATCGATGCCGTACAGGGCGACGCGACGATAATCGCCGATGATGCGGCCACGGCCGTAAGCATCCGGCAGGCCGGTGATCACGCCGGACGAACGGCAGGCGCGGATCAGCGGGTTGTAAATGTCGAACACGCCGGAGTTATGGTCTTTGCGGTACTTGCTGAATACTTCTTCGATCTTCGGGTCGAGTTCGCGGCCGATTTCGTGCAGCGAGCTTTCCACCATGCGCAGGCCGGTGTTCGGGAAGATGGCGCGCTTCAGTGGGGCGTCGGTTTGAACGCCGACGATTTTTTCCAGATTCTTGTCGATGTAGCCCGGACCGAAAGCGGTGATGCCGGTGCCGCGATCGGCGGCGACGTCGAGAACCTGGCCCGGTGCGGCGCGTTCGGCGGCCAGCATCTCGGAGAGTTTTTCCCAGACCTTGTTGGTGCGTTCGGTCGGGCCGGCGACAAAGCTGTCGTCGCCTTCATACGGGGTGTAGTTGAGCTGGATGAAATCGCGAACCGCGACTTTCTTCTGCCACTCGCCTTCTTTAAAACCGCGCCAAGCGTTCTGTTGCAGGTTGGTTTCCGGTGCGTTCATGGTGATGCTCCTATGAATGATCTGTTCGACGATCAGTAAAACAGTGGCTTGGAACCACCGGACCCGCGGATCTGCATCGGGTGGGGCACTTCCTATGGGTTTAAGACTACTCTCTTGACCTATCTCACGCTCTGCAAAAAAGCACACTCATTCTGCGGGGCGATACCTGCACTGGCATTGATCAAAATCAAGCCGCTTCGTTCCCGTTTGCGCCTTGGTGGTTGCGATAACGGAGTATGCCACGGGTGTGTCGTGTATGTTTTTCGGGTTTTCCGGGGTGGCAGGAATGTCTGGCGGGCATGGCCAAGCCTGCTTATAGACCCGGGCTCATTGCATTGCGGCGCTAGCGCACGGTTCGGCCGCCAGATGGCGCCCAATGCAAATCGGGCCGGTTGAGGCCGGCCCGATGCTGGGTTTGCTGTTGTGCCGGGCGCTTAGAGCGTGACGGCGTGTTCGCGCGTGGCGTGGAACACGATGTCCGGCCAGCGCTCTTGCGTCAGCGCGAGGTTGACGCGGCTGGTGGCCAGATAAGACAGGCTGTCGGCGGCGTCACGGGCGAGGTTGTTGCCAAGGCTGTTCTCGAAATCGAGCAGCTTCTTGGCGTTGTCGCAGCTGACCCAGCGCGCGGTGTAGATCGTCGTCGATTCGAAGATCGCTTCGACGCCGTATTCGTTCAGCAGGCGCGAGGCGACCACTTCGAACTGCAGTACGCCAACGGCGCCGAGAATCAGGTCCGAGCCGTTCAGTGGCTTGAATACCTGTACCGCGCCTTCTTCGCCGAGCTGCTGCAAGCCTTTCTGCAGTTGCTTGAGCTTGAGCGGGTTCTTGATCCGCACGATGCGGAACAGCTCCGGTGCGAAGTAGGGGATGCCGGTGAACGACAGCGCTTCGCCTTCGGAGAACGAATCGCCGATCTGGATGTTGCCGTGGTTGGGCAGGCCGATGATGTCGCCGGCGTAGGCTTCTTCGACTTGCTCGCGGCCTTGCGCCATGAAGGTGACGACGGAGTTGGCGGCGATGTCGCGACCCAGTCGCAAATGCTTGAACTTCATGCCGCGCGAGAATTCACCCGAACACACGCGCAAGAAGGCGATCCGATCGCGGTGCTTCGGGTCCATATTGGCCTGGATCTTGAATACGAAGGCCGAGAATGGTGCTTCGGTCGGGTCGACGCTGCGCACGGTGGCATCGCGCGCACCCGGCGCCGGCGCCCAGTCGACCAGTGCATTGAGGATCTCGCGCACGCCGAAGTTGTTGATCGCCGAGCCGAAGAACACCGGCGTCAGCGTGCCGGCGAGAAATTCTTCCAGATTGAACGGATGGCTGGCGCCGCGCACCAGTTCCAGCTCCATGCGGGTGTTGTCGATTTCCAGCGGGAACAGTTCGTCCAGGCGCGGGTTATCCAGCCCCTTGATGATTTCGATGCTGCCGTCGGCCTTGCCGCCGCCGGCGTTGAACAGCAGGATTTCATCGTTGAGGATGTGGTACACGCCGCGGAAGGTCTTGCCCATGCCGATCGGCCAGGTGACCGGCGCGCAACGGATCTGCAGTACCGATTCGACTTCGTCGAGCAGTTCCAGGCTGTCGCGTACTTCACGGTCGTACTTGTTCATGAAGGTGACGATCGGCGTATGCCGCATCCGGCAGACGTTCAAAAGCTTGATCGTCTGCGCTTCCACGCCCTTGGCGGCGTCGATCACCATCAATGCCGAGTCAACCGCCGTGAGTACGCGATAGGTATCTTCGGAAAAATCCTGGTGGCCCGGGGTGTCGAGCAGGTTGACGACGTGATCGCGGTAGTCGAACTGCATCACCGACGAGGCGACCGAAATGCCGCGCTGCTTTTCGATGTCCATCCAGTCCGAGGTGGCGAACTTGCCGCCTTTCTTGCCCTTGACGGTTCCGGCGAGCTGGATTGCGCCCGAGAACAGCAGCAGTTTCTCGGTCAGCGTCGTTTTACCGGCGTCAGGGTGCGAGATGATGGCAAAAGTGCGCCGACGGGCAACTTGCTGGGCGAGCGTGGGCATGGTCTTGATTTGTCTTGGATTTTCGGCAGGGAAGGGCGGCATTGTACGCCAATCGATCCGCAATCAAAACCGGTGCGTGTGCGAGGGGATCAGGTCGGGGTGCTGCGCTCGACCGGGAGCAGCAAGGTGAAAACCGCACCGCCATCGCTATGGTTGGTCGCGAAGACCTTGCCGCCGTGGTCGCCCATGATCTGCCGGCTGATTGCCAGCCCCAGGCCTGTGCCGCCGGTCGTGCGCATACGGCTGCTCTGGATGAATTTGTCGAAAATCAGTTCCAGCTCGTCGACGGGGATGCCGGGGCCATGGTCGCGCACCGATACGCCAATCGCCGGCTGGCCATTGTCGAGCGTGGCGTGGGGTAGGTAATCGATGACGATGCTGCTGCCTACCGGACTGAACTTGATGGCATTCGAAAGCAGGTTGACGATGACTTGCATCAGGCGCGTCTTGTCATAAACGGCGAACAGGGGCGCGGTATGTTCGTCCGCCTCCAGATCAAGCCGCTTGCCGAGCATGAGTGGATTGATTTCGTTGACGGCCGTTTGTACGGTTTGTTGCAGGCAATAAAGTGACTTGTCGTATTGCATGCGATTGGCCTCAAGCCGGGACATATCGAGCAGGTCATTCAGCAAAATCAGTAGCCGGTTGCCGCTTGAGTTGATCCGTTCGAAATAGCGCGCCAGATTGGTCGGCTCGGTTCTGCCTGTTTTGGATAGGCCCATTTCCGAGAACGACAGAATGGCGTGCATTGGCGTTCGCAGCTCGTGCGACATATTGGCAAGGAAGGCCGATTTGGCGACGTTGGCGCTTTCGGCCGCTTCCTTGGCTTCAACCAGGTTGCGCTCGAACTCCTTGAGCCGGCCGATGTGGGTCAGGAAGGCGAAGGCGTATTCCAGTTGCTGGTGCTCATCGTTGATTGCCGCCGAGTTGACGAGGAAGGGTAGCGATTCGCCGGTTGAGGCGCGCAGGATGACTTCTTCAATATGGTTGCCGGCGCCAATGCGCGCGACCAGATCGGCCGGGAAAACGCGCGCCGCCTGTTCGCCCCACAATACGTGTGGTGGATGGCCGACCACGTCCTCGCGCCGGTAGCCGAGCAGGCGCGAAAAGGACTGGTTGATTTCAACTATGCGGCCGGATGCGTCGAGCAGGATGAAGCCGTCGGCGGTAGTGTCGATAATCGTGCGCTTGAGACGTTCCGACTGGCGCAGTGCCTGCGCGGCAATCCGTTGCGCGGTGACGTCCTCGATCACGCAGATCACGCCCTTGTCGGCGTCGTCGGGGTCGAGCGCTTTGGCGTAGAGCATGGCCCAGAACTCGGACAAATCACGGCGGAACAGCGCCATCTCGCCGCGATACACGTCGCCCTGTTGCACTTTTTGCAGCATTTGCTGCTCGGCTTCCTGAAACTCGGTCTGGTCGGCGTGAATCAGGCTCATCGGCTGGCCGATGATGGCGCCGGACGAGAAGCCGAACAGCTTTTCAAAAGCCGGGTTGACGAGGCGAATGGTGTTCTTGACCGACAGCATGATCGCCAGCGGGCTGGCGTCGAGCACCGTGCGGATTTCGGCGGTGCGTTCGAGCACCAGGTCCTGCAAGTGATCGCGGTGGCGGCGCAGCTCGCGTTCGGTGTTCTGCCGTTCGGTGATGTCGCGCACCGTCGCGCAGGTGTAGGCCTCGTCGTTGAATTCAATGTGTGCCAGCGTGACCTCGACCGGCAGCAGCTGGCCAAAGCGATCCCGCTGGTGCGTCATTTGCACCAGTTGGCGATCCTGCTTCAGCTTGCCCCAAAATTCGTGCCATTGCGCTTCACCGATGTTGGGGAACAGGTCGGCAAAGCGCAGGCCGAGCATGTCCTCACGGCTGTAATGGGCGATCCGCGATGCGGTGCGGTTGGCGTAGCGGATGTTGCCGAAGCGATCACTCCACAGCACCGCATCCGGCGATTCGTCGACGGTAAATTGCGTCAGATGCAAACGGCCTTCGATTTGTTCGATCCGGCGCAGCTGCCGCAGCAGCAGATAGAACAGTACGGTGACCACCAGTAGCAGCGTGACGGTGATGATGGCGCGGGCGAGCAGGTTGTCACGGAATTTGTGCAGCACCGCGCTCTGGTCGATCGATACGGTCACGATCAGCGGCAGTTCGCCTTGGCTGGCATGAAAAGCGGTGAGCTCGTTCTTGCCGGTGGCCGGGTCGTTCTGGCGATAGACGCTGGTGCGCATCAGGCGGCGCTGCTCGAATAGCAGCGGGTCGCGGGCGCGGACGCTCTGGCCGATGTGTACTTCGTCGAACGGATAGTTGAGGATGACGACGCCATCCGAGCGCAGCAGCTGGATACGCATGCTCGGAGGGAGTTTGAGTGAGTCGTAGAATTCGAGGAAGTAATTCGGCTCGACTCCGGCGAGCAGGATGCCGCCGAAGCTGTTATCGGGGCGATTGATGCGCCGGGTGACCGGAATCAGCCATTTGCCGTCGGTACGGCTGACGACGGGAAGCTGGATTTGCGGGCGCAGATCCGGAAATTGCTGGTGGAAGCCGTAATACGCACGATCGGACAAATCCACGCGGCGCGTCGGGTATTCAAGGCCGTGGCTCTGGATGTGACCGCGCGAATCGATAGCGATGATGCCGCGCACTTGCGGCGCCAGCTTGACCTTGTCGCGCAGCAGCAGATAGGTCAGGTACTCGTCGGCTTTGTCGACGCCGCCCAGACCTTCAAGGTTCTCGATGATGTTCTGCATGGCCTGCTCAACCGAGACAAACGTCCGGGTGGCATGCTCATCAAGCGAGCGGGCGAGCGACATGTTCTGTCGCTCGGCCTCTTCCAGCGCTTGCTGGTAATCGCGCGACGTTACCCAAAGCAACATCGTTATGCCGATGAACATCAGTGCGACATAAAACATGATCAAGCCGCGACGCAGGGGTCGCAGCGAGATTTGAGCGGATTTGGAGTGACGTCGCGGCCAGGGCCAGTTCATATTCAGGAGCGTTTGGCCTCAAGCGTTTCCCAACGCTCTAGCTTTTCGAGTAGCAGGTTTTCGATGACCTCGATTCTATCCTGCATTTCCTTGGCTTTCGTTGCGCTTTCGCTGTAAAGCTGCGGATCGAGCATGGCCTGTTGCAAATCGGCCTGTTCGGTTTCCAGTTGCGCAATGTCGGCAGGGAGCCGATCCAGTTCGCGCTGCTCGTTGAAATTGAGTTTTTGCCCGCGCGATTTGCTGCGCTCGGCGCCTGCCTGTTTGCCGGCCGATTCGGCTGCCGCAGCCTTGGTGCTGGCTGCGGCCTGCGCGGCCTTGCGCGCCCGCACTGCCTGCCAGTCGGCAAAACCACCGACGTTCTCGACCAGCACGCCGTCGCCCTCGAAGGCGATGGTCTGGGTGACGACGTTATCCAGAAAGGCACGATCGTGGCTGACCAGGAACAGTGTGCCGGGGTAGTCGGCCAGCAGCGTTTCCAGCAGTTCGAGCGTATCGATGTCCAGGTCGTTGGTCGGTTCGTCCAGTACCAGCACATTGGCCGGGCGGGTGAACAGCATCGCCAGCAGCAGGCGGTTGCGCTCGCCGCCGGAAAGCGATTTGACCGGGCTGCGGGCGCGTTCCGGCGCGAACAGGAATTCTTCCAGGTAGCCCATCACGTGTTTGCGGGCGCCGCCAATCTCGACGAAATCCTTGCCCTGGCCGATGACGTCGACAATGCTCGCTTCGTCATCGAGTTGGGTGCGGAACTGGTCGAAATAGGCAACCTGCAGATTGGTGCCGCGCTTGACGGTGCCGGTGTCGGGCTCAAGCTCGCCGAGAATCAGTTTAAGTAAGGTGGTCTTGCCGGCGCCGTTCGGGCCAATCAGACCGATCCGGTCGCCGCGCATCAGTCGGGTGGTGAAGTCGGCGACGATGCGTTTTTCCTTGCCGTCGGCATCGATGAACGATTTGCTGACGTGTTCGAACTCGGCCACCAGCTTGCCGCTGCGTTCGCCGGCATCCACCTGGAAGGACACATTGCCGACGCGGTCGCGCCGGGCCGAGCGATCGCGGCGCAATTGCTCAAGCCGGCGCACCCGGCCTTCGTTGCGCGTGCGGCGCGCTTCGACGCCCTTGCGGATCCAGACTTCTTCTTGCGCCAGCACCTTGTCGAACTTCTTGTTGACCTGCTCTTCCGAGGCCAGCAAATCGGCTTTGCGCAGTTCGTACTGGCTGAAGTTGCCCGGGAAGCTGGTGACGCGGCCGCGATCGAGTTCGATGATGCGGGTCGCGACGTTATCGAGGAAGCGCCGATCGTGAGTAATGAACAGCACGCTGCCGCCGAAATTGCCGAGCAGGCCTTCCAGCCATTCGATCGCACTGACGTCAAGGTGGTTGGTCGGCTCGTCGAGCAGCAGCAGTTGCGGTTCGACCACTAGTGCGCGCGCCAGCGCGACGCGTTTTTTCCAGCCGCCCGAGAGTGCCGATACCAGCGTGTCGGCGGGCAGGTTGAGGTGCGAGAGCGTGGCCGAGATCAGCGCATCAAAACGCCAGCCATCGCGTGACTCGATGCCGTGCTGCAGTTCGGCCAGTCGGGTCATGGCTTCGTCGGAGTGATCCTGCGAGTGCGTGGCGAGGTGGTAATCGTGGAGGATCTGTTTGAGCTCGCCGAGGCCTTCGGCGACCGCGTCAAATACGGTGCAATCGTCGGCAAACTCGGGTTCCTGCGCGACATAAGCGACGCGGACGTCGGCCGGAATGCGGATTTCGCCGTCATCGAGCTTGATTACGCCGGCGACGGCCTTGAGTAACGAGGATTTGCCCTGACCGTTGCGACCGATCAGCCCGACCCGTTCGCCCGGCTCCAGCGCCACGGTGGCGTGATCCAGTAGCGGCCAATGGCCGAAGGCAAGCGAGGCGTTTTCAACGAGAAGCAAGGGCATGGCGGTTTTCCATTCAACAAGCCGGCCATTATAAGCGTGCCTTGCCCCGCTTTAGCGGATTCGGCACGAATGCTCAAGTCACCTTGGCGACATGCCGAATTGCCCGAATCCCGCTAGAATCAAAAAATGCACTCAACCCATTCGCATAAATCCTTTCCTTTCAGGTACTTGCTCCTGGCGTCCTTGCTGGTTTGCGCGTCGCCGCTTGTGCTTGCCGCCAAGCCGGTGACGAAAAAGCCGGTGGCGGCCCCTGAAAGCGAGCATCCGACGCTGTCGCAGCCGACCGAGCTTTCCGGTGGTGATTACGATCCTGCCAACCCGCCGGATCGTTTGCGCGTGCTCGTCGCACTCGGGCCGTCGACGTATTTTTTCGCCAACGGCAGGCCGCACGGCGTCGAGTTCGCCATGCTTAGCGAGCTGGAGAAATACCTCAATCGCACTCGGCCCAAGGGGCGTGCGCCGCTACGCATTCAGTACGTGCCGGTCGATGCCGGCGCGCTGCTGCCCAAGCTGCGTGACGGCGAGGGTGATCTGGCCGCCGGGCTGATTCCGGTGATCGCCGGTGCAGGGCATCTGGCCGAGTTCACCGTGCCCTACCTGAACGAGCGCTGGTGTCTGGTGCAGAATCGCAGCAAGCCGCCCCTGACCAAGGTCGAGGACCTTGGCGAGCGGGCGGTGACGATTCCGGCGGCGAGCTACGGCCGACGGGTGATGGCGGGCGAGCTGGCCTCGGTCAAGGTGGTCGAGCCGCCACTGGGGACGTCGACCGAGCAGCTCTTTGCGCAGATTCAGCGCGGGGGCGATACCGCGACAGTGGCCAGCGACTATGTGCTCGGCTTGTGGAGTCAGCGCTATCCGGCGCTGAAGTCGCAGTCCTGTGCTGCCGCCAGCGTGCCGGTGGCGTGGGCGGTGGCGCCGGAGCATCCGCAGCTATTGTCGGTGCTCAATCGCTTCATCGCCTCGACCGGCGGCAAGTTGGCAAGCAAGGCGGCGGGCGACACGCGGCGATTTCTGCCCAAGGATGCACGGGCCGATGCGCCCGATGAAATGAGCTCGACCGACAAGCTCGGTTTTTTTGCGCCGATGCTGCAGCTCGTTGCCGCCGCCAATAATCTCGACTGGCTGCTGCTGGCGGCGATCGGCCAGCGCGAGACCAAGCTGCAACCGATGACCCGCAAGGGCGGTGGGCCGACCGGGCTGATGCAGGTCAATCCGAACACCGCGCGCAAGATGGGCGTGAGCAATCCGCATGATACCGAGCAGAATGTGACCGCCGCAGCGCGCTATCTGACGTATCTGCGCCGCTTGTTTTCCGATCGCGGCATTACCCCGACCGATCAGCTCTATTTCATGATTGCGTCGTATAACGCCGGGGAAGGGCGGGTGCAGCAGTTGCGGAAAAAAGCCAAGGCACAGGGGTTGGATCCCAATGTCTGGCGCGGCAACGTCGAAGAGGTGGCCCGGCGTACGGTCGGCCAGCATCTGCTCGACTACGTGTCGTCGGTGAATCGCTACTATCTGGCCTACCAGGCTGCCGATCGCAGTGCCGACAAGCGCGAAGCGAGCAAACCCGCCAGGTAGGACGTCAGACTTGCAGGGCTTGCAGCAACTCGGTTTCCAGTTGCCGCGCATGGCGCTCGTCACCGAGACGCGGGCCCGAGATCAGGAAGTTGTCTTCGGCGCGCTCGCCCAGGGTCATGATCTTGGCGCTCTGGATGTCGATACGGTTGTCGGCCAGCACCCGGGCAATCGTCGACAGCAGGCCGGGGCGGTCGCCGGCGGCGATCGACAGTACGTGATACTTGCCGCGCTCGTCGGCGCGAATCAAGACGTGCGGCTGTACCGGGAAGTGTTTGAGCTGGCGCGAGATCCGGGCCGTGACCGGAGGCGGCAGCGGCCCGGCCTTGATCAATTGGGCGGCCAGTTCGTATTCGACGAAGCCGATCAGGTCGCGGTAGTTGTCGTTACGGTTTTCCGGAATGAATACGTAAAAACTGTCGAGCGCGTAGCCGTGGTGCGTGGTGTGCACATGTGCGTCGAAGATGTTGTAGCCGGCTCGCTCAAAGAAACTGCAGATACGCGCAAACAGATCCGAGGTATCGCGGGTGTAGACGAACACCTGCAGCCCCTCGCCGGACTCCGAGAGCCGGGCGCGCACGATCGGCGTATCGCTGTTGATTTTGCTGAAGAGCTGGCGTGTATGCCAGGCGATTTCACGCGCTTCGTGGCGCAGAAAATAAACGGTGTCGAGCTCGTTCCAGAAGGCCGTGTGTGCGTCGTCGCGCAGCCCGTACAGCCGCAGCTGGCTCAGGGCGTCTTCCTGGCGCTCTTCCAGCCAGCTCGATGCCGGCAGATTTTCGCTGGCGAGTTGCCGCTGTGTGCCCTTGAACAGGTCTTCCAGTAGCTTGGCTTTCCACGCGTTCCAGACCTTGGGGCTGGTGCCGCGGATGTCGGCGACGGTCAGCAGGTAGAGCGCGTTCAGTCGCCGTTGGGTGCCCACAAGTTGGGCGAATCTGGCGGTGACTTCAGGGTCGTAAACGTCTTGCTTCTGTGCGACGTGCGACATCGTCAGGTGATGCTCGACCAGCCAGGCGATCAGCTCCCGATCCTCGGTGCGCAGCGGGTGCTGTTCGGCAAAATCGGCGGCGATGGCGGTGCCGATCTTGGAGTGATCGCCGCCGCGCCCCTTGCCGATGTCGTGAAACAGTGCCGCGAGGTAGAGTACTTCCGGGTGCTCGAAGCCCTCGATCAGTTTTGAGCACAGCGGGTATTCATGCGTGAACGCCGGTTGCGCAAAGCGGCGCATGTTCCGCAGCACCATCAGCGTGTGCTCGTCGACGGTGTAAACGTGGAACAGGTCGTGCTGCATTCGGCCGACCAGCTCGCCGAATTTCGGAATATAGCGGCCGAGCACGCCGTACTGGTTCATCCGCCGCAGTACGCGGGTCAGGCCGCGCGGTTCGCGAAAGAGCTGAATGAACAGTTCCTGATTGTGCGGGTCGGCGCGAAAATCGTCGTCAATCAGCGCGCGGGCGTGCCACAGCGCGCGCAGCGTTTCCGGGGCGATATCGGTGACGTCGCGTTGCTGCTCGAACTGCAGGAAGATTTCCAGAATCGCCGACGGTGTGCGCTCGAATACGTCCGGCGCGGTGATTTCCAGTGTGTTGCCGCGCAACTGGAAACGCTCGTTCAGCGGTATGGCCTGGGTGCCGATCTGCGAAAAAATCCGCGCGCGCAGTGCCTGTACCAGTAACGGTGTGAGCTGGGTGATGATGCGCGCGGCCAGGTAATAACGCGCCATCAGTTGCTCGCTGCCACGCAGTTTGCCGTCGTCCTCATAGCCAAACAGCTCGGCCAGCCGGTTCTGGTGATCGAAAAGGATGCGATCCTCGCGCCGGCGGGCCAGCCAATGCAACTGGATGCGGATCGTGCGCAGTACGCGCTCGGCCCGACGCAGTTTCTGGCCTTCCTCGCGCGTGAGCATGCCCAGCGCCGCCAGTGCACGCCAGTCGCGACCGAGGCCGAGGCTGGCGGCGATCCAGCCGATCAGGTGCAGATCGCGCAGGCCGCCCGGCGCTTCCTTCAGGTTGGGTTCGAGCTTGTAGGTGGCGTTCTGGAAGCGGCCGTAGCGCGCCTGTTGCTCGAGCAGCTTGGCTTCGAAGAATTCCTTCGGATCGATGTAGCGGTAGACCGTATCGCGGAACTCGGCAAAGCGCGCCTCGTCGCCGACCAGTAGGCGCGACTCCAGTAGTGCGGTTTGAACGGTGATGTCTTTCTCGGCTTCGGCGAGGCAGTCGGCGACGGTGCGGACCGAATGGCCCACTTCAAGGCCGATATCCCATAGCTCGCCGACGAAGACTTCGAGCTTTTCCAGTAGTGCCGCGCTCAACTGATCGGGTAGCAGGATCAGTAGGTCGATGTCCGAGTGCGGATACAGCTCGCCACGGCCGTAGCCGCCCACTGCAAGCAGCAACACTTCGCGGCCGAACTGATGGCGTCCCCATAGCTCGGATAGGGTAGCGTCGGTCTGCTTGGCCAGCGCGCGCAGCAGCGGCGCGGCGCGGCGCGGCGCGGCGAAACGGGCTTTGATGGCCGCCTTGGCAGCGGCGTAATCGTCACGAATCGCATTGACCGAGCGCATGGGGAGCCTTTGGTTAGCCGAGCAGGTAATGATCGGGGCGTGCGGGCGTCCCGGCCGAGAGGGTCAGGACTTCGTAACCGGTCTCGGTGACCAGGAGGGTGTGCTCCCACTGGGCCGAGAGGCTGCGATCCTTGGTCACGATAGTCCAGCCATCGGGCATCGCCCGCAGTTCGCGTTTGCCGGCATTGATCATCGGCTCGATGGTGAAGATCATCCCCGGTACGAATTCGTCGCCGGTACCGGCCTTGCCGTAATGCAGCACTTGCGGTTCTTCGTGAAACACCTGGCCAATGCCGTGACCGCAAAATTCGCGAACCACCGAGAAACCGGCTTTTTCGGCGTAAGGCTGAATGGCCGCGCCGATATCGCCGAAATGGCCGCCGGGTTTGACCTGGTCGATCCCGATCCACATGCAGTCGTAAGTGACCTGCACCAGTCGTTTGGCGTGCGGCGGCACCTTGTCGCCGACCAGGAAGGTACGGCTGGTGTCGCCGTGGTAGCCATCCTTGATGACGGTGATGTCGAGATTGACGATGTCGCCGTTCTTCAGCGGCTTATCGTTTGGAATGCCGTGGCAGATCACGTTGTTGATCGAGGTGCAGATCGACTTCGGGTACGGGGTGTAGCCTGGCGGGCAGTAATTGAGCGGTGCGGCAATCGTGCCCTGCACGTCGCGCATATAGTCGGCGCATAACTTGTCGAGCGCTTCGGTGGTGACGCCGGGGACGATATGCGGCGTGATGTAGTCGAGCACCTCGCTGGCGAGGCGACCGGCGATGCGCATTTTTGCGATGTCTTCGCTGGTTTTGATGGTGATCGTCATGCTGGATCCTGTGTGGGGATGCCTGAAATGGCAAAGAGAGGCGTGCGCCTCTCTTTGTGTCGCGTGCGGTCTGCGACGGCGCTGAATGCTTACATTCTATCGCCGCGGTGATTCCGGTAGCACGATATTCACTTCGAGTACTTCCATGTCGTCGCGTTTGTCGAGCTGAACCTTGATGTCGTCCGGATTGACCGATACATACTTGGAAATGACTTCCATCAGCTCTTTTTGCAGCTGTGGCAGGTAGTCGGGCGTGGCGCGGTCACCGGCGCGTTCGTGCGCCAGAATGATTTGCAACCGCTCGCGGGCGACCGAGGCGGTTTTTTTCTTTTCGCCGAAAAAATAACTCAGGATAGACATTCATTAACCTCCAAAGAGCCGCTTCCAGAACGGCTGCTTCGGTGCATCGATAAACCGCAACGGCTTTTGCTCGCCGAGGAAGCGGGCGACCACGTCCTTATAGGCTTCGGAGACATCCGAGCCATTGAGGTGGATGGCGGGCGAACCGGAGTTCGACGCCTGCAGTACGCTTTCGGACTCCGGAATCACGCCGATCAGCGAAATCCGCAGCAAGTGCTGCACATCGTCGAGTGAGAGCATTTCACCCGAGTCAACGCGCTTGGGGCTGTAGCGGGTGATCAATAGGTGGGTTTTGACCGAGCCGCCTTCTTCGGCCTTCTTCGACTTGGCGTCGAGAATGCCGATGATGCGATCGGAGTCGCGCACCGAGCTGACTTCCGGGTTGGTAACGACAATGGCTTCATCGGCGAAATACAGCGCCAGAAAAGCGCCGGTTTCAATGCCGGCCGGGCTGTCGCAGATCACG
Source organism: Jeongeupia sp. HS-3 (assembly GCF_015140455.1). Taxonomy (NCBI): domain Bacteria; kingdom Pseudomonadati; phylum Pseudomonadota; class Betaproteobacteria; order Neisseriales; family Chitinibacteraceae; genus Jeongeupia; species Jeongeupia sacculi. Next base: position 1,242,596 of record NZ_AP024094.1, on the reverse strand, counting down.
TAATCGAAGCCTTCGTGCTCAAGCTCCTTGAGCACCTTTTCGACACCTTCTTTCGAAAGGGCTTCTTTGTCGCGGGTTTGCGATGCCGGCAAGATGTACAGGTTGTCGCAATTCTTGTCTTTGATCAGGGCCTGATTCAGTGAGGCTTCGCCTTGAACCACGTTGACGAAGTCATACACCACGCGGCGCTCGCAGCCCATGATCAGGTCGAGGTTGCGCAGGCCCACGTCGAAGTCGATAACGGCGGTTTTGAAGCCACGCAGCGCGAGCCCGGTGGCGAAGCTGGCGCTGGTGGTCGTCTTGCCTACGCCTCCCTTGCCGGAGGTGACGACGATGATCTTAGCCACGTTGCAAAATTCCTTGTAAGTGCTTGCTATGCATTATTGGGTTAGACGAGGCCGCTCAGGGCCTCGATCACGAGTTTGTCTTCGTTCAGCCGAACCTGTGCCGCGCCTGACTTGATATTGGCCGGCAGTGCTTCGTCCAGTGTCCGATAAACACCGGCGATCGATACGAGTTCGGCCTCAAGGCAGGTGGTAAAAATGCGGGCGCCGGCGTCGCCACGCGCGCCGGCAATCGCCCGGCCACGCAGTGGTGCATAAACATGGATGCTGCCATCGGCAATGACTTCGGCACCGTTCGATACCTGAGCCAGCACGACAAGATCGCCCCCGCGGGCGTAAACCTGCTGGCCGGCGCGAACCGGCTTGGTGACGATCATCGCCGGGATGCGCTCGGCAACGACCGGTTTCGGTGTAGGCAGCTGGGTGACGGCGTCGCTGTCGATAACGATCAGCCCTGCATCGCGGGCGGCGGCAAGTTGGGCATCGTTGCCGCCTTGCGCCGCGACCAGGCCCAGTCCGAATCCGGCGAGTTGCGCGGTGAGCTGCTGCAGCCGGGTTGCATCCGGGATTTCCGGTAGGCTGGAAAAATCAATGCTGAGATGACTGTCACGCAGCATGTGGTCGCCGTCGCCGAGCTTGTCGCGCAGCGCTGCTTCGATGTGTTCGGCATCGAGCGTTGCGGGAACGAAGCTGACCAGCTGCACGCTGGTACTCTTGAATTCAAAGGCCGAGGCCGAATCGAGGGAACCGCTGGGCATGGGTGTTCTAAATTGCGGACAAATGAAGCGTCGAGTGTACCGGTTCGATCTTGACGATGAAAGCTGTTGTTGCGCGTAAGCGCTTGCGCCCCGAGTGCTGCTGTGGGCGGGATCACAGCTGACGCAATGCGCTTGTTTCTGTGGTTGAGAGGGCTAGAAGACCCGTCGCTTCAAACCGCTGTGATGCAGGATGGAGCTGGCCAGCTCCTCGATCGAGAGCGAGGTGGTATTGAGGAAGGGGATTTTTGCCTGGCGCATCAGGCTTTCGGCCTCGGTGACTTCGCGCCGGCAAATATCGATCGATGCGTAATGGCTGCCGGGTTTGCGTTCCTCGCGGATCTGCGAGAGGCGTTCGGGCTGGATAGTCAGACCAAACACTTTGCTCCGGTGTGAGTGAAGTACGCGGGGCAGTTTGTGGTCGGCAAAGTCTTCCGGCGTCAGCGGGTAGTTGGCGGCCTTGATGCCGTATTGCAGCGCCAGATAAAGGCAGGTTGGTGTTTTACCGGCGCGCGAGACGCCGACGAGAATGACGTCGGCATCGGCGAGATTGCGCGATACCCCGCCGTCGTCATGGCTCATCGAGTAATTCACTGCGTCAATGCGGTTTTTGTATTCCTCGAAATTGGCAATGCCGTGCACCTTGCCGGCCGTGTGCGACGACACCACGCCGAGTTCTTCCTCAAGCGGCTTGATGAAAGTCGCGAAAATGTCCACGGTCAGCGCTTCCTCGATATAGAAGCACTGGCGCAGATCCTCGTCGATCAGCGTCGAGAAAATGACCGGGCGGCAACCGTCCATGCGTGCTTGTTCGCGAATGAGCTCGATGGCTTCGTGTGCCTTGTCGACGCTATCGATGTACGGCAGCGTGATACGGCGGAAGTTGACGTCTTCGAACTGGCTGATCAGGCTGTGGCCCAGCATTTCTGCGGTGATGCCGGTTCGGCCGGAAACGAAGAACGCGGTACGGGGCATGACAACTCCGGGGTGGCCGATCGGCCTCAGTAGGTGCGCCGGGTCAGGCCGGTGCGGTGCATGATGGTGGTGGCAAGCTCTTCAATGGAGCGCGTCGTCGAGGCGAGATAGGGAACACCGACGTGGCGCATTAGCGCTTCGGCTTCGCCGACTTCGAACTGGCAATTGTCGAGTGCTGCGTACTTGCTGTTCGGTTTGCGCTCTTCGCGGATCTGCGACAGCCGTACCGGATCGATCGTCAGCCCGAACAGCTTGTTGCGGTACGGTAGCAGCAGTTTGGGTAATGTATGTTGACCAAAGTCTTCCGGCGTCAGCGGATAGTTGGCGGCCTTGATGCCGTATTGCAGTGCCAGATAGAGGCAAGTAGGCGTTTTGGCGGCGCGGGAAACCCCGATCAGAATGATGTCCGCCTCGTTCAGATCACGTGGCATCACGCCGTCGTCATGGTTGAGTGCGAAATTCACTGCATCGATGCGAGTCTTGTATTCCTCGAAATTGGCGATGCCGTGGGTTTTGCCTACCGTGTGTGAAGATTCACGACCAAGCTCTTTTTCCAGTGGGCCGATGAAGATTTCGAAGAAATCCAGCGTCAGTGCTTCATCAACATGGATGATGGCGCGGAGCGCATCGTTAACCACCGTGGAAAAAACCAGCGGACGACAGCCGTCGATTTCGGCCTGATGACGGATTTTTGCCGTTGCTTCGTGCGCTTTTTCGGGGGTATCAATATAGGGCAGCGAAATCCGGCGGAAGTTGACGTCCTCGAACTGGGTAATCAGGCTGTGGCCGAGCATCTCCGCGGTGATACCGGTTCGGTCGGATACAAAGAAGGCAGTGCGAGGCATCGGGGCTCCGTGCGCGCGAGGCTGGGCAATGATTGGGTTCTGGCGAGCATATACGCTCGCTCTCGTAACCGCCAATTCCGGGATAGCATGTAAAGGATTATCCCGACTAGCCGGAAAGGGCGGGGTGCCTAGAATGGCAGTAACCGTTTTCGCAGTGCAACATTTTTCATCCCATACACACCTATTTCTAGGATCTGAGGCCGCTGATGACCGCATATCTCAACGATCGCAACGTGATCGACTTCGTCCACCTGCGCATGACCGATGTCGAGTATGTCGGCGGCAAGAATGCGTCGCTGGGCGAGATGATTTCCCAGTTGGCCGAAAAAGGCGTGCGCGTACCGGGCGGCTTTGCCACCACGGCGCATGCCTATCGCGTGTTCCTGGCGCACAACGGGCTGGCCGATCGCATTGATGCCGCTGTGTCGGCGCTTGATGTGGACGATGTGAAGGCGCTGGCCATCGTGGGCAAGCAGGTTCGCGACTGGATCATCGAAACGCCGTTCCCGACCGAGCTCGAAGCCGAGATCCGCGAGCACTACAACCTGCTGGGTGAAGGTGTGACCGTGGCAGTGCGTTCGTCGGCAACGGCGGAAGACTTGCCGGACGCGTCATTTGCTGGCCAGCAGGAAACCTATCTGAACATCGTCGGCGTCGAGAACGTGCTCGACGCGATGAAGCATGTGTTCGCCTCGCTCTACAACGATCGCGCCATCGCCTATCGCGTGCACAAGGGCTTCGACCACAAGCTCGTGGCACTGTCGGCCGGCATCCAGCGCATGGTGCGTTCGGACAAGGGCGCAGCCGGGGTGCTGTTCACGATTGATACCGAAAGCGGCTTTGAAGATGTGGTGTTCGTGACCGCATCGTACGGCCTTGGCGAAACCGTGGTGCAGGGCGCGGTGAACCCGGATGAATTCTATGTGCACAAGCCAACCCTGAAGGCTGGCCGTCCGGCGATCGTGCGCAAGCACCTCGGCGGCAAGGCGCTGAAGATGGAGTTCGATCTCGAAGCCGCCGCCGGGAAATCGGTGAAAACGGTCGATGTGGATGTGGCCGATCGCCGCAAATTCTCGATCAGCGACGAAGAGGTCGAGGAACTCGCCCGCTATGCATTGATCATCGAGCAGCATTACGGCCGCCCGATGGATATCGAGTGGGGGCGTGACGGCATCGACGGCAAGCTTTACATCCTGCAGGCGCGCCCGGAAACGGTGAAGTCGCAGGAGGCCACGGCCGACAAGATGTCGAAATTCCGCATGCTGGAACGCAGCACGGTGGTGACCAGCGGTCGCGCCATCGGCCAGAAGATCGGTCAGGGCACGGTGCGGGTGATTCGCGATGTCTCCGAAATGGATCTGGTTCAGCCGGGTGACGTACTCGTGTCCGACATGACCGATCCCGATTGGGAGCCGGTGATGAAGCGCGCTTCGGCGATTGTCACCAATCGTGGTGGCCGTACCTGCCACGCGGCGATCATTGCCCGCGAGCTCGGCGTACCGGCGGTTGTCGGTTGCGGCGATGCCACGCGCATGCTCAAGACCGGTGATGTAGTCACCGTGTCGTGTGCCGATGGCGACACCGGCAACGTGTACGAAGGGCTGTTGAAGTTCGAGAAGCTCGACATCGCAATGACCAAGATGCCGCCGTCGCCGGTCAAGCTGATGATGAACGTCGGCAACCCGGAGCTGGCATTCGAATTCGCGCAACTGCCGAACGAAGGTGTCGGTTTGGCGCGGCTTGAATTCATCATCAACCGCATGATCGGTGTGCACCCGAAGGCGCTGCTGGCCTACCCGAACCTGCCGGCGGAGCTGAAGGAGCAGGTCGAGGAGCGCATGGCGGGTTATCGCAGCGCGGTCGATTTCTACGTCGACAAGCTCGCCGAGGGTATTGCCACGCTGGGGGCCGCGTTCTGGCCGAAAAAGGTGATCGTGCGCCTGTCCGACTTCAAGTCGAACGAGTACGCCAACCTGATCGGCGGCCCGCTGTACGAGCCGCACGAAGAAAACCCGATGCTGGGTTTCCGTGGTGCGGCGCGTTACGTCGACAAGGGCTTCCGCGACTGCTTCGAACTTGAGTGCCGCGCGGTCAAAAAAGTGCGCGATGTGATGGGCTTGGTCAACATCGAGGTGATGATCCCCTTCGTGCGTACCCTGAGTGAGGCGGAGTGCGTGGTTGATCTGCTGGAGCGCAATGGCCTGAAGCGCGGCGACAACGGCTTGCGTCTGATCATGATGTGCGAAATTCCGGCCAATGCGGTGCTGGCCGAGCGTTTCCTGCAGTACTTCGACGGTTTCTCGATCGGCTCGAACGACATGACCCAGCTCACGCTCGGCATCGACCGCGATTCGGGCGGCCCGGTGTCGGCATCGTTCGACGAGCGCAACGATGCGGTCAAGGCGATGCTGAGCATGGCGATCAAGGCCTGCCGCAAACTCGACAAATACGTCGGCATTTGTGGTCAGGGCCCGTCGGATCACCCGGACTTCGCGCAATGGCTGGTCGAAGAGGGGATCGAAACGGTATCCTTGAACCCGGACACTGTGATGGAAACCTGGTTGTTCCTGGCTGGTCAGAAAGCGCACTGATCGCGCACTGATCGGTAAGGAAAAGAACGGGTCACCACGGTGGCCCGTTTTCTATTTCTCAACGCCCAATACAAAGGAATAACGATGTCGCCGACTCGCGCCGATTTTGACCAGTACATGGTACCCAACTACGCTCCCGCCGCCTTTGTGCCGGTTCGAGGGCTGGGCAGCCGAGTCTGGGATCAGGCCGGCCGGGAGTTCGTCGATTTCGCCGGCGGCATCGCGGTGAACTCACTCGGCCACTGCCACCCGGCTGCGGTGGCCGCGCTGACCGAACAGGCAAACAAGCTCTGGCATGTGTCGAACGTATTCACCAACGAGCCGGCGCTGGCGCTGGCCGAGAAACTCGTCGGCGCGACCTTTGCCGATCGGGTGTTTTTCTGCAATTCGGGTGCCGAGGCCAACGAGGCAGCGCTGAAGCTGGCCCGCCGCGTCGCCATCGACCGGTTCGGCCCGCAAAAGCACAAGGTATTGTCGGCGGTGAATTCGTTTCACGGCCGTACCTTCTTTACCGTGTCGGTCGGTGGTCAGCCCAAGTATTCGGATGGTTTCGGTCCGCGCCCGGAAGGGATTGCACATTTCGAGTACAACAATCTCGCCAGTGTCGAAGCGCTGATCGACGATGAGACCGCCTGCGTGATCATCGAGCCGATTCTGGGCGAGAGCGGCGTGCTGCCGGCGACGCGTGAGTTCCTGCAGGGGCTGCGCGCGCTGTGTGACAAGCACAACGCCTTGCTGGTCTTCGACGAGGTGCAGACCGGCATGGGTCGTACCGGCCATCTGTTCGCGTATCAGTACTTCGGCGTGACGCCGGACATCCTTTCCAGCGCCAAAAGTCTCGGTGGCGGCTTCCCGATCGGCGCGATGCTGGCGACCGAGGCCATTGCCAGTCATCTGACCGTCGGCACGCATGGCACCACCTACGGCGGCAATCCGCTGGCGTGTGCGGTGGCCGGCGCGGTGTTCGACGTGATCAACGATCCGGCGACGCTTGCCGGCGTTGCCGAGAAGCGTGCGCGCATTGTCGCCGGGCTCGAGGAGATCAATGCCGAACTCGGCGTGTTCGGTACGATCCGTGGTCTCGGCCTGCTGATTGGCGCGGCGCTCAAGCCCGAGTACGAAGGTCGTGCCAAGGATGTGCTGAGTGCGGCCACGGCCGAGGGTTTGATGGTGTTGATGGCCGGGCCGAATGTGATCCGTTTCGCGCCGTCGCTGGTGATCGATGATGCCGATATCGATGAAGGTCTGGCACGTTTTGCGCGTGCGCTGAGGGCATTCAAGGGCTAGTCTCGAATCCGGCTTAGCTAAAAACCGCCCGCTTGCAGGGCGGTTTTCTTTTGCGCGCGAGATATGTGGCGACAGCCATTGCGGCTTTACCGAATGGCCGCGGCGTGGGGCGGCGCATACAGTGAAATCGGGAGGTGTACCCGATGAGAGTCCGTTTGCTGAACCGCGCCGATCTGGATGCCGTGGTCCGTCTGGCCGGGAGTGCCGGTGTGGGCGTCACCACCTTGCAGCCCGATCCGGAGCGCCTGGCCGAACGTATCGCGATGAGCGAGCGCACCGTGGCCGACGAGGGCGGGTCGACCGATGCCGGTTACTTCTTCGCGCTTGAAGACGAGACCAGTGGCACGCTGGCGGGTATCGCCGCGATCGAGGCGGCCGTCGGCCTTGCCGACCCCTGGTACAACTATCGCGTCGGCCTGTCGGTGCACGCGTCGCGCGAACTGGATATCTACAAACAACTGCCGACCTTGTTCCTGACTTCGGACATGACCGGCTCGTCCGAGCTGTGTTCGCTGTTTTTGCATCCGGACTGGCGCCGCGACGGTAACGGCGCGCTGTTATCGAAAAGCCGCTTTCTGTTCATCGCCGAATTCCCCGAACGTTTCGCCGAGCGGGTGATCGCCGAGATGCGCGGCGTTTCCGATGCCGATGGCCGTTCGCCGTTCTGGGAAAGCCTGGGGCGGCATTTCTTCACCATGGATTTCGCCCGCGCCGATTTCCTTTCCTACATCGGCAGCAAGTCGTTCATCGCCGAGCTGATGCCGCGTTACCCGATCTACACGGCGCTGCTGTCGCAGGAGGCGCAGGACGCGATCGCCGACGTCCATCCGGCCACCAAGCCGGCGCGGGTGCTGCTCGAGGATGAAGGGTTTCGCTATCAGGGCTACATCGATATCTTCGACGCCGGGCCGACACTGGAATGCTCGCGCACCGATATCCGCGCGGTGCGCCAAAGCGGTGGTTTCCAGGCGCTGGCGATCAGCGGCGCGCCCAAGGGCGGTGTGCCGTGGCTGGTGTCCAATCGCCGGCTCGATGGCTTTCGTGCCGCGCTGGCGATCACCCGGCCGCTGGAAGACGCGTTGCCGTTGCCGCAAGCCGTACTCGACGCGCTGGAGATCGCCGATGGCGATCCGGTGCGTGCCGTCCCTCTTTCGAGCAAGGAGTAGTCATGTTGTTGATCAACGGGGCCTGGCGGCCCGGTAGTGGCGATGAATTCAGCTCGGTCAATCCGGTGAGTGGCGACACGGTCTGGCATGGCCGTGCGGCCAATGCCACCGAAGTCGACGCCGCCGTGGCGGCTGCGCGTTCGGCGTTCGTGACTTGGCGCGATCTTGATGTCGAAGACCGGATCGCGGTGGTTCGCGTCTTTGCCGATGTGCTGCGCGACGCGCAGGCCGAGCTGGCCGCGCTGATCGGCCGCGAGACCGGCAAGCCGCGCTGGGAAGCGCTGACCGAGGTCACGACCATGGTCAACAAGGTCGACATTTCGCTGCGTGCGCATGCCGAGCGCACCGGCGAGCACGAAAGCCAGCAGGGCGACGCGCAGGCGGTGCTGCGGCACCGGCCGCATGGGGTGCTGGCGGTATTCGGGCCGTACAACTTCCCCGGCCACCTGCCCAACGGCCATATCGTGCCGGCGCTGATTGCCGGCAACGCCATCGTGTTCAAGCCGTCCGAACTGGCGCCGATGGTCGCGCAAAAAACCGTTGAGCTGTGGCTGGCTGCAGGCCTGCCGGCCGGCGTGATCAACCTGCTGCAGGGCGGGCGCGATACCGGCATGGCGCTGGCGGCGCACGACGATGTCGACGGCTTGCTGTTCACCGGCAGCGCCGCGACCGGCTATGCGCTGCACCGGCAGTTCGCCGGCCGACCCGAAAAGATTCTTGCGCTGGAAATGGGCGGCAACAATCCGCTCATCGTCGACGAGCTTGCCGATGTGCCGGCGGCCTTGCACCACATCGTCCAGTCGGCCTTCGCCTCGGCGGGGCAGCGCTGCACCTGCGCCCGGCGTTTGCTGGTGCCGCAGGGTGAATGGGGCGATGCACTGATCACCCGGCTGACCGAGGTGACGCGCTCGATTCGTGTCGGCGCGTGGGATGCCGAGCCGGCGCCGTTCATGGGCGCGGTGATCTCGAACGCCGCGGCGAACTCGCTGCTGGCGGTGCAGGATCAGTTGATTGCGCTCGGCGCCAAACCCATTCTGCCGCTGCGACGTCTGCAGCCCGATACCGCCTTGCTGTCGCCGGCACTGCTCGACGTCAGCGGCGTTGCCGAGCTGCCGGACGAGGAGCATTTCGGCCCCATGTTGCAGATCCAGCGATATCGCAGCTTCGACGAGGCGATACAGCTGGCGAACCGCACCCGCTATGGCTTGGCCGCCGGGCTGTTGTCCGACTCGGCCGAGCGCTACCAACAGTTCTGGCGCCAGGTGCGCGCCGGTATCGTCAACTGGAACAAGCCCTTGACCGGGGCGTCGAGCGCGGCGCCGTTCGGCGGCATCGGCGCATCGGGCAATCACCGTCCCAGCGCCTACTACGCCGCGGACTACTGCGCCTATCCGGTAGCGTCGCTGGAGGCGCCGACCTTGGCGTTGCCGGCGCAACTGCCGCCCGGGCTTGCCTTGTAGTGGCGCAACGGTCGGTATTGGTGTGTTACAGGCAAATCCGGCCTACGGGCTGGCGGGGGCAAGATGACGGCATTTGAAGCGAATTTCGATGGATTGGTAGGGCCGACGCATCATTACGGCGGGCATTCATTCGGCAATGTCGCATCGACCGGCAACGCCGGCCAGCCAGCCAATCCGCGCGCCGCGGCGCTGCAGGGCCTGGCGAAGATGAAGGCGCTGGCCGATCTGGGCTACCGGCAGGGCGTGCTGCCGCCGCATGAGCGCCCGGCGGTGGAGGTGCTGCGCAGCCTGGGTTTTACCGGCAGCGATGCCGCGGTGGTCGCGGCGGCGGCCAGGCAATCGCCACAGCTGCTCGCGGGGGTGTCGTCGGCTTCGGCGATGTGGGTGGCCAATGCCGCGACGGTGAGCCCGTCGGCCGATACCGCCGACGGGCGCGTGCATTTCAGTGCGGCCAATCTGCAGAACAAATTTCATCGTGCGATCGAGCATGAACAGACCGGGCGCACGCTCAAGGCCATCTTTGGCGATGAGTCGCACTTCGTTCATCATCCGGCGCTGGCGATGCATCCGGCCTTCGGCGACGAAGGCGCCGCCAACCATACGCGGCTGGCGAAACGCTACGACACGGCCGGCGTCGAGCTCTTCGTTTACGGTCAGCAGCATTGGGGCGGGAATATCGCACCACAACGCTATCCGGCCCGGCAAACGCTGGAGGCGAGCCAGGCGATCGCGCGCCGGCACGGGCTGGCATCGGAGCGCACGGTGTTCGCGCAGCAAAACCCCGCGGTGATCGATGCCGGGGTGTTTCACAACGACGTGATCGCCGTCGGCAATCTCGATGTGCTGTTCTGTCATGAAACCGCATTTGCCGAGCGCGAATCGGTCTACGCCGAACTCGACGCCAAGCTTGGCGAGCTGCGGCTGATCGAAGTGCCCACCCGCGCCATCAGCGTCGACGACGCGGTGCGCAGTTATCTGTTCAACAGCCAGCTGCTTGATGCCGGCAATGGCCGCATGCGCCTCGTCGTGCCGGAGGAATGCCGGCAGCAGCCGGCGGTGTGGGCCTATCTGCAGTCGCTATTGGGGCAAGACGGCGCGATCGCCGAGGTACTGGCGTATGACCTCAAACAGAGCATGCGTAACGGCGGTGGTCCGGCGTGCCTGCGTTTGCGCGTGGCGCTGACCGACGCCGAGGCGGCGGTGGTGCATCCCGGCGTGTGGCTGACCGATGCGCTCTACGCGGCGCTGACCGATTGGGTGAGCCGGCATTATCGCGACCGACTCAGCGAGGCCGATCTGGCCGACCCACACTTGCTGCCGGAAGTGCGTACCGCGCTCGACGAGCTGAGCCGGACTCTCGGGCTAGGCGCGCTTTACCCGTTTCAACGATCTGGAGGCAAATCCCGATGAACAGTTTTCTCGCCGAAACGCTGGCGGGGCGTACCGCCATCGCCTTGCCGTACTGTCAGGCCAATGGCACCCATGTGCAGGTGCTCGACGAAGGTGTGATCCGTTTCGAGCCGCGTGATCCGGCTAGCCGGGTGCTCGATCTGGTGATTTCCTGCGGTGTGCACGGCAACGAAACCGCGCCGGTCGAGCTGGTGGACCGTTTGATCTCGGCGTTGCTCGGTGGCGAGCTGCGCCCGCGCGCACGGGTCTTGTTCGTGTTCGGCAATATCGAGGCATTGCGGCGTGGCGAGCGCTTTGTCGAGCAGGATATGAACCGGCAATTCTGCCGCGTTCCCGACGTGGGCGACGGCCCCGAGGCGCGGCGGGCCGCGATGCTGGAAATGCAGCTGGCACGTTTCTTCGCGCAGGGCGGCGGCGAGCCGGTACCGCGACTGCATTACGATCTGCATACGGCGATTCACGGTAGCCTGATCGAGAAATTCGCGATCTATCCGCTGCCTGCGCCGGGGCGGTCTTTCGATGCGGTCGAAATCGAGCGTTTGGGTTTGGCGGGTGTGTCGGCGGTGCTATTGCAATCGGCGGCCGCACCGACGTTCTCGCTGTTCAGTAGCCGGTATTGCAATGCCTCGGCTTTCACGGTCGAACTCGGCCGGGCGATGCCTTTCGGGCAGAACCAGTCCGTTGATTTGACGCGACTGGCGGCTTATCTGCGCGGCTTGATCGAGGGCGAGCTGCCGAAACCGGTCACGAGGGACGCTGTGGCGGTCTATCGGGTGTCGCGCGAGCTGATCAAGCGCAGCGACGCGTTCCGGCTGCTGATCGATGGCGAGACCGACAACTTCACGCCGCTGCCGCAAGGCATGCCGATCGCCGAGGACGGCGATATCCGCTGGGTCGTCGACGAAGAAAACGCACTGATTGTATTTCCGAACCCGGACGTCAGCATCGGCCAGCGCGCGGGGCTGATCGTTGTCCCCGCTACGCTGCCCTAGTGCGGCGCTTACTGCTTTTTCTTGGCTGGCGGCTTGGCCGGCTTGCCGGCGCTTTTTGTCGTGCTTTTGGTAGTGCCTTTTGCCGTGGTTTTCTTCGTGCTGCCCTTGGCGCTGCTTTTTGCCGTGGTCGATTTTTTGGTGCTCTTGGCTGCCGACTTGGCCGGCGTCTTGGCGGCGGATTTGCTGGTCAGGGCTTTGCCGCTGCTCCGGGTTGCCGTCGGCTTGGTGACGCTGGTTCGTTCGCACACCGTGGTGGTCTTTTTGTTTCGACCTTTGCCGGTGGTGACCTTGCGGCATTGGCGGTCGGCACTTGCCACAACCGGGGCGACGCTGGCGGCCTTGCGGGCTTTGCTGTTGCCTGCCGAGGCCAGTAGCGTGGTCATGTTGATGCCGTTGCCCGATGCGCCAGCGATGCGCCGTGCGCCGTTCCAGCGTTGTTGCCAGTAGTTTTGCTGGATATTCGAGACTTCAACGCTTTTGCCTGCGCGGGGTGAGTGGATGAAGCGGTTGTCACCCAAGTAAATGCCCACATGCGAAAAGGCCCGGCCCAGCGTGTTGAAAAACACCAGATCGCCGGGCTTGAGGTCGCCTTTGTTCACGTTCTGGCCGGATTGAGACATCGAGGCGGCGGTACGCGGCAAGGTGATGTTGAGCGAATTCTGGAAGACGTAGCGAATGAAGCCGCTGCAATCGAGGCCTTCTTCCGGCGTATTGCCGCCCCATTGATAGCGCACGCCGATCAGGCTCATGGCCTGCAGCAACAGCTCCTGCGCGGCGGCATGGTTGTCTGCGCCATCATTGTTTGAAGTTTTGCTCCAGTTGCCCGTGTCAGCCGGTGGCTCATCGGCATGGGCAAGGGGCAAGGCGGTGGATAGGCAGACGCTGAAAAGCAGCGCTGCGGGAATTCGGTACCATCTCATGGGTTTGGAATGTATCGGATGAACAAAAATGCTGTAAAGCCTAATATTCTGAGGCTGTAAGTCGGCGGGGGCTCTTTACTGCGCCGAATCGGCGTGATTGGCAGTGCGCAGGAGTGCACACAGCCGGTATTCTGGCTGACAACGAAATCAGAGTGGGAGTTTCATCCGTGTTGAAAGAAACCTTCTCGGTCATGCGCGATTTGCCGCGTGTGCGGGAGATCATCACGGTCATGGTGCGGCACGGATTGGGAAATCTGGTGCAGCGGCTGGGCTTGGCCAAGGGGCTGGAGCGCGGCGCGGATTTGCTGCATTTGCCGGGTAATCACGAGGTCGAAATGCTGGTGCCGGCAGTACGGGTGCGCCGGGCGCTGGAAGAACTGGGGCCGACTTTCATCAAGCTTGGCCAGGTGCTTGCGACTCGTGTCGACGTTTTTCCTCCAGACTGGATTACCGAGTTCGAGCAATTGCAAAGCAATGTACCCGCCTTGCCGTTCACGCAGATCGAGCCGGAGCTGACCGAAATTCTCGGTTGCAATCCGAGTGAAATATTCGATGATCTTGACCCTAGCCCGATTGGCTCGGCGTCGATTGCGCAAGTGCACCGTGCCAAGCTCAAGGACGGGCGTGATGTGGTGCTCAAGCTGCGCCGTCCGGGTATTACCGCCAAGATTGAGGCCGATTTGCGCATCCTTGCGCATATCGCCGGCTTGCTGGAGTTCGAATTCCCCGAAACGCGCCGTTATCAGCCCAGGCGCATCGCCGAGGAATTCGCCCGCTCCTTGCGGCGCGAGCTCAATCTGTCGTCCGAAGCGCGTAATCAGGATCGGTTCGCACAAAATTTTGCCGACAGTCGCGAAATCCATATCCCCCACTTGCACTGGGCCTATACCTCGGAACGGCTGAACGTACAGGAGTGGATCGGTGGCGTGGCCGGCAACGACCTGGCGATGGTCGATGCCATGGGGCTGGATCGCAAGGTGCTGGCCGAGCGTGGTGCCGATGCGGTACTGAAAATGGTGCTGATCGATGGCTATTTTCATGCCGACCCGCACCCGGGCAACGTCAAGTACCTGCCGGGCAACCAGATCGCCTTTCTGGATTTCGGCATGGTTGGTCGGCTGCCGCATCCGCGCCGCGATCAGATCGTCAATCTGCTGGCCGCGCTGGCCGAGCGCGACGAACACGACATTCTCAATGTGCTGCTCGAATGGACCGGCGATACCGTGGTGGACGAGGAAAAACTCGGTCACGACATTGCCGAGTTCATGTTCAACTACGAGAACCTGCAGCTCAAGGACATCCGCTTCGGCGCGCTGCTCAATGACATCGCCAGCCTGATGCGCGAGCACGAGATCACCCTGCCGGCCGATCTGACCTTGCTGTTCAAGGCGCTGATCACGCTGGAAGGGCTGGGGCGACAGCTTGATCCGGGTTTCCAGATGGTGCCGCATCTGACGCCGTTCGTGCGCGAGGTGATCCTGTCGCGCTTTCAGCCCAAGGCGCTGTACAAGAAGGGCAAGGACGGGCTGTACGAGGCGTTTCACCTTGTCGCCGGGCTGCCGCGCGATGTTGGCAAGCTGATCAAGCAGGCGCGGCGCGGCAATCTGCGCATCGACCTTGATCTGAAACGGCTGGACCGTTTCGGTAGTCAGCTGACCAAGAGCGCCAACCGGCTGACCATGGGTATCGTCACTGGCGCGCTGATCATCGGTTCATCGATCGTCATGACAGTCAAAACCGGGCCGATGCTGTTCGGTCTGCCGGCGCTCGGTTTCCTGGGTTTTCTGATTGCCTTCCTCAATACCGTCTGGCTGGTGTTTTCGATCTGGGTTTCGGGCAAGGACGAGCGTTAATCGCCGGGCTGATCGTCGGCGTCGAGCCAGATCAGTGCGTGACTACGCTGGTTGGCGTACAGCGTTGCGGTGTCGGAGACGAGCTGTTCGCTGCCGGCGCGGATGGGGGTGTCGCGGTACTGCAGTTCGCCGCTGACGACAATGATGCGTGCCTTGCACTGGCACGGCAGCGTCCAGCCCATGGTCGCGTCCAGTCGCAAATCGATCAGCGCACCAGGCCACGGTAGCGGCGAGCTGCACTGCTTGATGCGTCCGGCCAGCAAACGGGTGCGCGAGCCGGGCGCGGTCACCACCGGGATTTGCGTTTTGCACAGCCGTTGCGCCGCCGCTTGCAGTGCGGGCATGGCGATCTGGATGCCGCGCAAAGGCAAGCCCGGTTCGGCGTGCGGCGCCTGCGGTAGCGGGCCGATGTAAATGTCGCCCGGATACAGTGCTTCATTGCCGTCGAGCATCAGCCGCCCAACTGCGTCCTCCAGTAGATAGATCAGGCTGGGGATGCCGCAGGGCGGGGTGGTCTCGTCGAACAAACGCCAAGCTTGTTCTGCCTGGCGTGGTCCGAAGCGGGCTTCGATCATGGTGGTGTACCCGTGATGTATACGGTGGTTCCGCGCTACCGCGCCGGGCGCCGGGTTGGCGCCGGCCCGATTCGGCCTCGTGGACCTGTCGCTGCGTTGGCGATCAGGCCAGTGCGGCGATTTCCTTCTCTGCCGCAGCCAGCGATTCGGCCTTGACCGTTTCGCCCATGCCCATGCCTTCGGCGCGGACAAAGCGGACATTGGTGATGCCGAAGAAGCCGAACACGGTCTTCAGGTAGCTTTCCTGATGATCCAGCGCGCGCATCGCTTCGCTGGTCGAGTAGAAGCCGCCGCGGCTTGAGGCGACGATCACGGTCTTGTCGCCGGCGAGGCCAACCGGGCCGTTTTCGGTGTACTTGAAGGTGCGGCCGGCCTGGGCAACGCGATCGATCCACGCCTTGAGCTGGCTTGGCACCGAGAAGTTGTACATCGGCGCGCCGACGACGACGACATCGGCGGCGAGAAACTGCTGCAGCAGCGCTTCGGTGTGCTGGTTTTCGGCGCGCTGCACGTCGGTCTGAGCATCGATGCCGAGGCGGAAACCGAGCGAATCCATCGACAGATGGCTCGGCGCTTCTTGAGCCAGATCGAGATAGTCGATCGTCGTACCCGGATGCTTGGCTTGCCATTCGCTGGCGATGCTGGCGGTCAGTTGGCGGGACACCGAGTTGTCGGCGAGGACGCTGGAATCGATGCGCAGCAGTTTCATGGTGTGGGCTCCTTGGTCAGATGGTTCGCGTTGAGGCGATGGACGTATTGTGTCCTTGCGATGAATCGACGATAAGCCGGCAAAAATGCGATACATTGTTCTATCAGTAGAACAATGGTGCACGGGATGATCGACCTCAACGACATGTTTTTTTTTGCCGAAGTCGCTACTCAAGGCGGTTTCAGTGCGGCGAGCCGTAGTCTGGGCATCCCGAAGTCACGGCTCTCGCGGCGCGTGGCCGAGCTTGAGACGCGGCTGGGGGTGCGGCTATTGCAGCGCACGACGCGCAAGCTGGCGCTCACCGAGGCCGGCGAGCGTTATTACCGCCATTGCCTGGCCATTCGCGACGAGGCCAGGGCGGCCGAAGAAGCGGTGCAGGAGATCCAGAGCGAACCGCGCGGGGTATTGCGGGTGAGTTGTCCGGTGACGCTGGCGCAGTGGTCGCTGGCGCCGCTGCTGGGACAGTTCATGGCGCTGTATCCGCAGGTGAGACTCAATCTGTTGATCAGTAATCGTGCGATTGACGTGGTCGAAGAAGGTGTCGATATCGCGCTGCGGGTGCGCCCGGCGCTGCAAGATAGTGCCACGTTGGTGGTCAAGCGGCTGGGTGTCAGCCGCACCATCCTCGTCGCCAGTCCGGGGCAATTACTACGCCAGGGGCAGCCAACCGCGCCGGAAGAGTTGTCGTGGCTGGATACCGTGGCGAGCGGCGAAAGCGACGGCCGAGCACAGTGGCCATTGCTCGGCCCCGGTGGCGCAACATCGACATTCAGCCATTACCCGCGCTTGGTGGCCGAGGATCTGCTGACCTTGCGCTGGGCCGCGCTCTCCGGCATCGGCATGGCGTTGCTGCCCGATTTCATGTGCCGTGAGGAGTTGAACGCGGGCACGCTGGTGGAGGTGCTGCCGGTGTGGTTTCCGCAGCCGGGCGTTGTCCATGCCGTGTATCCGAGCCGGCGCGGCATGCTGCCGGCGGTTCGCGCCCTGCTCGATTTCCTCGGCGAGCATCTTGCCGATACCTCGGTGCATTACGCAAAGATCTAGCGCGCGGTCAGCGTAGTCTTCGGGTGCGTAAAAAAAGCCTGGCTGGTACCAGGCTTTTCGTGATCGGCGCGTGTACTTACTTGCCGAAATATTGGTTATAGATCTTTTGATAGGTGCCGTCGGCCTTGATGGCCCCCAGCGCCTTGTTGATTTGATCCAGCAGCGCCTTGTTGCCCTTGCGCACCGCAATACCGTAATACTCTTTCTTGAACGTCTTGTCGTCGACGAGCTTGAACTTGGCTTGCGGGTTGTTTTTCATGTAGTTCTTGACCACCGCGTTGTCGCCCACCACCGCCTGCAGGCCGCCGTCGCGCAGCTCTTGCATGGCGAGCGTGATGCTCTCGTAGCGGCGAATGTTCGGCGTGGTTTTGCCGAAGGTGTTTTGCGAAACGATGTCACCAGTGGTGCCGGTTTGCACGCCGATTTTTTTGCCTTTCAGGTCGGCCATCGTCGCGATCTTGCTGCCCTCGGGCACGATGATCAGTTGCTGGGCCTCGAAATACGGTTGGCTGAAGTCCATATTCTTCTGGCGATCCGGCGTGATGGTGATTGCCGATGCGGCGATGTCGATGTCGCCGTTGTTCAGGCTCATGAAGATGCCTTCCCACGGGGTGTTGACCATCTTGATGTCGAGGCCGGCCTTCTTGGCGATGGCCGCAATGATGTCCGCGTCAAAACCGACGACTTCACGCTTCTGATTCAGCGATTCGAACGGCGCGAAGGTAGCTTCGGCGCCGGCGATATAGGTGCGGGCCGATGCAGTGGCTGGCGCGATGACGCAGGCACAAGCAATCAGCGAGGCGATCAGTGAACGGGCGGATTTCATCGGACAAGGCTCCTTCGGATTCTATTCCGAATAGCATCCCCGCGCCCGTATGCCCCGGTCAATGCGAGTATTCCGCAATCGCCTCGTGAATTTTTCTGAGCATGGCACGCAAGCCGTTGCCACGCGATGCGCTTAAAAAGCGCTGCAAACCCATCGAAATCAACCAGGATTCGAAGTCGAAATCGGCCAGTTCCGCCGGGGTGCGGCCGTGATAGGCGGTCAGTAAAAGTGCCAGCAAGCCCTTGATGATGCGTGAATCGCTGTCCGCCGCGCTGAGCAGGTGGCCGTCTTGCCAGGTGATGACCATCCAGGCGCTGCTCTCGCAACCGGCAACGCGATACTGGTCGTTGCGATAGGTGGGGGGCAGGGTCGGCAGCTCGCGCGCCAGTTGCACCAGCAAGCGGTTTTTGGCTTCCCAGCCCGGTGCCGCGTTGAGTCTTGCGGCGAGCGTGTCACGGTCGAGTCCGGTGCCGAATGGATGATCGAACGGTGGCGGGTAGGGGGTCATGCCAGTAATTCCAGCGTCGCCGCCAGGGCCGCCAGGGCCGTATCGACATCCGCTTCGGAGTTGTAGGCTGCGAACGAGACCCGCAGGCTGGCATCAAGCCCGAGCGCCTGATGCAGCGGGCCGGCGCAGTGCTGACCCACGCGGACTGCGACCCCGTAGCCGTCGAGAAATTGTGCGACGTCATACGGGTGAATGCCGTCGAATCTGAGCGCACTGATCGGGCCGCGCGAGTTGTGCGAGCTGAGGATGTGCACGTCCGGCAGCATGGCAATGCCGGCTTCGAAGCGATCGCGCAGGGCGATTTCATGGGCCATCAGCGCGCTGACGTCCTGTTCGCCCAGCCAGTTGAGTGCCGCAGCCAGGCCAATGGCTTGGGCAATGGGGGGCGTGCCGGCCTCGAAGCGGAACGGTGGTTCGGCAAAGGTGGTGCCCGCGAATGAAACACGTTCGATCATTTCACCGCCGCCTTGCCACGGCGGCATCTGCGCCAGCAGTTCGCGCCGCGCCCAGAGCACGCCAATGCCGGTCGGGGCGTAGACCTTGTGGCCGGAAAACGCATAGAAATCGGCGCCGAGCGCCTGTACATCGACACCCCCGTGGCCGATGCCTTGAGCGCCATCGATCAGTACCGTTGCGCCGATCTGTTTGGCCGCGGAGATCATTTCGGTCAGTGGCGGTTGTACGCCAGTGGTGTTCGAGCACTGAGTCAGGCCGACCAGGCGGACGCGCGAGGTCAGCAGCGCGTGATAGGCGGTCAGATCGAGATTGCCGTCGGCATCAAGCGGGATCGCCTGCACGCTGGCGCCGACCTCTTGGGCGACGAGTTGCCACGGCACGATGTTGGCGTGATGCTCCAGCGTTGACAGTAGCACCACATCGCCGCGACGCAGTTGCGAGCGGCCCCAGCTGTTGGCGGCCAGATTGATGGCCTCGGTGGTGCCGCGGGTGAACAGGACTTCGTCAACGTGCGCCGCGTTCAGATGTGTGGCAATACGATGACGAGCCCCCTCGAAAGCATCGGTCGCCGCCGCGCCGAGCCGGTGCGCCGCGCGATGGACGTTGGCGTTGGCTGTTTCGTAAAAGTGGCGTTCGGCGTCGAGCACCGCCAGCGGCTTGTGCGTGGTCGCGGCGTTGTCGAGATAAACCAGATCCGGGTGGTGCCGGAAAATCGGAAACTCGGCGCGCACGCTGGCGGCGGAAAAAGGCGCGGTCATCGGCATCGGTTGCGAATGGTGGAGGCGGGCGGCGATTGTATAATGCCGGCATGACCTACAAACAACCGGTTTCCGTGCTCGTCGTCATTCATACGCCCGAGCTTAAAGTGCTGTTGATCGAACGACGTGACTTCGCCGAGGCTTGGCAGTCGGTCACCGGCAGCCATGAAGGCGGCGAGGCGCTGATCGATACGGCGCGGCGCGAGGTGCTTGAAGAAACCGGCATTGATGCGCGCGCCTATCGGCTGAGCGACTGGCAGCGCTGCAATGAGTACGATATTTTCGAGGTATGGCGTCATCGTTATGCTCCCGGTGTGACGACCAATGTCGAGCATGTGTTCGCGCTGGAAGTGCCGGCCGAGTTGCCGGTGACGCTGTCGCCGACCGAGCATGGCCGTTACCGCTGGGTCGATTGGCCGCAGGCCGCCGAGATGGTGTTTTCGCCGTCGAATGCCGACGCCATCCGCATGCTGGCGGATCGGCGCGCTAGCGAGTGATTTCGTCCTCGGGTTGATAGTCCGGGTCGTACAGATCCCCCGCGTCTTGATCGAAGGGTTTTTGCAGGCGGACATCGACGCGATGCATGGAAGGGGGGTCGGCCGGCAATTCTGGCGCGGGCGTGTGCCGCCGCCGTTTGCGTACGGCGAGCTGGATATGTGCTCCATCGGCTGGGGCTAGCTCTTCATAAACCATGATGACTCCGCAGAAGATGGCGTGCCGCTCTTGGGTTCGACGTGCCGACGGCGCTTCGGTTCCTCCTCCCGCGTCGGACGGTTTTGCAGGTGTCGCGCTTGAAGGCATCTTGTGGCGCTGTCTGCTGTGCTTGCTCGTCATGGCGCCGGTGGTTTTGGTGTTCGGGTTGCCTTGATCGGCATCCGAAACCGCGTGGTAAGCTGATGATAGCTAAAGGGAGATGGTGTGCTTCGACTCTTTGTATGTAGTGAATGTGCCGCTATAGCTTGCTGATTTTAAAGTGAATAAGCTAAAAATCGCGTCATACAATATCCACAAGGGCCTTTCGGTGTTCAACCGTCGCCTCGTCGTGCACGAGGTGCGTAATGCCTTGAAAACCTTGTCGCCGGATCTCGTGTTCCTGCAGGAAGTGCAGGGCGAGCATCGTTCGCATGCGCATCGCTTTGAGACCTGGCCCGGCGAAGGACAGCACGAGTACCTTGCCGGCGAGGGTCTGTCGGCCGCCTATGGGCGTAACGCCAATTATCAGCACGGCCACCACGGTAATGCGGTGCTGTCGCGCTTCCCGATCCGCGATTCCTACAATCACGACCTGACGCTGCATCGTTTCGAGCAGCGCGGCCTGCTGCATTGCCAGCTCGATTTGCCGGGCTGGAGTCAACCGCTGCATGCGTTGTGCGTGCATCTGAATCTGTTCGGCCGCGATAGGCGCAAGCAACTGGCGATGCTGGTTGATGTGATCGGCGAACGTATTCCGAAGAGTGCGCCGCTGGTGCTGGCCGGGGACTTCAACGACTGGCGGCGCGAATCGACCCGTTTGCTTGGGCACGAACTCGGAGTGGTCGAGGCATTCGAGGCCTTGCATGGCGATTCTGCGCGCAGTTTTCCCGCGCGCCTGCCCATGTTGTCGCTCGATCGTGTGTACGTGCGCGGTTTTCAGATCGAAGTGGCGAACGTCCTCGCCGGTGAGCCGTGGGCGACGCTGTCCGATCACGCGCCGTTGTATACCGTATTGCACCGAGGGCAGGTATGACGACGGGCTTTGTTCGCGGTAATCACCTGACCCTGCTGTACAACGGCGCCGATTATTTTCCGGCATTGCTCGAAGCCATCGCTGCGGCGCAACGCGAAATCTATCTGGAAAGCTATCTGTTTGAAGTCGACGTCGTCGGCATTGCGGTGCTCGAAGCCTTGATTGCGGCAGCGGCACGCGGTGCGCAGGTGTCCTTGCAGATTGATGGCTTCGGCGCGCGGCATTTTCCGGCCGAGTGGCGGCAAAAACTGGCTGATGCCGGTGTGCGGCAATTGTTCTTCCGTCCCGAGGTCGGCCGCTTTTCGCTCAACCGCCAGCGCTTGCGCCGCTTGCATCGCAAACTGGCGGTGATCGACGGGCAGGTGGGCTTCATTGGTGGCATCAACATCCTTTCCGATCTCGATTCGCCCGATCTGGCGCCGCGTTACGATTATGCGGTGCGGGTGCACGGCCCGCTGGTGGCGCAGATGCGCGAGACGGCGAACCGCTTGTGGCGGCACACTGCGTGGGTGCAGTTGGTGCCGGATTGGGCCAAGACCTTGCCAGCACCGCAGATGCCGATGCGTGCTGGCAAGAGCCTGGCCAAGCTGGTGATCCGCGATAACTTCCGCAATCGCCATGCGATCGAGCAGGAGTATCTGCGCGCAATCGAAACAGCGCGGGATGAAATCATCATCGCCAATGCGTACTTCCTGCCGGGCTACCGGTTCCGCCATGCCTTGCTGCGCGCGGCCGAGCGCGGTGTCAATGTCGTGCTGCTGCTGCAAGGGCGGGTTGATCACGCCTTGTTGCATTACGCCAGTCGTGGTTTCTATCGCAGCTTTCTCAAGGCCGGGGTCGAGATCTACGAGTATCGCGAGGGCTTCATGCACGCCAAGGTCGCGGTCGTCGATCGTTACTGGGCCACGGTAGGTTCGAGCAATATTGATCCCTTTAGTCTGTTGCTGGCGCGAGAGGGCAATATCGCGGTGCGTGACCACGGTCTGGCCGTGGCGCTACGCGATGATCTGCGTTCGCGTCTGAGCGAGGACGCGTCGCAGATCGCGCTGGTCGACTTGCGGCGTGGTCGCTGGCTGTTTCGTGTGTTGCCGTGGATATCGCACGGCATTGTGCGAATATTGATGGCCATCAGCGGTTACGGTGGCAAGCGTTATCTGGAATAGCAAAACGGGACCATCGGTCCCGTTTTGTTTATGGCGTGTCGTCTTTCGGCGGTGACTTATGCTTGTACTCCAGCGTCGCCCGCAGTATGCCGCGCAGGATATCGACCTCTTCCTGTTCCAGGTCGATGCGCTGATACATCCGTCGCAGCCGTGGCATCAGCCGCTTGGGTGCCTTGGGTTTGAGGAAGCCGATCGTCGTCAGCGTTTCTTCCAGATGCTTATAGAAGAGTTCGATGTACTCGTGGCTGGCGTAGTTGCGCCGCTCTTCCAGGTGGCTGACGTCATCAAGCAGCGTGGCGCGCAGCTCGTAACACAAGACTTGCACTGCCTGCGCCAGATTCAGGCTCGAATAATCCGGATTGGTCGGGATGGTGACGCGGCGATTGCAAAGTTGCACCTCGTCGATCGTCAGTCCGCTCATTTCGGTGCCGAATACCAAGGCGATCTCGCCGCCGTGGCGGGCTTCGTTCACCAGTTCCGGCACCAGCTGCCGAGGTGTCTGCAGCGGTTGCGCCAGCTCGCGCCGGCGTGCCGTCATTGCCACTTGCAGGGTCGTGCCTTCGAGTGCCTTTTCCATCGAATCGACGATGATGGCGCTATCCAGCAGGTCGTGTGCGTTCGACGCCAGTGCAACGGCCACCTCGGAGGGGAACTCCTTGGGGTTGACCAGATAGAGCCGGGTCAGCCCCATGGTTTTCATCGCGCGCGCAGTCGAGCCTATGTTGCCGGGATGGGAAGTGTGCGAAAGCACCACACGAAAACGCTCAAGCTGTTGATTGGCTTCGTGATTGGGGTCGAGGGTATTGTCTGAAGTATTGGGATTCATGCCTGATACGGTTACAATGGGGGCCGATTTTCGATCTTTAGAAGCGGATCCGGCGGCAAGCGCCTGGTCGCATGACAATTTGCATCGCGTTGCATGGCCCTCACAGGCCCGCTGGCGCTCCCGTTGATCCGCTTTTACCGCTACAGGAACCCGCAATGCATCCGATGCTCAACACGGCAGTTC
Source organism: Jeongeupia sp. HS-3 (assembly GCF_015140455.1). Classification (NCBI taxonomy): domain Bacteria; kingdom Pseudomonadati; phylum Pseudomonadota; class Betaproteobacteria; order Neisseriales; family Chitinibacteraceae; genus Jeongeupia; species Jeongeupia sacculi. The sequence continues at coordinate 1,219,224 of NZ_AP024094.1, read as the reverse complement.
GTGCCGCCCGCCGCGCCGCCTCTGTTATTCAGCGCGCTTCGAACAACCTCGATCTGATCACGCCGGAAAAGAAAGGCCACAACGATTTCGTCTCTGAAGTCGATCGTGCTGCCGAGCAAGCGATCATCGAAACCATCCTCGAGGCCTATCCGACGCACGCGATCATCGCCGAAGAATCCGGTGCGCGCGGCAATTCGGAATACGTGTGGATCATCGATCCGCTTGATGGTACCACCAACTTCCTGCACGGTTTCCCGCAATACGCGGTGTCAATCGCGCTGGAACATCGCGGCGTGATCACCCAGGCCGTGGTTTACGACCCGAACCGCAATGACCTGTTTACCGCGACCCGCGGCGTCGGTGCTTTCCTGAACGATCGCCGTATCCGTGTTTCCAAGGTGCGCGATCTGTCCGATGCGCTGGTGGGTACTGGCTTCCCGTACACCAAGTTCGACAATCTCGATGCCTATATGGCCATCTTCCGCGACATGGCGCAAAAGGCCGCCGGTGTGCGTCGCCCGGGTGCCGCCGCGCTGGATCTGGCTTATGTCGCCTGCGGCCGCTTCGACGGTTTCTTCGAATTCGATCTCAAGCTTGTCGATATCGCTGCCGGTACGCTGCTGGTGCAAGAGGCGGGCGGTCTGGTGACCGACTTCGCTGGCGAAGAAAAGTATCTGGAGTCGGGTGACGTGCTCTGCGGTACGCCGCGCGTGTTCGGTCAGATGCTGCAAATGATCAAGCAGTACAACATCAAGTAATGACCCCGGCCGAGCGCGCCAGCCTCGATGCAGCCTACCGTGCTACCCGTTACGTGGTGCCGGCGCTGCAACTGGTGCTGCGGATCGGCCGCAGCCATCCCGATCTCGACGCCGTGCTGCAACAGCACGGCGTTGTTGCGTGGGCTTTCGTCTCGGCGGCGAATCCGCGCTCGGTGGCTTTGTGCGAGCACGAAAATCGCGCCCGCCACCAAAACCTGCTCGACGCGCTGGTGGCGCAGGGGCTGACCCATTTCGACGGTCTCGGCGAGCCGGCGGATCGGAACTGGGCGCCCGAACTCTCTGTGTTGGTGCTGGATCTCTCGCAGGATGCTGCGCGATGCCTTGGGTGCCAATTTGATCAGAGCGCCGTCGTCTGGGGTGAGTATGGTGCTGTTGCCGAGCTATGTTGGTGTGAGTGCGTCGTGGGTGCCTGAGTTGATGTCTCGGGTAGGGGGGGGCGAACGGTTTGTGGTGGTGGGTGTCGCTTGCTTGAGTTCAGGCTGAAGCGCGGCGCGAAAACTCGACGCCATTTGCGCGATAAGTAGGTAGTGCGTGATTTTTCACCATGTGGAATGAAATTTCACCTCAGCACACTACCCGTTCAGGTCAATCCATAGGCCAATTGGGTACGAAGGTTTGCAGCCATACCGCATCGGCAGCGTCGACCTGGCGTTTCAGCTCGCGCTGCCGCTGATGGATTTGCCAGCCCTGATAGAAGACCGCGCGCTCGTGTGCCTCGTACAGCGCCTGCAACTCAAGATGGGTCATCGGTACGTCGATGTTGTCGGCGGAAGTCCAGAAGAAATCGTCCGGTACGCCGTAGGCCTTGAGCGTGCCGAGCGTGGTGTTGAGCCGATCGCGCACCTTGAGGCCGCCATCCCAGCGGTGGCCGGCGTGCTCGAACTGAATCACGCCCTGTTCCTGCCGGTCGCGCCATTGATTGATTGCGTCGCGGGCGAGTTGCCGCAACGCATCAACAGGCACGGGCGCCGGCGGCGGTGGATCAACCAGCGCCGGCATGCCGTCCGGGCTGACATCCATCACTTTGCCGTCATCGCGCGGTGCCATGAGCGATCGGTACAGCGCGTCGCTGATCTCGACCGCATCGTCCGGCCATGTGCCGGCGACCTCATAGTCGGCGCGTTGATCGGCATCGAAAAAGCCCATCCGGCTTGCGCTAAAAAGCATTCCCATATCAATAACCCTCAATCACCCAGGTCACGCTCGGCGAGTAACTCGGGACGTAGTTGTTGGTGTGGTCTGTCCCTATACGGAAGGACACTAACTTAAGGTGGATAATCGCCACCAAGGAGTGTTCATGACCCAAATCCGCCGTACCTTTCCCGAGTCCTTCAAGCGGGAAGCTGTTGAGCAAATCCTGGCTGGCACGCCGCTACGTCACGTGGCGCAGGCCTTCGGCATCACCGAAGGCCTGCTGGGCAAATGGAAACGCCAGTTTCTGCTCAAGGGCATGGATGCCTTTCCTGGTCATGGCAAGCAACTGGGCGAAGCAGCCGAACTCAAGCGTCTGCGCGATGATCTAGCACGCGTCACCATGGAGCGTGACGTCCTAAAAAAAGCGCTCGCCATCTTCTCGCAGCCCACGAAGTGAAGTACCGCGCCATTCAGGCGCTTGCTGAGCGTTATCCTGTTGCCGTCATGTGCCAGTTGTTCCGCGTCTCACGGAGCAGCTACTACGCTTGGCGCAACCGGCCGCCTTCGATGCGAGAGATGGCTAATCGCGTGCTGTTACGGGAAATCCGTCTGGTCCATGCCGAAGTCAACGGCATCTATGGGCATCGTCGGATACATGCGGAACTGGTCGCACAAGGCTTCGCCTGTGGCCGCCACCGTGTTGGCCGCCTGATGCGCCAAGGCGGGCTGAAGGTACGTTCCCGTAAACGGTGGCGACCTGTCCCGGTCAGCCAACACCTGCTTCCGGTGGCACCAAATCGGCTGGAACGGCAATTCGACGCATCCGGGATGAATCAACGCTGGGTGTCGGACATGACTTACATCCGTACTGACGAGGGCTGGCTGTATCTGGCTGTGGTGCTGGACTTGTATTCCCGCGCCGTGGTCGGCTGGGCAATGCACCATCGAATGCAGCAAGAACTGGTGCATGCTGCGTTGACGATGGCCGTTGCCAGACGGAAACCGGTGCGGGAGGTGCTACTGCATTCGGACCGAGGCAGCCAGTATTGTGCGTTTGATTACCAGATGTTGCTGAAACGGCACGGCATGGTGCCGAGCCATTCACGAGCGGGCAATTGCTGGGACAACGCTGCGATGGAAAGCTTCTTCCGGTCGTTGAAGGCGGAGCGGGTTTACTTGACCCGCTACCGGAGTCACGACGAGGCCCGCGCGGATATATTCGACTACATCCGATTTTACAATCATCGCCGCCGCCATTCGACGCTGGATTACCTGGCACCGGTCGAGTTTGAACGGCAGCATTCAGCGCTTAGCGCTTAATCCTCTGTCCTTCTGCATGGGGACAGACCACACACCTTCTTCTATGCCGATCCGCCGTACTGGGAAACCGAAGGCTATGGCGTCGACTTCGGCTGGGAACAATACGAACAGCTCGCCGAGGCGATGCGTACTTGCAAAGGCAAGGTCATGTTCAGCATCAACGACCACCCAGCCATTCGCGAGCTGTTCAAGGAATTCTGGATGGAAGGGCTGGATATCAAGTACAGCGTCGGCAACGCCCGAGGTCAGGGCGAGCGCAGGACGACGGGTGAGCTGGTGATCTGCAACTGGGTGCCAGAGGCGATGGGTGGGTTGTTCTAACGGGCTGGGCGCCTTTGTGCCAAACATCGTGCAAGTTCGCGGGGCGGGGCTATGCCAATAACAGCGCAAATCGGTGCCAAAAGTCGCGCGGCGCTACAGAATGCTGACGATTTTTATGCCATTGGTCTTATTTTGTCAGCTTTGGCGGTGGGGTTTGCCGGGTAGTGCGAAAGAGTGGGATTTGGGTGTAGTAAAAATTCGCTGTCCGATCAGTGGCTTAGCGGGTTGGTTGCGAATTTGTTGCGAGGAGGTGTTGACGGGGGAAGGGGAAGTGCTTAAAGTTGCGTTCTCTGCTGATGACGCAGCGAAAGAAACGAAGCGAAACCCGCCGAGTTTACCGAGCGAAGTGTTCAGAAGCAAGCGATCTTTAACAAATTACAGCCGATGAGTGTGAGTGCTTGATGAGTGCATCAAGTACTTGCACTTAGATGATAGAAAGTAAATCTGACCGCTTCGGTGGTTGGGTGAGTTTTTTTGAGTTAACGCAAGTGCGCAATTATTCAGTGATTAAACGAAAGAGTTTGATCCTGGCTCAGATTGAACGCTGGCGGCATGCTTTACACATGCAAGTCGAACGGATTTGAGGGGCTTGCTCCTCAAGTTAGTGGCGAACGGGTGAGTAATACATCGGAACGTGCCCAGTAATGGGGGATAACCTGCCGAAAGGCAAGCTAATACCGCATACGCCCTGAGGGGGAAAGTGGGGGATCGCAAGACCTCACGTTATTGGAGCGGCCGATGCCTGATTAGCTAGTTGGTAGGGTAAAAGCCTACCAAGGCAACGATCAGTAGCGGGTCTGAGAGGACGACCCGCCACACTGGGACTGAGACACGGCCCAGACTCCTACGGGAGGCAGCAGTGGGGAATCTTGGACAATGGGCGAAAGCCTGATCCAGCAATGCCGCGTGGGTGAAGAAGGCCTTCGGGTTGTAAAGCCCTTTTGTCAGGGAGGAAATCCTGGCCCCTAATACGGGTCGGGGATGACAGTACCTGAAGAATAAGGACCGGCTAACTACGTGCCAGCAGCCGCGGTAATACGTAGGGTCCAAGCGTTAATCGGAATTACTGGGCGTAAAGCGTCCGCAGGTGGCTTGTTAAGATCGATGTGAAAGCCCCGGGCTCAACCTGGGAACTGCATTGATGACTGGCTCGCTAGAGTACGGCAGAGGGGGGTGGAATTCCGCGTGTAGCAGTGAAATGCGTAGATATGCGGAGGAACACCGATGGCGAAGGCAACCCCCTGGGCTGATACTGACACTCATGGACGAAAGCGTGGGGAGCAAACAGGATTAGATACCCTGGTAGTCCACGCCCTAAACGATGTCTACTAGTTGTTGGGCTTTTCGGAGCTTAGTAACGCAGCTAACGCGGGAAGTAGACCGCCTGGGGAGTACGGCCGCAAGGTTAAAACTCAAAGGAATTGACGGGGGCCCGCACAAGCGGTGGATGATGTGGATTAATTCGATGCAACGCGAAAAACCTTACCTGGTCTTGACATGTCTAGAATCCCGAAGAGATTTGGGAGTGCCGTAAGGAGCTAGAACACAGGTGCTGCATGGCTGTCGTCAGCTCGTGTCGTGAGATGTTGGGTTAAGTCCCGCAACGAGCGCAACCCTTGCCATTAGTTGCTACCATTCAGTTGAGCACTTTAATGGGACTGCCGGTGACAAACCGGAGGAAGGTGGGGATGACGTCAAGTCCTCATGGCCCTTATGACCAGGGCTTCACACGTCATACAATGGTTGGTACAGAGGGTCGCGAAGCCGCGAGGTGGAGCCAATCTCAGAAAACCAATCGTAGTCCGGATCGCAGTCTGCAACTCGACTGCGTGAAGTCGGAATCGCTAGTAATCGCGGATCAGCATGTCGCGGTGAATACGTTCCCGGGCCTTGTACACACCGCCCGTCACACCATGGGAGTGGGTTTTACCAGAAGTAGCTAGGCTAACCCTCGGGAGGCCGGTTACCACGGTAGGATTCATGACTGGGGTGAAGTCGTAACAAGGTAGCCGTAGGGGAACCTGCGGCTGGATCACCTCCTTTAAAGATAATGCCTCATTAAGCATTCACACTCATCGGCTGTAGGTTAGAGATACGGAGAACTGGGTCAGTAGCTCAGTCGGTTAGAGCACCGTCTTGATAAGGCGGGGGTCGCTGGTTCGATTCCAGCTTGACCCACCATTTGCTTTTTTAGTGAATGACAAGACAGTTTGATCCGATGGGGGCATAGCTCAGTTGGGAGAGCATCTGCTTTGCAAGCAGAGGGTCGTCGGTTCGATCCCGTCTGCCTCCACCATTTTAGTTTTCAGAACTAAGTTTGCTGATGTTGGTGTAGCAATTTTAGTTCTGACTGCTTCAGTTGGACGAGAATTTATTCTCTGTATCGCTCTTTAACAAGATAGAAGAAGTAAGACTCAGATTTATTCAGTAATGAATGGGTTTGATTGCATCGAGTTTTGAATTCGAGAACTTTGAATTCGAGTCGCAAACATAACTGTAATCTTGAACTACGCGTTTGAGGTTATAGGATCAAGCGAATAAGTGCATCTGGTGGATGCCTTGGCGATTACAGGCGATGAAGGACGCGGCAGCCTGCGAAAAGCTGCGGGGAGCTGGCAAACGAGCTTTGATCCGCAGATATCCGAATGGGGGAACCCACACCTTTTGGTGTATCCATGACTGAATACATAGGTCATGTGAAGCGAACCCGGCGAACTGAAACATCTAAGTAGCCGGAGGAAAAGAAATCAACCGAGATTCCCAAAGTAGTGGCGAGCGAAATGGGAAGAGCCTGTACGTGATAGCGATTGTCTTAGCAGAACGGAATGGAAAGTCCGGCAATAGTGGGTGATAGCCCCGTATGCGAAAAGATAAACGTGGTACTAAGCGTACGACAAGTAAGGCGGGACACGAGAAATCCTGTCCGAAGATGGGGGGACCATCCTCCAAGGCTAAATACTCGTAATCGACCGATAGTGAACCAGTACCGTGAGGGAAAGGCGAAAAGAACCCCGGGAGGGGAGTGAAATAGATCCTGAAACCGGATGCATACAAACAGTGGGAGCGGACTTGTTCCGTGACTGCGTACCTTTTGTATAATGGGTCAGCGACTTACGTTCAGTAGCAAGCTTAACCGAATAGGGGAGGCGCAGGGAAACCGAGTCCGAATAGGGCGATTAGTTGCTGGGCGTAGACCCGAAACCAAGTGATCTATCCATGGCCAGGATGAAGGTGCGGTAACACGCACTGGAGGTCCGAACCCACTAATGTTGCAAAATTAGGGGATGAGCTGTGGATAGGGGTGAAAGGCTAAACAAACTTGGAAATAGCTGGTTCTCCCCGAAAACTATTTAGGTAGTGCCTCAAGTATCACTAACGGGGGTAAAGCACTGTTATGGCTAGGGGGTCATCGCGACTTACCAAACCATTGCAAACTCTGAATACCGTTAAGTGCGAGCTTGGGAGACAGACATCGGGTGCTAACGTCCGGTGTCAAGAGGGAAACAACCCAGACCGCCGTCTAAGGTCCCAAATGATCAATTAAGTGGAAAACGAGGTGGGAAGGCATAGACAGCCAGGATGTTGGCTTAGAAGCAGCCATCATTTAAAGAAAGCGTAATAGCTCACTGGTCGAGTCGTCCTGCGCGGAAGATGTAACGGGGCTCAAATTGATAACCGAAGACGCGGATATGTACGTAAGTACATATGGTAGGGGAGCGTTCCGTAAGCCTGTGAAGGTGGCTTGAGAAGGCTGCTGGAGGTATCGGAAGTGCGAATGCTGACATGAGTAGCGTTAAAACGGGTGAAAAGCCCGTTCACCGAAAGCCCAAGGTTTCCTACGCAACGTTAATCGGCGTAGGGTGAGTCGGCCCCTAAGGCGAGGCTGAAAAGCGTAGTCGATGGACAACAGGTTAATATTCCTGTACCGATTCTGAGTGCGATGTGGGGACGGAGAAAGGTAGGTCAGCCATCTGTTGGAATAGGTGGTTTAAGCGTGTAGGTGGGGGATTTAGGCAAATCCGGATCCCTGTTAACACTGAGGCGTGATGACGAGGTGCCATTGGCACTGAAGTGATTGATCCTATGCTTCCAGGAAAAGCCACTAAGCTTCAGCTCAGAATTGACCGTACCGCAAACCGACACTGGTGGGCAGGATGAGAATTCTAAGGTGCTTGAGAGAACTCAGGAGAAGGAACTCGGCAAATTGACACCGTAACTTCGGGAGAAGGTGTGCCTCTGTAGCGTGAAGCGACTTGCTCGTGGAGCGTGAAGAGGTTGCAGTGAAAAGGTGGCTGCGACTGTTTATCAAAAACACAGCACTCTGCTAACACGAAAGTGGACGTATAGGGTGTGACGCCTGCCCGGTGCCGGAAGGTTAATTGATGGGGTGCAAGCTCTTGATCGAAGCCCCGGTAAACGGCGGCCGTAACTATAACGGTCCTAAGGTAGCGAAATTCCTTGTCGGGTAAGTTCCGACCCGCACGAATGGCGTAACGATGGCCACACTGTCTCCTCCTGAGACTCAGCGAAGTTGAAGTGTTTGTGAAGATGCAATCTCCCCGCTGCTAGACGGAAAGACCCCGTGAACCTTTACTGTAGCTTTGCATTGGACTTTGAAGTGGTTTGTGTAGGATAGGTGGGAGGCTTTGAAGCAGAGACGCTAGTTTCTGTGGAGCCGTCCTTGAAATACCACCCTGACCCCTTTGAGGTTCTAACCTTGGTCCGTTATCCGGATCGGGGACCGTGCATGGTAGGCAGTTTGACTGGGGCGGTCTCCTCCCAAAGTGTAACGGAGGAGCTCGAAGGTTACCTAGGTACGGTCGGACATCGTACTGATAGTGTAATGGCACAAGGTAGCTTGACTGCGAGACTGACACGTCGAGCAGGTGCGAAAGCAGGACATAGTGATCCGGTGGTTCTGTATGGAAGGGCCATCGCTCAACGGATAAAAGGTACTCCGGGGATAACAGGCTGATTCCGCCCAAGAGTTCACATCGACGGCGGAGTTTGGCACCTCGATGTCGGCTCATCACATCCTGGGGCTGTAGCCGGTCCCAAGGGTATGGCTGTTCGCCATTTAAAGTGGTACGTGAGCTGGGTTCAAAACGTCGTGAGACAGTTTGGTCCCTATCTGCAGTGGGCGTTGGAAATTTGAGGGGGGCTGCTCCTAGTACGAGAGGACCGGAGTGGACGCATCTCTGGTGTACCGGTTATCACGCCAGTGGTATCGCCGGGTAGCTAAATGCGGAATAGATAAGCGCTGAAAGCATCTAAGCGCGAAACTAGCCTCGAGATGAGATTTCCCTAAGGCCTTGAGCCTTCTAAAGGGTCGTGGAAGACCACCACGTTGATAGGTCGGGTGTGGAAGCGCAGTAATGCGTTAAGCTAACCGATACTAATTGCCCGTGCGGCTTGATCCTATAACCTGAACCGCGTGGTTCGGGTATGATGCGACAGGCTCGTAAATATCAAACCCGAGTCATTACTTCTTCTATCGAATTCAGAGATATGACTAATACAGTCGTAACTCCACCAGTTACGTCTGGCGACCATAGCGAGTTGGTCCCACGCCTTCCCATCCCGAACAGGACCGTGAAACGACTCAGCGCCGATGATAGTGCGGGTTCCCGTGTGAAAGTAGGTCATCGCCAGACTCCCCATAGAAAACCCCCCTGCAGAATGCTGCAGGGGGGTTTTGCTTTTGGCTTTATGCGCGCAAAAGACGCCGGCGCGACAGAAGGGCCGCTGCGCAGCAGAGCGCCGGATCAATTGCGCTGATAAGGCAAGTCACCGATTTCAGTTTGTTTTGCTTTCTGTCTCATGGGACGATCAACCGATGAATGTCCAGATCGATATCGCTTCGCAAATTTTGCGTGTGTACGATGCTGCCGGGGTGCTATTGCATTGCTACCCGGTTTCGACTGCGGCACGTGGTGCGGGAGAGTTGTTCGGGAGCTTTCAGACGCCGCGTGGCCGCCACGCCATCAGGGCAATGATCGGCACGACTTTGCCTTTGAATGCCGTACTCAGAGGGCGGCGTTGGACCGGGGAGGTTTATTCGCCGGCTCTCGCTGCGGCCCAGCCGGGGCGCGACTGGATTTTGTCCCGCATCATCTGGCTGTCCGGAAAAGTGCCCGGCTTCAATCGGTTTGGCCAAGTCGATACCATGGCAAGGTATATCTATATTCATGGCACGCCGGATGACGAGCCTATGGGGCTTCCTGCGTCACATGGCTGCATTCGTATGCGCAATACGGATATCGTCGAATTGTTTGCGATGCTCAAGCCGGGCGTCGACGTCGATATCGTTGCCGACACGCCGGATTGGTGCGTTTATCCTGCAGCGTCACGCCTGCTGTCCGAATCCCTCGAGGAATATGCAATTGCCGGGCCGAAAAGCCCTGCGATAGATGCTGAAGCCGTGGGCCGGCTGTTCACTTTATGGCAGGAAGAGGGGCATTGTCAGGGGCGCGGCGGGCTGCAGGCTGGCGGAACCTTGTGGCTGAATCTCTCGAGTAGCGGGATTGCTGCCGCTTGGCGGTTACTTGATGTGTTGCTGGACGAGGCTCGCGTACTCGGTTGGCATCACGTCGATATGCTTGCTACGGCACCGTTGACGCCCGATTGGCGACCGACAGGCGATTTCTTTGAAAGCAGGATCGGCCCGATTCGCCGTTATCGCTGCATGCTCTAGCATCAGGCCTTGGCGAGCTGAATGCATTTTCCAAGGGCTGGCTGCTGATGGTATGTTTCATGCAGTTGCTGATGGTTACGGCGCGGCGTGTAGTCTTCGCTGCGTTGCCTGGCAGCACTATGCATCAGCATGAAAATCAAGCGGTCGGCCCAGTCGGTGCGATCCCGCTGATTGTTTTCCGCCTCCGGGGCGCGGCCCTTGTCGGCGGATTGATGGCTATGTTGCAGCCTATCCTCGAAGCCGCGTTCATCGGCGTGATCTTTTGCCGGCGTGGTCGTACGCATCGGCAATACGGCGTGACCTGCGTGCGACCAACCGGTGCGAGATAAAGGAGATGTATTCGGGTACATGACGAGCCTCGGTAGCGATGCCCGACTGAGTGCGCTCTTGAGCCCTTCGCTGATCCTTGGGTGAGGCCGGATGAAGGTTGCAGTCGTCAGCATCTATCCCATGAATCATCCGGTTCGGGCCACCTTGCAGCCATGCCCGATTTACTCCCTGGTGCGTGATTTTTTTACGAAACCGAAATGGCAACTGCGTACTCACATCAAGAGCTGAATGAGCGCGAAGCCGCTGGTGACGCTGATAAAGGAGCACGTCAGCCCGGGCAGCATGAAGCTGTGGTTGAGTAGCCAGCGCCCGATTCGGGTTGTCCCTGTCTGATCGAAATTGATCGCGGCGATGACCGTGGGGTAATTCGGAATGAAAAAGTAGCCGTTTACACTGGGAAACATCGCGATCAACGCCGGCGCGGGAATGCCGAGTGCGATGCCCAAAGGGAGCAGTGCCCGGATTGTGGCGGCCTGTGAATAAAGCAGGATCGACATGCCGAACAGGGCGATCGCAAATAACCATGGCGCCGCGCTGACGGCGGCTTGAATATTGCTCGAGAAGAAAGCGATGTTGCCCTGAATGAAGGTGTCGCCCATCCAGGCGATACCGAAGATGCCGATCACCGCGGCTGCACCTGCGCGAAAAACGCTACCGCGTACGACCTGATCCGGGTCGACCTTGCTGATCAGCAGTATCAGCGCGGATGCCGAAAGCATGACGATCTGGATGGCTTGGGCCATATCGAGACGAACGAGTTGATCGCCAGCCCCCCAGGATGGGCGTAGTGCCGGAAACGAACCAAGCATGACGACGGAGAACGCTGCGGCCAGAAAGATCCAGACTGACCATCTGGCGGATCGCGGCAGCACGGCTTGTTCCGCCCCGGTATTTGATGGCAGATCTCCGGCGGCAAGCTTGGCTTGGTAAATCGGATCCTGATCCAGTTCAACGCCCAAGCGGCTTGCCACGAAGGCGCCGGCGAGCGTGCCAAACAATGTTGCCGGAATCGCGATCATCAGGATGTCCGGCAAACCCACGCCCTCCGGGGATAGCAGCGACAGCAGTGCCACTGTTGCGGCAGAAATCGGGTTTGCGGTAATGCCGGCTTGTGAGGAAATAACACTGATGGAGAGCGGCCGTTCCGGGCGAATGCCAGATTCGCGCGCGACCTCGGCAATGACCGGCAGCACCGAGTAGGCGACATGGCCGGTGCCGGCGAATACGGTAAAGGTATAAGTGATCAGCGGGGCAAACCAGGTGATGCGCTTGGGGTGACGGCGCAACAGCTTTTCGGCTACGTGGACGAGGAAATCCATCCCTCCCGCCGCCTGCAGGCAACCAGCTGCAGTGATGACGGCGACAATCATCAACATGACGTCGATCGGAGCTGTTGCCGGTTTAAGCCCGAAAACAAAGGTCAGGACGGCGAGCCCGAGCCCGCCCATCACGCCGAGGCCGATGCCGCCAAGGCGTGCACCAATCAGGATGGCGGCAAGGACGACGGCAAATTCGATCAATAGCATGGGGGGCAATCTGCAGTTATGGCGGCGGCATGGTGACGCATGCCGGTTTTGCGCGCAATGCCTGATTGCGCTTGACGTCATTCATTTATTGCAGTGCCGGCGCGGGGGTCAGGCCAACGAACTCCGGGTAGTCGGTAATGACCGCATGCACTTGGCAATCCCGGCAGAAGGCGTGCTCGTATAGTGTTTGAGCGCCATACACGTGGCTGCGAAAGCCGAGGTTGGCGGCTTGTTCGATTAAGGGTGCGTCAATGATCTCAAAATCCCAGACGATGCTTCTCAGGCGTTCGTGCGGCAAGGCGGTATGCACCAGCTCGCCGAGCGTGCTTGGGCGATGCGCGATCAGCAATGCACATTCGATACGCAGCAGCTCAGCCGCGGCAACGACGATATCGTGCCGAAACGACGAGAGCAGCAAGCGCTGCGGTCGGCGCGAGGCAGAGATGATTTCAAACGCGGCTTGCACGGCATCCCCGGATTTGATTTCGAGGTTCCAGTGGGCATCGGGAAAGGTGTCGAGGGCTTCTGCCAGGGTCGGCACCAGATAGCCGACTTGCTGTGAGAGCATTTTGCGGCTTAGCAGCGCGACTGGGGTGCCATTGGCGGTGACGCGGTCGTGAAATAATATGGCTTCACCATCCGCGCAAAGGCGAACGTCGGTTTCCAAACCGTCAAAGCCGCTGGATAATGCAGCCGCGAATGCGGCGAGGGTGTTTTCCGGTACGGTGCGCGCCAAGCCGCGATGGGCAATGAGTTGCATGTCGAGCTCGTATAATGTTGACGATACAAGCAATTTAGCAGGGATTGAATGCGGCGTTTTTGGTTCATCGTGGCAAATGGTGTCATCGGCGTTGTCATGGCTGCATCGGGCGCTGCCGAGCCGGCGCGTCCTCGGATTGGCTTGGTGTTGGGCGGCGGCGGTGCGCGTGGTCTGGCGCATATCGGCGTCCTCAAGGTGCTCGAAGAGGCACGGGTGCCGATCGATTGCATCGTGGGCACCAGCATCGGCGCGCTGGTCGCTGGCGGCTATGCGGCAGGGCGCACGCCCGAGGAGCTGGCCGAGCAGAGCGAGAAGGCCAACTGGGACGACCTATTGAGTAGCAGTCTGCCGCGGCAGATGTCGTCGTTTCGGCAAAAGGAACTTGATCGGGTCAGCCAGGTGCCGATCGAACTCGGGGTGCGCGACAATGGCACGATTGCGTTTCCCCGTTCGGCGATCAGCACCCAGAAGGTCGAGTATTTTCTGCGCGAACTGACTTACGGCGGCACGGTCGCGCATTTTGACCAGTTGGCGACGCCGTACCGGGCGATTGCGACCGATCTTGAGACCGGCGAGATGGTTGTGCTCGGCGACGGCGATATCGTCAGCGCCATGCGCGCCAGCATGGCCGTGCCGGGGGTGTTTCCGCCGGTGCCGCTGGAAGGGCATACGCTGGTCGATGGCGGGCTCTCCCGCAATATGGGTATCGACGTGGCACGCAAGCTGTGCGCCGACGTTGTCATTGCCATCGATGTGGCGTCGCCGCCGCTCAAAAGCAGTGAAATCGACAGTCTGTTTTCGGTGGCCGATCAATACACCCGGCTGATGATTTTACAGAACCAGCGACCGCAGATTGCCAGCTTGAAGTCGGGCAGCGATATCTTGATTGCGCCGCAGCTCGATAAACTCGGTAGCTCGGATTTCACCAAGACCAAGCAACTGATTGAGCGCGGTGAAGCCGCGGCGAAACTGCATTTGGCCGAGCTGGAGCGTTATGCGTTGCCGGCAACTGATTACCGGAATTGGCTGGTGGCGCGGCAATCCAGGCAGTTGGCGGCAAAACCGATCAACGAAGTGCAAGTCGCTCAGCTCGACTATGTGAATCCGGACGTATTGAAGGGCGCACTTGATATTAGCCCGGGCAAGCCGCTGGATAACGCCGCGTTCAGCGAACGTTTGACCAAGACCTATGCCCGCGGCGATTTTTCGCAGCTTGATTACGAGCTGATCGATACCCCGAACGGCCAACTGTTCCGGCTAACGCCGGTAGAAAAAAGCTGGGGGCCAAATTATCTGAATCTGGGTCTGGCACTGAGTACCGACTTCGATACCGATAATCGCTACAGCTTGGCTGCACGCTACCGTCGTACCTGGATCAACAGCCTGGGTGGTGAATGGTCCACGCTGCTACGCCTTGGCGACCACACCCAATTTGTGACCGAGTTCTATCAGCCCTTGCAACTGGATGGCTACGCATTTATTTCACCTTATTTCAGTGTCGAAAATCAGCCTGTCGATGTCTGGCTTGACGGCAGCAAGGCTGCCCAGTTCAAGTATCGCCGGGAGAAGGCGGGGCTGGATCTCGGCTCGGGCTATGGTAAATATGGCGAGATTCGTTTTGGCCTGGCGTATAACCAGTATCGCGCTTCGCGTGATATCGGGTTTATTCCTGATGAGGAAGGCAACAATACGCTGGAAAACTACAACCAAAAAGATTGGGGTGCGCGTTTACGCATCTATTACGATCAGCTCGACAGTCTGAATTTCCCGACCGAGGGCGCGTACTTTAATGCCTCGTTGTACCAGTCTTTTGGCGGTAGTACCGAATCGGGCGATTTCGAACCTTATAGCCAAGCCAGTGCGACCTTGGTCAAAGGTTTCAAGTTGGGCGGGTTTGGTGGCCATGTCAAACTGCACGCCGTGACGCAGGAAGGCGGCGGTGACGATGCGTTGAACGATATTCAATGGCTGGGGGGATTCATGAATCTTTCCAGTTATGGTTATCAGGAAATCATCGGCGATAGGTTGGCTTATGGGCGCATCGCTTTGTACCATCCCTTGTCTTTTCTGGTTCCGGATAGCGGCATCTATATCGGCGGGGCGCTTGAATTGGGGCAATTGTTCGACGCGGTCAACAAAGATGATAATGATCTACATACGTCGGTGACGGCTTTTGTCGGCATGGATACCTATCTTGGCCCGTTCTACGTCGCCGCCGCATACGGCGACAACAAGAAGGCCCGCTTCTACGTGATGCTGGGCAACCCGTACTGAGTCCCGGTGCTGATCGCGTCCATGGACACCCCGCATTGTGCGGGGTGTTTGTTTTTATGCGGTCAATCCGCGAAAATAGCCGACTAATCCAGTCAACCATGGCCCTTGCGGCCGGCCACCATGTCGTTTATCTCCCGCCTTTTTGGCGCTGTGCGTGAAGGAACCCCGCCCATGTCCCAACCCGACTTCCTGCAGGCGGCGATTGCCGCGCTCGTTGACCCCAGTACCGGCAAGACCTACGCGTCGAGCAAGAGCGTCAAGCGCCTTGCGCTTGTGGATGGCCACGTTTACGCGGACATCGTCCTCGGCTATCCAGCAGCCAGCCAGTTTGGTTTGGTACGTGCCCAGTTTGAAGCAGCGCTCAAGGCGCTTGAAGGTGTGAACGCGGTGACCGTGGCGGTATCGAGCCAGATCATTGCGCACTCGGTTCAGCGCGGCGTGCCTTTGCTTCAGAACGTAAAAAACGTCATTGCCGTGGCCAGCGGCAAGGGCGGCGTCGGCAAGTCGACGACCGCGGTCAATCTGGCGCTGGCCTTGTCGGCGGAAGGCGCGCGTGTCGGTTTGCTGGATGCAGACATCTACGGGCCGTCGCAACCCTTGATGATGGGCGTCGCCGACGCCAAGCCGCAGTCGCCAGACAACAAGCACATTGAGCCGATTGTCGCCTATGGCGTGCAGACGATGTCGATCGGCTTTCTCATCGACCCCGAGCAGCCGATGGTCTGGCGCGGGCCGATGGTGACCCAGGCCTTGCAGCAGTTGCTGAACGACACGCTGTGGGACGATGTCGATTATCTGATCATCGACCTGCCACCGGGTACCGGTGATATCCAGCTGACGCTGAGCCAGAAGGTGCCGCTGACCGGCGCGGTGATCGTCACCACGCCGCAGGACATCGCGCTGCTCGACGCGCGCAAGGGGCTGAAGATGTTCGAGAAGGTCGGTGTGCCGATTCTTGGCATCGTCGAAAACATGAGTACGCATGTGTGCTCGAACTGCGGGCACATCGAGCCGATCTTCGGCGAGGGCGGCGGTGCGCGCATGGGTGAGGATTACGGTGTCGATCTGCTGGGCAAGTTGCCGCTGGATCTGTCGATCCGTCTTGGTGTCGATGCCGGTAAGCCCAGCGTTGCTGCCGATCCTGAGGGGAAAATCGCTGAGCTCTACAAGGCGATCGCCCGCAAGGTGGCGATCAAGATCGCCGACAAGGCGCAGGATTTTTCGGCCAAATTCCCGAAGATCGTGATCCAGAAATAAGACGGATGCTTGCGATATGTCATTGATTTGGTAATCGCGTCGCAATTATTTTGCTTGGTTGTTGCCGTACAATTTGTCATTTATATGACAGGGTGTGTGCGGATATGCGTAGGCAACCGGGTTTGTGGCGGCTGTTTTGGGTGGCGGTGTCCATGTGTTGCGCCGGTTCGGTGCTGGCCGACTCGGGTGACCGGGTGGGTGCGCTGGATAACGGCCTCAAATATGCGATCCGGCACACTGATCGGCCGGTGGGTGAGATCGAATTTCGCCTGATCGTCAACGCTGGCGAGGTCGACGTTCAGGACGCTAGGCTTGAAGGTGGCATGCACCTGATCGAGCATCTGGCATTTCGCGATACCGAGGCGTATCCGAACGGCACGCTGATTCCCTATTTGCGCACGCAAGGGTTTCGCTTTGGCGAGCACCTGAACGGCTGGACTTTGCCGGCTGCGACGACCTATCAGCTGGCGCTGCCGCACGGCGATGCCGCTGGCGTCACTGCGGGCCTCAAGGTTCTGGCCGGCATGGCGGCGGGCATTCGTTTTGATCCCGCCGTCGTGACTGCGGAGCGCAAAGTGGTGGCCGAAGAGCTGCGCGGCCGGCACAACAATCCCTGGGTCAATTTCTGGGAGCAGGAGCGCCATTTGTACCAGCATGGTACGGGCGGCGGCAGTTGGTCGTACGGCACGGCGGATTCGGTGCAGCAGATGTCGGCCGCTGATTTACAGGCGCTGTATCGGCGCCTGTATGTGCCGAGCCGAATGACGGTGATCGTCACCGGTGACGTTGATACCAGGCAGGTTGAATCAGCGCTGCGTGAGCGTTTTTCCGCTTTGCCGGCCGAGGCCAGAGGTGCTCGTGTCGGCCAGTTGCGCCCACTGCAGCCGGCATCGAAGGATTTGGCCTATGCGGTGACGCCGGTGAACGATGGCATGAACGATTGGGCGAACTTGGGAATTTCATTTCCACACCCGAATTTCGCCACTGCGGACGGGGTTCGTCTTGCGTATGTCGCCTCGTTTCTGAAGTACGCGCTCAAGCAGCGTCTGGCGCAGCGCGGGGTAAATTATCAAATCGACTGGCGTTGGCGTGACGATGGCCAGCCCATCTTGAACTTCGGCTTTCAGCTCGGTCCGGAGTTGAACAAGCACAACGACAAGCTGGCGACGCGCGAGCAAGTGCTGAACCTGGAAGGCCAGCTGGCCGCGTTCGTTGCCCAGCCGTTCGACGATGCAACGCTGGCGCAACTCAAGCGCGAATATCTGGGTTCGGTGGTGCAATGGCATGCCAATGATCGTGACCGTGCCAAAGCCGAGGCCGAGCTACTGGTGCAGGCGGCGCAGGGCCAGCATCCGTGGAGCAACAGCCGCACCGAAATGCCGGCCGTGCGCAAGGCGATCGAACCGGTCAAGGCGCAGGATCTTTCCCGTCTGCTCGGTGCTGCGCTCGGGCGGCCACGCTATCTGCAACTGGCTTTCCAGCAAAAGCACGTCAAGCAATTCCCTGATCGAGCAGCGGTGCTGAGTTGGTACGCCGACTTCAAACCCGGGCCGCAACCGGCGGCATTCGCTGATTACGCCATGCTGGCGTTTCCGGCGCCCAAGGCCGAGCCGGGGTCGATCCGCAGCGATCAGCGCGCAGGCGAGGTGGAAACGCTGGTCTTGTCCAACGGCATCAAGGTGTTGCTGCGACCCATTTCCGATGGCAAGGGGCTGGTGTATTTCCGTTTTGGCGCGATGGGTGGGCAATTCCAGTTCGGTGAAGCGCAGTATGCGGCGGCGTTGACCATGCCCACAGCCATTGCGCGGAGCACGGTGGCGCGGCTGCCGCAGTCGGAGGTGGCGCGGATTCGCCTTGCCGATGGCGTGACCATGATGAGTTCGGTCGAATCGGAATGGTTCGGTTTTTACGGCAATGCGCCAGCCGCCGGGCTGAAAACGGCGCTGGCCGAGCTGCACCACCGGTTTTATCGGGACTTTGATTACGACCGTTTGGGTATCAGCGGTCGCGAGACGTTGATCAAGGCCGATACGCCGCTCAACAGCGTGGCCAGGTTGATGTGGCAGGACATGCGCGTGGCCGCATTTCCCGACGATTACCGGATGCAAGGCGCCAATCCGCGCTGGTTTGACGATTTCGACGGTAGTGAAATCGAAATGGTCGTGCGCCAGCTTTATGGCGATCCATCACGGTTTACGCTTGGTCTGGTCGGCGATTTCGATCCGGCCGTGGTCAAGCCCTTGCTGGAAACGTGGCTGGCCAACTTGCCCAGGCGCGATGACATCGCCCCGACGGTGATTGCGCCGATCAAGGCCGTTGCCGGTGGTTCGGTGCAGGTGACCGATACCACGCGACGCAGCAGCTATGTGCGGATCGAATTCAATACCCGTCAGGCGTGGTCACCGCAGACGGTGGCGCAGGCTCGATTATTGCGGACGGTGCTTGATGAACGCTTGCGGCTGCGTTTGCGCGATGGCAGCGGCGTCAGTTATTCGCCGGCCACCGGCTATCAGTTGCTGCCCAGTTCGGCGCAGTTGGCCCAGTTGGTGGTTGGTTTCGACGTCGATCCAAAGTATGAGGACGAAGCGGTTGAGCTGGCGCGTGGCGAGCTTGCGAGCCTGCGTGCCAAACCGATAGGCGATGACGAATTGCAGGTGGCCAAGCGGATTGCATTGCGCGAGGCGCGGGCCGAGCTGGATGTGCCCGAACTGCTGTGTCTGTACCTACTGACCAACGACGCCGGCGGGCTGCCGGTGACCCGGGTTGATGCGGTGTACAAGGCGCTGGAGGCCACCGATGCCGCGAGCTTGCGGGAGGGCGCGCAGCGCT